>JAEWOS010000015.1 GCA_023460855.1 Bacteroidota bacterium | reverse complement strand
CGGTCCATCGGTACAACAAATCGTTGAGGATTTCCTTTGCTCACCGTAACCGTACCCAAAGCGATGTTGTTACTGTAAATGGTAACAACGAAAGGATCGACGATATCCGTTGAGAAAAACAGTTCCTGCTGATTGGAGGAACCCGAGTGCTGTTTCATCGGAGCAAACCAGTGTTCTGTATCACGCTGTGCATGCAACGCAGTTGCAGTAAATAACAGCATGAAAATAAAAAGTAAATATTTTTTCATTTCAACTAAGTTTCGAATTGTGACAAATTTAATAAAAAATTATTCTTATCTGCGACTTCATCAGATTATTATTGAACATTCTTTAATAAAATCCAACCCGAGTAGGTTTTTTGATCTTTTGTATCGGGTTCTGTCCAACGTATTACATACCAATATGACCCACTGGTTAACGGTCGGCCCCCTGCTTTTCCGTCCCATACATAGTTTTTGTTTTCAGAACGGTAAACCACTGCACCATAACGGTCTACGATTTCTATCGAAACGTTTTCCTTCACCCGAAGATCGCGGTAATCGAGCACGTCATTGTATCCGTCTCCGTTCGGTGTTATCGCATTGATGAGATCCAGAACCAGAAACTCTTTCGAGACAGGAAAACAACGGTCAGCAGAGCGAACGGTAACCGTATGAAGCCCTCTTCCCAATCCGTAAAATACATTGGATGCCTGGAACGGCGAGCCATCGACTGAATATTCGTACGGCGGAGTTCCTCCTGTAACGAAAATGGTTGCAGTGCTTCCGGTAACATCTATTTTTGTTATTACCGGTGTATCAGCTGCATATACCGTTACATATTGTCTGTAGATACATCCGTTAAATCCGAGGTCAACAAAGTAAGATCCCGGACCAACCGTTACGGTCTGTGTATTGTCACCTGTGCTCCACAGATAACTGGTGAATCCTGAACCTGCATCCAGAACAGTAGTTGTTCCCGGACAAATGGTCTGGTCTGTAAGCGTTGTGGAACTTTTCGGAGCTTTCAGTGTAATCTGCAGCGTTGCAGTTGCCGGACACTGCCCTGTATTGCTTTCAAAACGTACATAAAAAGTATGCGTACCTGTTAATGTCTGCGTATTATTCAGCGGATTTACATCATTTTGTGCATCAGCCAGTGAACTGTGAAAAGTAGCTGTTACAGCAGGGCTTAGAGTGAAGAGATTCACAAAAGTCTGCAGATTTACAGTCTCTGAGCCATCAAGATTAGGGTCACAAAAGTCTATTACACCGTTCTGCGTATTAAGCGGAATACTGTTGCCGATTGTAAAATTAATCTGACCGATTGCCGGTGCACAACTGCCTGCAATACCGTCTACACGAACGTAAACAGTGGTTGGCGTGGTGTAGGTCCAGTTATTCGGAAGCGTATTGGCGTTGCCCGCATTCGCATCTGCAGCGTTCAGGTAATAGCGTATCGTAATTGAAGCAGGAGTGTTCACAATTTGCGGCGTAATGGATGCGAAATTCACATTTATAATCCCGTCAAAATTTTCGTCGCATAAAGCAGCATTGAAGTTTGCAGTATTCACATTTGGTAATGGATTTACTGTCAGAGTTATCTGTGAAGTAGCTGTACAACCGTTCGGCGAGGTAATTACTGCATAAACCACAGTGGAAAAAGCATTATACGCATTTGGCACGCCAATTGGCGAAGTTAGAGCCGCGTCCGAAAAATAAGTAACCACTGCACCCGGAAAAGTTGTGACATTGGCCGTGGTAAGATCGAATACAGCAGAACCATTTATGCCCGCACATTCAGTCAGTACCGCATTGGTGGACGTTACGGTCGCCAAAGTGAGCGTTATTTTCGCTACGTTCGGACATTCACCTGCTTTTTCAAAACGGATATAAAAAATGCCGGTTCCGGTAATCGTTTGATTTGCTGCAACAGGATTAACATTATTCTGTGCATCAGCCAGAGTTCCGTGGAATGTTAAATTCACCGCCGCATCCGCTGTGAAAGAAGGTTTAAAGGAATTCAGATCCACTGTTTCATTTCCGTTCGCACCGGCATCACATACAATCTGCTGATAATCAAGTGTGGTGAGTGTCAGCCTGTTTCCAATTGAAAAATCGATCTGTCCAAGAACTGCAGGACAGTTTCCGGTAAGCGGCTCTGCACGGACATAGACAGTAGTTGGTGCATTGTAAGTCCAGTTTACCGGTAAATTGTTGGCGTTTCCGGCGGCGGCATCAGCAGCATTCAGGTAGTAACGAACCTGAACTGTCGCAGGGTTTGCTGTAATTTGTTGCGTTACTGCAGCAAAATTTACAGGTACAGTTCCGTCAAAATCATCATCGCACAGCGCTCCGTTAAAATTTGTGGTGTTAAGGTTGGCAGCAGGATTTACCGTAAGTGAAATCTCAGCATTTTTCATACAGCCAAAAGAAGAGGTAACCCGCACGTACACTGTTCCGCCGGCAGAAACATATGCTGTCGAATTGGTGATTTGATTGGTCATTGCCGCATCCGAAAAATACGTTGAGGTAGTTCCGGAATCCGGAGTTACCACAGCAGTAGTGAGGTCGAATGTTGCAGTTCCTGCCGGCGAAGCACATTCCGTCAGTACAGTATTGTTCGTCTGAAGTACGTCAATATTCAGTATTACTCTAAAATATTCTGTATCAGCCGGATTTCCGTTTCCTTCGATGTAATATACAAATTCATCTGTTGAATCTACAGTAAGGCCTGCGTTTGGCGTGTAGGTAATGATTCCTGTAGTAGAATTTACTGTTGCCGTTCCGTTCACCGGTAACGCGATAATCGCGGTTTTATTCGGTACAATTGCCTGAGTGCTGGTACTGAATGCAGGACTTATGGTATGAACATTACAGGATCCGATATTTACTGTAGTGGTTGCAATCGGTGGACAAACTACAAAAGTATACGGCTCCGTCAGTTTTGTTTCACAGTTGTTTTTTGTGATGAGCACTGTATAGGTTCCACTGCCATAAAGCTGTGGATTGATTGAGAAAGAGGTAGCTCCGGGAATCGCGACGCCGTTCAGCAGCCACTGGTATGAATCGTAGCTGTTGTCCACCTGAAGCAAAACCCCATTGTAGCAGTCGCCGGATTTTGCAATTACTGGCACAGAACTGAACCCTGCGAAATATCCGCCATAGCCAACAGCGCCACTGCCTGCTGCAATTCCTGCAGTAACGGATTTCGTGGAGTTAACGGTAATATTTCCCGACACATTATTCACGGAATAAGTTACCCATTGCGGATTTCCGGGAAGCGGATAAGGACCGTTGAACGCAGCCATCGGATTTCCGTTAACCGTAACTACAGCACCTGCCTGTGTCAGAATATTCAGTTTTGTTTCGTAACTGGTGTTGAGCATCTGGTTGATTAGTCCGATTTCATCCACCTGATTTGGTAAAAAGCAACTTAAAGGAGGAATATAATTAAAACCTCCCGCAGGATATTCGCTGGAATTGGAAGCACCTGCAAGCAGCTGGTAAACGTAAATATTTTCAGTGGAATTAACACTCAAATTGTAGTGTAAATTACCGTGGCTCACGTAATTGGTTCCTGATATCAGGGTGTAATCACCCGCATTTAGCACTGTGCCGTACGGATTCCCGTTCACGGTTAACTGTGTGTTATTTACCGTGGCAACTACCAGAACAGCTTCCATTCCGGAAGAAGGTGTGCCGTTTCCGATGACGATCCCGAAATCTTTGCCGAGGCGCTCCAGCGGAACAGCCTGATCCATCAGAATATCCTGATTGGATAAATTGTAAACCGTATAAATGCCGTTGAAATTACCGTTTGTTACAGCAATTGCCTTATCCGCGGTAATTTTTGCACCGACAAGACCATCCATGTTTGCGGAATTCGTGAACGGGCTGGTTTCCAGAATGTACGACTGTCCACGGTTCAGTGTAAAAGTTCTCGCAGGCATGTTGTAGCCATCGGTGAAATCTACACCGGCGCCATAATCTGAAACGGTAACTGTGGTGTTATTTTCAGTAGCAACGACTCCAATGGTGGAGTTGGTTGCAGAGTGATTGGAAGTTAATGGCGCCATCGCCGTGTGAAAACTCGTACCCAAACCGGCAAGTCCTTTTGAGGTGATGATTTCAGCGTGATTAATAACGGCAAACCGGTAACTGGCGTAAAATTTTCGTGTTCCCTTCAGATAAAGCCCTTTATTTACCGCAGTATGCATCTGGCTTTGTGAAGTTGCAATCATCATAGAAGATGGAATGCTCACGGTAACGGGATTTCCTTTGCTTACGGTGACGGTTGAAAACAATGTATTATTGTTAAAAACCTGTACGCTGAATGGCGTGATTTCGTTTGTGGACAAGTACAAAGCGCCGTCATACTGGCCAATTCCGGCTCGCGCTGCAAACGGTGCAAACCAGTGATCAGTATCCAGCTGCGCAAAACTCAGAAATGAATAGAAAAAAAGGAAAAACGGTAAAAGTTTTTTCATATACAGAATAAAGGGAGACAAATTTATATATTAATTTCCAAAACTTTACATAAAAAAATCCTCCAAATTACAGTGGAGGATTTTACAGGAAATTCCTTAAAATATCTTAGTTCTTCACAAGAATCCAGCCTGTGTATTTCACTGTTTCACCAGAAGGCTCTTCCCATGTAACTAAATACCAGTAAGTACCGGTATGTACTGCTTTGCCTTGAAATCTACCGTTCCATTTGTAATTTTTTGCCTTTTCGGAATGGTACACTTCTTTACCATAGCGGTCGAAGATTTTGAAACTAAAATTTTTTTTGTCCGCCAGCTCGTGGTAGTCCAGTTCATCATTAATCAGATCTCCGTCGGGTGTAATTGCATTTATAAGGTTGGGAACAGTTATTTCGGTTTGTGCTGGTGTGCAGTCGTTCTGATCTTTTACAAATACGGTTATTTCGCCTCTGGGTAAACCGGAGATTATGTTGGAAGCCTGCCAAGTAGTGCCATTGATAGAGTACTGGTAAGGTGGCATGCCGCCAGTGGCAGTTACCGTAGCGGTATTGTTGGTGATCTCCACATGGGCAATTACAGGGTTTTGAAATGCAGAAACGGTGGCAGTGAATTTACTACTGCAGCCGCTTTTGCTTACCTCTAACCAATAACTGCCGGGCGGTACACTGATCGTTTGACTGGTTGCCCCAGTGCTCCAAAGATAAGTTTCGTAACCTGGACCCGCATCCAGCACTGCCATTTCACCGGAACAAACTTGTATGTCTTGTAAAGGGTTTGCAGCAAACTGCACCACATTAAGCGTTATTTTCACAATGGCGAAACACCCGGCAGCATTTGTTACCCTTACAAATACTTCCGAGCTAGCAGCTATATATGCCGTAGGTGTCGCAATAGCGTTGGTTTGGTTCTGTGCATCCTGCAAAGTAGGGTAATAAGATTTTATCACGCCGGGATCTGTGCTGGTCGGTGCCGAATTAAGGTTGAAGGTGCCCATATTTTGACTCCCTGCATTGGTGCAACTGGTTAAAACGGCATTTTGTGCCGTAACGCCCGGTGTTATCTGTAGCGACATGGTTGCGGAGTTGGTACAATTGTATATGTTGGTAAATTTTACATAGATGGTTGCCGGTCCGGAGAGATAATTGGTCAAATTCGTAATTTCGTTGGTTCCGGCATTCATGTCTGCGAGCGAAGGATAATATTTTCGAGTTACCGTTGCGGTTCCTCCATACATTATTCCCGAAACTGAAGTGAGGTTAAATACTGCCTGCCCGGTATTGCCCGATGCACATTCTGTAAGTACTGCATTATTTAGGGAGATAGAAGCATCCGTAAATTTTATGGTTCGCAGCTCCTTACACTCATATGCGGCAATGGGAGGGTTGGTTGTTCCGGTATATGCTATGGTGTAATAGTAGGTGGCACCGGGTACTGCCGTTACAGGTGTGTTAACAGGCGATGTGCCGTTTATGGCGTCATTGGGTGAAGTATAATACTGTACCTGGAAATTAGCATTTCCATTGATAATGGTGGAAGTATAACTGCTTAAGTTCACGGTTTGGCTGCCATTGCACATCGGTACAGTACCGTCATTTTGCGGGCCAGGCTGCAGGAAAGGATTTGGTGCCAACGCAGGATTGCTGAACGGCGACAATAAGGTTGCCGTACCTCCCCACGTTAGGGTATAAGTAACATTTTGTGTGGTACTGTTATTAACGAGTAGATAGTACGTTTCTCCGGCGAGCACATCCAGATACCTGCAAAATGCTGAGTTGCCATTTGCAAAATTGGAGTGGGTTATCGTACTGGTCATGTTCAGGCCCGTGACAGCTGAGCCAGGAATATTTGGAAAGGGCGCTGCAATCTGCACCGAATAGGTGACATTGCTGATCCACAGGTGTATGCCGGTCCATATACACTCCAGTCTAAATTGATGAAATTATAAGACGGTGTTAAAGAAAAAGTAAGTGTACCTGGCGTTGCAATGGTAAATACGTACCATGCTGAATGATTTTCGTGAGCACAACCTGGAAACCCTTCATACTCTGCCCCCACTCCGGAAGAACTGTAACTGAAGTCTGCCTGGCTGCAGAGAGGAATGGCGGAAGAACAATCCTGCTGTCCTTTCATATTACTTACCAGAAAAATCAGAAGTATTAAAAACAAACCTCTTGACATAAGAACAGTTTAATGTTAAAATTTTTATAAAAATAATAAATAATTTCTGTATTTGTTATCCTTAGCTTATTATAATGGTTTTTAAGAAACCAAAACTCTTATCGGTAGTGATATTTTTGTAAACGTTCATTTATATTCACAAAATAATGAGCATAAAAATTCCCGCAAATCAGTGATCTGCGGGATTTAAGTTTGTATGGAAAAGATCTACGTAAGGCTTACTCTAACGTAGCCCAAAACTTTCAGACCGTCGTTTACAGATGTTACATAATCTGCAACGGAGATGTTGTTGTCCTTGATGTACGACTGGTGAACCAGTGTATTGTCCTTGTAAAAACGCTGCATTTTACCTTTAAGAATATTGTCGATGATATTCTCCGGCTTGCCTTCTTTCAAAAGGAGTTCTTTTTCTATTTCAAGTTCTCTGTCGATAGTTTCCTGGCTTACTTTGGATTCGTCCAGCGCGATAGGATTCATTGCAGCAACCTGCATCGCTACAGATTTTGCAGCTTCCTCGGCACCACCAACATTTTCAGAAAGAGAAACGATAGAAGCGATCTTGTTTCCAGCGTGGATGTATGCTCCAAGGAAAGGACCTTCTATAGTTTCGAATGAACCTACTTCAATTTTTTCCCCGATAACGCCGGTTTGCTCAGTAAGTTTGTCAGAAACAGAAATTCCTTTGTAATCTGCAGCAAGGAATTCATCTTTGGATTTGTCCAGTGCAAGTTCAGCAAGATCATGAGCGAGTTTTACGAAATCTTCGTTCTTCGCTACGAAATCAGTTTCGCAGTTAAGCGCGATGATTACTCCGCGGGTTTTGTCATCGTTCACTTTTGCAATTACAGCACCTTCTGTAGATTCTCTGTCGGCTCTGTTCGCAGCAACTTTCTGTCCTTTTTTTCTAAGGATTTCAATTGCTTTTTCGAAATCGCCTTCAGCTTCAACTAGTGCTTTTTTGCAGTCCATCATTCCTGCGCCCGTTGTGTTTCTCAATTTAGCTACATCTGCAGCTACCGGTGTGTACATATCAGTTAATTTTTATTTTTTAATACCTGTTTTTGGCTCTGATTTTGAGCGCTGCAAAGATAATCATTTAATCATAAACTAAAAACGTTGTTTCTGCGTTTTTAATTAACTTTACTTTCGTAAAATAACACCAATAATGAATAGAATATACATATTTTTTATGCTGATTGCCTTTTCTGTGGCATTTTCGCAAAAGAAACCCATTAATAAAAATGAAGACGTTATCACCGCGGAATATGCTGAAATGAGCAACGATCAGCAGGTAATTGCAACATTCATAAAAGCCAATCCCGAGCATCCGAAAACGCCGGCACTTCGTTCCAAACTGCTGACATTAATCGGTGTCCCAAAAAATGACGCGGAGGCAAAACCAAGAGTTCAGCCGCTCACCGCCGGCAAAGTAGTGAAAGAAGCCAGAAAGGAGGCGAGAAGAGGAACCAGCGCCGAAGCAAATCAGGCAGCCAAGGTTTTAACGCATTTATTCAACAATGATCCGAACAAAAGGGAAGCTTATGTGGAAATTATGAACAGATCGAAATGCAATATTATCGTGAAGTTCAGCGGACGGAAATTCTATAACCTCAACGTCAATGCCAATACAAAAAACTATATCCTGGTTGATAAGGGCTCTTATACATTAACCACGGATGTCTGTAATGCAAAATACAGTTCAAGCAAGAATATCATGCGGGATATCACCTTAACACTCAGATGATTTCCTGTCTGAAACAATTAAAAAAGTCAGAACACGTGAACTGACTTCTTTATTTTCATTGATTATGGCTTCTAGCCGGTAAATTGTCCCATTGCGATAAATTTATCCTGCCTTTGACTGCAGAGTTCAGGTCCGCTGAATTTAGAGAAAGCCTGAATGTTATGAACAATCGAACTTTTCAGGTTTTGAAAAGCAGTTTTCGGATCGTAATGTGCACCGCCAAGCGGTTCTTCAATGATTCCGTCGATGAATTTATGGTGAAGTGCATCTGCAGGCGTTAGTTTCAGCGCATTTGCAGCATCTTCTTTATGATCCCAGTTTCTCCACAGAATCGATGAGCAGCTTTCCGGTGCAATTACCGTATACCAGGTATTTTCCATCATGTACACTTTATTTCCTACCCCAATTCCGAGTGCGCCGCCACTTGCACCTTCCCCAACGATGTAGCAGAAAATCGGTGTTTTCATCGTGGTCATTTCGTAAATATTGCGCGCAATTGCCTCACCCTGACCTCTTTCTTCTGCTTCCAGTCCGGGATAAGCTCCGGGCGTGTCAATCAGCGTTACCACAGGAATTTTGAATTTTTCCGCAAGTTTCATCAGGCGCAGCGCTTTTCTGTAACCTTCAGGATTACTCATCCCGAATCTTCTGCGTTGTCTTTCTTTTGTAGTACGTCCTTTTTGCGTTCCAATCAGCATCACACGGTTTCCGTCGATGGTTGCAAGTCCGCCAATCATGGCAGGATCGTCTGCAAAATTTCGGTCTCCGTGAAGTTCCAGGAAACTTCCTTCGTCCACAATTCCGTTAATAAAATCGAGTGTGTAAGGTCTGTCCGGATGACGCGACAGTTGTACGCGCTGCCACGGAGTAAGATTTCCGTAGATTTCTTTCTTTTTTTCGATTATTTTATCTTCAATCTGCGCACAAGCCAGTTTCACATCAACACCCGTATCCTCGCCTACAAGAGAGCAGGTTTGGTACTGTTCCATCAGTTCTTCAATCGGCTTTTCAAATTCTAAATATTCCATTATGATATCAGCAAATAATGTTCAAATGTACTAAAATTTATGATGCTTGTCCCAATTTCGTGGCAGCTTCAGCAATACGGGCAGTTACTTCCTCTTTTCCGAGCAGTTCCATAATATCGGGAACATCGGGACCTTTCAGTTCACCAACCAGGGCAAGGCGTAACGGCATCATGATTTTTCCCATTCCGAGGCCTTTTTCTTCAGCGAATTTGTGAATATGCTCTTTGATTATTCCGGAAGTAAACTCCTGATTTTCTAATTGAGTCATAAACTGATTGAGAATTTCCGCGGTTTCATTATTCCAGGCCTTTTTAGAGGCTTTCTCATCGTAACTTTCAGGTTTTTCAAAGAAAAATTTTCCTTCTGAATAAATATCTTTCACGAAAGTGGCGCGTTCTTTCATCATCCCCGTGATTTTCAGCAGACTTTCTTCGTCAATAGTAATCTCAGGGAATTCTTTTCGGAACATCTCGGCGATTGTGGAATCATCAAGCTGGTGCAGATACTGTTGATTGAACCATTCGGCCTTTTCTTTGCTAAACCGCGCACCGGCTTTATGAACTTTATACAGATCGAATTCTTTAGTCATTTCTTCCAGAGTGAGAATTTCTTTATCATCAGCTGGAGTCCAGCCTAGTAATGCCAGGAAATTAATGAAAGCTTCCGGAAGGTAACCCTGTTCCCGGTAACCCGGATAAATTTCGCCGGTAGTTTTGTCTTCGAAAACCATTGGAAAAACAGGAAAGCCGAATTTGGCGCCGTCTCTTTTGCTCAGTTTTCCCTTTCCTTCCGGTTTCAGAATCAGCGAAAGATGTGCAAACTGCGGAGCTTCCCAACCCATAGCTTCATATAATAAAGTGTGCAGGCCTAGCGATGGAAGCCATTCTTCCCCGCGGATCACGTGGGAAATTTTCATTTCGTGGTCATCGATGATATTGGCGAAATGATATGTTGGCATTCCGTCATTTTTTACCAGAACTTTATCATCAAGAGTATCGGTGTTCAACGAAAATTTTCCGCGGATGATATCATCCAGATTTAAAGTGCGGTCAATCGGCATTCTGAAACGCACTACATAAGGCGTATCTTTCGCCAGCAGTTCCTGCACTTCTTCTTCAGAAAGCGTAAGGCTGTTTCGCAACTGCGTTCTTGTTAGATAATTATAGGCGAACACATCGCCGCGTGCTTCAAATTCTGCACGAATTTTTTCAAGTTCTTCCGGCGTATCAAATGCGAGATATGCATAATCGGTTTTCAGAATCTGCTCCGTATATCTGTCGTAGATCGCTCTTCTCTCACTTTGCCGGTAAGGTCCGTATGGTCCGCCATGAAGAGGACTTTCATCCGGCACAATTCCTGCCCACTCCAACGCTTCCATTATATATTCTTCCGCACCTTCCACAAATCTGGCCGTATCGGTGTCTTCAATTCTTAGGACAAATGTTCCGCCTTTATTTTTTGCAAACAGATAATCGTAAAGTGCTGTCCTCATTCCTCCCAAATGAAGAGGTCCGGTCGGACTTGGTGCGAATCGCACGCGAACTTGGTTCATGGATGAAAATTTAGAGGAGCAAATTTAACCAAAAATGAATAATTTCCCTTTTTTATTTAGATTTGCAAAAATTCTGTACATGCTGGAAGTAGGAGAACGTCCGTGGGGAAAATATTACGTTTTGGCGGATGAGCCCAATTATAAACTGAAAAGGATTGAAGTGTTGCCGGGAACCAGGCTTTCTTATCAGTATCATCATCACCGTCAGGAATTCTGGACGATTGTGGAAGGCGAAGCGAATGTTGTTCTGGACGGCGACGATCATCCTTTATCCTATGGTGAAAGCATTTTTATTCCTCAGGGTTCTAAACACAGGATTGAAAATAATTCAGATAAACTGCTCGTTTTTGTAGAAGTGCAGACCGGAACTTATTTTGGAGAAGATGACATCGTGAGACTTCAGGATGATTATCAGCGTGAAGGCGACAGTTAACCGGTAAACTTGATTAATAGTTTCTTGAAGAACCGAACCGGATTTTTATATTTTACATCGTATTTCTCAGCTTTCCATTTCAGTTTAATTTTTTTCTTCTCCTGATCTGAAGTTGCCTCCGACAAGAGCTTATCGTATTTGAACATGAGTTGATTCAGCTGAAATTCTTTCCTGGTGTCATCGTGTGCCAGAATATAATCGAAATATTTTGCGGTAACTTTCCGGTAAGATTCTTCCATAATCCGGATATTTCTCGACACACTGTTGCCCAGAACTCTGTAATAGAAAAGTTTCTGATCAAGAAAATGAATGCGCAGTCCCTGATGCGCGAACCGCAGATTCATATCCCAGTCTTCGGTCTGTATATTTTCATCGAAAGGCTCCTTTTTTAATATTCCTGTTTTTACAAAAGTACCTACATTCACCGTCCTGTTACCGGCAACATTTTCATGAAAAAACTGAGGTAAAGTCTTAATAATCAGCTCTTTTTCGCCGGGTTCGTATGCGTCGACTGTTTTCCCGCTTTCCTGCAGGTATTTATATCCGTCAGAAAGCACATAGTCTGAATGGTTTTTCATAGCGAACTTTACTTTCTGTTCGATAAGTTCGGGATTCCACCAGTCGTCTCCGGATAGAATCGCAAGATATTTTCCTGATGCTTTTTCGAGCATTTGGTTCAGATTTTTTGAAACAATTTGTCTGGAGGCTGTTTTCACAACAGTTACGGGAATTTTGCTTCTTTCCAGAATGTTTTCTGCAAGTTGCGCTGTCTGATCTGCTGAATGATTATCGAGAAAAATCACTTCCTTATTCGCATAAGTTTGCTCAATAGCTGATCTGCAGGCCTGTTCGATGAATTTTTCATGATTCATCGTAATAATCAGAATACTTACTAACGGCAGGTCCTTCATATACAAATTTAAACTTGCATTAATTTTTGCAGTTGTCTTTCAAAATCTTCCAAAGGCAACTGATATTCGCCATGGAAAGTATTGTCCGGCGTTTCAAACTGGTACTGGTAAAGATCTACACCACACAAAACCGCAAGTGTTGAAAATGCTGAAAATTCTGTCCATACTTCCTGCAGCCATAAAAGGCCTTTGGTTTTACCTTCGGTGCAAAAAAGCATGTTGGTCCAGGCGGCGCCGCTCGGTCCAAGAATGTAGTCTGCATTTTTAATCAGAAACATCTGTTCGTGAATATTAAAATCTTCGAGATACACTTTTTCGAAACCGTACTTTTTTGCAATCTCGAAAGTTTCGTCTTCATTGTACTGCCGGAACACAGATTTTCTTCCAAAAAATATACGTGCAACGGGAGAACAGTTCACCTTTTGCATGTCGAATTTCTCGCTGCAGGTTTTTCTCAAAAACTCAATAGAGGAAGGAGCATATTTAATAAATTCTGCCCGGTAAAGTTCACCTTCAATAATGTTCGGAACCACCGAATTTGGATACGTGATGTGCCAGAGTTTTGCACACTGATAAATGCGGTTGGGCTCCAGAAAAATTACCTTCTCCAAGGGAATGAAAATGGAAAGAAGTGTTTTCAGGTTTTCAATTTTTTCCACCCGGGTTGAAACTGCTATTCTAAGAGTTTCGCTGTTCTTTACAGCATTAAGAAATTCAGTTTTAGACAGCAGTTCCAGGAAAAAATGAAAGTAATTAAATGTGAAAGTGCCTCCAAGGAATAAAATTTCATGACGCAGGCGCTTACGATGCCAGTTTCTGAATTTCACGAGCCTGTGTGAATGAAAGTAAAGCGTATCTGTGTTGTATAAAATATTGAATTCCGTATTGAACGGCTCTATTTCCTCGAAATACACCGTTTCAAGGTCGGAACTCATAATTGCAGTACTGTCCATGGAAAAACAGTAATTGCGGCATTCATAAATTCCTACTTCAGCAAGTTGCAGTGACCTGCTTTGCTGTTCTGAGCCGAAAAGTTTAGGAAGATACGTTTTTACTTTCTCCGCCTCTCTTACAACCGAATATTCAACATCAGGCTGTTGCTGCAAAAACTGCATCGGGAGAAAATCAGCGATTCTGCGTTTGCCCCGTCGGAAATAGGATTTTAGCCGGTACAGTCTGCGCTGCTTCTCCAGACCCTGCTGAATTTCCTCTATAGGTTTCATTTTTTCTGAGTTTCCAGAAACTTGCTGTAATCGCGGATGTAGTCTTTTTCGTCGTACTCATTGCTGGCAATACACATTTGAACGGCATTATGCGAATATTTCATGGTTCGCCAGCAGTTTTTTGGCACAAACAATCCCATATTTGGTTTTTCCAGTACGAACGTTTCTTTCGAGCCGTCTAAAAGTTCTGCAGTCACTTCAATCCTTCCCGCAACTGCAACAAGAATCTGCTGCAGATCGTAATGCGAATGTCCTCCACGCTTCACTTCTTCCGGCGTGTAATAAGTCCAGTAAATCCTTTTGGGAACAAACGGCAGGTCTTCGCCTTCTGCAATCGATATATATCCCAAAGTCGGTTGTCCCACTTTCGGAAATTCTATGATAAAAGGTCTGCTGAAATCTTTATTGTGCTGTGATTCTTTCATATTGTAATATTGTTTTGCTGACCATTTCATTAATGGAAAACTGATCTACCACCAATTTCCGGCCAAAAGCGCCTAAATTCTTTCTGAGCTCAGGATTTTGAAAAAGAACGCGAGTTTTTTCCGCAAATTCCTCAGCACCGGAAGCAATCATTCCGTTTTCCCGGTCAATGATGAGCTCCTGAAAGGAAGGAATCGCCGAGGTGATCACGGCGCGTTCCAGCGACAGACATTCTAACAAAGATAAACTAAAATTTTCGCCAAATGATGGAAAGTACATTACAGAGGCTTTCTGCACTTGCGTTCTGATTGATTCTGCAGGAAGGTTTCCGAGGAAAGAAATGTTTTTGGACGCCGTATTTCCTGCGATTTCAAGAACTCTATTCCTGTTGTCATCCTGTACTTTACCAATGAAAAAGAGTTTTGCTTCGGGAAATTCGGAAGACAGTATCCGGAACGCTTCCGCGGCAGTTTCAGCTCCTTTTTCCATTTTAACTTCTCCCAAGTAGTAAATGGAATACGGGTCTTCAGCTGTACCGGATTCTTTCTGCCAAAAATCTGTATCAATCCCGTTATAAATCAATGTGCCGGAAGGCAGGCTGTAAAAATCCCGGTTAATCTGTTCCGACCATTTTGAAATAAAAATATTATGACTGCTTTTGGATAACGCAATTTTTTCACAGTGTTTTTTTCCTTTAGAAATGTTGTGATAACCGAAAACACTTTCAAGAATATTCCAGGAACCGTGAAAACGCACACAATAGGGAATATTTATACTGTCCAGGAAAAGTGAAACTCCTTCCCAGTCATGCGTTTCAATGATTTGTGGCTTTTCGGAGAGTGTATTCAGAAATTTTTGAAGCTGTTTAGCCAAGTATTTTTTTTCCTGAATATAAAATTTCAGATGCTGATTCTTAAAGCCATCATGTTTGCCGGTAATTGAGCGCATCATTTCGCGAACCGGATTCTTCCGGAAATAATCCTGAACAAAGTGAAAATCAATACCGTTTTCCTGAAACTGTACAGCTTTTTTTGCACTTCCAAAAACCAGGATTTTAACTCCGCGGTCGCGCAGTTTCTGTGCAAGATTTTTATAGAATACGCCGGTTCCGCCCGAAGCCGATATTTTAGGATGGTGATATTCTTTGGTGAAAATCAAGACCGTTTTTACCTTGCTCATGCTAAACTGAAGACTTTTTCAACCCAGTAATCAACCGTATATTTTTGGTAAATATCCTGTGGCAATTCAGCATAGGGTGTTTCAAAAAAATCGGCCGGAATTTGCGACGCATCCCTATCGAGAATGAATATGTTGTGTGGATTATAGAAATCATAATTCGCGACAGAACGGTTGTTGGTGATTACTTTCCTGCGCAATGCCATCGCCTCAAAAAACCTGAAACTCAGTCCGTTTTGTCCGCTCCGGACGAGATCAACAATTGCCCTTGCGCTTCCGTAATATTCCGGTAAACGATCAAGCGGAATTTTTTCGCTTCTCAGTTCAAATCCGGACGGAAATGAAGATTTGCTTTTCCAGGATTTACTTCCGATGATGATAAAGCGGTACGATTTTTTTCGTTCTTCCATTTCCACAGCCAGACTTTCCAAATGTGTGATTCGGTCGTCGAAACTTCCAACATAAATCAGGTCTGTAGTTATTTGATGATTCTGATTTTCAGTGAGATAATTGTAGTTGTGAAGTTCTTGGTATCCGAGGCGTTTGGCGTCTTCTTTATCAAATGTAAAAACTTCGTCAAAGTATTTCAGCACATGTTCTGCCGGATTTCTCGACAGCGAATCATAAAGATAAGCAATGTATTTCCCGGTGAATTTTTTGATTTTTTCATGGTATGCCGCATCGATTGTTTCCGGACTGATCACCAGAATCTGATCCTGCATTCCGATGTTCTGCAGTTCCGACATAATCATTTCCTGTCGGTGAATTTTCTTCAGGTTCTTGCCTAGAAACACTTTGGAAAGTGCATTTTTAACACGTGCCGCAAAATTGGGATAACGGTACGCAGTCATCCTGATGTGTGTCGCTTCAATTCCTTTACGCAGCAAAGCATCCACAATTTTCCTGTCGTAATTCCAGAAATCATAACTGATGACGCAGATTTTCATATACGTAAAAGTAGTTTTTTTCGCGGAAACATTAACCGCGCAGCACGGGCTCTTATCGGTTTTGTCGTACTTTTGAAAAAAATCAGGTATGAAACCAAAAATTCTGATCGACTGTGAACGCTTAAAGTATCCAAGATCCGGACTGGCAACTGTCTGCAGATCTTTGGTTCACGGGCTTTCCGACAGATCAGAACTCGACTTTACATTTTACGGACCGCCCGCAGAAATCGCCGCTGCAAATGAAAAAATTCATGCCTGGAAACCGTGGCACAAACTGATTACTCCCTCAACCAAAGGATTTGACCTCGTTCATGTGACGCATCAGCTTTCCGATTATTTTCATCAGCTTCCGCCAAAACAAAAGAAAGCAGTTACGGTTCACGATCTGAATTTTCTGCACGAAAACCTCCCGGAAGATAAAGTGAACAAACGAATTGCGCTGGTACAGAAAAACATTGGGAATGCGGATGCAATTATCTGTATTTCCCAGTTCGCAAAAACCGATTTTGTACGGAACATCGATTTTTTTCGCCTGAAGAAAAATGTTGAAATCTCCGTCGTTCACAACGGACTGCTTTTTCCGGAGAAAACTGCAACACAACCGGAACGGCTCAGTTTCCTTAAAGGTATCCCATATATTTTAAATATTGGTGTGCTCTTTCCCAAGAAGAATCAGCTGGCGCTGCTTGAATTTCTCGCTAAAACCGGTTTGCATCTGGTACTCGTTTCGGCTGATTCAAAGAGCGATTATGAACATGCATTTAACGCAAAAATGAAAGAACTTCATCTCGAAAACCGCGTTCACATTCTGAAAAACGTCGATGAAAGCGAGAAGAACTTTCTGATTCAGCAATGCGAAAGCTACGTGCATCCATCACTGGCAGAAGGTTTCGGAATTCCGCCCATTGAAGCCATGTACTTTGGAAAACCCGTTTTTCTGAGCACGCATACGTCACTTCCGGAAGTTGGAGGTGATGCCGCATTTTACTTTCACAGTTTTGAAGCTGAAGAAATGTTTCATGTTTACAAAAGCGGTATGGGAAAATTTAACAGCGATTTACAGGGCAGTCAGGAGAAATTGTACAGACATGCAATGAAATTCGGAGCAGATAAAATGGCTGATTCCTACGCCGAGATTTACCTTAAACTACTTTCTTAGTTTAAGATTGTCTGTTCTGTAGTTCGTGCAGTTTGATGTACTTTAGAAAGGTGTAAAAGGCAGCAGTAATCGCGGCATAGAAACCAACGAGTCCGTCGCGGAAACCCATTTTAAAAAAATAGAGTTTCAGAAACTGGAAAAGCGGACTGAAAATAATTTTACCAATCGATGATTTTTTGCCGTTGTCACTCATTTTCTGCGCCATCATCGAAGTGTATTTGTTGCTTTTCTCAATGTGATGATGAATATCCCGGTACGTAAAGTGATTGATTTTGCCGGGTAAAACACTCACTTTTCCGTTCGTCAGGAATTTCTCATGAACATAGGCGTCGTCGAAATTGCCGGCATTTTTTCGGAAAAATCTTTCACGGTACACATTTCCCCAGCCACCGAATCGAACATTTTTTCCGAGAAAAATATTGTTGAATCCGAGCAAAAAAACATCAGTTTCTGAACCTTCACGCAATACTTTCCGGATCGCGTTCTTTGCGGTTTCATCCGGGATTTCATCAGTATCGAGGAACAGAATCCATTCGCCTGAACAATGGCTCAGCGCAAAATTTTTCTGTTTTCCAAATCCTTCAAAATGGTTTTGGATAAAGCTTACTTTTGGAAATTTCTCCGCAATTTCACGCGTTCGGTCTGCAGAAAAGGAATCAACGACAATGATTTCATCTGCGAGATCCGAAATGTTTTCCAGAAAACGGCCAATATTCGGTTCTTCGTTAAAGGTAATTACTGCCGCTGAAAGCTTCATTATTTTTTGAATTCCAGGATTGTTTTTTCCAGAATTGCGACGCAGTCCAGCATTTGTTCTTCAGTAATCACCAAAGGAGGAGCGAGCCTGATGATGTTTCCGTGTGTCGGTTTTGCGAGAAGTCCGTTTTTGGAAAGTTCCACACACAGATTCCAGGCTGTAGGAGAGTGTTGAGAATCATTGATGATGATTGCGTTCAGTAAACCTTTTCCTCGAACAGTGTGAACCAGATCTGTTTTTTCGATAATCTTCTGGATTTCTGCACGGAAAAGATTTCCGAGTTCTTCTGCTCTTTCCGAAAGTTTTTCTTCTTCCACAACATCGAGTGCAGCCATCGCAACAGCGCACGCCAAGGGATTTCCGCCGAATGTGGAACCGTGTTGTCCGGGATGAATCACATTCATGATTTCATTATCTGCAAGCACTGCTGAAACAGGATACATTCCGCCGGAAAGCGCTTTTCCTAAAACCAAAATATCCGGTTGAACGTCTTCATGATGGCAGGCAATGAGTTTACCGGTTCTCGCAATTCCGGTCTGAACTTCATCGGCAATGAAAAGAACGTTGTGTTTTTTACATAGTTCGGATGCTTTCTTTAAAAAACCTTCGTCCGGGACGAAAACTCCGGCTTCACCCTGAATTGGCTCTACCAGAAAAGCAGCAATATTTGCAGCATCGCGGGAAAGTACTTCTTCGAGTTCTTTCAGATCGTTGTAGGGAATTTTGATGAATCCCGGTGTGAACGGGCCGTAATTGTTATGTGCATCAGGATCGTTTGAGAATGAAACGATTGTCGTAGTTCTGCCGTGAAAATTATTTTCGCAAACAATGATTTTCGCGTCATTTCCATGAACACCTTTTATTTCGTAAGCCCATTTTCTGGCAAGTTTGATCGCCGTCTCCACAGCTTCTGCCCCGGAATTCATCGGCAGAACTTTATCAAAACCAAAAAGTTTGGTAATTCTCTTTTCGTATTCGCCAAGATTTGCGTTGTAAAAAGCACGTGAAGTAAGTGCCAGTTTTTTTGCCTGATCAACGAGTGCTTCAACGATTTTAGGATGCGAATGTCCCTGGTTTACAGCTGAATAAGCCGAAAGAAAATCATAATATTTTTTCCCTTCCACATCCCAGACGAAAACACCTTCGCCTTTTTCCAGCACTACCGGAAGCGGATGATAGTTATGAGCGCCATGTTCATTTTCTAGATCGATAAAATATTGGGAATTCTTAGTCTGTTCTGCTGTGGACATATTTTTGCTTTTTTACAAAATTAAGCAATTTGACTAACTTTAAGACCGGATAAAATCAAATGAAACTGCTGTATTACCTTATTTTTCTGTTCACATTCACCAGCGGAACGAGCCAGAATTCTGTTAGTTCCCCCTTCACTCTGACTGATTATGAGGGAATGCAGAAGAGGTTTTTTGAGAATTCGAAGTCAAAAGGAAACCAGGTAATAAAAATTAAGGATGATTATTATTCTACCAAAAAACTGGACAGTCTGCTGCTCATCAAGAATAAATTTAAGACGGAAAAACTTCTGGCGCAGGGCGTAAAACACGCCGAGATCTCAAAATATCTGGAAACGGTGAAAGACGATATTGTGCTGCCTTACGCCTATTATTATGAATACGCAAAAGGATTCAGATATACAGTAAATCAAAATGGACTGTTAACTGCAGAAAAGGGAAATATGAATGTACGATTTTATTCTCCCAGAAACCACTATCAATTTTATACCGAACAGGTAACCGATCTTGAAAGAGAACTCGTGACGACCAAAGTTTACAATACTTACAAAAAACCCCTATCAGAAAGAACGTCTAACAGTACCTTCGGTTTTGCGATGGGAAAAGCGTTTGAATACAATGATGATGGTACCATAAAGAAAGTGTCCGATTATGATACAGGCTGGGAGTTTAGTTATTATGATTTGAAGAAAAACTACAGGTCGAAAATAGAAAAATATATGAAGGAGCATCCGCAATCGCTTAGTGGCGAGGACCAGTTTGAAATTGCAGAAAGCCTCAAATACGGTAAAAAAGTCGGCGGAAATACTTTTGATATCCAAAAACAGGTTTATGAAGGTAAACACGTATGGTTTGTTATTGTAAACCAGAGAGTCTTTGTGTTTGACGGAAAAACCGGAGAAATAGTTAAGCTAACAAGAATTTTTTATGAAGAATAATTATATTTTTTACCTGCTGTTTTTTCCTTTATTCATTTCGGCCCAACTGATATTTCCGGTAAAAGATCAATCCGGAAATACAGGACTTAGAAACTCTGAAGGTAAATGGATATTACCTCCGGAATACAGTTCCATCGGGGATTTTTATGATTTTCGGGCAAATCTGATGGATACGGTAGCCGTTATCTCGAAAAACGAATATTATAAAAGCAGCAATATAGTTTTAAAAACGAAGTATGGTTTAATAAACCGGTCCGGAGAATTTCTGATACCCATACAATATGGATATCTAAACTGCAGAGGTGGAAACTGTATTGCACATACTTTTGAAAATGAAGTTTTTGTTATAGACTATCGCAATACAATTCTGGATAAAATACAGGGTGAAAGTTTTCAGATTTTTGGCAATTTGGTAGCTTTTTATAATGGAGCGGGTCATTATTTTAAAACAGTAGGATCTTCAAAGCTATTTGGGCCGTTTAATATAATCAGGTTTAATAGTCCTTCCAGCATATATACCGAAAAAGCAAATGGAGAACAGGCATTTTACAATCCGGACGGAAGTATTGATTTGGAAAATCATAATGTGCAAAGTAGAAGTTCTCTGACAATAGATTACGAAATCATTCGTGAAATAAGCAGCAGTTACGATACCAGTCCTCAGACAAATACAACTTTAGTTTTGATTAAAAATCTTAAACCTAAGAATAAGCTCGAAAATTATTCAGTTTACAATCTGCATACCAAAAAAAGACTTCTAAACTCTGAATTTCCTGTTTCTGAATTCGCATACACTTCAGGAGTTTCCGTCGATCCGGAATCCGGGAAACGTTATTTCATAAATAATGGAAAACAAATTGATATCAACTTTATTTTTGATGAGTATGAGTACGTAGATCTCAAATTTCCTTATCAGTCCGGACCGTTGGTGTTCAGTGCGCAGGAATCACCAAATACCAGAGCTGCCTATGTCTTAAATAAGAAAGGTAAAGTAAGCAAAACCGCTTACGTGAATATGACGAACTTCTACAAAGGTTACGCACTTGCAATGAAGAAGGATTCAACAGTTTATCAGGTTAACGAAAAACTTAAAGTTCTTAAAAAGATTAATCACCCGATAAAGGAATTTTATGAATTGGATAATAATGGCATAATGATA
The DNA here is from genome assembly GCA_023460855.1 of Bacteroidota bacterium. Taxonomy (GTDB): domain Bacteria; phylum Bacteroidota; class Bacteroidia; order Flavobacteriales; family Weeksellaceae; genus JAEWOS01. The sequence continues at coordinate 2,773 of JAEWOS010000015.1, read as the reverse complement.
AGCCATTATTCCATGACCGATTATCAGGGAAATATACTTTTGAATTTTAAGTGGGAGGATGATTTCAGACGAAAATCCGATTTTTTTTATGAATTTTCAGTGATGTACCTGGATAATGGAAACCGCAGATATTATAAAAAATACTATGACAGAACAGGGAAGCTGTTCTCAACATTAGATAATCAGGAATTCCAGGATACGTATTTCTATGCTTCGCAGGGATTTGATTATTTCACAATTCATTCAGATTATCACTATTATCATTACGACTACGAAGGCAATTTTCTGGGCAGTTCTAAAGACGGGCTTCGGTTGGAAGCACCCAAAATGTGGAGGTAGTTACCGGTACATCTTTATTTTTTCAGAAATCTCCCTGAACTTAGTGCTTAAGTCACCGTCGAGTTTCATCACTTCTTTGCCTGTTAAGGTGAGGATCGACATTTTCTCACCATCGCTTGCGTAAAAATAATTTCCTTCTATGGGAACAAGCGCATAATAATCTTTGGGCAGCATTTTCTGCCCGGTGTGTATGTTACGGATGTTGTATTTTTTACCTAGCTCTGTTTCGGTGGCGGTTATAACATAATCTTTTTTAAGGTCAGCGGTGGAAATTTCGTCAATTCTACTAAATTCCACAGGAACTGTGATTTTTTGTTCCCTGATATTGTAAACGCCCTGCTTTCCTGAAATATCTTCAATGATCAATACCGGTTTCAGTTCTGACCGGAAAACATATGCTTCATCACCCGCGTTTTCATAAATAATCTTTGAATTGCTGTCGATTAACAGTTTCTTGCCATTTTGTTTTACTAAAAAATAAGTGATGACTTCCGTAATTCCAGCACGGTAACTTTTCAGATAATCGATTTTATCATATTTTGGCGGTAGAATGGTTTTCCCTTCATGATTGGCAATGCCCATTTTTCCATTTTGTTCGAAAGAAAATAGCAGTGTTCTGGTAGCGGCGTCGGAACGGAAAAACTGTAACGGTTTATTCTCTTCAGATATGATTGTTGGTCCCATTTTGAAATCAGGGTATTTATCACTACCAACAAACCCTGTGTCTTCTATCAAAGCCAGTTTGTTGATGTCATTTTCGCGAAAGCCGACGAAGTCATCAGTGATGTAGAGCGAGTCGTATTTGATGGGCATTGCATCCCGGAAGTAATTGTCGATCAGACCGAATTTTCCGTTCTTCTTTACAATGTACCATTTGTGAAACAGGTTGATTTCTTCATAATCGAAATCAATGATAGTCGTGTAGAAGCGGTCAATCACTCCATATCGGTTCCCGAGGCGGGCAACGATACCTTTTCCTGTCGGTTTCAGCTCATCGAATATCAGCGGCATTTGCTTATCGGTCCACAATCCGAATTTTTTGCCGTCGTTCACTACTTTACCAAAAACGTTATATGGTTTACGGGAATTGAACCCATTGAGCACGTCCTTTCTTTTGCTTCCTCCATAGTCTGTATTATAATTTTGCTTCTGAATGGTGGCTCTGGCTTCCTCCGTTTTTCTCGCCATTCTCTCGTTGTATTCTTTTTCGTTTTTTTCATAGAACGGATTGGTTGCAAGATCAAAGGTGTAACCATTTTTACGGTAAGGAACCGTGAGGTTGGTTTTAGTGACATCTATTTTTACCTTTTTGGAATTTTTGTAAAAAATCCAATGAAATTCTTCAACGTCCCAATGATCCAGATTGGTTTGATGCAATAAACTCAAATGGTCAAAAAGTTCAAATTCGTGATGGACGTTTCGATATGCAATACACACCTTAAAAAAAGCAGACGAAGGACAAGTTCGTGTGCCATAATAAATCAAACAAAGTTTAACTTAAAAATCAAAACAAAACTATGAAAAAACTTTTTCTTGTATACCAATCTAAAATTCCAAACAATATGAAAACACCCATTTTAATCTTATTGATCTGCTTTTTTATTAGTAAGTTGTGGCAGAAGTACAGATACTGATTCGCAAGACACCTATAATCCGCAGTTGCCGCCTGTTACCACTACTGGTGCAAACACTTTTGGCTGCAAAATAAACGGCGTTGTAATGGTACCTAGAAACTCTATAGGGTATGTTCCTCCAGGAAGTAATCATTATCCTGTAATTGTGGCAGGTAACAGTAACAATGATTATTTATACATACAGGCTGCAGACAGAAGGGAAACAAATAGAGGAGGAATATTCCTTTATTTACAAAATACATCTGGAACACCAACCTTCAACACAGGAGATTACTCCATTTTTGATGGAATATCTCCCAGCTTTCTAAATGATAATTACAATAACTATATTTATATTACTGCCTATAAAGATGGAATTGCGAATAATTATAAATCAATTGCAGGAACGGGCAAAATAACTCTTCTGAAAAATGATAACTCCGTACTTGCTGGAACCTTTTATTGTCAAGCAAAAAATGTGAATAATCCAAATGATATTATTGATGTATCAGAAGGAAGATTCGACTTTGGTAGTTCTATTAACACAACAAATTTTCCATGAAAAAGGGGAGCAAATGCAACTGCTACCCCAAAAAATAAATTACTAATAATTCACTCTTAAGCAAATCAAAATTATGAAAAAATTTAGTTTTCTTATTTTGTTGTGCTTATCAATATTATCGTTTGCACAACCGGACATCAACGAAACATTCGGTCAGCAGAAAGCGACCATGTTTGTGCCTTTAGATAAATCTAAAGTCTCTAATGGCTTATAAATTTTAACATTTTTTTTTCATTTTCTTAATCACAATCAATTTTTT
>JAEWOS010000014.1 GCA_023460855.1 Bacteroidota bacterium | reverse complement strand
CGCTGTGTTTGATTTCAGAAATTAATTTATATATTGCGCAAATATTAAAAAGTGAGAACTATGGCGAAGGAAAAAGTGCATTATGAATTTCCGATGCACTGCCTATCTGAAATTTTGTACGAATACATGGCTACTGCGGAAGGACTTTCGGAGTGGTTTGCCGATGAAGTAACGGAAAAAGGAGATGATTTTTATTTCAGCTGGAACGGCGGACCTGCCGAAAAAGCCACACTGATCCGCTATAAACCGGAAAGCTTCGTACGTTTTCGCTGGGAAGAGGACGAAGGAACGAAAAACTTTTTTGAAATGACCATCGTTATCGATGAAATTACCGAAGATCTTGCGCTGAATATTACCGATTTCTGCTATCCGGAAGACGAAGAAGAAAACCGCCTGTACTGGGAAAACCTGATCGAAAATCTCCAGATTAAACTGGGCGCAGCGTAATTTTTGACCTTTTTTTTTGCAAGAATGAACTGATGGACGAGTAATCGTTCATTATTTTTTTATCAAATAAATATATTTTGAACCCAACTTTTCAAACAGAAAATTTCCAGCCTGTAAACCGTGCTTTTCTGAATGGCGACGCTGTAAAATGTTATTTTTTTGTAAGAAACAGCAAGCTGATTATGGCTGAAGAATGCTATTTTTTCCTGATGGCCAGCATGCGGAAAATGCGGATGAACATTCCGCTTTCTTATACGCTTGAATATTTTCAGAACCTGCTTCATAACGAAATTCTGAATAGAGGTTTCAGCAATGGCATCATTACATTTATGGCCTTTCGCACGAATAATGAAAAGCAGCTGCAGAAATCGGAAACTGATTTTTATATCGATTCTTTACCGTTGGATGATGTGCTGGAAATTCAGAAAAACGTTGAAATTGACGTGATCAAAGAAATTTCTGTGAACAATGGCCTGCTCAGCAATATCCAGGTCCACTGTGCAGAAAACACCTATTCCCAGATTTATGCGCAGGAAAATGATCTGGATGATGTGATTCTGCTGAATCCCGACAAGCGGATTGCGAGATGCAGTACGGGAAACCTTCTGTTGCTCACCGGAAAAAAAATCCGCATTCCAAAACAGACGGAAGGTGCTTATATTTCACCGTTGATGGAAAATTTTGTGACATACCTTCATAAAAATCACCTGGCAGAAATCTCTGAAGAGGAATTGATCCCTTTTGAAACACAGAAAGCTGATGAAATACTCCTTATTTCCGATAGGCTGGGAATTTTTTCGGTCAATAAAATCCGTAACAAAAGTTTTGGCTCGGAGAAATTTACCGGTTTTGTAGCAGGCTGGAAAAAAAGTCTGGAGGAAGACGTAACTCACTAAAAATCAAACTGATTATAGAATTGACAAACCCGACAAACAACGATGAGCAGTCCTTTGTCGGGTTTTAGTATTAATGTGTACTCTAACAACAAAGAAATGCACTAATTATTATCGGTCGTTATGTTAAAAAAAACATAAATTTCAGTTCATCGAAACATCGGCAGGCGCGTTTGCCCAGATCAGGAATTCACCGCCCATATTCTGCATGATGCTTTTCCATAAAGTCTGGTCATTAGGAAGCGTATAATCGAGATTGTAAATATCAACCACATTCCAGTACCGTTTCTGAATTTCCTCTTCCAGTTGCTGCGCTGCCCAGCCTGAATAACCTGAAAAAACCTTGATATCACTGATGGAAAGCCGCTGCGAAAGAACTTCTGTAATCACGGTTTCACTGTCTTCGGTAAGATAGAATTCATCATTGATATTCAGATGGAAATCATTCACAGGTTTACCGCGCACAATAAAAAACACTTTGTCATTCTCCACAGGTCCGCCTTCGTAAACATTGAGTTTCACCTTGAAAATCTCAGACAGGCTTACCGATAAACTTTCATTCTTTTTATTAAGAATAAGACCGAATGCTCCGTTTTCCGTATGATCGATCATCAGCACGACAGATCTGGAAAAAATATCTCCGGAAACATCAGGTGTGGATATTAAAATTTTACCTTTGTATGAATTGCTCATTTTGTTCGAAAATATGCTGTGCAAACCAAATATAGCAAAATAAAAATGGAAAATCTTCACGACCACCGAAAAATATATCAGCAGGCTGAACTCCTGGAGAGCGAAGTAAAAGAAAATCCGCTGGAACAGTTTCGCGACTGGTTTTTTGATGCGGAGGCACATCCCGCAATTTCGGAAGCGAACGCTATGGCGGTTTCCACGGTTGAACCGGATGGCTGCCCGAGAATTAGAATGGTGCTTCTAAAATCCTACACCTGGGAAGGTTTTACATTTTACACCAACTACAACAGCAGAAAAGGAAAGGCGATTGATCTTACCGGTTACGCTTGCCTGCATTTTTTTTGGCCGCCACTGGAACGGCAGATCATCATAAAAGCAGAACTGCAGCGAATACCCGAAAATCTCAGCGACGGATATTTTGCTTCCCGGCCGAAAGGAAGTCAGCTTGGTGCAGTGGTTTCTCCTCAGAGCACAGAAATCCCGGACAGAGATTTCCTGGAAGAAAAGCTAGCTAAGCTGGAAAAAGAATTTGAAAACAAAGAAGTTCCCAGACCGGAAAACTGGGGAGGCTACATCGCAAGACCTTATGAGATTGAATTCTGGCAGGGACGGCCGAACCGCCTTCACGACAGAATTCTGTATGTTTTACAGGAGGATTACGACTGGAAAATTTCTCGCCTTGCTCCATAAAAAAACCTCACCGAAAGGCGAGGTCTGTTCTTCAACATCTGATCAGATTACTTTTTCTTAGCACCTGCAACAGCGTTTGCTAGTTCTGCACCGGCTTTGAATTTAGCAACTTTCTTAGCAGCAATTTTGATCGGCTTCTTAGTTGCAGGGTTAATTCCCTGTCTTGCAGCTCTTTCAGAAACAGAGAAAGTACCGAAACCAACAAGGGATACTTTTCCGTCTTTTTGCTTCAGGGTAGTAGTTACCGCATTCATGAAGCTTTCCAAAGCAGCTTTAGCAGCAACTTTAGTAATACCGGCATCCTGTGCCATTGCATCGATTAATTCAGACTTGTTCATAATTTTTAGATTAAAATAAAGTTAGTAGTTGTACTTGTTCAGAAGCAAATATAATACAATATTCATTATGTGCAAGGCTTCGCATGAAATAATAGGAAAATTTTACTAAAAAATGCAATACTGCTATAAATTTCTTATCTTAAAATGAGACGAAAAAACCGACTTTGTGGCAGGTAGTATTCGCTGCAAAACGTTGCTGCCACACAAAAATCAAATAATTGTTTAATTATAAAATTAAATTGCGAATTCCTAAATTTTATTAACCTGCAAAGTCATAATTTATGTTTATTGAATATTAGGTAAAAGAAAGCCTCTCCCGTTATAGATTTTACACCTGATAATGAATGAAGTAAAGCACGACAGAACGCTTCTTTGCGTTGTATAGACTTTCCAATTATTATTAATAAATTTGCCGCATGCTAATTGAAGTGTTCAAGTCTAAAATTCACCGGGTTCGCGTAACGTCCTCGGATTTGAATTATATAGGAAGTATTACAATTGATGAAGATCTGTTGGACGCTTCCGGAATTGTTGTAGGAGAACGCGTATATATCGTGAATGTAAACAACGGCGAACGTTTCGACACCTATGCCATCAAAGGAAAGAGAAAATCCGGAGAAATCTGTCTGAACGGACCTGCTGCCAGAAAAGTGCAGAAAGGCGACATCATCATCATCATTTCCTATGCAATGGTGAATTATGAAGAAGCCAAAGAATTTCAGCCCAAAATTATCTTCCCGGACGAAAAAACCAACCTGCTAACCTGAAAAATTGGAAAAACCGAAAAAGAATAACGCCGTAAAAACCCTTCTCACCATTGTAATATCTATTACAGTGGCTGTTTTTTTTATGTGGCTGGCGTTCCGCGGCCTGAACTTCTCGGAGATTAAAGGCTACTTCGCGAAAGCGAATTACCTGTGGGTTGCAGCAGCGGCAGCTTTTGGCATTCTTGCATACTGGTTCCGGGCCGTTCGCTGGAATCTGCTGTTTGAACCGATGGGCTACAAAATCTCTAACACCAATTCGTTCTGGAGTATCGCTTTTGGGTACCTGATGAATCTTACGATTCCGAGGAGCGGTGAAGTGGCAAGAGCTACAGCATTATACGGTGTAGAAAAAGTTCCGGTGGACAAATCTTTTGGCACAATCATCCTGGAAAGAGTGGTGGATTTAATCTGCATGCTGGGATTTTTGGGCCTGACCTTGATCTTTAAATTTGATGCGATTGCAGCTTTCTACAAACATGCAACCAATCAGGAATCAGACGGTGAGAGTTCTGTGAGCTGGCTATGGATTATCGCCGCGGCCGGACTCATTGCGGCGGTTGCTTTTTTTGCACTTCGTAAGAAACTGGAACCAGTCCCGTTATTCGGCAAAGTATATAAAATTGCAGATGGTTTACTGGAAGGTATCATGTCCATTTTCAAACTGAAGCAGCCGTTGAAATTTCTTTTTTATTCATTTGCGATCTGGGTGTGCTATTATTTTGCCGCGTATCTCGTTTGTTTTGCACTTCCTGAAACCGCAGATTTTAGTTTTGCGGACGGATTTTTCATCGTCGTTGTCGGAACACTGGGGATGATGATTCCTGCTTCAGGAGGAATCGGTGCTTTTCACTTTGCATTAAAAATTGGCATCGGTGCACTTTTTCTTTCGATGGGAAAATCTTTTGAAGAAGGAAGCGAAGTCGGTCTCGCCTATGCATTTATTTCGCACACGATGCAACTGGTAATTATGGCGGTGCTCGGCTTTATGTCGATTCCAATCCTGGCAAAAAACCGAATCTGATTACGGTATTCGAAGACCTTTAGCGGTTTTTATCGCATTATTTTTAATTTTTTTAGGAAAAAGTATTTGATATTCATAAATTTTCTACTTTTACTCTGAAATTAAAAATAACGTTATGAAAACAAAATTACTTTCCTTGCTCGCTTTCCTGCCTGCACTGGCATTTTCACAGTACACAAACGGTCCTTTAAGCACCGGAGCAACCGCCGGAAACGGGAGTGCTGCACCTACAGGTTATACCTGGTCTGAATTACAGAACGATACCGGAAATACCACAGAAACCAATACAACACTCGGAAGTGGCGGCACGTACACCAGTGCAACCGGAAGTTTTTTTGTAGCCGATGACTTTACAATTCCCGTAGGAGAAACATGGCAGATTTCCAGCGTGGAAGTTTTTGCTTATCAAACCGGTTATACAGGAACTACGTCGCCGTTTAATACGATAAGAATGATAATCTACAGTGGCGATCCGTCTGTGGGTGCCACCAGTGTTTTCGGTGATGATTCAACAAACCGGATGACTTCTTCCGTTGACGGCATGATGTACCGGGTCGGCAATACAGTTGTTCCAACAGCTACTACAGGTGCTCCCGCAACAAACCGTAAAATTTGGAAAGTGATTGGCGCCGCTCCTGTCACTTTAACTGCCGGAACTTACTGGCTGTCCTATCAGTTGCAGAATGTTGTGGTAGCAAGTGGCGGATTTCTGCCTCTTGTAACAGTTCCGGGAGCGCGAACTATGCCCGGATTCAATGCGAAGCAATTCAACGCAGTCTCCAATAGCTGGACTGATATTGTTGATGGAGGAAATCCTACTACAGCACCGGATGTTCCGGTAGCTATGCCGTTCATTATCAATTACGCGGTTCTGGGAACTAACGAAACCGTTCAGCTTGATAACAGAGTGGTGATCTATCCGAATCCTGCAAAAGACACCTTCAGCATCAGTCTTCCAAAAGAAAGTCAAAGCAAAGCAACTGTCATCGAAATTTACGATATGTCAGGAAAAATCGTGAAAAGAATGCCTGTCGCAGAAAATTACAATGTTTCAGAACTTGCGTCCGGAACTTATATGGTAAAAATAAAAGACGGTACTCAAACAAAGGTTGCACGTTTAATCAAGAAATAGCAATCATTGAATTAATAAAAATCCCGACAGATTGTGTCGGGATTTTCTTTTATAAATCTTAGAGTACTAGCCGAAAGCCCGCTTCAGCAGATTCTCCACCTTAGGTTCGCTGCCCCGGAATTCTTTGTACAGTTTCATCGGATCCTGGGTTCCTCCTGCGGAAAGAAGCTTTTTATATTTGGCAGCAATTTCCTGATTAAATATTCCGTTATCCTTAAAATACTGAAACGCATCTGCATCAAGCACTTCTGCCCATTTATAGGAATAATAACCCGCGGAATAACCGCCCTGAAAAATATGCGAGAAACTCGGACTCAGTGCTGTTTCCGGATTGGCGGGATACAGATTGGTCGCTTTGGTTTCTTCCGTTTCAAAGGTTTTTACATCTGCAACTTTATCAGATTTCGTATGGTAAGCCATGTCCAGTTTTCCGAAGCCGAGCTGGCGTAAAGTCGGGTATCCTTCCATAAAATTCTTGGAATCTGCAATTTTCCTGATTTTATCCTCGGGCAAAACCTCACCGGTCTCGTAATGGCGTGCAAAAGACTGAAGAAACTCCGGTTCATAACAGTAATTTTCCAGAAACTGAGACGGAAGTTCCACAAAATCCCATTTCACCGAAGTGCCTGAAAGATTAGGATATTGCGTATCGGCGAGAACGCCGTGCAGCGCATGACCAAATTCGTGGAACAGCGTTGTTACTTCCTGAAAAGTAAGCATACTCGGCGTGTCGGAAGTTGGCTTGGAAAAATTGCAGACTACAGAAATGTGGGGCCGCGAATTTTCGCCGTCTTTTTTATACTGGCTTTTAAAGCTCGTCATCCACGCTCCTGCCCTCTTCCCTTTTCTGGGATGATAATCCACAAAAAGTATTGCCTTCTGTTTTTTTTCGTTTGAATCATTGCCGTTTTCAGCTTCAAAAATTTCGTAAGTCTTCACATCCGGATGATATTTTGGGATATCATTTCTTTCCTCGAAGGTCAGGCCGAAAAGTCTTTTAGCAAGTCCGAAAACCGCATCCTGCACTTTTTCTAACTGGAAATAGGGTTTCAGTTCTTCATCATTGAGGTCGAATTTCTGTTTCCGGAGTTTCTCCGCATAAAAGCTGTGATCCCAGCTTTGCATCTCTTCAATTCCGTCTGCTTTTGCAAGCGCTCGCAGTTCATCAATCTCTTTTTTGGCATAAGGAGTTGCCTTATCCAATAATTCGTCCAGGAAATCCTGCACTTTTCCCGGCGACTGCGCCATCCTTTCTTCCAGCACGAAATCTGCAAAATTTTCATAACCAAGCAGTTTCGCTTTCTGCTGGCGAAGCGTCACGATTTCCTTTATGAGATTCTGGTTGTCGAGTTCGCTGCCGTCAAATGATTTTCTGCCGTTTGCTAAAGCCAGTTCTCTGCGCAGTTCCCTGTTTTCGGCATAAGTCATCGCCGGAAGATAACTCGGATATTGCAGTGTAATGACATAACCATCGAGATCCCGTTCTTTAGCATCTGTTGCATACTGTTCCAGAACGGAATCCGGAATTCCTGCAAGTTCGTTTTCATCCTTTACATGTTTGAAATAAGCATTTGTGGAAGCGAGAACATTCTGGCCGAACTGAAGCGATTTTACCGACAGTTCCATGTTTATTTTCTCGAGCGTTTTTTTGTCCGTTTCATTCAGCAGTGCTCCACTGCGTACAAAACCTTTATAAGTTTCGGTCAGCAGCATTTCCTGCTCTTCATTCAGATCAAAGTTCGGGCGGTCTTCGTAAACCTTCTTTATTCTTTTAAAAAGCGGTTCGTTCTGTGATATCTTCGAAGAAAATTCAGTTAAAAGCGGGGAAACTTCCTGCGCAATTTTCTGAATTTCGTCACTGGTTTCTGCGGAGTTCAGGTTGAAGAATATATTTGAAACTATGTCGAGCTTTTCTCCTGAAAACGCCATCGTTTCAATCGTATTGGCAAATGTCGGTGCTTCTGCATTGTTGCTGATTGCTTCGATTTCTGCTTCTGCAGATTTAATGAGTTCGCGGAATGCCGGAAGGAAATCTTCGTTTTTAATCCGCTCGAAAGGCGGCGTCTGAAAAGGCGTATCAAATTTTTCGGTAAGTATATTGGGCATCAGAATAATATTTTGATTACTAAATGAATAATAGAATGTGGAAATTTACAAAAATTGTGAAAGTTCAATGTCCTGATATTTATCGGATCCTTTACTCGAAGTTCGAAAAAACTTCGTAATGCAATCTGAAAATTGATATTTTTGCGGCAGAGATGACAGGCCTTCCGGGTTTGCTATTTAAAAAAATTAAAACTATGAAAAAACTGCTGTACGTCCTGCTTGCGCTGATTGCTGCGCTGCTCATCGCCATTTTTGTTGTCAGCGAAAAATACCATTACGAAAAATCAATCGTCATAAATGCTCCTGCAGAAAAAGTATATTCCCACATCAGTTCAACCCGGGCTTTCAACGAGTGGAATCCATGGCTGAAACTCAATCCGGACATGAAGGTAGATTATTACGGAGTGCAGGGAAAAATTGGGGACCGTTATTGTTGGGACAGCGTGGACGACGATGCAGGCGCAGGTTGCCAGGAAATTGTTGAACTGGTTCCTAATCAGAAACAGAAAACAAGAATGGAATTTAAACGTCCGTTCGAGGACACTTCGCATTCCGAAATCATTCTTTCTCCACAAGACCATGAGACTAAAGTAACGTGGACGCTGGAATCTGACCTGGAAAGACCCATGAATCTGATGAAACCGCTCATGAATCACTGGATGGGAAAATCATACGGAGAAGGACTTGCCAAACTAAAAGAACTGGCTGAAAATAATTAGGCATTAGGCTGTTCTTTCTTATTTAAACCTTGCGCAAAAAACGGAATAAATAAATGGCCTAATTTTGCGGCATGAATAAAGCAGCTGTTTTAAAAGATATCATCGAGAGCAGACGGAGTATTTTCCCAAAGAACTACACCGGCGCAAAAGTACCGGACGAAATTGTTGAAGAAATCCTGAATTCAGCCAACTTCGCACCCAATCACAAAAAAACCAGACCCTGGAAATTCATTGCGTTTAAAGAAACTGAGAAAGAAAATTTCGGTAAAAAACTTGCGGACGTATACAAAAACACGACAAATCCTGAAGTGTTTCTGAAGAAAAAACATGCATCCATTACCACTAAGGTAGCAGTTGCGGATACGGTTGTTGCAGTTTGCGTGAGGTTTTCGGGCCTCGTTCCGGAATGGGAAGAAATTGCGGCAACTTCGATGGCTGTGCAGAATATGTATCTCACTGCTACTGCGCATGAAATCGGGTGTTACTGGAGCACACCTTCGCTTAAAGATTACATGGGCGATTTTCTGCGCCTGGAAGAACATGAGAAATGCTTCGGTTTTTTCTATATAGGAAACATCGCAGTATAAAAACTGAACTGACCGCCTCCTCTTTTGTGCACCCGAATCAATTAAAAAAATATTTTTATCTTGTTTCGGAAAAACAGGGATTATGCAGAGGAAAACGTATTGTAAAACGGAGTTGCGAAACTACATCAACGACCTGATTAACGGCAAATTAAAAACGCTGGATTTCTACCGCGAGTTTACACTCGATGCAAGCCGCGATTTAAAAAAAACACCCAAATACGATTCTTTCCGCGAAGAAATGCAGGAAGAAATTTACCATCTCGACAAACAGAAACACAGCCTTCTGCAGATGAAAAAAGGCATGCTGAAAGTTCTTGCCCGGCCAAATGAAACCGCACAACTCGGATCGGTAGTGCTTACCAACAAAGCCCGGTTTTATATTTCGGTAGGTCTCGGAGAATTATTTTTCAACGGCGACAGGTTTTATGCAATCTCTGCCGAAAGCCCTATGGCAAAAATCATGGAAGGAAAAAGGCCGGGTGACGAATTTACGCTGAACAACATCCACCAAAAAATAGAAGAGATTTTCTGATGAAAACACAACTGTACATCTACATCGTAATCATTGCCCTGTTTATCGCTTACAACCAGTTTTTCGCTGTGGAAGACGAAAGGATGAACACCATTATCAATATTCTGTTCGGCAGTTTTATCTTTCTGTATATGGGGTATCTCGCCTATGTCGCGCTGCAGAAAATCAGGAAAACATCCAAAAAATAGAATTTTTCTATCATTTTCATTTACCGGAAGTAATGCCCCTGACTGCGCATTTTTTCTGTTCGGAAATTTCGAAATTCAGCATTAAATCATTAAATTTGCGAATTAGTAAATTATGCAGAGATGAATTTGCCAGAAAACTATATCCCGATTTTAATGCAGTTTGGAGTGAGCATTGCCTTTGTGGCACTGAGTATTCTTGGAACGCATTTTTTAGGGCCTAAACAGAGAAAAGAATCTGTACGCAAAAATGAAAGTTTTGAGTGCGGTTATGTGGTGGAAGGTAATGCCAGAAGCCCTTTTTCGGTAAAGTATTTTCTTACGGCAGTTCTCTTTGTACTTTTTGATATCGAGATTGTGTTCTTTTATCCTTATGCGGTGAATTTCAGAGAATTCGGCGTGGAAGGATTTTATGCAGTGCTCACCTTTATTGCTGTTTTCTTCATGGCTTTTTTCTATGTCTGGAAACGTGGTGCGCTCGACTGGGACCGCTAATCTCACGATCTTTTCTTAATTATTTTTTGTAAAAAATTATGTCAGATAATAAACCAGTAGTAAGAATGGACGCTCCCGCACCGGAAGGTTATGAGGGAGAAGGATTTTTTGCTACCAAACTAAGCTCCGTAATCGGTATGGCGCGGAAATATTCGCTGTGGCCACTGCCGTTTGCAACTTCGTGCTGCGGTATTGAATTTATGGCGGTACTGAATCCTACTTACGACGCATCGAGATTCGGAATGGAGCGAAATTCATTTTCCCCAAGACAGGCTGATATGCTGATGGTTTGCGGAACGATTTCTAAGAAACTTGCCCCAATCCTGCAGCAGGTTTATACGCAGATGGCTGAACCGCGCTGGGTAATCTCTGTTGGAGCATGTGCCTGCAGCGGTGGAATTTTTGACACGTATTCTGTATTGCAGGGTATCGATAAAGTAATTCCGGTGGATGTATACGTTCCCGGCTGTCCGCCAAGACCGGAGCAGATTATTGAAGGTGTTATGCAGCTTCAGACATTGGTAGAAAACGAGAGCATCCGCAGACGCGATATGCCGGAATACCGCGCACTGCTGGAAAGCTATGGGATCAGTTAAGGAATCAGAATGACGAACGAATTTGTTTTAGAAGCCATAAACCGGGAATTTCCCGACAGTGTGATCAGCAGCAGTGTTGAATATGATACACTGAATGTTGTAGTGAAAAAATCTGATGTCAAGAAAATCATCCATCATCTCCGCGATTCTTCTCTTGAACTGAATTTCCTCACCTCCATGTGTGGAATTCATCATCCTGAAGATAAAGAAAACGAGTTGGGCATGATTTATTTTCTGCACAATATGCCGAATAATTACCGGATGCGTATCAAAGCATATGCTCCGCGCGAAAGTGCTGAATTTGAAACGCTTACCGATCTTTATGCCGGAGCAAACTGGATGGAACGTGAAGCCTTTGATTTTTTCGGAATCAGGTTCGCCGGTCACCCCGATCTGCGCGTAATTCTGAATATGGAAGATCTTGGATATCACCCGCTTCTTAAAGAATACCGACTTGAAGACGGCACAAGAACCGACAAGGACGATAAAATGTTCGGAAGATAAATGAAGTGATTGCCGAAGGATAAAATCCTAAAGCCAACAACTATGAAAGACAACGCATTATCTAATATACTTAACCAGTACGACGCGAGCGAACAGATCGACGGACAACTGTACACACTGAACCTTGGACCAACGCATCCCGCAACCCACGGTATTTTTCAGAACGTACTTACTATGGACGGCGAAAGAATTCTGCACAGCGAGCAGACGATTGGCTATATCCACAGAGCGTATGAAAAAATCTGCGAACGCAGAAATTTTGCCCAGATTACTACGCTTACCGACCGTATGAACTACTGTTCCGCACCGATCAACAATATCGGATGGCACATGACGGTAGAAAAACTCATCGGGTGTGAAGTTCCGAAACGTGTAGATTATATGCGCGTGATCATGATGGAACTTGCAAGAATTGGCGACCATATGATCTGTAACGGTGTAACCGCGATGGATGCGGGTGCAATTACCGGTCTTACCTACCTTTTTCAGGAAAGAGAAAAAATCTACGAACTATACGAGCAGATTTGCGGCGCCAGGATGACAACCAATATGGGACGAATCGGTGGCTTTGAAAGAGATTTCACACCGAAATTCCATGAAATGCTGCAGACCTGGCTGAAGAAATTCCCTAAAATCTGGAGTGAATTCTGTACGCTGAATGAAAGAAACAGAATCTTCATGGACCGTACCATTGGTGCAGGACCAATTTCTGCAGAACGTGCACTGAATTACAGTTTTACAGGTCCAAATCTGAGAGCTGCCGGTGTCGATTATGACGTGAGAGTTATTGATCCTTACAGTTCCTATCAGGATTTTGATTTTATCATTCCTGTCGGAACGAACGGCGATACGTACGACCGTTTTATGGTGAGACAGCAGGAAGTGTGGGAAAGCCTGAAGATTATTGAGCAGGCTTACAAAAATTTACCGGACGGGCCGTTCCATGCGGATGTTCCGGAATTTTACCTGCCGGAAAAAGCAGACGTTTACAACAAGATGGAAGCACTGATTTACCATTTCAAAATTGTAATGGGAGAAACGGAAGTTCCTAAAGGTGAAGTATATCACGCTGTGGAAGGCGGAAACGGCGAACTCGGGTTCTATCTCGTGAGCGACGGCGGAAGAAGTCCGTACAGGCTCCACTTCAGAAGACCGTGCTTTATATATTATCAGGCATATCCGGAAATGATTAAAGGTTCTGTGATATCCGACGCAATCGTAACGATGTGCTCCATGAATGTAATCGCAGGCGAACTGGACGCATAAAATATTTTGAATTGAATTAAGATGAGCGAAGCAATTGCTTTTAAACCGGAAACTTTAGAGCAGGTACATAAAATTATGAACCGCTATCCGGAAGGCCGACAAAAATCTGCCTTAATTCCTGTACTGCACGTTGCACAAAAGGAATTTGGAGGATGGCTCGATGTTCCTGTGATGGATTATGTTGCAGAAATACTGAGCATCAAGCCTATCGAAGTATATGAAGTGGCTACCTTCTACACGATGTTCAATTTGCAGCCTGTCGGTAAATATGTTCTGGAAGTTTGCAGAACCGGTCCCTGTATGACAAGAGGATCCGAAAAAATTCTGAACCACATCCGCACAACCCTGAATATTAAAGACGGCGAAACTACTCCGGACGGAATGTTTACGCTGAAACCTGCAGAATGTCTGGGTGCTTGCGGATATGCGCCGATGCTGCAGCTCGGAAAATTTTATCACGAGAACTTAACAATCGAAAAAGTGGACGAAATCCTGGAGCTTTGCAGACAGGGAGCCGTTGCTTTGGATTAATTGTATAATTAGATAATGAGTAAAAAACTTTTACTTAAAGACGCACATATTGAGGGAATCAGATACTTCGATACCTACCGTAAACAGGGAGGTTACGAAGCAGCTGAAAAAGCCCTGAAAATGACCACTGACGAAATTCTAGAAGAAGTAAAAGCTTCCGGACTTCGCGGACGTGGAGGTGCCGGTTTCCCTACAGGATTAAAGTGGAGCTTTCTAGCTAAGCCTGAAGGAGTTCCGAGACATTTGGTGGTAAATGCCGATGAATCTGAGCCGGGAACTTTCAAGGACAGATATCTGATGGAATTTCTTCCGCATCTGCTTATTGAAGGTATGCTCATCTCTTCATTCGCACTTGGAGCCAACGTTTCTTACATCTACATCCGTGGTGAATATTCCTGGATTCCTGATATCCTGGAAGAAGCAATCGAGGAAGCTAAAAACGCAGGTTTTCTGGGAAAAAACATCTTAGGAACCGGCTTCGATCTCGAAATCTATGTACAGCGAGGTGCCGGAGCTTATATCTGTGGTGAAGAAACTGCCCTCCTCGAATCTCTGGAAGGAAAAAGAGGAAACCCGAGACTGAAGCCGCCGTTTCCGGCTGTAAAAGGGCTTTGGGAAAGACCGACTGTGGTAAACAACGTAGAAACCATCGCTGCGGTGGTACCAATTATCGACATTACAGGTGCAGAATATGCCAAAATTGGTGTAGGAAAATCAACCGGAACAAAACTGATTTCTGCCTGCGGAAACATCAATAAACCGGGCGTTTATGAAATAGACATGACGATCACCGTCGAAGAATTCATCTATTCTGATGAATATTGCGGTGGAATTCCGAATGGAAAGAAACTGAAAGCCTGCATTCCGGGTGGAGCTTCTGTTCCGATTGTACCTGCAAATCTGCTTTTAAAAACCATCAGTGGCGAGCCGCGTCTAATGAATTACGAATCACTTGCAGACGGAGGTTTTGCTACCGGAACGATGATGGGGTCAGGTGGTTTTGAAGTTCTGGATGAAGATCAGTGCATTGTGGAACATACGATGTCGCTGTCCAGATTTTACGCCCACGAAAGTTGCGGACAGTGTACACCTTGTCGTGAAGGAACACCGTGGATGTACAAGATTCTGAAAAAAATTGATCAGGGATATGGAACAATGGAAGATATAGATCTTCTTTGGGACATACAGAGAAAAATAGAAGGAAATACCATTTGTCCGCTCGGAGATGCGGCAGCATGGCCTGTTGCAGCGGCAATACGCCATTTCCGCGATGAGTTCGAATGGCATGTGAAAAATCCTGAGCTTGCTCAACAACAGAATTACGGACTGGCAAACTACGCAGATCCGATTCCTGCAGTGAGCAATGCTTAATAATTTACCTGAATAATTCTGCTGAGGAGAATTTAAAGGTAATAATCGCATTAAGACGGTATTATTAACCGGTTAAAACTGAATATTTGCTGAAATGAGCGAAGAGATAAAAAAATTTAAAGTAACAGTAGACGGACAGACCACCGAAGTTGCTCCCGGCACCACCATTCTGGAAGCTGCGAGAAAAATCGGGGGAAAATCTGTTCCGCCTGCCATGTGCTATTACAAACCGCTGGAAACAAGTGGCGGCAGATGCCGGACCTGTCTTGTTGAAGTATCCAAAGGTTCAGAAGCAGATCCGCGACCGATGCCAAAACTCGTTGCGAGCTGCCGTACAACTGTAATGGACGGTATGGAAATAAAAAACCTGACCTCCGAAAAAACACAGGAAGCAAGACATGCAGTTACAGAATTTCTATTGCTGAACCATCCCCTGGACTGTCCGGTTTGCGATCAGGCCGGTGAATGTCACCTGCAGGATTTAGGTTACGAACACGGTGTGGAAAATACCAGAACCGAATTTGTAAGGCGAACCTACGATTCTGAAGATATCGGGCCGTACATCAAACTTCATATGGACCGCTGCATCCTTTGCGCAAGATGTGTACTGGCTGCAAACCAGCTTACCGAAAAACGTGAGCACGGAATACTATTCCGCGGAGATCATGCGGAAATTTCAACCTATCTGAATAAAGCGCTGGACAACGATTTTATCGGAAATGTAATCGATGTCTGTCCTGTTGGTGCTCTTACCGACAGAACTGCGCGATTTGCGAGTCGCGTATGGTTTACAAAACCGATGAATGCAACCTGTTCATGTAACAAATGTTCCGGTAAAGCGGTGCTCTGGATGAAAGGTGAAGAAATTATCCGTGTTACGGCACGTAAAGACCAGTACGATGAAGTACAGGACTGGATTTGTAATGAATGCAGGTTTGAGAGAAAAGATCTGAAATTCTGGAATATAGAAGGTCCGAGACATATAGACCGTCACTCCGTAATTTCCCTGAATCATTACCAGAAACCGGAAGACGAACCAATCTTGCTCGATAATCCGGACGCCAAAGAAATTGCACCGAAAGACGAACAAACAAATTAGAAAAACGCTGATGCAACAAAGTTGCTGGTAAAATATGGAACTGATTACTTTTAAACTTATACTGGTACTTAGCCTGTTTGCAGTTTCAATGGGAATTGCAGCTTATTCTACATGGGGCGAACGAAAAGTTGCCGCTGCACTGCAGGACAGAATTGGCCCAAACAGAGCGGGACCATTCGGATTGCTGCAGCCTTTGGCTGATGGTGGAAAACTGTTCTTTAAAGAAGGTTTTATTCCGTCCAACGCCAATAAATATCTCTTCGTTCTCGGTCCGGCAATGGTAATGCTCATCTCGCTGGTAACGGGCGCCGTAATTCCGTGGGGACAGTCGCTGAACATCGGTGGTGAAAGCTATAAAATTCAGATCGCTGATATCGATGTCGGTGTATTATACCTGATTGCGATGGTTTCAATCGGTGTTTACGGAATGATGATCGGTGGCTGGGCTTCCAATAATAAATATTCCCTTTTGGGAGCTGTGCGCGCATCTTCACAGATGATTTCCTATGAACTTGCAATGGGTCTTGCACTGTTGTCAATTATTCTGATGGCCGGAAACCTTAATCTCGGGGAAATCGTGGCGCAGCAGACCGGCGGAAAACTATGGGGTCTTTTTGAGGTTGACGGAATGAACTGGAATATCTTCTATCAGCCGCTTGCATTCCTGATTTTCTTCGTAGCTGCACTTGCAGAAACCAACAGACATCCTTTTGACCTTCCTGAATGTGAAAGTGAACTCGTAAACGGATATATGACCGAATATTCTTCGATGAACTTCGGACAGTTTATGTTTGGTGAGTATGTTAATATGTTTATTTCCAATGCTTTAATTGCCACACTGTTCTTCGGAGGTTTCAGCTATCCGGGAATTAACTGGGTAACAGAAAACTGGGGTGAAAATATTGCAGGAATTCTGAGTATATTATCAATCCTCACCAAAGCGATCATCGGAATTATCATTTTTATGTGGATTCGATGGACGATCCCGAGATTCCGTTACGACCAGCTGATGCATCTCGGATGGAAAAAACTGATACCACTTGCGTTGCTGAACCTGATTGTAACAGGAGCCGTGATTCTGTGGGCAGGAATGTAAGAAACAGAAAACTGCGTGAGCGATGGTAACGGATACCCCGCAGAGAATGGCGCGAGCGAAGCGAGCGCCAATGAACGAGGAGTAGCAGTGAACGTAGCGACCCGAAGCACGGGAAAAGAAAAGGACGGGGCACGCCCTGAAAATAATTAATTTAAAAACGATCTGGATAAAAACAGAATTCGGATAAAAATAAGTGTAAATGAAACTTACCAACAGGTCCAAAGTTGTTTCCAATAAAGAAATGACCTTCATGGAAAAAATTTACCTCCCCGGAATTTTGAAAGGGATGGGAATTACCATGAAACATGCGCTTCAGGGTGCAAAGGGCAAGGTTTACGCCTATCCTGAGGTACAAAAACCACGCGCCAGAATCTGGAGAGGGCTTCATGTCCTGAAGCGTGATGAAGAAGGAAGAGAACGATGCACAGCATGCGGCCTTTGCGCTGTTGCCTGTCCGGCAGAAGCCATTACGATGACCTCGGCCGAGCGCACAAAAGATGAAAAACATCTGTACCGTGAAGAAAAGTATGCTTCCGTGTACGAAATTAATATGTTGAGATGTATTTTCTGCGGAATGTGTGAAGATGCATGCCCAAAATCAGCTATTTACCTGACGGACAGACTGGTAGATGTGGAAACCAACCGCGGCTCTTTTGTTTATGGCAAAGATAAACTGGTGGAAGACGTGAACCACAGAATAGACATTACCGACAGACAGAGTGAACTACAAAAAAAGGCAGTGAAATAATGGATCAGATCTTATTTTTTGTTGTGGCAGCAATCGCTGTAACCAGCGCCTTTTTCTTTGTTTTTTCTAAAAATCCGATGTATGCGATTTTATCGCTCATCCTTACGATGTTTTCAATCGCGGGGATGTACGTGCTGCTGAACGCGCAGTTTCTCGGCGTGGTACAGGTAATTGTGTACGCAGGAGCAATCATGGTACTGTTTCTCTATATCCTGATGATGCTGAATCTGAACAAAGCAGATGAATCACGAAAAGAAAACACATTAAAATTTATCGGTGTGTTTAGTGCCGGAATTCTGCTTGTGGGGATGCTTGGCGCTTTCAGAGGAATAAACGAAAATATTGTGGCTCCGGATGGCACTGATTTCAGTGTAGGACTTACCAAAAATTTAGGTAGGCTGCTTTTCAATGAATACGTACTGCCTTTCGAACTTGCTTCCGTGTTGATTTTGGCTGGAATTGTAGGCGCAGTACTAATCGGTAAAAAAGATTTGTAAAATGGGAGAAGTAAATAGTTTTATACAAAACGTACCGCTGAATTATTTCGTCATTCTGTGTACATTTCTTTTCTGCATGGGAGTTTTAGGCGTTCTGTTGCGCAAAAATGCAATTATAATACTCGGATGCGTGGAGCTGATGCTCAATTCTGTTAATTTGCTGCTTGCTGCATTTGCGAGTTACAGTGGAGACGGGCACGGACAAATCCTGGTATTTTTCATCATGGTGGTAGCTGCGGCTGAAGTAGCGGTAGGTCTTGCGATTATATCAATGCTATACCGCAATACGAAATCGGTAGATATAAGCATATTTAATAAACTGAGGGGATAGAATGGAAAATTTGATTTTTACGCTTATACTGCTGCCTTTGGCAGGCTTCCTGATCACGGGGCTTTTCGGAAAAAATCTGCCGAAAAATGTGACGGGCGGCATTGCAACACTGGCGGTTTTTGCTTCGTTCTGTATCGCGGTTTATCTGTTTATGAATTTCGACGGAAATTCTGCACCGCTGATTGCAAAGGCTTTTGAATGGTTCCGTGTAGCCGGAATTCAGGTTAATTTCTCATTTCAGATCGATCAGCTTTCGCTGATGATGCTTTTGATAATTACAGGAATCGGAACGCTGATTCACCTCTACTCCATCGGTTACATGCACGAGGACAGCGGGTTCTACAAATTCTTTGCGTACCTGAACCTGTTTATATTTTCCATGCTCCTGCTGGTGCTGGGAAGCAATTATGTGGTGCTGTTTATCGGCTGGGAAGGCGTTGGACTTTGCTCTTATCTGCTGATCGGTTTCTGGTTTAAGAACAAGGAATACGGAAAAGCGGCGAGAAAGGCTTTCATCATGAACAGAATCGGTGACCTTGGTTTGCTGATGGGAATTTTCATGATTGCTTATCATACCAATGCACTGGATTTTCTTTCCGTGAAACAGAACGTCGGTAAATTTGAACTCGACGGCAGCATTATCATCTTTATCTGTGCGTCACTATTTATCGGAGCCGTAGGAAAATCGGCACAGGTTCCGCTTTATACGTGGCTTCCTGATGCGATGGCAGGACCTACTCCCGTTTCGGCACTGATTCACGCCGCAACGATGGTAACAGCAGGTATTTATCTGGTTGTCCGCTCTAATTTCCTGTTTGTGCTTGCACCAACCGTTATGGACGGAATTCTGTTCATCGGTTTGCTTACAGCATTTCTGGCTGCTTTTTACGCACTGCGCCAGAACGATATCAAAAAAGTTCTGGCCTACTCTACAGTTTCTCAACTGGGATTCATGTTTGTTGCACTGGGAGTCGGAGCTTACACCGCAGCGATGTTTCACCTGATGACACATGCATTTTTCAAGGCACTGCTGTTCCTTGGATCCGGATCGGTTATTCACGCGATGGGCGGCGAACAGGATATGCGTTTCATGGGCGGCCTAAAAGACAAAATTAAAATTACACATATCACATTCCTTATCGGGACTTTTGCGATTGCCGGAATGCCGTTGTTCTCCGGAATGATTTCCAAAGACGAAATTCTGGTAGCAACCTGGGCAAAAAGTCCGGTATTCTGGGTAATTCTGTTCATCATAGCTGCAATGACGGCAACGTATATGTTCAGACTCTACTACCTTACATTCCACGGAAAATTCAGAGGAACCGAGGAACAGGCACATCACCTGCATGAAAGTCCGCTGAATATGACGCTTCCGCTAATGGTACTGGCTGTGCTTTCTGTAATCGGCGGTTTCATCAACCTGCCTCACATTATTGGCCACGGAAACTATTCCAGATTACAGCACTGGCTCGATCCGGTTCTGGTAGAAGAAGTAAAAGCCAACATAGATTCCCGCATTCAGGACGTTGGCTTAACTACTGAACTGGTACTGCTGGCTGTTACTGTCCTGATGTTTTTTGCCGTATGGTTTATCGTTAAGAATATTTATGTCAACAAAGGCAAACTTCCGTTGCCTGAAAACGAATATACCGGCTGGGAAAAACTGTCTGCCAAGAAACTGTTCGTAGACGAACTATACCACGCAACTTTCGTGAAAACTACAGAAGGTTTGGGACGCGGCGGTAAGCAGTTCGACGAAAACGTACTGGATCCTGCAGTTGACTTTGTTGGCGAAGGCGCAGAAGACAGCGGAAACTTTATGAAGAGAATACAGAATGGTAACGTGGAAAACTACGTGCTCATTATGTCGGTAGCTGTAGGAATTATTTTGATTGTTAACTTTATTTTACAATAATGTCATATCCGTTATTAGCATTATTACTTATACCTTTAATTGGCTCAGGATTGCTGTTTGCATGGAAAAATTCCACTGCGAAGTATGCGGCGCTTGCAGTTTCCATCGTGCAGATGCTGCTTACGTTCTGGCTTCTTGCCGGTTTTGACAATGGACCTACTGTAGATAGCGTTCTTCAGCATGAAATCATGCATCCGTGGTCGCAGTTTTTGAAAAGCTCACTGCATTTCGGAATTGACGGCATGGGAATGCTCATGCTGATGCTCACCAATATTCTGGTTCCGATTATCATTGTATCCTCTTTTGGGCATGGTTTCAATTACAGAAATTCCTTCTATGCGCTCGTTCTGCTGATGCAGTTCGGACTCGTTGGTGTTTTTACCGCTTTGGACGGCTTGCTGTTCTACGTATTCTGGGAAGTAACCCTGATTCCGATCTGGCTGATTGCCGGACTTTGGGGACAGCCAAATAAAAGATTTGAATTCACAACCAAATTCTTCGTATATACATTCGTAGGATCCCTGTTCATGTTGGGAGCTTTTGTTTACATCTACAATTACGCTGCGTCATTTGATGTAACCGATATGTATAACGCTACTCTGAACATCACACAGCAGACTGTAGTGTTCTGGTTCATATTTTTTGCATTCGCTGTAAAATTGCCGGTTTTTCCGTTCCATACGTGGCAACCGGATACTTACACATATTCGCCGACTCAGGGAACCATGCTACTTTCCGGAATCATGCTGAAAATGGCCATTTATGGAATTTTGCGTTACCTTTTACCAATCACGCCGGATGCAATTGCAGGAGTTTCCGGACCAATCGTTCTGATGCTTGCCATTATCGGTGTGTTGCACGGTGCGCTCATTGCTCTTGTGCAGAATGATGCCAAAAGAATTCTTGCTTATTCATCATTTTCGCACGTCGGACTGATGGTTGCCGGTATTTTTGCTTCCGCAATTCTGGTAATGAACGGAAAATTCACCATTGAAGGTGGCGAAGGAGCTTTGGTTCAGGCCTTTGCTCACGGTTTCAACGTAGTCGGTCTTTTTATGTGTGCAGATATTCTGACTCAGATATTTAAAACGAGAAATATCCGCGAAATGGGCGGTCTTGCACGTGTTGCACCAAAATTTGCAGTGCTGTTCCTGATTGTGCTTTTGGGTTCAGTCGGCCTTCCGCTTACGAATGGTTTTGTCGGGGAATTTATCCTTTTGAAATCAGTTTTTGATTACAATACACTTGCTGCAATTATCGCCGGTATTACCATTATCCTGGCAGCAGCATACTTGCTTCGTTTTTATGGCAAAACGATGTTTAATGAAGGGAATGAGGCCTTACTTGCAAATGCAAGAGATCTGAACGATTCGGAATTTGCTGTGCTTGCGAGCGTAGCAGTAATGGTTATTCTGTTCGGAATTTTCCCGCAGTATGTTATTGAGATGGTTCAAAGCCCACTCAATTTTATTTATAAATCAATGTTGAACTAAAAGAGATCAATAAATTAATATGAGTGTCTTAATTGTTGTTTTCCTCACCGCAGTTATTGCATTGTTTTCCGGTGTTTTTGATCAGGGAAAATGGGCGAGGTATATCGGAATCGGAGGATTACTGGTTGCTCTTTACGTTTCATATCAGCCGGAGCCGGCATTTTTTGGAAGATATCTGGCAATGTTCGAATACGGGCCTAACGCCGCACTGTTCACCAAAATTACTATTGTTATCACGCTTTTACTGTTCTTTCTGGGCGGTTTCGCATTCAGCAATCACAGAAGACATCAGTCCGAGCTTTATGCACTGATGCTTTTCGCAGTTTGCGGAGCAATTGTTCTTTTCGGATATCAGAACATGGTAACACTGTTCCTCGGTATTGAAATACTGTCCATTCCGCTGTACGTAATGGCAGGATCACATAAAACTGATTTACGTTCCAATGAAGCCGCTGTAAAATATTTCCTGATGGGATGTTTTGCGACCGGATTTCTTCTTTTTGGAATTGCCCTGACTTACGGAACAGCCGGAAGTTTTGACCTGTACGAAATTCATGAATATGTGAAGCTTTATCCCAATGATCTGATGATGATTATGGGTATGGTAATGATTATCGCAGCTATGGCTTTTAAAGTTGCACTCGCACCGTTTCATATGTGGAGCCCAGACGTTTACCAGGGTTCGCCATCTCTGATTACTACTTTTATGATGAGTGTGGTGAAAATTGCAGGTTTCTACGCATTTTTCAGAATGATGACAATCGGTTTTGCAGGTGTATACGGAGAATGGTTCAACATCATCGGCGTACTGATTATCATGACGCTTCTGATCGCAAATACGATGGGACTTTCGCAGAGCAACGCCAAGAGAATGCTGGCCTACTCTTCTGTTTCGCACGCAGGTTATATCGCTTTGATCTTCTACGGAATGAACAATCTTTCTACCTACGTTCTGGCGTTTTATCTGTTTGCATACGCTTTGGCTTCTGTGGGAGTGATGATGTCATTAATCTGGGTGGAAAAACTGAAGAGAGAAACTTCGTATAACGCTTTCAAAGGACTTGCAAAAACAGAACCTTTGCTTGCTACAGTTGCCGCAGTTTCGATGCTTTCAATGGCCGGAATTCCGCTGACGGCCGGATTCATGGGTAAATTCTCGCTGTTTGCACAGGCTATGAACGGCGGAGCTTTCCTGGTACTGATTGCAATTTTAGGATCAGCAGTTTCAATCGCCTATTATCTGCGTTTAATTATTGCGATGTTCTTTTTTACTGAAAGCAGTTTTAAATCTTCTGAGAAAGTAACGCTCACTTATAATATTCTTGCGGTTTTCATTATCGTTGCGATTGTTGCGCTGGGCGTTTACCCGGATCTTTTCGCAATGCAGTTCTCTGCCGTTAAGTAAATACGAATTTAATAAAGATACAAAACGCAGCCAGTTTCGGTTGCGTTTTTTTATGTTCTGATGTTATGTGTCATTCTGAAAGCTACCACAAATTTTTAATCATTTGATTAAATTATTTGTTTAAATCAAAATAATTGTTTTAACTTTGTCAAAGAATTCAGAGAAATGACCAAAGAAAAAGATCTTTCCACCGAAGAAAAAATCCTTTCCGCTGCGGCGAAAGTCTTTACGGAAAAAGGATATTCCGGTACAAGAACACGCGATATTGCAGAAGAGGCAGGAATTAATCTTGCGCTTCTCAACTACTATTTCAGAAGCAAGGAAAAATTGTTTGAGAAAATCATGCTCGAAAAGATTCAGCAGATGTTCGGCTCTATTCTACCGATTCTGATCGCTGAAAACACAACACTGGAAACCAAAATTGATTTGGCGACCAACAAATATATCGATCTTCTGAAAGAAAATCCGAATCTTCCACTTTTTGTCATCAGCGAAATTCAGAAAGGAAATTCCGGAATTCAAAGTGCACTTCCGCTTGAAGAAGTTCTGAAAGAATCAACCATGCTTCAGCAGATTTCGGAGAAAAATCCACATATCAATCCGCTTCATTTTTTGGTGAATTTTCTTTCGCTTACGATCTTTCCTTTCGTAACAAGTCCGGTTTTCAAAAAATTTGGAATTTTCGATCAGCAAAGTTTTGAAATCTTCATTGAAGAACGCCGGAAACTCATTCCTGTATGGATCAAAACCTTATTAAACAGTTAGTGATGAAAAAATCAAATCCCATAATTGCGTTTTTGCTTTTTCTTTCCGGAATGATGTTCGGACAGCAAACACTGACTTTAGATCAGGTTTATGATTTGGCGAAACAGAATTATCCACTCATCAAACGCCACGATTTAATCACAAAAACAAAACAGTACAATATTGAAAATGCTTCAAAAGGCTGGCTTCCTCAAATCAATATTGTCGGACAGGCTACTTACCAAAATGAAGTTACCGAACTTCCAATACAGCTTCCGAATATGACCGTTGAGCCGTTGAGTAAAGATCAGTACAAAGTTTACGCAGATGTTCAGCAGACGATTTATGATGGCGGAATGATCTCCAATCAGAAAAAAATGGCAGAAATCAATTCGGAAATCGAGAAGCAGAAAACCGAAGTGGAAACCGATAAACTGGAGGAAAGAATCAACCAGATGTATTTTGGCGCACTACAAACCGATGAACAGATTGAACAGACTGAACTCACAAAAACCGATATACAAAATGCGTTGAAAAAAGCAGATGCCCAACTGAAAAACGGTGTCATTCTGCGAAGCAATGTAGATGTTCTGAAAGCACAACTGATCAATCTGGAACAGAAACAGATTGAACTTCAGAACGTGAAACAAAGTTTTCTGGATATGCTTTCAGTTTTCATTAATCAACCAATCGACAAAAACGCAACACTCCAAAAACCGGAACAGCTTATCGTCAACAGCGAAAACAACCGATCCGAACTGAAACTTTTCGATTTGCAGAAACAGGCGTTGGAAACTCAGAAATCCATTCTTAATTCAAAGAATTTACCCAAACTTGGTGCATTTTTTCAGGGCGGTTACGGAAAACCGGGCTTCAATATGCTGCGAAACGAATTTGATGTGTTTTACATTGGCGGCGTTCGTTTAAACATTCCGATTACCGGATTTTACACGAAGAAGAATGATCTAGCTCTATTAAATTTGCAGCAGCAGGAAGCGGATGTGCAGAGAGAAAATTTTCTGTTCAACCAACAGTTTCAGACGCTGCAGAACAATAACGAACTGGAAAAAATCCAACAACTCATTGACAAAGATTCTGAACTGATAGCGCTTCGAGAAAGCATTCTGACCTCTTCAAAAGCGCAGCTCGATAACGGCGTCATCACAACAAGCGAGTATCTCCGCGAACTCAACGAACTCGACCGCGCAAGAAATCAGAAAATCCTTCACGAAATACAGCTTTTGTTGACTCAATATAATCTTAAAGCACAACTAAACAATTGAAAATTGAAAGTTGAGAGTTGAAAATGATTAAAACCGACAACCATCAACCGACAACCAACAACGAATTACAGACCACTGTTATGAAAAAATATATTTTCCCTCTACTCGCTCTTTTGGTTTTTTCCTGCAACAATTCCGACGGCGATTACGATGCTTCCGGAACTTTCGAAGCCGATGAAGTGATGGTTACCGCAAAAGCCAACGGAACAATTCTCAAACTGAATGTTGAGGAAGGACAGCAACTTTCCGAAAATCAAAAAGTGGGAATCATCGATCCGAAAAGTGTGGAACTGCAGAAAGAACAGATTGAAGCCACCATCGGAGCCATCGAGCAAAAAACAAATTCTGCTACGCCACAGATTCAGGTTTTGCAGTCGCAGATCAATTCTCAGCGCGCCAATATTTCCGTCTTGCAGGAACAGTTGCAGAATGCCGTCCGTGAAAGAAACAGAACCGCAAATTTGGTAAAAGCCGATGCCGCAACAAGAAAACAGCTAGACGATG
This sequence comes from Bacteroidota bacterium, assembly GCA_023460855.1. Taxonomy (GTDB): domain Bacteria; phylum Bacteroidota; class Bacteroidia; order Flavobacteriales; family Weeksellaceae; genus JAEWOS01. The sequence goes on along the minus strand of JAEWOS010000014.1, from coordinate 70,717 downwards.
CGAACGGACAGGTCGATGTATTTCAGAAACAGATTTCGGCGGCTCAAACACAACTTTCAACCTTGAATCAGCAGATTTCGGCAGCGAAGGAAAATATTTCCATTCAAAACCGTGCGGTTTTAAGTGAAAGAAAACCAACCGAAAAACGTGTGGAACTGATTGACGAACAGCTGAAAAACAATACTATTGAAAGTCCGATTTCCGGTATGGTTCTGAATAAATATTCCAACCAAGGGGAATTTGCAACGGTTGGAAAACCGATTTTCAAAATTGCAAGTCTGGATCTGATGACTTTGAAAACCTACATTACAGGAGATCAGCTTGCGAAAGTAAAAATCGGACAGAAAGTAAAAGTTCTGATTGATGCGGGCGACGGAAATACGAAAGAACTTCCGGGAACGGTTTACTGGATCAGTTCCAAAGCGGAATTTACACCAAAAACCATTCAGACGAAAAACGAAAGAGCCAACCTGGTTTATGCTGCAAAAATTCACGTGAAAAATGACGGTTTCCTGAAAATCGGAATGTACGGAGACGTTAAATTCAATTGAAAATTAAAAATTAACAGTTGAAAGTGAATAACTGACTGCCTAAATATGATGATGATAATAAACTGAAAAACAAAAACTAAAAACCCGGAAAAGTAATTTTCAATTTTCCACTTTCAATTTTCAATTATATGAAGTCCATCCTTGTAAATAATCTCACCAAAACCTACGGCAAGAAAAAAGATAAAGTTCTTGCGGTGGACAGCGTGAGTTTTGATGTGGATCATGGCGAAATCTTTGGTTTAATCGGTCCCGACGGTGCCGGAAAAACTTCAATTTTCAGAATGCTGACTACGGTAATTTTGCCGGACACCGGTTCTGCAAGCATTGAAAATCTGGATATGGTGAAAGATTACAAGGAAATCCGCAAGATTCTGGGTTATATGCCGGGAAGATTTTCGCTGTATCAGGATTTGTCGGTCGAAGAAAATCTGGAATTTTTTGCGAGCGTTTTCAATACAACAATTCAGGAAAACTACGATTTAATCAGGGATATTTATATTCAGATTGAGCCGTTTAAAAACAGAAAAGCAGGCCAACTTTCCGGCGGTATGAAACAGAAACTGGCTTTATGCTGCGCGCTGATTCACAAACCAAAAGTTTTATTCCTGGACGAACCAACAACCGGAGTTGATCCCGTTTCAAGAAAGGAATTCTGGGAAATGCTGAAACGACTGAAAAATCAGGGAATTACAATGGTCGTTGCAACGCCTTACATGGATGAAGCTTCTTTGTGCGACCGCATTGCACTCATTCAGAACGGAAAAATCCTTCAGATCGACACTCCCGAAAAAATCAGCAACTCCTTCCCTGACTTACTTCTTGAAATAAAAGCCGGAAGAACTTCAGACGTCCTGAAAGCACTTGAAACCTTTCCACAAAAGAAAAATGTATATGCGTTCGGTGAATTTGTCCACATCACTATTAATCAAAACGAAGAACTTAGTTTAGCTGAAGTTGAAACTTATTTAAGAGAAAAAGGGTTTGAAAATATCGACATCAAAGAATCAAAAGCCACAATTGAAGACAGTTTTATCCGATTACTTTCGAACAGTGGAGAATTGACAGTTGACTATTGAGAATGAAGAGTTGAGAGTTGAGAGTTGAAATGAAAACGACAGAACGAAATATTGCGATAAAAGCCGAAAACATCACCAAAGTTTTTGGAGATTTCACTGCGGTTGATCACATCAGTTTTGAAGTGAGCAAAGGCGAAATTTTCGGATTTCTCGGAGCAAACGGAGCCGGAAAAACAACAGCGATGAGAATGTTCTGTGGACTTTCGGTTCCTACTGCAGGAAACGCTACTGTTGCCGGATTTGATGTTTACAAAGAAACCGAAAACATCAAGAAAAATATCGGTTATATGAGTCAGAAATTTTCACTGTACGGAAATCTGACAGTGAAAGAAAATCTGGAATTCTTCGGCGGAATCTACGGAATCGGAAGAAAGGAACTCAAAGAAAAAAGCGCAGAACTCATTCAAAAACTCGGACTGGAAAATGAGAAAAACAAACTCGTTTCCGAACTTCCGTTGGGTTGGAAACAGAAACTGGCTTTTTCGGTGGCAATTTTTCACAATCCGGAAATTGTTTTCCTGGACGAACCAACCGGCGGCGTTGATCCCGTTACGAGAAGGCAGTTCTGGAACCTGATTTACGATGCAGCTGACCGCGGAATTACGATTTTCGTAACGACGCATTACATGGATGAAGCAGAATATTGCGACCGCGTTTCGATTATGGTGGACGGAAAAATTGCAGCGCTGGATTCTCCTTCAAACCTGAAAAAACAGTTTGAAACCGACAGTATGGATGATGTATTTTATCAACTCGCAAGAGGAGCGAAACGTCTCGAGTAATGGAAAATTGAAAGTTGAAAATTGAAAAAGCAAAGACATGAAAAATAATTTAGTTGCAGAAAAATCGATAGAATTTTCTATTCGTTTAATAAAATTATATAAACTGCTTGTTGATGAAAGAAAAGAATTCATTCTTTCAAAACAAATGTTAAGAAGTGGAACCGCAGTTGGTGCGTTGATTCGCGAAGCTGAACATGCCCAATCGAAAGCCGATTTTCTGAGCAAAATGAATATCGCTCTTAAAGAAGCCAACGAATCTGAATATTGGTTGCTGCTTTTGAATAAAGGCGATTTTATCTCCGATAAAGAATACGAATCAATCAGAAATGATGCAGTTGAAATGATAAAACTGCTTGCAAAAATTGTAAAAACAACAAAAGAAACATTAGGAAAGTAATCATTTTCAACTTTCAATTTTCAATTATCAATTAGTTTAAGTGAAACAGCTATTAACCTTTGTACGAAAAGAATTCTATCACGTTTTGCGTGACAGAAGAACTTTACTCATCCTTTTCGGAATGCCGATTGTGCAGGTGCTGCTGTTTGGTTTTGCGCTGAGTACAGAAGTAAAAAACACAAAAATCGGAATCCTCGACTACGACAAATCTCCGAATTCCACAGAACTGATTACGAAAATAAATTCCAACCAGTTTTTTGATATTGACCGGAATCTGAAATCCATCAACGAAGCAGAAGACGCTTTCAAAACCGGACAGATTCGAATGGTCATGGTGATTCCCGATGATTTTTCTGAAAACTTAACTTCAGGAAAAAAAACGCAGCTCCAACTGATTACCGACGGAACCGACATCAATTTTGCGAATCAGATTTACAGTTTCATGGCGAATATTGTGATGGATTTTTATGGACAGTCAGCCATGCAGAGCGCAACCGGAATTCAGCCGGAAATCCGAATGCTGTACAATCCACAACTTAAAGGCGCACCGAATTTTGTTCCCGGCGTAATGGCTTTAATTCTTCTGATTATCTGCGTGTTGATGACCGCAATTGCCATCGTTCGCGAAAAGGAAACCGGAACCATGGAAGTTCTCCTCGTTTCTCCGATGAAACCTGCTGTAATTATTCTCGCCAAAGCAATTCCGTATTTTATTTTGGCCATGATAATTCTGTTTTCCATTGTAGTTCTGAGTGTTACGCTTCTGGATTTACCGATTAAAGGAAATATTTTTCTGCTGTTTTTTGTGAGTATCATTTTCATTATCACCAATTTGCTGATTGGAATTCTGATTTCAATTCTCACTGATTCTCAACAGAATGCAATGCTGATTTCATTGGTCGGAACAATGCTTCCAACAGTAATGTTGAGCGGATTTATGTTCCCGATCGAAAATATGCCCGTTCCACTCCAGGTGATCGGAAACGTCATTCCCGCAAAATGGTACTATGAAATTGTAAAAAACCTCATGATTAAAGGAACCGGAATTGAAGTGATCTGGATACATATTCTGTTACTCACCGGAATGATGTTCCTGCTCTTCGGTCTCGCTGTGAAAAAATTTAAAGTACGGTTGGAATAATGGTTAGAAATAGAATTTTTAGCTTTCCATTTTCAACTTTCAATTAAACAAATGTTCAGAACACTCTCCATATTAATCCGAAAAGAATTCCTGCAGATTTTCAGGAATCCGGCGATATTGGCCATTATATTTATTATGCCGGTGGTTCAGTTGCTGGTGTTGCCTTTGGCGGCAAGTTTCGAAATAAAGAATGTGAAAATTGCCGTGGTTGATCATGACAAATCCACTTATTCAAGAGAGCTGATCCGAAAAGTAACCGCTTCAGAATATTTCAAAATCATTGAATACGGCGAGAATTACAATGTTGCGTACCGCGCCGTTGAACAGGAAAAAGTAGACCTCATTCTGGAAATTCCAAACAACTTCGAGAAAAATACCGTTCGTGAAGGCAGCGAAAAAGTTCTTATCGCAATCAACGCCATCAACGGAACTAAAGCCGGACTTTCCGCAACGTATCTCGCACAGATTCTTCAGGATTTCAACCGCGATATTCAGATTAAAATGTCACCGCAGATTGAAGCAGCGCAGAAAAATTCCGGTCTGGAAATTATCCCGAAATTCTGGTTCAACGAAAACTACAATTACCGTCTTTCACTCGTTCCGGGCATTCTCGCATTTCTCGTCACGCTCATCGGCGGATACTTAACCGCGCTCAACATCGTTACCGAAAAAGAAATCGGCACCATCGAGCAAATCAACGTTTCGCCAATCAAAAAACGAGATTTCATCCTCGGAAAACTCATTCCGTTCTGGATTTTAGCCATGGTTGCATTCACCATCGGAATGGCCGTCACAGTGTTCATCTACGGCATCGAAATGCAGGGAAGCCTCCTTCTGCTCTACCTTTTCGTGTCGGTTTATCTAATCACGCTCCTCGGTTTGGGACTTCTCGTTTCCGTCTACAGCGAAACGCAGCAACAGGCAATGTTCGTCGTGTTTTTCTTCATGATGATTTTCATTCTGATGAGCGGACTGTTCACACCGATTGAAAGTATGAACGACTGGGCAAAATACATTGCTTACGCAAATCCTGTAACGTACGGAGTAGAAGCAATCCGCCTTATCATGCTGAAAAACAGCAGTTTCAGCGATCTCACTCTGCATTTCGGAGTCGTCGCAGTAATGGGCGTTATTTCAATAGTTTGGGCCGTTTTACGATACCGAAAGACAACTTGATTCCTTTTTAGGAGCAACAAAATTCGTTTTTTTTAGACATTCCGGTCCCGCTTTCCGCTGTATCTTTTTTTTGGCTTCGGCATTTCGACAAGCTCAATCACCTTTCGCCAACAAAAAAGGATGCCGCTGCAATCGGGGCTACAATCCCGTTCAGTTCTCCGATAGAAATCTTCGATCGCAGCAATTTTGCACACCGAAAAAACTTTATGCATTTCTTAACATTTTCTTTTCAGGATTGTCAGTAATTTTAGAAGAATACAAATCAAAATAAAATTCTAAAATAGTATGGCAAAGAAAAAATCATTCGACAAACCGAAATTCAAAAAACAGTACGACAATTACATCGGAGGAAAATGGACAAAACCCGCAAGCGGAAAATATTTTGACGTTATCACACCGCTCGACGGAACCGTGATGTCGAAAGCTGCACATTCCAACGAAAAAGATTTGGAAAAAGCGGTGAACGCAGCTGAAAAAGCGTTTGCAACGTGGGGAAAAACTTCCGTAACGGAAAGAAGCAACATCCTGAACAAAATTGCAGACCGCATCGAAGAAAACCTGGAATACATCGCTGCAGTGGAAACAGTGGACAACGGAAAAGCAATCCGCGAAACGTTGAACGCCGATATTCCTTTGGCGGTTGATCACTTCAGATATTTTGCAAGTGTTATCCGCGCTGAAGAAGGTTCTTTAATGGAACTCGACAGCAATACGGTTTCTTTAATCGTGAACGAGCCAATCGGCGTTGTTGCACAGATTATTCCTTGGAACTTCCCTATTCTGATGGCAGTCTGGAAACTTGCTCCGGCTTTGGCAGCAGGAAACTGCGTCGTTTTGAAACCGGCAGAAAGCACACCAATTTCCATTTTGGTTTTAATGGAACTGATTGAAGATCTGGTTCCTGCAGGTGTCATCAACATCGTGAACGGTTTCGGTTCTGAACTCGGTCATGCTTTGGTAACGAATCCGAAAGTGGCAAAAGCTGCCTTCACGGGTTCTACCGCAACAGGAAGAATGGTAATGCAGTACGCAACAGAAAATATTATTCCGGTAACGCTTGAACTCGGCGGAAAATCTCCGAACGTTTTCTTCGAAAGTGTTATGGATGAAGACGACGATTTCCTTGATAAAGCTATTGAAGGTGCAGTTCTTTTCGCATTCAATCAGGGTGAAATCTGTACATGTCCTTCCCGATTACTGATTCAGGAAAGTATTTATGATAAATTTATCGAGAAAGTAATTAAGCGTGTTGAAGCAATCAAGACGGGAGATCCGCTTGATCCGACTGTAATGATGGGAGCACAGGCTTCTAATGTTCAGTACGAGAAAATCATGAACTACATTAAACTCGGAAAAGAAGAAGGTTGTGAAGTTTTAACCGGTGGCGATGCCAACAAACTGAAAGGCGATCTGAAAAGCGGTTACTACATTCAGCCGACTTTACTGAAAGGAGACAACAAAATGAGAGTGTTCCAGGAGGAAATTTTCGGACCTGTTTTGGCGGTAACTACTTTTAAAGATGAAGACGAAGCGATTGAAATTGCAAACGACACGATTTACGGACTTGGAGCAGGAGTCTGGACAAGAGATGCACATCAGCTTTATCAGGTTCCGAGAGCAATTCAGGCGGGAAGAGTTTGGGTAAACCAATATCACAATTATCCTGCAGGAGCACCGTTTGGAGGTTACAAACAATCCGGAATCGGACGTGAAAACCACAAAATGATGCTTGATCATTACAGACAGACGAAGAATATGCTGATTTCTTATGATAAAAAGAAATTAGGTTTCTTCTAAGAAAAATAAAAGATTCTCTCTTTTTCTTTTGTCTTGATACAAAAGAAACAAAAGATCAAGACTGGATCTTTTTGCTAAAATTTGAGAATGTTTTCTAAAATTTCCAAACTCGGGCGGAAACGGAATTTGTTGTAAAACAGAATTTTAGCCGCCACTCGAACAGTGGAAATTTTTCAACGAAAACATTCTCAAATTTATTAACGCAAAAATCTCCTAGGTCGGAATAAAATTCATGCAAATCCAATAGTGATAACTAAATATCGAAGCTGGATTGCGGTGAAAGAAATTCCAAATCTCCTTACTCTTAAAAAAGAAAATATGGAAAAAACGAAACGTCTTTCAGCCACACCCAAAGCTTTGAAACTGGTAAAAAAACTCGAAAAAGAATTCGGGGAACTGATGTTTTATCAAGCCGGTGGTTGCTGTGAAGGTACGCAGCCACAGTGTTTGCGAAAAGGTCATTTTTATCCGCGGACGAAGGATGTGCGCATTGGAAAAATTCTGGATTATGATTTCTGGATTGACCATAACCTGTTTGAATACTGGAAAAATGCCCATTTTGAACTGGATGTTCTGGATGGTTTCGGGACCGGAGGTTTTTCACTGGAAATTCCGAAAGGGAAAACTTTCAAAATTAATTACCGTCTTTTTACTGCAGATGAACTGAAAAATCTGGAGGACACGATGCTGTATCACGAATATATGCAGCGGGAAAAGGAGCGGAAAGAAAAAGTATAAACAGAAGCACTTCGAAAGAGGTGCTTTTTTATTTTCGGCGAAGCATCAACCGCGACGCACGGAATTTTTTCTCCAAATTCGAAATAATGCCGTTGTGATGAAGAATCCAGCCCGTTGCAAAACCGATTAAACTTCCGATGACGGTATCGAGAAGTCGGGCTTTCATAATCGTTTCCGAATCGATGTTGATTCCGCCTGCAGTTTCCGCAAGAAGAATTGTCATTGGCGTAATGAAAATTGCAGCAAGAAGATAATTTCTGACAACCAGCATTTCTATGATGATCTGAAGAACCGCAATCGTAATGACTAAAGCCAGTACATTCGGATTCGCGGCGAAAATAAGCCACGTTAAACCCATTCCGATAAATGTTCCAAGAATACGTTGCAGATTTCTCTGCGAAGTATGCGTTAAATCTTTTCCCTGAAGAACTGCCAAAGCCGAAACCGGAATCCAGTACGGACTGCTTTCATCAATCGCATAACCGATTAAAAGTGCGATGAACATTGAGATGGGGAGAATCAGACTTTCTACGGTTTTTGTGTAACGGTTTTTTCGGAGATTTCTGCGTGTGAATTCCACCACATTTTTTGCAATAAAAACAGAATAGAAAAACGCCAGCAAAACGGAAAGCATCGCTCCCATCGCGAACAGACCGACACGCATCGGAATTAAATCGACATCGAAAGGAAGATTTGTGGCAACCGCTGCAACCATGATGAAAAAGAAATTTTGCGGCGGCGGAATATCAAAATAGGAAGTGACGAGATGCGACAGAAACGTAATGAACGCCAAAGAAACAGCGCTTAACCACGGATTAAAATTAAACACCAAACCGAACGTAAACGCGAACGTCATTCCGAAAGCACAGTAAATCAAATGGCTGATTCTTTTTTCCAGCGAGGAATGGGTGAAATACAGAATCGTTAAAGCACCCATACTCGAAATATTTCCGAACGAGGGTTTCCCGAAAAACCAACCGACAAAAAGACACAATCCAACGCAAACTCCCGCCAAAACCGGAAAATGCCACAACCTTTCCGTTTCGCGGATTTCCACGAAAGATTTGATGTGCGAATTGAGCCGGTGACGGATTTGCTTCTTCAAAATTTAGATTTTTTTAGCTTCTTCCCAAAGTTCATCCATCTGTTCCAAAGGCATTTCTGAGAGATTGAGATTTCTTTCGTTGGCAAGATTTTCCATTTTCTGGAAACGGGAAATGAATTTGATATTGGTTTTCTCGAGTGCAGAATCAGGGTTGATTCCGGAAATTCTGGCGTAATTAATCAGTGAAAAGAAAACGTCACCGAGTTCTGTTTCTTTCTTTTCCAGATCGGTTTCGGCGTGAAATTCTGCGAGTTCTTCATCTACCTTTTTCCAGGCGTCTTCGGCATCTGCAAATTCAAAACCGATTCCTTTTACTTTTTCCTGAATTCTGAATGCTTTCACAATACTTGGCGTTCCTTTGGAAACTCCCGACAGAACGGATTTGTTGCCTTCTTTCAGTTTCAGTTTTTCCCAGTTCTGTTTTACTTCTTCTTCATCTTTCACCTCAACATCGCCGTAAATGTGCGGATGACGGAAAATGAGTTTTTCATTCAAAGAATTAATCACATCTGCAATATCAAAACTTCCCTTTTCCGAACCGATTTTCGCATAAAAAACCAAATGCAGCAATACATCGCCCAATTCCTTCTTGATTTCCTGTAAATCTTCTTCCAGCAAAGCGTCCGAAAGTTCGTACACTTCTTCCAAAGTGAGATGACGCAAAGTTTGCAAAGTCTGCTTTTTGTCCCACGGACATTTTTCGCGCAGATCATCCATAATATCGAGAAGTTGTGAGAAAGCTTCGAGTTTTTGGGCTTTGGTGTTCATTTCGGGTGTATTATTTAGCATCGGTTTCTTCTTTTTCTTTTAAATACTGGTGGTGATTGAGCAGAATTCTGATTTCATGAAATTCGTAATCGGCAGGGAGATTTTTTTTCCATTCATTTAGAGAACTGAATTGATTGGCTGCAAAAACTTTCGAAAACGCACTGATTTTCTCGTCGCTGAACAGCCGGCTCAAATCGAGAATTCCACGGTCCGCAAACTTCGCAAGGTGGCCATAAACCGTTTGCGGCATAATGCCTCTGTTCTTCGATATTTCGTGAATGGAAAGTCCCTCCTCAAACTGCTGATACGTAAGTACATGCGACGGAATTTTTTCGATACGCACATTGACATCGGCTTCATTTTCCGGATTGAATAATGGTTTTTCGAGCAGATGCAGCGTTTTAAGATCATTTAAATAATCCTGCAGATCATCGATTAAAGTGCGGAATTCTTCGTTATAAGTTTTCAGACCTTTCATCCCTTTTGTTTCAGCGTAAAATTCAGAAAGCGGTCTGAAAATCTTTTCATTGATCTGCACAAAAAAGAAATTGACCGCTCCTGCACACTTGTTTTCAGTTTCCTGCCAGTTTTCGTTTCCCTGCAAAAAAACACGGACTTTTTGACGAAGAATTCTTTCAAATTTGCTGTAAATCTGCTGCAGGTTCTGTAACTCAGCCTGTAATGAAGTGTGGATTTTTTTCGCTTTTTCTTTATCCAGGTTTCTGCTGCCACGCGCGACGCTGAACCACTCTTCTATTGCTTTTTCCATCCACAGAAAGTCGAGTTTTCGCACCACTTTGCCAACTGCATAATCATATTTTTCTGCCGCGAGAATTGCTTCCACCTGATCGCTTGCGTCTGTTTCATCCTGAAATCCGAGAATCCTTTTGTCCTGAAAAATAATTTCCGGCGTAATCCGGGATTTCAAAACGATTCCTTCGAGCGTTCTGCACCGTGAAAGCGCTACATATACCTGTCCTGAAGCGAAAGATCTTCCGGCGTCGATTACCACTCTGTCAAACGTAAGTCCCTGACTTTTATGTATTGTAACAGCCCACGACAGACGAACGGGAAACTGCTCGAAACTGCCCTGAACTTCCTCTTTTATATTTTTTTCTTCGTCCAGGGAATATTTTTTCTGTTCCCAAATTTCTTTTTTCAGTTTATAGGTGTCCTCATCACCTTCAATCTGCACAAGCACATCACCATCGTCAATTTCGATTACTTCCGCCAGTTTTCCGTTGAAATAGCGTTTCTCTGCACTTGCGTCATTACGTATAAACATGATCTGTGCTCCGGCTTTCAGTTCGAGGGTTTCATCGTTCGGAAACTGATTTTCTTTAAAATCTCCGCTGATCTTTGCCTTAAACAGATGCACTTCCCCAGGTAAATCTGCCAGCTTTTTCCGGTTAATTTCCTCGGCCATCCTGTTATGGCTCGTGAGGTAGACGTAAGCTTCCTCTTCTGCCTCAAAATCCGGATCGTATCTGCTGTTCAGCAGTTCAAAGTCGATTTCTTCTGTGTTTCCTTCGCGGATGGCGTTCAGAATATCCAAAAATTCACCTTCATTCTGCCGGTACACCTTCTGCAGTTCAACGGTGATGAGTTTCTGCTGTTCAAGCGCTTTTGCACTGAAAAAAAACGGTGATCTGTAATATTTCTGCAGAATATGTTCATCGCGGACAACGGGTGGAAGCTGATAGAGGTCACCGATGAACAGCATCTGCACACCGCCAAAAGGAAGCGGATTTCTGCGGATGTGCTTCAGCGAATAATCCATCATATCCAGAACATCGGCACGCAGCATCGACACTTCATCGATGATGATGATTTCTACTTCACGCAGGAGTTTTCTTTTTTCTTTGCGGTATTTGAAATGCTGGTGAAGGTCGGCGATGTTATTTCCCAAATTTCCGTCGATGCGTTCCAGTGTCGGTATAAAAGTACGTGTAGGTAACCCGAACATCGAATGAATGGTGACACCTCCGGCGTTTATCGCCGCAATTCCGGTAGGTGCCACAACGATGAATTTTTTCCTGGTTTTCTTTACGAAACCGTTCAGAAATGTGGTTTTTCCGGTTCCGGCTTTCCCTGTGAGGAAAATATTTCTGCTGGTATGTTCTGCAAGTTCAAAAAGCCGCTCATTCATCCCTCAAATTTAATTATTTTAGCAGACGAACAGGCAACCTACAACAAGCCGTTTGTAAGCTCTGCCTAAGAAATCCATAAAATGATTAAAAGTTACACCGTTATAATTGTGATGTTATTTTCGATAACTGCCTGCAAATCAAAACAGGCAACAGATGATCCGTCCACATTTCCAAAGGATGTTTCGCAAAGACCTGACCGGAATTACAACGGAAAGTCCGACGAGGAAATACTTGCAATTCAGGAAGCTTCCCTGCAGAATTTACGTGAAGAGATCGATTCGCTGGTCGGTGCTCATAACTGCACGGATGAAACGGAGTGGCGCATTTCACCGTTTGGCTCCAAACCATGTGGAGGACCGTCAAGATATCTGGCTTATCATATTGACACCGAAGAGGAAATTCTGCCAAAAATAAGTGAGTTTACAAAAATTCAGGCTGAATACAACCGCAGAAAGCAAATCTTTTCCGACTGTGCGATAGAACCTCAGCCAACCGGACTAAGATGTGAAGGCGGAGAAGCTATTCTCAATTATTCCAATACACTTCAGGCAGATTAAATCATACTGTCCTGCGTGCTTTTGTTCTTATCGGCTTCAATAGTGGTTGATTCGGCACCTTCTACAATATCCTGTGCAGTGCCGTCATCCTGTACGATTTGGGGTGCCCATTTTGCGTGACGCGAAAGTGTCAGTTTATGTCCGTGTGCTTTTGCATAAACCTTAGTGAATTCCGCACCGAAGAAAATTATCTGACAGCTGTAATTCACCCATAACATCAGCAGAATAACTGTACCGGCCGCTCCAAAGGACGAATTGGGTTTAAAAGTGTCAAAATAAAATGTCAGGATATATTTTCCAAGCGTAAAAAGCAGCGCGGTAACGAATGCGCCTGTCCACACAGAGCGCCATTCCAGTTCAAGATCGGGAAGGATTTTAAACATCGCCGCAAAAATTCCGTACGAAATAAGGAATGCGATAATTCCGTTGATGATGTTCATGATCCAGATGGTTTCAATTCCGAACTTTATGGCAATCCAGTCATTCGCCATACCTACGAAAGAACTGATCAGCAGTGTAATCAGCAGAAGAAATGCAATGATCAGAATCATCCCAAGCGAACTCGCACGGTCGAGGATATATTTTTGCCAGGCTTTTCTAGGTTCGGCAACCACATCCCAAAGTTTGTTAAGCGTTTTTTGCAACTGAAAGAATATTGTAGTTGCAGCAAAAACGAGCGTTAAAACACCGGCGGTTTTCATCACGATATTTTTCTTATCGATCATACCGCTTACAACCATTTCTTCGATGCTTTCACCGGCATTCTGACCGAGCATGCTGCCGATGAATTTTGTAATTTCACCACGAACAGCTTCCTCACCGAAAAAAATACCTGCAAACCAGATGACAATAATCAAAAGACCGGGAATGGAGAAAATAGCATAATAAGCCAAAGCAGCAGCTTCAGTTCCTAGGTCACGAGCCGACCAGTCTTTAAAGGTATCCTTCAGTATTGTCCAGATTTTTTTTGTTTTCGTCATTTTCAGAAAATTGATCCTGCTAAAAATATAAAATCGTACAAGCGGGTTACTTATACGATTTCGAATAATTTTTCTAAAGAGATATTAGCAGATGATCTATAGATTTTGATCGGTAGCTGAATCTGTGTACCAGGAAGCATATTTCACATAATTTCCGGCGATCCGGTTCACTTCCCCTTCCAGTAAATGAGCAGAAATATCCTTGATTTTCTTCGCTGGAATTCCACCCCAGACTTCTCCCGTTTTGACGTGTGTTCCCTGCGTTACCACCGATCCGGCTCCAACAATTGAATTGCTCTCCACGAGACAATCGTCCATTACAATTGCGCCCATACCAATCAGCACATTGTCTTTTATTACGCAGCCATGAACAATTGCATTATGGCCGATAGAAACATTATTACCGATTTCCAGCGGAAATTTTTCGTACGTGCAGTGCAGCATGGCGTTATCCTGAACATTTACCTGATCGCCGAGTTTTATGTAATGAACGTCTCCGCGAATTACTGCATTAAACCAGATACTGCAGTTTTTTCCCATCGTAACATCGCCGATAACAGTAGCGGTTTCTGCAAGATAAGTTCCGTCGCCAATTTGCGGGGTTTTTCCAAGAAGTTCTTTAATAATGGCCATAAAAATCTGATCTGAATTTGTAATTAGAAAATATCTATCGTACCGAAAGGCGGACAATGCACAGCATACTGTGCTCAACCTAATTCACTACCTTTGCAGTTCTTCAAATTTAATAAAAATGCGACAACTGACTATAGAACCGACGGCAAATCCGAAAGTGATGAAATTCGTCGCCGATTATACACTCATTCCGGGTTCGGTTGAACTCGACCGCACTTCGGACCTTTCCGAAATTCCTTTGGCTGAAGAACTTTTCAACTATCCTTTTGTTGAGAAAATTTTCATAACTGCCAATTTTGTTGCAGTTGCAAAACAGGAAACTGTAGAATGGGAACATGTATCGGAAAGCCTGAAAAACATGATCGAAGACCAGCTACTGGAAAATCCAAGAATTTACCGCCAGAAAAAGCGTGAACTGTTTCCGATCTATGCAGAGATGACGCCCAATCCGAACGTAATGAAATTTGTTTCCCAGCGTTTTATTCTGGAAGGCTTCATTGAAATGAAAGACCGCGGTCAGGCTTCAGAAGTTCCGCTTGCAAAAGGTCTTTACGAGGAATTCGAATTTGTCAAGGAAATATTTATCTCAGATAATTTTGTGGCCGTTACCAAAGATGATTCTGTGCAGTGGCATGAAGTAATGGTTCCCGTAAGAAGTTTCATTGCAGATTTCCTGCAGGCCGGAAAAACCGTTGCGAATATTGCGCCCCAGAAACATGAAAATCCTGTGGAGCAGATCCTGAACCGCGAATACACGGACGAGGAACAGAAAATCAGTGACATTTTAACAGAATACGTGGCTCCTGCAGTGGAAAACGACGGCGGAAAAATTTCTTTGCTGGAATATGACAAAGATTCCAAAACTGCAAAAATGCTTTTGCAGGGCGCATGTTCCGGCTGTCCGAGTTCCACGGCAACACTAAAAGGCGGAATTGAAAACCTGCTGAAACAGTTTGTGCCCGATCTTGTGGAAAATGTAGAAGCGGTTAATGGTTAAAAAGGTCTAAAGTTCAAGGTTCAAAGTAATAAATTGAAAATTTCAAATCTTAAATCTCAGGTTCCAAATTCTAAAAAAGGAATTCTGCTGGTAAATCTCGGATCACCAAAATCTACCGAAGTTCCTGATGTAAAGGAATATCTCGACGAATTTCTAATGGACGAGCACGTTATTGATTACCGGTGGTTTTTCCGGTCGCTGCTTGTCCGCGGAATTATCCTGAGAAAACGTCCCGCGAAATCTGCAGAAGCCTATAAAACCGTCTGGACTGAGGAAGGTTCACCACTGATTGTCATCACCCAACAGATTAAAAACAAACTGGAGAAACTGGTGGACGTTCCTGTGGAAATCGGGATGCGTTACGCGGAACCAAGCATAAAAACAGGAATTCAAAAATTAAAGGATCAGGGAGTAAACAATATTGTGCTCTTCCCTCTTTATCCGCAATATGCGATGAGCACTACAGAAACAGTTGTGAAAAAAGCGGAAGAAGTCCGCAGAGAATTTTTTCCCGATATACAGCTTAATTATGTGGAGCCGTTCTACAACCGCGACATTTATATCGACTGTCTTGCAGAAACGATCCGTGAAAATCTGCCTGAAAATTTTGATGCTTTGCAGTTTTCCTATCATGGTGTACCGGAGCGGCATCTTTACAAAACGGATCCTACCAAAACCTGCAGCATCGGCGATTGCTGTAATCAGGACTGGAATCCGAGCCATAAATTCTGTTACAGACATCAGTGCTTTAAAACGACCGAACTTGTGATTGAAAAGCTGGGAATCAGCAGGGACAGAACTTTGGTTACCTTTCAGTCGCGACTCGGAAACGATAAATGGATCGAACCGTATACAGATGAAACGCTGGAAAACCTTCCGAAAAAAGGCGTGAAAAACCTGGCTGTCGTTTGTCCGGCATTCGTATCCGACTGTCTGGAGACACTGGAAGAAATTGCCGTTGAAGGCCGTGAAGAATTTGTGCATGCGGGCGGCGAAAATTTCCACTACCTTCCGTGCCTTAATGATGACGACCGTTGGATTAATGTTGTAAAGCAGCTTTGCGAAGAAAAACTCGACAGTTTCTGGATGAGTTAACTCAGGTCTCAAAAGGCTAAAAAAATGTTACTGATCCGATGGTTACTGACAGTTTTTTCGTAATTTTAATATCAGAATAAAACAAGTTTAATTTAAATACCCGACATTATGGAAAGCCATGTACTAACCAACGAATTTCCCGAATTTGCGCAGAAAATTGTTGATCTGAAAGGAACAGATGAAGCCTTCACTAAACTGTATGTTAACTACGAAGAAGTGAATGCGCTGATCGCACATTATGAAGAAGGAGAACAAAACCATACTACAGATGAGCATCTGACGGACCTTCGAAAAAAGAGGCTTCACCTGAAGGATGAACTATACCAGTATCTGAATAAGTAATTCGTTTACAGATATTTAATACGAGCTTTGCATCATGTGCAGGGCTTTTTTTGTGGAGTTTATCATTTTATCAATACATTTATTCAACAACATTAAACTATTTATTATGAATGTATCTTTGACATCAAAATTTGTAGCAGAATTGCTCGGTACCATGGTACTTGTTCTTATGGGATGCGGCGCTGCCGTAATTGCCGGAGCCGACGGAACAACCGGCGTCGGTCTGCTTGGAATTTCTTTTGCTTTCGGTTTAAGCGTTGTGGCAATGGCGTATGCCATCGGACATATTTCCGGCTGCCACATTAATCCCGCCATTTCCATTTCAATGGTTGCCGCAGGACGTATGAAAATGGGTGAAGCCATGACTTACATCCTTGCTCAAATTATCGGAGCAGCACTTGGTTCTGCAATTCTTTATCTGATCTGGAGCAATCATCCCGGTTTTGAAATGGCACCGTGGGCTTTAGGAGCGAATGGATGGGGTGAAGGATATTTAAGCGAATACAATACAACTGCCGCTTTTGTGGCTGAATTTATCTTTACTTTTATTTTCCTTTTGGTGATTCTAGGTTCTACTTCTTCCAAAAATATCAACGGTGGTTTTGCCGGCCTTGCAATCGGACTTTCACTGGTGCTTATTCACATTGTCGGAATTAAAGTAACCGGAGTTTCTGTAAATCCTGCAAGAAGTATCGGCCCTGCAATTTTCGCGGGCGGAGAAGCGCTTTCGCAACTTTGGCTGTTTATTGTTGCTCCGATTCTGGGAGCTGTTGCTGCTGCTTTCGTATACAATCTTCTTATTGAAAGACCGGAACGCGCAAATTAATCACAACAAATTATTCTAAAGAAAATAGCCGGAAATAATCCGGCTATTTTTATTTTCTAACGTATTGTTTTATTTCTGTTCTCCTTTCAGATAAAGATCAAAATAATCGGTAACCTTCTGCATCAGATGAACCCTGTCCTTTCCAAGTACATTATGCTGATGTCCGGGATATGCAAAATAATCAATCTGAATTCCTTTATCTACCGCTGCTTTCAGGAACTTCACCGAATGCTGCCAAACAACCACGTCATCCTGCGCGCCGTGAATCATCAGCAGTTTTCCTTTCAGATTCTGAACTTTATCCAGAAGACCCGAATTTTTGTAACCTTCAGGGTTTTCCTGCGGCGTATCCATGTAACGCTCAGTGTACATAATTTCATACATATCCCATTCGATTACAGGACCTCCTGCAACACCTACTTTAAATACATCCGGATGACGGAGCATTAAGCTCGTGGTCATAAAACCTCCGAAACTCCATCCGTGAACGCCAAGACGCGATGAATCTACATAAGGCAGCGATTTCAGATAATCCACTCCTTTCAGCTGATCATTCATTTCCACTGTTCCCATATCCCGGAAAACCGCCTGTTCGAATTTCATTCCGCGGTTGGATGAACCTCTTCCGTCCATTGAGAAAACGATATATCCGTTCTGCGCAAGATATTCGTACCAAAGATTTCCTGAAGCCGGAAATCCGTTCGTAATTAACTGAAGATGCGGCCCGTTATACAGATAAACAATTACCGGATATTTTTTCGCTGCATTGAACTCCGTAGGAAGAATCAGTTTTCCGTAAAGCGGCGTACCGTCATCTGCTGTAAGTGTTACATTCTTGATTTCCGGTCTTTTGTAATTTTTGAGTGGATTTTCAGAAGTCAGGATATTCTTCGTCTGCAAATTAGCAGTGTTGATTAAATTAACTTTTCTTGGCGTTTCCGCATTTGTATAACCGTCATAAAGCCAGTTTCCGTCTTTGCTCAGAACACCGGTGTGCATTCCCGGAGCGGTATCAATTCTCTCGATCTTGAAATTATTCCAGTTAATCCGGTAAATATGTCTTTCCAGGGGAGTTTCTTTAGTCGCTGTAAAATAAATATCTTTCTTCTTTTCGTTAAAACCGAGAATATCAGTCACGAGCCACTCACCTTTCGTGAGCTGCGCTACGAGTCCTTTATCGGTATTGTAGTGGAAAAGATGGTTGTAGCCGGTTCGCTGACTTTGCCAGATAAAATCCGTATTGGAATTCGGGAAAAACGTCAGCGGATGCTGTGGTTCCACATATTTTTCATGCTTCTCTTCGAAAAGCGTTTTGATATAATTTCCTGTTGCTGCATCATACTGCTGCATTTTCAGATGATTCTGCCCTCTGTTCAGCACTCCTACAAAAATATATCTGGAATCCGGGCTCCATGTTACCGCAGTAAGATACTGTTCTTTGTCGCCATCGATATTCAGAAATCTTTTCGCCCCGGTCTTCATATCGTAAATTCCAAGAGTTACTTCATGAGATTTTGAACCGGACATCGGGTATTTGATGTTGACATTCTTTGCCGGTGTAACACTCCAGTCAATCACCGGATAATCTGTCACCATGCGCTGGTCCATTCTGTAGAAGGCAAGTTTCTGACTGTTCGGCGCTGGAAAAATTCCGCTGTTTATTCCGAACTCATTTCTGTGCACAGCCTGACCGCTGATGATATTCTCATCCTGATCATTCGTAATTGCCGTAGATTTTCCGCCTTTAGAAACATACAGATTATTCTTAACCGTATAAGCAGCTGTTTCGTTATCGGAAAAAAGAGTGACATTTTCTGCGCCCTCGTTCAGACTGGAGCCGCTTTTAAGATTCCATTCCGAGCCGGATTTTTCCATCCAGAAATACTGGTTTCCTGCGCGGTAATAACCTTTTGTGGCATCCAGAAACCGCACAGGCGGAAGTCCTTTCAGCCTTTTGTCTGCGTTCAGTTTTGTGTTCAGTTGCGAAACTGAAACCAGCGTATCTGTTTTGCCGGTTTTAATATTGGTGATCAGATATCCGTTCTTTACGCCCTGCACATACGACTGTCCGTCGTCCAGCCAGGAGAACTGCGAAATATTTTTAACCGCGAGGTTGCTGCGAAGCCCGTTGACTGCTTCTGTCATGGTAAATTTCTGGTTCTGCGCACCTGCAAGTCCTGCAATGAGCAGTACGAAAAAAGTAATTTTCGAAAAATTCATTTTAGTAAATATAAAATCTCCCAAAAATAGCAATTTTTGGTGTTTTTTCAGCAATTTACTGCGGTATGAGATATATTGCAGATAGCGGGTCATGATCCGGCTCCGGTTTTTTCCATTTGTACTGATGCGTCCAGTACGCCAGCTTCATTGAAAGTATGCCCAGTCCTGCTCCGAAAAGAACATCGGAAATATAGTGTTTGTTATTCACCATACGCATCACGCCGATTCCCGTAGCGAGCGTGTACGAAGCATACGGAACCCATTTGTGTTCCTGTCCGTATTCCATACTGACAAGTGTTGCGCCGGCAAAAGCATTTGCGGTATGTCCCGACGGAAACGAATACGCAGTTCCGTCCGGACGCCTGCCTCCAATCGTCTTTTTCAGTAAGTAGATCATTCCCAGATTAACAATTTGACCTTTCATCATAATAGCCGTTCTGTTTTTCCAGTCCGTACGTGGTTTCATTCCTGCCCACTCAAAAGCATAAACTGCAACAAAAGGCGCAAACTGCGCATAATCGTCGATGTGATTAGAGAATCCTAAAAGATGTTCATTTCTTTCAAAAGCGATCTGATTCTCAACGCTTGTTCTGTTTCCGAAATGTGTAGAAATCCCTGCAACCATCAATCCTGCAGGAATATACAGTTTCTTTAGATGAAACTCTTCCCGATTATTAACCAACAGAGAATCTGCTTTCTGTGCATAATTTAGAACAGGAAACAAACCGATGAGTATGAAAAACAGAATTTTTAAAAAGGACATCAGGCAAAGCTAAAGATTGTCCTGAAACAGAGCACAGAAAAGACTGAAAAATTTGTAATTTTCAATAAGAAAAACGGCAGCCATGAACGAAAAACTTCTGCAGTATCTGTGGAACTATAAGGTTTTCAATTCTTTGGATTTCCGCGATACAGCAGGAAACACCATAGAAATTCTGGAATTTGGCAAATGGAATCAGGATTCCGGAGCCGATTTTCTTTTTGCTAAAATCCGGCACAACGGCCTTACGCTCGCGGGAAACATCGAACTGCATGTGAAAACTTCTGACTGGATTTTTCACCGTCATTCAGAAAATCCCGATTTTGAAAATGTAATTCTTCATGCGGTTTTTGAACATGACCTCGATATCGAAGCAATTTCCGAAAAAAATATCCCTACCCTGGAACTGAAAAGCTATATTTCTGATGAAACTTTGAAAAAATATCAGCTGCTGCTGAACGAAATCTCTTTTATTCCCTGTGAGGAAATATTTACACCGGACAAAATACCTTTTGGCTTTCATGATGAGTCGCTTCTCAACAGGCTGGAACAGAAATCTGTGGAGATCGAATTTCAAATGCGCCAACAAAGAAATGATTACGAAGCGGTGTTGTTCCACAATATCGCGTACGCCTTCGGATTAAGGGTAAATGCCGAAATCTTCCGGCAGATCGCCGAAACAGTGAATTTTCAGATTGTACGGAAAATCAGTCAGAATAACGAACAGCTCGAGGCGCTTTTTTTCGGTCTTTCGAACTGGCTTCAGAAACCGACAGACGCGCAAATGAAAAAATGGAAGACCGAATTCGATTTCTTTACGAAGAAATACGGTATTCCAAAATCCACGCTGCGTCCAAAATTCCTGCGTCTGAGACCGCCCAATTTCCCGACATTGCGTATGTCTCAGCTCGCCAATCTCTATCACAAACATCAGAATCTCTTTTCGAAAATTATGCAGGCACAAACTGTGGAACAACTTTATCAAATTTTCGAAGGTGTAAAAGCATCCGGTTACTGGAATAAACGTTTTAATTTTGGAAATGAATCTGAATTGGATTATGAGAAAAAGGTTTCTGAAAAGTTCATTGAACTAATCATCATCAATGCGATCCTTCCACTAAAGTACACGTATCACAAACATCAAAATGAAAATATAGCGGACGAAATATTGGGATTTTACGCTAAACTTCCCGCAGAAGAAAATACCATTATATTCAACTGGAAAAAGCTCGGCTGCGAAATTCCTTCAGCTTTGGAAAGTCAGGCCTTGCTTTATCATTATCAGCATTTCTGTCTCAAAAAGAACTGTCTGAACTGCGCGATCGGACTTAAACTTCTGCAATAATGCTGAATTGATTACCTTTACGAATGAAATGATGCAGGAACCAAAATTTATTACAGGAATTCGCCACCGTGTTGAACGCGAGTGGTTTGGTACGCTGACCAGGCTTGGCGCAAAACTCGGAATTCCGGTTTCGAAACTGCGCGTTTTCTTTATCTACTCCACTTTCGCTACTGTTGGTTTCTTTTTTCTCGTATATCTCGTTCTGGCTTTTTCTCTTTGGGTAAAAGATATTTTCGTGACTAGAAGACCCAGCGTTTTCGATCTGTAAAATTTCGGACGGCTTTCTACCTAACCTGAAATTCCAGCTTGATGGTAATTCTGGCTTCTTTTTCTTTGCTCGACGTGTTAAAAGTTCCGCCGTACGAAAACTCTTCATTCGAATTTGGTGCAGTAATTTGAATGACGCCCATAGTTGCTTTCTTCAGATCGCCGAGTGAACTTCCTGAATTCTCTGCTATTTTTTCGGCTCTTTCGCGCGCGTCTTTTGTGGCATCAGCAATCATCTGCTGTTTTACGTCAGCCAGTTTTGTGTAAAAATAACTTGGCGGTGAAGAAGTGAATTCTATTCCCAAATTAATAATTTCAGTAATATTCCGTGCAAGATTTTCGATTTTCACCACATCCTTGCTCTCCAGCGAAACGCTTTGAGAAAGCTGATAACCGTTGAAATTCTGATGGCTTGCTCCGTTTGCATCGCTTACGTATGTGTATTGTTTTTGAATGTCCACCGCAGAAAAAACGATTTGATTCTTGGCAATTCCTTTGGAAACAAGATAGTTTTCGATAACTCTTTTATCATTTGCGAGTTCATCATAAGCCGATTTCAGTTCAAAACTGCTGCGTGAAAAATTTCCACTCCACGCGATAAGATCGGATGTAAATTTCTTTGTTCCAAGACCGGTTACAGAAATTGTATTTTCACCTTTATTGCGGTTCTTAACAGCGCCGCCAAGTATCGCAAGACCGAGAACAAAACCGATGGCAGCAATTGCAGTTGCGATTATATTTTTATTCATGATTGTTTTCTAAACAAAATTTTAACGCGATTATCAAATCAAATATTATTCCAGCATTATTATGATTTTATTAACTTTTTATTTAGAATTAATTAACGTTTGCCGGAGAATTCTATTTGATAGTCTGTAATTTTTCTCCGGGCTTCATTCATGAACCGAAAAACATCTTCTGTTGTCGGGTTTCCGTACTTTAATATATTTTTTCGGTCGAAATCGGTAAGCACATATCTGATAAAAGGTTCGATCTGCTGTTTGTGAAGCATCAGTTCTTCCGTGAAAAAATTCTCTTCAAATTCATCCTGTAAAAACCGTATGAAATCGAGATCATCCCATTTGTTGCTTACTTTCCCGACAGAAAATCCCGGACCAACCGGCTGCACAAAACCACCGGGTTGCGGCTGCATTACCGAAAGATCGGACTTTCTCGCAATATAATCAGAAACTTCCGTCCGCATTTTCTTCACCGTTTCGCGCTCGTTGTAGTAATCTGAATCTTCTTTGAGATTTCCGGTTGGTTTATATTTTATTGTTACTTCCTCGATTTCATCGGCAAGCCGTACGATTGTTACCTGAACCGGTGAAATAAAATCTTTTTGTGTAACGTAAATATTTTCACGCTCATACCTGGAACTTACAATTCGTATGAGATTGCCGGGTTCGGCTGCAATCATAAAATTACCCTGATAATCCGAAACAGTTTTTATTTCCTTTGATATGTTGTGAATGGAAATTCCGGAAATGGGAACGCCGTCTTCAGAAACGATTTTTCCGAACAGATACTGCTGCGCACTGGCACGCAACGCGAAAAAAATAAGAACGAGTGCAGTTGCAAATTTCATCAGGCAGCAGCTTCTTCCGTTTCAGCAGCAGGGCGCAATGAAGAAGGCCCGGATTCCTGCAGCATCAGAAAATCCTTCAAAGCCATTTTCAGGTAGGAGGTTATTGCAGTTTTGTCAAAATTATTGCGGTATTTTGTCGCCAGATTATACCTTTCGTTTGCATACGCAACCAATTCATCAAAGCGGAAATCATCCAGACCATAATCTGTAAAATACTTTCGGTCGATTTTAGTGCGGACTTCGGCATAAAAAGCTTCTGTATCATAATAGTTCGCGATTACCGGTTTCGGTGTTACTGCTTTCTGAACAAGACCTGCAGCCGCTGCAACCAGACCGAGAACATTAACCTGACCGGCCGAAAAATTTGGTCCCATCACCAGCGTTTTAGGCATGCTGAGTTGCGGTTCCGCTGCTGCCAGTGGTTTTTGCATGTAGGTGTTCAGTTCCGCGTGAAGTTTCTGAACTCTTGCCGGTGTATTCAGTGCTTTTACATCTTTCGGAAGATTTCCGCTCGGCACAAAGGCAATTTTTACTTCCGGAATTTCCACTTCCGGCCTGATCATCGTAATCTCAACAGGCTGGGCAAAAGAAGAAGCAGAAGTTCTGAATTCCTGGCGGTTAAATCTGGAACTTACCACCCGAATCCGGTCACCTGTTTCAGCAGCAATCATAAAAAGTCCTTTCGTGTCGCTTACCGCAATAACTTCTGTGCGCATATTCACAATCTGAATACCGCTTAACGGCACATTTTCTTCGGTGGTAACTTTTCCGAACATATACTGTTGCGCGGAAACCACGCCTGAACAGAGAACAAAAAGAATTAGAAGGGGTAATGATGTTTTCACGGAGTTTATTTTAATTCAAAATTAACGTTAAAACCAGCTGCTTGAAGAATTTTAACCGGGATTAACAGATTTTGTGATAAATTGATAAGCCGGCTGAACAAAACTGTTAAATAAACTCTACAATCTGTTAAGAACAGGATTTAATTTGTTTAAATTGCAATACTAAGTGACCTTCACATCTATGCACAATTCTTACACTGTTATCAACGCTTCGGCCGGTTCCGGAAAAACTTACGCGCTTGTTCAGCGCCTGCTCATGATTTGCCTTCGTTATCCTGAAAATCACACGGCAATACGGCATATTCTTGCGCTCACCTTTACCAACAAGGCAGCGAACGAGATGAAAGAGCGAATTCTGCACTGGTTAAAAAAATTTACTGCCGAAGACTACGCCACATGCCCGGAACTCACCGGAATTCAGGAAGCACTGAAATCGGAAGGAATCAGGGTTGATATCAAAGATTTACACAAACGTTCCGGAAAACTGCTCGATTATATTTTACATCACTACTCTACATTCAACATTGGCACTATTGACCGTTTCAACAGCCGGCTCGTAAGAAGTTTCAGTCAGGAACTCGGGCTCGCCAAAAATTTTAATCTGGAAATTAATGCCGAGCCTTTTTTGTTGGAAGCTGTTGATCAGATGCTCGACAAAATCGGTGAAGACGATGAAATTTCCCATGCATTCATGGATTATGTAAATTACGGAATGGACAATGAGCAGCGCGTCAACCTGAATAAAACGCTGTATGATGCTTCCAAAGAATTTCTGAATGACATCCATTATGATCACCTGAAAAAAAACAGCGCATTTGATACCGCGAGTTACGAAAATGCAACCGAAAAACTGCGCGAAAGAATTAGGAAACTACAGCAGGATAGTGAAACTGCCGCTAAAGACAGTCTGCAGCTCATCAAAGAACAAGGACTTGAGAAAGCAGACTTTTCCGGTGGAAAAACACAGTCAATACACCAGTTTTTTGATAAATTTCTTGAAGTCGGAACACCGCCATTGCAGCCTTCCGCTGAAAAGGAAGAAAATAAAATAAATACCTACCGAAAAGGTTCATCAGCCCAATCGAAACACCATCAGCAAACCATTCTCGGGATTATCGATTTCTTGCTGGAGAAACGGGAATATATTATCAGCAATCATATCGAAATTCAAAAAAATGAAAAAGTTCTTGCTGCACTGCTTCCGCTGAAGGTGAATGCTGATGTGCAGAAGGAACTGCAGAAAATCGAGGATGAAAAAGACGTGGTTCTGCTTTCGAAATTCAATATTCTGATCAATGAAAACCTGAAAAACGAGCCTTCGCAGTTTATTTATGAAAAGGTCGGCACGCAATATGACCATTATTTTTTCGATGAGTTTCAGGACACTTCCGCAATTCAGTGGCAAAATTTCGTACCGTTACGCGATCATAGTGTTTCTGGAGACGGAACAAGTTTTACGCTCGTAGGAGATCCGAAACAAAGTATTTACCGGTTTCGTGGAGGCGAAAGCAAAATAATGCTTGAAATAATCAACGGTTCGGAAAATTCGCCAAAAAAGGCCACACTTGAAGTTCTGAAAGACAACTGGCGGAGTTCGCAGAAAATTGTGGAATTTAACAATGAGCTGTACTCGTATCTGTCAGGAATGCTGCAGCCTGATCATCAGAAAATCTTCGGAGTTGATGCACAGCAGAATGCAAAATCAGCCATTGAAGGCAATGTTTTCATCGGGTTAATTGAAAACGCTGCCAAGGAAGATTTTTACAACGATACTGCCGAAAAAATGAAAGAAGACCTGCAAAGTTGTTTCAATGCAGGTTTTTCCATGGCCGATATTACCATTTTGTGCCGCAACAATACCGATATTTTCAGCTATGCGCAGAAACTCGGGAATCTGAAAGTAAATTATCGTGGCGTTGAAACCAACATTAAAACCATTTCCGACAGCGGACTTACCCTGGAACTTTCCGACACGCTGAATGCGGTGATGATGTTTCTGAACTGGGAAGCCAACCCCGACAACAAGCAGTTTCTGGCACTGATGATGTACTGGCTGAAAAAATCAGGCAGAATTACCACCGGTGATTTCACAGCGGAAATCCTCGAAATTCTCAACATAAAAGACAAAGAACAAATCTGCGCTCATATCCGGGAGAAATACGGAGTGACGCTCTACCGAAAAGATTTTCCAAAACTGAATCTGTACAATTTCGTTGAATATTACATCCATGAATTTGCAGTAGAAGGCAGAGAAACCGATTTCCTGCTGAATTTTCTTGAAATGGTGTACGGATTTACCCAAAATTCGGGCTCCACCGTGAAAGACCTCATCAAATACTGGAATGAAGAAGCACATAAACTGACGATACAGCTTTCAGAAAATGTGGATGCGGTACAGCTTATGACCGTACACAAAGCGAAAGGCCTGGAATTTCCGGTGGTTTTTGTTCCGATGCTCAATAAAAACAAAGACAATGAATTCCGTGAATGGTTCGATACTGAGAAGGAATTCGGCTTATCTTCCGTGAATATCACCCAGTTTGGAAAAGGTCTTGATACATATGACGAGGAAATTTCGAGATTTAACAACGCAAATGCATACAGAAATCTCATCGACAGAATCTGTGTGCAGTACGTTGCAACAACGAGACCGGTGGAACATCTCTTCCTGTATCTTCAAAAACCGAATAAAACATCAAATTCCCTGGAGATTTACGATTTTGTTCAGCGGAACAACCCTCAAAACCTCGACAGTTTCAGTTATTTTGGAATTTCGTCCATTGAAAAAGCGCAGCAAAAATCAGCAGAAAAGCCGGGACATGAGATAACCGCGATTGAAAACCTGACCAGGAAACATGAACAGACAGATTCCATAAAAATTGCCACACCTTCAAGAAATTACCGCGAAACGGTTGAACATGTACGAGCCGGAATTTTTGCACACGACATTCTTGCAGAAATTGAATATCCTGAAGATCTGAAAAAGGTTTTGCAGAAATACCTGCTGAATGGCCTGATTAAAAAGGAGGAAGAACAGGAAGTGCGAAGCAGAATTCAGTCCGTAATTAATAATTATCCGAAATATTTTGCAGCAGATAACGCGGTGATTAACGAACGGGATATTATGATCTCCGAAAACGGAATTACACAGGTTTTTCGTCCGGACCGAATCGTAAAAACGTCCGAAGGATACTACATTATCGATTTCAAAACCGGAAAGGTGAAAGATAAACACGAACAGCAAATCGAAAATTACCGCAGAATTCTGGAAAAACTCGGAAAAAATGTGCTCGGAACGGACGTGATCTATGTTTAAGCTTCATCCGGCGTAAAAACGCGTTGCCCGAGTTCCTGATCGAAAAGATAAACCGCAGAAGGATTTTCCGATACCATTTTGATTTTCGTAACCAGTTGTGATGCGCTTGCCTCTTCTTCTACCTGTTCGTTGATGAACCACTGCAGAAATGAAACGGTGGCAAAATCGGATTCGTCATTCGCCTGTTTTACGATTTCAAATATGCTTCTGGTCACAGATTTTTCATGCTCCAGGGCTTTCTCAAAAATCTCGGTTGCATCGGAAAATTCATGCGGTGGTTTCGGAATCTCACCGATTACGATTTCAGCGCCAACATCATTCAGGTAATCAAACATCTTGTCGGCATGCATCAGCTCTTCCTTGCTCTGAACACGGAAATAATTCGCGATACCATCCAGATCCCTTGCAGAGAACCATGCAGACATGGAAAGATAATACTGAGCTGCATATTGCTCTTTGCTGATTTGGGTATTGAGAAGTTCTGCGATGCGGTTGCTGATCATGTTGATTTATTTGATTCAAAAATAGAAAAACTACAGCAAGAGCGCAAACCGGAATGCACAAAAAAAGAGCGGAAACTTTCGTTTCCACTCTCTCACATTAAAAAATCAAAATTATGAACTATGAAACTATGCAGGATTGCTCCTCATCTTGTCCATTTTTTGTGGGCGCTGGCGATCGCCTTTTTTGTTTTGAAACTTGCCTTTTCTCTGCTCCATCTTAGCTTTTTTGTTGGCATTCCACTTTTCGAACTGCTCCGGAGATAGAATCTTGCGCATTTCGGCATCTCTTTGCTGCATTTTCTGCTTCATTTCTGCAGATCTAGCTTGGTGCTGCTCCTTTGTTTCCGCCGGTCTCGTCATGCGTTCTGCTTTTCTGCGTTCATGCATCGCGTTAATCTGTGCTACCTGCGCTTCTGAAAGATTAAGTTCCTGCTTCATTTGTGCCATGTGCTGTGCGTGTCTTGCTTCGCGGTCCTGCGTTCTGTCTGCTCTCTGCTTCATCATTTCCGCTCTGGTCTTTTGCAGCTCCGGTGTTTGTTGTGCCATTGCAAAAGTTCCCATTGCGAAGACTGCAGCACTTAAAAATAATTTTTTCATATCTACTAATATTATTTATTGTTTTCTGTCTTTATGATAAAAAAAAGGCAGCAGGGTTAAAAGGTTTAATCTTAAAGTTTGTTAAAGTTGAAAACTGTTGTTTTTAACCACTTTTTCCAGTATCGAGCGTGTTTCGTCAGGATAATCCACAACCAGCCTTTCTCCGGAATCTACCCACTTTGCCAGTTTTTCTGAAAATTCCCGCTGATGCCAGATTACCGGAATCCCCATTTCTTCGAGCGCAAGCGCATTACACTGCTGCTCAAACTGATTGATCATCGGGACAACAATCAGTTTTTTACCCAGGAACAGCGCTTCTGCTGGACCTTCAAAACCGCCGCCTGTAAGCAGACCGGTGCAGTTTTCAAGAGAGGTGGTGAACTGGTCATTATCAATCGGAAAAATTTCTGCGTTACTTTTTGTGTAAGCGGCATTTGTTTTTTTTGAAAAAATCTGCCAGTGGA
Organism: Bacteroidota bacterium; assembly: GCA_023460855.1. Taxonomy (GTDB): domain Bacteria; phylum Bacteroidota; class Bacteroidia; order Flavobacteriales; family Weeksellaceae; genus JAEWOS01. Next base: position 41,701 of record JAEWOS010000014.1, on the reverse strand, counting down.
TTTGGGGATGTTTTTGAACCTGCTGCAGGATAAATTCATCGCTGTAAGCCGGAAGATAAACCGTGATATATCCATTATCGGAGGGGTTTAAATTCCGAATTTCGGAACGGATTACAGGCGTATAAATATGTTCGTCATATCTCTTAAAATGAAAACCGACAGCGTGCGTTGCAGGTGCGTAGTTATTCATGATGACTTTTCCCCAGTGAAAGCCTTTCAGAACAGGCACTTTCTCCGAAAGATAGGCTGACTGATGACTCATCGTGAGACATTTTTTCTTTTTCATCTTACACGCCCATGCCGTTACAGGTTCGAAATCATGAATTACCATATCGTAATCATGTACCGGAAGTTCCCGGACGTTTTTAAAAAACTGCGCAAAATGAAAATCCTTCCACGTTTGCAGAAAATCAACCCCTCCGTTTTTTCCAAAGACGAAGCCAAGGCCGGAAAATGTATATTTTGGCTGAACAGGCAGTGCCACTTCGGCCTGAGTTCCGCTTAAAAGCACATCCAGATCTCCGATTTCCTGTAAAAGCGGTATAATTTCTCTGGCGCGGCTTACATGCCCGTTTCCGGTGCCCTGTACTGCGTAAAGTAATTTCATCAGACAAAATTAACATTACAATTATTTAAACACTCATGATTCCGGTTAACAAATGTTCACAAAAAAGGACAGCCTAAGCTGTCCCGTCAATATATAGAATTGTGCTTTTAATTTGCTGTGAGCCTGAATCCTCTGCTTCCTGACGAACTACCTCTGTCCACACTTCTGGACGGCGCCTGCATTCTTGGCTGCGACTGCTGTCTGCTTTCCGTACGGATACTTCCATTATTTCTGCTTCCGCCACGGATTCCGTTCTGATTAGACGGAGCGGTTCTTGGCGCTGTGTAAACCTGCGCAGGTCTTGAATTCGTCGGCCTTGAAGAACTCGCCCTAGGCGTTGTACGCGGCGTAGAATAAACCTGTCCCTGATTCGCACTATTCGGTCTTAGTCCGCTGTTATTTTTTGGAACGGATCTCGGCGTAGAACTTGAAGCAGAAGAACTTCCGTTTCTCAATCCTCCATTGTTAGCTGCAGACTGGCTTTGGGAATTTCTGAATCCGCTGTTGTTACGGGCCTGATTTCTGTTCTGAACACCAAATCCGCTGTTCGAATTTGTTCCGGTTCTCAATCCGCTGTTGTTGTTATTGCCGCGGAAACTTCCCCGGTAAGAATTGTCTCTTGGCTGATTCCAGCCGTAGTTTGAGCCTACATGTCGGTGATAAACATTTCTGTCCACCCGGAAAATATTGATATTGATATTTGCGTAAGCCGGTCTTACGTGATATCTCGGTCTGTAATAATCGTACCAGTAATTGTTGTAATAATTTACCGGACTGTAGCCGTTGTAAAAACTGTTCTGGAAGACGATAAAAATCTGCGGCCCCATAATTCTTTCCAGCGCGTAGAATCTGTCATACCACCATCTGTTTGGATTCATGCGGTAATAAGAATTCCAGGAATAAAAAGAAGGAAACTGCCTGTTCAGATCTAGAATCATCGTGATTTGCGGTCTGGAAAGCTTTACCTGACGGAAAAATGCGTTCCAGTTGATATTGACGATGCTTTGATTATAATCGTTATAAAAATTCTGATAATAACCGTCATCGTAATAATCTTCAGGATATTCGTAATAATAATCCTCCGGAAAATAGAAATTATCGTTCTGATAAGTTCCGTATTGCGGATAATGGTTGCTGTAGCCGCCCTGCGGATAATACTGCGCCGATATGAGCGTGCCGACAGCTAAAGATAGTCCAAAAAGTATTTTTTTCATTGTATAATATTTTTATTTGTTTAAAACCGGGCAGAAAGTCCTTATTCAGGTAAAACTTCTTTCCTGATTCTTTGATTACAGATAAAAATATAAGTTAAATGAAAGTTTGAAACAGAAACTGCAAATCCGGTAACAGTCTGATAACCAAACAGATTATTTTCTTCCGGAATTCTCAATCCAGTAGCCTATTTTCGAATTGAAATCGTTTGCTTTCAGCAATTCTTCAACTGTCATATGCATTCTGTAATTCCAGTTGTGCGGAAAATTAGACGGAACATTGATTCTTTCGGCATCAAAATCAGGATTACGCAGTTCACTATCTGCAGCAAGCAAGTCCTGCAGTGGAAATATAGCAAGCATTGCCTCATTATACAGATGCTGCTTCAAAATAATTTCTGCAAGCGCCGGAACCAACTCTCCCGGTGCTGTTCCGTGCTGCTGAACCAGCTGCTCATGAAAATATTTTACGCTGAGTCCCCGGTCTTCAAGCCACCACTGACGCAGTGTAGAAGTATCGTGCGTAGAAGTGGTCACCACATTAAGATAAGGCGCATATCGCGGATCGTAATACGGAATATTGTCTGCCGGCATTCGCTGAACTTTTAAAGCAGTAATTCCCAGTTCTTCCATTATTGCAGGTACAGATTTCGGAACGAGACCAAGATCTTCACCGCAAATCAGCATATCTGTGGAATGAAGCAAAACCGGCAGTTTTTCCATAGCCGATCTGTACCAGAGATCATCCTGTCTTTCAAAAAAATAGTCTGTATAAAGCTTGTACAGCTTGCTCTTTTCGCGGTCTGATAAATGATGATAACTTGACGTATTGTACAGAAAAAATCTTGGGTGATAAACTGTTTCCCCATCTTTTTCTTCGGCCAGAAAAAGAACATTTGCAGCCAGACTCAGCATTTTCTCCTCGAGTTCAGGCATTGGATGTGTATCAAAATATGCCTTTATTTTACGCTGACTGTCAAACTCCGGCTTGAACTCCAGACTGCCATCCGCATTTTCAGTCATGAACTGATTCTGCACAGCGTCCTTTTCGTTCGCGAAACCCGAAGCCAGTATTTCTACCGTAATAAATGGCTTACAATATCTGCTGAAACTGAACGGAACGCCTCTTTCTTCGAATTCTTCTTCTGTAACAGGCACAGCCGGAGAGAAATATCCCAGAATTCCCTGTACCGCATCGGCCCGAATATTCCAGATTCTAAAAAACCCCAGAATATGATCGATTCGCATCGCATCGAAATACTGTTCCAGTGCACGGAATCTGTTTTTCCACCACTGAAAACCGTCTTCCGCCATTTTCTGCCAGTTGTAGGTAGGGAAACCCCAGTTCTGACCCAGTTCAGAAAACTGATCAGGCGGTGCTCCGGTCTGAAAATCAAGGTTAAAAAGCTCCGGTTCTGTCCATGCTTCCACGGAATTTCTGCTGACACCGATCGGAAGATCCCCTTTCACGGAAATGTTCAGGCTGTGCAGATAATCCACTGCATCTTTCAACTGCAGGTGTAGCTGATACTGCACCCAACAGTGAAGCATCGCACTTTCATAATCTTTATTTTTCGGGGTGAAAATTGGCGCTACTTTTCCGGCTATATATTTTTTATGTGTTTTCCAGCTCTGGAAATCGGAGGTTTTGTATTTATCGCGCTGCACACAAAAAGCGGCGTACGGATAAAGCCACGATTCGTTCTCTTTGCGGAATTTCGTGAAAGCACGGTCTTTCAGCAGTTTCGTTTTATGCTCTTCAAAAATAATCCGGATAAATTTCCACTTTTCCGTAATCATTTCATCATAATCAACGGCTTGCTGTTCGTTGAGTTCTCTCCGCTTCTGTTCAAACGCTTCCTTTTTTCCGGCCGGAAATTTTAAATTGATATTTTCGAGACTCAGGTATTGCGGATGAAGCGCATATACTGAAATCGCAGAATACGGATAGTTGTCCTTCCACGAATAATCCGTTGTGGTATCATTAACAGGCAAAGTCTGGATTATTCCGATATTACAGGCTTTTGCCCAGTCGCCAAAAATTTTAAGATCTGAAAATTCTCCCACGCCAAAACCCTGTTCTGTCCGCAGCGAAAAAACAGGTATTGCAACTCCGGCAGCGCGGTAAAGCTGGCCTATTTCGTATCGGAAATAATGATCAGATTTGATGAGCAGAATATTTTCCTCTGCATTCGGCACTGCCCAGCGGTTATCACCGTATTCTGTAACAATTATTTCACCGGTTTCTACATGCTGTACCGCATATTTGTACTGAACAAAATGCGGATTGGTGATTTCTACAGCAATTTCCCAAACTCCGGGCTCTGTCTGAAGCATCGGGACAGGATCGTCCCACATTCCGAGCGCATCATCATTTCCCATTATGACCATTTGCCATTCCGGCCTGTAAAGCGGCGCTTCAATGCGGAACCAGTGTGTATGCCTGATTAAAGGCGTAAGTTTTGAGAATTTCTTACTGCCGATGCTGTTCAGGAACACTTTATTATTCAGATAATTTTCCGGGAAATTCTTTTTGTTCCAGGTATCGAAAATCCTGAATTCCTTAATGTTGTGCGGGAAGTGAAGCCTGTGCGGAGCCGGCTCCGTCTCGGTTACATTTTCTGCAGCGTCAAGCACCTGATAGAAATAGCTGATATCGCGGGAAAAATAATCTACTTCCGCAGACCAGTTTCCGTTGTCCGTATACTTTAAACTGTGTACCAGATCCTGACCTTTTTCCTGAATGATGACATTCAGCGATTCTTCCCCGGTTGGTTTATAGTTGACATTAAAATATAACTTCATCTATCTTAAATTGTAACCTCCTGCAATTTAGTTATTATTCATCGGTGCTGAAAAGATTTTAGGTAAATTTTGGGTTAAATTCGGGAGTTGCTGCCAAACGAAAAAGTCCTCCCGCGAAACGGGAGGACCTGTGTTGTCAGTTCGTGCAATATTTACTTTACGATAATTTTTTTGGTAAGAACCTGGTTGCCCGCTTCATCCTGAACAGTTACAACGTACATTCCGGAAAGCAGCCCGTTCAGTTCAATTTTATGTTCAGCATTTCTGGAACCGGCGTTCAAAGTCTGCTTTAAGGATGTGATTCCTCCGCTGTTAAAAATTTCAACGGTAACGTTTCCTTTCAGTTTTTTATCTGCCAGTTTTACATTCAGGAAGCCTTCATTCACGAAAGTCGGATAGATATCTACTCCGGTAAAAGCAGGTGAAACAGCTCTTTTTTCGTTCACCATCATATTACTCGCCAAATCGTAGATGTTCAGATTTTCGCTGAAAGAAATCTGTTTTGCCGAAAGATCATTCATGTCAACTTCATAGAAGCCCAGCGCTTTTGCACTTGCAATCACTACTTTTCCTTCTGCATTTACTGCTGCTCCATTCAGTGAAAAATTTTCCGGAAGTGCAGATATTTTTCCCATGAATTCGGCAGTACGCGTTTTCGTTGCCACGCGGAAAATATTTCCTGAAGCAGATAATACATACAGATCACCATTGGCATCAGCAACCATATCACCTCCAAAACCAGACTGCATAATTTCGATTGAATTATTTCCGTTTGAAGCCGCATCTTTTATAGTTCCCAGATCAAAAACCTGATATGATCCGTTCTTTTTTACGATCTGTATTAACTGGGAGCCGGAATTCGTCATCGCATAAATATTTCCGTCAGCACCAAGCGTCATTCTGGTAAAATGAGAATTCAGATTGCAGGAAGTGGTCTTCACCACGGAATTTTCAATCAGGGTAATTTTCTTTGTAGCGAGATTCAGTGCGTAAATATTTGTGGAATACATCGGCATATAAATCAGCTCGGAACCTGTAGCATCAAGCGCAAGTGTTGCCATTGCAGGAGCCTGTGAATTGTTGAACGTATTTTTATCTTCAGTAACCGTCATTTTCCGCGCTTCTGAATACACCACCGGAACAGAATTCACATCAAAAACTGCTTTTCCGGATGTGCCTTTGGCAAAATCTACGGGGCGAAAATCATTGAAGACAATGTTAGGCGTGTTTTTGCCGGTAAGCGCAAATATATCCTGTGCGCCGGCTGTAGTGCCTACAAGAAGCGCTGCGAGAGGAAGGAGAATTTTTTTCATAATGTTAATTTTTGTTTGGTTTGGTGATACTAAATTAACAAATGTATCTGAAACATTCTCAATTAAATAAAAAAAGTTGAGCAACAAAACCCAACTTCTTTTCTTATAACTGCATCAGAATTTACTGAAAAACATAAGTGGTACCTTCCCGGCCGTCTTTCAGTTCGATGCCGTGCTCCAATAGCTGATCGCGAATCTGATCAGAAAGTTGAAAATTTCTGCTTTTTCTCGCCTGATTTCGCAAATCGATTAAGACTTTCAGCGTCTGATCGAGTTTTTCACTGTTGTTTTCTTCCGGCTGCTGAAGTCCTAAAATTTCAAACAGAAATCCGTTCATCAGCGAGCGGAATTCTTCCAGATCATCTTCAGAAATGCTTTCTTTACCGTCTTTCAGAGCAAAAATAAATTTCACCGCTTCGAAAATATGCGCGATCAGCACGGGCGAATTAAAATCGTCAAGAAGTGCATCATAACATTTATCCTTCCATGATTTCAATTCAAAACCGGTTGTTTCACCTTTAGCCGCTGAAATTCCGGACAATGCCTTCATCGCTTCCATCATTCTGTGAAAACCTTTTTCGGCAGCAATCATGGCGTCATTAGAAATATCCAACACACTTCGGTAATGCGCCTGCATAAAGCAGAAACGCACTATTGAAGGATGAAATGCCTTTTCAAAAAAATCATTTTCACCTGAAACGAGTTCCATTGGCAGAATATAATTACCTGTCGACTTGCTCATTCTTTGCCCGTTCATCGTAAGCATATTCGCATGCATCCAGTAATTTACCGGCGCTGATCCGTTGCAGGCTTTCCCCTGTGCGATTTCACATTCGTGATGCGGAAATTTCAGATCGAGTCCGCCACCGTGAATATCAAAAGTTTCGCCTAAATATTTCGTTGACATTGCCGTACATTCCAGATGCCAACCCGGGAAACCTTCTCCCCACGGCGAATTCCAGCGCATGATATGAACAGGAGAAGCGGCCTTCCAAAGTGCAAAATCCTGTGGATTTTTCTTTTCGTCCTGACCGTCCAAAGCGCGCGTGTTGCTGAAAAGTTCGTCAATATTTCTTTTGGAAAGCTCCCCGTAATTCAAACCGCGACTGTTGTATTCGGCTACATCAAAATAAACCGAGCCATTACTTTCATAGGCAAAACCTTCATCGTGCAATTTCTGTGTAAGCTCGATCTGCTCCATAATATGTCCTGTTGCGGTAGGTTCAATTGTTGGCGGCAACAGGTTGAAAATTTCCAGCACCTTGTGAAAATCAACAGTATATTTCTGTACAATTTCCATCGGCTCCAGTTTTTCGAGGCGCGACTGCTTTACAAATCGGTCGTTATTCACGTCGCCATCATCCGTTAAATGCCCGGCGTCTGTAATATTTCTGACATAACGAACCTGATATCCGAAAAAAGTGAGCGTACGGTAAATAAAGTCGAAAGACATGAACGTGCGTACATTTCCCAGATGGACATTGCTGTAAACAGTCGGGCCGCAAACATACATCCCGACTTTTGGATCTGCGATCGGTTTGAAAATCTCTTTTTCCCCGGTTAAGGAATTGTATATTTTGAGCTTCATGTGGTTCAACTGTTAAAGGGTAAATATAAAAAAATGCTCGATTAGTCGAGTTTTGCGTGGCTTCCGACATAATGCAGAAACTCCTGTCTGGTAATCGGATTGGTACGGAAAATTCCGCTGAGTTCGGCTGTGATTGTGGAAGATGCCGTGTCTTTTATTCCGCGGCAGTTCACACACAAATGCTTGGCATCGATAATACAGGCCACATCTTTCGTTCCGAGCGCTTCTTTCAATGCGTCAACAATCTGCATCGTCAGTCGTTCCTGAACCTGTGGTCTTTTCGCATAATAATCGACCAGCCTGTTGATTTTTGAAAGGCCGATCACTTCACCGTTTGAAATATAAGCGACATGTGCTTTTCCGATAATCGGCAGAAAATGATGTTCGCAGAAGGAATAGACGGTGATGTCTTTTTCCACCAGCATTTGCCGATATTTGTATTTGTTTGAAAAGGTGGAAATCCCGGGTTTATTCTGTGGGAGCAGGCCTCCAAAAATTTCGTTTACATACATTTTCGCAACGCGTTTCGGTGAATCTTTCAGCGAATCGTCGGTCATGTCCATACCTAAAGTATACATGATTTCGCCAAAAAGATGCTCAATTTTATCAATTTTTTCTTCCGGAGAAAGTTCAAAAGCGTCACTTCTGATTGGCGTGTGCTCTTTCCCGGTAAAAACATCATCGTCATTATCCACAAAACTGTCCATTGCTGTACCAAATTAATGTAACAAAAGTACGTAATTCCTAAAAATTTGAAGGGGAATAGTTTGCACGCAATTCAGGCACTTTGCGTAAATTGGGATTTTAAATTTTGAAAATGAAAAGAAAGCAGATTATACTCTACGTTTTGCTGAGTTTCGTTGTTTATTTTGGTCTCAGCCTGCTTTTTATGAATCACAGAAATCCCGAAACCGCAGCCGAAAATATTAAATACTCGTTGTTGCAGGCAGCAATCTTCACTGTAGCGATAACTTTGTTCAGAATTATTGGAGAAAAATTAGCGAAAAAATAAATGGAACTGAAAGCTATAAAAGTAGCGGATGCAGCGTCGCGGAAAGAATTTCTGGAATTTCCGGCGAGGCTTTATGCACAGGACAAAAACTACATCCGCCCTTTGGATAAAGATATTGAAGCGGTTTTCGATCCCGCAAAAAACAAACTCTTTAAATCGGGGGAATGTGAACGTTTTCTTTTTAAAAATGAAAAAAATGATACGGTCGGAAAAGTGGCCGTATTTATCAACAAAAAATACAAGAACGAACAGCCAACCGGCGGAATCGGTTTCTTTGACGTGATCGATAATCAGGAAACTGCAAATTTCATTTTCGATTTCTGCAAAAAACGGCTGCAGAAACGCGGCATGGAAGCGATGGACGGCTCCATTAATTTTGGGGAGCGGGATAAATTCTGGGGCGTCGTTACCGAAGGTTTTGATGAACCTTTATACGGCATGAATTACAATTTTCCTTATTACCGGAAACTGTTCGAAAACTATGGTTTTCAGGTTTATTTTAATCAGCTCTGTTACACAAGGCCGGTTCACGGAGATGTCTCACGTGTTTTTACCGTGATGCACGCGAAACATTCCAAAAATCCGGAAATCAGTGCAAAGTCTTTGAAGAAAAACCAACTCGAAAAATTTGCAAAAGATTTTACGGAGGTATACAATAAAGCCTGGGCCGGACATGGCGGAGGAAAGGAAATTGAGTATACAAAAACCCTCAAAATGTTTCAAAATATGAAACCGGTAATCAACGAGCATATTTCTTGGTTCGTGTATCATAATGATCAGCCGATTGCCATGTGGATGAACATCCCCGACCTGAATCAGTGGTTCAAATATCTCGGTGGGAAATTCGGCTTATGGGAAAAACTTAAATTTTTGTGGGTGAAGAAATTCACCAAGAACACGAAAATGGTCGGAATTGTTTTTGGCGTGGTTCCGGAATGGCAAAGAACGGGAATCGACGGTTATATGATTTGGGAAGGCACAAAGCATCTGCGCAAACACACCGATTTTCAGATTACCGAATTGCAGTGGATCGGCGATTTCAACCCAAAAATGATGAAAATTGCGGACAGCCTCGACACAGAAGTTACGCGTAAACTTGCTACGTACCGTTACCTTTTTGACCGAAACAAAGAATTTAAAAGACATCCGGAATTATAATCCCTGGACTATCGAGTTTTACGAAATTTCTAGAAAAGTTCCTTCGCTACTTTCTTGATGTTGTCGCTTTTCCCCATCGAATAAAAGTGAAGCACCGGAACACCAAAATCGAGCAGTTCGCGGCACTGTGCGACAGACCATTCAATTCCGATTTGTTTTACGGCTGCATTATCTTTGGCCTGTGAGATTTCACTGATCAGATCTTCCGGCAAATCAATTTTGAAAGTTTTCGGCAGTACGGAAAGATGTCCTTTTGTAGCGATTGGCTTTATTCCGGGAATAATCGGAACGTTGATTCCGGCTTCTTTTGCTTCGTTAACAAACTGAAAATATTTCTTATTATCGAAAAACATCTGCGTCACTACGTAATCCGCACCGGCATCCACTTTTTCCTTTAGTTTCTGCAGGTCGTATTTCATCGATGGTGCTTCAATGTGTTTTTCAGGATAACCGGCAACACCGATACAGAATTTATTTTCCTCACAGGTGCGCTTTTCGTCTGTCAGATATTTTCCTCGTCCAACATCATTGATGTGGTTTACCAGATCAACAGCTTTTTCATGACCGCCTTCTGAAGCCACAAACTGCGTCTGACCTTTCATTGCATCGCCGCGTAAAGCCATTACATTATCGATTCCCAGATACAGACAGTCGACCAGCAGATATTCAGTTTCTTCTTTGGTAAATCCGCCACAAAGTACATGCGGAACCGTATCCACATCATATTTATGCTGAATGGAAGCGCAGATTCCCAACGTTCCGGGACGCATTCTTGTAATTTTTCGTTCCATCAGACCATTGCCTTTTTCAATGTAGACATATTCTTCCCGAGAAGTGGTTACATCAATAAAAGGCGGTTTAAATTCCATTAAAGGATCGATATTTCGGTATAAATCCTCAATTCCGGTTCCTTTTGTCGGCGGAATAACTTCCAGCGAAAACAGGGTTTTACCGTTGGATTTCCGTAAATGGTCAGTAATTTTCATAGTTATATTGAATCCTCAACAGGACATTGAATTGTGATTAGCGTTTCAATTAATCTACAAGATTTGGGGAAAGCCATTTCCGCGCAAAGTCAACTTCTACATTTTTACGTTTGGCGTAATCTTCAAGCTGATCTTCAGTAATTTTACCAACACCGAAGTATTTTGCCGCAGGATTCGCAAAGTAATATCCTGAAACTGAAGCTGTTGGAAACATTGCAAGACTTTCGGTAAGTTCCACTCCGATATTCTCCTCTACATTCAATAATTTCCAGATGGTTGGCTTTTCCAGATGATCCGGACATGCGGGATAACCGGGAGCAGGACGAATTCCTGAATATTTTTCGGCGATCAAATCTTCATTTTCAAGATTTTCGTTTGCAGCGTAACCCCAGTATTTCGTGCGTACTTCATGATGAAGATATTCCGCATAAGCTTCTGCCAAACGGTCCGCCAGTGCTTTTACCATGATTGCAGAATAGTCGTCGTGATTTTTGTAATATTCAGAAGCGAGTTCTTCCGTTCCGAATCCGGCTGTTACACAAAAAGCGCCGATATAATCCTGCACTCCAGAATTTTCCGGAGCTATGAAATCGGACAGTGCGAGGTACTTTTTGCCGTATGATTTCTTTAGTTGCTGCCGCAGTGTATGGAAAGTTACCAGATGATTTCCGGACTGATCTTTCACCAGAATATCATCCTGATTGTCAGAATTTGCAGGAAATATTCCGAATACGGCTTTTGCTGTGAGCAGTTTTTCGTCCAATATTTTCCGGAGCATTTTTTGCGCTTCAGCAAATAAGTCCGATGCCTGTTCGCCAACAATTTCATCGTTCAGAATTGCAGGATATTTTCCGAACAGATCCCAGCTGCGGAAAAACGGCGTCCAGTCAATAAACGGAACCAGATTTTCGAGTTGCTGATCAGCGATTACAGTTATTCCGGTAGTTTCAGGAGTTTTAACTTCTGCATTTTGCCAGTTCAGTCTAAATTTATTTTCACGTGCTTCTTCAATAGAAACGTATGATTTTTCGACCTGCCTGTTCAGAAAATTTTCCCGGAAAATGGAGTAATCTTTCTTCGTTTCTGCAATGTATTCGCCTTTTTTCGCGCTCAGCAGCGAACTCACCACATTTACAGCGCGCGATGCATCATTAACGTGTACGACGATATTTTCGTATTTCGGATCAATCTTTACGGCTGTATGTGCTTTGGAAGTTGTGGCACCCCCAATCATCAAAGGGAAACCGAGATTTTTGCGCTGAAGTTCATCCGCAATGTGCACCATTTCGTCAAGACTGGGAGTAATTAAACCGGAAAGTCCGATTACATCAACCTGTTCATCAATCGCAGCCTGAATAATTTTCTCTGCAGGAACCATGACGCCCAAATCCACTATCTCATAATTATTGCATCCAAGAACCACGCTCACGATATTTTTGCCGATATCATGTACATCACCTTTAACGGTGGCCATCAGAATTTTACCGTTGGATTTCTGTTTTGAATCTTTCTCAGCTTCGATAAACGGCTGCAGATATGCTACCGCTTTTTTCATTACTCGCGCCGATTTTACGACCTGCGGAAGAAACATTTTACCGCTTCCGAAAAGATCTCCGACAACGCCCATTCCGGTCATCAGATATCCTTCAATAACGTCGAGCGGACGGGCTGAATTTTTCCGGGCCTCTTCAACATCTTCTTCGATAAAACGGTCGATACCTTTTACGAGAGCATGCGTAATTCTGTCCTGTAAAGGATCATGACGCCATTTTAAATCTTCCACAATTTCTTTTCTGGACGATTTATTTTTTTCCGAATAATCAAGCAGTCTTTCGGTAGCGTCGGCTCTTCTGTCCAGCATTACATCTTCAACCAGTTCCAGCAAATCTTTCGGAATTTCATCATAAACTTCGAGCATAGCCGGATTTACAATTCCCATATTCATTCCCGCCTTGATTGCGTGATACAGAAAAACAGAATGCATCGCTTCACGTACAGAATCGTTGCCGCGAAACGAGAAAGAAACATTCGAAACACCACCGGAAACAGACACATGCGGAAGATTTTCGCGCACCCATTTTGTTCCTTCAATGAAATCGAGCGCGTTTCTGCGGTGTTCTTCCATGCCTGTTGCAACCGGAAAAATATTGAGGTCAAAAATGATATCTTCCGGAGGGAAATTTACCTGATTGACGAGAATATCATAAGATCTCTTGGCAATTTCGATTCGTCTTTCGAGATTATCTGCCTGTCCGCCTTCATCAAAAGCCATCACAATAACAGCCGCGCCATATCTTCTGATCAGTTTTGCCTGTCTGATGAATTCCGCTTCGCCTTCTTTCAGGCTTATGGAATTTACCACACATTTCCCCTGAACAACCTGTAATCCGGCCTCCAGAATTTCCCATTTCGAGGAATCGATCATGACAGGAATACGCGCAATATCTGGTTCTGAAGCAATGAGGTTCAGGAATTTTACCATGCAGTACTTTCCGTCGAGCAGGCCGTCATCAAAATTAACATCGAGAATCTGAGCTCCGCCTTCCACCTGATGTCTCGCTATATCCAGCGCTTCAGAAAATTTTTCTTCCTTTATAAGCCGCAGAAATTTCTTGGACCCCGCCACATTCGTTCTTTCCCCTACATTGATAAAATTGGATTCCGGAGTGATGACCAAAGATTCAAGCCCGGAAAGCTTCAGATATTTCATTAAAATTTTACATTGCCTCTTCCATGATGTGCGACACGGAAACTGCATTCGATTCCAGCAGTTCGTAATGTTTCCGCAAAGCGACAGTCATAGGAAACTGTTTATAATTAAACCCTTTTTCAGCTGCAAACTGCTGTATTTCGTCAGTAATTTCGTTGTAGTAAACGTAACTGTAATTCGGAAACAGGTGATGAGCCACGTGGAAATTAAAATTCCCGAGTACATGCCTTACAAACCAGTTATTTTCTTTCAGATCATTGGTAACCTCGAACTGATGACGCAGAAAACTGTACGGAAGTCCGTTGTTTTCATCGATTTGCGGAAACTCATTTTCCGGCAGCGGATGAAGCGGAAGCAGAACAAACAGCGCAAAAACACTCGCGACGACAACCTGCAAAAACCACGCGCCAACAGCCATTTGCCACGCCACATCAAATAACATAACCGGAATAAAAATCTGATAAAAGAAATAGAATGCCTTGAACGCAATCATTCTCACTTTTTCCTTTACCGGAATTTCGCCCTGCGATTTTGCGATGACACGGTCCTTCTGAAAGAAATCCCTGAAATCGCGGATAAACATCCAGTTAAAAAGATACAGCGGATAAATCAGGAAAAAAATGCGGTGCTGAATTTTCTGAATGCCGGTCGCTTCGATATGCGGATAAATTTTCAGCACGCCGCTTTGCTCAATGTCGGTATCCCAACCGTCAACATTGGGATAACCGTGATGACTTACGATGTGGCGTTTTTTCCAGATATAGGAGTTGGCGCCAACAAGATCAAAAATTTTCAAAACGGCACTGTTCAGTTTCTTACTTTTATAAATATTGTTGTGGGCAGCCTCATGAATCAGGTTCAGGTAAATAAGTACGAGCGTAATGCCCATGAACGCAAAAAGGAGATAGTACAGTGATGAATTCTGCACGTTTAACAATGCAAAAACATACAACCCGAAATAGAGCAGCGGCAAAACCACAGCTTTTATTTTGATGTAAACATCCCTGTCTTCAGGAATTTGTGCAACACGGTCATTCACCCTTTTCCGGAGTTCATTGAATAATTTATTTTCCTCTGTAATCTTATTATAGGACGGCTTCTGCATGAATTTTCAATTTGCGCTAAAATAGAAAAACAATATACAGTTTCTATTTCAGCTATTGTTTAATTATTTGCAAAATTATGGATTTCCCGCGGTTTATAATTTTTCAGTAAATCGGCCAGAGCACGGATGTGATCAGGCGTTGTACCGCAGCATCCGCCTACGATGTTCACGAGGTTTTTCTCAGCATATTCCAGGATTTGCTCTGCCATTTGTTCCGGCGATTCATCATATTTCCCGAAAGCATTCGGAAGACCGGCATTCGGATATGCGGAAATGCAAAAATCTGTTTTGCCTGCCAGCGTTTCCAGATAGGGTGTCAGTTGTTTTGCACCAAGCGCGCAATTGAAACCTACGCTCAGCAAATCCAGATGCGAAACTGAAATCAGAAAAGCTTCGGCGGTTTGTCCGCTCAAAGTTCTTCCTGAAGCATCGGTAATTGTGCCCGAAACCATCACCGGAATCCGGATTTGTTTTTCTTCCTGAATTTCATCGATTGCAAACAGCGCAGCCTTTGCATTCAGTGTATCAAAAACCGTTTCCACGAGTAAAATATCTGCTCCGCCTTCTAAAAGTGCTTCGCACTGCTGTTTATATGCTGTTTTAAGATCGTCGAATGTTACTGCTCTGAAACCGGGGTCATTCACATCGGGAGAAAGTGAGGCTGTTTTATTGGTGGGACCGATGGAACCCGCAACAAATCTCGGCTTTTCAGGATTTGCCGCTGTGAATTCATCGCAGACCATCCTTGCGATCTGTGCTGACTTTCTGTTAAGTTCCATAACGAATTCTTTCATGTGATAATCAGCCATTGCAATGGTAGTTGCCGAAAACGTATTGGTTTCGATGATGTCAGCTCCCGCATTTAAATATTCGCGGTGAATAGCTTCGATAATATCAGGCCGGGTAATCGAAAGCAGGTCGTTATTCCCTTTCAACGGCGATTTCCAGTCTTTGAAACGATCACCACGGTAATCTTCCTCTTCCAGTTTATAGCGCTGAATCATGGTTCCCATCGCTCCGTCGAGAATCAGAATCCGTTCTTCTAAGGCTTTATATAATTGGTCTGCGTTTTTCATAGATAATTTTCAGCAATAAATATGTTCAGATTCAAATTCTTAGAAATTCAAAAACTTGCTTAACTTCAAAGAAAAGCCGGATAAATCGCATTCAATCTTTCTAAAAATTGAAAATGCTGCCAAAAAAATAATGGAAGTGACGTTATCTATTCCCGCTCTCGGGACAGAATGTAGCACCTTCTTGCCTGGAGCAAGGGTTGCCAAGGTTTCACAGAGTCTGATCTCTCCACCTTTCCTGATAACATTTTCAGTATGATAATGAACTAATACACGGCAAAAATACCGTTTACTTTTTTTCCGTGCAAGAAAAAATATTTTTGATATCGTCTATCTGCTAAATTCTGATTTCTGATTACCGTTCCGTCTTCAGTTTGATAAAAAATAATATTTTAGCCAAGTAAACGATGAATTATGACGGCAGAAAGGGAGCGGCTGAAAAATCCTGAGTGGAAAAACTGGGGACCTTATGTGAGCAACAGACAATGGGGAACAGTTCGCGAGGATTACAGCACCAATGGTGATGCGTGGGGTTACACCACATATGATCAGGCACTAAGCCGGACTTATCGCTGGAGTGAAGACGGTATTGCAGGAATCTGCGGACCGAAGCAAAGGCTTTGTTTTGCATTTTCATTTTGGAACGGCCAGGATAAAATGCTGAAAGAACGATTTTTCGGGCTCAGCAATTACCAGGGAAACCACGGGGAAGATCTGAAAGAAATTTTCTACTATCTGGACAGCACTCCTACACATTCCTATATGAAAATGCTGTACAAATATCCCGTAAATGCATTTCCATACGACCAGATCATCGACGAATCCCTAAACAGAACCAAAGCTGATCCTGAATTCGAACTGGTGGACACCGGAATTTTTGAAGGTAACCAGTACTTCGATATCTTTATTGAATATGCCAAAGCCGACAAAGAAGATTTTCTCATCCGTGTAACGGCGGTAAACAGGAGCGATAAACCAGCGCCGCTTCACGTTTTGCCAACGCTGTGGTTCCGGAATAACTGGAGCTGGGGTTACGGAGATTACCGTCCTAAACTTAGGTCAGAAAAAAAATGTACCATCGAAATTCTCCACGAAGAAATTCCGATGAAAAGACTCTATTCCCGAATTACCGATTGTGAAACACTTTTTTGCGACAACGAAACGAATACAATGCTTGTTTTCGGACATCCTTCAGAAAATAAATATTACAAGGACGGAATCAACAATCATATTTTACACGGGGAATCGACTATAAATCCTGAAAACACCGGAACTAAAGCGTGTTTTCATCTGCATACTGATATTCAGCCAGGAGAAACGCGGATTTTCGACTTCAGACTTTCGCCTAACAATCATGACAATCCTTTTGATCGGTTCGACGAAATACTTAGTTTAAGAAAAGCTGAAGCTGATGAATTCTATGCAGAAATTCAGGCTTCGATTGAAGACGAAGAAGAGAAAAATGTGCAGCGACAGGCTTTTGCCGGTCTGCTGTGGAACAAACAGTTTTACCATTATAATGTTTCGAAATGGCTGAAAGGAGATCCGAAATTCGAAGTGCAGCGTGATTTCGCAAATCATGTGCGTAACAGCGAATGGGAACACATGCAGAATAAGGACATCATCTCAATGCCCGACAAATGGGAATATCCGTGGTTTGCAACGTGGGACCTTGCTTTTCACTGCGTACCTCTTGCAATGATTGATGCCGGTTTCGCTAAACATCAGCTAAAACTGCTCACAAAAGAATGGTATATTCATCCGAACGGACAGTTGCCTGCTTACGAATGGGATTTCAGCGATGTTAATCCACCGGTTCATGCGTGGAGTACTTTCCGTGTTTTTAAAATTGATGAAAAACTGAACGGAAAAGCCGATATTCCGTTTCTGGAAAGTGTTTTTCAGAAACTCTTGCTCAATTTCACATGGTGGGTAAACCGTAAAGATAAGAATGAGAATAATATTTTTGGAGGCGGTTTCTTAGGGCTGGATAATATCGGTGCTTTCGACAGAAATATGCAGTTTAAAAACGGCGAACACCTGGAACAGGCAGACGGTACAAGCTGGATGGCGATGTTTGCGCTCAACATGATGCGTATTGCAATGGAACTAGCGCTCTACAATCCTGTTTATGAGGATATGGCCATCAAATTTTTTGAACATTACCTGTACATTGCTCAGGCGATGGAACATATCGGTGAACACGACGGACTTTGGGATGATGAGGACGGCTTCTTCTACGATGTTCTCCAGCTTTCCGACGGAACCTCCAAATCCCTGAAACTGCGGAGTATTGTAGGATTAATTCCGATGTTTGCAGTGGAAATTGTAGATCATCAGATTCTTGAAAAACTGGAAGGATTCCGGCTGAGAATGGACTGGATTCTTAAAAACAGACCGGAACTCACCAATCTCGTTTCGCACTGGGAAGTGGAAGGCCGCGGCAGAAAACACCTGATGAGTATCCTCAGGAAAAGCAGGCTGACAAAACTTCTCCACAGAATGCTCGATGAAAATGAATTTTTGTCTGACTACGGAATACGCTCAATGTCCAAGATTTATGAGGATGAACCGTTCACTTTTGAGATCGACGGGGAAATATTTTCCGTGAAATATCTTCCTGCCGAAAGCGACAGCCGAATGTTTGGGGGAAACAGCAACTGGCGCGGACCAATCTGGTTTCCGATTAATTTTCTGATTGTTGAAAGTCTACAACGATTCCATTTTTACTATGAAGACAGCATGCAGGTGGAATTTCCGGTAGGCAGCGGTGAAATGAGAAATCTGAATTATGTGGCGGACAACATCAGCAAACGCCTGCAGTCGCTATTCCTGAAAGATGAGGCCGGAAACCGTCCTGTAAACGGCGGCTATGAACTAAAGAATCAGAACGAGCACTTTAAAGACTACGTACATTTTTACGAATATTTTGACGGAGACAACGGTCGTGGACTCGGCGCAGGACATCAGTGCGGATGGACAGCCACCGTAGCAAAACTTATTCAGCCACGCGTTTTACATTATTAACGAACTTTTTCGTCGTTCACTAAAACTTCAAAATCTATTTTTGCGGTTGGCTCAAGCGTTTTTGAAACAGAACAGTATTTATCAAAGGACAGTTGTGCGGCTTTCTGTGCTTTTTCAGGATTAATATCACCTTCGAGAAAAAACCTGATCCTAATATTATTAAAAGGTTTGGCTTCATCAACCGGAATCCTCTCTCCTTCCACTTCTGCAGAAAATGAGCGTATTTCCTGCCGCTGCTTTTTGAGAATGGAAATTATGTCGATCGCGCTGCACGAAGCTACCGCCATCAGCAGACTTTCCATTGGTGAAACACCTTTTGCGTCCGGCTGTGAGGTATTGTCGAGCAGAATTTTATTTCCTGCGGCATTGCTGCATTCAAAAAGATAATCGTCGTTGATTCTTTGCAGGTTGATTTTCATAATAATCTTAGGTTTTGGATTACAGTATTCCTCTGGATTTGATTTCCAGATATTTGTTGATGACTTCGAGATTCAGATTTTCCGGCAGCGTGTAAACCGTATAGATCCCGTACTTTCTGAGTTCCTGTATGATGAGTTTCTTTTCGAATTCAAATTTTTCGGCAATAATTTCATCGTACACTTCCTGCATGTTTTCCGGATTGGAATGAATGATTTTCTGTAGCTCAGCATTCTTAAAAAACACCACCACCAGCAAATGGTTTTTCGCAATTCCCCTTAAATATTTCATCTGTCGGTTCACCGCATCCAGTGTTTCGAAATTCGTGAACAAAAGCAGCAGGCTTCTTTGCCCAACCATGTACTTTACATCCTGATACAGTCTCCCAAAATCACTTTCAGCAAAATCTGTATCGATATTGTAGAGTGCTTCGGAAATTTTTCTGAGTTGCGCAGCTTTGTTGTCTGCAGGGAGTTTGTTTTCTGCTTTTCTAGAAAATGTCATCATTCCTGCTCGATCACCTTTCTTCAGAATGATGTGTGAAAGTGCCATCGTGGCATTCACGGAATAATCCAGCAGACTCAGTCCGTTAAAAGGCATCTGCATCGTTCTGCCTTTATCGATAAGCATATAAATCCGCTGAGATTTTTCATCCTGAAACTGGTTTACCATCAGTTTATTCTGTTTGGACGTGGCTTTCCAGTTGACCGTACGCATATCGTCGCCCTGAACATATTCCTTAATCTGTTCGAATTCCATCGTATGACCGAGTTTACGGATCTTTTTGATGCCCCCCATCAGAAATTCATTCTGCAGGGCCATCAGTTCATATTTCCGTAAATGGACGAAAGAAGGATAACTCGGAAGCGTTGCTCCATGCTGGAATGTAAATCTTTTTGCCACAAAACCAAAGGGAGAATTCACCATGACATTCAGATTACCAAACTGATAATCACCGCGTTCTTTCGGTTCTGTAATATATTCTACCACAGCATTCTGGCGCGGTTTTAATTTCCGAAATTCTGAAAAATTCCGGATCTGAAACTGAAACGGAAGTTCGTCAATTATTTCTGCATCAACGGTGAAGAAATAATTATTCTGTGCCTCGATTTTGACCGGATTTTCGTCACCATTTGAAAACTTTTCCGGTAAAATCCGACCGGCAGAAAACCCGTTTTTCGTCCCAAACAAAAGCAGAATATCTACCAGCAGAATGATGACAAGCGCTGCAAGAAAAATATGCGCAACAATCATCAAAGCAGGAAAGAAAAATGCCAATACATACAAAACCGCGGCTGCAAACAGCGCGAAAAAGAAACGGTTTTGAAGAAAAAGATTTTTCAATTCGGAAGACTTAAACGATTTTCAAATAAAGTTGTTTTATCTTGGAATTTCAATGGTTTCCAGAATCTGACGGATAATGACATCAGCGGAAAGCCCTTCCATTTCACGTTCCGGAGAAACCATTACTCGGTGACGCAGCACGGCGTAACTCGCTTCTTTGATATCTTCAGGAGTAACGAAATCGCGGCCGCGAATTGCTGCAAAAGCTTTCGAAGCACTCAAAAGCGCCAGACTTGCACGCGGAGAAGCTCCCAGGTAAAGCAGTGCATTTTCGCGCGTGTTGATGATAATTCTTGCAATATATTCCTGAAGATGTGATTCGACCACAACATCCTTTGCAATTCGCTGATATTCTTTCAGCTGTGCTCCGCTGATTACCGGCTGCACTGCATCGGTTTTATCTTCCAGTTTGTTTTCGTGCTGGTTCTTAATGATCTGCACCTCCTGTTCGAGAGTTGGATATCCTACGTTGATTTTGAACAGAAAACGGTCCAGTTGCGCTTCCGGCAAACGGTAAGTTCCTTCATGCTCCACAGGATTCTGCGTAGCCACCACGAGAAACGGTTCCTCCATTTCGTAGCGGATTCCGTCCATTGTAATCTGTCTCTCTTCCATTACTTCAAAAAGTGCAGCCTGGGTTTTTGCAGGCGATCTGTTTATTTCATCAATCAAAATAAAATTCGAAAAAATCGGACCTTTTTTAAATTCGAATTCTGAATTTTTCATATTGAAAACTGCAGTTCCCAAAATATCAGACGGCATGAGATCCGGTGTAAACTGAATCCTGCTGAAACCAACATCCACGGTTTTCGCCAGCAATTTGGCGGTGATTGTTTTGGCAACGCCGGGAACGCCTTCAATAAGGACGTGACCGTTTGCGAGCAGTGCGGCGAGTAAATGTTCGATCATCGATTCCTGACCGATAATCACTTTACCGATTTCATTTTTTACTCTTTCAAAATTTTCGCGCAGTCCGGACAGATCAATTCTCTGTTCGAACCTGTTATCTTCGGCTGATACCGGTCTGTTTTCGTTAAAATTTTCAGTGTTATTATTTTCCATTGTATGAGTTTCTTGATTATGTGGCTTTGTTCCCTACAGCAAAATATTACTGTTTAAGTTACTGGCTGTTTCCCTTTTAAGATTTCATCCAGCAGCGTGTTCAGTGTAAAAAGATCTTCTTTCATCACATTCGCGTAAGGATCCCGCGCTTTTTTTATGAGACTGACGGCGTTCTGTATTTTTTCTTTATCCGTGCCGGTTTTTACATGCAGTTTGCTGATAAATTCTTCGTTGAGTTCCGATGTATCAAGCATGAGATCCTGACGGACATGATGCAGAAAATACTGCGCTTTCTTGGCCATCATAGCATGAAAATCCCCTTCCTGCAGATAAAGATTCCCGATGCTCTGCACAAACTCAACCGATTTATTTCTTTTAGGCTCCACAACCGGTATTTTCCGCTGCCTTCTTTTGATATTAAAAATAACAAAAATGAGCAGGCCCGCCAAAAACAGCCACCAAGCGTAGCGAAGCGCTGGCTGCGAAAGAATAAACGACAGTTCGCCTGCAGACTGAGAACTTTTTTGACCTTCCACAAACCACAACGTCTGCTGATCAGGAAGATATCCCAGCACATTTTCCAGATACTCTGAAGAACCCGGATTTTTCAGCAGGTAGTAATTCGTAAGAAAAAGCGGTTCCGAATGCAGATAAAAGAAACCTTTTCCATGCGCGATTTTGAGAAAATTAATGCCCAGTTCTGCGTCTTCCTGCGATGCTGCGCCCAGAACTTCATGATTTTTTGAAAAAAGGATGAATCCGTAACGCCCTGGAAATTTATCCAGGATCAGGCTGTCATTTTTAAACTTAATATCACTGAGTTTCAGCGTGCTTTTATCGCCAAAACCTGTCATCCCCGTGCGGAATCTCAGTGTATCCTGTAAATAATGCGGAAAATCGGTTGCGGCAAGAAACAGACTGGAGCCTGAAGCAACCTGTTGCTCCAGTTTCTTCCACGATTCCGTATCGAGAGAGCGCTGAACAACGAGAATATTGTGCGGTGTAGTTTTTCTGTTTTCGGAATAATAATCGAAAGGTGTTTTTTTCTCGGTTCTGAGTTTTCCTATGAGAATCTCCTTTGCCTCCTGAGCGAAAACAAACAGTCCGAATGGTGATTTCTGTTCGGGATCGAAATTCTTCCGCCAGTTTACAGAAGGGCTTTTCGAAAGTTCCAGCAGTCCGATCAGCAAAAGAATCAGAAACAGTACTGCAGCGTATATTTTAAAAGTCCTGCTCATCAGAATTTTAACGCTTCAAATTTTTTACGAACCTGGTCATAATGCTCCTTATTCAGCACAAATTCTCCGTACCAGACATGATCGAAAATATGCGCGACCTCTTTAAACCCTGACTGAATGTTCAAATTGTCTATTTCCCGCACGTAATCTTTATTGGTTTTCTCACGGTTCCACACGATCACGTTTTTGTCTGCAAGCAGTTTCAAAACATACAGAAAACGGTAGCGGACTGCTGAACGAAAATCCCCTTCGGATTCTGAACGGGAAATCACCTGCTGAAAATTGATTTCATGGATATCTTCGTGTAAATCTCCACTGTTCAGGCTTTCCGAATTCTTTTTAGAAAAGAACAGTCGGCCTTCTTTTCCCAAAACATATCTAATCAGGAAATATAACAGAAAGGCAAGCAACAGAACCGCAAAAATCCGCAGGGCTGCTTTGGTGATATCATCTGCATTACTGAGATCTACATCTCCGAAAATGGATTTCAAAATTTTCTGAATCCGTTCCTTAATCCGCTGCCAGACAGATTTTCGGGGCTGTTTCTGCTCGTAATCGAAATCTGCAGATTTATATCTGTCGCGAAAATCCGTACTGATGTTTCGTTGCGTGATGCTGTTATCGGTAATCTGTTCGTCGGCGATTAAAGTATCAGACCTGACCATATCATGCATCTGCGCAAGAACGGAATCGGCTGCGTACTGCTCATCGGAATACCAGGGATCGTCCTGAGCAGTTGCCCAGAATCCCATGAAAAATATTATTAATGAAAGAAATTTAAACTTCACGAACACCAATAGTATCAATTTCTTCATAATCGATTTTCCGGTGTAAATCTGTGCGGCTGTCATAATACTGCAACGCCGAACAAACGAACACCAGATTTGCGAGAACCAGACTCAGGAAAACCGAAAGACCGTAAAATATAAAAAAAGTAAGACCAAAAGCTTCCTGAACTGCTGTACCATCTGTAAGCTGTTCAGGCGGAACTGTATACAATCTTCCCATCATGAAAAACATCGGAACCGAAGAAAATATCGATACGATGATGTAATAAATAAGAAAAATAAGTATGCTGGAACCCCAGTATTTCCAGAACGGGGATCCTTCGTTGCTGTTCTGGTACGAGAACTGCGCACGAATTGCATAACTGAGCGAACTGAAAAAGCCGCGGTTGGTATTATAGGTATCGTAAAGCGTGAAATTAATCACATTCATGATAACCGGAAAAATCAGCAGCAAAACAAAAAATCCAATCAGGATAAATATCAGAAATGATCCCAAAGCTATTAATACAAAAGCAGCAGGGATCAGAATAAAGATTGTACCGAGCAGGAAAAAAAGAAATTTAGGAATGATCTTTTTAATGTCGTCGAGAATCTGGTCTGGCCTGATATTTCTATCGCCTGTTCTTGCAAGTCTTCTGATGTAAAGAACGGGGAAAGAGTAATTGACAAGCATTCCGGCAACAACCAGCAAAACCACCGCAACAGCAGTAATCACCAGCAGAACAGGATTATCCCGGAAATATTCCTCGAACAGAAAAGTTTCACCCTGCAGGTTTCCACCGATTACCTGTCCCATAATATTGCGGTAAAACAGTATCATGATGACGATCAATATCAGCATCAAAATTCCGTTTACCAGAAAGAAATTCTTGAAATAGTTCTTACCAAATGTCTTAAAAAAGTTGAAGGTATCGCCCATGAGTTCAGCGAAATCCCTCTTTTTATAAAACTGCATTCCCGTCATAATCTAAGTTATTGGTTAAAAGCTGTTTTTTAATTTTTCTGTGTACTATGTGCGGATAGACCAGAAAATAAAATCCTATGATGAATAAACATCCAAAAATAATAGCAAGGTTCAGGACAACGGGCATTTCTTTCGAAAACCTGGTGATGTAACCTTCGATAATTCCGGCAACGACCGTAAACGGTATTGTACTCAGAAAAATTTTGAAACTGTCGCGGAATCCGATTTTAAAGGAGTCGAATCTGGAATAGGTTCCCGGAAAGAACACAGATGCTCCGAGAATCAGACCGGCTGCAGATTCCACCACCATACTGAAAATTTCAAAAGTGCCGTGAAGCCAGATTCCCCGCATACTTGCTAAAAGTTCGCCGTGCTGATGAAAGAAATACTGGAAGCTTCCAAGCATTACGCTGTTTCGCAACAGTGCATAAAGAGATCCCAGTCCGCCAAAAATGCCGGTAATGTACATTCTGGCGCCAACCATGATATTGTTGAAGGTAATTCCGATGGTACTTCCCCAGTTGGAACCGGAACTGTAAATGTCCACAGGATTTCCTTTACGGATATTTTCTATTGTGGTATTTACATAATCCTCCCCAAGGATTTGTTTTGAGAAATCGGGATTATAGATGCCTGATATCACACCAATACTCACAAAGACAGCGAAAAATGCAAATGCAAACAACAGGAATCTGCGGTACTGATACACGAGCAACGGCACTTCAGTCTTGAAAAAATAAACGATTCTGTTCTGCTCGATTCTCCTGGTTTTGTAAATTCTCTGGAAAACGGAGGAAGAAAGGTTGTTTAGGTAAACAGTTGTTTTACTCTTTGGATAATACGTCTGCGAATAAGAGAGATCATTCACCAGCGTGATGTATAACTGAGAAAGTTCGTCGGGATTTTTTCTGATTTTTCCCTCGATCACCTGCTCTATTACCATCCATTTTTCTTTATTTTGCTTGATAAAGGCTACCTCTCTCATCGTGAGGCTAAAGTAATAAAATATGTCTCAAATTCTGATAAATACTTCGCAAAATGTTAACCTGGCTTTTACGCTGGCAGGCGTAGGCGAAAGGCTTGCCGCATTCATCATCGATCTGCTCATTATTGTTGCATTTTTACTTACGGTTTACTTCCTTTTTTTCAATATTCTAAACCTGGACCGCCTTCAGTTTGAAATGGATCCGTGGTCTTTCCGTGCTCTCATGCTGCTGATTACGTTTCCGGCATATATTTACACGCTTGTTACGGAAAGCCTGATGGAAGGACAGACTTTCGGAAAAAAAGCTCTGAAACTCAAAGTGGTGAAGATTGACGGTTACCAGGCAAGCTTCGGCGATTATCTGATGCGCTGGGTTTTCAGGCTTGTGGATGTGTGGTCTAACAGCGGCGTGGTTGGTTTACTGTCGATGATTATTTCAAAAAACAATCAGCGGCTTGGCGATATGGCAACGGGAACAGCGGTTATTTCACTAAGAAATAAAGTCAACATTTCGCATACGATACTGGAAAACGTAGAAAACGATTATGTGGCGACTTATCCGCAGGTAGTCCTGCTGAATGATAACGATGTGAGAATTATTAAAGATACGTATCAGAAAGCGTTAATAATTCAGGATCAGGAACTGATAGAAAAACTGGCTGATAAAATCCGGCAGACCATTCAGCTGGATAAAATACCGCTCGATGTTACGTACAGAAATTTCATTCGAACTGTTCTGGAAGATTATACCTATTATACCGGAAAAGATCATTGATACTGTAAAAATTTTTCACGTATTTCTGTAAAATGAGCCATCTTTTTATGTTGTACATTAGATAAAAAGAAAAAAGATGAGATTTGAGAACAAAAGGACCGGAAACGGCGGTGTAATCAGCCTTAATAAAGAGGATGAGGAAGTGGGCAGACTTACTTACACACTTTTTCCGGAGGAAGAGAAAATGATTATTTCTTTCGTACTGGTACATCCAAAATTTGAAGGCCGCGGAATGGGGAAATTTTTAGTGGAGGAAGGCGTACGTTATGCGCGCGAAAATTCGCTGAATGTATATCCGCACTGCTCGTACGCAAGGGCAGTTATGAACAGGATGGAAGGCGTCGGAGATATTCTTCTGCGCTAGAAAAAAAAGACTGCGCCGGCTTTCAGCCGGCGCAGTTTTATTTAAATGGAACTCATCAGTTCGTCGGTGACTTCCATATTGTGCCACACGTTCTGCACATCATCGTCTTCTTCAAAACGGTCCAGCATTTTCATGTTTGCTTTAAACTGTTCTTCCGTCACTTCTTTGGTGTTATTTGCTATTCTCTGAAGTTCTGCGCTTTTCACTTCAATTTTGAGATCATCGAGTTTATGAGACATTGCGCCGAAATCTTCGAACGCGGTAGTGATCATTACTTCTTCTTCATCGCTGTCAATTTCTTCGGCACCTGCATCGATCATTTCCATCTCGAAATCATCCCACTCCATAGTGATCACTGATCTGTCAATGGTGAAAATTCCTTTTCTGTCGAAGATAAATGCAAGCTCTCCGTTTTTTCCGAGGTTGCCGTCAAACTTATTAAAAACTGCACGCACATTTGCAACTGTGCGCGTCGGGTTATTCGTGGTTGATTCGATAAAAAAAGCTACGCCGCCCTGTCCATATCCTTCGTAGGTTGTTTCCTCATAATTTTCGGCATCTGCTCCGCTGGCTTTCTTAATCGCACGCTCTACATTATCCTTTGGCATGTTCGCGCCCTTGGCGTTCTGTATGCATCTGCGCAGCGCAGGATTACTTTCCGGATCCGGACCGCCGGCTTTCACGGCAAGGGCAATATCTTTACCGATTTTAGAAAATGTTTTGGCCATTTTATCCCAACGTGCCATTTTGGAAGCTTTCCTGTATTCAAACGCTCGTCCCATAGAATCTTAAAATATCTGGCTGCAAAAATAGTAAAAACCGCCATAAAAAAAGCGCCTCCTTTTCAGGAAGCGCTTCATTTATAACTTGAAGATTAATTATCTTCTTTTTGGAGTAAGTTGAACTTCTACATCGGATTTCTGAAGAGTATCCCAGGTAGCAGAGTCAGCTGGTCTTACAACCACTTTTCTGTCAACCATTCTCGCTTCGTTAGAAGCAGTCTCAGGCTGTGTAGCATCCTGCTCACCAACACCGATTGATTTCAGAGCTGATGGAGAAACACCTCTCGCTTCAAGAGCATTAACTACTGCTGCAGCTCTTTGTCTTGATAGTCTCAGGTTATAGCTGTCAGAACCTTTCTTATCTGTGTGACCTACGATCAGGAAGTTACCGTTAGAATCTTTAATGATTTGAGAAGCAGCATCAAGCTTAGCGTTGGATTCTGGTCTCAGGGTAGCTTTATCGAAGTTGAACAGAATGTTGTCAAGAGCTTTAGTAGCTTCGTCAGCCCAAACAGTTTGTGGCTTAGGACAACCGTTGTATTCAGCAAGACCTGGTACTGATGGACATGCATCATCTTTATCAAGGATACCGTCACCGTCTGTATCTGGCCATGGACAACCGTTATTTTCAGCTGGTCCAGGAACGTTAGGACAGTTATCATCTTTATCAACGATACCGTCACCATCTGTATCTGGCCAAGGACAACCGTTGTTTTCAACTGGTCCGGCTACATCAGGACACTGATCATCTTTATCTGGAATTCCGTCTCCATCTGTATCAGGACATCCCTGGAATTCTGGAAGACCTGGTGTATCAGGACAAAGATCGTCTTTGTCAAGAATTCCGTCTTTATCTCTGTCTCTCTGACCGAATCTAAATAATAGTGAAGCAGACGCATTCCAGAAGTTAGGAACGTTTGAACCGTCATTGAACGGAGTAGAAACATAATCTCCCTGGATTCCTAAACCGAAACTTCTTGTGATCCAGAAATTGGAACCGATACCGAAAGGCATAGCGAAGTGGTTAGCTTTTCCTGGCGTAGTATTGTTGCTGTCATACTGCGTCCATTCCATGTTGTTACCTCTGTCCTGTTGTGGAAAGTCCTGACCTGTGTAGTCATGTCTCAGGTAGCTGGCTCCAACTCTCAGATACGGATCGAACCAAGATTCGTCGTTCCAGAAAGAGTTCACTTTAAGCTGAAGACCAAGACCAGTCATTAGCATGAATTCCTTACCCATATCGAAACGCATGTTTCCAACGTTTCCTACTGAAGTTTGCCAATCCAATACAAGTGGTCCTGCAAGGTGTCTGGCAACAGTAAGTTTAGACAAAGGAGGTACGATTTCATAGTTGTTCATTGTGAACACATCTTTGAAACGGCTAAGTTTGTCACCGATCTTACCATTATCGACAGCCATGTGGTTCACGCCGTGAGCACCAACTCCGACCATCCACGGATTGTTGGCAGTCTGCCCGAACACAGTACTGGCAAATGTAAGTGCCAATGCTGAAATTCCTAATTTTAGATTTTTCATAGATTAATGATTAAATAATTGATGTTGCAAAATAAATATAAATATTCCTTATGTACAATGTTTTTCAGAGAATTTTTAACTTTTTTTAAGAATTCTGCCAAGGCTTCTTTTCTGTTCTCTGTCTTTTATCGATTCCCTTTTATCATAAAGCTTTTTACCGCGCGCCAGTGCTATCAGAATCTTGGCTTTTCCCTTATCATTTATATAAAGCTTCAGAGGTACTATGGTGTTTCCCGCATCTTTCAGCTTCCGGTCGAGTTTCGCTAATTCCTTTTTGTGAACCAGCAATTTACGTTCGCGCCTGGTTTTATGATTATAGAATGTCCCAAGTTTATACTCGTCAATCATCATATTAATGATATAGAGTTCACCGTCTATGATCTGGCAGAACGCTTCCGCAATGCTTGCTTTGGAGGACCTCAGCGATTTAATCTCGGTGCCTGTAAGAACCATTCCTGCTTCCAGCTCTTCCAAAATTTCAAATTCGAACCGTGCTTTGCGGTTATAAATCTGGACGGACTTTTCAATCTTCATTCTATGGGACAAATTTCTGTGATGTGCCTATACAGGCCATTATATAATTTTTATAAATGTTTCTACAATTTATTAAACAGCTGTTAGACTTTTTCTTAACATCTATTAAGCAGCATTATACGGCGAATAATTCGTATTTTTGCACGCAAATTTACTCAACTATATGTTAACAGTATCAAATTTATCATTACAATTCGGAAAGCGCGTTCTTTTCGATGAAGTAAATATTCTATTTACAAAAGGCAACTGCTACGGTATCATCGGTGCAAACGGTGCCGGCAAATCAACATTTCTTAAAATTCTTACCGGAAAACAGGATCCCACAACAGGTAACGTTTCACTGGAGCCGGGCAAAAGAATGTCGGTTCTGGAGCAGGATCACTTTGCTTACGACAACTTTACCGTGCTGGAAACAGTGCTGCGTGGAAATAAAAAACTCTTCGAAATCAAAGAAGAAATGGACGCTTTGTACGCTAAACCTGATTTCAGCGACGAAGACGGAATCAAAGCCGGAGAACTTGGTGTGGTTTATGACGAAATGGGCGGCTGGAATGCAGAATCTGACGCAATGACAATGCTTTCTAATGTCGGAATTAAAGAAGACATCCACTATCAGCTGATGGGCGAACTTGAAAATAAGGATAAAGTAAAAGTTTTGCTTGCACAGGCTCTTTTCGGAAGCCCGGACGTTTTAATTCTCGATGAACCGACTAACGATCTCGATATCGAAACGATTTCCTGGCTCGAAGATTTCCTTGCAGATTACGAAAATACGGTGATTGTGGTTTCTCACGACCGTCACTTCCTGGACACAGTTTGTACACACATCGGCGACCTCGACTATTCCAAACTGAATCTTTATACCGGAAATTATTCATTCTGGTATCAGGCTTCACAGCTTGCTACGCGTCAGCGTCAGCAGCAGAACAAAAAAGCGGAGGAAAAGAAGAAGGAACTTCAGGATTTCATCGCCCGATTCAGTTCCAACGTGGCAAAAGCAAAACAGGCAACAGCCAGAAAGAAAATGATCGACAAGCTGAATATCGAAGATATCAAACCGACTTCAAGACGATATCCGGCGATGATCTGGGAAATGGAGCGTGAAGCGGGAGATCAGATTCTGGAAGTGAAAGACCTGGAGAAAACCAAAGACGGTGAGCTTCTGTTTTCAAAGATTGACTTCAAACTGAAAAAAGGAGACAAAGTTGCAATCCTATCTAAGAACTCACTTGCAATCACTGAATTTTTTGAAATCATTTCAGGAAATGCTGCGCCGGACAAAGGAGAATACAACTGGGGCGTTACAACGAATCAGTCTTATATGCCGCTTGATAACTCTGAATTTTTCCAGGATAAAGACATGAATCTGGTTGACTGGCTGCGTCAGTTCACGAAGAATGATGAAGAAAGGCACGAGGAATTCATGAGAGGTTTCCTGGGAAGAATGCTTTTCTCCGGTGACGAAGCGCTGAAATCGTCCACAGTTCTTTCCGGTGGTGAAAAAATGCGCTGCATGTTCAGCAGAATGATGCTTCAGAAAGCCAATGTTCTGTTACTGGATGAACCGACGAACCACCTCGATCTGGAAAGTATTACCACTCTGAACAATTCCCTGGTGAACTTCAAAGGTAATATTCTGCTGGCTTCACATGACCACGAAATGCTTCAGACGGTCTGTAACCGTATCATAGAACTAACTCCAAAAGGCGTTATCGACCGTGACATGACTTACGATGAATATCTTTCAGATAAAAAAATAAAAGAATTGCAGGAGCAAATGTATTCCTAGAAAACTGCAAATTATCAATAGTAAACCACTCTTTTTTGGAGTGGTTTTTTGTTGTCCGGCAAATTGTTACCGAAGAAAATTTAATTAAAATTTCCCTATTTTTGTGAGATTATGAACCAAAAATGGATTTTCAGGCCTGAACCTGACGAAGAAACAGTAGACGGACTCAGTATGTCTCTGGGCTTTGGAACATTTGAATCCAAACTGTTGGTTTTACGCGGCATCGATAATTATGAAAAAGCCCGCGAATTTTTCAAGCCCAAAATAGAAGACATCCACAGTCCTTTTCTGATGGCCGACATGCAGAAAGCAGTTGACAGAATTGCAACGGCGATCGAAAACGGAGAAAAAATACTTATTTATGGCGATTATGATGTGGACGGAACTACTGCTGTTGCCGTAATGTACCTCTATCTCGCCAAAATCGTGGAAAAAAAATATCTAGATTTTTATATTCCGGATCGTAACGCTGAAGGATACGGAATCTCAACGGAAGGAATCGACTTTGCCAAAGAAAACGGTTTCTCACTGATTATTGCGCTCGACTGCGGAATTAAAGCCATTGACAAAATTGAATACGCCAATAATTTGGGAATCGATTTTGTGATCTGCGACCATCACCTTCCCGGCGAACAGATTCCTGCAGCATATGCCGTTCTCGATCCCAAAAGAAAAGACTGCAGATATCCGTTCAAGGAACTTTCCGGCTGCGGTGTCGGTTTCAAACTTTGCCAGGGACTCAACACCATTTATAAAATTCCGGAAAACGAAATTTTTGATCTTACCGATTTGCTCGCAATCTCCATTGCTGCAGACATCGTTTCGATGACCGGCGAAAACAGACAGCTTGCAAAACTCGGCCTGAAAGTGTTGCGGAAATCACCGAAGCTGGGCATCAGACTTTTGATTCCGGAGGAAAAACTCGCACACTTCGACATTTCGAACATCGTATTTGAAATTGCTCCAAAAATTAACGCTGCAGGAAGAATTTCCCACGGAAAAGCCGCAGTGGAACTCATGGTTTCCGATAATCTGAAACACGCACATCAGATTGTGGATAACATCATGAACCTCAACGATGAAAGACGGGAACTCGATATGAATTCGACCGTTTCTGCGTTGAATCAGATCGTTGCAACCGGCCAGGAAAATAATTATACCACGATCGTTTTTGATCCTCAATGGAATAAAGGCGTCATCGGAATTGTAGCATCCAGATTAACGGAAGCCTATTACAAACCAACGCTTGTTTTCACAGAAGGAACCAATGGAGAACTCGTTGCTTCTGCACGCTCTGTCTCAGATTTCGATTTGCATGAAGCACTCGATATCTGCTCCGAACATTTTCTGAAATTTGGCGGACATCAGGCTGCGGCCGGACTTTCCATGAAAAAAGAGGAGTTTGAAAGTTTCAAGAAAAAATTTGAAACCGTAGTTGCCGAAAGAATTCAGCAGCACCAGAAAGAACCGTCCATCACGATTGATTCCGTAATGAATATTGATGATCTGAACCGCGATTTCGTAAACTTTCACAGAAAACTGGCACCTTTTGGACCACACAATATGAAACCGGTGCTCGTTCTGCAAAATCAGAAGGTTTCGGGTTATGTAAAAACGATGGGGAAAGACAACAACCATCTGAAATTTTACATCAAACAGGAATCCACCGGAAGAAGTTTTGAATGTGTTGGCTTTAAACTCGGCTCTTTCGCCGACGAATTCCGCAACAAAACGTTCGATATTGCATTCACGCTCGAGGAAAATCACTGGAAAGGAAATGTGACTCATTATCTGAACATCCGCGATGTAAAATTTAACGAAGATCTTCAGCTACAGCCAAAAACCAACGAGAAAATCTAATTCTTTCGCTTCACCAGTATTTCCATGAAGAAAATCGGACTATTTTTCGGAAGTTTTAATCCTGTGCACATCGGACATCTGATTCTGGCGAATTACATCCTGGAAAACACGGACATGGAAGAACTGTGGTTTGTGGTGAGCCCACAAAATCCGTTCAAAGACAAAAAATCTTTGCTGAAAGATCACAACAGGCTGGACATGGTTCAGGCAGCACTAAAGAACTATCCGAAAATGCGCGCTTCGAACATCGAATTTTCTCTGCCGAAACCAAGTTATACCATTGATACACTTGCCTATCTTCACGAAAAATTTCCGGACTATACATTCGCGCTGATCATGGGTGAAGACAATCTCGGAAGCCTCGCCAAATGGAAAAATGCAGATACGCTTGTGAACAGGCATCAGATTATTGTTTATCCGAGAATTTTCTCCGGAGAGAAAAAAGATTCCGAATACCTGCAGCATGAAAACATTTCGATCGTGAATGCTCCGATAATCGAGCTTTCTGCAACGGAAATCCGGAACATGATTAAAGAAGGTAAAAACGTAAGACCAATGTTGCCTCCGGAAGTATTTGATTATCTGGATGGTTCTTCATTTTACCGCTAAAGAAATGCAAACTGAAACATGAATTTCATTGAAAAACTTTTCGCCAAATATCCTCAGGAAAAAATAATAAACTGGTTTAAAAAAGTCTGTGTAATTGAAGCCTGGACGTGTTTTTTCCTCTATCTGGTTGCGATGCCGCTGAAAAGATATTTCCCGGAAGAAAATTTCGCACTCATTTTCATTATCATCGTCGGAAACCTGCACGGTCTGTTTTTCACGCTTTACCTTTTGCTGAGTTTACCGGCCAGAAAAATTTACGGCTGGGACGACGAAGATTTCGTTTTCGTACTGCTTGCAGCATTCTTCCCCTTCGCTACGATCTGGGTTGAAAAAAAACTGGCAAAGTTCAACCGCGAGTAAAGCATAGAACCTTATAAACTTTTGATATTCAGATTTTAAACTAATAAAGCCTGCCTACATCTTTGCAGACTTCCAGTAAATCTTCAGGGATTTTACTGAACATGGACTGTTCAAAGTACTCGTCGGTGTGCGGAATATAAACCGAATAACTTTTTCCCAATGGAATCAGCGGAATAAAGAAAAGTTCAAAAAATTTCCTGTACACGGTAATCTGCGCGTTCATTTCCATACCGTTCCTGTAAATCTTCCGGATTTCCTGACCTTTTGGTTTTTTATTGAAACTGAAAATGAAAAACATGGTAACGAATTTGAAATTTGCGCTTTGAAATGATGCTTTTTTAACAGGAATCTGGGTTAATTCCTCAGCTTCACAAAGTAAAAAATCAGCATCACCCACGAAGCAATCATCATCGCGCCGCCGATTGGAGTAATTGGTCCCAGAAACTTCAGATTTACGCCGAGTTGTTCCTGAAAGGCGAGAAAATAAATACTTACCGAGAAAAAGATGGTTCCGGCAATCATCAGCCACGAAATCCAGTTTTCGGAGCGGCTCTCAAATTTTAAAATCCAGCCCACAAAAAGCAGAAAAAAAGCAGCATACATCTGATATCTTACGCCGGTTTCAAAACTTTCAAGTTTCTCAGCAGACAGAATTTTCCTGAATGCGTGGGCTCCGAAAGCCCCTAAAATAATAGAAAGCAGTCCGTAAACTGCACCAATAACCAGTGTTAATGTTTTCATCCGAAATCTCCTTTTAAATATGACAATACTATTAATCCTATTAATGTGATAATACCAAGTACTACCAGCATTTTACCCATTTTTCGCGATGAATTCCAACGCGGATCAGGGCTTCGCTGAATATAAAAACCGAAAATGATAAACAATACCGGCAGAAAAAATTTAATTGAATCCCACATAATTTATTTTTTTCTTAAACTTTCCAGCTCTGCAATTACTTCGTGATGACTCACCGTTTTATCCTTGAAATAATTCACGAAATACTGTTTTTCTTCTTCTGTTGCACCCATCTGATTCAAAATGTTAAAAAGATGCATCTTCATATGTCCCTTTTGTATGCCGGTTGTTACAAGCGAACGCAAAGCAGCGAAATTTTGTGCGAGTCCGGAAACCGCAAGAATACTCATCAGTTCCTGTGCAGAAGGCTTTCCGAGCAGTGCCATTGAAAATTTTACGAGTGGATGAAGATTTGTTAATCCACCGACAACACCCACAGAAATCGGCAAATCGATCCAGAACCTGAAAATTCCGCCATCAGTTGTGCAATGCGTCAGCGATTTATATTTTCCGTCGCGAGCGGCATACGCATGAGCGCACGCTTCTGTTGCGCGGAAATCGTTTCCGGTGGCAATTACAACAGCATCTACACCGTTCATGATTCCTTTATTGTGTGTTGTTGCACGAAACGGTTCAATTTCGGCAATTGTTACGGCCTGTTTGAATTTCCAGGCGAATTCTTCTCCGGAAATGCCGCTTTCGTCTTTCAAATCTTCAATTTTGCACGAAACTTCCGCCCGCACGATGCAGTCCGGAGTATAATTTGAAAGAATATTCATCACGATCTGCAGCGATTCTTTTTCCTTTTCTGTAAAATCAGTATCGGCATCAACCTCTTCGCGCAGCGTTTTCCCGAACTGTTCCAGACAGGAATTGATAAAATTTGCGCCCATACTGTCAACCGTGTCAAAACTTGCTTTCAGCTGGTAATAATTGGCAAGGTCCGCAGTTTTGTCGATCAGCCTGATATTCAGAATTCCTCCTCCCCTTTTGCGCATGTTGGCGGTAATTTCTTCCGTGGCTTCAAACAGTCTTTTCTTCAGTTTGAAATTAAAAAAATGCTGCAGTTTGTGAGGTTCAACATCCAGTATAAAATGCGTGTGCCCGAGCTTTTTGGTGTTGATGATCGTGGTTTTAAACCCGCCTTTATCAAGCCAGAATTTCGCCGCTTTTGAAGCAGCTGCAACTACCGAACTTTCTTCCACAGCCATCGGAAGCGCAAACAGCCGTCCGTCAATAAGGAAATTAGGCGCGATACCATAAGGCATATAAAAATTGGAGATGGTATTTTCGGAAAACTCTTCGTGAAGTTTCTGAAGACCTGCGTCTTCGTTCCAGTATTGTTTTAAAGTCTGTTCAAATTCCTGATTTCCGTCCAGGTATTCATTAACAATCCAGGATATTTTTCCCTCTTTCGTCAGCTTGGAAAAACCTTCCACAGGTTGATGCAGCATAATTCTGAATTTAAAATTCAAATATACAGATTAAAGCCAACTCAACCGTAATTCATACTCCCCGTTTAAATATTCTTCAGCAAATTATTGCGAGGAAAAGTAGCAGCACAACAGCAGCTGCGAATTCGCAATTCAGTATTTTTGACTTTATCTATTTAACATAATTAAATGAATTTTGACCGCGTAAACGAAAAACTGGAAATACTTGCAGATGCAGCGAAGTACGATGTTTCGTGTTCTTCCAGCGGCGGCAAAAGAACGAATAAAGGCGGCCTGGGAAACAGCCATGGTTCAGGAATCTGCCATTCATATACGGAAGACGGACGCTGTATTTCGTTGCTGAAAATTCTGTTGACCAATCACTGCATTTACGATTGCGCATACTGTGTTTCCCGAAAGTCCAATGATATAAAACGTGCTGCTTTTACAGTGGATGAAGTGGTGGAACTCACGATCAATTTTTACCGAAGAAATTATATTGAAGGTTTATTTTTAAGTTCCGGAATCTTTAAAGATGCAGATACAACGATGGAAAGGCTCGTTCGTGTCGCAAAGAAACTCCGACAGGAACACAAATTTTTCGGATATATTCATTTAAAGACCATTCCTGGTTGCAGTGATGAAATACTGAAAGAAGCGGGACTTTGGGCGGACCGTTTGTCTGTTAATCTCGAAATCCCCACCGAAAAAGGCCTTAAATTGTTGGCTCCCGAAAAATCGCACGCACAAATGACTAAACCGATGACTTTTATCAGAAATGAGCTTGCGGTTTATAAAAGTGAAAAGAAAATTTTCAGGAAGGTTCCGAAATTTGCGCCTGCAGGGCAATCCACTCAAATGATTGTAGGAGCCACCGGTGAAACAGATCTGAAAATCATAAAGGTAGCCGATCATTTTTACCGCAATTACTCGATGAAAAGGGTGTATTATTCAGGATATGTGCCGGTATTGAATGACCCAAGGTTGCCATCTGTTTATTCACAAGTTCCGGTACAGCGCGAAAACAGACTGTATCAGGCAGACTGGCTGATGCGTTTTTACGGCTTTAATGCTGATGAAATTGTTGACGTACAAAATCCTTTTCTTGATCTGGAAATTGATCCCAAACTTGCATGGGCATTAAGAAACCGCGCAGCTTTTCCGGTGAACATTAACAGTGCAGGTAAAGAAATGCTTTTACGAGTTCCAGGAATAGGCGTAAAATCGGTTAATAAGATTCTGCACGCAAGAAAATTTCAGAAACTTGGACCGGATCATTTGCGGAAACTGGGGATTGCGTGGAACCGGGCCAGATTTTTTGTGGAATTTGGCAATAACAGTCAGTTTTCAAACCTGATCGACCATTCAAATTTAAGACAGATTATCACTTCGGGAATATCCTCCAAATGGCATAATACTTTTTCTCAACAACTCTCCCTCTTCTAAATACCGATGCCTGTTACGCTGATTTACGATGGTACATTCGAAGGCTTGCTGACCGCCATTTTCGAGATTTACGAATACCGATATACCGATATAGAAATAGCTGCCGCCGAAAATCATTTTTTGGAAAATATTTTTGCCGATAATCATCAGGTTTGCACCAATCGCGACAAAGCTGAACGCGTACTGATCAAACTTGAGAAAAATCTCGGCAAATCCGGGTGCAACGATTTACTGAAACTGTTTTTCTCGGAGCATCCGCAAATGGAAGCTTTATTTTTTCACGCCGTAAAAAGTTCTTTGCAAAATCCCTCCCTAAATATTTTTCAGAATTTCGCAGACGACCAGATCCTTGAGATCTCTAAAGTGCTGAAAAGTATGCGGCGCGAAATTCACCGCATGCATGCTTTTATCCGTTTTGAGCGACTTGAGGATGATCTGTATTTTGCTAAAATTGAGCCTGACTTTAATATGCTGCCTTTGATTTTCCGACATTTTAAAGCACGCTACCGCGATCAGCGCTGGATGATCGTGGATCTGAAAAGAAATTTTGGCGTTACGTATGATCTTGCTGACATTCATTTCATTAATCCGGAACCCGAGCAGCTTCAGCAGTTTCTTAACAGCGGGCAGTTTCATCATCAGGATGAAAGACAATTTCAGAAAATGTGGCAGACGTATTTTGTAAAAACCGGAATACCTTCCAGAAAAAACATGAAACTCCATATTCAGCATGTGCCGAAACGGTACTGGAAATATCTGACTGAAAAAGCGTAAACAAATCCAAGCAATTACCTGCGGAAGTTTTTGTAATTTAAACAAATGAAAATCCTGTGCTTAATTGTAGTGCTGATGCTTCTTAACTGTACGAAAGCAGTAGAAAAGAAAAATGTGGTTCTGCCCGAAGACGAAATTGAAGCAGTAGACAAATTCCATACATCGGAAAACCTGATCAATGAAAACGGAACTACCATAAAAACAAGAATTAAGGCGCCGCAGCGTTTTAGCTGGATATCTTCTAAAGCAGGAACATTTGGACATTATCTTGAGAATTTCCCTTTAAAAAAACCGGGCTCCAAAATCCTGAAATTTGACGGAACACCAATAGCAACCCAGAATTTACACGCTTCAGTGTTCGATATCGACACCGGATCCGGGGATTTGCAGCAATGCGCAGATGCGATTATCAGGCTAAGGGCAGAATTTCTGAAAAAGGAAGGCAGGGAAAACGAGATTGAATTTCATTACACAAGCGGACATCTTTTACGGTGGGATGATTATAAAAACGGGCACAGACTTGTGGTGAAAGGAAACACGGTCTCACCAGCTGTTATTTCCGTGGCAGACGAATCTGCCAACAGTTTCCAAAATTACCTGAAGAACATTTTCACATATGCCGGTACGATCTCCATAAACAGGGAAACCACTCCGGTTACGAAAACTGAAAATCTTCAAACCGGCGACATTTTGATAACTGCCGGAAGTCCGGGACATGTTGTATTTATTACCGGTACAGCAAGAAATCCGGCAGGAGAAAAATTGTTTTTGCTTGCTCAGGGATTCATGCCTGCTCAAAGCATACATATATTGACAAATCCTTTTGAAAGGGAAATTTCACCCTGGTACAGACTTGATGCTGATGCTGCAGAGATTAATACTGCGCGGTATCTTTTTAAGCCAGTGAATTTCAGGAGGTACTGAATTCGGCATTTTTCTTTGTTTACAGTACGACATTTCAGCATATTAACTGTTCGTTAATCTGTTCCATGTTCCATTATTGCAGCTATGAATTCTGTCTTTTATTTTGTAAATTTGTGGACCTTTCAGAAAACCGTTCATGGGAAGCACAGAAATTAAGAAAATAGGCGTTTTTACGTCGGGTGGAGATGCACCGGGAATGAATGCCGCACTGCGCGCCGTAGTAAGAACCTGCAATCATTTTAATATCGAATGCGTTGGAATCCGTGAAGGCTACAACGGACTGATTAACGATGATATTATCGAAATGGGGCCACGCTCTGTCCGAAATATCATCAATCAGGGAGGCACCGTCCTGAAATCTGCACGCTCGGAAGAATTCATGACCAAAGCCGGCCGGAAAACAGCATACGATAACTGCGTAAAACACGGAATAGATGCACTGGTTTGTATCGGCGGCGACGGAACTTTTACCGGAGCACAGGTTTTCCACGATGAATTCGGGATCAAAGTAATCGGCGTACCCGGAACAATAGACAACGATATTTTCGGAACGGACAACACCATCGGTTACGACACCGCACTGAATACCGCGATGGAAGCCATCGATAAAATACGGGATACCGCAACTTCCCACAACCGGGTTTTCTTCGTGGAAGTAATGGGACGCGACGCAGGATTTATCGCCCTGAACAGCGGCATTGCAACCGGAGCGCTCGACATCTTGATTCCGGAACGTAAAGACAGCATCGAAGATCTTTTCGAAATTTTTGAAAAAGCAGAAAAGGTGGGAAAATCTTCCAGCATCGTAGTAATTGCCGAAGGCGAACAGCTTGGAAATATTTACGACATTGCCAAAGCCACTAAAAATGGTTTCCCGAACTACGATATCCGTGTTACGGTTTTAGGCCACATTCAGCGGGGCGGATCCCCGAGTTGTGCAGACCGCGTTCTGGCATCCAGACTTGGTTACGGAGCTGTGACCGGACTGATGGACGGCGAAAACTGTGTAATGGCAGGCATGCGTTCCAACAAACTGGTTTTTACACCGTTTAAAGAAGCGACGAAAAAACACAACACCATCAACAAGGATCTGCTGACTATCTCGGAAATCCTCGCAATGTAATTATTCAGAACTTAATAAAATAAATTTATAAATTATGTCAACAATTAAAGTAGGTATCAACGGTTTTGGTAGAATCGGAAGTTTAGTGTTCAATGCGATGCTCGAAAGAGACAATATCGAAATCGTGGGAATTAACGACCTGATCGATGCTGAATATCTGGCGTACATGATGAAATACGATTCTGTACACGGCCGTTTCAATGGTGAAATTTCTGTGGAAGGCAACGACCTTGTGGTTAACGGGAAAAAAATCCGCGTAACTGCAGAAAAAGATCCATCTAACCTGAAGTGGAACGAAGTAGGTGCAGATTATATCGTGGAATCTACAGGTCTTTTCCTGGATCACGAAAAAGCTTCAAAACACCTTGCAGCCGGTGCTAAAAAAGTAGTACTTTCTGCTCCGTCAAAAGATGATACGCCAATGTTTGTAATGGGTGTAAACCACAAAGAACTGAAAGCTGACCAGCAGATTTTCTCCAATGCTTCATGTACCACAAACTGTCTTGCACCTCTTGCAAAAGTAATGCATGACAATTTCGGAATTGCAGAAGGATTAATGACAACCATCCACGCAACTACTGCAACGCAAAGAACCGTGGACGGACCATCTTCCAAAGACTGGAGAGGCGGACGTTCTGCACTGCTGAATATTATCCCTTCTTCTACAGGTGCTGCAAAAGCGGTTGGAAAAGTAATTCCCGATCTGAACGGAAAACTTACCGGGATGTCTTTCAGAGTTCCTACTGCTGACGTTTCTGTTGTGGACCTTACTGCACGTCTGGAAAAACCAACTTCTTACGAAGATATCTGTTCAGCAATGAAGTCGGCTTCTGAAGGAGAACTGAAAGGAATTCTTGGATATACTGAAGATGCCGTAGTATCTCAGGATTTCATCGGCGAAAAAAGAACTTCGGTTTTCGATAAAGATGCAGGCATCATGCTTTCGCCAACTTTCGTGAAAGTGGTTGCATGGTACGATAACGAAATGGGATACTCCAACAAACTTGCTGACCTTCTGGTACACTCAGCGAATCTGTAATAAGTTATCATATACAGTCAAAGCCTCTCAGTAAATTGGGAGGCTTTATTTTTTCCGGTAGCAAATAAATATTTTTTGGGCAATACCCTCTCCTTTTCAAGGCAGCAGCGTCGGGTCGCTACGTCCGCTGCAATCTTTTTCGGGGGGGGGGGGGGGGGGCGC
>JAEWOS010000013.1 GCA_023460855.1 Bacteroidota bacterium | reverse complement strand
TGATTGCCGTTTGCTCTAAGCTGTTAAAACAGGCGTTCGGAATTTTGAAATCGGGCAAGAAATATGATGAGAACCATGTCTCAATTTTAACATAATTCTCTTGCTTTTTACCATAGTTCTATGTTATAGGCAGTGGCATTTATATGCTAAGTTCTGTTGATTTTAAACTAAATAAATCAATATTTTCTATTTTATCTTTATGTATTATTATTGAAAGTTTTGCAGGATATTTGAATTTCATTTCACTTAATTTAAATGTCCATAACATTATTTTCAACAAATCTTCATCACTAATATTCTTATGTTCTTTAATTCTTGTTATTCCTGATCCAAAAATCGGCACTGATACAGATTTTTGTGCATACACTCGATTTACCCTATCCCAAAAATTAATCAAAAATTCAATGTATTCTGGCATTGTTAAAACTGCTTTATTATATTCGTCAAATTTTGAAAATGCTGTTAATATATATTCATTAACGATAAAAGTTGTGCTCAATTTAAACTTCACATTTTTACCTCCAAATTTTCTTATTACATTCCTTTCAATTACATCATCATTGTCAGTATTTTCAATCATGAAATTGTCTAAACTACTGATATTTGTATTCAATTTTTTATTGATAAAGATACCATTTAAAGAACTACTTGATATG
The DNA here is from genome assembly GCA_023460855.1 of Bacteroidota bacterium. Classification (GTDB taxonomy): domain Bacteria; phylum Bacteroidota; class Bacteroidia; order Flavobacteriales; family Weeksellaceae; genus JAEWOS01. The sequence goes on along the minus strand of JAEWOS010000013.1, from coordinate 58,474 downwards.
ATTTTTTCATCTACTATTGTATCAAAATATTCATTAAATGGAATAACTTTAAAACCATCTTGAGAAAATAGATCACCACAATTTATATTTACATTACTACCATCGATATCAATATTGATATTGGTAAGTTTGTTTGCGTAAATCCAAATTGAAATGTATACAACAATTAATATTAAAAATGATAAATAACCTAAATATTTTAGATAGTCTTCATATTTGTCCGGTAAAATATTGAAAAGTAATACAAAAGACATTATTCCGGAGATTACAGAAAAAAATATCCAAAATTTATTTCTTACGTTTTTATTAAAAAAATTAACTTTCATTTGTTTAACTATAAAAATAATCTCCTGGACTTTTATTTGTTTCGACTCTAAAATTTACATTATTTAAAGCGGTGCGTATAGTATCTTTGTTCATTGGTATATGTAATACAGGAACTTTGTTTTTTGAATCTCTAAAAATTGGAAGTTTACTCCATAGATTTTTAACAGTATTATTTAAACTTTTTTTATCGGAAGTTAATAATTCTTCTCTTGCTTTCAAATCAGGATAAATTACAATAACAGGTAGTTCTAGAATATTAATAGCATAATCGATTTCTTCTCTTAAAGCCCTTGAATTTGATGTGTAGTCGCTCAAAAATAAAATAACATTTTCCGAGTTTCTAAGTCTTTGTCGGAGCCTTGGTTTAAGTGTAGTTTCCCAATCACTATTATCTCTAACATTATATGTAGTGTCATGAGCATTATTAAATGGGAATGTTTTGTCTAGGCCCTTCCATGCTTTTAAGATGTTATAATGACAAAAATCTTTGGTTGCATGAGCACCAAGACTTGATTCATTGAATGGTTCACTGACATAGAACGCACAGTAATTGTAGATTTTACTCATATATTAATTTTGGGTTTTAGTTTTACCACGGCTAATGGTCTGCCATTGCCTATAACGGAAAAAGTATTGGCGAAGGACGGGCTACCTTGCAGACAATTTCAAAGGAAGACCGTACCTGAGCAAAATGCTTTTTCAGATTTCTAAATTACGGAAAAAAGAAATATGAAAAGCATTTTTGCGGATTTTGTTAACTGAGTTCTCAAAGACAATATTCACCCCGTCTTTTGCCAATACTATGTTATGCGACGTTTTTCTTAACGATTTTATTTTTTAGAATTAAAAGAAAAACAATTATAATTACGTCAATTGCAATATAGATTTTCATATTTCTGATAGCGTTGCACAAGTTGACTCCTGAAATTTTTGAAATACATTCTGCAGGATTGTCAGTTTCATATTTAAGACTTACCATTGTATTTAAGATTCCAAATGCAAAAAATGGAATAAGTAAAACTAAAGTGATTAACAATATTTTGAAATAACTCAGTTTCATTTCTTATTCACTTTTTGCGGGATTAAAAATAATGCAACATTCAAGATGAATAAAGTTATGATTAACCAATTTCTGAATATTCCGTTTTTTGAATCAATTTCTCTATCTTTCTTCCGATATTCAATTTGTTGAATTGCTACGACTTTCAAATTTTCCAAAGATGTAGAATTTTCTACTTCTGAAAGAGGTTTCTTATAAAATTCAGCGTCATTTTTTGTTTTTGCAATATCAATTTCATTGAGATTATTTGAAAACAGTAATCCTAATACAATTATTGAAAAAATAAAAACCAAAATTCTAAATTTATTCATTGCTAGTATTGGTGCGGGTTTTCATAAAATGTCGCATAACACCCAAATATATAAACATTATATCAACATACCAAAATAAAATTGTCAATTGGTAACCTGCTGAAATTTAAATATATATAAATAAAAGATGTAGTCAAAGTGTATATAACAGCTATTTTTTTTGCTGTTGCTTTATATTACAGTATATATCAAATACCAACATAATTGATGCGATAAAATATAACAGAATTCAGCAAGAGTAACAGGTTTTCTAAAAACGATTTACGCCGGTAGTTCTGCAACCCAGTCTGCAAAAATTAAATATGCGTAAAATTCCCATAAAAAAAGCAGCGGATTTCCCGCTGCTGCTGTGTGAACTAGTAGGCCCATGAGGAATCGAACCTCAACCTAAAGAACCGGAATCTTTAATTCTATCCATTAAACTATGGGCCCAAACCGGGCGCAATGGTCAGAACATGATTTTCAGCCCGCCCAGAATTTGCGCTCCCAGAACTTTATATCCTTTCTGAATTTCGTATTTGTTCCCGAAAAGATTATTTCCGAGCGCGAAAATACTGAAATTTTTGTGAAACCTGTACTCTGCCGATAAATTGAAATCGGCGTATCCGTCCACTCTCCCATCCTGAAATTCGGTAACGTCGAAAATATCAGGGTTCAGCGTATTCTGCGTAATTCCGAAATAATTGGTCTGCTTGCTGCCGGAAAAAATCAGCTGCGAGCCCAAAAGCAGTTTCTTGTCCAGCATTGAATATTTTGCACCGACCGATCCCAGAATCGCCGGCTTGTTATACACATCCAGTTCACTGGTGAGCCTGTAAAAATTGTACTGAAGTTCGGCATCCAGCAAGAGATTCTGCAGCGGAAAATACTGTACCGAAGCTTTAAACTGGTTCACCGATCCGTTTCCATACACCGCGGAAAATGTATTCGCATAATCGTAAGCCCTTCTGTCCAGCGAATAAGTTTCATCAAAAAGCGGATTTGCACGCAGATACATCAGATCGTTTACTTTTGAAATTCCTGCAGAAAGATCGTACTTAAAGTTTTGCGCCACGTCTCCTTTTATTCCGAAATAAATCCGGTATTTGGTATGTGTCGGCAGTATTTTCTGGTCCGGAGCGAGATATGGGTTTTCTCGCAGAATATTCTCGTAGGAATTATGCGTCAGTCCGCCATCCACGCCAACGTAGAAGTTGGCAATATTTGAAGCTGCGAAAAAAATCTCGGCACGCGGAAACCAGTAGGTTTTGTTGCCCGATTCCGTTTCAGCCATGCCGTTGTTGAACCGGTTGTAAGAAAGGTAGCTGAACCCGGAGCCTACCATAAAATATGTTTTGCCGCTGTGAAGCGTAAGTTTCGGCACTGCCTTTCCTTCAAAATAATCCTGCTCATGCTGCAGCAGCTGCGAAAATTCGGTTTTCAAAGTCTCAATTCCAAGGCCCAAATCTGCGTTCAGCGACAGGTTGCGGTTTCCGAATTCAATTCCGTGCCTGGAAAGATTCAAATCTACCGCAGCATGATTTTCGCGCGATTCGTAATGATCTTTCAGGAACGACGTTTTTACACGGATATCATTGATAATGTTGTTGGAATAATAATCGTAATATCCATTGATTTTGATATTCTGAACCTGCTGTTTCAGGATGATGTCCGCATCCGGCTGCAGCGCATAGATTCCGTAGAAATTATAATCCTGAGAATTGAACGAAGCATTGGCATTGATTTTTCCTTTTTCGCCGTAAGAATTCAGGAACGCTCCTACTTCAATATTATTCTGCCTGCTTTCCCAGGGATAATCGTCTTTCAGGCCGTTCGTGTGAATTACGTGCGCATCTGCGCCAACTTCCATTTTATTTTCCAGCAGATAGGAAGCATTGGCATCGAACAGAATTTTGCCATAATTTCCCATGCCGAACTGCGCAAAATTTTTCTGATAATCCGTTCCGAGCTGCGGCGATATATCTTCTCCCTGAATGGTGGAAGTGCGGAAATCTGAAACCGCGGGAACATTGGTGATGTCGTAATTCACGGGATCCTGCGCTTTGGATTCCGGCGGATAATTTTTGATGGTTTCTACTGAAGTTTTCTTCTTTTCAATATTTTTTACCTCTGGTTCGCGCTTTCTGTCCAGCACCAGCCTTTCTTCCTTAATCTGTCCATACGCAGAAGCAGTGATGAGTACCGCGGCAGCTGCTGTTATTTTCCGGATGTTCTTATTCATAATTTTTCAGTAATCGAAATTGGATATTTCTTAACCTCTGTGCTTTTTCTGTGTGAGCAAACGTTTTTATTTAATCTGATTTTTTACCTGCTGGGCTTCAGCAACCACATCAGGGAAATCCTGATAATTGGCGATAATCTGGTCTGCAGTGTAACTTGCCTGATAATTATCCTTCAAAGCGAGATAATTTTTCGCCATCACCACAAGCGCTTTTGCTCCCCAGTAATCTTCGGACGCATAATTATTTGCGAGTTTGAAAATCGTTTCGTTCGAAGCTTTGTAAGATTTGGCTTTGTTCTGATAAAATGCTTTTGCATAGAGCGCTTCTGCCGCTACTGTCGTGTTGGTAGATTTTTCGAGCGCCGCAAATGCTGTCTGCGCGTCTTTGTCTTTGCCACGGTTCATCAGGCTTCGCGCTTTTACCGCACGGGCGCTTTCCAGAACTGCCGTGGAATTCTTCGCATTCGCAATCACCGCATCAGCATAAATTTCAGCCTGAACCATGTTGTTTTCCTGCGCATTGATTTTCATCAGTTCGATATTCGCATAATTCCGGACGTTGGTGTTGGAAGAATTTACGAGGCCTTCCAGATATCTTTTCGCTTCCGTCGTATTTCCCTGAGCCAGATAAATCTGTGAAACGCGCGTCTGCGCATCCTGCTGATAATCGCTTTGAACGGCTGCCACATCCTGAAGAACCAGCAGCGCTTTCGTGTGGTCATTCGTCTGATAATAACTTTCACCGAGTTCGTACTGTGCCTGATACAGACCTTCACCCTGCGGATTTTGTGTCAGGAATTTTTCATAAAGCGGGATAGCGTTATGGTAATCTTTTCTCGCATAAAACTGTTTCGCGGAGGATAGGCTCAGTTCATCAATTTCGCGCGCATTCACTTCCACGCCGATGTTCGATGCAAAATTCCGGTAACCCGCAACATCGCCGGTCTCAATAAATACCGGTCTTGCAGCCTGCACCACTTTCACTGCATACGCTGTATTTCTGTATTGGTTTCCAAGTGCTGTAAGTTCCGTAAGTGCTTTCGCGTGATCGTTCTGGTCTATATAATTCTGTGCCCGGTAAATCTGAGCGTTTGCAACAATATCCGGATCTGAACTTTTTTTAATTGCCTGAGCGAAATAATCATTTGAATTAGAAAAATCCTGGTCAGAAGCATAAGCAACGCCGATTTCATACAGCGCATCGTCTGCATATTCCGAATTCGGGTATTGGGAAATCAGATTTTTCAAAGTGGTGATTTTCGCCTGCGAATTTCCCTGAAATCCCTGCGCCAGTCCTTTCTGAAAAATCGTATAATCATTCACATTTTCGCTCTGATCGTAAATAGCAATCGCTTCGGACAGCTGATTGGCTGCGTAATAAGTATCTGCAAGCCGCAGATTTGCATCATTTCGGAATTCCGGCTTCGGATTCACGAGATATTCACGGAAATGATACTGTGCTTTGTCAAAATCTTTTGATTTAAAAAATGCATATCCCAGATCATAGTGCAGCTGCTGTTTTTCCGGAAATGCCGAAGCAGTGAGCAATCTTTCGAAACCGGTAATTGCCGCAGGATAATTTCCCTGCTGATAATAGGTTTGTGCGAGCCAGTAATTTGCACGGTTATGAAATTCCTTATTTGTGTCGGATTTCAGACTTCTCTTGAAATAGCGTTCTGCTTCTGTAAGATTGCCTTTGTTGAATTCCTCGGTTCCGAGCAGATACGAAACTTCCTGATCGATCTTCGTGGTTTCCGGCGTTGGCGTATTCAGTTTGTCGATGGCTGCAAGTGTTTCCCTGTAATCTCCGGAATACAGATAAGATTTAACGAGGAGCCTTCTCATTTCGGCTGTTTTTTCGCCGGAAGGATATTTAGAAATATAATCCTGAATTACTTTCGGAGCTGCTTCAAAAGGGTTTCCGATGTCGTAGCTGAGTTTCGCATACTGTTCGTGCGCGAGTTTCTGCACTTCGGAATCGTATGTCATCTGACTTGCAGAACGGAATGCCGACAAAGCTTCCTGCTTGCTGTTCGTAAGAAAATACGCATTTCCAAGCTGATAATAGGCATTTTGAGAAAGTGCAGAATTGGAATTAATTAATTGGTTGTAATACGATACCGCTTCATCATACTTCTGCAATTGTGCCGCTACGAAGCCCATTTCATACAGATCACTTTCACTTGGGTTTTCCTTGCTTTCGGCAAAGGTTTTCAGATGCGGATAAGCCGACTGATAATCGCCTTTCATGAAATAACTTTCGCCGATAATTTTATGAACCTCCGCCTTGTAAGCCGGCGAAAGATCTTCGTTCAGCAAAGCATTTCCTTCTGTAATTGCCTGGTCGTAATCCTTTTCATTGTAGTACATCTGCACGTAATACGGCTGAACCAGTTTTGTAAATTTCGCATTGTCCTTAATCGAATCGAAATACTGAAACGCCTGTGTATTCTGTCCGTCTGCATAATATAAATGTCCGAGCATATAAGCTACTTCATTTCTGTTTTCTGCACTTCCGTTATCATAGGCTTCTTCAAGCGCACTGATTGCACCTTTGCTGTCGCCGGTCATGAACTTTGCGTACCCGAGTTTCAGAATGTAGTCGGTATTTTCCTCACGCGAAAGATGTACGGGATTCACTTTTTCCAGTGTTTCCAGCGCTTTGTCAAATTCTTTCTGCACGAGATAATAATCGGCCAAAGGAAGATTAGCCTGTCCGAAATACGCCGTATTCGGATATTCGCGGATAAAAGCGGCGAGACCTTCTTCCGCGTGGTTCTTCTGCAGAATTACACCAATGACGTTATCAAAAAACTGAGAGGCTTCTTTTTTAGATCGTGAAAGCGCTTCGTTGTAGAAATACTGCTGTGCATATTCGTACTGTGAAGCGTTGAAAACCCTGGTTTGATAGAGGTTTTCGGCTAAATTGTACTTATACTGTTCGCGGTCGTTAAAATATTGAGAAAGCTGTGCCTGTGATAGTCCGTAAAAGAATACGGCACCGGCCAAAAAGATTTTCTTCGAATTCATTCTGCAGGTTTAAGGAAGAATTTATTTATCAACGAAAATATTGAAAACTTATTATACAGACAAGTTTTGAGCTTAATGTTAATTTGTGGATAACTGTTAATTTGAAATTTGAAATTTGAAATTTTAGATTACGCAGAACTTTTGACTCCGAACTCTGAACTTTGAACTTTGAACTGTAGACCTTTAACTGTATTGCCTCCGTCAGTTCGAGTAGCGAAGCGTATCGAGAACGATGAGGATTCGAGATTTGAGATTTGAGATTTGAGATTCGAGATTTGAAGATTGGAGACATTACACTATTAACCTTGAACATTAAACTTGGAACCGGATTTCCTGAAGCACTTCTCGATACGGAATTCTGCGAATTCCTACTCGAAGTGACGAACCCTGAACATTGAACTGTAAACCTTGAACTGTATTGACTCCGTCAGTTCGAGTAGCGAAGAGTATCGAGAACGATGAGAATTCGAGATTTGAAATTTGAGATTCGAGATTTGAAATTTGAAATTTAGGCAGGAACTTTCATCTCTGAACTCTGAACCTTGAACATTAAACTTGGAACCTGGAATCCTGAATGACTTCTCGATACGGAACTTTGAACCTGGAACTTTAAACTTTGAACCTGGAATCTTGAAGCACTTCTCGATATGGAATTCTTCTAATTCCTACTCGAAGTGACGAACTTTGAACCTTGAACCTTGAACCTTGAACTTTAGACTTTAAACTTTGAACTCTGAACTCTGAACCCGCAACTTTGAACCCGCCACTTCGCACTTTTCCAGCGTTTCATTACATTTGTTTTAAATAGAAAACTGATGAACCAACTTTTCCGACGGAAAAAATACAATGCTGAAGATCACTCAACCAACCTGCACCGCGTTCTCGGAATGTGGGATATCGTTTTTTTCGGGCTTGCCGCCATTATCGGCGCCGGAAGTTTTTCCAGCCTCGGAGAAGCGATTTTTCGCGGCGGTCCCGGCGTAATTTCGCTGTATATCATTTGCGGACTTGCCTGCGCGTTTACCGCGATGTCGTATGCAGAATTTGCCAGCCGGATTCCGAATGCAGGTTCAGCCTACACGTATGCATACGCGAGTTTTGGCGAACTGATGGCATGGGTTATTGGCTGGGCGCTGATTATGGAATACTCATTCGGAAATATTTACGTGGCTTTTTCGTGGAGCGACTATTTCACGAGTTTCCTGGAACGGCTCGGCATTCATTTCCCTGATTTTCTGTCGACCAGCTATCCTGAAGCCAAAAAAGCATTTGAGTCCGGCTCCACCAATAAAGAACTGATCAACGCCTGGAATTCTGCTCCACTGCTCGGAAATCTGAAATTCATCATCGATATTCCTGCACTGCTGATCAACGCGATGATTACGGCACTCGTTTATATCGGAATCAAGGAAAGCAAAAATTTCAATAATCTGCTTGTCATTCTGAAGCTTGCTGTTATTTTTCTGATTATCGGAATCGGTGTTTTCTACATCAATGCAGACAACTGGACGCCGGTGAACAATGAAGGAGTGGAAGGATTTATGCCGAACGGATTTTCGGGAGTGATGGCTGCCGTATCCGGAGTGTTCTTTGCCTACATTGGTTTTGATGCGCTGAGTGTACTTTCCGAAGAAACCAAAAATCCACAAAGAAATCTGCCGCGCGGAATGATTATCGCGCTGGTTCTGAGTACCACGATTTATATCTGCCTGACGCTTGTTCTTACGGGAATGGTCGATTACCGGAAATTTGACGGAATCGGCGATCCGCTCGCATTTATTTTTGCTCCGGAAAACGGAAACCTGCCCTGGATGGAATTTACCGTTGCCGTAACGGCGATTATTGCAATTACTTCTGTGCTCTTGGTTTTTCAGATGGGACAACCGAGAATATGGTATGCGATGAGTCGCGACGGTTTGCTGCCGAAGAAATTTTCGCACATCAGTGAAAAATATAAGACGCCCGGTTTTGCAACAATCATCACGGGAATTGCTGTGGGATTGCCGATTCTGTTCACCGATAAATCTTTCATTCTCGATTTTACGAGTATCGGAACCATTTTCGCTTTCGTGCTGGTGAATGGCGGAATTCTGCTGATGCCGCCGAAAGAAAAAGTGAAGGGACGTTTTCACATGCCTTTCATCAGTTCGAAATTTACGTTTCCGCTGCTTTTTCTGGCAGGAGTTTTTGGCTTTTACTACTGGCAGCCGGCATTTTTCCATACGCTGCTGGACTGGAGTCATCCTGAAGAAGGCGAATTCCGGATGTCGGTATTTTTCTTCCTCCTGATCAATGTTGTGCTGATGATTCTGGCCTTTGTGAAAAACCTCAATCTTATTCCGCTTTTAGGACTGAGTTCCTGTCTGTATCTTCTTACAGGAATGACGCATAACAACTGGTTCTGGTTCGGACTTTGGTTCGCTGCAGGTCTGCTGATTTACTTTTTCTACGGAATGAAAAACAGCAAACTAAAAAATCAGACAGATTAAGAAAAACAACGCCAAAAAAATCCCGGCTGCAGATGCAACCGGGATTTGTTATTATTAGAAAGACAGGATTAGAATTTAATCACTTCTTTCATTCGTTCGTTTTCTTCCTGAACCAATTCATCGTCTACCAGGATTTTTCCGCTGTGCTCATCGATAATGATTTTCTTACGCTGCGCAATTTCCATTTGCTTTTGCGGCGGAATGGTGAAGAAAGAACCTTTAGCAGCACCTCTTTCAAGACCAACTACTGCAAGTCCGGTATTTGAGTTTTCTCTGATTCTCTGGTAAGATTTCAGCAGTCTTTCATCAATTTTTCCTGCAAATTCTTTTGATTTTTCCAGCAGATATTCTTCCTCTTTCTGCGTTTCAGCGATCAGACCTTCAAGTTCTTCTTTTTTGAATTTCAGATGCTCGCGGTATTCGTCGATTTTGGATGTAAGCTCAGAAAGCGTTTCATTTTTCATCGCAATTTTGGAATCGAACTCACGGATTCTTTTTTCAGAAAGTTCAATTTCCAGTTCCTGAAACTCAATTTCTTTACCAAGTGCTTCAAATTCCTTGTTGTTGCGAACGTTATCCTGCTGTGTCTTGTATTTGTCGATCAGTGTTTTTGCGTGATTAATCACTTCATTTTTAGTACTGATTTCAGCGTTCTGCTCTTTTATTTCGGCCTCGTATTTTTCAGCTCTTTTCTGCAATCCCTCAATTTCAATTTCCAGGTCTTCCACTTCAATAGGCAGCTCTCCTCTGGTATTGCGGATATCGTCCAGCCTGGAGTCGATAATCTGTAAATCATACAGCGCTCTCAGCTTTTCCTCTACAGAAATTTCTACGTTTTTCTTTGCCATTTTTTATAAAAAATAATTAACGGGATTAGTATTTACCTCCGATTTTAAGACTGCAAATTTAGGAAATTTTTCCGATAATATCTGAAATATTTGCTGAACCACAAACTGTTCCGATTCGAAATGACCGATGTCGCAGATCAGCATCTTTCCTTCTGCCTGAAAAAATTCGTGATACTTAACATCGCCGGTTAGATAGGCGTCACAACCTTTGGAAATCGCGGCTTTTATTCCCGATGCGCCACTTCCGCCGAGAACTCCTACCCTTTTTATTTTTTTTCCGGTGTCTGCTGAATGACGGATGACCTTCAGATCAAAACGTTTTTTCACCAGTTCCAGAAACTGCTGCTCTTCCATCTCCTGCTTAAAATCTCCGAATCTTCCTAATCCTGCATACTGATTTTCGTTTTGCAGACTGTAGATCTGGTACGCCACTTCTTCGTACGGATGCGCGTTTTTCATTGCCGCGATAATGCCGCGCTGTTTGTAGTTTTCAAAAATGAAATAAAGCATTTCTTCATCTGTTTTTTCACGCACGCACTCTTGCCCTTCAAACGGATCCGATCCGGGCAAAGGCCGGAAACTTCCATTGCCGGAAACCTGAAAACTGCATTCATCGTAAAAGCCGATATTTCCGGCTCCCGCAGAGAAAACTGCCTCACGAACCTCATCTGCATGATTTTTCGGAACATACACTACCAGTTGCTGAAGCTGATCTTTCTTCGGCATCAGAATCTGCTGATCTTCGAGACTGAGTTCTTCACAAATGCGGTAATTAACACCGAAATAATCGTTATCAAAAGCTGTATGAACAGCGTAAATCGCGATTTTATTCTCGATCGCTTTCAGTACGGTTCTTTCTACATAGCTTTTACCGGTAAGTGATTTAAGGCCTGAAAATATGATTGGATGGAAGCACACAATCAGATTTGAATCCTTTTCTATCGCTTCAGCGATGACATCTTCCAGCGCATCATGACAGATCAGAATTCCAGCAACTTCACGCTCCGGATTTCCGCAGAGCAGCCCTACATTGTCAAAATCTTCAGCCAAAGGCATACGGAATGAACTTTCGATAACCTGAACAGCTTCTTTTAACTTCATTTTTCCTAAGTTTGCATCTAAAGTAGGAATATTTTAGATAATGAGTACCGACGGTCACCACGCTATAGAGAAGGAAAACAACTTTGTTGCGGAGCGCAAAAAGTGGAAACGACAGCTCTTCCGGATTATCTACAGAGCCGACACTCCGCTTGGGAAAATATTTGATGTAAGCCTGCTTGTTCTTATATTTCTGAGCACCTTCATCGTCATGATGGAAAGCGTGCCGTCATTCGACCTGAAATACCATACGGTTTTTATCGTGCTGGAAATTATTATCTCGGTGATTTTCACTGTGGAATATGTTCTGAGAATAATAACTATACGCAATAAGAGGGATTATATTTTCAGTTTTTTCGGAATTATCGACCTGCTTGCGATTGTACCATTTTACCTGAGTCTCTTTTTCCCGGTTACGAAGTTTTTCCTCATCATCCGAATGCTGAGGATGCTCCGGATTTTCAGGATCCTGAATCTGCTGGATTTCATGAATGACGGTTACCTGATCGTAAAAGCCCTGAAAAACAGTTCGCGAAAAATCTACATTTTCCTGTTGTTCCTGATGATTTTCAATGTGATAGTAGGTTCACTGATGTATATGGTGGAAGGACACAAGGAAGGTTTTGAAAGTATTCCGCAAAGTATTTACTGGGCAGTGGTTACTGTAACCACCGTAGGTTACGGAGACGTTTCCCCGACAACGCCAATCGGAAAATTCTTTTCTATTCTGCTTATGCTTGCCGGTTATTCCATCATCGCCGTTCCTACCGGAATTGTAACTGCGGAAATGCGCAACAAGCGACAGAATCTTGAAAAAATCTGTCAGCGCTGCAATAATGAAGACATTGATGACGACGCCAATTACTGCAAAAGATGCGGCGAAAAAGTAGTGCACTAAACTTTTAGTTGAACCGTACCTCTTTCTATTAACATCTAACTTCTACTCTATAAAAAAGCCTGATTCAATTGAATCAGGCTCCGTTGATTACGTTTAATTAGAACTCCATTTCATGTTCCGGATCGATGTGATCGTAATCCGCCGTCATTTGTTCTTCGTAATCTATTTTTTCGTGTTTTGCGAATCTGTTTTCGAGTTTTACCACGATGTAATAAACCACGGGTACGATAATCAGTGTAAGGAAAAGTGAGGATATCAAACCTCCGATAATTACAATTGCCAAACCGTTGTTCATTTCAGCTGCAGCTCCGGAAGCCAAAGCAATCGGAAGCATACCGAAAACCATCGCGATCGTCGTCATCAGAATCGGGCGAAGACGCGCGTGGTTCGCCTGAATAAGCGCAGTTTCAATCGGTTCACCATGATCCATTCTGTGGTTTGCAAAATCTACCAGTAGAATCGCATTTTTCGCCACGAGACCAATTAACATGATGATACCGAGAATGGTGAAAATATTCAAACTCTGGTTGGTTAAAGCCAGTGCCCAAAGTGCGCCGATAAATGAAAGCGGAATCGAGAACAGTACGATAAACGGCTTGATAAAGTCATTGTAGAGTACCACCATAATCATGTAAACCAGCATAATCGCGGCCATCAAAGCAACTGCCAAAGTACCGAAACCTTCACTCTGATTTTCCATGTTTCCGCCCCAAACCCAGTTTACACCGGCCGGTTTTTTCACATTTTCCATCTTCGTCTCCCATTCTCCTGCAATGGTACCGGTGGTTTTACCCACAACCTGAGCCTGAACCGTAACAGATGGTGAACGGTTATATCTTTCGAGCAAGGCAGGTCCGGATCCGAAATTAATATCGGCAAACTGCGCCAACTGCACCCGTTGTCCCTGCGGATTTACAAAATTGATATTACGCACATCATCAATACTGGTTCTGTTGGCTTCATCCAGGATAATATTGATATCATATTCATTGCTGCCTGTACGGAATTTATTGTCGGTATTTCCGCTGAAGGCAGTTCTTAAGGTCTGGCCAACGGTCGCCACATTCAATCCGAGCGATGCCATTTTATCGCGGTCCACACTTACAGAAATTTCCGGATTTCCTTCCTCCACACTCAGCTTAATTTCTGAAGCACCGTCAATTGTTCTCAACTGTGCTTCTGCCTGCTGTGCATACGCCATCGCATCCTCAAAAGTTGCACCGGTAACCGTCATTTGCAGCGGTGCCATTTCTGCACCCATAAATCCAACCGGAACCGTGGTTACTTTCGCACCAACCAGTTCTTTTTCGAGTTCACGTTTCAGTTTTGCTGCGTAAACTTTGGTATCGTCATCCCGTTCGCTTTTGTCGACCAGCTCGATATTGATTTCCGATTTGTACGCGGTTGACTGCATTGCACCCATTCCACCACTTACCTGTCCAACAGAAGTAATCATCTGCACTACTTCGGGTTTGTTCTGAAGGAATTTTTCCGCTCTTTGCGTCATGAAGTTGGTTTCCTCCAGCGACGAATCTTTAGGCAGTTCCAGCTGAACAAGGAATTCACCCTTGTCTGTTGCCGGGAAGAAATCGGATCCGATATAACCCATGGCAACCAGCGCAATTGAACTTGCAAAAAGAAGGAACGTTACTGCGAAAGTCTTAAGTTTATGGTGAAGACTCCATTTCAGGATACTTTCAATTTTCTTTGTAAACCAGGTAAGTCCCTGTTCGAATTTTTCAATAATTTTCCCGAACCAGGTTTTATTGCTGATCAGCTCCAACTTTCCGTATCTTGAGAACAACCACGGAACAACCGTAAACGAAACCAAAAGTGACAGCAAGGTTGCGATAACCACCGTAACACAGAACTGCTTGATGATATTGGAAACCATACCTGTGCTCAGTGCAATCGGAAGGAATACCACCACAATTACCAGCGTAATCGCCGTTACTGTAAATCCGATTTCCTTGGAACCGTCGTAAGCTGCGCGAACCTTGTTTTTCCCCATTTCCATGTGGCGGTGAATATTCTCGATAACAACAATCGCGTCATCGACAAGAATACCAACCACGAGTGAAAGGCCGAGTAAACTCAACAGGTTCAAACTGTAATCCAGCAAATTCAGTCCGATAAACGTAGCGATAAGTGAAGTTGGAATCGCGACCATTACAATTAACGCATTTCGGAAACTGTGCAGGAAGAACAGCATTACAAAAGCTACCAGCCCAACAGCAATCAGTAAGTCTTTTATTACGGCGTTCGCTGCTTCAAGCGTAAAAATAGACGTATCGTTTGCCACGTCAATTACTACATTCTGCGGTTTGTACTGTGTGTGAATATCTTCAATTTTCGCCTGAACGAGTTCACTTACTTCCACGGCATTTGCTTCGGTCTGTTTAATCACCTGCAGCATAATGGTATTCTGCTGGTCAATCCGTGCAATTTTGTCCACCTGTTTCTGCGTGTCCTGAACTTCTGCCACATCCGAAAGCCTGATATTCTGTCCGTCGTTTGATGAAATCATCAGGTTACGGAGTTCTTCCACAGAATTTATTTTTCCTGCAAGACGAATCAGGGTACTGTTCTCTCTAGTCTTCAGGTTTCCCGTAGGAAAATCCATATTCGACATCGAAATTATCTGCTGAACCTGCGGAATGGTTAAACCGTAACCTTCCAGTTTTTCCTGATCCAGGTTGATTCTGATTTCACGTTCCTGTCCACCGATAATATTTACCTGTGCAACCCCCGGAATTCTTGAAAGTTCCGGCTGAAGACGCTGATCAATGAGATCATACAGTTCATTTTCCGTAAGATTTGCCGTAATACCCATGGACATGATCGGCATATCCGAAAGTGAGAACTGCGACAGCGACGGTTCGTCAATATCTTCCGGAAGTTCGGACCGTATGGCGTTAATTTTTCGCTGGGCGTCATTTAAAGCGTAATCGACGTCGGCATCACTCTGAAATTCAATGATTACCACCGATAAACTTTCATAAGACTGCGCTGTTATCTTCTTGACACCTTCCAGAGACGAAACTGCATCTTCTACTTTTCTGGAAACCGTATTTTCCACCTCAGAAGGCGATGCTCCCGGATAAACGGTTGCCACGGTTACAATTTTTACTTCAAATTTTGGAATCAGCTCGTAGCTGAGCTGCGAATAACTGAAAAGTCCGCCAATGATGAGCAATGCAAGCATTACAATCACCAGACTGGGCCTTTTAATCGATACTTCTGCTAATTTCATTCTTTTATTTTAATCGATTTTGTCTTATTTCAGAACTCTTACTTTGGTTTTGTCCGTAAGGTTAATCTGTCCGCTGGTTACCACCTGATCGCCGGCTTTCAGTCCGCTGATTACTTCTACTTTATCACCGTAGTTGATTCCGCTCTGTATTTTTGTAAGAATTGCCTGATTGTTGCGCACCACGAAAACCTGGTTGTCGCTAACCGATCCCACAAATGCTTCTCTTGGAATCGTAAGCACGCTTTCCGTTCCGGTTCTGTTAAAAACGGCTGTTCCGTACATTCCGGCTTTCAACTGGTTTGCAGTATTTGGAATGGTAATTTCCACAGGGAATTTTAAAGCTCCCGAAGCTGACGGCGCAATAAACGTTATTCTTCCGTCTACAGCTCCGTCAATAACATCAGGCTGCACTTTTACAGTATTTCCAACAGAAAGCTGGCTTACCAAAGACTGGTCAACATCCACTTTCAGCTTTACCGATGAAATATCCACTACTTCCACAATCGGCGTTCCTGCACCGATCACGGATCCCACTTCAACAAACTTCTGATTTACAATTCCGCTCACTTTCGAAATGATATTGGTGTCGCCGGAAGTAAGATTTGCGGATTGCATCTGTGCTCTTGCATTTTTTACCTGAAGCCTTGCCTGATCCAACTGAAGTGCCGTAACTCCACCGGTTTTGTACGCCTGTTCGTAACGGTTCAGTGCCATTACAGCATTATCAAGATTGGCTTTTGCGCTGGAAACGTTTACATTTACTTTTTCACCTCCAAGACGTCCGATGCTTTGTCCGGCGCGTACATAACTTCCTTCCTTCACGTTAAGCGCGATGAGCTGACCGCCCATTTCTGCAGAAATCTGCGCCTGTCTGTTCGGAAGAAAAGTACCATTTACAGAAAACTCGCCGCTGATATCCTCTGCCTTTACTGCCTCCGTTCTTACGGCAACATCGGTATTTTTTTCGGCAACGATGGCTACTTTTTCCTCGTTGCTTTTCTTGTTATTCTGCAAAATCAGGAAAATAGCTGCAAAAATTCCTAAAATGGCCACAATGGTTATGATGGTATTCTTTTTCATTGGATTAATTGTTTAAGGTTCTTAGTTTTCCCTGCGATTTCAACAGATTGATTTCTGCAAGTTTATAATCTAGTTTTGCGGTTGTAAGGTTATTTTTAGCATCGGTAAGGTCGCGTTCTGCATCAAGAATGTCATTTAAAGTTGCCAAACCGTGCTGATAATTGCTTCTTGTATTGGAAAGAACCTGCTCTGCAAGTTTTACGTTTTCCTCCTGCATGGCAATCATTGTGGTATTATTTTCCAGTTGCGTAATCGCGTTTGCATGCGCCAGATCTAATCCGAGCTGAGTCTCTCTGAGATCTGCCTGCGCTTTTTCTATTTCGATTTGGTTCAGCTGAATTCTGGATCTCGTCGCGAATCCGTTAAAAATCGGAACATTAATATTCAGAGCGATTGATGACAGATCGGACCAGAATACGCCGTCATTTTTTCCGTTCGTAAACGGAAACCTTTGTCCCTGTCCCAGAAATCCATAATTTGCAGATAATGCTACTGTTGGATAGTATTCAGCTTCAGAAGCTTTTCTCTGCCATTCCAGAAGTTCGATCTGCTTATTCATGAGCCTCATTTCTGTTCTTTCGGAGAAATTGGCATCACGATCAGGAAGTATTGCCGGATCAAACGTTTCTTCAGGAAGTTCAATTTCCTGATTCATTGGCATTCCGATCATGAATTTTAATGCATTTTCGGAAAGATCAACTGCATTTTCCAGTTGCTGAACTCCGGAATTCACATTATTTCGGGCTACTACTACCCTGTCGTAATCAATTTTTCTGGCTAAACCGGCATCATAAAGACCTTTGATAATTTTAATGGTCTGATTGGTAATATTCAGATTGCTTTGCGCATTTTCCAGCATCTGCTCTGCCTGATAAACCTGAAAGTAGGCATTCGCTACGTTCTCGATAATCTGCTCTTCTGTAAGCTGAGCATTTATCAGATAAAATTCTTTCGTGGAACGGGCAGCTTTTAAACCTGTAAAAACCGACTGGTTGAACAGCACCTGCTGCAGCTGAAGCATGTTACTTGTCGTCCATTTCTGTCCGAACGCTACTTTCACCTGCTGTCCCGGCACTCCAAACATTTCACCCGGAAGAACCGTTTCCTGCAGCAATGGATTATATGAAGTATTGCTGTTGAAGCTCAGGTTGGGATATGCATTGGCTTTCACCTCAGCAATCTGCGCATCACCTTTCCGGATGTCGAGCCTTGCCTTCTCTGCTTCTGCCTTATGTTCCAGCGCGTACGAAATAGCTTCCGGCAAGGTTAGCAGTCTCACATCCTGGCCGTAGAGCAGTCCTCCACACAATGCAAAGCCAAATAATAATTTCTTCATTATCTTAACTATTATACTTTTTTAAAAATTCTTTTCCTTTCTCGGTAGTGATGGCATTCATATAAAACATCATCGCTTCATTGTTGTAATATTCCTTTTCAATCTGCGCGGTATCAAGGAATGGTGAACTTTCATAGGACATCACCAGAAGAAAGAAAATTTTCGCGTAAATTTTTGCATCGAAATCGGGTCTGTAATAACCCTGAGCTCTGCCTCTTTCAATATTATGTACCATCACATCTGCAAATTTTTCTGAGAACTGCAACATGTGGCGGTTGAATATCGAAGGATAATACCGGATCAGTTGCCGGATCAGAAGGGAATTGTTAGACTGTACTGCCCTTTCGATATGTTCATCGCGACAGAACATCCTTTCTACGGCATTTTCAATCGTGGCATCAAGTTGCTGCAGCTTTTCAATTACTTCATTCAGTTTGAATGTAAGTACATCTTCCAGCAGCGCTTCCTTGTTTTTATACTTCTGGTAAAGGGTTTTTTTGGACATCCCGAATTCGCGGGCGACATCATCCATAGTCACGGTTTTTGCGCCGTTTTCTATGAAGAGATCCACCACTTTTTCTAAAAATGCTTTATCCATGTATCATTTTTTCGGATGCAAAGATACAAAAGGAAACTAAAAAACAAAAAAAGTTTCCGCGTTTTTCAAAGAATTCATATGCAGTTCATAAATGTTTGACAAGCATTTCGAAATTACCAAATAAAAAAGGCAGCTCTTGCGAACTGCCTTCCATAAATAATATTAGGAGATTAACTATCTCTTGATTGCTTTCACTGTTTTCACAGATCCGTCTTTCATTTCAATTCGGAAAACATACATACCAGTCTGCAGATCAGAAGTATTGATTTTCTCTTCGATTTTAGCTACTTTCTTCACCATTCTTCCGGATACATCAAAAACTGTTACAGCTTTCACTTCGTTTGCTTTATCGATAGTCACAAAATCTGTGAAAGGATTCGGATAAAGCGTGATTGCGTTCTTACCGTCAACTTCGGTGGTGCTCATCTGTGCAGTAACAACATTAATAGTATAGTCTTCGAAAGATCCATAAGCACCTGTATAGCAAACAGTTGGTATAACATCCCAGGTTCCTCCGATTCTCATTCTGTAGTTTCCTGGAGGTGTACCAGCAGGAACAGTGATTGATGCAGCCAAAACTGTTGGGCTAGCAGAGGTAGATGCACCTGAATACAGTTCTTCACTGGCTTCGAATGTCAGGTTGTTATTGAGATCAACCCAAATTTTAGTATTGTAAATATATCCTGTTTCATACGTGATGTCAACAGCCGTAGCGACTCCCGTTTCAACATTGCCGATCATATTAGAATAGTTACCGTAATTTCCCTGCTCGGCTCCTGTCGAATTATTCACAATATTAGGAGCGTTTCCAAACGTTACATTTGTAATACCCAGGTCATCCACACTTGAAGGTGCAGGCTGACAGTAACCCGTGTAGGCTGAATATGGACCAACCCAAGGACTTGTACCGGTCGCTCCGCATTCAGATCTTACCCAGAAATAATATGTCGTTTCAGCTGTAAGACCATTAATTGTCGCAGTAGTAGTTGTACTGGTAACAGAGTTTGAGGCATTAAGTACTGTACTTGCCGTAGGTGCAGTATTGGTAGTACTATAATAAACAGTATATCCGTTTGCCGGCGCCGGAGTTGGTGCCTGCCATGACAGACTTACAGAATTTGTTGTATTTCCTGTTACTGTGACCTGCGTTGGTTCTAAACATGAAGGAACCGCTTCTATCACAAAATTGTCAACAAAAAACTCATAATCAAAACTGTCAGATACTGTTCCATCTGATCCGTAAAACGCGAATTTCACATCATTCACAGACGAACCTGCAGGAATAACATGTGAGTAAATATTAGAACTGTTTGATGGAGTATTCGCAGCATTCCATGTTTCTAATACTGTCCAGCTGGTGCCGCCATTTGTAGAAATAAGAAAATTAATAACATCATCAGCACCCATACCAGAAGGTCCTGTAGCAGCATAGTCAGTTAAACCGTAATCAAATTTAACCCTGTAACCGCCTGCAGTAAGATTGAAGGCAGGTGAAATTAGCCAGCCGGTTCTGTTGGTGCTGTACAGATTAATTTTAGCAGCTCCCGTTGTTCCGACATTCAGAAATCCGTCATCAAACCAGTAATTTGTGCCGGTTGGAGCAGGGCCAGTACTCGGAGATCCTCCGTTAGACTGCGTCCAGCATGCGCCCGGGAACGTTGTAAAATCATTTGTATAAGGCGGAACCAGTGTAGAAACAGGTGCCGTCACCGTAATTGGATTGGAATTTACTGTGTTCGCACCGCAGGTTACAGCTACATAATAAGAATCCGCAGCGGTTACTGTGGCATTATATGATTGCGAAGTCGCACCAGGGATAGCGGTTCCGTTATGGTACCATTGATAAGTTACGCCTGTTCCGATAGTAGGATTCTGGGCGGAAAGAGTAGTCTGATAACTTCCCGGACACGTTGGTGTGAACGAAGATAAAGTGTTGCCCGGCGCCGGGTTTCCGCTGCAGGCAGTAACACTAAAAGTTACCTGAGTATTATAATATCTGGTTTGACTTCCGGATAAATTTCCTGTAAGTGGCGAGCCAGCGGATGTTCCGACTGCCTGAGCTGAAGTTGCAGTAGTATATTGCCACGAAAATGCACCTGTGGACACACTACCCGTACCTGCGTTAACAGCCCAGTCAATAGCAGTTTCGATTGATCCTCCTGTGTATTGAAAAGGTGTCGTGAGGTTAAACTCAACCCAACCTGCCGCAGCCGGCAGATCAGTGGCCGCACTTCCAAAAGTAGTGTTGCTGTAAACATTTGTCGATCCTGTTGTCCAGCCCGCAAAGTTGGTGGTAGTGTTTAGCGCTGTCAGCGCTGAATTTTTCATGTAAAGATTAATGGTCGCTGTTCTGCCTGCAGCCATGGTTTCTGCATTCGCCTTATAATATGCAATTTTCGTAATTGTTGCTCCCGGCAACACACCGGCTGCTGCAAGATCACTGGCAGTGAGCAATTGTACACTTTGCGAATAATTAAACGAACTTGTTGCGGAAGAGCGGTAGATTGGCGTACCATTGGTGCCCGAGGTTGATAACGTACCCGTACCGATTGTTACAGTGGTTTGTGCATGTGCTCCCAAGCCAAGAGCGATCATACACGCGAGTAAAAGTTTTTTCATAATATTGGATTAATAATAGCATTTCAAAAGTAATAAAGATTTCCAAATAAAAAAATGATTTACCTGAAAATTTTACAACAAAAATGAAAAAATGATATAAACAGCAGTTTGTAGTAATAAAAAGAGCGCCGCAGAAATTGCGGCGCTCCTTATTTAGAAAATTCTTAGAGATTATCTCTTAATGGCTTTCACAGCTTTGCTGCTTCCGTCTTTCATTTTCAGAGTAATAATATACATTCCGGCTCTCAGTTCAGCAAGGTGAAGTTCTTCTGTCGCTTTGCCGAATACCTTAACGGTTCTTCCTGCCATATCTGTTACCGTAACAGATGCAACATCTTCTGCATCAGCGATGTTCAGAACATCAGTAAACGGATTCGGATAAACAGAAACCGAATCTTTCGCATCAGTTTCTACTGTAGCCATAGAACAGCTTGGATCTGAGTTCACGGTAGCAGTTACAGGTGTACGTGCACTTTCACAACCTTCTGTGAAGTTCCAGTTATAAATATAATACCAGTAAGCAGGGTCAAAGTTGTTTCCAGTAATGTTAATCGAACTGGATGTGTAAGGATATGTAGCTCCTGACGTGCTTCTAGTGAGATTAATATTTCCGCCAACTCCCTGTCCGATTCTGTAATCTGTACCAACGGCAAGCTGGAAATTAATTGGAACCGTTTGAGCTGTTGTACCATCATTCACTGCAACAGTATACGGCACCGTATGCAGAACTGTTCCTGTATTGTCTCTGATTTCAATTGAAGCATTTGTTCCAATTGTTACTGTACTTGCAGGGAACACATCAATGCTTACCAGAGTTGTCGGCTGAATAACATCGAATTCCTGATAGTACGTGGTAATAGCAAAATTCGTTGCACTGGTTGCACCTACTGCAGCAGGATTCAGCGGACCAACAGTACCGTTGATAATATTGGCTGCAGACACATAATAAGTTGTGGTAGCTGTAAGTGACGGTGTGGTGAATGAAACTCCGGTTGCGAGTGGCGTTCCTCCGGTAGCTGCATCATACCAGTTGATGATTGCACCGGTGTCTGCTGTCGCAGCAAGAGTTGCCGGATTATTTACACAAACTGTCTGACCGGTTACCGTTAATACTGCAGGCGCAAGACAATCAGTAATAAATGTTACGGAATTTGGTGTCCATGCGCTGATATCAGTTGCTGTACAGTTCGTACGGATCCAAACGTAATAAGTTGTTGAAGGCGTAAGCCCTGTAATTGTACCCGTTGTTCCTGTGATCACTGTAGAGTTGGTTCCATCCAGTACGGTAGTTGCAGTCGGAGCTGTTCCGGTTGTGTTATAATAAACCGTATAATTCAATGGTGGAGCTCCCGTCGTTACAGGCGCCGTCCACGTTAAAGTTCCGGAAGAACTTGTTTGGCCAGTTACAGTAACTGCTGTAGGCTCAATACAAGTCGGTACCGTTTCCACGATGAAATTATCAACAAAAAACTCATAATCCGGTACATCGTTCACAGTTCCGTCGGTTGCGTAGAAAGCGAACTTCGCATTGGCAACAGAAGACGATGCCGGGATAATATAACTATAGGTAGTGGAAGTATTTGTTGGAGTGTTATTCGCATCCCATGTCTGCAGAACAGTCCACGTTGTCCCTCCGTCAGTTGAGATTAGGAAGTTTACAATGTCATCTGATCCCATAGCAGTAATTGGATCCGTATTGGCATAATCAGTAACACCATAATCGAATTCCACTCTGTAACCTCCGGCTGACAGATTAATTACCGGGGAAATAAGCCAACCCGTTCTGTTGATGTTATAAAGATTAATTTTCGCAGCACCGGTTGATCCGCTGTTAAGGAAACCATCAGCAGTCCAGTAAGTTGTTCCGGTTGTTGCTGTAGGACCGGTTACAGGTGTACCTCCACTTGCTGTTGACCAGCAGGTTCCAGGAAACGTAGTGAAGTCGTTGGTGTAAGTTGGAACAAACGCAGTCAAAGGAGCAGTAACCGTAACAGGAGTTGAATTAGTTGTGATTCCGCCGCATGTTACTGCCACATAAAAACTGTCAGCAGCAGATACATCCGTCGTGTAAGATGCTGAAGTTGCACCGGCAATTGCTGTTCCGTTCTGATACCACTGATAAGTTACGCCACTGCCCGGTGTAGCATTCTGTACAGTAAGAGTAGTGCTGTAATCTCCGGGACAGGTTGGTGTACCTGATGAAAGCGTATTTCCTGGTGCCGGAGTTCCGCTGCAGGCAACTACCGTATAGGTTAGCTGTGTATTGTAAATTCTTGCATTTGCAGTAGAAAGGTTACCAGTAATGGGTGTACTTGATGATGTTCCTGCAGCCTGATTGGCGGTTGCTGTAGTGTACTGCCACGAAAATGCACCTGTAGAAGGATTTCCTGTTCCGGTATTTATTTCCCAGTCCAGTGCCGTTTCCAAAGATCCGCCGGAATAGAGAAACGGAGTCGAAAGAGTAAACTCTACCCAACCGGCCGCCGCAGGCAGATCTGTTGCAGCACTGCCGAAAGTTGTGTTACTGTACACATTTGTAGAGCCCGTCGTCCAGGTTGCAAAATTTGTACTGTTGTTAAGTGCTGTAGCCGAAGAATTTTTCATAAACAAATTCATCGTCGCAGTTCTGCCCGCCGTTAAAGTCTCAGCATTCGTCTTATAGTATGCAATTTTTGTAATAGTTGCTCCGGGAGGGATTCCGGCAGCTGCCATATCTGCTGCTGTAAGCAGCTGAACACTTTGAGAATAATTAAACGAACTGGAGGCGGAAGAACGGTAAATTGGTGTACCATTCGTTCCGGAAGTTGCAGTCGTGCCGGTACCAATTGTAACTGTTGTCTGTGCATATGATCCGATACCAAGGGCCATCATACACACGAGTAAAAGTTTCTTCATATTGTTAAATTTTGTTAATAGCCTCTCAAAAATAGTAAACATTGGGCAAAAAAGAAAGCATTTTACTGGAAAATAAACATGAAAAGCATAAATAAGATAATTTTAATTAATTAAAACGTACAAAAAACGCCGCATAAAATGCGGCGCTCTTCTGTTAAATTCAGGTTAGAAATTATCTCTTGATGGCTTTCACAGCTTTGCTGCTTCCGTCTTTCATTTTCAGAGTAATAATATACATTCCGGCTCTCAGTTCAGCAAGGTGAAGTTCTTCTGTTGCTTTGCCGAAAACCTTAACGGTTCTTCCTGCCATATCTGTTACCGTAACGGATGCAACATCTTCTGCATCAGCGATATTAAGAACATCAGTAAACGGATTCGGATAAACTGAAACAGAATTTTTCGCATCAGCTTCTACTGTGGCCATAGAACAGCTTGGATCTGAGTTTACGGTTGCTGTAACAAGAGTTCTCGCACTTTCACATTTAGAGGATACCTGCCAGTTGTAGAAGAAATAATAGTATCCTGCTAAACTGCTGGAAGTAATATCTACTACTCCCGGCAGTGAATATGGATAATTCAGATTCGAATTGTCTCTGAACATATTACTAACGCCTGTCCACGCACTAACCCCCAATCTGTAACTCTGTCCTCCGGTAATCGGAAAATTTAAAGTAACTGTCTGTGGTACAGAGGTAGCAGTGGTATTATGCCCAATTACATTAACTGTAGTGGAAGTAATTGCAGTACCGGTAGCAGTACGCAATTCTATCGTAATTGTTCCTGCAGTGCCATCAGTAGAGGAATATGGAAAAATATCAACAGTTTGTAGAATGAAATCTGAATGTGCTGTAAAATTGATATAAGATGATGCACTTCCTCCGGTTCCACTAGCTCCACTTTCAATTGCTGTCTTACCAACACTTGCAGTTGTTCCGGTACTTGCAGTTACCCAGTAATCTGTAGTTGTAGTAAGTACAGGTGTAGTGTAGCTTGCTCCGGTACCCAGAGATGTTCCACCGGTTGCAGCATCAAACCATTCAAAAGTTGCACCTGCTGAGGTGGAACCAGCGTTTAGTGTTGCACTATAACCCGAACAAACTGTCTGGCCAGTTGTCGCAACAGTCGGAGGAAGGCAGTTTGTACTCTGGCCCATCATTGCCGACCACTGGCTTATATCGTTTGTAGCACAGTTGGCTCTCACCCAGAAATAATATACCGTACCCGGATTTAAGCCGGTGAAAGTTGCCGTAGTTCCCATTACTGTCTGAGAGTTGGTAGGATCAAGAACCGTTGTGGATGTTGGCGGAACTCCTGTAGTATTATAATACACAGTGTAACCGTTTCCTACTGTTGACGGTGATGCCGTCCAGCTCAGCGTGATACTGTTTGGCGTTTGTGCAGTAGAATTAACTCCTCCTGGTGCTACACAGCTCGGCGGTGTCCAGATAAATGTAAGACCTGCCGGAGGATAAACAGTATTATTTCTCGAAACAGTTGAATTATTTGCAGTTCCGGCAGTAGTAGCTGTCCATGGATCAGAAATCGTGTTCATTCTGTTGTTGAAATCCGCATTCGTGTTACCTCGCAGCCCAATCTGGTTTGTTCTTGCGGTTGTAGCAGTAATATTAGAAGGACCGTACGCTGTTGATACAACATTAGTGGTTTCAGCAAGTCTTAGCTGAAAGTTCAAAAAGTTTGAGCCTGAAGCTGTAGTAGAATAATCATTATATCCGTACCATTCGATTACGAAAGTTCTGTTTGGTGCAGTACCTTCTACTGCGGTAACCACTTTACCACTACCCCAACGAACATTCGCCGCTGTGGAACTTGAAGTAGCGTTCGCCGACATGGTAATTGTTCCTGCTGCAGGATCAAAAGCAGTTACAGTTGCACCAGCAGGAATTCCATTTGCCGTATTTAGCAGTTTTCCTACTTCCAGTCCGTCAAATGCTGCGACATTGGTAATTATGTTTGATCCGGAAGTTGTAACACCGGATGTTACAAAAGCTCCCCATAAATCCCTGTTCATTACTCCAATTGCACCATCATAGGCAGTAGATGCACTGATCACTGCAGAAGATGTACTGGTAGTTGTTCCAAATGTTGCACCGCCGTTTGCATTCACGTAGATATTGGTATAATTAACTCCATTGAAGTTAAACGTGAACGGAATGGTAATATCCCAACCCCCACTATCGTAAGTTGTGGTTGCTGTTGCGTCACTTCCTGCAACCAGGGTTCCGGTTGTGGCAACGCTGGTAAATGTACCGCTGTTCTGCGAAAAAACGTAGTCGGATACCTGTGCGTTGATGGCTCCAAAGCCTCCAAACATGATTAAAGCAACCATGCCGGCTTTCTGAATTCCTTTCTGCCATCTGAAAGGCTTACTGTAGAATTTTTTCATATTCTGTTTAAATTAATTTTTTTCAAAGCTAATAAAAAAACCAATAAGTAATACGTAATTTTTTTAAAGCATTATTATCCTGACTGCTAAATGATTAGCAAATTCGAAAATTGAATTTTCATTACAGTTCTTCAACATTTTGAACTGTATCAGTCCGCTTTTCTTCATTTGGAATGATTCCGGAGAAAAAAAACCGTCCCGGACCAAAGTCCGGGACGGTTGCAAAATCTAAAGTACCTGATTACTTCTTCAGGGCTTTCACAGCTTTGCTGCTTCCGTCCTTCATTTTCAGAGTAACAATATACATTCCTGATTGCAGTTCACCAAGGTGAAGCTGTTCCTGTGCTTTCCCAAAAACTTTTACTGTGCGTCCTGCCATATCTGTAACCGTTACAGAAGCAACATCTTTTACATCTGCAATGTTCAGTACGTCCGTAAATGGATTCGGATAAATGGATAGCGCTGCTTCAGCACCGGTTTCCACAGTTCCCATTGAACAGCTAGGATCTGTATTAACTGTAGCTGTTACCGCAGTTCTTGGGCTTTCGCAAAGAGTAGCAATTTGCCAGTCGTAGAAATAGTAATACGATGTGGAAGTTGTATTCCCGCTACAGCAGTTACCATTGGTAATATTAACAACACCCGGAAGACTTAACGGATAAGTTCCCCATGATGAGCCGGATTCTCTGATCAGGCTGCTTACTGAACCGCTTCTGCTAAGCATCACCAGTTTGTAATTATTGCCCGGTGCAATGTTCCAGTTTAAAGGAACCAATGTTTTCACAGGCGTTGAAGAACCGGTTAAGTTCACAGTAATAGTCTGTATTGTTGTTGCAGGATTAACATTTCCGTCCTGCAGCGCAATTTCTACAGTTCCTGCACCAGTTCCAAGCGGATATACATATACGCCTGTCAAGGTGAAAGGAGTAATCGCATCAAAGAACAATCCTGCCGCAAGTGTATATCCGGAAGTGGAAACTGCATTCTGCAATCCAACAGTTCCTGTTGTTCCGGTAGAAGCTGAAACATAATAGTTAGTAGTTGCAGTTAAGGTAGGAGTAGTGAAAGATGTTCCTGTTCCCACAACTGCACCGCCTGTAGCTGCATCATACCAGGTAAGTGTTGCGCCAGGATCTGAAGTCGCAGCTAATGTAGCCGGATTATTAACACAAACTGTCTGGCCTGTAACCGATGTTACAGAAGGAGGTAGACAGTCGGTTGCAAAAGTAACAGCTGCCTGACTCCATACACTGGAATCTGTTGCAGAACAGTTGGAACGGATCCAAACATAATACAAAGTGGATGGGGAAAGACCCGAAATCGTTGCAGTGGTACCGGCAACTGTAACAGAATTTGAACTAGTCAGTGCTGTAGTTGGGGTTGGCGGCGTACTTGAAGTGCTGTAATAAACAGTATAAGTCTGTGGTGCTCCACCAAGTGTCGGAGGCGTCCACGTTAATGTACCTGATGCATTGGTATGTGCAGTAACAGTAACATTGCTAGGCTCATAACAGGTTGGTACATTCTCTACAAAAATATCATCGAGATATAAATTTCTGTACGTTCCTCCTAAACCATGTCTGAATGCCAGATACTGGTTCGTGCCTGCAGGAATATTAACTATATATTCGGTATGCGTGCTCGTTACCGAAACCGGAGTACCGATAATCGTAAAGGTTGTAGGGTCCGCTGGATTACTCAAAGTTCCTACTTCAACAGTCATATTGGTCGAAGTAGATCTTGCAGAAAATCTCACTCTCTTGTTACCATCTGTAAGATTGGTAGTCTGCGGTGAAACCAGCATCATATCTCCCGTTGTTGCAGAAGAATTATACATGTAAAAGTTGTTCGGTGCAGACGCAGGAGTTGTAGTATTTACATAACCATATCCGGTGAATCCTGTAGATTCCAGATACGTCCAGCATGCCGGAACCGTATTATTGGTACTGCTTCCGGTTGGAGTAGTGTCAAAATTCTCGGAGTATGGCGCTGTTACAGGTACACATGTTGTAATAAAGGTACCGGATGAAGTCCATTCACTGTTGGTTGTACCAGAACATTTCGCACGTACCCAGAAATAATACTGTGTACCAGGCGTCAATCCGGTGATTGTTGCGGTATTTCCCGTTGCCGTAATAGAATTGGTACCATCCAGAACAGTTGTTGCTGTAGGGTCCGTTGGCGAAGTACTGTAATAAATATCATAGCCATTCGCAGGAACCGGTGTCGGTGCATTAAATGTTATGGTTCCGCTGGTAGTTGTTACAGCCGTTGAAGCAAGATCAGACGCTGTAAAGCAAGACGGCGCAGTCCATGTATATGTAAGTCCAACCGGAGGCATTCCCGGAGGATTATTCACGGTATTCCAAGCCTGGCTGCTTGATGAAGTCGTTCCAGGAGCGGAATTATCAAAAGCCGTAGAAGAATTGCTTAACCTGTTGTTGAAGTCGCTGTTCGAAGCTCCTCTCAAACCAACCTGTCTTGTTCCGGAGATAGCGCTGCTTCCCGCAATTGCAGTACCTGCATTATAGGTAGTCTGAATATCGTTATTCTCTTTCAGCCGGACCTGGAATCCGAAACTGTAGATCGCGGTGGTAGAGGTTGAGTTATTCGGTCTGAAGTTGGACCACTGGATAACCACTTCTCTGTTTGGAGCTGTTCCGACAGTTTCCCAGCGGATTTCACCTGCAATTCCTGAGTCAGAAAACGATGAAAGGTCTCCGCCGAATGCAGCAACGGCACCGTCATAGGCAACTGTTGTAGAAATAGGCGTAGTAAGTGTTGTTGAAGGAGCGGTGGCACCGAACGTAACAAAACCGTTGGATGATACATTGATCGAAGTATGCAGTTTTCCGTTAAAATTAAAACTGAAAGGCAGCGTAACCGCATAAACTTCGCTGTTCAGGTTCGTTGCAGAAGTGTTTCCTGTAGCGGTGCCAAGTACAGTACCTCCTGTAATTTCGGTGTAAGTAGAAACCGATTGTGCAAAGGTGTACGTGGACACCTGCGCATTAGCTGCGCCAATGCCGCCCATCACAAACAACGCCGTGATGCCGGCTTTCTGAATTCCTTTCTGCCATCTGAAGGGCTTACTGTAGAATTTTTTCATATTCTGTTTAGATTAAATTTTTTCAAAGCTAATAAAAAAACCAATAGCAATACGTATTTTTTTTAAAGTATTATTATCCTGACTGCTAAATGATTAACAAATTCGAAAATCGAATTTTCATTTCAGTTCTTCAACATTTTAAACTGTATCAGTCCGCTTTTCTCAATTTGGAATGATTCCGGAGAAAAAAAACCGTCCCGGACCAAAGTCCGGGACGGTTGCAAAATCTAAAGTACCTGATTATTTTTTCAGGGCTTTCACAGCTTTGCTGCTTCCGTCCTTCATTTTCAGAGTAACAATATACATTCCTGATTGCAGTTCACCAAGCTGAAGCTGTTCTGTTGCTTTTGCAAACACCTTCACGGTTCTTCCGGACATATCGGTTACAGATACCGATGCTACATCTTTCACATCCTTAATGTTCAGAACATCTGTGAACGGATTAGGATAAACTGACAGTTGTTCTTCAGCACCCGCTTCGTTTGTTGACATACATGCGCTGTCCACAGTTGCAGTAACCAGTGTTCTTGCACTTTCACATTTCGTGGAAACGGTCCAGTTGTAGAAGTAGTAGTAATACTGAGGATAATTGTTGAAACTGTGCCCTGTAATACTCAGTTCAGGTATTGTATAAGGGAAGTTCGATCCTGTTGTGTTTCTGTAGATAGACTGTGAAGATCCGGCTACCATTTTCATGTAATAATCTCCAGGAGTTACCGGAATATTCAGCGTCACAGTTTCCGGTACAGATGTACTTCCACCGTTAACAATTACATGAGGAACGGACTGAACCAAAGTTCCTGCAGCTGTGTAAACGCCGATCTCAATGGTGTTTCCTACTGCACTGGAATTAGGGAAAATATCAACAGTAGAAATGCTTACCGGCGAATTTACCGTAAAAAACAATCTGTAAGTCTCCAGGTTTGTAAAACCACCGGAACCAATACCAGGACTAGCTGCGCCAACAGTTGCAGTAGCTCCTGTGGAAGCTGTTACATAGTAATCTGTAGTCGTAAAAAGATTCGGCGTATTAAACGTTGCTCCTGTGCCTAGCAAAGTACCTCCTGTTGCAGAATCATACCAGTTGAAGTCTGTACCTGCAGTTGTAGAAGTTGCAGTAAGCGCTGCTGGTGCTCCCGGGCAAACCACCTGACCTGCGGCTGTAACATCCGGAGGCAGACAGGTTGTAGCAAAAATGACAGGATCTTCCGTCCACATACTTGAATCTGTCAGAGAACAGTTGGCACGTACCCAAACATAATAGGTTGTAGCCGGGCTGAGTCCTGTGATTGTTCCCGTTAATCCGGCTGCTGTTACTGAATTGGTTGGATTCAGAGGTGTAGTTGCAGTTGGAGGGGTATTTGTAGTGCTGTAATAAATCGTGTAATCCGCTGGTGTTCCACCACTTGTAGGCGCTGTCCAAGTCAGTGTTCCTGAATCAGAAGTCTGTGTAGTTGCAGTTACATTGTTCGGTTCATAACATGTCGGGACATTCTGCACCAGAATATCATCCAGATAAATTCCTCTGTACGTTCCTCCCAGTGGATGACGGAACGCTACATGCTGATTTGTTCCCGCCGGAATATTAACCGTATATTCAGTATGTGTGGTGGTGAGAGGCATTGCAGTTCCGATAATCGTGAAAGTGGAAGCATCTGTAGGATTGCTCATCGTTCCAACTTCAATCGGATAAGTTGATGAACTTGATCTCGCTGAAAACTTAACCCATTTTGAACCGTCGGAAAGGTTGGTGATTTGTGGCGACACAATCATCAGATCTCCCGTTGTAGCGGATGAATTGTACATATAGAAACTGTTCGGCGTAGAAGCTGGATTAAATGCACGGGTATATCCGTATCCGGTCATTCCCGGTGATTCCAGATAAGTCCAGCAGGTTGGCACTGTATTATTTGTGGAAGTTCCAACCGGTGTTGAATCAAAATCTTCGCTAAACGGCACATTAAAGGCTACACAGTTCGTTGCGAAATCTGCAACCTGAGACCAGTCACTTAAATCTGTTGCAGAACAGTTGGATCTTACCCAGAAGTAATAAAGTGTCCCCGGCGTTAATCCTGTAATAGTTGCAGTTGTTGCTGTAGTATTCAAGGAATTCGTCGGATCCAGAACTGTGGTTGCAGTAGGATCTGTATTGGTTGTGCTGTAATAAACCGTATATCCGTTTGCCGGAGCAGACGATGAAGCAGTCCAGCTCAGATCAATGCTTGTTGTAGTAACTGCCGTTGCAGAAATTCCGGACGGTGCAAAACAACTTGGCGGACTCCATCTGTAAGTTAAACCGCCATCAGGCATTCCCGGCGTTGCATTACTCGTATTAAAATACTGTGTGCTTGTACGGGATGTTCCCGGTGTTGAATTATTGAAATTAACAGATGAAGCATTCAGTCTGTTATTAAAATCATCATAGGTAGCTCCGCGCAGACCGACCTGTCTTCCGCCGGAAATAGCGCCTGTTCCGGCCAGATATCCTCCTGTATTATACATTACAGAAACAACATTGGTGGTTTCGTGCAGCATGATCTGAAAAGAAAAACCGTAAGCTGTAACTGTGGAAGTAGTGCTGTTCGGCCGGAAATTGGTCCACTGGAAAACCACCTGTCTGTTTGGTGCAGTTCCCATCGTAGTCCATCTCATGTCTCCGGACTTTCCGTTTATGTTGTAGAATGTTGCAAGGTTCCCCCCAAAAGCAGAAACCGCTCCATCATAGGCAGCGGTCGAAGAAATCGGGGTGGTAAGAGTTGTGGTTGGTGCGGATCCGAAAGTGATGAAACCGTTTGAAGATACATACACATTCGTTCCTGCGGGATAAGTAACGCCGTTGAACGAGTACGCAAACGGTAAAGCCACTGTATAGACCTCACTGTTCAAGTTGCCGGCACTCGTGTTAGCTGTTGCAGCTTCTAATAGAGTACCTGAAATTTCGGTAAATACACCGTTACTCTGAGCAAAAGAATAAGCACTGACCTGCGCTTCTGCTAAATTTGTAGCTCCCAGAGCAAACAGTGCTCCTAAACCAATTTTTTTCAGTGCTTCACGCCACCGTGAAACACCCTGGTAAATGTTTTTCATAAAAAGTTTTTTGATGAATCTCCCCAAATATAGGCAAAAAAAATATAAAATCTGACAGCTGCGTAGACCGTAACCCTTCTCTAAACACCCGTTCAAATCTCAATTTTCTCGAATTCAGACCAAAGAAAAGACCGACAGAAATATACCGTCGGTCCTTTTATAGCGGGGAATTTATTATGTTAACTGCAACCCTAATTCAGGTATATTTTTACACGACCCTTTTTGATGAAATTATCTATCAGGTTATTGTTTATGTCGATCATAAAAATAGATGAAAACAATTCAATATTCTGACTTGCTGACTGGTCGCGAACGAGGAAACTGATTTTCTGTTCGCCTTTGCTGTTCCCAACATTTTCGCGGAAAAACTCCAGTTGATCACGCCGGAAAGCGTCAATTTCCATAACTACAGTCATGCTCTTTGCAAATTTTGAAAATGCATCCTTCAGTTCGAAAACATCAACAACATTCACGAAAACCCGGCCGTCTTTAGCGATCGAAAATTTGATTTTGAATATCAGAAAGCGTTGAAAATCAATTTTATCGCGCAGCCGCAGATAATCGCGGTCTCCAATCCGGAATGTATAACTTCCGCTGTAATCTTCAAGCGTAACGAAGGCTACTTTTTCGCCGCTTGTTCTGCCGTCGCGAATCTGATATTCCGTTACAAGCCCTGCAACCATTAGTTCCCTGAAGCCCGCGTTTATTTTTTGTTTCTCCTTATAATCTTTGGCCTCTTCAAATAGACGGATCTGTTCCGGCCCAAAATTCTGGTCCCGGAAAGCATCCACCTCATCGAGGTTAAGAAAACTGAAGCCGCCCTTTGCTTCCACATTTTTCTTTATTTCCTCTTCCACAATTTCATCGTCTGCAGTTATTTCCAGATCGATCACTTCTCCTTCTGTTTCATCATCTTTTTCCGGCAGCAACAAGGGTTCCTGCGGAATATCCAGATCGTCTTTCCTGTCCTCCAGAATTTCTTTCTTAGACAAAGAACCCTGTATAAACTGAAACTGATACCGGAATTCATCAAGCGGATGTGCCGAAAGATAAAACCCGATAATCTCCTTTTCTTTATTAAGCCGGTGCATATTCTGCCATTCTTCAGCAGGTGCAATTTTTGGCGGCTCTATTTTTACCTCATCAGCGAAATCTGCAAACAGCGAATTTTCTACTTCGTTTTTATTTTCCTGAAAACTCTGACCATATCTTAAGAGCCTTTCCACAGTAGTTTTTCCGGAAACATCATCGGCAAAATACTGCGCACGGTGATATTTATCGAGTTCGTCAAAAGCACCTGCAATTACAAGACTCTCCACCACCCTCTTGTTAATCTGTCCGTTTGGAATCCTTTCAAAAAAATCGAAAATATTTTTAAACCTTCCGTCTTTTCGCGCATTTACAATCGCATCACTCGGTCCTTCCCCAATGCCTTTTATTGCGCCCAAACCGAAACGGATCTGCCCTTTATCGTTCACCGCAAATTTGTACTGACTTTCGTTAACATCCGGTCCGAGAACATCTACTCCAATACTTTTACAGTCTTCCATAAACATGGTAATCTGCTTGGTATTGTTGATGTTGTTACTCATGACACTCGCCATGTATTCTGCAGGATAATTCGCTTTCAGATAAGCGGTATGATACGCTATAAGCGCATAACAGGTGGAGTGCGATTTATTGAACGCATATTCCGCAAATGCTTCCCAGTCCTTCCAGATTTTGTTGAGTTTTTCCTCGTCCAGATTATTCTGCTTTCCGCCTGCGATAAATTTCGGGTACATTTTATCGAGCACTGCTTTTTGCTTTTTCCCCATAGCTTTCCGCAGCGAATCGGCTTCACCTTTAGAAAAATTTGCAAGTTTCTGAGAGAGCAGCATTACCTGTTCCTGATAAACGGTAATTCCGTAAGTTTCCGCGAGATATTCTTCATTTTCCGGCAAATCATAGACAATTTCCTCAGCACCGTGTTTCCGGTTGATGAAATTCGGGATGTATTTTATCGGACCCGGTCTGTACAGCGCGTTCATCGCAATCAGGTCTGCGAAAACGGTCGGCTTCAGTTCGCGCATATATTTCTGCATGCCCGGACTTTCATACTGAAAAATACCAACAGTTTTTCCTTCCTGAAATAGCTGGTAAGTCTTCTCGTCATCGAGCGGAATTTCATCCGGATCAATCTCAATTCCGTGACGGTCCTTTACGAGTTTGATCGCATCCTTTATAATGGTGAGCGTGCGCAGCCCGAGGAAATCCATTTTGAGGAGACCGGCACTTTCCGCTACGGAATTATCGAACTGCGACACCAGAATATCTGCATCTTTTGCTGCGATGGTAATCGGAACGAGATTCGAAATATCTTCCGGCGTAATGATAACACCACAGGCATGAATTCCGGTATTACGGATCGCACCTTCCATTTTTTTTGCTGAATCGAGCACGGCAAACCGGCTGTCGTCCGGATTTTCCAGAATACTTTTCATTTCATCTGCCAGAATTTTATCTTCCGGCGGAAGTTTGTCGTATTTCGCGAATGCTTTCGCGATATTCATTCCTGGTGATGACGGAACGAGCTTAGCAATATTATTGGTATCGGGAATGGAAACATCGAGAACTCTTCCGGCATCTTTTATGGCAGATTTACCGCCCAGAACCGAATACGTGATGATCTGAGCCACGTTATTTTTGCCGTACTTGTCGATTACCCATTTTATCACGCGGTCGCGGCCTTCATCATCAAAATCGATATCGATATCAGGCATTGAAACCCTTTCCGGATTTAAAAAGCGCTCAAAAAGCAGATCGTATTCAATCGGATCCACGTTGGTAATCCCGATGCAGTACGCAACAGCCGAACCTGCCGCCGAACCTCTTCCCGGACCAACTGCAACTCCCATTTTACGTGCTTCATTACAGAAATCCTGAACAATGAGGAAATAACCGGGATAACCGGTATTTGCAATCACTTCAAGCTCGAAATCGAGTCGCTCTGTAATTTCAGGAGTGATTTCTGCATATTTTTGCTTCGCACCTTCATATGTAAGATGCCTCAGATAAGCGTTCTCCCCGCGTTTACCTCCATCTGCAGCATCTTCTGCACTCTGAAATTCCACCGGAATATCAAATTTTGGAAGCAAAACATCCCGCTTTAACGGATAGGATTCGAACTTTGCCAGAAAATCGGAATAGCCTTCAAAAGCATCAGGAAAATTCCTGAATGCCGCCTTAATTTCCTCCGCATCTTTGATATAATATTCCTGACTTGGCAAACCGCGGCGCTTTCCGAAACCTTTTCCGACGGGACTGGTTACTTTTTCACCATCCTTGATGCAGAACAGTATATCCTGAATATTCGCGTCGGTTTTTTCTGTGTAGAACGTTTCATTCTGCGCCAGAATATTTACCCGGTATTTATCTGCGAACTGTAACAGAACATTGTTTACGTGGTCTTCTTCATCTACGTGATGATTTTGCAGCTGTACGTAGAAATCATCCTGAAAAGTGTGATGCCACCATTTAAAAAGTTCCTCACCTTTCTGCTCACCAAACTCCAGAATGGTATTCGGAATATCACCGTACGTTCCTGCTGTAAGCGCAATGAGCCCGTCTTTATGTTCCGCAATCATCTCTCGCGAAATCCTGGGAACGCCAAAATAAAAACCGTTAACGTAACCAAGACTTGAAAGTTTTGCCAGATTCTGGTAGCCGCTGAAATTTTTGGCCAGCAGCACCACATGCGTTCTTCTGTCCGGATCGTCTTTTGTAAACTGCTTCTGTTCCGGGCGGTCCGAAATATAAAATTCGCAGCCTAAAACCGGCATCAGATCGTAACGCTGCCCCAGGAATTTCTTTTTATTTTTCTGAAACTCTTTTTCGTCGTCGGGTTCGCGTTCTTCATCTTTCTTGAGGTCGTACGATTCATTAAAATCACGCGCATCCGCATTCCACTTCTCCACTTCCGACACAAATTTGAAAGCTCCCATCAGATTTCCCAAATCCACAAGACCGACAGCCGGGAAATTATTTTTGAGGGCTTTAGCAATGAGATCGCTGATTTTCGTGGATGACTGCAGCGCGGAATAAATGCTGTGATTGTGAAAATTGAAGTAATCGCCGAGTTCCACTTCCGGAACATCGCCGAAATCCGCAGTATGTTTCTTTTTGGATGCTTCGACCTGCCTTCTGATGACGATCGCAAACGGCTTGATCGGATTGGGATTTGCCGCTCTGAAATTCCGTACTGTTTCTTCCGGAATATTCAGATCAGCTGAATTGATGACCCCGATTCTTAGAAGTTCAAAGAAAACCTGCGCTGTGGCATTTACGTCTGCAGCTGCATTGTGCGCTTCATCGAATTTATGGCCGTAAAGTTTTTCGTAAATTTCTTCCAGTTTCGGGCTTTTGAACTTGCCTTCTTTGCCGGAAGGAATTGCACAGAATTCGGTGCCGAAAAGCATCGTGTCAGCTTTTGGAAGATCCTGTAATCTGTTTTCAATTTGCTGTCTGTAAAATTCAGCACCAACAATTTTGTAATCGAATTCCACATTCTGCCCGACTCCGAATTCAGCTCGCTTCAGCACTTCGTTAAACTCAGTGAGCACTTCCTTTAAGTCGCGGCCTTCTTCCTGCGCCAGTTTTGTGGTAATTCCGTGCAGCCTTGATGCGTTAAACGGAATGTCGTATCCCTCCGGTTTGATGATGTAATCCTGATTTTCAATCAGGTTTCCGTTTTCATCGTGCAGTTGCCACGCAATCTGAACCATTCGCGGCCAGTTGTTGCTGTCGGAGACAGGAGCGTTAAAATTATTGGGTAAACCGGTAGTTTCGGTATCAAAAACTAAATACATGGATGGAGTCGAATTTTGAAATTGAATTCGAGACTAATAAAAATCTCAGATCAATTTGTAAAAATACCGGAAAAATAAGTGCAAAAAAAATTGGGTTTTCCACAACAGATTACCCAAAGCATTGCCCGTCTTAAAATTATTTTCTAGTAGTACCAGTATTTATTTGTAATCAGATATCCGCTTTTTGAAAAAGCTTTCAGAAGTTTCTTTTTAAACTTACTGTCATCCTGGTCCATTTTCAATGCTGTAAAAAACATATCATCATTATAGGATGAAACAAGTTCAGACTGCTGACCGTGTTTTAATAAGAATATTTTACCGGAAACGCTGCCTGGTTTTGCCCTGAAAATGACATTAAAATCTCTGTCGAGCGTAATGATATCTTTTAACGCTACTGAAATCTCCGAGACTAGAGGTTTGTTCTGACGTGTTTTTCTTAAAGAATAACGCAGTGAATCGTTCACGATTTCGTATGCTTTAAACAGAATTGGCCGCTCAGAATCGCTGGCTTTATACATTTTCTGTTCTTTATAAAACTGGGAATTCAGCAGTGAAACGATCTTAGTAGTTTGTGCACAGATGGCGCTGCTAAAAAAGAAGCAAAGCAATACCAAAGGCTGTAATTTATATCTCATATTCATTTCGCTTCTTAAAGACGATAACGAATTTGCAATTTAACAGATTTTCTTCCGTGCTCAAAACAGATTAAAATCTAGTTGT
The DNA here is from genome assembly GCA_023460855.1 of Bacteroidota bacterium. GTDB lineage: Bacteria > Bacteroidota > Bacteroidia > Flavobacteriales > Weeksellaceae > JAEWOS01. The sequence goes on along the minus strand of JAEWOS010000013.1, from coordinate 20,244 downwards.
CGGGCATTCTTTTGAACACTCGCGTACCGTTGTTAAACGTCATTTTATCTTCGCTCATGGTAAAAGTAGTTTCACCGTCATCAATCCAGCGGCCGTCGTTAATATCACCGTTTGTATATCTCCACTGCATTTTGTTGGCCGTCCAGATATTGCCTTCTTTATGATTGATAGAATGGTAAAATATCGCCCTTCTGAGTTTCTGCGGAACATTTTTGCTGTGGATATTATGAAGTACTGCAGTATGGTCTTCGATTCTGATGTCGTACTGATTTTCAAAACGCCAGTCACCAAATATGTCATCCGGCTTGAAAGTAGTCTGCGCAAATGTAGCCGCAGAAAAAAGAAGTAATACAAAAGAAAAGAAAAGAGTCTTCATGGTAATTAGTTTCGTTTGCCAAAGCTACACGAAGCATGGTATCAAGTCAATACCTCATTTTGGGTATTTTTTAACAAAAATTTAATACTTTTACATAAAACTATACACATGATGACCGAAAAAAATGCACATCCGTTAATGGAGGTCTGGGAAAATAACCCGGATGTTTTCACCAACAAAGGCACGAAACTCGCGGCTCCGACCATTGAAAACCTGTTTGCCGATTTCTTTTCGCTGGGCGAATTCTATTATTATATTCTGGACGTACCCAACAGTACCATTTCCAACCACCATGAGAACATCCTTAAAATGCACGGGTTCAAAAAGAACCCGCAATTTCTGTCGGATATTATTGAGCTGATCCATCCCGATGATATCGCTTTTGTAATAGCCGCAGAAGAGATGTGCTATGACAAAATCCGCGAAATTGGTACTGAACATTTGCTGCAACTGAAAACCAGTTATTGTTTTCGCATGAAAACTGCACGAAACAATTACGAACTGCATCACCACCAGGCAATTCATACCGTGGTTTCCGATGAAGGAAAAGTGTTACAGGCGATAAACATCCATACCAACATTCATCATTTAACTAGCAAAAATTCGTACACCGCACTGGTTTCGGGAATCGGAACTCGTGATGATTTTCACCAGATGTACTACCGTTCCGAAGACGTCTCCCCTGTGAAGAATTTCACCTTAACGCAGCGTGAAATTGAAATTCTGTCGCTGATTGCCAAAGGAATGTCTGCCGTAGAAATTTCGCAGCACCTGAAAATTTCTGCACATACGGTACGAACCCACCGCAAGCATCTGCTGGCCAAAACAGAATGCAAAAACAGTTCAGATCTCATTCGGAAAGCGTACGAAAAAGGATTTATTTAAACACAAAAAAGACACCCTTAAAAAGAGCGCCTCAATTATTAAATCTCAATGTACTACGTAAGCTTTTCTTCAAGCATTTCCCTGTTCTGATAATCCTGAACCAGATCAATGGCATTGGAAATTACATCGCTTAAGGCCGTGATAAATGTTCCGTCTTCAGCAAGACTCATTGCGTGTTTCAACGCTTCTATTTCCTTTGGAATAATTTCGAAACTGGTATCTTTTCCTGCGGACTGAATTCCCTCAATAACCAGCGCGTTGATTTCCTCTTCAGTTCTTCCGCGCAGGTGTTTTTCATTGCGGATAATAATGTGGTCAAACATTCTGCCGGCAATTTTCCCGCATTCTTTAATGTCTTCGTCCCTGCGATCGCCGACACCGCTGATAATTCCGATTTTCTTGGCACTCTCCACATTCGCCAGGTAATCTTCAATTGCTTCATAACCGGCAGGATTATGGGCAAAGTCGATCATTACTTTAAAATTCTTGAATTTAAATACGTTTAATCTTCCCGGCGTAAGCTGTGCACTTGGAATGAACGTGCGCAGACTGTTGGCAATATCCTCAATTTCAAAACCGTACAGATAAGTAGCAAGACTCGCGGCAAGCACATTGGCAATCATGAATTTCGCTTTACCTTCCATCGTAATTGGAATGTTGTTCACTTTTGCAATACGGATCTTCCAGTCGCCTTTTTTTATTGTGACATAACCTTCTTCAAAGACGCACGTAATTTTTCCTTCGCGCGCAAATTTCCGGATGTATGGATTATTTTCATCGAGACTGAAAATCGCAACTTTCGGGTCGAGATCGTTTACAATTTTCATTGAATACTCATCATCTGCATTCAGCACGCACCAGCCGTCCTTCTTCACACTGTCCAGCACTACGCGTTTCACTTTCGTAAGGTCTTTCAGGTTATGAATATCATTGAGTCCGAGATGGTCTTCTTTAATATTGGTAAGTACGCCGATGTCGCAGTTGGCATAACCAAGTCCGGAACGCAGAATTCCGCCACGCGCCGTTTCGAGAACTGCAAATTCCACAGTTGGATCTTTCAGAATAAATTCTGCAGACAGTGGACCTGTGGTGTCACCTTTCGTAAGCATGGTATTCTGAATATAGATTCCGTCCGATGTTGTGAAGCCAACACGGTAACCGTTATTTTTTACAATGTGTGAAATAAGGCGGGTAGTTGTGGTTTTCCCGTTTGTTCCCGTAACGGCTATGATTGGAATGGTAAATGGTTTTCCCGGCGGATAAAGCATATCGACAACAGGAGCAGCAACATTTCGGGGCAGACCTTCACTCGGAGCCAGGTGCATCCGGAATCCCGGAGCTGCATTCACTTCAAGAATTGCGCCGCCACTTTCTTTTAAAGGCTGCGTCAGATTCTCTGCCATAATATCGATACCACAAACATCGAGACCGATAATTTTGGAGATACGCTCGCACATCGTTACAATTTCGGGATGTACCATTTCAGTAACGTCGATGGATGTGCCGCCTGTTGAAAGATTTGCGGTAGATTTCAGGTAAACAACTTCGCCCTTCTGCGGAATAGTTTCCAGTGTATAGCCAAGTTTTTCCAGTAATTCAGATGTATCTTTATCAATTGCAATTTCGGTAAGAACATTTTCATGTCCGTAACCTCTTCTTGGATTCTGATTTTCCTTATCTATTAAATCCTGAAGCGTATGCTCGCCATCACCTACGACATTTGCAGGAACACGTCGCGCAGCAGCAACCAGTTTGTGATTTATGACGAGAACGCGAAAATCATAACCGGTTATATATTTTTCAACTATAACTTTAGGTGAGATGTTTTGCGCATGCTGAAGCCCTGTCTGGGCAGTTTCCCAGTCGCGAACATTGATCGACTGACCGCGTCCGTGGTTTCCGGTCAAAGGTTTTAACACGATGGGGTAACCGATCCGGTTGATGATGCTTCTCAGATCGCTTTCATCCTGTGCGAGACCGCCGGAAGGAACTGGAATAGCTGCATCTTCCAGCATTTTTTTTGTTGCTTCCTTATTGCAGGCAATATCGACTGCAATAGAACTCGTTTTTCCGGTAATAGTTGCCTGAAAACGCTGCTGATTGACACCGTATCCCAACTGAACAAGAGAGTTTTTTCCGAGCCGAATCCAGGGAATCCGTCGTGCTACAGCTTCTTCCACAATACTTCCTGTGGACGGACCCAGCCTTACTTTTTCACGGATTTCCTTCAGTTTTTGAATGCATGCTTCCAGGTCGTACTCCTCACCGTCAACCAAAGCCTGAGCAATTTTCACAGATTCTTCCCCTGCATATAAACCTGCACTTTCCTCCAGATAACTGAATACCACATTATAAACACCGGCTGTTTTGGTCTCACGCGTACGCCCAAAACCGGTGTCCATTCCTGCAAGCGTCTGTATTTCCAGCGCAATATGTTCGATGACGTGGCCCATCCATGTTCCGATTTCTATCCGGTGAAAAAGCCCGCCATCCACACCTTCGCTGCAACGGTGTGTGTAAAGTGACGGAATAAGTTGTTCAATTCTTTCGCGAAAGCCCTCTATTTTATTGGTAGGAAACTGTTCCAGTTCCTCCAGATCGAGCCTCATTTGAATTAGTTTTTTTCTGCGGATGCTCCAGATGTTGGGTCCGCGTAAAGCCTGTATTTTCTCTATTTTCATATAAATCCGATTGATTCTGCTGCTCACGGCACTGACACAGCCGACTACCAAAGATAAAATAAAAACAGCAATAGCAAGTGAGGACAAGAAAAAAAATAATTTTTTACGCTGAACACCTCCAAATTATGTAAAAAAGAGCTAAGTTCTTATTATTAATGTAAATCTGCGATTTAATTATTTTTTTAAATTTGCAGGGTATGAGACCAGTTGGAAAATTAATGATAGTAGGCGGTGCCGTGAATAAGGGCAGCTTTACAGAATCCGAATTCGATCAGAATGTAGAAAAAAATCTCAATTTTTTTGAACGAGGAATCCTCCGAAAGATCATTAATGAAAGCCGGCTGAAAGAAGAATCAGTAATTGAGGTTATTACTACTGCGTCACAAATTCCACAGATCGTAGGGCCGGAATATAAAAGAGCTTTTGAACATCTCGGTGCAAAAAATGTAAACATCCTCGATGTACAGAACCGCGAGCAGGCCAATTCCGATGAGATTGTCGCACGTGCAAATGCAGCGGATGTCGTAATGTTTACCGGTGGTGATCAGTTGCGTCTGACTTCCATTCTGGGTGGAACGCGTTTTCACGAAGCCATTCTCGTAAAATATCAGGAGACTGATTTTGTATATGCCGGAACTTCTGCAGGTGCTGCCGCTTCTTCGGAAAACATGATTTATCAAGGGTCAAGCAGTGAAGCACTTTTGAAAGGAGAAATAAAAACGACACAGGGTTTAGGATTCATCGATAACGTGATTGTTGACACACATTTCGTGCAGCGCGGCAGAATCGGACGACTTTTTCAGGCGGTGGTAAATAATCCGCGAACTCTGGGAATAGGTCTTGGTGAAGACACCGGCCTTTTTATCCACGGCGATACAATGACGGCCGTTGGTTCCGGACTGGTAATTCTGGTTGACGGTCGATTTATAAAAGACACCAATCTTACGATGGTTGATCTTGGAGAACCAATTTCCATCGATCATCTTGTTGTTCATGTAATGAGCAGAAGTGATTATTTCGATCTTAAAACCAAGGAACTGATCATCGTAAATTCGCAATACAGCCCGATTCCGACGGACAGTTAAAATCTGAAATATATGCAGCGTTCTGCTGCATTTTTTATAATCAAAACAGCAGTAAATGAAACTCATTATACACGGCGGTTTTTTTTCTGAAAGCAGTCAGAACCACGAAACGAAAACAGCCAAACAGAATTCTTTAAAGGAAATAGCACAGAAATCCTTCGAATTTTTAAAAACGCATACTGCAGAAGAAACTGTAGTTTACGCCGTAACTCTTCTGGAAGACGACGATCTGTACAATGCCGGAATCGGCTCGCAGATTCAAAGTGACGGCAAAATAAGAATGAGCGCATCCCTGATGAACGGAGAAACGCAGAAATTCAGCGGTGTCATCAATATTGAAGATGTAAAAAACCCGATTGAAGTTGCTAAAATACTGATGAAAGAGGACGACCGTGTTCTGGGAGGTTCCGGAGCAAAGATCTACGCTTCTGAGCACGGCTTTGAAGATTTCTCTACTGAAATTCCGCAGCGCAGAAAAGAATACGAAGAAAAACTGAAAAATGGCGGACTCGGAACTGTTGGTTGTGTTGCGATCGATGCGCAGGGAAAACTGGCTGCGGCAACTTCCACCGGCGGTAAAGGTTTCGAAATTGTCGGAAGAATCTCGGACAGCGCAACAGTTGCCGGAAATTTTGCGAACGCATATTGTGCGGTAAGCTGTACAGGTGTTGGTGAAGATATTGTGAGCAATGCCACTGCTGCTAAAATAGTAACGCGCGTTTCGGACGGAATGACACTGAAACAGGCATTTGATAAAACTTTTGACGAACTGAAAGAAATCGACGGTTTTGCCGGCGCAATTGCCGTGGACCGCAATGGAAATCTGTATCATCAGGACAGCTACCCGAAAATGGTATTCGCTTCATATGACGGAAAAAATTTCGAAATTTTCGAATAGTCAATCACATCTAAGAATTACAAGTCCTCAACATAGCCCTGATCGCAGCATTTGTCTGAGCTCTTTTTGCATGTCGCGGACTTAAGGGGTGCGCAAAAAAGCGAGTGCGGAGAGCAGGTAAAATAGTTCGAACAAAGCTGAGACGACGTGCTCCTGATTTTCAAAAATATAATTGTATAATTTTTCGGCAGAATTTTGAAAGTAAGTGAACGAGTGGTGGCACAATTATTACATCTACTGATTCAACAATTAATATTAACTTTAAAATCAGAGAAATGAAAACTAAAAATGGATTGCTGGCTTTACTTGGTCTGGGTGCTGTAGCTTACTGGAGATACAAAAACTCAACACCTGAAGAAAAGCAGGCAGTAAAAGATAAACTGAACACCGCTAAAGACAACATTAACAAATGGAGCGGAGACCTGAAAAACAAAGCGAATGACGTAGCTTCACAGGTTGAAAGAAAAGCCAATGAATATGGCCACAAAGCAGAAAACAAAATTGATGAAGTAAAATCTGACGTACAGTCAATGTAAGAATTTACTTCTCAGTTATAAGAACCGGATTTATTTTTAATCCGGTTTTTTTGTGGCTTTAATTGCGAAAACATATGGAAATTTATCGCCAAATCCCTGAATATGAAATCTGCCCTCCCCGATTTCTACTGAGTTCTGAAAACTGCTGTACGGAGAATAGTTAATCTCATTGAAAGCGTTTAATTCAAGATTCTCTTGCAGCAAAGAATTCAGCACCTCGGACGTCGGATGGTTCCAGCCAACCGTATTCATCTTAAGATCCGCGTTGCGGTCAGCGTATGTACCTTCAATTGTTTCCACAATTGGCTCCACGTTGAAATAGGAATAGGCAATTTCCTTAAAATAATCATCATACATCCAGATAAACGGATGAAAATCAGCCATCACAAAAATTCCGCCAGGTTTTAAAAAATGTGCAATCACTTTCGCCCATTTCGATAAATCGGGCAGCCAGCCAATCGTTCCGTAGCTCGTGAAAACGATATCGAATTTTTCATCCAGATTATTCGGTAAATCGTAGACGTCTGAAACCACAAATTTGGTGTCCGTTCCGCACTGCGCTGCCAGATTTCTTGCGGCCTCAATTGCTGCATCGGAAAGATCGATTCCTGTAACTTCAGCGCCCATTCGCGAAAGCGAAATACTGTCCTGACCGAAATGACACTGCAGGTGCAGAATTTTCTTTTTTGTAACATCGCCCAAAAGTTCAAGTTCGATTGATTTCAATGAAGATTTTCCTTCCAGAAAGCCTTTCACATCGTAGAATTCTGAAGAAAGGTGATGCGGAACACGTTCGTTCCAGGATTTCCTGTTGATTTCAAGATAGTTGTCCATGACTTAGTTTTTTTGAATTCCCCTTTTTCTAAACAGCAAATCAAATGTAAAGCTTTTTAAACTGTAAATCGCCAAGACCAAACTGTGGATTTTGTTTTGAAAAACAGGCAAATGCTGATTTCCAGTCCGATCCGAATTCAGATCTTAAAAGGTCTAAAATTATGTTGATCTGTCCGCTTTTAATATCTGTCACGGCTTTTACTGAGGCTTTCAAATTTGGAAAAAAGTCGGAGTGATAATCAGACAATCTGTTCAATTCCTCCAGATTTCTTTGTGAAAATGCTGACCACAAATCTGTGGCTATTTCAAGAACTTTTGGATCTGCTGCAACTGAATGATGGAAAAGTTGTCCTAAATCAGGACTTTCAGCATTTCTAAAACCGTCAAAAATACTGGCGTCAAAATCCGGAAGCACTCGGAAAATTCCGGGAGATATTTTTTTCAATTCTGCAAGCAGAAACCAGAGATTTGTCTGGCAAAAAGCATCTTCTTCAAACCACAGATACACTTCGGATTCATCTTGAATTTCTACTATTTTCTTCCATTCAGAAAAAACCAGTTCATCATAATCTGCATCAGTTTCGTACGCCGAATCAAGATAGTTTTTTCTGATTTCGAAGAAATTCATGCCGGAAACCGGCCCGTCAATCAGACATTCACGCCAAATAATTATTTCGCCAGGAATCTCAGCAGGAAATTTATCCGCAAGGCAGTCGCCGTTAAGAATATGGTAGATCTTCAATTAAGGAACCCAGGAATTTATAATGTGGAATTTATCCGGCTAATAATCAACGATGATTTTAGTGTCAGGCAACAGTTTTCTGATCCGCATAAGTTCTTCGGCGGAAACAGGGTTGCCTTTCACCAACAATTCCCTGAGTTTCTTCAGTTTCTCAATACCTTTTGGAAAATGCGTAATTCTGTTATTTCTGAGGAATAAAGTTTCTAAGTTGGACAGATTATAAATTGGGGCTAAATCATTGCTTTCCAGAAGGTTGTCATCCAAATACAGGTTCTTTAAGTTCTGTAACTTTTCTATTCCCTGAAGATCAGAAATCTGGTTATTTCCTGCCGCAAGTACTTCGAGGTTTTTTAACTCCAGCACATTTTTAAATTCCTGGTCTGATACCTTATTTCTAGCGATACTCAGTTGCTTTAAATTCTGCATAGAAGCGATTCCCGGAGGAATAGCAGTGAGATTATTCTGATCCAGATAGATATTTTCCAGATTTTTCAGCTTATACACTTCTTTTGGGAATGTTCGAAAATCATTCTCCTCCAAAAGCAGAAATTTCAGATTCTGCAACTGTGCAATTTCTGTTGGCAGAGAATTCAGATTGTTCTTCCTTAAATTAAGCACCTGCAATTTTGGAAGCCCGGTAATTCCGGAAGGCAATTTTTTCAGAAAGTAAAAAACATGCAACTCTTCAAGGTTTTCCAGTTTACCAATTTCAACGGGCAGGATTACATTCTGAAGATTCGGATTTTCACCATTTGGATTCTTCAAACGGGAAATGGTCAGGTGCTTCAAGGATTTTAAATTTCCTGATTCCACAGGTTGTGACAGATCAGTATAGGTTCCAATTCTCAATTTTTCTAAATTCTTAATTCTCGAAACGTCCTTTGAAATTATGCTGAAATCCAAATTGTCTAAATACAGATTCTTAAGGTTTTTAAGGTAAGTCAGTTCCTGTGACAGATTCTGAAATTTGACAAAACCGGTTATACCCAGAGTTTCTAAATTAGAAAAATTTCTGATTTCCTTTGGAAACTCTTTCTGCGACTGAACAAATCTGCCTAATGCAAGTTCCTTTACCCAGTCTTTTTGTTTGTGATTTTCCAGTTGAGCCAAATCATTAGCGATAAAATGCTCCATTTCTTTTGGAGTCGGTGGTTGCTTAACTCTTTCGTAAATCTGCGCAACAGATATCTGAAAAACAAAAAGAAAGACGAACGGTAAAATATACTTCATCACAGTAATGTTTTTAACAAGATTTCAATTTTAGTGCAATGTTAAAGTCCATCCATCAGGAACACTTCGACAGCAACTGTTTTCTGTTCACCGTGCGCCAGATTTTTTACAGTAACTGTTTTGTTGCGGATTTCCTCCTCACCAATAAAAATAATATTCGGAATATCCTGCTTTTCAGCGTAGGCAAACTGCTTTTTCAGCTTGGCGTTTTCCGGATAAAATTCTGCCGCAATACCTTTCTGACGAAGCTGAGCGATGATCTTCTGTGCTTCCAGAGATTCCCTGTCGCCATAATTTGCGAAAAGATACTCTATTCGGTTTTCCGAACTGTCCGGAAACAGATCGAGTTCTTCCATCACCAGATAAATGCGGTCCAGACCGAAAGAAATACCAATTCCGGGAATATTTTTAACTCCAAAAACTTCGGTAAGGTTATCATAACGTCCGCCGCCGCCGATCGATCCCATTTCCACACCGTCTGCTTTCACTTCGAAAATTGCTCCGGTATAATAATCGAGGCCGCGTGCAAGTGTAATATCAAAAATCAGATATTTCTGAAGACCGAGTTCTTCGCAGGCATTCAGCACAAATTCCAGTTCATTTACTCCTGTAATTCCGGTTTCTGTACCAGCAAATTTTTCTTTAAGGATTTCGAGAACTTCTTCCTGAGGTCTGTTTTCAAATAGGAATTCCAGTTTCGAAATGGCTTCAGCGGAAATTTCTTTCTCCTGCAGCTCTTTAATCACACCGTCCTTCCCTATTTTGTCCAGTTTATCGAGAGCAACTGTGAAATCGACTAACTGCTCTGAAATTCCGGCATAATCTGCAAGTCCGGTAAGAATTTTACGATTGTTGAAATGTATTTTCACAGGCACTTTCAGATCCTGGAAAGACTTCAGATATAGCTGAATGAGTTCCACTTCCTGCCACAGTGACGTGCTTCCCACGACATCGGCATCACACTGATAAAATTCTCTGAACCTGCCTTTTTGTGGACGATCGGCGCGCCAAACCGGCTGAATCTGATAACGTTTGAACGGAAAGGACAGTTGCCCGTGATTCATTGCCACAAATCTTGCAAACGGAACGGTAAGGTCGTAACGAAGCGCTTTGTCCGATATTTTTGCCGTTAAGAAAGAAACATTTTTCTGTCCGAGTTCATCGTCGGAAATTTTCTCCAGGTAATTCCCGGAATTCAGGATTTTAAAAATAAGCCGGTCTCCCTCTTCCCCGTATTTTCCGGTAAGGGTGGAAAGGTTTTCGAAACTCGGTGTTTCGAGCGGCCGGTAACCGAAAAGTTCAAAATTTCTCTGTAAAGTATTGATAATATGACGGCGTTTTACCACTTCATCGGCGGTAAAATCACGGGTTCCTTTTGCTAATCCGGGTTTCATTTGTTTCGGTGAAAATTTATTGGTGCAAAGGTAGTGATTGGATTCCGATGCGGATGTGAGATTTGAAATTTGAGATTTGGGATTAGAGATTAAAAATAAACTTTGAATACTGAACCTTAAACTTTGAACTTGAGTGTACTTCTCGACACGGAATTTTGCAAATTCCTACTCGAAGTGACGGCGGGTACGAACCTTCGTCAGTTCAAGTAGCGAAGCGTATCGAGAACGATGCTAATTTGAGATTTGAAATTTGGGATATGAGATTATAAATAAACTTTGAATATTGAACCTTAAACTTTGAACTTTGAGAACACTTCTCGATACGGAATTTTGCAAATAACTACTCGAAGTGACGGCGAGCTTTTTTTTCAGATCAGAGACTATGAGATTGGAGAGAAGAGACAACATCAAAGCTGAACTTTGAACTCTGAACTTTAAACCTTGAACCCGCAACTTTGAAAACCGGAACCGTTTAGAAGAGTTTTAAGAAACTCTCTTTGTACGAAGCGGAAACCTCAATTTCGGTGTCGTCGTGAAGCACGATTTCGCCGTTTTTATGGTAGGATTTCACGAAATTAAAATTGACGATGTGCGAGCGGTGAACACGCACCAAAGGAAAATCCAGCAGTTCATCGAAAAATTTTAAAAAGCGGCACACCATTTTTTTGGTGCCGTCCTGAAGATAAATCTGCGTAAAATTTCCGTCGGCCTGCAAACGCACGATTTCATCGATTTTCACCACATCAAAACCCTGAACCGTCGGAAGGATAATCTGCTGCTTCTCCGGTTTTTTCTGCAGATTTTCCAGCAGAATCCGGTTGCGGTTCAGTTCTTCCTGTTGTTCGAGCGTTTCTGCAACTTTCGCGACGGCCGAAATTAGTTCCTGAATATCAATAGGCTTCAGAATGTAATACGATGCGCTCATGTTCAGTGCTTTCAGTGAATATTCTGAAAAAGCTGTAATAAAAATGGTTTCGTACTGATAATCTTTCGTGGCCTCGAGGACATCGAACGCATTTCCGAAAGGCATTTCCACGTCCAGAAATACCAGCTGCGGTTTCATTTCAGCAATCAGCGGGACTGCTTCTTTGATGTTTTCGGCTTCGCCCAGAATTTCGACCTGCGGACAGTATTTCGTAAGGTATTTGCGCAGAACATTTCTCGCAATCTGCTCGTCATCTACTATTACGGCTCTTATCTTCATGGTTTCAGATTTTCATTCCAAGTTTTACCACGGTTCCTTCACCTGCAGATCTGTCCTGCACTTCACACTGAATATCCTTTCCGTAAAGATCGTTCAGCAGGGAGATTCGCTCCAGCGTATTTTTCATTCCGCGACCGTTTCGCTGCTTCTGATGAACCGTTTTCTGCTCCTCGCTCTTTTTCCTTCCGATTCCGTCATCCTCAACATTCACCAGCAACCGACCATTAATTTTTTCGAATGAAAGTCGCAGAAATCCTTTTCCGGATTTATAACGCAGGCCGTGCCAGATTGCATTCTCGAGAAAAGGCTGAATGAGCATCCCCGGAATTTTAAGTCCGGAATTTTTTAGCTGATCATCAACCTTGATTTCAAAATCGAACTTATCTTGAAAGCGGCTTTGTTCGAGCGCAAGATAGTTTCTGAGCAGATCGAGTTCATCATTGAAGGAAATGAAGTCTTCTTTCGAGTTTTCCATGACGCCGCGCATCAGTTTGGAAAACTTGGTAAGGTACTGATTCGCTTCCAGTTCATTGTTCTCTGCAATAAACTGATTTACAGAATTTAAACTGTTAAAAATAAAATGCGGATTCATCTCTCTGCGCAACGACTGCAGCGCAATTTTCTTGTTCTGCCGCTTCAGTTTATTCCGGGCGATCGATGCGTAAATAATAAATCCAAACGCAAGCAGCAGTCCTGCAATTAAAAGGTAATTAACCAGATTTCTTCTTTTCAGCAACTGATCCTGAAGATGCTTTTCCTTTTCCAGCTGTGCGATACGGAGTTCCGTTTCGTGCATCAGTTTTCCGGTCAACAGTGATGAATCATTTTCGAGCATTGCCGGCAGCTTAGACAGAAAATCTTTGTACAGACCAATACTTTCTCCGGGTTTTCCTTCAATAACATTTAGAGAATCTACAGTCAGGACAATTTTTCTAGCTTCCATAGTGTGGTAATTTTCAGTCGCTATGGAATATGAATCGTTCAGAATTTCACGTGCTTTTGATCTGTCGCCATTCTTTAAATGCAGATCTGCAAGTTCCTGCATCTGAATCACCTTTGATTTGCTGTCCTGCTGAACGAACTCTTCATCCAGCACTTCTGCTTTCTTCTCAATTGCTTTATCATACTGCTTCTCTTCCACCAGCAGATCCACCGTTTTCTGATTGATTTCCAATGCCTTATCAGGCTGCTTTTCTTTCGTGAGTTCGTAGGCGTTTTCCAGATTTTTCGTTGCGGCCGGGATATCATTCTGCTGAATATTAATCTCCGCCATGTTTTCATAATCCGTAGAAAGTTCATTGCTGTTTTTCATGGCAGAATTCACGCGGATATTCTGCTGCACTGCCTTTTCTTTACTTTCGATATCGGATGTCTGCAAACGGGACGCATCATTTCTATTTACCGATTTTTCGTACTCAGAAACACTCGCACTGGATGCGGCCTCATAATTCCGGGCGGCGGCGTTCAGTTTGTTTTGTCTTTCCTGAGTCTGTGCAAGTTTCCTGGTGACTACGGCAACATTCTTTGCATCATTTGCCGATGCGTAAATCTCTTTCGCTTTCAGGTAAAATTCCTCGCTTTTGGTGAAATTGTTCTGACTGAAATAGGAATCTCCAAGATTAACGTACGCTTCCGCCTGTTTCGCAAGATCGCGGGAATCGATGGCCTGTTCCAGTTTTTTGCTGCTGACCTGAACTTTCTGCAGTTCGCCCCTACTCTGCGCAAAAACGATTGTGCTGAGAAATATTGCAGTTGCCGAAAAAATGAAACTCAACTTCACAAAACAAAGGTAGTTTATTGCAAATCACCTGAAAAACCATTCACCAAGTGAAAGCGGGTATTCACCAAGTTTTGCGGGTTTAACTATGCAGCTGAGCCTAAGTTTGCAGTGTTAAAATCAAATATACAGCAATGAAGAAAATTATTTACGGTGTTGCTTTTTTCGCATCACTATTTGCACAGGCGCAAATTTCAGGAAACATCAATTATCAGGGAACGGTTTATTTACCGCAAAATTTCCTGAACGTTCAGAAACCGAATCCCGGCGAAACATTAATTTCCGTGAAAGGCCTTGCCAACATAAAAGCAGATTCCTATGTTGCCATTTTCAGCGTAACGCAGGTGGGGAAAAGCCAGGAAGAAGCAAGCCGGATTATTGATGAACGGATCAACAGTGCACTTGCAACAATACGCAGCAGAAAAAATGTGGAAACGTATGTTGATGTCATTTCTTTTGTCCCGACCTATGACTATGTTATTCAGAACAAAATATTCAGCAAGAAAACTTACAACGAAGTTCCGGAAGGATTTGAAATCAAGAAAAACATACACATAAAATTTCCGCATGCGCCGATGCTTGAAGAGTTCATGAAAACACTTTCGCAAAACGAAATTTATGATCTGGTCCGTGTTGATTATCATGCAGACGCACTGGAACAGATTAAGAAAGAGCTTGAAAATAAAGCACTGTCTGAGATTCAGCAAAAAATTAAAAAATTTGAAGTGATCACCGGAAAATCATTTGAAAATGCAGAGCGTACCGTTGCTGATGGTTTTGCGATCAGACTTCCCGTTGAAATGTACCGCTCTTACGAAGCTTCCCGAAGCACCACGCTGAATCTGAGAAGATCGGCGACTGTGACTCAGTCTGAAAAAACATCCAGCATATTTTATCAGCCGCTTCTTAACAAGGAATTCGATTTTGTGATCAATCCAATTATTGTGGAGCCGGTAATTCAGGTATTTTACGACTTAAAAGTGCTGATTACCAACAATCCGCAAAAAAACCAGAAGGAATACGTGCTTTTAACGCCGGACGGACAACTGAAATCGCTGAACATACAACCTTAATCATCATTCACCAAGTGAAAGGCGGCATTCACCAAGTTTATTGCAAAATGACTTTAAAGTGAAACTACCTTTACTTCAGTTAACCACAAAATAATACAGAAATGAAAACGAATTCCTTCATCATCACAACTTTATTGTCATCCACGGCACTTGCTTTCAGTTTCTATGCCGGAAATTCCAGGGACCATAGAAATTCCCCGGTTGCAGTTTACGAAAATGCGGTTACAGCAACCGAAATTCCGCATAATACGGAAAACTTCACTGCAGAAAATACCATTCAGGTTGCACTGCTTCTCGACACCTCTAACTCGATGGACGGACTGATTGAGCAGGCAAAATCCAGGCTGTGGAATATAGTAAATACGTTAAGTACTTTAAAATATGAAGGTAAAACTCCGAAAATCGAGATTTCGCTTTACGAATACGGTAACGACGGACTCGACAATAAAAACTGGGTACGAAAAGTAACTCCTTTAACCCAGGATCTCGACCTGATCTCTGAAAAACTGTTCGCGTTAAAAACGAACGGCGGCACGGAATACTGCGGCGCAGTAATAAAAGATGCAGTGACTGAACTTGAATGGAACGGAAATTCAAAATCAATGAAACTGATTTACATTGCCGGGAACGAATCTTTTGATCAGCAAGGCGTCAATTATAAAGAAGCGATTTCTGACGCGAAAAGGAAAAGCATTTATGTAAATACTATTTTCTGCGGCGACCGGTCGGAAGGCATCAATACTTTCTGGCAGGACGGCGCTGTTTTAGGTGGCGGAAAATATTTTAATATTGACAGCAATCAGCGTGTGGTTTTCATCGAAACGCCTTACGACCGGAGAATTTCTGAATGCAATATAAAACTGAACGATACGTATATCGGTTACGGCAGCAGAGGTTATGAAAAAAAGGAAGCACAATATGAGCAGGACATGAATGCTGCGTCACTTTCCCATGCAAATGCTGTGGAGCGAACGGTTTCCAAATCGCGGAAATCGGTTTACCGTGCAGATTCCTGGGATATGGTTGATAAAGCGGAAAGCGACAAAGAATTTCTCAAAAATGTAAAGCAAGACGATCTTCCGGCGGAACTGAAAGGAAAATCCAAAGCAGAAATCGAAAAACTGGTAGCGGAAAAATCCAGACAGCGCAGCGCTCTGCAAAAAGAAATTTCTGAACTGGCGGTGAAACGTCAGCAATACATTGACAATGAATTGCAGAAACGCGGCAATTCCAGCAACGACGATCTTGGCAAAGCGATTGAGAAATCCATTTACGAACTTGCCGGCAGAAGCGGATTCAAAAAATAAATTCTAAGTAATTTCTGCGGAAACGAAAAAGACAGAGAGGAAATCCTTTCTGTCTTTTTCTCATTTAACCACTTGTGCAATCACGCATTTTCGAGAATGCCGATAATTTCGGTACCGTAGTTTTCCATTTTATGTTTGCCGAAACCTTTGATGTCCTGCAGTTCTTCTTTTTTTACCGGCTTGTACTTTGCAATGGACAGCAGCTCCTTGTTTGTGGCAATGAAATAAGAAGGCAGATTATTTTCTTTGGCTTTCACATTCCTCCATTCGCGCAGGCTGTCCATAATTTTCATTTCGTTTTCATCGAGATCTGATTCACTTTCAATCAGAAATTTGGCAGCTTTTTGCTTGCTTTCCTTTACAACCGGTTTAAATTCATCATAGAATACGAGAACCGACCAGAACGGTTCAGCGTCCTGTACAATTCCGGTTTCGGTGCGAATGATGTCGTTGTTTTCCAGAAACTGGTTGAGCTGTTTCTCATCAACCGGCAGAAACTGATCTGAAATACGTATTTTAAAAGTTTTGATTTTCATGACATTTTTTTTTAATTCAAAAAAAATAAGGAGTGCTGCAGCGTTCACAAACTATGCTCCGGCTGCAGCGACTTCAGATTATTTGGTTCCGAGAAGCACCAGTTCTTCCACCCGTATTTCGGTGTAGTATTTTTTCTGCCCGTCGGTTCCGTCGTAGCTGCGGTACATTATTTTACCTTCTACAGCGATCTCTTTTCCTTTTGCCACGTATTTCTGCATGATTTCTGCAGTTTTGCCATACGCAACCAGGTTGTGCCACTGTGTTTCTTCCACTTTCTCACCAGAATTGTTGGTGTAAAAATCGTTTGTTGCAAGGGATACGCTTGCTTTCATTCCTCCGTTTTCGAAATTGGTGATTTCAACTTCTTTTCCTGTGTGCCCAATAAGGATCACTTTGTTTCTGATTGACATAATCATTAAAATTTAAATATTAAACATTAATTCCGGGCCGTTCTGTTTTCTTCCCCGAAACTCTGTTGCAAAGATTCAACGGCTGAGAAAAATTAGTCGGTACAGAAACATTTATTTTCGTTTGTAGTCGTTTACAAACGGATAATTCACTCAAAATTATAATAAGGAAAAGACGTGATCTATGATCTACAGGCTGTCCAGCGGGCTTTTAACTTTTTTCCGGGTAGAATTGGTGACATGTGTATAAACCTGCGTAGTTTTAATATTCTGATGGCCCAAAAGTTCCTGAATGAGACGCAGATCGGCACCATTTTCCAGTAAATGTGTGGCGTAGCTGTGACGCAAACCATGGATACCGATATTTTTTGAGATGCCGGCTTTCTTCATGGCGCGCTTAAATACCTGCTGCACTCCGCCTTTGGAATACTGCCCGCCAAACTGCCCTTCGAAAAGCCATTCCGAAGGTGTATATTCCTGATAATAGCTTTGCAGCAGCGGAAGCACCTGCTCCGGTAAATTGACGTAGCGGTCTTTTTTGCCTTTTGCATCTTTGATCATCACCTGCATCAAACCGGTATCTAAATCCTGAAGCCGCAGCTGTACCACTTCACTTACGCGAAGCCCCATTCCGTAACATAGCTGCAGCATGAGCAGATGTTTGCGGTTTTCTACAGCATTGAACAGTCTTTTTACTTCATTTTTACTCAGCATCCTGGGAAGAGTCAGCGGTTTTTTCGGTCTTGGGATGTCGAAGAACATTTTCGGTCTGTGCAGCACCTGTTCGTAATAGAATTTTACAGCGTTGATGCGGCCGTTCATCTGTCTTTCTTTCATACGCAGTTTTTCCACGCAATACAGAAAATAGGATTTCAGCTTTTCGGGAGTCAGCGTTTCGGCGGAATGAGATTTAAGGGCAATCAGCAGCTGCGCAAATTCCGAAGTGTACATTCGGATCGTATTTTCACTATACGCTTTCAATACGAGTTGCTGAATAAACTGCTGAAACGGCGCATGATTTACGGGATGAATCTTGGTGATGAGGCGGCTTCCATACTCTTCCGGAACCATTTTCAGAATCTTTCTAACTGCAGGCAAATCGGGCAGATACCACATTTTTCTGGATCGGCTCCACCTTGCGGAAGGGAATCTTTGGCGAAATGCCGATAAGAGCTCAGCGGAATAGGGAAATGCGATGAAAATTACATTTTTTCCACGATGTGTACCGGCTGAAAAAGAAAAATCTGCAAAATTCATGATGGTAAACAATATATATTCTGTTTAGAAAATAAAGGTAAAATGTTTCTGTTATATACACAATACCAACTGCGATATTTCAAAGCACTTCGTTACACACCGGTATCTTAAAGAATTTCGAATCCTTTTGCGCGACTGGTTTAATGTTAATATAATTGTTTATATATTTGTGTGATGTGCGAAATCCCGCCCCACAGCAAACGCACCAGCGGGCTTCCGCACATCGGCCGGCGGATTACATCCGCAGATGCGTTGCCGACCCACCTTCGGCGGGACTTCAACACATCTACAGATTTACAAAATACCCCAAGACAAAAGCATAGCTTCCGCCTGGGGAACTTTGTAAATCCGCCGGCCGTTGTACGCAAGCATAAAAACAGACCATATGGACAAATTATCATTTAACGACGAAATTGAATTTAACGAAAACCATGTTATATCAAAGGTTATTGTTGAAACTTCATTTTCAAAAGAAATACGAATTCTTTTAAAAAGTGGACAGGTTATGAAAGAGCATAAGACGCCTTTCCCAATTATAATTCACATAATACAGGGAAATTTAAAATTAGGCGTGCAAAGCGAAATGTATGATATGAAAGATGGCGATATTATTGCATTGGATGGTAACATTCCTCACAATTTAATAGCAGTTGAAGATTCAATTGTACGCCTAACTCTATCAAAACATGATAAAGTAGAAAGAGTTAAAAGTGTTCTTGAAAACTAAATTGATTCGCAATGAGACAAATTGATAACAAAAGCGACATAAATATTTTAGTGAATAGTTTTTATTCAAAAGTAAGAGTAGACGAACTATTGGGGCCAATTTTTAATGCTCACATTTCAGATGATAAGTGGCCAGAGCATCTTGACAAATTGACTGATTTTTGGGAAACTAATTTATTTGGAGTTGCAAAATTCAAAGGAAACCCAACGCAAAAGCATATCAATGTTGACAAAAATTTAAATTATAGCATTGAACAAAAGCATTTTGGGAGATGGTTGCAAATTTGGTTTGAGACTATTGACGAACTTTATGAAGGAGAATATGCCGACAAAGCTAAAAACTCTGCTCGAAAAATGTCGACAGGACAATATTTGGCTATTTGGCAACAACGACCAGAAAATAAAATAGAATACTAAAATGCCTGCGTACAACAGCAGTTTGGCAAAATGGCGGGTTCAGTGCTAAATTGAACATTTGGTTTTCAAATGAACATTAGTGCTAAATTGAAAGTAAGTGCTTCTAAATCCGCCACTTCGCCAAGCTGCAAACCGTTATGCGACATTTTATCCAATCACATTAAATTGACAAAATATTAAATAAAATGCTAAAACTTTACAAAGAAATTAATGGAGTTCTTCATTATTGGGAAACTTGGGATGAAGATGACAAAACAGGTCTTGTTCATTGGGGAACTGTTGGAGAAAATGGAGAGCAAAAAAAAGTAAAATCCACACTTTTAAAAAATTTTCATAAAATAATTCAACAGGAAATTAATGAGAAGATTAATGAAGGTTATGAGCAAATAGACGAAGATGATTTAAAATTTCTAATAATTGAATATAAACTAAATTCTGACTTTGGAAATGAAGAAGACTTGGAAAAACGGCACAGACTTGAAGCCAAAATGAATGAAGATTTGGGATGGTCAGGAATTGGTCATTGTGATGGCGGAAGTAATGGAATGGGAACAATGGAAGTTGCTTGTTTAGTTGTTGATTTTGATTTTGCAAAAAAATTTATTGAAAATAAACTTGAAAATACAGAATTTAGTAATTACAACCGAATTTATGAAGACAATGACGAGTTTGAAGATGAAGAATAAAAAAAACGTCGCATAACATGGGTTTTGCAAGATGCGGGGTTGAAAACCTTCTTTGAAAATTTAGTGCAAGTAGCCGCAAAAAACTTTTCCATTTTTAGTTTTTTCGTAATTTTAAAAAATGGAAAAAGTTTTTGCTAGCTCTCGGTTCTCCTCTCCACTTTCCGTTGCAGTAGCCCGCACCTCGCAAAGCCC
>JAEWOS010000012.1 GCA_023460855.1 Bacteroidota bacterium | reverse complement strand
GAAGTTTTACCGTTCACCAAAGTGTTCAGTTTTTCAATCAGCGTTCCTCTTAATTCATCAAATCTCGCTTTGTAGCTGTTTTCGATTTCTTCGAGCTTCAGTTTTTCCTCAGTTCTCTTTTTCTTATCCTTGATATTTCTGGAGAACAGTTTCTTGTTGATCACCACACCTCTTAGCGAAGAATCCGCTTTCAGGGAAGCATCTTTTACGTCTCCTGCCTTATCACCGAAGATCGCACGAAGAAGTTTTTCTTCCGGCGTCGGGTCAGATTCCCCTTTCGGCGTAATTTTACCGATCAGGATATCACCAGGCTTCACTTCAGCACCGATTCTGATCATACCGTTTTCATCAAGGTCTTTTGTTGCCTCTTCAGAAACGTTCGGAATATCTGCTGTAAGTTCTTCCATACCCAGTTTTGTATCACGAACTTCAAGAGAATATTCGTCAACGTGGATGGAAGTAAACCAGTCTTCACGAACAACTTTTTCGTTGATTACGATCGCATCCTCAAAGTTGTAACCTTTCCACGGCATGAACGCTACAGTAAGGTTTCTACCAATTGCGAGTTCCCCGTTTTCAGTTGCATAACCGTCGCAAAGCACCTGTCCTTTTTCCACTGTGTCGCCAACTCTTACGTTTGGTCTCAAAGTGATGGTTGTGCTCTGGTTGGTTTTTCTGAATTTGGTCAGATTGTAAGTCTTAGTTCCCGATTCAAAGGATACAAGATCCTCATCTTCAGTTCTTTCGTAAGTAATTACAATTTTATCTGCATCCACATATTCCACAACACCGTTACCTTCAGCGTTGATTAATACACGTGAATCTCTTGCCACCTGCTTTTCAAGACCGGTACCAACAATTGGCGCATCCGGCTTCAATAATGGTACAGCCTGACGCATCATGTTCGATCCCATCAGTGCACGGTTCGCATCATCATGCTCCAGGAACGGAATCAGTGATGCAGAAATACCGGAAATCTGGTTTGGCGCAACGTCGATCAGGTCAACCTGACTTGGCTCAACAACAGGATAATCACCGTCAAGACGGGCAATAATTCTGTCAGTTTCGAATTCTCCTTTTTCGGATAGTTCTACGTTTGCCTGTGCGATTACTTTATCTTCTTCATCTTCCGCATTCAGGTAAACCGGAGCTGAAGTAAGGTCTACTTTTCCGTTTTCTACAGTTCTGTAAGGTGTTTCAATGAAACCTAGGCTGTTGATTTTTGCGTAAATACCGAGTGAAGAGATCAAACCGATGTTCGGTCCTTCCGGCGTTTCGATCGGACAAATTCTTCCGTAGTGTGTATGGTGAACGTCACGAACCTCAAAACCTGCTCTTTCTCTTGAAAGTCCGCCAGGTCCTAATGCAGAAAGTCTTCTTTTGTGCGTAATCTCAGAAAGCGGATTCGTCTGGTCCATAAACTGAGAAAGCTGATTGGTTCCGAAGAATGAGTTGATTACGGAAGTCAAGGTCTTCGCGTTAACCAAATCCACCGGAGTAAAGATCTCATTATCACGGACATTCATTCTTTCGCGGATCGTACGTGCAATTCTTGAAAGACCAACACCGAACTGTCCTGCAAGCTGTTCGCCAACAGTTTTAATTCTTCTGTTGGAAAGGTGGTCGATATCATCAACCTCTGTTTTGGAATTTGCAAGTTCGATCAGGTGACGAACGATTGCGATGATATCTTCCTTTGTAAGAACTTCTGTTGCTTCAGGAATGTTCAGTCCTAATTTCTTGTTCAGACGGTAACGTCCTACTTCACCAAGTGAATAACGCTGCTCGGAGAAGAATAATTTTTCGATAATTCCTCTTGCAGTTTCTTCATCAGGCGGATCTGCATTACGCAGCTGACGGTAAATGTATTCTACAGCCTCTTTTTCGGAGTTTGTAGGGTCTTTTTGAAGTGTATTCTGAATGATGGAGAATTCGTTCGAATTTTCTTTGTGAATCAGGATAGATTTTACACCTGCCTCCAGAATAATGTCGATATGTTCTTTTTCCAGAACAGTTTCCCTTTCAAGGATGATTTCATTTCTTTCGATGGAAACAACCTCACCTGTATCTTCGTCCACAAAGTCTTCGAACCAGGTGTTCAGAACTCTTGCAGCAAGGGTTCTTCCTTCTGCTTTCTTAAGTGCTGCCTTGGAAACTTTCACTTCTTCCGCAAGGTCGAAAATCTGAAGGATATCTTTATCAGATTCGTATCCGATTGCTCTCAGAAGCGTTGTAAGCGGTAATTTTTTCTTACGGTCGATATATGCGTACATCACGTTGTTGATGTCGGTTGTAAATTCCATCCATGATCCTTTGAAAGGAATAATTCTGGAATAATACAGTTTTGTACCGTTAGCGTGATAAGTCTGACCGAAAAATACACCCGGAGATCTGTGAAGCTGAGTTACGATAACACGTTCTGCACCGTTGATGATGAAAGATCCTGAAGGCGTCATATAAGGAACCGGTCCTAAATAAACATCCTGAATAACTGTCTGGAACTCTTCATGTTCCGGATCTGTGCAGTATAGTTTTAACCTTGCCTTCAACGGCACGGAATACGTAAGACCACGCTCAACGCACTCGTCGATGGAGTAACGCGGCGAATCTACAAGATAATCGATAAATTCCAGTACAAACTGATTTCTGGAATCTGTAATCGGGAAGTTTTCCTGAAAAGTTTTGAAGAGGCCTTCGCTCAGTCTGTCTTCAGGAAGTGTATCCAACTGGAAAAAATCCCTGAAAGAAGCAATCTGAACGTCCAGAAAATCCGGAGCCACCACTTTTCCTTTCGCAGAAGAGAAATTAATCCGTTCTGTTGCCTGGAATTTGGCTGTGCTTTTAGTAGCTTTAGTTTTACTCATAAGAAGTAATAAAAAAAGTGTTGGTTAAAAAATATTTTGATTTAAAAAATATCAGAAAGGGAAGGAATAGAAGTCCAAAGATGGAAGACTGTTTGATTTTTGGCGCTATCAGAAGTAGTCTTTGCTCTTTTTTCTTTGATCCTGGCTCTTTCTAACTGCAACGCCGGTATATCTTTTCACGGAGTAGTGCAAAATATTTTTCCCTGTGACGAAATAAACTGAAGTAATGTAAAATGCAAAAAATCCCTGACGGCCAAGCCGAAAGAGCTGATTATTACTATTTTACAGATTTACAAAAGATTAAGTGCGCCAAAAGGACTGCAAAGATAAGAAAAACAATTGCAATTACCAAATAATTTTTGTAAGCGCACCAGTATTAGTTAAGAACTGCCGGATAATACTTTTCTATGGCAATTCTGATGAGGTTGCGGTAAGCGAGAAGAGCGCCATCTAAAATTTCTTCGCGGTTTTCTTCACAGCCGTTAAGAAAGCCGGTCAGTTGCTTCCACATTTCACCGGTTTTGTCACCGTAGCAATTCAAGAACTGAAAATCGTGGTTATGGAAAGCTGCATTTTTCTGAAGCGCTTTGCGGATCACATTTCCGCCCAGACTGGAACCTTCCGAAACATACAGAATTCCCAGAGCCTGCATCTTTGAAAGAGGAGCAGAAAAAGGCGCAGTTGCGGATTCATTTTTTTGCCCGTTTTCGTAAAGTTCGTTCTTAAGAACAGCCAGTTTCTTGCGTAACGGCAGTTGCAATGTGTCATTCCATTCGGGTTGCAGTAAATCAAAAACTTTTTCTTCAAACATTTCCAGAAACTGTAACTGAACGTTCAGAAACTTAAAATAATCGTCGCGCGAGTAATCCGGCTGAAAAATCTGCTCGGAGTTCATTACGTTTTCGATTTTGCCGTGGTATTGCTTCGTATGCTCCTTGATATATTCAGAAGTGGTCATTTAATTAATCGTTTTGAATGTTAAGGTAACGCGCGTATATTCGCCCTCTTTGCTTTCTACGTCAATAGCGCCTCCCATTTTGGTCATGAGGTTTTTTGCAATTGCAAGTCCGACGCCGTTGCCTTCGTAATCTGCAGCATTCTGCATTCTGCCGAACAAATTGAATATCTTACCAATTTCATCTTCAGGAATCCCGATTCCGTTGTCTTCAACGGTGTACACTGTTTCGGTGCCGGTATTTTCACCATTGATTTTTACGATCGGATTTTGCTCTTTTGCTGAATATTTTAGCGCATTGGAAATTACATTCGCAAAAACCTGGTACACAGGGATCTCATCGCCATAAACAGCCGGAAGATCATCTACTTTCAGAATAACATCAACGTCCTCATGTTGAGCTTTCAGTTCGTCCCGGATTCGCATTACGGCAGCTGAAACAGACACTTCATCCATGTTGACCGAAGCGGACTGCAATTTGCTGATATCCAAAATTTTAGATATAAGTGCATCCATGTGATCTGCCTGTTCCACAATTTTTCCAAGTACTTCTTTAGTTCCGGCATCAATGTCTTTTTTCCGTTCGAGCATCTGCGCGTTCAGCTTCAGTGAAGTGAGCGGATTGGTAAGATCATGCGCAACCGTATAGGAAAAACTGTGCAGTTCGTTATTCAGCCGGGTGAGATCTTCATTCAGTGAGAAAATCTTCTGATAATAATTGGCAGTAAGCTCGGAAAGCAATTCCTGAACCTGTTCTGCTTTTTGCTGATCGGCAGTACTCCACGCTCTCGATTTTCCCTTGGTCTGTTCC
Organism: Bacteroidota bacterium; assembly: GCA_023460855.1. Taxonomy (GTDB): domain Bacteria; phylum Bacteroidota; class Bacteroidia; order Flavobacteriales; family Weeksellaceae; genus JAEWOS01. The sequence goes on along the minus strand of JAEWOS010000012.1, from coordinate 95,380 downwards.
GAAAAAACCTGAAACGACGTCCTCGGAGAAACCACCATTTGCTCTTCACCGTTCTTTTTTTCAAGCCTGAATTCCTTTGCTGGATTTCCTGCCCAGTTAATGTGCTCCCGGAATTCATTCCGAAACCAAACGAGAAAAAGATCATTGAATTTCACTGCCAGGAAACCTGCTGCTTTGTTTTGATCACCGGCTTCTTCGTCATAGAAAAAGTCTCTCGAACTGTGCGTCCTTTCTTCGTCCTCGAATACCTGAATTATTTCGTACTGCCAGTTTTCTCTAGCCGGAATGTCTCCGAAAGCGGCGTTCCGGTCGCCTTCAAATACTGCAAAACCGTTGCTTCCAATAAGTTTGAGCATCTGCTCCGCAGAAGATGAGATCGCTTTAAAAATATCAGTTTCTTTTGCGAGTTTCCTCCGGATGTTAGTAAACTGATTTTCAACATCCTGCAAAGACCGGAATTCGGCACGCGAAAGGGTTTTGGTGAACTGACTGACTGCGATGCTTGTCAAAATTTCTGCAAATATTCTGTCCTGTAATTCTATATGTTTTGGTCTCGCGCTGTGGCAGGTAACCAGTCCCCAGAGTTTATTATCGACAATGATTGAAATGCTGAAACTGGAACTCACCCCGGAATTTTTCAAATATTCTGCATGAACTGGCGACATGCTGCGCAGTTCGGAATCGGTAAGGTCAACCGGATTGCTGTCTGTGGAGAATATCGGAATTTCCGGTTCGTAAATATTACTGAATATTCTTCTCGTATTTTGGAGATAAAGTGCTCTTGCCTGTTTCGGGATATCGCTTTCCGGATAATACAGGTGCAGGTAGCTTTCCATTTCCGGATGTTTGGATTCTGCAATTACATTTCCGATGCCGTCCTCCAGAAACTGATAAATCATCACGCGGTCATAATCGATGGTTGCCCGGAGCAGTTTGGTGAGTTCCTCCCAAATCTCAAGCGAATCGTCATTTTCCTTCGCCATGTTGAAAAACTTCAGGCTGTTGGTGATTTCCTTTACTGCCTCATCGGTTTCTTCAAATTCCAGAAAAATGGATGTTCCGCTTTTATAAATAGTAAAGTGGTAAGGTTTTTCACCGATGATAATACGGTCGTAGTATTTTACGGGCTCTGTGAGTTTCAGGTAAATTTTCTGATAATGAGCCGATTCCAGCACCGGAAAAAAGAAATCGGGGAAGTATTCTGGCGTGTGGTCAAGAATGTCTTCCGTAATGCGGAACAGTTCTGAAATATTGGAACTGTAAAATTTTATTTTTTTTCGTTTTTTCATCCAGGCCCAGCATATAGCCGAAACTCTGAATGCTTCCCGGTATATGAATCTGTTCTCTGTGGCAATCAATATACTGCATAAAATAAGGGCGGATATTCCATGTGCTTTGTTCAGGCTTCCGCTAAGAAAGCGAAGATAAGAAAAATCCCTGCGGAAAACACATCATCAGCTTATTTCGGTTCTGCGCTATGTACTTTCGGGAGTGGTTCTGCAATAAAAAACCACCTCCGAAGAAGTGGTTTCTATAATATATGTTATTTGTTAAGGCGTTCGCGATCAGTTGGTGGCACAGAGAACGTATACGTAACAGACTGATTGGCGCCGTCTGATCTGGATCACCAACAGGGTATATCCTGTTTGATACGTTCTACAGAAAGAAAAAGGAGCGCCAGTAGTGCCATTTTGCCGATGGTCATTTGTCTTCGCACCTGCACACCGTTAAGCGTTGTGGTGCATCTGTGCTTGAGGAAAACTGCGGCGAAGTTGCCCTGTTGATTTGTGCCTGCAAACCATCTGCGCTGGGCAATAAGAAACCCCGAAGAACTGGAGTAATTTTTTTTCATCTGCTCAGTTTTTTCATCTGCTCAGTTTTCTGATGATATCTCAATCCTGAATTTTCATATGGTTATTGGTCGACAAAAAACTTTTCGTAGATTATTAAGGTACAAAATTATGGATTACTAGGAAAGCATCCAGTTTATGACCGGTAGCTCAAAAAATTAATAAAAGGTAAAAAAAACTAAAAAGGCCTCCCTTGCGGAAAGCCTTTCTCACTATTTTTGAGTAAAAGAAAATTACTTCAGCTCAACTTCTGCACCTGCTTCTTCCAGTTGCTTCTTAAGTGCTTCAGCTTCGTCTTTAGCGATTCCCTGCTTGATTGGAGCCGGAGCGCTGTCTACGATATCTTTAGCATCTTTAAGTCCTGCACCTGTAAGGTCTTTTACAAGCTTAACGATCGCAAGTTTAGATGCACCTGCTGATTTCAGGATTACGTCGAATTCTGATTTTTCTTCAGCAGCTTCACCGCCACCAGCACCACCTGATACCATTACTGCAGCTGCAGCAGGCTCGATGCCGTATTCATCCTTAAGGATGGTTGCCAATTCGTTTACGTCTTTTACTGTTAGGTTAACAAGCGTTTCCGCTAGGTTTTTTAGATCTGACATTGTAATAATGTTTTAATTGTTGAAATATGATTTTTAAGTGTGTGTATTATTCAGCAGCAGGAGCTTCTCCTTCTGCAGCTTCCGGAGCATCAGCAGCCGGTGCTTCTTCGGTTTTTGCTTCCTCTGCAGGAGCTGCAGTTTCTTCAGCAGCAGGAGCTGCATCATCAGCTTTAGCTTCCACAGTTTCAGGCTTGTTCTGTAATGCAGAAACAAGTCTTTGAATTGGTGACTGAAGCAATCCGATGATTTCTCCAAGCATCTCTTCTTTTGATTTGATGCTCGCAAGAGTTTCAAGATTGTTGTCGCCAACGTAGAAAGTTTCCTGAAGATAAGCAGACTTTAGTAAAGGTTTTTCTTCCTTCTTACGGAAATCTTTAATCAGTTTCGCAGGTGCGTTAGCTGTTTCAGAAATTAACAGGGCAGAGTTTCCTTTGAAAGATTCATACATTTCAGAATAATCCACACCCTCAATCTGTTCCATCGCCTTTTGCAAAAGGGTATTTTTAACCACTTTTACTTTGATGTTGTTTTTGAAAGCCTGTCTTCTGAAATCTGAAGTCCTTCCGGAATTCAGTCCGTCAAGATCTGCTACATAAACTACTTTTGCATCCTGAAGCAAATCTTTAATCTCCTGTATCGCTACAATTTTTTGGTCTTTTGTCATTGTTTTAGGAATTAAAAGTTAGTTTACAGCTTTGGTGTCAATCGAAATTCCAGGACTCATCGTAGAAGACATGTAGATGGACTTCACATACGTTCCTTTAGCGGCTGTTGGCTTCAGTTTCTGAAGTGTATGCAGCAGTTCTGAAGCATTGTCCTTCAGTTTAGCAGCATCAAACGATACTTTACCGATTGCAGCGTGTACAATTCCGTATTTGTCAACTTTGAAATCGATTTTACCGGACTTCACTTCACCTACAGCTTTCCCGATTTCCATGGTAACCGTTCCTGATTTCGGATTTGGCATCAGACCTCTTGGTCCAAGTACACGTCCCAAAGGACCCAGTTTTCCCATTACAGCCGGCATTGTTACGATAACGTCAACATCTGTCCAGCCACCTTTAATTTTATCAAGATATTCATCAAGACCTACATAATCAGCACCCGCTTCCTTAGCTTCAGCTTCTTTATCCGGAGTTACAAGAGCAAGAACTCTTACATCTTTACCGGTACCGTGTGGAAGGGATACAACACCTCTTACCATCTGGTTCGCTTTTCTTGGATCAACACCAAGTCTCACAGCGATATCTACTGATGCATCAAATTTGGTAGTGTTCACTTCTTTTACAAGTGCAGAAGCTTCTTCCAGATTATAAATGCGGCCTTTTTCAACCTTGCTGTGCGCTTTCTTTTGTTTCTTTGTCAGTTTTGCCATTTCAATAAAATTTACGCGTTAGCCGGTTTCTGTCCTGTTACTCTAAGGCCCATTGATCTTGCTGTTCCTGCTACCATGCTCATTGCTGATTCGATAGTGAAGCAGTTCAGGTCGGTCATTTTATCCTCAGCGATCTTTTTGATCTGATCCCAGGATACTGCGCCTACTTTGTTTCTGTTTGGTTCTCCGGAACCGCCCTTCAGTTTAGCTGCATCGAGCAACTGAACAGCTGCAGGAGGGGTTTTGATGACAAATTCAAAAGATTTGTCCTCGTACACGGTAATTACTACCGGTAACACCTGTCCTGGCTTGTCCTGGGTTCTTCCGTTAAATTGCTTACAAAACTCCATGATGTTCACACCTGCAGAACCGAGTGCCGGGCCTACTGGCGGAGACGGGTTAGCAGCGCCACCCTTCACCTGAAGTTTTACCATTTTAAAGACTTTTTTAGCCATTTTTTGTTTTTAAAAATTGAATAATTAATGAGTTTGGAAGCATTATTTATTCATACCGTATGTTTATCTCACCTCACATTACGGTATTTTGAGTGTGCAAAAGTACTCAATATTTTCGAATTGGCAAACAATATATTGTGCTGATTTCTAAGAAATTTGCAGTCCATTGACACTGAATGAATCCTGCACGGGAAAAGTTATAGACTGATTGTGATTAATGAATACAAATATTAAATGATTTTTTATCGAAAAAATTCTTTGATTGTTTGTAAAAAAAATTTTAATCCCGAATTACTTTTTTTCTACCTTTAATTTATCACAATTAATTTTTTTTATTATGAAATAACTTTTTACTCTTTTGGCGGTTGTTATTACATTTTCAACTGCTTTCGGACAGGTGCTCTGGTCGGATAATTTCAATTCGTATCCTAACGGAAACGCTGAAGGACAGGGTGGCTGGAGCAGAGACGGTGCAACTGCGGCACAGGCACAAATTGGAGATGTTACTCCTGCAACTCATGGGAAATCTCTCAGGTTTGTGCGTACCGATATTGATCCAATGTGGATCTATAAGGCACTGCCATGGGCATCCAGAAATCCTGCCAATAACATTCTGCAGGTTAATTTCAGCCTGTATACCGGCAGTACGCCCGGAACTACTGCCATGCAAATTTATGCAGGCGGGTCAGGCTATTTTGTGGTTGGTACTATTGCGTACGATGGTGCGACCGGTGCGATAGCATATAACAACGACACACTTCCCGCCGCAGCTACTTTATTACCCGTTGCAACTGCAAATACCTGGTACGACTGTATTCTGTATTATGATGCAGCAAGCGGGTCCTCCAATGTATCCATCAATGGCGTATCTTTTGGACCTTTTGCCGGAACTGCCGGAAAAAGCCCGGACGAACTGGATTTCCTGAGCGGTGGCAGTGCCACTTTAGCTTCAGCTGTAGACAATGTGCAGGTTTCCGCACTGGCGGTTTTAGGAACCGCAGAAGTTGCAGCTTCTGAAAGTCTGCAAATCTATCCGAACCCGGCTTCAGATTTTGTTTACGTTAAATCTGAGAACAGCGTGGAGCAGGTTGTTTTATTTGATATGGCTGGAAAACTAGTTAGAAAAACAGTTTTAAGAGAAGATGCATTTGATGTAAAATCGTTGTCAGCAGGTGTGTACGTAATGCAGGTAAAATTTAAAGACGGCACTACGGAGTCCAGAAGAATTGTTAAGAAGTAAAACTGTTTTTCTGGACCAATAATTAAAGACAGCATCGGGCTGTCTTTTTTCTTTATTTCATTCAAAAAAATCCACACTTATTAAGTAGTGTGGATTGGTTCATTGGTTATTAGACTTTACCCAAAGTATTCATTTTCTCATGTTTATTCCCATTGGAAATCAATGAAGGTTTTGGTTGGTTATTTAATGGTGTTTTCAGTACTTTAAAAGTATAGCTTCTGTAGCATCAGAATAGAAAAATGTTCTGAATGCGTGGTAATTTGTTCTGAAATTTTTATACTTTTCGATTTTCAGATCTAATTCTAAAACTACTAATAATAAAATTTGAAATCCGCACAAAAAGAGTGCGGATTTGTAAAGGTCAGCAGAAAGCTAATCATCATTTGTGTTATTTTTTTCTAGAAACCATTCGGTTTAGGTATCGCGTAAGTTGTTCCGCTTCCATCCGTTCCTCCTAAATTTGTTGACTGATTAGGAATATTTTGTTTGGTGATCAGATAGCGATACGCAACCATATACAGTTTGATGGTAAACCTGTCATTTGCATCTGCTGAAGCTCCGCTACCGTTCACGAATTTGCTGTTGGGAAATCTCGCTCTGATATGCCAGAAACCGTCGGCTCCCTTAAAGGTAGCTATGTCCGGAGAACTTTGTCTGTTGTTTTGCCCAGTAGTATAATCCAGGCTTACATTGGTTGTACCGGAAGATGTTTGAAATGAATAGTTATGAACCACTAAAATAAATTCAGTAGTAGACACTTTGGTGTTGTAGTCGGCTATTCCGTCGTTGTTAACATTATTGAATGTAAGATTGAAATAATTGAACAATTTCTTATCGCTGGGATAGCGTTGCATTGAAGTATTTACCGCAGAGTTTGCAGAGGCGAGGAAAGTACCGCCGCTTTCCTGAGGTTCACCAGGATTTCTGAGAAATACAGCTTTAGCGTGAGTTTTTCCGTTCACATCGAGTGTTTCGGCAGGCGTTTGTGTATTAATTCCCACCTTGCCGTTTTGTGCGGCTAATGAAATAAAGGGCAGGAAGCAAATTGTAAATATTATTTTCTTCATTTGGTATTTTTTTATTTTAATCCGGCAGGCGTACCTGATGATACACCACTATAAACTGGATTTGCGCCTGAATCGACGCTGCCGTTTACCGTGCCCCAGTCTTTCAGAAGTTCTTTTTCGTACACCAGTAGACTAATCGTCCAGGTTCCGTTATTATTATTTATAGTTCCGGCACCTTTAAAATCCAGGTTAACAGCATTATAATTTGTACCCCCGCGGTTTACTGTCGTAACTTCCGTTGTAAATGATCCGTACGTTCCGTTACTGTTCTGGCTGGAAACGGCCCCGGAAAAATTTGCATCGGTAATAGCAACCAGATATTTGTCGCGGGGAAGATTGGTTACCAGATTAACCACCGTGTCGTCGTTTACATTTTCAATTATTGCTGTGTACTTGTTAACCGGCCCGACGTTTCTTACATCAACATCAAGAGTTTTAATTTTGCCGACCGGCACTGAATCTATAGAACGTACCAGAATTCTCATATTTCCCGCCGCATTTTCCGCCAGTTCGTCAACCAGATGTTTTTCCACCAGGATATCTCCGTTTACATCCAGCGCATCCCGTGGTGTTACGGTTTTTATTCCTACCTGTGCGCTCAGAAATGAGGCAGAGATAATCAGTAAGGGTAAAAATATTTTTTTCATTTGGGATTTTCTATTGTATTAAGGCTGTAACTGCAGCTCCAGTCCCGTTGCCGTTCATATTAATAACAGGGTCAAACTGTGCGGTATAGGCGCGGTCAAAAACGATCAGATTTAATGTCCAGACGCCTGGTGTTGTAGTACTTGTCGGTGTAGAACTTTGATAATCAGCCTTTATTTTCCACGTCGCTGAATTATTGTCTGTATGAGCATAAATTTGTGGAATAGGGGTGGTTGTAGAACTGGCACCCATGCTCGTAGGAAGCGTATATCCGTATGAGGCGATGACTACCAGAAATTTGCCCGCATTGATCTGAGTATCAAATTCATTTACCCAGTCATTGTCGTCCGTATCACAGGTAATTTTAAACTGAATCATGTTTATCGGTGCCGGACTTGTAGGTAAAAATGTTTCGTTGTACGATGTAATTTTATTATTCGGCGCGGGCGATTTTATGATAAAGTTGTAGTTTTCAGCAGCACCTAAAACTTCAAAATTATTGTCCAGAACAATTCCTTTGGTTTTCATGGTGCCGTTAACATGCAGTTCTTTTTCCGGGGTGGTGGTATTAATGCCCACCCGATTGCTTTGCGCGTGGAATAATGCCGAAATACATACGGCAGGAAGTAATATTTTTTTCATTTTTTAGTTTTTTTTGAATTCGAAAATTCTGGCACAAAACTAAATTTTAAATGAAAATTGTATAATAATTTGTTCTGAAAGTATAATAATATGTTCTGAACATTGTGAATCCCGAAAAGACTCGATCCTCTCGCTGTGTATCGCTTAAAGAAATATCAAAAAATGTTCTGGAAACAGATCCGCAGCCGGAAATTAGATCGGGAAGTTGGGAGAAATCCTGAAGGATTTTTCCTGTATCTGAAGCATTTTTTTTCCTTTTGATGTAATCTGGGCAGGGTTCACCGCCGCGCTGCGGCTTATACGCAACAGTGCTCCGGCGGGAAGCTGCTCAATTAAATTTTGCAATGACAATCTTAGCAATAAAGTTTTTCCGTGCATGAAGAAGAGTTTTACATACACATGGTCACTCTCCGCATAAAGCAGATTATCGAGAAAAATTCTGTGGCTTTGTGCACCGGCTTTTATAAATATTGCGGTGTCTTCCTTTTCAGCAAATAGCAGATCCAGAGCAGTAATCAGGTTTACTTTCTGTACGGGCTTTACGAGATATCCCTTTGGTTTCAGCGCCACGATTCTGCTCAGGATTGCCGGGCCCGAGTTTGCTGTTAGAAACAGGTAAGGAATATGGTATTTGTCGCGAATATATTCGGCAAGATCCAGCCCGTTCTTTTCTCCCTGTAATGTGATATCTATCAATACCGCTGCCGGCTTTTCATCTTCTATGGCTTTAATCGCTCTTGGGAAGGAAGGTACAATTTCCAGTACCGCATATTTTTCCTCAACCATTTTTTTTATTGATTGCGCAATGAGCTGTTCATCTTCAACAATGAGTATTTTGGGCAGATTATGCATGCGGTAAGTAAATAGTGTAGGTGGAATTATTTCTTTGAAAGGTTGCGCCGATTTGGGAAATCATAGCTTCTATCACAAAGGTACCAAATGAACCTTCGCTTTTTCTGGAAAAATATCGGGTGCCGTTATCGTGGTAAATGATTGTTTTGCCTGTTGACGAATCCGAAACAGTGAGATTAATTTCTAAAGGTTCTTCTGCAGTTGGTTCTGCATGTTTCAGCGTATTCGTTATTAGTTCGTTGATTACCATTCCGAGCGGAATAACGGAATCCATTGAAAGTTCCGCTTGCACACTTTCCAAATGGAAAGAAAAAGGTCGTGGACTCGAAATGCTGTGGCTTTCCAAAATAGCGGTGAAATACTGCTCCAGATCAATACGTATATTTTCTTCTTCGTTTGAACCGTAGGAATAGAGCTTGTGCGCCATAGCGATTGTTTCAACCCTGTTGTGAAGCTGGTTAAATTTCATCCTCGCATTCGGATCTGTGATTTCATCCGACTGTAAATCGATCAGGCTCAGGATTATAGCTAAGTTGTTCTTCACCCGGTGGTTCAGTTCTTTCACCAGGAAAGATTTTTCGTCCACCAGTTTTGAAAGCTGAGCAGCATCCTCTGCAATCTGTTCGTTTTGCCGTTTAATTTTCTCGCGGCTGCTGTATAAAAATCTTGCAAACACAAGCAGTGATATATCGACTCCGAAAACGGCAAAAATAATCCTGAGCCATACTTTTTCGCGCTTTTCATTCTTTAATGTTTCCTGCACGATAGCCAGATGAGCATCTATTTCCTTCACCGATATTTGCTTCTGTGCAAAATTATACGCTTCCTCGGCTTCCTTATGCGCTTTATAATAGTACAGCGCGGAATCCAGCATGTTTTCGCGCTGCGCATATTTCGCTTTCTCTTCAAATGCCCAAGATCTTATCGAAAGATCAGAGCCCTTCTTTGCGTTCCATACCGCAGAATCTACGTATTTCCTGGCAAGATCCCTGTGGTTGTACACTTCATATGCATTTGCAATGTTAAGCTGCATGTTGGCAGTCATTTCTGCAGAATTGGTTTTTTTTGCGTGCCGGTACAGATAGGAGAAACATTTCAGGGTTCCCGGAAGATCTTTGTGAAATATGGAAAAGCCCTTCAGCAGATTTGCAAGTGCTACATTGTATGTGTCGTTTACTTTTGTGCCGTAGACAATTGCTTCGTCAATTAAGGGTTCGTAATTCTGTTCCGGATCAGTCATACGGATCAGCGATGCTTTTCGCACCAGCCAGTTGGTATAAAACTGACGTTTCAGGCCCGGATTCGCATCAATCTGTTCGCGCGCGAGGTCCAGGTTTTGGGCAGCCTGCTTGAAATCTTCCAGCACTTCATAACCTTCGGCCTTTTTCAGATAAATTCTCGCCAGTGTTTCAGGCTTCACATCCTGTGCACGAAGTATCGGGTCAGATATCCGCAGCGCTTCGCTGAACAGATTTAATTCTGTGAGTGCGGCAATTTTGAAGCTTAAAATATTGGCTTGTTTTTGGGGCGGCATTTCATGGGTCAGGAGATAATTATCTACATAGGCTACCACCTCCATTTTTTTCATGCGCATCATCATGCTGTCCAGCAACTGTTCCGCGTGGTCTTCTTTTGCCGTTTTTTGGCCGGCAGTACTTGTGAAAGCGAAAAAGAACAGTAAAAGTAGCAGTTGGCGCTTCATCCGAATAAATGTAGTAAAAAATGTTTGCCGAATTTTCAGCATAAAAAAAGCTGCAACAAAGTGCAGCTCAATAAATTTATTGGGTGTTTAAACTTTCTCCACCTGCATGAAACTAAGTTCCATCGGGGTTTTTCTTCCGAAGATCAGTACAGAAACCTCAAGTTTTTTCTTGTCTTCCAGAATTTTTTCCACAGTACCGTTGAACCCGTTGAAAGGGCCGTCGATTACTTTTACGCTTTCTCCAACCACATACGGAATTTCCATTTCTGTCGGGAACTCGGAAAGTTCATCCATGCGTCCAAGCATTCTGTTCACTTCAGATTTTCTCATCGGAACAGGATCTCCGCCTTTCGTTAAACTCAGAAAGGAAATAACCCCCGGAATATTTTTAATGATGTGCGGAATTTCTCCCATCAGATTGGCCTCAACCATCAGGTAACCCGGATAATAAGGTCTTTCTTTAGGAACTTTTTTGCCGTTGCGCAGTACGATTACCTTTTCCATAGGAATCACCACCTGCGTCACGTGTTCTTCGAAACCGAGTCTTTTCATCTCGTTTTCGATGTAGTTTTTCACCTTATTTTCCTGTCCGCTGATTGACTTCAGCACATACCATTTCAATTCGCTCATTATACTGCTGGAAAATAAATTTTGATTAACTGAACATGCCGACTAGCAGCGAAATAATATTTCTGATTGCTTTAGAGAAAAGTTCATCAACACCGAATGTAACCAGCGCCAGAAGCACCGTTGCAATTGTAACAACGATGGTAGAAGACTGCAGCTCCGGCCATTTTGGCCATTCAACCTTGTCTTTAAATTCTGTATATGAACCTTTGATAAAACTTGCTAAGCTCATGTGTTTTATTTTGCACGGGCACTAGGATTCGAACCCAGATCAACGGTTTTGGAGACCGGTATCCTACCATTGGACGATGCCCGTAGATTAAAAAGTTCCGCAAGTTTCCCTACGGAACTTTATTTATTTGGAGATGATTAGTCCAGGATTTCAGTTACCTGTCCTGCACCTACTGTTCTACCACCTTCTCTGATCGCAAATCTAAGACCTACGTTAAGAGCGATTGGCTGAAGCAGTTCTACCTCGATTGTAAGGTTATCACCAGGCATTACCATTTCTACACCTTCAGGAAGGAAGATCTCACCTGTAACGTCAGTAGTTCTTACGTAGAACTGTGGACGGTACTTGTTGTGGAATGGCGTGTGGCGTCCTCCTTCTTCTTTAGAAAGGATATAAACCTCAGCCTTGAATTTTTTGTGTGGCTTCACAGAACCTGTCTTAGCGATAACCATACCTCTTCTGATGTCGGTTTTTTCAATACCTCTCAAAAGCAGACCTACGTTATCACCAGCTTCGCCTCTGTCAAGGATCTTACGGAACATTTCAACACCTGTTACAGTAGAAGTAAGTTTTTCTTCACCCATACCAACGATGTCTACACCTTCACCGGAGTTGATAACACCAGCTTCAATACGTCCTGTTGCTACAGTACCTCTACCTGTAATAGAGAATACGTCTTCAATTGGCATAAGGAATGGCTTATCCTGATCTCTTACAGGAAGTTCGATCCATGTGTCAACAGCTTCCATCAGTTCTTCTACAGTAGCAACCCATTTTGGTTCACCGTTCAAAGCACCAAGAGCTGATCCCTGGATTACCGGAGAGTTGTCTCCGTCATATTCGTAAGAAGAAAGAAGATCTCTAAGTTCAAGCTCAACAAGCTCAAGAAGCTCAGCATCATCTACCATGTCTACTTTGTTCATGAAAACTACCACTCTTGGTACGTTTACCTGACGGCAAAGAAGGATGTGCTCTCTTGTCTGAGGCATTGGTCCGTCGGTAGCAGCACAAACCAGGATCGCTCCGTCCATCTGAGCAGCACCTGTTACCATGTTCTTAACATAGTCGGCGTGACCAGGACAGTCTACGTGAGCGTAGTGTCTATTCTCAGTTTCATACTCAATGTGAGCAGTGTTGATGGTGATACCTCTTTCTTTTTCCTCCGGTGCAGAGTCAATTGCAGAGAAATCTTTCTTTTCTGCCAGACCTTTGTCAGCCAGTACTTTAGAGATAGCTGCAGTAAGCGTAGTTTTACCATGGTCAACGTGACCGATGGTACCAATGTTCAAGTGCGGTTTGTTACGATTAAACGTTTCCTTTGCCATGATTTAAATTATTTAATATAGTTAATTGTATTTCACTTTTTTCAGACTGCAAATATAATTATTTTTTAAAAACAATATGAATAATTGAGGCATTTTTATTTGGGGCGCCTGTATCCGTCTTCCGCTCCCGCTTTTTTGCGCGCAGTTCCTGCGCCCAAAAAGAGCTCCGCTCAAGCCGGGGCGCGGTGTGGTGATAAATATTTACACTTTTTTTAAAGATGATTGTAATTAATAGACCAACCGACTAAAATACTACACCACTAAACCACAGAACTAATCAAAGAAATAGCAGTGAATTAATCAGCAGATTGCTTCCTCGCAATGACGGACTAACTAAAAAATTACACCACTAAACCACTCCAAACTCCTTATCCTTCCGCCACCCACACACTCACATTTCCGGCGGGCGCTGCGAAATTTGCCCAGCCGTTTTCATCGATGGTAATTTTATGATCAAATCTTCCCAAAGAATCATAGAAAATCTGTCCCGCATATGCTTTCCCGATTTCCATTGAAATCTCTGATGCATCTTTATTACTCATTACCACGGCACAGCCTTTGTGTTCGCCGTCGCCTTCGCGCGTCCATCCGATACAGTGCGCATCGTGGAAATAATCGCGCTGCATGCCGTACGCATTGTTCTTTCTGGCGTGCAGTAATCCTTCAATGCCGTCCACCTTATTCAGGAAAACTTCATGGTCGTTGCCGTCGTTTCCTTTGTCCCAGTAACTTGCGCCGTACAGATCGGGATAAAAAATACACGGATAGCCGCCTTCGCGTAACAAAATCAAAGCATACGCCAGCGGTTTGAACCACGGTTCTACAGGTGCTTCAAGCTGTTGCAGAGGCTGCGTATCGTGGTTGGCAACTACCGTCACTGCTAAATCCGGCCGTGCGGAAACCAGGCTCGCATCAAGAATTTTTCGCAGATCATAATTGCCGCCTTCTTTGGATGCCATATGAAAATTATGCTGTAACGACGCATCGAACAGGCTCATGCAGCCTTCTGTAGCTTCTATATACTCCAGCATGAGCGGTAAAAGTCCGGGAGCCCAGTATTCACCGACCGCGAAAATGTCTTTTTCCGAATTCTGCCGAAGCAGCAACAGCCATTCCTTATAAAACTGTGGCGATTGATGCTTTACGGCGTCCAGCCTTACCGCATCGAAATAAATCTGCTCATGGTACCAGAGACCCCATTTGTTCAGTTCTGCACGTACAAAAGGATTGTCGTGGTTAATGTCGTTGTGCATCAGGAAATCGTAATTCCCTTTTTCTGCGCCGATCACTTCTTCAAAATCATCCTGATGCTCATTGATGATCCGGTAGACTCCCTGATCATGTCCTTCTGCAAAATCAACCGCTGTAAAACAGTTGAAATTCCACTCAAAGTCCGAATATTTGTGATTTCTTCCCGGAAAAGTGAATTTGGTAAAGCTTTCGATATCAAAAGCTTCGGAAATCGTTTTGGTACGGTCGTGTTCATCCACTTTCACCACATGGAAAGTTTCCTTTTCGTCGCCGCCGGCTTTATGGTTCAGCACAATATCGGCCATCACCGAAATTCCTTTGCTCTGTAGTGTTTTACAGGCATCGAGATACTGTTCCTTCGTGCCGTATTTTGTAGCAGTGGTTCCTTTTTGATCAAATTCACCGAGATCATACAGATCATAAGGATCATAACCTACGGAATAACCACCACCTGCAGCTTTGTAAGCGGGCGGAAACCAGACAGAAGTAATTCCCAGATCCAGAAGCCAGTCCGAAGTATCGCGGATGTGATCGTATAAAGTTGCATTTCCTTCGGAATACCAGTGAAAGCTTTGTAGCAGCGTATGATTCATAGTTTTAAAATAAGATTGCAAAATTACGCTGAAAGGATACTACGGAAATTACAGAATTTCTACATAAATTTCCTGTGAGCAGGTGTGCTTATTCATCATTAAAATCAGGAAACGGAATCTTGAGCTGCACAGAAACCTGCTTTTTCCCGGTAGTGTTCAGGTTTGATAGCGAAATGCCGAGAAGGCGTATCGGTCTGTCATAAGGTCTCAGCTGCCACAGTTGTTGCGCAGTTCGGTAGAAATCTTCCGCGCCAGTATAAAATTCGTCCTGCGTTCTGCTGCGTGTATAAACCGAAAAATCTTGGTACTTAATTTTCAGCGTAAGCGTTTTTCCTTTTATTTCCTTTGCTGAGGTGCGGTGTTCCAGTTCTGCTGCAATTTCCTGTAACTGGCTGTACACTTCCTGTTCATCCAGAAGATTCTGAAAATAGGTTTCTTCCACGCCCACACTTTTCCGGATACGGTGTGGCTTTACTTCACTGTGATGAATTCCGCGCACTACGTTATAATAGTACGTTCCGGATTTTCCGAAGATGTTTTCGAGATATTCAATTGATTTTTCCTTTAAATCCCAGCCCGTGAAAATGTGCAGTTCGTGCATTTTATTGGCGGTCACTTTTCCGATGCCGTAAAATCTTTCTATCGGAAGTTCCTCCATAAATTTCTCAATCTCGGACGGATGAATGGTTTTTTGCCCGTTGGGTTTGCGGAAATCGGAAGCTGTTTTCGCGAGAAATTTATTTACAGAAATTCCTGCGGAAGCAGTGAGTCCGGTGGTTTCAAAAATTTTGCGCCGGATTTCGCGCGCTATTTCATTCGCGCTGTCCATTCCTTTTTTGTTTTCTGTAACATCGAGATACGCTTCGTCCAGGGAAAGCGGTTCCACCAGATCGGTGTATTCGTGGAAAATTTTCCGGATCTGTTCCGAAATTTCGCGGTAACGCTGAAACCGCGGTTTCACCACAATAAGGTGCGGACATTTCTCGAGCGCCAGTCTTCCCGGCATCGCAGATTTGATTCCAAATTTTCTGGCTTCATAGCTTGCGGCTGCAACTACTCCATTTTTGCCTCCGCCCACGCAAACAGGTTTGCCGCGCAGCTCCGGATTATCGTGCTGCTCCACAGAAGCGTAAAACGCATCCATATCTACGTGAATAATTTTTCTCACATTGCTACTCATCTTTATGCAGTACGAAATTTTTTAGCGGATTGAAGTTAGAAATAATTAATTTTATCTTCCAAAACCATAACCATGAACGGTCTTCAAAAAGCAGTAGATATGTTTGCCTTTTTGGGCGACGAATTTATTGCAGAATTTCTGGATTCCGCTATCTATATGGAATTTCCTGCCAAGTCGGAATTGATACGGGAAGGTAAATTCGTGAAATATATCCCGATTGTTCTGGAAGGCCTGGTAAAGATTTATACGATCAGCGACGATAAAGAACTGCTTTATTATTTCATCAGACCTGACCAAAGTTGCATTATGTCATTCTCCTGTATTTTCAAAGACGGAATTAGCCGTGTATATGCGATGACAGAGGAAGACACAAAAGTAGCACTTATTCCCGCCGCGAAAATCAGAAGCTGGATTATCAAATATCCCGAAATCAATGCTGTTTTCTATGAACAGTACGAATTCCGGTACACCGCCATGATTGAAATGGTAAACCAGGCGGTTTTCCATCGTCTGGACAAACGCCTGAAAGATTATCTGAACCACCGTGTGAATGTACTTGGAACAAATCAACTGAAGCTTTCACACAGAGAAATTGCAAACGATTTGGGAACGGCACGGGAAGTAATAAGCAGACTGCTAAAAAAATTTGAAAATGAATCCCTGATCAAACAAACTGCAGGAAATATTGAAATTTTTAACCGGCTGTGACTTTAGTCACCACTTTTAATTTACTGTGATATTATTTTTGACATATTAAATCATCCGGTTGCACTTCTGGGTTTCAAAATTAATTTTGAACATCTGTGATTTTGAACTGCTGGTGATTGAAGATGATGTTTAACCCAAATTCAAGAAATCATGAAAAAACCCCTAAAAATTCCTTATTTGCTTTTTGCCGTTGCTGTTTTCAGTTTAATCTTTTCTTCGTGCCATCACGATGATAATCGGGGCAACAGCAGTCAGAACACGATTTCGGCAGTTAATAACATTGTTACTTCAGGTACGTGGCGAATCACGACCTACAATGATTCCGGTGTGGATAAAACTAATATGTACAGCGGGGTGAGCTTCACTTTTGGCTCCAATAATGTTCTTACTGCTTTGGATAGCGGAAATACTATTAACGGTAGTTGGTCGGTAACTGATTCCAACAGCAATGATGACAGTCCGAACGATCTGGATTTCAATATTAACTTCAGTGCTCCTCCAAAGTATGCCGAACTCAGCGACGACTGGGATATTCTCGGAAAGACGAATTCCACAATAAGGTTGGTTGACAACAGTGGCGGAAACGGAGGTACAGATTATCTGACTTTTACAAAGAATTAACAGTCATAATTAATTAATAATAGCAATTGTGACGAATCCCTGTTTTCGCAGGGGTTTTATTTGCATAAAAAAAACTGATGACTAAGTTTTTTGATTCGTTAAAATCAACTTAATCATCAGTCGAAAATTTTGAAGTTCATTTGATCTTTTCAGTGTCTCAATCTTTGCTTTTCAAATTGTGTTTTCTTTCGAAAACCGTTCTTAAAAAACGCCGTTTGTTTACGGAAAAAATCCTGATCCTTCAGTTGAATTCCGGTTTTTGCATTTCCGGTGTTGAGGTAATCGCTACAGGTTTATGAAATTCCGGAGATTCAGTGTAAATCAATGCCGGTCATCTAAAACTGATTGCTCAGTTGTTCTGTATCCGGCTTTGTTTATGATGTAAATGTAGTTCGAAAAATATAGCAAAAGCAAGTGATTATCCGTGATTTTATTCACAAAAAATCAACGCTTTATCAACGTTATCAGTACTTTATATTTCAGGATTTCCTGTGTTATTCCACAAAATATTTATGCACAATTTCCGAATAAATCAGGTTCTCGAACGCTTTTTTTGGAAAATTCCAGACTTTTATCTTGCTTTTTTCACGTAAGAAAGGATGGTCTGGTTGAAATCTTCCTTATTCTCAATCATCACATGAATCGGCCAGTAATAAACCAGATCTCGAAGAAAATCAAACGTTTTTAACCTTACATAGTCTTTTTCTGTCGTGAGGATGAGTTTGTATTCCCCCAGCTTTTTATATTCAGCAAGAATATTTTTTACATCGGCGTCCGAAAAATTATGATGGTCGCGGAATTTCAGGTGTTTTACCTTCTGCGAAAATTTTGCAAGATGCTGTTCCAGCGGTTTTGGGTTTGCAATTCCTGTAATCAGCAGAATATCGTAATACGCGAGGTTGTTATCCGGAATGCGGTGTTCCAGTCCCTGAACATATTCCTCATAAATAATTGCCGAGAAAAAAACTTTCTGGTAATGCTGCGGTTTGATGCGCGAGATATAATACTGTTTTTTTTCCTCCGTGAGTTCTGCCGGACATTTGGAAACAACAATGATCTGGGCTCTTTTTGCGCCACTTCTGCTTTCGCGGAGGTTTCCGGCAGGTAAGAGATGATCCTTGAAATACGGGTCGTTGTAATCCGTCATCAGAATATTTAGTCCGGCTTTTATTTTTCTGTGCTGAAAAGCATCATCCAGAACTAAAACATCGAGATCCATATCTTCGATGAGTTTCTGTGCACCGGGAACCCTTTCTTCGGAAACGCCGATCACAAAACGGTTTTTGAATCTTTCGAAAAGCTGCATCGCTTCGTCGCCAACGGTTTTGTAGTTGCTTTCGTAATTTACTACAGCGTAGCCTTTCGTCACTCTTCCATAACCGCGTGAAAGCACGCCCGTTCTGTAATTTTTAGAAAGATAATCCGCGAGATACATCACCATAGGCGATTTTCCGCTTCCACCAACCGTAAGATTTCCGACATTGATGATGGGAGTCCTGAATTTTACAGAACGCTTCAGGCCTGCAGCGTAAAGCGTGTTCCGGATGCGGGAACCTATACCGTAAAGCAGAGAAAAAGGGTAGAGATACCATCTTTTCATAGGCAGAAAATGTTTCAGGATAACGTGTGCAAAAATAACGATTTTGTGCAGGAAGTCGGCCTCAAAAAAGATGAGTTTTCAACAAAGAACTGTTATTTAACAAAAATTCATATCAGGGAACCTGCGCTTTTGCTATTTTTGAAAATGCAAAGGCATGAATGTAAAAACTGCAGTGAACTTTTCGTCGGGAACTATTGCCCGAACTGCGGACAGAATGCGCATGAACACCGCGTTAATGCCGAATATTTTCTCCACGATATCCCGCATTCTGTTTTTCATGTGGACCATGGGTTTTTCTATACGCTGAAAATGCTTTTTACCAGACCCGGGCAAATGATTCAGGATTACCTGGAAGGAAAAAGAATCCGCTACTTCCGGCCGATCGGTTATGTGATGGTGATGACTGCACTTAGCACGCTTCTGGTGAAATTTATCGACTGGCTTACAGCAAAATCCCTGGAATACAACGGGATTAAATTGCATGAATCCCACAATTTTTTTGAGCATTATTTCAGCGTATTCATTTTCTTGATGATTCCGCTAGCGAGCCTTGTAACCTGGCTGTTTTTCGTCAGGAAAAAATATAATTTCTGGGAGCACTTTCTCGCCAATACCTACATTGCAGCGCAACTGAACATTATGTGGATTCTGATGCATCTCATTGGTCTTATTTCCGCGTTCGTTACCAGTTCGCAGCTTACACCGAACTACACTTTCTTTCTTATTTTCTTCCTCATATTCTTCATGTATCTGTACGGTACGGTGTTCGGTTTTCTCATGATGCCTTCCGCAAAGAGTAAGGTGAAGCTCATTATCTCGCTTAGTGTGATGAATATGGTGCTTTCTGCACTTTATTCATACGGATTTCAGATTACCGGACTAATTGAGTCCGGCCATTAATTGCTATTTTTGCAAAAATATTTTTTTGAGATATTTTATCGAATTTTCCTACAACGGTAAAAATTACTTTGGTTATCAGATACAGCCGCGCGAAATTTCAGTACAGGAAGTACTGGAAAAAGCACTGTCCACCATTCTGAGATCAGAAATAAAAACAACCGGCGCCGGAAGAACCGATACCGGTGTTCATGCACGCAAAATGTTTGCGCATTTTGATTTTGAAGGGGAAATCTCCGAAAAACTTACACAGCAACTGAACTCATTTCTGCCGGAAGATATTGCTGTGAAAAGAATATTCGCTGTTAAGCGGGATTTTCATGCGCGATTTGACGCCACTTTCCGAACGTATGAATATTTTATCAGTACCGTAAAAGACCCGTTTACTGCAGATTCTGCGTGGCAACTGAAGAAATATCTTGATCTCGATAACATGAACGACGCCTGTAAAATTCTTTTTGAATATGATGATTTTGCAAGTTTTTCCAAAACGGGCGGCGATAATAAAACCACCTTCTGTAAAATTTATAAAGCTGAATGGGAGCAAAGCGGAAACCTCATTAAGTTTACGGTTTCTGCTGACCGTTTTCTACGAAATATGGTCAGAGCGATTGTGGGAACCATGGTGGAAATCGGAACAGGCAAAATTCAGCCACAGGATTTACGGAATATTATAGAAGATAAAAACAGAGGAAGTGCCGGAACATCAGCGCCTGCTCACGGACTTTTTCTGGTGGATGTAGGATATGATTTTGATAAACCGTGATATCAACTGAACTAAATTAAGGATGCAGAACGGTAGTTTTTAGATCCTCCAGCAATACTATCAAAACCGTGTTGCTTTTATTTAAAGAATGAAAAAAAACAGTACCTGGGATATTATTAAAAGGCTTTTCAGTATCGGGATGAATTTCCGGACCTGGTTTATCCTGGCTTTAATTATTTCTGTATTGCTGGCAATTGTTGCTACATACAGGCCATATCTTACCATGCAGATCGTGGATATCGACATCATCAAACTCCGCGATAAATCGTTGATGATGAAGCACATTTTCTGGCTGATCGGACTGGTTTTTCTGGAAACTTTTCTTAATTTTTTCCTCGTTTGGTTTTCGAATTTTATTTCACAGAATGTAATTCGCGATATCCGGGAGCGGCTGTACAAAAAACTCATTTACTTCAAAGCTTCTTTTTTCGATAAAACTCCAATAGGGCAACTGGTAACGCGTGCTGTTGGCGATGTGGAAACCATAGCAACCGTTTATACCGACGGTTTTCTGATGGTTTTTGGCGACGTGCTCAGAATCGTGTTCGTGCTCATAATGATGTATACAGCGAACAAAGATCTCACCTATATTTCTCTGGTGATTTTGCCCTTAATGCTCGTAATCACCAGGTTTTTCCAGAAAAGGCTTAAAAAAGCGTTTGGCGATGAAAGAACCTGGACAGCCAATCAGAATTCATTCGTGCAGGAAAGGCTTGCCGGAATGCAGATCATTCAGGTTTTCAACAGGGAAGAGCAGGAATTCAAGAAATTTGACGATATCAACATCACGCTCAAATCTGCGCTTCTGAGAACCGTTTTCATTTTCTCGCTGTTCTTTCCGGTAGTGGAATTGATTTCGTCGGTGTTTATTGGCTTTATATTGTTTTACGGAGGTTATATCACCATTACTGCCGGCGTTGTAATTGCCTTCATTCAGTATATTTCGATGCTGATCCGTCCTTTGCGTCAGATTGCGGACCGTTTTAACAATATTCAGCGCGGAATCGTTGGTGCCGAACGTGTTTTGGGACTCATCGATCAGGATAATGCCATGTCAAACCACGGAACAGTGCAAAAAAATGAGTTTGAGGGTAAAATTGAATTCCAGAATGTCCGTTTTTCATACGATGAGAAACAGGAGGTATTAAAGGGAATTGATTTCAAAGTAAATCCGGGAGAATCCGTGGCCATTGTCGGAGCAACCGGTGCGGGAAAATCTACGATTATTTCTTTGATTACCAGGCTTTATGATATAAATTCAGGAAGAATTCTCATCGACGATGTGGATTTGAAAGATTATGAGCTGTACAATTTGAGAAGTCATATTGGCGTCGTGCTGCAGGATGTATTCCTTTTTCACGGCAGTATTTTCGAAAATCTTTCTTTCGGTGATGATACGGTAACGCTGGAAAAAATCCGGAAGGCTGCCGCAGAAATCGAAGTGGATGAATTTATTTCCCAGCTTCCGGGCGGTTACGATTATGTGGTGAGCGAACGCGGTTCTTCGATTTCATTGGGACAAAGACAGTTGCTGTCGTTTCTGCGCGCGTATTTATCGGATCCGAAAATCCTGATTCTTGACGAAGCTACGTCTTCAATTGATCACGAAAGCGAAAAGCTGATTCAGCGCGCCACGGAAAAAATCACCCAAAACCGCACATCTATTATTATTGCGCACAGGCTTTCCACGATTGAGAAAGCGGACAAAATCATTGTGATGGATCAGGGGAAAATTGTGGAAGAAGGCAGCCATCATGATTTGCTGGCAAAGGGTGGTTATTACGCGACGCTTTACCATGCACAGGTAAAACATACGATTTAGTTCAGTCCGATTCAATTACTAAACCACTAAACCACTCGTTGCTCAAACGCTCACTAAAAAGGTTCTCGATACGCTACACTTCGTTCTGCTACTCGAACTGACGAACGATTAGTTAATTAATACAACTCAAAGTCGTCACTTCGAGTAGGAATTTGAAAAATTCCGTATCGAGAAGTCTAGTTTTGATTTAAGTTCAATATTAATTCAATTACTAAACCACTAAACTACTCTTCACTAAAACACGCGATACACTCCACTTCATTCCACAACTCGAACTGACGAACGATCAGTCAAATATTTCTACATAACCCCGTCACTTCGAGCAGGATTTGAAAATTCCGTATCGAGAAGTTTGGTTTGTGATTCGATTACTAAACCATTAAACCAATATCACTCAAACACTCAAAACTTCACTCACTCACTGCAGTTCGAAAAAAGAGATAAAAAAGCATTATGATTGCAGCAGATGCTTTTTTCCTTTAACTTTGCGCAAACCTAAATTTAATGAGTAAAAAGAACACCAAATTCATCTTCGTGACAGGAGGTGTAACTTCTTCTTTAGGAAAGGGAATTGTGTCCGCTTCTTTGGGACTTCTTCTTAAATCGCGCGGCTTCAGCGTTACCATTCAGAAACTCGATCCATATATCAACGTCGATCCCGGAACTTTAAATCCTTACGAACACGGCGAGTGTTACGTTACCGAAGACGGTGCAGAAACCGATCTGGATTTGGGCCATTACGAAAGATTCCTGGATTCTCCGACTTCACAGAACAATAATGTAACTACTGGAAGAATTTACCAGACCGTCATCGAAAAAGAACGTAAAGGTGATTTCCTCGGAAAAACGGTGCAGGTAGTGCCGCACATTACCAATGAAATCAAAAGGCGGATTAAAATATTAGCAAAGCAGAATTTCGATATCATCATTACGGAAATCGGCGGAACTGTCGGCGATATTGAATCGTTACCCTACATAGAATCGGTGAGGCAGCTGAAATGGGAACTCGGTGAAAACAATTCCATGGTGATTCACCTTACTTTACTTCCTTATTTATCTGCAAGCGGCGAGCTGAAAACAAAACCTTCCCAGCATTCCGTTCGTTTGCTGATGGAAAACGGAATTCAGGCCGATGTTCTCGTTTGCCGTTCCGAACATAAAATTCCTAAGGATGTTCGCGCAAAACTGGCCTTGTTCTGCAATGTTCCCGCGGATAATGTTATTGAATGTATGGATGCGGACACCATTTATCAGGTTCCGCTCGATCTTCAGAAGCAAAATTTTGATGAGGTGGTTCTAAAGGAGCTGGGTTTGCCTGCCTCGAAAGAAGCGAACCTGGACGACTGGAAAAAATTCCTGAAAAAATACAAGCATCCTAAGAAATCTGTTGAAATCGCACTGGTTGGGAAATATGTTTCCCTGCAGGATTCCTATAAATCGATTGCCGAAGCTTTTATTCATGCAGGAGCCGATCTCGAAACCGACGTGAAAATCCGCTGGGTGTACAGTGCTGATCTTTCGGACGAAAATATGGATGAGTTTTTTGACGGAATTGATGCGATGCTGATTGCGCCGGGATTCGGCGACCGCGGAATTGAAGGAAAAATCAATGCTGCGAGATATGCGCGCGAGAAGAAAATTCCTTTGCTCGGAATCTGCCTCGGAATGCAGATTATGACAGTAGAATTTGCGAGAAACGTTCTGGGACTGGAAAAAGCCAACTCGATGGAATTCGACGGAACTACGCCTGATCCGGTAATTGCGCTGATGGCAGATCAGAAAAATGTAGTGGATAAAGGTGGAACGATGAGACTGGGCGCGTGGAAATGCAGCCTGAAAACAGGCAGTATGCTGCATGAAATTTACGGAGCAAAAACCATTTCGGAAAGACACAGACACCGTTACGAGTTTAATTCTGACTATAAAGATATTTTTGAAGAAAACGGCTTGATTCCTACAGGGTTCAATCCGGATACAGGTCTTGTGGAAACCATCGAACTGAAAAATCACCCTTTTTATGTAGGCGTGCAGTATCACCCGGAATATAAAAGTACTGTTGCAACACCACACCCGCTTTTTAAGGCACTGATAAAAGCAGCCGTAAAGAAGTAGTAAGAATCCCACTCCGGAAGTGGGATTTTTTTATGGAAAAAAATCACCCTGCCTTTTGGAAAAAATATTCTAATTTTGTCAACTTTAATTTTGAACCGGACACTGAGAGGGAAATTTTATAAACCCGGCAGTCCAAATATTTAGTAAAATGCAGCAAAACAGTGGTTTAGATAAAAATCAGTTGATCAGTTTTATGGTGTTTACCCTTCTGCTGATCGGCGCCATGTTCTATTTCCAGACGAGAGACCAGAAAAGAGCAGAGGAAATTGCCGCACAAAACCCTGCACCGGCACAGACTACAACTGCTGCTGCACCGGCTGTAAGCAACAATCTCAATACCAGTGTAACACCCGGTTCTATTAAAACAGTTCAGCTAAAAAACAATGAACTGAATCTTGAGTTTTCTACACTTGGAGGACAGCTTTCTACTGTGGAATTACTGAAGTATAAGGCTTATAATGAAAAAACCGATGAAGCAGATCAGCCTTTAAATCTGTTTAATAAGAGCAATTCCGCATATGGTTTTCAGTTCAAGGACCGGACCGGAAAATTAATTCATACGAAAGATTTGGTTTTTACACCGGTTGTAAGCGGGAACTCAGTAACCATGACCTCAAATGTAAGTGGAGCAGTACTGCAGTTTGTTTACACTTTATTGCCGAATTATCAGGTTGATTTTAAAGTCAGATCAAATGGTCTTAGTGCAGTTACCAGTGACGGAAAAGCAGAATTCACTTGGGATTATAATGTGAGAAAAGTTGAAAAAGGCCGCTCTCAGGAACAGACGCATTCCGAATTTGCTTATGCCTTTGATAACTATGACGGCTACGATTACGACGGCCGGACCGACATGGATGAAGCGGGCGAAACCTTAAACTGGCTAGCAGTGAAACAGCAATTTTTCACGGCGGTTATTGAGCCGAAATCAGGATTTACGCAATCCAGAGGTAACCAGGAAATGGTGGAAGAGGGCGAGTTTCTGAAGAAATTTAAATTCAACGGACAGGTTCAGATGGCCGGTAACGAACTCAATCAGGATTTCAACTGGTATTTCCTTCCGCTCGATCTGCCTTTGCTAAAAAGTTTTGAAGGAAAGAATTTTGATGAGATTCTTCCTTTGGGATGGTCGTTTATCGGTACGATGAACCGCTGGTTCTTTATTCCGATGTACAATTTTATCGCTTCGTGGGGATTAACGGCAGGCTGGGTAATTTTTGTAATGACCATCATTGTGAAGCTGATTCTTTCGCCAATTATGTTCAAGCAGCATAAACTGAGTGCGATGATGCGTGTAATCCGTCCGGAAATCGATGAGGTGAATGCTAAATACAAGGATGCAGATCCGATGAAAAAGCAGCAGGAAGTGATGTCTGTTTACCGTAAAGCAGGCGTGAACCAAATGGCCGGCTGTTTACCTGCGCTACTTCAGGTTCCTATTTTCTACGCGTTATTCCGCTTTTTCCCGAATTTTATCGATTTGCGAGGAGAAAGCTTCTGGTTTGCAAAAGACCTTACGGCTTATGACGATATCATAAAGCTGCCGTTTGAAATTCCTTTTCTCGGCGATCACCTGAGTATTTTCGCAATTGCGTGTACCGCCGTGATTCTTATTTATACACTGATGACCACAGGTAGTATGCAGCAGCCGCAAATGGAAGGTATGCCGAATATGAAAGTGCTGATGTACATCTTCCCGATTACGTTCCTTTTTTTCCTGAATACTTCCGCATCCGGACTTTCATGGTATTACTTCGTTTCCAATGCGATTAATATTCTCATAATTCTCGTCATCAAATACTGGATTCTGGATGAAGACAAGATACATGCACAGATTCAGGCCAACAAAGCGAAGCCTAAAGCCGAAGGAAAATTCCAGAAAAGGATGCGCGAAATGATGGAGAAGGCTCAGGAGCAGCAAAAGATGCAGCAGGAGCAGGTGAAGAAACAACAGTCGAAAAAGAAATAAAAATTACGGAGCAGATTTTTGCTCCGTTTTTTTTGATAATTCTACCAAACGCCGGTCGTTTATTCGTTTAGCGCACCGAGATCTTAAGTATTTGATCGGTTAGTAAAACGAATTGAAACATATTGAAAAATTTCGCGCTACACGTAATAATATATATTACCAGGAAAATTATTTGAAAGTCATTGGTTTTCGGGGTTTATTCGAACCGGAGAATGTCCTGCAAAAACTCCGGTTGATCTTCCGCGGGAATTCCACCTACAGTTATTTCACAGGAATAATCCAGCTTAAAAGAACGGCGATGGTGCGGAGTCGGACCAAACTGTAAGAGTGCAGCGCGGTGTTCTCCAGTGGCATAGCCCATATTTTTGTTCCAGCCGTATTGTGGGAATTCTTCATGCAGTTCAATCATCAGCTGATCGCGGTAATTTTTTGCAAGTATTGACGCTGCAGCGATTGAAAGTACTTTTCCGTCACCTTTAATAATACACTGATGCGGAACGAAAGGATAGGGGTGAAACCTGTTGCCATCCACAAGAATCAGTTCCGGCCGTATTTTCAAATTGTCCAGCGCCAGATGCATGGCGTGGATACTTGCATTCAGAATATTGTGCCGGTCAATCATGTCAATATCAACGGAAGCAATGGCGTAGTCCACAGCGTGCTCTTTTATATAGGCATCAAGCGCAGTTCTGGTCTGTATGTTGAGTTTTTTGGAATCATTAACCAAATTTTGGTTAAAATTTTCATCAATGATCACCGCTGCAGCCACCACAGGACCACAAAGGCAACCACGCCCAACTTCGTCGCAACCGGCTTCTACGTAATCAGCAGACCATTTTTTTATCATATTCGTAATTTAGGTGGGTGTATTGATAATCAAATTATTAAATATCTAATTTTACAAATTTATTAAGAAATAATTAACAGAAAGTTTGGTGGGTTTGGGTTTTTTTTTCATTTTTGTGGCAATGAAAAATTTAATTTGATATGAAGAAACTAACAACAAGTGTTCTTACAGTGGTTCTTACGGCCTCATTTGCTGTTGCGAATGCACAGGAAACGCCAACGGATACTACTAGAACTGTGAACATCGGTGAGGTAGTGATCACTGGTGCTTTAGGTATTCAGAAGAGACAGGATGCTGTAACTTCAGCTAACCAGGTAGTAAATGCGGAAGAAATCCAACAGGCGAAAAACCCGAACCCTGTACAGGCTCTTACCGGTAAAGTATCTGGTCTGCAAATTACGACTACCAACAACTCCGTAAACTCTACGAACAGAGTTGTTCTTAGGGGTCCAAGATCCATTTCCGGTAACAACCAGGCTCTTGTAGTAATTGACGGGGTAATCTCTACTTTGGGAATCCTTCAGAACCTTCCGCCGGAGATCATTGATAACATGAACGTTATTAAAGGTCAGCAGGGTGCGGCTCTTTATGGAGAGCAGGGTTCAAACGGTGCGATCATCGTAACCACGAAAAGAGGATCCAGATCTGAAAGACTGCAGTTCAACCTGACAAGTGCAGTTGAATTTTCTTCAGTTTATAAGTTGCCAATCACTCAGAAGCTGTACGGACAGGGATGGCCGGGCGATGTTTTTGATACTACCGATTACGGCGGTACAAACTGGGTTCCTTATGAAAACACAAACTGGGGGCCAGCTTACTCTTCAGCTTTGGGCGGACAAACGCTTTTTGTAGGTATGCCTCAGGCTAACGACCAGTTCCTTACGCAGGTATATGCACCACAGAAAAATGCGATCGGAAACTTCTTCCAGACAGGAACATTATTTCAGAATGGTCTTTCCGTTAACGCAGGTGGGCAGGATGCTTATGTATTCCTATCTTTCAACAGAACAGAAAACGAATTCGTAGTTGAGAAAGATCACCTTAAAAGAAACAACTTCATCTTAAAGGCAGGTAGAGAACTTGGCAAATTCAGAATTGACGGTAACGTTAACTTCATGGATATCCGTACTTCTACTACAGATTCTAACCTGTATGATGATCTGATCCAGACACCAACTAACGTAGACGTAAGAAAATTCAGACATTCATTGCCTGATGCCAACTATACAGCTTACGCTTTGAACCCTTTCTGGACAATCGATAACGAAAGAGCAGATAACTATCAGCGTATCTTCCAGGGATTGATCAACATGAAATATACGATCAATGATAACATTAACCTGACGTATTCCGGATCTGCGACTAGTTCTTCTTCAGATACTGAGTCTCATCTGAATCATTTCGTAATGGACCGTATCTATCAGAATACAGGTACTTATGTTGATGGTAAGGATCCATACTATTTCGGTCAGGAGGACGTTATTTCTTACTTCTATAAAACAGTAACCAACACGTTCCGTTATTATGGAGATTTGATGGCAAACTTCGATTACGATCTTACGGATGCCCTGAATCTTAAACTGAACGTTGGTCACAATATTCAGGACAGCAGATCAACCACTATGCAGGTAGGAGGTGATAATCTTGAAGTACCGGGCTGGTATCATATCAATAACGTACTGCAGCCGGATCAGTTCAGTACGCTGAACAATGGAAGAAGCAGAGTTAGAAGTTTTGCATGGTTTGCTAACTTGGACCTGAATTATCTGGACTACCTTTTCTTCAATGCAACATTCAGATATGAGAAGTCTTCGGTACTTAGTATCCGTCCTACTCCTTCAGTTGCAGGAATGCAGATGCCACTAGGAAACCAGGGTTATCCATATTACTCTTTCGGTCTTTCATTCGTTCCGACAAAAGCGTTTGAATCCTTGAGAGGTGATGTACTGAATTATATGAAGATCAGTTTAGCGCACACAAGAGTAGGTAACTCTTTCCTTAGTGCGTATCAGGCTGATGAAATCGGTGTATTCCCAACCGGATATCCTTTCGGAACTTTAACTTCTTACCTTCCTCAGTCAGCTCCAGTATCTCAGGATATCGAGCCGGAATTTACATTCTCTAACGAAGGAACAATTATGTTAGGGTTCTTCAGAGACAGATTAACGCTTGAAGCTTCCGTTTACGACACCAATACAGACGGTCTTATTACTGCAAGACAGGTACCTGCACCAACGGGAATTTCCTCAGTAATTGACAATGTTGGATCTATCAGCAACAGAGGTTTTGAAATTGACTTAGGAATTGTACCGTTGAAATTCAACGATTTCGAATGGAGACTGAGAGGTTCTTATTCCACATACAAATCTGTTGTTGAATCTTTGGAAGGTGGTGTTGATGAAATTACACTGCTCACTACAACAACACCTTCAGCCGGTGTATTTGCCGTGGTTGGAGAAGATATGCCAGTTATCAAGGGAACAAAATATCAGAGAGATCCTAACGGAAATATCATCGTAGGTGCTAACGGAAACCCACTTGCAACTTCTACACTGGAAGTTCTTGGTCAGGTAAATCCTGATTATATCCTTGGTTTCAACACTTCCATCAGATATAAAAACATCAGATTCGGTGCAACTGCTGATTACCGTACAGGTAATAAATTCCTTTCTCTTACTAAAAACCTACTTGGCTTCACGGGTAGCTTAGAGAAGAGCGCTGAATTCGACAGAGAGCAGGGTTATATCGTACCAGGTTCTGTAATAAACACTGGAACTGCGGCAGCTCCTACTTATGTAGCAAATACAACGAATTATGCGGGTGGTTCGGCTAATTACACCGGAGTTAATGCATATTTCACAGGAGCATACAGATCTGTAGGTGAAGAATTCGTAGTGGACGGAAGCGCATTTAAAGTTCGTGAGATGAGCCTTACATACGATTTCTCACGCGACATGCTTGCCAATACGTTTGTAAGAAGCCTGTCTTTCGGAGTTTTCGCGAGAAATCCGATCATCATTTATGCTGAAGGTAACAGAAACTTCGCAGATCCTGAGACAGCATCAACAAGTGGTAACGCCGGAGGTATCGCAACAACCGGTCAATATCCGACAATCAGAAGTTTCGGATTTAACTTAAACGCAACTTTTTAATCTTAAAGTAATGAAAAAAACAAAAATATCTTTATTAGCACTGTTAGGTGCACTGACGCTTAACGTGTCCTGTACGAACGACTACTTGGATATCAATGAGAATCCAAATGCGATTCATGCAGAAGATATCACACCAAGGCAAATGTTGCCTGGTGCTATCAGCCAGGCTTACAGAACTCAGGCAGGAACCATGCAACAGTTTGGTAACCTGATGATGAACAGCTGGGCAGGAAACTCTTATGCGTTTGGTAGCCCATTCCAGAGAGAATTCAACCTGGGAAGCGTAGACAGTAGTTTCTACAGCGGAATCTGGGGTGGTTTGTATCCAAGAATTGCGAACTTCGCTCAAATCGAGCGTTTTCCAAACGCTGACCGTTCTTATGACGGGTATATAGCTATCGCAAAGATTATGAAAGCTTACTATATGCAGTATATCGTTGACCTTTATGGTGATGCTCCTTACAGCGAAGCATTCCTTGGTCAGCTGAACATGACTCCAAAGTACGACAACGATCAGGATATCTACAGAAGCCTTATTACAAGTCTTAATGATGCTGTAGTACTTATCGACGATAATCAGGGTGATCTTGTGGAAACCGACATCGTATTCGGTGGAAATATGGCTGAATGGAAAAAATTTGCCAATACTATTAAGCTGAGAATGCTTTTGCGTATGCACAAAGTAACGGGTGAAATGGCAACTTTCAGAGATGCACAGCTTGCAACTCTTTCCACAGCTCAGTTTGTAGATACAGATGTTCACGAAAACCCGGGCTATACAAGAAATAACAACGACCAAATGAACCCGTTTGTTCTTACATGGGCAAGAAACTCTTCAGGAGCACAGGTTCAGGCTTATTCACTTGTTACTGTTTCTGAGCACATGGCTAATTCCCTGGAAGGAAATGATGTACTGGCAGATCCTAACTACGCGAAATTCACAGGTCTTAAAGATCCTAGAAGAACAAGAATGTTTACTGCTATTGCCGGCGCACAGACTGCAACCGGAGGTACAGCTACTATGTTGAAAGGTGTAAGACAGGGAGCTGTTCCGGGACAACCTGGTGCTCCTACCTATAACACTGCAACTTCTAAACTTCCGCCTCAGGCGTTTTCCGGTTCAGCTCCGATTGCAACATGGTTTGATGTGATTGATGCAAACAACGCACGTGGAGGATTGTTGATGCTGAAATCTGAAAGTGATTTACTTCAGGCAGAAGCTTCTGTAAGATGGCCTGCAGTATTCGGATCTATTTCAGGTGCTACAAAGTTTTCTGATGCTATCAGAGCGCATGCTGCTTATCTTGGTGCTTCCGCAGCAAGTATGAACACTTATATTGCAGCTGCTAACCTTAGACCTGGTCTTGGATGGACAGGAACTGATGAGCAGAAAATCGAAGCGATCATGACGCAGAAATGGATCGCGATGACCAACCATACTCCGACAGAAATGTTCATCGAGTATTTGAGAACAGGTTATCCGTGGACGCCAATGGCAACTACAGCTCAGTATCCTAACAAACCATACAGACTGGTTTATCCGGTATCTGAATATGCTGCCAACTCTGCAAACGTACCAAACGTACAGTCTGCGCAGGTGTTCGTAAAGAACCAGTTTACACCATTCTGGAATCAGAACTAATAATTTTTTAGTTTACATATTTAAACCGCTCTTCGGAGCGGTTTTTTTATTCGCTATATTTGTGACACAATTTTTTGAAGATGAGTTTTAAGGCAGATTTGCAGAAGAAGATTTCTGAAACAATTTTTTCACTTTACCAGGTCGATAATGTGATCCCAGAAATTCAGGATAATAAAACCGATTTCCCGGGTGATTTTACCATCGTGCTTTTTCCTTTGGTAAAACTGCTGAAGAAGAATCCGGAACTGATCGGAATGGAAATAGGCGGTGCATTAACAGCACAGGTTTCTGATGTGAAAAGTTTTCACGTAGTAAAAGGTTTTCTTAATATCGAAGTCTCAGATGCGGTGTTTCTGAATTCGCTTCAGGGTGTTCCTGCTTCCCTAACAAATGTGGAGAAGAAGGGGGAAACCGTGATGGTGGAATATTCATCACCCAATACCAATAAGCCGTTACATTTGGGGCATGTCCGCAATAATCTGCTGGGTTTTTCGGTGGCAAAAATCCTGGAGGCCTCCGGTTACGATGTCATTAAGTCACAAATCATAAACGACCGCGGAATTCACATTTGTAAGTCTATGCTTGCCTGGAAAAATGAAGGTAACGGCGAAACGCCTGAAACTACCGGAATTAAAGGCGATAAACTTGTTGGTAATTATTACGTGAAGTTCGATCAGAATTACAAGAAAGAGATCGCTGAACTCGTAGATGCAGGCTCGGCAGAAGATGCAGCGAAGAAAGAAGCGAAGTCGATTAAAGACGCATCCTCCATGTTGCTCAGCTGGGAAAAAAATGATCCGGAAACACGTGAGCTCTGGTCCAGGATGAATTACTGGGTTTATCAGGGTTTTGACGAAACCTACAAAAGACTGGGCGTTTCTTTTGATGACGTTATGTACGAAAGCAACACCTACCTGCTCGGAAAAGATATTATTCAGGACGGCTTAAACCGTGGTATTTTTTACAGAAATGACGATGGCTCAGTTTGGGTAGATCTTGAAGATTCGGGGCTGGATAAGAAGCTTTTGCTGCGCTCGGACGGAACTTCCGTATATATCACTCAGGATCTGGGCACAGCAGTGCAGCGTTTTAAAGAAAACCGTCTCAGCAAACTGATTTATACCGTAGGAAATGAGCAGGATTATCACTTTCAGGTACTGTTCAGTACGCTGAAGAAACTCGGCTATACATGGGCTGATCAGCTTTACCATTTGTCATACGGAATGGTTGAATTGCCGGAAGGAAAGATGAAATCGCGAGAGGGGACTGTTGTAGATGCAGATGAGCTGATGCAGGAAATGTATGAAACCGCAAAAGAAAAGTCGCAGGAATTAGGAAAACTGGAACAGCTGTCTGCGGAAGAAAGGGAGCAGTCTTACGAAATTGTCGGAATGGGCGCCCTGAAATATTTTATGCTGAAAATAGACCCGCAGAAGAAAATGCTCTTCAATCCTGCAACCAGCGTGGATTTTGAAGGGAACACGGGTCCTTTTATTCAGTATACTTACGCCAGAATTCAGTCGCTGCTGGCTAAGGCCCATTTCGCTGAAACGTCTGCTTTCGATCACGTCCAGTTAAATTCCTATGAAAAGGAGTTAATCATGCTTCTTTCCAATTATCCGGAAACTGTGGAGAAAGCTGCGAATACTTTGAGTCCTGCTCATGTTGCCAATTATCTGTACGAAGTTGTAAAATCCTACAATTCATTCTATCAGAATAATCCGGTTCTGAATCAGGAGGATGAAAATTTGAAAAATTTTAGACTAAATCTTTCGTTGAACGCCGGAAAAGTAATTAAAAAATGTCTTGATTTACTCGGAATCGGTGTTGTGAACAGAATGTAAATTGAGCGAGACCGAAAACTGAACTGCCGTAAAATACGGCAGTTTTTCATTTCTGTTCTTAAACACTTGTCTTTTTTAAACGCGAGTCAGTTTTTCTTGTACACGGATTTTCTTGTTCAGGTAGATATTTTTTCCGCAGACATCACCTTTATTTGATTATTTTTTTAGATATTCGGAACTGAAATGCTGACGGTCAGTTGTATTAATCCATTTTTTATAAGTTTCGGAATATCAACTGAATAGATTAAGAAAAACGGCGTTTCTATGATTCAGATATATGAATTACAGCAAAGGACTGCACATTCTGTTGACGCTTGAGACTTCTTCAGCACAATTGTTGACTGACTGTAATGCTTTTTTGTCATTTTGCGGGAAAGTGCTTCCTGAAAACGGCGCCGAAATCGTTGGCGTAACCGAGCATATTTTCTCCAACGACAGTTTCACAGCGGGCATAATACTCAAGGAATCTCATCTGTGTATTCATACCTGGCCGGAATTTAACCGTCTGAATCTGGATGTTTTTCTGTGCAATTACATCCATGACAATACAGCCAAAGTGGAAAAAATTGCAGCTGAAATGGTTGCTTATTTTAACGCTGAGATCATTCAGCAGGACAAAATTTACAGGTAATATGCAGCATACCTGTTCCGCCTGTAAAACAGTCAATTCACATGTCCTCGATTTTAATATTGAGGAGTTCATCTGTTCGCACTGCGGTGCGTTGAACAGCAAGGGTAAGACACTCAGAAAAATTAAGCAGCTGGAAAGCGGTGCGCTCAAAATTGGAGATCGCGGCGTGCTGGACGGAAACGAGTGGTTTGTTGTGGCGATAGTTCACAGAAAATACGGCAGTACCATCAGATGGCGCGAGTATTATCTGAAAGACAGCAAAGGGCAGAATTCCTTTCTCAGCGAAAACGACGGCAACTTTGTGCTTATGTATCCGACAGAATCGAAACTGGACGCTTTCGATGGAATATACTGCGAATTTGAGGGCAAAAAGTATCGCCGTTACGAAACTACACACTGTGCGATAGAGGCAGCTGTAGGATTTTTTGAAGACGACATCTTT
The DNA here is from genome assembly GCA_023460855.1 of Bacteroidota bacterium. Classification (GTDB taxonomy): domain Bacteria; phylum Bacteroidota; class Bacteroidia; order Flavobacteriales; family Weeksellaceae; genus JAEWOS01. The sequence continues at coordinate 60,689 of JAEWOS010000012.1, read as the reverse complement.
TTTGGTGTAGCTCAGTACCTGGAATATGTGAACGGTAAAAACATGGTTTCGCACGAAATTCACGGTGATCGCCTGGAGAATTTTACAGGAAAACATATTCCGCGATTTATGGTGAAAAGTGCGTTCAATGTGGATGTTATGCCGCAGAAACTTGCTGTCGGCATTGTGGAGCCATACTTTATCGATACGAGACAGCTGCTGAATATTTTTTCTATTACGGCACTTTTGATGGGGCTGATTTACTTCCATCTCACTTTTCAGCGAAAAAACCAGGAAGTGCTAAACGAAAGTATTAGTTTTACTGAGATTTATGGAAGGGAATTTATTTCCAAATCATTCGAATTGAAAGGTGCGTCCGCGCCGATGGTAGTGAACCTGCATTCCAATGTTGACAACAGTTGGGCAAATGCCGAAATTACGCTCGTAAATGAATCTACAAACGAAATTATGTACACTTCGCAGGATATTGAAAAATATTCTGGTGTATCAGACGGTGAACGTTGGAGCGAAGGATCAACCTCGAAAAACCTTAATCTGTGCGGAATTCCCGCCGGAAAATATCATTTTGAAATTGCTGCACAAAAAGAGGGACTGGAAAATTCAGGTCTGCCGGAATATTTTTCTGCTGACGGCAAGTCTGTTTTTCGCGAAGAATCCGATGGATGGATTGTGGTGACACAGGATTCCGGCGAAACGGTTCGCCACTTTCAGTCTGCTGGTTTTGCACAGGCGGAACCCGAACTTTACAGTCAGTATCAGGAAGCGAAGAAGAATTCAGATAATTTAACTACAAGACCTGTAATTACTGATCCGACTCCATCCAATTCTGCGCTGAACATCAGAGCAGCGTGGAAACCGGTAACCATGTGGAATATCGGACTGCTGCTGGTTATCATGGTTGTTCTTACCGTTGCAGCGTTCGTTTTCAAATACTACTTTCACCAGAAAAAATGGAGCGATTCGGGGAATTCTCCTTACGATTATTAAGCGATGACACAGGTTTTGGCATACATCAGACAGCACTGGCTCATCTTACTCGTCGCAGCCGGGTTTTTGGGCTTCTTCCTGTATCTTACCTATGAAGGAAATCAGTTCTGCGACTGTGCAAAAACAGAGAAATACCGTGACGGAACTTCCCGTATAAGATCATCCGGAAGCACCTACTACAGATATTATCACAAATAAAAAAAGTAACAATGGGCGAATTTAATTTATTACCTGTAATCAATTCCGTGTTCTATTCCTTCCTGGGGATTGCTATACTTTTGGTCTGGTACCTGATTATTGAGAAGCTGACGCCGGAGAAAACCTGGCACGAAATCTCAAAGAACAACAACGTAGCGCTCGCAATTATTTTTGCAGCTTTCATTGTAGGAATCTCAATCATTATCAGTGCAGCAATCCAGGGGTAAGAAGCGGATTCCGTTTGAAATTTTATTACTTTTCTCGGTCTTTGTCATCGCCACTTGCGGTCTTGTTTACGAACTGGTTGCCGGTGCGTTGGCTAGCTATCTTCTTGGTGATTCTGTAAAACAGTTTTCGTTCATCATCGGCGTTTATCTATTTTCTATGGGCGTCGGTTCCTATTTCGCAAAATTTATCATCAATAATCTGCTGGATCGTTTCATCGATATTGAAATTCTGGTCGGTTTGGTTGGTGGTGTCAGTTCGGTCATTCTTTTTCTGCTATTCAATTCTGTGCAGCATTTCGAATGGGTTTTGTATATGTTCGTTTTTGTGACCGGTTGTCTTGTCGGGCTCGAAATTCCTTTGCTGATGAATATTCTGAAGGATCGTGTTGCGTTTAAAGATTTGGTTTCCAATGTTTTTGCATTTGATTATATCGGAGCACTTCTTGCGTCAATTCTCTTTCCATTGGTGCTTATTCCGAATCTGGGTATTGTCCGAACCTCGCTTTTTTTTGGTTTAATTAATGTTTCGATTGCCATTTTCATGTCCTTTTATTTACAGAAAGATCTGCGGAATGCCACGACACTGAAGGCAAAATCGATTTTCGTTTTCTTGGGGCTGATGACGCTTTTTATTTTCGCGGACAGAATTTTGAGCTATTCCGAAGAAAAACTCTATGGTGAAAACATTATTTACAGCAGCAGTTCGCCTTATCAGCGCATTGTGCTTACCAGAAATTCTGATGAATTCAGGCTTTACCTTAATAACAACCTTCAGTTTTCTTCGCGGGATGAATACAGATATCACGAAGCGCTTGTGCATCCAGCAATGTCAAAGGCTGCACAAATAAAAAACGTATTGGTTCTAGGTGGAGGAGATGGTTTTGCTGTTCGGGAAGTATTGAAGTATTCGGAAGTTCAAAAAATTACACTCGTTGATCTGGACGGCGAAATGACTCGTTTTTTCAAAACCAATGAAACGATGAATCGTCTGAATTCCAATGCGTTAAACAGCAATAAACTCGAAATTATCAACCAGGATGCTTTTATGTGGATTAAAGAGCAGAAAAACATTTATGATGTTATCATTATTGACTTTCCTGATCCTTCCAATTACAGTCTGGGAAAACTGTATTCGCTGCAGTTTTATAGAGAGCTTGCCAAAGTTACACACAAAGCTACTCAAATTGCAGTGCAGACAACTTCGCCTTTTTTTGCGCCAAAATCTTTTTGGTGTATTCAGCAGACTTTACAGCAGGTTTTTCCCTCTACTACTGCCTATCATGCTTATGTGCCTTCTTTCGGTGAGTGGGGATTCTGTTTAGCATCTTCGGGCGAGGAACAGGAAACGCTGGTTCGCAAATTGAAAGGTCTCCGGTTTTACGATTACAATTTCGCACAACTGGCTTATTTCAGCAAGGATATGAAGGCTAAAGATTTGGAAATTAACCGTCTGGACAATCAGATTTTAGTGAGGTATTTTGATGAAGAGTGGGGAAGGGTACAGTAGAAAGCAGTTTCTGGAAAAAGTTTTTCTGGCATCCATTTTATTGCCGTTTCTTCAGTATTGCGGCAGGAAAACGAAATCTTTTTTGTTGAAAATTACCGGAACCAACCATGTTTTAGGTCACAGACTTTGGGCAAAAGATTTTCCAGGACCCAGCGAAGAAATTTCTGTAAAATATCTGATAGTTGGCAGTGGAATTTCCGGATTGTCAGCGGCAAGAGAGCTAAATCTAAGCGGAGAAAAAAATTTTATACTTTTAGAGCTGGAAAAAAATCCGGGAGGAAATTCGTCTGCAGGTCAGAATAAATTTTCAAAATTTCCTTTGGGCGCACATTACTTACCACTTCCAAATAAAGAAGATACGGAACTGATTGATTTTTTGCGCGAGTGCAAACTGTATTTGGGTGATGATGCGAAAGGTAAACCTTTACTCGATGATTATCAATTGACTTTTCCTCAGGAAGAAAGGCTGTTCTTCAAAAATTCATGGCAAAAGAACCTGGTACCTCAGAAAGGCGTGTCCGTACAGAACAGTGCCGAAATAAACCGCTTCTTTGGAATGATGGATGAATTTCGGACTAAGAAAGACGCATCCGGAAATTACTGGTTTGATATTCCGTTGAAAAGATCAAGTGCGATAGAAGAGGCGAGAAAACTTGAAGAAATTACGTTTATCAGCTGGCTCACAGAAAATAATTTCAAGGCAGAAGAACTGCTTTGGCTTCTCGATTATTCATGCCGGGATGATTACGGACTTGGAATCAAATCTGTTTCCGCATGGGCGGGAATTCATTATTTTGCAGGCCGGAAAAATAATTGGGCAGCGGAGCGACAGGATCAGGTTTTTACGTGGCCGGAAGGAAATGCAAAACTGGCTTCGCTTCTGTCCAGGCATTCGAAAGGCAAGATTTCTACTGAAAACCTGGTTTACAGTGTTAAAATTGAAGATAAAGTGGAGGTTTTAGCGTTTGACGCTCAAAAAAAAGTATCTAAGAAAATCATTGCAGAAAAAGTACTCTTTAGTACGCCGCAGTTTGTAAACAATTATATTTTTCCTTCCAGAAAATTTCCTGGTTTTAAATATGTGCCGTGGTTGCTCGCAACATTAACCCTGAATAATGAATTTGGAGGTGATGAGGAGCTTGCGTGGGACAATGTTATTTACGGAGCAGAAGGTTTGGGATATATTTATGATCAGCATCAGAATATTAACCTGAATATGGGTGAAAAAGTAATTACGTACTACCGTAGTTTCTCATCAGGAGAAATTGCAAAAGACAGAAAACTACTGTATGGTTTGAAGGAAGACCAGCTTAAAAAACTTGTTTTAGACGATCTAAAAATGGCGCATCCGCTCATCGAAGAATTTCTATTAGAGATTGAATTTCATAAATTAGGGCATGCGATGATTGCTCCGGTTCCGGGACAAATTTTTGGTGCGGAAAGTGAGAAGGCTCGAGAAAATATGGATAATAAAGTTTTCTTCGCGCATAGTGACTTATCTGGAATTTCTATTTTCGAGGAAGCTTTCCATCAGGGAATTGATGCCGCAAAACAAATGATGAAATCATGAGACAGCCTTGGATTTACAACCGTATCAGCGACTGTATTTTTATACTTTCTCCGCCGTTTGTAGTGCTCGCAATTATTTTTCTTTTCCAGAAGCAGTTAATGGTTCTCAACGCCAGTTACAGTTTCTACACCTGGCTTTTCTTGATTGTTTTTGTAGATGTGGCACATGTCTATTCCACACTTTTCAAAACATACTTTGTAAAAGAGGAATTTCAACGCAGAAAACTGCTTTATTTAGGGATTCCGGCGCTGAGTTTCGTATTGGGCATTATTTTTTATCAGTTTGGCAGTCTGGTTTTTTGGTCGGCACTTGCTTTGGTTGCGGTTTACCATTTCATACGTCAACAGTATGGCTTTATGCGACTTTATGCGAGGTTTGAACCCAATAATATTCATAAAAAGATTGATGCTGCAGCGGTGTATGCTGCCACTATTTATCCGATGCTTTACTGGTTTACAAATCCCAGAAAGTTCACCTGGTTTGTAGAACACGAATTTTCCTGGATGGGAAATTTAGAAAAACTTCTGCCAATATTCACTTTTATTTATTTGGCCATTCTGAGTATTTGGCTCATCAAAACCATCATCCTATTTATCAGGTTTAAGACATTTAATATTCCAAAAGATGCTGTGATTGCGGGTAGTTTTCTATCGTGGTATTTTGGAATTGTTTATTTCAATAATGATTTGATATTCACTTTTCTAAATGTTGTATCACACGGAGTTCCTTACATGGCGCTGATCTACCTGAATGAAATTCAAAACAAGAAAAAGGAAACTTTGAAAGGACTTGTGCCTTTTCGATCCGGAATTGGCGTTTTGATGTTTATTGCAGCACTTATGATCATTGCTTTTTCAGAGGAATTTCTGTGGGAAGTGCTGGTTTGGAAAGAAAATATTTCAATCTCAACTGTACATACGCCTGATTATTTGCTGATGATTCTCGTTCCGCTCCTCACTGTTCCGCAGCTGACGCATTATCTTTTGGACGGGTTTATTTGGAAAAGAAAAAAGAAATTAGCTTAATGAAAATTGGTAAGAAATACGGACTCTTATTGCTGATTCCTTTTTTTGCATCTTTGTTTTGTCTGTACCGTTATTCCAGACAGCCCATTGAGCTGAAATTTACAGGAACAAGTAAGGAAGTTCCTGTAAAAGCCATGGCTGCGTTTCCAATGCTGACCGCAGACAGTCTGCAGGTTTATATTCCCTATAAAGTCAAGATTACAAATAACCGTTTCATGAAAATTGAGATGGGCAGATTCTGTTACAGGGATTTTAAGAAATCAGGGAACGTTCATGCCTTAATTTACACTTCCGATGGCATTAGTATCAGACCGGAAGATATGAGATTAAAAAAGCAGCTGGAGTTAGACGAATTGCTGCATAGTAAATTATTTTGGGCTTATCTTAAACTGAAATATGCAAACGTGATTATTCCATTTAGCACTAGAACTTTATACTTTTATAAAAGTGTTAAACTGAGTAATTCTAATCTCAAAGGAGAAAAAAACGATGAAGCAATTGAGAAATCTTTGGATCATTTTTTTAGAAAACAGATCCCAAAATTACATGAAAAGTCTGAATTAGCTGTAAAGGATCAGATTATGGACAGCCTTTATCATGCCATTCTTAATTTATATCTACCTGTTTAGCAGTTACTGTTACAGCAGTTCCACCAGTAATATTTATTTTTCCCTCTCCGCTAGAGCCAACTGTGGCTAATTTTGTTCCTCCCAAAAGTACGTCTTCGCCTATGATGGAGATTTTCTTTCCGGATATATCAATCGTTCCATCTGATTTTAGAGTAATAGAACTTCCATCTTTGCCGGCTTGCAATTTTATTTCCGTATTGCATTTTCAAATGCACATTCCCGGCATTATCCATCGTAAGCGTAGATTTCCCTTCCCCGACATTAATCGAAACCTTTGAAGAAACTTTTGTTGTCTGATTATTCCCGATATTTTCGGTACTGTCATTGCTCACCTGGGTTGTGATATCTCCATCACCACTCAAGGTAACATAATTTCCGCTGCGATCGCGTATTTCTATTTCACCGGCATCATTTAGTTTGATAGTATGTCCGCTTTTACTACTCAAACTTTTAATATTATTCCCGCTTCCGCCGCCTGCTCCCACTTTTCCATGGAATAATCCGCCCATTACGAATGGCCTGTCAGGATGGTTGTGCTGGAAGTTCACCATCACCTGATCGCCGACTTCGGGAATGGCCATAAATCCACGATTTTTGGAAACCTTGTCGCTGCTTCCGGCATCGGGCGTCATCACGCGGATAAATTCTGTGGTGTCATGCAGCTGCCAGTCGAAACGAACCTGCACACGGCCCTGATTTTTGGGATCTGTGTTGGAAATTACAGTGGCAATCTGCGTTTCTGCCAATGGTTGTTCAAATTCCGGACGAGGAAGAAAGCCGGTATCTGCAGTGATGGCTTCAAATGTTCCGGAATAAATTCCTCTCGCATCTACTTCATGAGAAACCTCCGTCATCATAAGTTTTGTGAAATAATTCGTTCGGTTAGAATCCTGCTTCCGCATATTGATGTTTGCAATGCAGCTAGGATAAGGAAAGGGAGGAAATTGTTGCCAAAAAATAGCTATGCTTCGTGCGAACTAGATTGCTTAAATGCTAATTTCACCATTGACGAAATAGTCATTGTAATCTTGTCAGCAATGACTTGCAATATTACTTTTTGAAAATAGCCTTGAACTCTTCTTCGGGCATGAAGTGTATGAGTAACTATTCTATACAAATCTCATTGAGGTTTTCTTAAACGGGAAGAGGTCTTTCGGATACTTAACTCTTCAGATTTACAATTTCAATTGAAAGTTAGATTTTCGGTCTAATGCTGGATTAATGGCTTTTTGAAAATTTAGATATTATTTTAGGTTATATTTAATTAACAGCTCATCGGCATAATTATCACCCAACGCCGCCGCTTGGGTCAAAAATAATTTTGCCTTCGAATAATCATGTAGATTTAAGTAAACGCTGCCTAAATTCATTACTACGGTTTTCTTTGTTTCTACGTCATCCTTCGGTAAATTTTCTAACGATAGAAGTAGATATTTCTCAGCTTCTTTAGGCCGACCCAAGATCAGTTTTGTATGTCCGAGGTAAGGATATGCTTCTTTATTTCCTTTATTAGCTTCACTTTGAAGAAGTTGATCAGCTGCTTCATATTTACGGTTATCATAATAACCAACAGCTTCCTGAAAAACAGTATTTTTATCTGTGAATGTGTCTTTTGCAATAACATAAATGAGCATGATTCCCACAATTCCAGAAAGTAAGAAAAAAATAAATTTTAACGAATTTCTCATAATACCATTTTGTGCTAACATTTACTTAAAGAATAATTGAAATCAATAGAAAATTGATGAATAAAAACATTAATAATATAAAATTAATTTGAGTGATAAGAACATCCGGTTTTCCGAATGTCATACCAAAATAAATTAATATTCCTGCTAATATCAAAAATAAAAAGCCTTTCTGCGTTTCATATTTGTAAAGTAAATCATAAACTTTTTTAGACTTGGAGCAAGGTTGATTAGAATTAATGCCATAAACAGAAAGTGCTACCTTTTCATTATGAAGTCCTTTTACTTTTACTCTTTCTTTATTTTTTCTTTTTTCGAATTTCTCTCTTGAACAGTAAAAATATACGGTGTCGTTTACCTTTGGAATTTTCTGAAGCCACCATCTCAATGTATTTCTATATTCCTGCATTACTGCTAATGTAGATCCGTCTTCTAATTTCAAATTTAAAGTCAAGTAGGCTTTAATATAAGAAGTTGTTTTTGAGACTGATAAAACTTTTCCGTTTAATAACAACTCAAAATTATTTTTTGAATTATTTGAAAGTATATGATAATATTGATAGATTCGAACACCTATCAAAACAAATACGCAAACTATCTGAATGATAACAAGAATATTCATATTTTATGTTCAACAACCGTAATTCCTTTTTTCGATTTTAATTCTTCTTCTAGTGATTTCTTGTAATCTTCTATAGGAACCTTTAAAAGTGCATTCATTGCAATATTATAAGCATCAATTGCCCATTCTAAAGGAGATGGCAAAGCATTTCCGATGGTAGAGCCGACACGAGCCTTCAAATCCGATAAATTAGTCATATGTAACTGTCGACCTGTCTCATAGCGCGAATTTACCCGATCAACATAAGTTCCCGAGTGATCAGAAATAAGAGTGGGATTTGGATTGTCAGTTAAAACTTGAGGGTCTAGCTCTTGGATTGCTCGTTGGTCTCTAGTATCATAATAGTCGGAATTTGATTCTGAAATATTTGCATCTCTGGTGTACAAACCGGCTTCTTGTTCATGTTGCCATAGTTCATAATTACTGGTCTTTGGATCATAATCTCTTACTATTTGTCCGTTCTCATCTTTATGCATGATACTTGCAGCATCGGCGACCGGGTCAGTTTCCTCAAATTCTGGTATTCCAATTGGATTGGATTGTGTTATATTGTCTATACTTTCGACAGTTTTTCCATCTGAATAATCTGCCATTTCAAAAGATGAATTTTCTTGTACTTGTTCATACACCCAGCCCTTTCCTTCATCAATACCTTTGCTGGCGCCATAACCCGCACCCAACCAAACAGCACCTTCTCCAAAATATTTTAAAGCTGCAACTCTACCAAAGTTATTCAATACAAAGCTGGTATTTCCCAAAAAAGTAGATATAGCTGGTAAAACTGTTGAAACAGCACTACAAGCTAATGCGCTTCCCAATATAATTCCCCCAACTTTTACTGCGGTATTCTGCATTATCAAATCTGAAAATTCTTCTGCAGCAGCTTCAGAATAAAATATCATAACATTTCCTCCCAAAAAACAATTAATTTTAGAATGCTCTAATAGTGCTTTTTGTTTTTGAATCAAAACCTTATCATGTACCGGTAGCCATTGAGAACCCATACATAGTATTGAGCAAATGCTTGGCATCATGGAAGCTACTGCACCTTGTGCCGCGCCGCCTGCAGCACCTGCTGCGCCAATAGCCATAGCTAATCCAATTCCAACGGTTCCACCTGACAGTATAATAGCCGCAACAACAATTGCTGCTGCAATCGCTCCAATTATGGCTCCAGCAATAACCATTTTTGCACACATAAAGTTGCCTTGAAATCTATCATTTTCAGTGGCAGCCAATCTTCCGTCAGCAATTCTTGTCGTAGATTGGCTCGTCACTTTTAGTTGTGACTTCTTCATACCATCTGTACAAACCAAAAAAGCTTTTTCTGGTACATATAATTGACTCATTTTATTTAATTTAGAAGTTGAATTGTATATTTCATCTCATGATACAAATTTTCATTTGGCTTTTCCACGCAAACAGCAACTAAATCATTAAGTATACCTTCTTTACTATAATTGGAATCAGATTCAATATGGTAGATATAATCAAAATTTTCATTTTGAATTACATCCTTATACTCTGTCATATACTTACTTTTCAATGATGAAATTACTGCATTACTTATCAGATTGTAAATATTCTTAATTTTTATATGATTATTAATGAAAACATGTTTTTCATTTGACAAGGAAATCTTGCTTCCTTGAAATAGTTTGGAATATAAATTTATACCCTCTTCATAATAAGTATCTGATAATAATGGCTTGCCATATACTCCATCAAAAAAAAGTACATACAACAAATTTTCTTGAATACTTTTCAATGTATTGGAAAACTCGGTATCTCCTGCTATAAAAATCCCAGCCATTGAATCATCATTTTGGTAAGGAAGTAATTGCCTATTTCTAACACCCAACCATCTTTCAAAAATTTCTTTTTGATTTAGAACTTCTTTAATTCTACCAACACCATCTAATTCTAATACCAATTTTTCAACAGGAAAGTTAAATAGCATAGAAAACTCAATTAGTTTTGATGTATCTGCAGGTTGATTTTTAACTTTATAGGACAATGTTTCAATTTCTACAATTATTTTATTTTTTGAAATTTCCAAAAAAGAAAGTTTCCATTCTATTTCAGTATTCGTATCTGCAAATACTTTATCCTTTGCAACTAACTTTTGGCATAAATTTATTTTATATTTAAATTCTTTGAAAGTGTTATTTAATTTAAATTTTATACTCGTTTCCTCTTTGTTTTTCCTCATAAGTAAATGAGTAACATATAAAGGAAGTTCGTTTCCAAAAAACTGTTGAGTCATCGCCGCTTTTGAATTATGGAAACGCAATAATTCTTCAATCGAAACATTATGTTGCAATGCTATGGATTCCAAAGTGTCACCCTGTTTTATCTTATATTTTATGAATTCCTCCATTTTTAATTGATATCCACTTGAGAACCAGTTATAGTCGTAATATTGTTGAAATTAGCTTCTGCATTGCCGGCACCCTTCAAATTAACTGTAGCTGCTGATTTAATATTGACAAACTCCGATCCGTCTATTGTGATTTTCTTTCCTGTTATATCAATCGTTCCATCTGATTGTAGGGTAATTGAACTAGATCCAGTTTCCAATTTTATTTCCGTATTGCTTTTCAAATGCACTTTCCCGCCATTATCCATGGTAAGCGTAGATTTCCCTTTTCCTACATTTATGGAAACCTTTGAACTCACATTCGTTGTCTGATTATTTCCGATATTTTCAGTACTGTCATTGCTCACCTGCGTTATGATATCCCCATCTCCACTAAGTCTCACATAATTTCCGCTGCGGTCGCGTATTTCTATTTCACCGGCATCATTTAGTTTGATAGTATGTCCGCTCTTACTACTCAAACTTTTTATATTATTCCCGCTTCCGCCGCCGGCTCCCACTTTTCCATGGAATAATCCGCCCATTACAAATGGCCTGTCAGGATGGTTGTGCTGGAAGTTCACCATCACCTGATCTCCAACTTCGGGAATGGCCATAAACCCTCTGTTTGTGGAAACTTTGTCGCTGCTTCCGGCATCGGGCGTCATCACGCGGATAAATTCTGTGGTGTCATGCAGCTGCCAGTCGAAACGAACCTGGACACGGCCCTGATTTTTGGGATCGGTGTTGGAAATTACGGTGGCAACCTGGGATTCTGCCAGTGGAATTTCGAAATCCGGCCTTGGAAGATAGCCGGAATCTGCAGCTACCGCCTCGAAACTGCCGCTGTAGTTTCCTTTGGCGTCTACTTCATGAGTTGTAGAGGTGATCATTAGTTTCGTAAAGTATGAAGTCCCGTTGCTGCTTCCTTTTCTCATGTTGATGTCCGCAACACAGCCAGGATACAGAAACGGAATAGACGTTTGGCCCGAAGTCACAAAAACCTCCGATGCATTGCTTCCGGCAGCTCCTTTCTGCGAAATGTCAACATCCTTAAACGTCGACGCTTTTATTGGAGCAACGCGCAGGGAAGGAGTCTGAAATGTTTGCTTTGAAATATCGTAAGCGCGTCTCGCAATGTCCGATACATGCCGAATTGAACTCTGTCCGGAAGTGAGTTTTTCATTTTTTGAGCTGTTGTATCCGTAAAATGTCGGGTTCACGTGCAGGGCTTTCATCTTCACTTTAATATCGCTTACGTTACTTCCATAAATTAGGGAAACAGGCTTCTGTTGAGGAGGAAGTGACCCAAAATGCAGTACTTCGCCGTCGTAGAAAAACTGTTCGCCATAAGCTTCAGCCATTCTTGCCAGATAGTTGTAGTGGGTTTCATTATACTGCGATGAATAGGTTATATTCTTGGTGTAGGAGCAGTCCACGCGGAAATCGAATTTTGAACGGCTGAGTCCTTCTGAAATTACCTGTTCGGTGATACTCTGAAGACTGATGCTCTGCGATCCTCCAAAACTCTGTGTGTGCGGAGCGGCATCAAGCAGAATAGTCGGGCTGTATCCCTGAAGAATAATACTTCCAAGACTGCCCTGTTCCTGTTCGTAGCCAACCTCAAGAATTACCCCTACAAAAGTGCGTTCCGGGCTTTCCGTTATCCCGCGATACGAAAAAACTGCGGTCAGCCTCTTTCCTAAGAACTTCTGTGCTTCATTTAATTCATGGTTTTCCGGGCTGTCCAGTACGTCAAAAGGTAATTTTAACTCAAAATAATGATGTCTGGAAGCATGCTGTGTCAACGAGAAATTACTGAAATGTGAAATTATTTTACCATCAATAATAATCCTGAGATTCACCACACGGTTGATGCCGGAGAGTTGGTTTGCTGCGATTTTCGCGGCGTTATGTATTTTGGAAGTTGGCTGCATAGCTTAATTTTTTATCAGTTCAGTATTGTGCAGTTCATCTCTTACCGAAGTTAAGTAATTTTTAGAAACTGCTAAATGTCTTATGCCCAAAATCCCGATGCAGAAAACTGAGTTACAGATTCCTCCATCAGGACAGAGATTTCACCGGAGACGGTTCCAGAATTAACCCTGTGGCCAGATTCCGTCGTATGAAGCAGCACCGTAATCGATGATTTCTGCACTCACTACAAAAGAGATAAACATGTTGTCGTTGTTAAGGGCATCATAATCCACCTCGTGCTGAATAACGTACCCATTGTTCCATTTCAGTGTGGTCAGCGTTCCTTCTTCGTGCGATTTGTTAAATGTTACTTCTCCTGATGTCGGCTTGTACTTGCCGTTTAGTAAAGATTCTAGAATTCCGGAATCTTCAGTAGCCTCAACAGAAATTTTAATAAGAGCGTTGGAAGGGTCGGAAGCTACGCGTCCGGAAACGTCTGTATTTCTTGATACTGAGTAATTAAGCTTCATTACTTTTTGTTCTGATCCGCCGTTGAATTTCAGGACGGCTCTTGCATTGTTTGCCATGATTTTGAAATTTTAAATGTTAATAAAAATTGGATTTGTTGATTTTATACCATCAAATTTATTACCGCAAACCGGAAAAATTCGGGTGATCTGCATTTATTTTGAAAATTGTAGTAATTCTACGACTATGTTCGGAAGCCATGGAATTCCTTTTTGACAGTAACTTCAAATAAATTGCAGCAGGAAACATTTTTCACAATTACGCTAAATGTTGTAGTAATTTTACGATTTTATTGCGCTGTCGAAAAAAAATTTGCTGCATAAGAAATATATTCTAACTTTAGCAGTACAAAACTTAAGTCCAACCAATTTAAAAATAATATTATGGCAATGTTCGAATATGGAGTTGGCGGAAACGAAGTTAAAGTGGATGCTAATGAAGCGATTCACCTCATACAGGAAAACCGTTCACTGCTCGTAAGCAAATTAACTGAAGACGAACCTTTTGCGCCGGAAATTGTAAAAGGCCTTAAAACTGTAGAGGATGTTTTTCGTCATTTTCAGCCCACTATTGGTGTGCAGCATGATACGGAAGACGGAACCATCGTTGATGAGGAGTTCCGCTTTAATACGCTGGCGGATTTTACGCCGAAAAATCTTACTGAAAATTCAGCATATCTCAAGAAGCTTCAGATTGAACAGGAGCAGTACAACAAAATTCTGCGCCAGCTGAAGAATAACAAAATTTTGAAAAATATCCTGGAAAATGAGCAGACGAAAAGCGCATTCGTACAGGTATTGAAAGATGTAGCTCAGGAACTTGAAAAATAAAAAATCCCATGGACAATAAACAACAGCAGGCACAGAATCAGCAGGTTGATCAGCAGTCGCAGCAACAGCAGCAACAGAAAGGCAATGCGCTGAACGAACTCAATAAAGTCGGGGGGTTTAATTTCGTGGAAACCGTGGTGGACGGCATTGCCAATATGAACCCTACCAGGAAAGCCAGAAAAGAAATCTTCCTGAACGACACCAACAAAAAAACGGAACGCGAAGAACTGAAGCAGAAACTGAATCTGTGGATCTCTTTAATGGAGAATCATTCCACTGCAGATCAGATGGCGGAAACCTGCAAAAACAAAGCGCTTTCAGCAGAACAGAATCTGAAACAAAACCTCAAAAATGTTTTGGATACTACACGCGAACTGGAAACCAATTACAGAACAATCGCACAGTTTTATAAAAATACAGAACAGGATAAAGTGGATAACGTCAGTATTGTAAATGCTTCGATGGAGCAGATGACGGATATTGATAATCCGCTGTTCATAGATGCTATTGCTGACGAATTCAAGCAGAATTATGACAGACTTGACCTCCGCGATAATTATTCAATCATGGCGATTCCCGGTTACCTGGGATCCAATAAAGTGATCGAAAAATGGGCGAAAATCTGCAACGAAAACAAAGTAATGCTGGTTACAGATTTTGCCAATCTGGATAAACCGGATGATGTGGTGGATCTTTTCCATTCTGCAAATCTTACCGGCGGCGAACTGCACAGAAGTAATGTCATCATGACGACAAACTGGCTCGTTGGGCGCGGAAAAGCTGAAGAAGTGGGCGAGGAGGAAAATGTTGACCTTCCGCCTTCTACGTCGCTTGCCGGAAAAATTTACAAAACCCTGATGTCTCAGGTTGCAGCCGGCAAAAAGCACGGGAATATCAATGAGGTGGACGCTGTAAAATTCGATCTGAAGAAAAGTGAAATTTCACAGCTCGAAAAAATGGGCCTTGTACCAATGGTAAACGAGTACGGCAAAATCATGGCTTTTTCAGCAAAGACTTTGTTTACCGGTGATAATATTGGTCTGCAGACGTATTCCGTTGTTCGAGTTTTCGATTATGTAACAAAAGTGCTACTGGATTTCCTGAACAGAAGAGCTTTCGAAAACTGGAATCCGAGAAATGAAGATGACCTGAGAAGGCAGATAGTTACGTTCTTAGATGGAATAAAAGGACCGGATAAACTGATCGAGAAGTTTAAAATTGTTCGTTTCGAACAGGATAAGGTGAACAAAGACAGAGTCTGGCTGGATATTCGGATGACACCTTATTTCCCCACAAAGAGTTTTGTGATTAAACTCGACGGGCATAAAGGAGACGACGGTAACGAATGGGAAGCAGAATATCAACAGGAATAAAAAATATTCATCAATATGCAGAAGGTTCGGAATCGTTTTCGGGCCTTTTTTGATTCTGTTTATTTATTTGATGTAAAATTAATGCGAAAAACTGTATGCAATGGCTCGCATAGTTGTATTATCTTTATATTTGACACAGAAGTTTAGATAAAAAAATACTAATTTTTTACGTTTTCGCCCATGAGTATCCTGATAACCAATGAAAGTGTAAAAGACCTCTTTCATATAGCGCAGTCTGTCGCTAGAGAAAATTATAATGCCACGTACGGCGCACCGCATATTTTGCAGGCACTAGTACATAAAGATATCGGTTTACGGGAACTGCTTGCCTCCATGGATAAAGATCCCGGGTATTTTTATGAATGGGCTGAAGTTCGTATTGAAGAGTACCCTAAAACGTCCGTTTTGCCCGACGAGCCTTCCCAGGATCCTGTAGTTTCAAAAATTCTGGAAGAAGCCGATGATATTCGGGTGAAACTTGGTATGGACGAAATTGCGCCGCTTTGTATTCTCGCTGCAGTTACAAAAGCAAATGTCGCTTTCAGCACGCAGGAACTGAAATCTCTGCCTGTTCGCGAACATGAAATTCTGAACTTTTTTTCGGGTGAAAGTAAAAAAATTGAAAACCAGGAGAATTATCTTCTGCCGGAATTCAGCGACAGTAAAGGAAATTTTCCTGCCATTTCCAGCTATTGTACCGACAAAACCGCCGAAGCGAAAAACGGAAAACTGGATGAAATCGTCGGCAGGGACCGTGAACTGAGAATGCTTATAGAAATTCTTTGCCGCAGAACCAAACCTAATGTGATTATAGTTGGTGAGCCAGGTGTCGGAAAAACCGCTTTACTCGAAGGTTTTGCGAATGAAATCATAAAAGGTAATGTTCCGGAGATGCTGAAAGACGCGACACTTCTTGAACTGGATACCGGTTCACTTCTTGCCGGAACTTCTTACAAAGGCGAAATTGAGGACCGCTTAAAAAAGGTAATTACGGAGTGCAAAAAAATAAACAAAGCCATTCTGTTTATCGATGAAATACATTCGTTGCTGGATAGTAAAGGAAGCGCAGGAAATGTGGCCAATATGCTGAAACCTGAACTCGCGCGCGGTGAAATTACTGTGATCGGAGCTACAACTCAGGAAGAATACCGCAAAATTATCGAACCGGAGCGTGCATTTGACCGCAGGTTCGAAGTGCTTTTGGTAGAAGAACCGGATGAAACTGCGTGCGTGAAAATGATCGAAAAAGTGTTGCCGGGTTATAAGGAACATCATAAGGTTGAAGTGGATAATGCAGCGTTGCCTGATTGTGTGAAACTGGCAAAACGCTATTCCAAAGGAAAGAAATTGCCGGATTCCGCGATCGATTTGCTTGACCGGACTATGGCTTCAATTCGCATGCTGGATGAAATGTCTGAAAACGATCTGAAGGCGTGGAAGGAAAATTATGAGAAAACAATTGCAGAAGCAGATGAGGAAGATCCGATTCTTATTGATGAACTGATCTGGAATTACAATCTGTTGCGCAACAAACTCAGTCCGATATTGTGGGGATCGCTTTCTGAACAGCGCGAACTCGATTCTTCGATGGGGATTACGCAGATTAAAGAAATTATCGGTGAAACGTTTGAGGAACTGATTAAGAATGCAGCTGTTAAGCGGGAAAAAGTCGGCAAACTGGAACTTGCGGCAGTTATGGCGTCAAAGACCGGAATTCCGATTGGCAAAATTCAGGCGGGCGAAAAGGAAAAACTGCTGAATATGGAGGATCTGCTTCAGAAAAGAGTGGTAGGACAGAATCATGCGCTGAAAATTCTGGCGGATGCCATCGTGGAAAACAGGAGCGGACTGGCAAAACCCGGACAACCAATCGGGTCATTCTTTCTTTTGGGGCCGACAGGAACCGGAAAGACGGAGCTGGCGAAATCGATGGCAGAACTACTTTTTAATGATGAAAAGTCGATGATTCGTTTCGATATGTCAGAATTTAAAGAAGAACATTCCGCTGCACTGCTTTACGGCGCACCTCCGGGATATGTTGGATACGAAGAAGGTGGAATGCTTGTCAATAAAATCAGACAGCAGCCTTATGCAGTTGTACTTTTTGATGAGATTGAGAAAGCGCACTCTTCGGTGTTTGATGTATTCCTGCAGATCATGGATGAAGGTAAAATTCACGATAAACTGGGAAAAGAAGGTGATTTCAGCAACTCGCTTGTTCTTTTTACATCTAATATCGGGAGCGAGGAAATCGTGCAGTATTTTGAACGGGGTGAGATTCCGGGATCTAAAGATTTGATGCGGATAATGAACGAAAGCGGTCGTTTTCGCCCGGAGTTTCTTGCCAGAATTACGGAAATAATCCCATTCTCACCGATTACGGAGGAGATGGCCGAAAACATTTTCAGAATTCAGCTTAAAGCGTTGCGAAATTCGCTTACAAGATTGGGCATTGGCCTTGAAATCAGCGATAATGCAGTCAAGAATTTGGCTTTGAATGGATTCAGCAGTAAATACGGTGCGAGGCAGATTTCCGGAGTGATCAGATCTCAGCTTGCGCGTCCTATTTCCAAAAGAATTGTAAAAGAAGAAGTGAAAAACGGGCAGACCATTTCTGTAGACTGGAATGAAGATGAGAAAGTACTGCAATGGTCCAGTGAATAAAATATATCAAACGATGAAAGCAAGAAGTATAAAATACGCATTCCTTATTTTCTGCCTTCTTATTTCAACGGACGCATTTGCACAGCGGCTTACAGCAACCGATACGTCCGAAAGAAGTGTAAAAAGGTACAGGGATCTGATACGGAATAACAGGGAACTCGTCAATTTTATTGAATATTCCCTTTCCAGCCGAGGTGTGCCGAAACACCTGCGCAATCTGGCAATCATAGAATCCGGGCTGGATCACAGGATTGTGTCTCATGCAGGAGCTATAGGTCTCTGGCAGTTTATGATTCCGCATGCAAATCAGTACGGACTTACAGATGCAGACCGTACCGATATTTATAAAAGCACCAAAACCGTGGTGAGCTCGCTTATTAATCTGTACAAACTTTACGGAAACTGGGTTACCGTAGTTGCAGCATTTAACTGCGGAGAAGGAAATATTCAGAAAGCGATGAACAGGGCAGGATCCAGACGATATACGGATTTTGCACCATATCTGCCTGCAGAAACGCAGGGACACGTACGCAAATTTCTGAATGCGAGTTATGCAACCGGTGAACTGAGCCAGGTTTTAAGCGACTATTATAAAACCGGCACTCCGTCAAATGCGGTAGCGCAGGCTGCAAAACCGATTTCAAAACCGGCGTCAAAAAAACTGCAGACGCTCGCACCAAAGAACGGCGCCACGGAACTGAAAAAAGGAATGTCCGAAACAGTGCTTAATGGTGCATATGATCTGGATGTAATCGCGGAAGTGCTGAAGATTGCGAAATCCGATGTGCTTAAATGGAATCCTAAAATTGAATCGACACTTGCAGAAAAGGGAATCAGCCCGTTTTATCTGCCTGATCATAAAATGATGGAGTTTGAAATGAACCGGAACAGGATTCTCTCAAATTCTTTGCAAAATACCAACTGATGGAACAGCCGAATTATAAAATGCCTTTCAACCCAATGTCCGTCATGGCCAGTAACGGTAGTATGAAAACGTGTGATGTAGGCGAAAGTATTGCGCAGAATATCATGCTGCTGATCACGACGAAAAAAGGGGAAAACCGTTACGATGAACATTATGGCAATGATGTGTGGAGTACGGAATTCGATAACGGAATATCTCCTGCACGCTGGGAAAATATTTTCATCAGCAGCCTGCAGCGCCAGATTCAGAACTACGAGCCACGGCTTGTAAATCCCGTTGTTCAGGCCTTTATCAGTTTTGTGGAGCATACCTATGAAACACGTAATTTCACAGAAGTTAAGAAGAAAGTTCGTGTTGTAATCAGTGCGAAGTTAGAATCCACCGGAGAAAATTTCAGTTTCGCTACCGAGCTTTTCCTGAGCCCAATGTCAATTGATTAGTAATACATTCGATGAATATTAACAACTCCAGCTATTCCAAGGAAGCGATAAAATCCAGAATGCTTCACAATGCTACCAAACTTTGGGGAGTGAAAAATGTGCAGTCGCTGGATCCGTTCGTAAAATTACTGATCGACGCTTTCAGTACTGAAGTTTTTATTGCGAATAACGAAATTCAGACCGTTAACGGACGCATCATGGAAAAACTGGCGAAACTCCTTACGCCTTCCCGATATTCGCATCCGGTTCCGGCGCATGCCGTGGCTTTCTGTATGCCGGAAGAAGACCGGGAACTCTTGCGCGAGCACACCGAATTTTTCCTGAAAAAACAGCTGACCTCTGCACGCAAAGATCAGTCCGACCGTCAGCTGGAATTGTCGCTGACACCGCTCTACAATGTTCCGCTCATAAAAGCGCAAACCGGCCTGATGATTGTTGCCGACACAGTTTACGCGCTGGATAGCCAGATGAATAAAATTCCTGTAAAAAGAGTTGCTGCTGATGTAGATAAATACAGAACGGTACAGATTGGTATCGATATAACGGATTATCAGTCCGAAGCATTTCCCGAAAAATTTACACTGTACTGTTCCAATGCCGCATTTCAAAATATCGGATTTGTGTACCGGCTTCTGCCTCATATTGACATTAAGCACAACGGAATACCGCTGACAGTAAATGCCGGTTTTTCCGTTCCTCAAACGGATGACGAAGATGGATATGCTGCAATTTTTGAAGAGCAGGGTATCCGGCAAAAAATCATCAGTGATATCCGGAACATTTACAATGACCGCTTTATAGAAGTGGAAGGTTTTTATCCGAGCATGTTTAAAAGAATCCAGCCCGGCCTTCCTGCTGATCTAGACGACGGATCCGGTCTTTGGGAACCTTACCGCAACAGAAAATACATCTGGCTCGAAATGGAGTTTCCTCCACAGTTTACCGCAGAAATACTGGAAAATTTTCTTTTTGTACTCAATGCATTTCCGGTATATAACCGAGCCTGGAAAAAAACGGAATATGCCCTGGATATTATGGGTAATAATATTCCACTGGAAACCACCGCAGATGAATTTTTTCTTTATGTGGATGAGGTTATGGACGGACAGGGAAAAACCTATCAGGAAATTCCGTTTACGCCGGCCAATAACATCGACCGTGGATTATACACGATCCGGAAAGGAGGAATGGAGCGGTTTACCAGCAGAAATGCTACAGATTTGATGGCGCATATTATGGAACTTCTCCGGGATGAAGTCGCTGCTTTTTCGCTGATTAACCGCGACAAAGTGAAAGATACCCTGGGCGAAATTTCGGAGAAAATGAAAGGCCTGATGAAAAAGGTGGAAATTGCAAACCGGGAACTTAGGGAAGACATCAATTACGTGATTATTGAACCGCTGGACAACGGAGCGCACACATTCGCAACTTTTTGGGTTTCTCACTGCACGCTTGCCAACAATGTAAGACCAGGCACTGAATTTTACTCTCAGAAACGGCTGCAGCATCTTACGCTTCTTACAGAAACCACTGGCGGTGCTGAAGAACAGAAGCAGTCAGATACGATACTCGCCTACAAATATGCGCTGACCAGCAGGGACAAGATTATTACCGTGGAAGACGTAAAAAACTATTGCCGCATGGTTTTGAAGGGCCAGCTGAAATCCGTCACCGTTAAACGCGGAACGATGATCAGCGACAAGCCGAAAGAAGGTTTCATACGTACAGTGGATATCGACATTACACCGCATGATTATGCTTTCTACGGCAGCAGATACTGGAATAATATGGCTGATGTTATAAAAAATAATATCCGTTCAAAAGCAATCGACGGAGTGGAGTACAGGGTACAGATTCATGAAGAGGCTGCAAATGTGGCTTCCTAAAATCTAATAAAATATGCAGTCAGGGATTCATAATATTACAGAATTAAATTACAACACGCTTGGCACTGATTACAGGGTAGAGGCGGTTGCAGCTAATCTGCTGAAGTATTATGATGTTCATTCAAACCTCTTCATAAGAAGAATCGGAATTAATGACCGGCCATATTTAAAAGATATCAGAAGAATCTACGCCAGCAGTTATGGTCTGGATGAAGAAACCATCGTGCTGGAAACGTATCGTGAAAGTATTTATGATTACCTGCCGGAAAACCTCTTCCATCCGCCTTCACTCGGACATTACAGCAACAATGTTGACGGCGTTATCAGTGAAATTAGGAGGCAGAAAGAAGTGGAAGAAAACGCACGGAATTTTTTTCAGCCTTTCGAACTGGAGATATTCAAGACGGAAATTTCTGCGCTCCTGAAAGAATCGGAGTTTGATGTGAGCGACCGCTCTGAAACGTTGATTGATACACTGTCTGAATTATGGCCTTTGCTGCAGAAAGTAGACCGGAATACGGCAAAAACGTTTTTTTATGTGCTGCCTTTTCTGCATGAAGTGCGGGGAGACCGGCAATGGATTGAGCGTTTCCTTACTGCTTTTCTGAAAGTACAGGTTAAAATCGGATTTGTGCCTAATGTCATCGATCATCAGGATGATGAGGAAGGATTTACGACGCTCGGAAAAACCAGACTGGGAATTTCTTTCATTCCGAACGACAGACATCTTGATGGCGAAAGAAACTGGCAGCTCAACATCGGGCCAATTCCGTACGGGGTTATTGAAAATTATGTTCCGGGACATCCGTTCCGCGAACTTTTGGAACAGCTTTACGACTATTTACTGCCTGTTTCGGTGAAGGTGTATGAACAGTTTATCACCAGCAAAAATGATGAATCTTTCAGCCTGAAAAACAACGAACAAAGTTCACGATTGGGGTTCACAACTTTTATCTGAATTTATTATATTTAATGACATAAAACACACAGAATGGAATTTAGCTCAGTGAAAGGTTTGTTTCTGCGATACTTGCTGATGCCGCTTTTTGCAGCTGTCATGGTGTTCATTCTGAGTGCGATCCGGAAGGGGCGGCCTGCGATCAAAATCAAAACCATCATCATTTATGTGCTGCTGTGCGGACTAACCATTGCGCTTCCGGGATTTTTAGGCTTTGCAGGCAATCAGTTTAATCCGTACTGGTACCTTGCCGCCATGTTTTTTTATCTGGGAATGGGCGTTCTGCACGTTAATCTGCTGCATCATTACTTCAGAAAACATTTCGATGTTATGTGGAAAGCCATGCTGTTCGAAGTTACACTTACTGTTACGTGTATGGCTGTTGGCGGATATCTTTTTTCGATGCTGTTCAGCTGGATCAGCAGAGATCTCGGGAACGAATATATGGCTGCCACCAGTGCAATTATTTTCCTGGTTCCATTGCTGTTTTATTATACATACGTGCAGTTCATCAGTATCCCGTACGATATTTATAAAACCTGGCAGTACGATCCCGATCAGAAACCACACGATTTCAAAGGTGTTGACTTCGATAAGCTGATGGTTCTGAATGTGGAATTGAGCAAAAACGCAGAAGATCCGCAGCGGTTTAATATTAAAGCAAAGACCCTGCAGTCCGGTATAACTTTCGGCGACTGGTTTTACAGAGTGGTCGATGATTATAACTTCAAAAATTTGAATTCGCCGATTACCCTTTTGGATGAAACCGGAAATCCGTATTACTGGATTTTCTACGTGAAGAAATCGTTCTTCAGCGTAAGAAAATACATTGATTTCGAAAAGGAAATTGCCGATAACAGCCTGAATGAAAACGAAACGGTGATCTGCAAACGGGTTTTGCTGCATCAGGAAGAAGGCAGGCAATTTAAAAATTAGACACTATGATAGAGCCTATTAAACATTATGCGGTAAACTGGGTGGATGGTATGAAAATATCCAGGGAACATTTCATTCAGCAGGAAAATTATTTTATCGATGCCATCCGTGATGCCATTTCACTGCCGGTTACCGCATTTAATTACGGTCTGCTTCAGGTTGCTGAACAGTTTTCTGATAAAAGTATTTACGAAATACACAATACGGCTACCAATGATGCGCAGCTGGTAATCAGAAAACTTACTGCTGTAACCATGGCCGGCCACAGAATTGAAATTTCGGATCACAAAGTAAACATTAGGAATCTTGAAAAAAATACAGCGCTGGAACAGGAAGGTGCAGACGGACAGTTTTATATTCTGGCTTCTGTAAATCCGTTTGATAAAGTGCCTTTCGGTGAGATTAATTCGGAAGAAATTCCGCCGCGGCATCCGTTTACCAAAGCGAATTACCGAATTGAACTGGTAGAAACTTCGATCCTGAACAGCAGTTATTCCGGCGGAAATTACCTGGTTCTCGGAAAGGTAGGTATTTCATCCGGAATTGCCCAGATCGACAATAATTTTATTCCGCCCTGCACTTCGGTTCTCAGTCATCCAAAACTGGTGGATTATCATAACGCGTATTCCCAGTCGCTGAGTAATCTGAGGCAGTATTCCTTTAAAATTATTCAGAAGACCGCACATAAAAACCAGAACAATGAACTCGCAAAAAATGTGAAGGCATTCTGTAACACCATTGTTCAGCATCTGGGTGAAAATTATTTCAGTTTTAAAAATATGGTACTTCATCAGCCACCGGTTTTTATGATGAATATCTTTTCGAAACTTGCGCTTCAGCTGTATAACAATACGCAGCTGATGCCTCCGGGAGAACTTGAGGAAATGCTTAATTACAGTCTGGAATGGAGTGAAGTGGCACCACATACCTTGCTGAATCAGCTTTCGGCAGCTGCAGAGATTAATTATAATCATCAGGACAGTGGCGATGTATTTTTCAATATCCAGTTGATGCTGAGAAGTCTGGAGCAGATACTTGCAAAATTAAGCGAACTTGATTACATCGGCCAGCGCAAGGAAAATATTATTGTAAATGAGCAGGAGGTAAAAGCAACCAGCGATCCTAAAAAAGGATGGAGCGTTATTGATTAATGAATTATTAATGCACGATTAACAGATGCAGCATTAAACAGTTATAAATTTCAAACGGTTTCCGGTGTAAAAAGAAAATTATAAAAAAGGCAGTCATGTTCAGCAATTCCACTAAAACGGTCAGGTTTTCAATTGCAGAAAGCGATTTCTACTTCAAACAGTTTCTGATAAAGATGCTGCAGGAAAATCCGTTTTATCAGGTGGTGAATAATTGTAATAATGGTAACGAGCTCATTAACAGGCTCTACAGAAAACAGGAAGATGTTTTTATTCTGAATCTGTTCATGCCGATCTTAAGCGGCCTTGAAGCTATCAAGTTTATCCGGAAAACAAACGAAAAAGTTCCTATTCTTACGTATTCTGCTACTTATCAGGAAGATATGGCGGAGATTCTGGAAAAGATCCCGAATGTTTACTACTGCCAGAAAAACAGTATTGTTATTAAAGAAATTCTGCGCAACTGTATCCTGAGCAACAACACGGATTACGAAGAATATAAGAAAGAATGGGCCGCAGATCTGGAAACGGTGCAGAATTATATGCAGCGGCAGAAAAGAGAACAGCATGAACTCACGGTAACTGAAATACAGATTATCAAACTGTGTTATGAAGGTTACAGCAACAAGGACATTGGTGACAGAATTAATTTAAGTTCCAGAACGGTGGATACGTATGTTACCCGCTTAACGGAAAAACTGGGTCTGAAAAGTAAGCTGGATCTTGCAAGATTTTGTGTTGAGAACGGCTATTATAACTCCAGTATTTAGAAATTATGATTTCATACGGACAAAAAACACTGAACAGAGGCGATGTACGGAAAGGTACCTGGCGCTTTATTGCTGCATTTCTGGCTTTAACCGCTGTAAGTTTCCTGGCAGTTTTCTTTTTCTTCAAGAGTTCAGAAAAGCAAAACAGCGGACTCCGGAAAAACGTTGATGCCTATCATGATATGGTCGGCAGGAACAATCTGCTGAAAATAAAAGTGGACAGCATTTATTACAAGGCATCACTGCTCAACAATAACAAGGTGCAGAACGATATTTTCCTCGCAAACCAGATTCTGGAAGATATGGAGGTCTGTCAGCAGATTATCGGGGAAGACAGTGCCGGGGAACTGAAACATTATTCGATGCTGCTGAAGGATATAGAGCCGATTCTTGCACATAAAAAGGAACTGATGAAACTGAAGACCGAGGAAAATGCGATTTCGCGACAACTTGCAGAATGCCTCGGCAAAGTGGGAAAGGTGAACACGCAGATTAAAACGCAACAGCAGCAACAGGCAAAACCACCGAAAGGCAGGCTGTTCCGAAATTTTTAACAGGAGAAATAATGCAGATTAATATTACTTTATCGAAGAAAGAAAAAAGGCATTACTTCCTGTACCTGCTTGCCATGCTTACAGGTGCTGTGCTTATTCTTTCAATTATCGTACTGAACAAAGCGATTAATCCTTTTTCCGAAGCGGATATGCATTCTGTTATGATTTTGCAGGAAAAAAATAAATTCAACGAAGCACAGAAAGTGATTCAGAGCAATATGGACAGCACATTTGTGAAGATCGACAAATATGATGCTGAAAAAGCGAATCCTGTGCAGGAACATAATATAAACGAAGGAATCAGCAATGTGCAGGCCGCATTCAAAATGTCCGGTGCCACTGATCCGCGAAAGGAATCTTATCCGCAGATTTCGAAATTTTACCGTATGTATATGGACGATAAGAAGAGTTCTGCTATTATTAAAGGAAATATCGAAAGTTTTTCCAGACAGTATGAGGACTGTACCGTAGGCTTCCGCGACCGGCAGCAAATGATGCAGCGATAATACCACTTCCAATTAAAAAAAACGAAACTATGAATTACGTACAAAAGAACCGCCGGAATATTATCATAATTTCCTCTGTGGCCATACTTTTTACCGCATTGATTCTTTGGGCTACGCAAAACAGGCAATATGCTTCTGAAGATCTGGTCGCAAGTGTGTATCCGGTTTCCCTGAATGTTGGAGAACCACTGAAATTTGAGGATAATTCACCTTTTGGGAATAAAAGGAAATGGATTTTTGGAGACGGGGCAGAATCGGTTACCAAGAAAGGGGAGCACATTTACCGCAAACCCGGCTTTTATCCGGTTACGCTGATTGTTGATAATAAGTACAACAAAACTTTCAATGTCCTGGTTTCTCAGGCTGCGGAAGTGGTGGAAGAGGACCAGAGAATCCCTTCTGTAATTGACGCGCCGACACAGGCGCGGCAGTTCGAGAATGTATTCTTCCGTGCAGTAACGGATGAAGCGAAAATGTTCAGCTGGCGTTTCGGAGAGTCCGGGAATATTGATGCAAAAACACAGATGACAAGTTATGCCTTCGAAACACCGGGCAGTCATGAAGTTACGCTTTATACAGACACCGATCAGGATCCTGTTACTCATATAATCAAGGTTTTACCGGCATATCCCGCACTGGAAGAAGAAGTTCTGGCGCCGCCGCCGCCTCCTGCACCAACTGAAGAAGAGGTATTCAGCAAAATAAATGACGATTTTCGATATCATCTGCAGCAGATTGCGAGCGGTGAAAATTTCAATTTTCATTACAACTATCTCAAAAACACCTATCTCTGCGGAAAGGACAACGTATCAACCAGTGCAAATGATAAGAACAATTCGTTTTATTATTACTGTGCCGGACTGCGTTTTGACAAGAATAACCTGATTCAGGAAGTGAAAACAACGGTGGATACAGGACAGAACTGCGTTACAAAAATTGACGTTAAACAGAGCAAGCAATAACATAAAAACCAAGTCATGAAGAAACAATATATCAATGCAGTTTATCTGATGGGAGCAGTTTATTTTGCTGCAGGTTGCAGTGTGCGAATTCCTTCGGAAAAAACCCCGGCTTCTACACAGTATGGAATTATAGATCATATCACTGTTAATGACGGTTTTCCTGCCAATCCGGAACCCTGGGTTGTAATCTCGGACCGTGGCAACAATACGGTATTCATGGATAAGGGCGAAGAGAAATCTCCGAAAGAGCTGCAGTTTCTCGAGCCGCTTCTGGTAGTGAAGCATAACCCCGCAAAAGGTCTGCTGAAGGTAGCGGAATACAATCCCGATGCACTTCTTCAGAAACTGCCGGCAAAATCTGTGAAAACGTATGGCTGGATTCCGGAAGATCAGTTACTTCTTTGGAGACATGCGGTGAAAAACAGTCAGAACGGTTTCAGTGTTAAGGCAGCAGTGGTTCCCAATCATTCAGACGTGCTGAAACACAGCGAAAAATATCTCAAGAATGACTCCGTGCTGGTTTTTACATCACCGGATCTAAGTAAAACCACCGAACATAAGCTTGCGCCGGGTCAGCTTGTTTATATTTACAAAAAAGCAGAGAATCAGAAAAGATATCTGATCGGAAAAAAGCCTTCCATAAAAATCGACAGTATTGACGGTAATATTTACGGCTGGGTTAGTTCAAATATCGTTTCGGCATGGGGCGACAGAACGGCACTGAGAATTTCGCCCGATTACCATTATACAGAAGAAAACGATCTGGCACTGGCGAAAATCGGTGCGACAGATTCCACAGGATACAAATATTTCAAACTGTCGGATTCCTATGAGCGTACACCGATTGAAAATCTGGTAGCTGTAAGTCCGGCAGAAATCCGTACCGAAAACAAAGCCCGTTTCTTCTCCAATTCTTTGGATTACAGTAAGAATTTTGTGAACAACGTATTGGGTGAACCGCTTTATTTTGACCGGTACAAGGAAATCCTCAGAAAAAACAGGCATCTGAATATGGTTTTTGTGATGGACATCAGCAATGAAAATACCAGAAACACGGCCGTAGCAAAATCTGCTTTCCAGGATCTTCAGCTGAAGATGAAAAATATCCAGTATTATAACAATATTGAATACGGCGCAGTTCTCTACAAAAACAATCCGTGCGGTGAAAATGTAGTCTCTTCCGGACTTTCCAGTGATGTTGGTACCATTTCGAAATTCATCGATCAGTATATCGCCAACTCTCAGTGTAATTCTTATGGCGGACAGCCAATGCAGGAAGGTCTAACAGCTGCGGGAACGCTTCTTCAGCCGTTCCGCGATGAAACCAATCTGGTAATTCTGGTCGGATCCACCGCTGCAAACGGCGGATATATTGATGATGCGGTAAGTTCACTTTCTGTCGCAAGGGCGAAAATTATTTCGTACCAGACGCTGGCGGGGCCTTCGGATCTTTACAACAATTTCATGCTGCTTTCAGAAAATCTTGTAACCAGCACAGCCCGAAATATTGCAGAACTGGATAAAGAAAGAATGGTGGACCAGAGCCACGTGCGCAACCGCAACAGCTACGATCTGCAGGAAAGTGAAAGCGGCGTCTATTCACTGGATTACCCTAAAAGCAGCATGTCGCAGGGTTTTGTAATTTTCCCGAAGAAAGGTGAAGAGAATTCCAGTGCACTGCTTGCCAAATCTCTGGACAGTCTGCTCGCACAGGTTACATATCAGAATAGGGAAAATGATAAGGAACTAACCAAGTATTTTAAATCGGTAAGCGGTTCCTCAAATACAGAATTCCGCCGGGATTTTGCTTCTCAGTTTCCTAATGCTCCTGCTGCTATTCCGGTAGAAACCGCAGCAAGCCTGATCAGTTACAACAATCCTTTTCTTACAGACGGAACCTACGACGAGCAGTTTAAGAATTTTTATCCGGCCGTTCAAAAAGGAATTCTTCTGTCTGAAAGTGAATACGACAGACTACGAAAAATTTATCTTGAAATTTACCAGGAAACGAAGCCATTCAGTCCGGATTTCTCTCAAAGCAAAGCGGTCAATGCTTACCTAAATGTTTTGAAAAAGAATAATATTTCTGATGATTTTAAAAAGAGGGAACTGAATAACAAAGCCATGGCCTATTCAGTGGCTTACACAACAGGATTCGATAACGCCGGCGAAGAACTGCTTTCGAAATATCAGCTGAAAGGCTGGAAGAAAAGTAAGATCGTTCCAGAAGAGACTGTCCGTGTCTATTTCAGGCAATATAAAATGCTTGCTGACCGCTTACTCGATAACAAGAACAGTCGGAAAGTTATGATTGAACAGAACGGGGAGATTTTTTACTGGCTGAACGACTATTTCATGCCGATGGTTAATCCGAAAGATGAAATCTGAAATTTTTAACCGAAGCTTTTAGTTTCGGTTTTTTTAGCCGAAAATTTTATGAACGACACCGCCAAAATTCATATCGTAAAAGCAGGTGAATCGCTCACTGAGATCGCGGGGCACTATGAAATGAGTGCGGATGAAATTGTAACATTTCACAACTTTCATTGTCAGGCACTTGGTCTCAGATGGTTTCAGAATTTTGTAGGTATGGACCGGATTGCGGTACCTGCCCGGTTCAAGAGTAAAGAACAGCAGAAAAATGAGCATCTCAGAAATTTTCCGCCGCGAGTATTCAGTCGTGATTTTTATGCAGAGCGGTTTAAGGTTTCTGAATTTTTTAGCACTCCCGAAAAGGAATTTGAAATATCCTACTACCTGACACTCCGTTTTTCAAAAAAAGAAAACCAGAATGTCGTTTACATCTCTGCCGGTGAATTTAAGAAAGACGGAAATGATGCTGATGATAAAATGAGTTCTGTTGCTATCGCATCAATGAAAACGGCAGAACCTTTTGGTTTTTATCTCGATGAGGACGGGAAGTTATCAGCTTTGGAATCACCGGAAATTTATCATAAACGTTTTTCGGATGGGAGATCAGATCTGGACGAATTTTTTGTTGGAGAAATTTTTGAGGCGTATCTGAATAAATTCGGAGAATCGCTTCGCAATCCGGAATATGTGTTCAGGCAGTTTTTGCAAAGATTTCCTTATCAGCTTTTATTTCCAGGCATGCAGGTTTTTCATCGGCATAAACCATGGCAGGATTCTAAAGTGCTCGCTGATAATTCTTTCCCCGTGAGAATGGATTTTGAAGCAGTATATCAACATGAAGATACGGAATTCGCTGAGACTGATATTTCCGGCCGCATTGCTGAGGATATAAGTCTGCTTGAAATTTTACGCGGTGTACGGTTTGGTGAAGAGCCGGAAGAAATCGCAAATATTTCTTACAGCATTAATTACAAGACGGAAAAGGAGGAGAAAAAACTCGTTTCTGCTGAGATGAAAATAGAGATGAAATTTGAAGAAGAGCCCTATTCATCGTACCGCTGCACGCTTTCAGTTTAAAGGGAAAATCAAGACAGTCGTAATTTTACTACAATTTTTGAAATTCTTTGCAGAAAAGAAAAAAGGCTTCGTTTTTTTTATAATTTTATTAGGTCATAATCACAAACTCTTTGAGTTATGAGCAGTTCAGAACACGACGGAAAATACTTCGTAATCCAAAAAGGGAAAGCGCAGTGCAATCAGGGCATGACCTTCCCAAATTTTAAAGTCACGAGCCACCAAAAACATTACTGGAATGATGAAAAAGGTGAGGCCGATTACCTTGCTGTAACCGAAGACGACCTTACTTTCAATCCCGTTGCTCAGCCTTTCGGAGCACAGTGTAAACTTCAGCCTTCCGGAAGCAGTTATCTTCCGTGTTCTTTTGCGCCAGCCGGAAAATGGCAGAAATGCTACGACAAAGTAAAGGTAATGGACAAAAGCTGCCTCACAGAAATTTCTGAACTACAGTGTGTCATCGGCGGAAAAATCACAGTCATGAAACACGGTCAGCAAAGCGAAGCCGGCAAGAGTAACGTAAAAAATACAGATGCAAAAGAGCAGCATGTGTATAATCCACTGGTGGATTTTGAGGAGTTTCAGGAGGAGGAAGGTACTACTACATTAGACATTTGGTAAATTATGTATCATGAGCAAGAAAGGCGTATCAAAAATTTCTGGAAATACAAGTCCACAAGCTGGTGATAAAACTACTTATACAGTTGATAGTTGGTACTCGGGAACTCCTGCGGAAAAACGTAATTTGCAACATGTCACGTGGGAATTGTTCAAGAAAAGAAAAAATGGACAGTTTACAAAAGCAAATATTGTTAAGAAAGGTGACAACACTTTTACCTTCGGTGAAAGTGTAGTTGGTGATACTTTTAAACTCTTTGGCTATTTATATCATCCTGAAGGACAGGGGTTATTGATAACTCCGCGCCGGAAATTGATTCCGAAAATAGAAAAGATTGAATTATTGCATGTAGACAATACGGTGGCGAAGAAGTTTAATGTTAATGATAGGGTTCGCTGCAAGGCTATCTGTACGAATATGCATCGAAAAAAAGTGATTTTTCGGTTATGGGAAGATGATGCCAATGGAAAAAAACAGGACGGAGGAACAGTTCCAATTGAAAGTTCAATACCAATAGAAGTAAATGAAAAAGGACAGGCTTACTGGGAATTTACTCTTATTAAAGCTTTAATTGATAAAGCAAAAAATGGTGAGGCGGATCTAAAGCAATTCGAGTTTTTTGTTTCAGTTGAATACTATCCGCATAAGAGGCATAATTCTCCAAGTGTATACGTAGATAACCCGGATTATAAACATCAAATACCCCCCGAAAATAATCCTGCAAATAATAATTCAGGCACCTCCTTTGCGGGCGCTCCTTCAGGAAGAAATTCGGACTTATCTCCGCCACATAACCCCTCAGTTCCAGCCGCCACGGGAAATCAGAGTTCTACAACGTCTCCGCAAACAGTAGAACCAGTTAGTACCCAAGGCACTGCAGTTCAGGATCTGCCCATCATAACAAATCCTTCAAGTAGTAGGACGCCAAGCCAGGTAAATCCCGGTCCAAAAATAGAAGGATTAATTGATGCATATTTTGCGAGGAAAGAATACACCAAAAAAACCGGGGAAGTTTCTGGAACTTTAGAATATGAAATTGGAAGCAATGGTAATAAAACTTCAACGGATGCTGAAAAAGAAAAAATTGCAAAAATCATACTTGAAAAGCAAAAAGTTAAAGACTTATCCAAGAAGAAAGAATATACGACTTTAGAAGCAATTAAGGCTAAACTGACAAAAGCAGTATATAACAAAGGGGAAAAAATTACTTTTCAAACATTTAAATTAGGAGAAGAATTTAAGAGAATAGCCAGCGCTCCTCTGGAAGACAAAGTATATTTAGTAGCGAGTTCTTATTTGTTAGAGGGTAAGAATGCTAAAATAATAATCAAAGAAAAAGATGGCTTAATTAAAGGTTCTGCGGATGCTGTACTACCTGCTCTGGAAATTACGGAGGCACAAATGGAACAATCAGAACCACTGAAAGAAACTGAAAGAACTGAAAAAACGGAGTTTTCAGGAACAATAAAAAAAGTTACAACCAAGAATACGAAAGGGGAAGAGACGAAATCAGAAATGTTGATTATTCCGATACAGCTTCGTCCAAAATCAGACGATGATTTAAAGATCTGGAAGGAAAAGATCGCTAAAGGAAAAAAGGACGGCACTCACACATATAAAGCAAACAAACCTTTCACTATCGGTAATGAACAGGAGAAAAATCAAATTGCAGATACCATCACTTCAAAATCTAATAAAGCGCTAGGAGGAACTCATCAAGTATTTAAGGAAGATGTCATCAAATTACTTAACGCAGACGGCAGAACAGTCTACAACGAAGTAAAAGATATTCCGAAATACAAGAAAGAACCTGAACTTTTGTACCTGCATGTAACAGCGCAGGGAACAACGCAACATGATCAAAAGTTTTTGAATAGAGAGGGGGTTTATTTTGAGATTGGGAAGAAATGTGATTGCGAGGCAAGAATTAGAGCGTTCATGAGAACGATCAGAGTAGCCGAAGGAACAGGAGAATACGTTAAAGGAACAAAATCACCACGTGATCCCCAGCTTGGTTACACAACTTGGTTTTCTGGTCAAGGGAATAATTTTTCTGATTTATCAACTCATCCACAAACGATAAATTGTAATAAGGATAGAACTTTATGTTCTTCTGCAGCGGGTGCTTATCAAATAATGGGTTGGAAATTTGATGAATTGAACGGTTTACTTATCAGAAAACATAATGACACTTTCAAGACTGTGGTGCCACATGTTTATAATAAAGAGTTGGATTTAGCTAGGACATATAATGCTAAAGGTTTTTCACAAGTTTCTCAAGATAGACTCTGTGTAATTATCTTAGATGCAATTGGAGCAATTGAAAGTTTATTAAACGATAATGTAGAGCAAGCACTTGATAAATCGAAAGGAACATGGGTAAGCCTTCCAGGTGCAACTGCAGGTCAACCTACTGCAAAAATGCAGGAAACTTTAGATTATTATAATGAGTTTCTAGATAAGGAACTATCAGGAGAAACCAATTTACATATAGAGCCAGGTTTTCTACACGATTTTGGTTATGAAGATGAAGACTGTCAATGTTATGACAAAAATTCAGCAGATTGGCACCATCCTTTAGATACAATGGAGTTGAGAGGTTGGTATTCAGAAACCCAATGGACTCCCGGAAAAAGTGATTTCCATGGAAGAACAGGTGGTAAACACGATGGATTGGATTTGTACGCTCCCGTAGGAACAACTATTTACGCATGCTTTGACGGAGAAGTAACATATTTGGAAGACGCCGGAGGCTACGGACATCGAATTTTCTTGGAAGGTAAATACAAAGGAAAAAAATATTACTTGATGTATAGTCATTTATCCGAATATAAAATAGGTGAGGTTAAAAAAGGAGATCCTATTGGGAAAACTGGACAATCAGGGAATGCTAACGGACAACCTGCAAAAATGGCTCATTTACATTTTGAGGTACGATCTGTTAAAATGAGGAAGCCGGCATTTAGTCCATTGACAGAAATTGAAGAATTGGGAAGAGATGTTAATTTAAATCCAAATAAAGAATCTCAAAACGGATTGTAATATGAGAATGAATACAGTAATAAAACTATTGTCTTTGCTCGTTTTGTTTGCTACCTGCCAACATAAACCCTCAACAAAAATCGATGTGGTTGAAAATTTAGATAAATCGTCAAATTTTCTCTTACCGTCGCATCTTAAATTTGAGAAAAAAGAGGAGGTAGATTTTGATAATGACCAAATGAAAGATGTCATAATCACAGCTAGTGACGCAACTGCAACGGAACAATATGAGTTTTGGTTGAAGAATAATAAAGTGATTTATGAATTTCGATACCCTTGGGTTTCCATTAACTATAAATGGCTGGAAAATTTGGATGAAGATGAAGAGTTTGAAGTTATCAGAGCTCAAGGTTTTGAAGATGGTGTTGATTATGCAATTTTCGACATTCGAAATGGAAAACAGATTCCAATTTTATATTTCAATCCTGCATTGCGGGACGATGCATACCCTGGAAAATTTTTTTGGGGATACCCAAGAGACATCCAAAAATTGATCATTAATAATAGTAAGGAAATTTTATCTTCAGTTGATAATATTCAATCCAGAAGTGATAATCACATTGTTCCAAGCAGCCAAAAACAATTGCCTTATCTTTTGTTCCAGGGTACAGCAAATCAACCGGAGTTTGACATTAATAATTTAAATTCCTTTCAATATAAATCACTTTCACAATTAGTTAAAGATTCGAAAAATGAAATTTTACCTGAAAAAAAGATGGTGGGTCATGAAATTTCGAGTTTTGATGTTTCGGGTCTTTGGAAAGCATCTTGTGTAGATGCAAAAATCAGCTATCTTCTGTTGAATAACAAAAAGCGGTCTGATGGAATAATGGAAATTTATGATCAGAAAGGAGATTTTATCGCAAAGATGAAGGTTGAATATAATGCTGACGATCAAACACTAAAATATATCGGTACCAACATTATCGGTCACTCCATTGATTCTCAAAATATCGCCTCACTTTCAACTGGAGACGACATTGCTCACATTAAACTTATTGAGGAAAATAAATTGACAATAACTTGGTTAGGCTTACACAATAAATCCATTAATAAAAAAATGTTCAGTGATAATCCTTTTGGTAAGGGAAAAACAGCAATCATCGAAAAGTGTAGCAATTAAAAAATGATTAATGTAGTAAATCTGAAAGCAAAACGCTGTGCTATCGGACAAAGTTGTTAAAATGGATAATGATTCAGTTCTGTTGGAGTCTATTATGAAAAGGGAATGTGATTATGTTGAAAATTATCAAAAAATCTCTAAAAAGATTCGATGGAGAAAAGAAGCCTGTTTGCTCGTTGACCTTTATTTTTGCTATTAATTTTCTTTGTGGGATTTCAAGTAATATGATTAGGAAACTGCTACTGTTAAGTTCATTTATCTGTTTCTTTTTACTTAATAGTTGTAAACATAATCCTGATGCAAAGGAGAATAATGACTTTGCTATTTTTCAGGAGGTCCGTAATCTCAAGAAAACTGCTGATTATGGTGAAAACGAATCTGTCCAAAAACTGGATTTAGCATTTGAAAACCTTTTATTCAGAATACGTTATATTGAAGACAGAGCATATGTCTCCGTTAAGAACAATGATGATGTGATAATCGACTGGAAGCCTTTTCTTATCAATTTTACGTATGATACTACGAAAGAAAATGCAGAAAATGATATACATCTGCTTATAAACGGCACTGATAAATCTAAAGGTTATCTCATGTTTCCTTCATATACAGAACAGTTTTCATCCTATTTTGTTTATTACTTTTCTGTTGATCAATTGAATTTGATCGGCGATTATTCGAAAAACACTTTTGAAACCGGAAGTTTCTCCTATAACGAAACCGAGCAAAAACTTTTTTTTGTTTCGGGCAAGAAGCACTTTTTAGAAAAAACAGAAAGTGACTACAGTGAGTTTCGAACTATTATCAGTAGCGATCTTGAATTGTTAAGAAGCGAGGATGATCTTAATCGTAATCAAGGTACAGAAACATCTGCTGTAGCTACCCCGAATTCTTCTGACAGCAACGTTTACTTTACCAAAATTCTGGATATCAACGGAGACAGGATCAATGATAAAATAATCAGCCATAAACGTTATCAGGGTGATGATTAAATTGTTTTTTACGGCGGGAAAAATGGCGGTGAGAAGTTTATTCTTAAAACCACAAATTTCTCTCAAGACGGCGGTAATCAGATTTCTGAAATAAAAGCTACGGAGAATGGTTTCGAAATCATAACTGAATTTCCCGACAGAGGGTTTCTTCAAACCAAATATTTAATTACCGTAAATGACGAAACTTTAGTTTTAAATCAAGTGGAAACGGAAAGTTATTCCTGGCAGAATGATAACAGAAAAATTTGTGTGCAGCAACTTAACTTAAATCTGAAAACTCCTGCTAAAGAACTGTCCGAATCCATTGCAGAAACACCGGAATCCTGCACCGAAATTAATGGTAAATAAGCCAAAGTTTTCCCTGCCACATTTTCTTCTGCAAATACTGTCAGATTCTTTCTTATGATGTAACTTTAGCTGGATTATTTGCCGGCACTGACAAACGTTTTACCGCGGCGGCGATTTGCTTAATCGGCGTTGCAGTCAGCATTAATTAAAATGAAATGAAGAAATATTTCTTGATATTATTAATATCAGCAATGATAGCTGCAGCCTGCAAAGAAACTGCAAAGGATACTTCATCTGACGAAAACGTGACTACAATAATGGGAAGTGAGACCTTAGATTCGCATTTTGTGGTTGACCATGTCGATATGAAATTTGTAGAGAAGGAAGTAAAGGACATCCCCAGAGAAAAACTTTTGTACTGGTATAAAACAGCTCTGGAACTGGATTTTGAGAGGCCGTATATGTGGGATGTATTCATTCCGGAAAATGTAGATTTACCTGAATTCTACCATTACAGAACCTTTAAGCTAAATGAGAGAGAGTTTAATTCTGTATATATTTCAATTAAATACGAACATGCCGATTATGAGGCAGTACTTCTTTTAATGGATGAAAATGATGTCACAGGTGAGAATAAAGCACTGTTAATCTACGAAAACCTGGATTCCGAAGAAAAATATAAAAGAACAACGCGTCATGGTGAAAACAACGAATTTTTAGTAGAGTTTATAAAAAATGGCGACTTATACAAAAAGCAGTTCTTAATTATAAAAAACAATTCTGTAGCTAATTATTTTAACGCAGATAAAACTGTCGACGAAAATTGGGGAATGATGGAGGACGTCTCTGCGAATAACTTAAAAGGAAAAACGAAGGCCTATTTGATGAAGGGGACAGTCAAAAATAATTTAAAAAACGGACATTGGGAAGAACGAAGATATTCATTTGAGTATGACAGTAATATTTGGATGGACGGTAATTATATTGAAGGTTTAAAAGATGGTGAGTGGAATCTGTCACCGAACGGAATTGTAGATAAAGTGGTAATTTATGAAAAGGGCAAAATATTAAAGTCGTATAAGACTGATGCGCAAGAGCAAAAAACTTATTCTCCAAAAAAAGATTCACAAAAATTAAGCAGCATTAATTTTTTCGATAAAAAATATGCTTCGGATTACACCATGATTGT
Source organism: Bacteroidota bacterium (assembly GCA_023460855.1). Lineage (GTDB taxonomy): Bacteria > Bacteroidota > Bacteroidia > Flavobacteriales > Weeksellaceae > JAEWOS01. Next base: position 22,783 of record JAEWOS010000012.1, on the reverse strand, counting down.
GGATGAATCGACGCTTGCGGATCACCCGATTCAGACTTATTTAAACTGTGAAGAGAGTTATTTCACCATTCATTACATTCCAAAAACACAGGAACTGAACAGGTACTGGAATGTAAGTTATTTTCAGAATCTTAACCTGGAAAACATTGATCTCGAAAATGAAAGCAAAGTAATCGAAGAAAAAATAAAAAGCGAATTTAAAGATTACGCTGTGTTCTGCTATTATGTACCGGCAAAATACATCGCTTCCGGAACATGCGCACATGAGAGCGTTTTCCTGGCAAATAATACCTTAGCAAAAATATTTTATTTCAATAAAAAAAGCAGGAACTGGCAGTTGCTCAAACAGGAAGAATCAGCCTCTTTACCGAGAATAATAGAATCAGAATATTTCACCGGAAATTTCCGCTTTCTGTTTAACTAAAAAGGTACCGCAGAACTACTGAAAGATAGCGAAACGAAAAAATAATAATGTTAATGTAAAAGTTTTCAGCTATGAAAATGATAATCCTGGCTGCCCTGTTCCTGATCAATCTGTTTTCCTGTAAGCAGTCGCGCAAAATCATCGAACCTGTATCGCAAACAGTTCAGAAGTCGGAATATCAGAGAGTTAACGCGATAATAAGAAATACGGGAAGCGATGTTGCTTTTGTCTCTTTGAAAGATAATTATGATCGGAAAAGCAAACTGAACATTTACAATGAAGACAATTCTTTATGGAAATCTTTCAACTATGACGATAATTTTGACGACGAAAACATAAGTGCGTATGCGATGGATCCCGAGACCGCACTTTTAGTGTTCCGGAATCTGGGAAGCGATGGCGGTTTATACAAAGTTTTGGTGAATGAAGAGATGAATCTGGCAAAATATGTCAGGGTCTCTGATTCAAATTTCGAAACTCAGACATTAGCGCAGCATGTATTGTCGGTGTTCGCAGTAGATTTTGATATGAAAACCAATCCGTTAAGAAGAAAGCCTGATGAAAATTCTTCAGCAATCCATAAAAACCCCGATAGTTTTTATTTTCCGAAAGAGATCAACGACGACTGGCTGCTTGTTGAAGATGAAAACAGCAGTCCATTTTGGATAAAGTGGCGTGACAGTTCAGGACAGCTATTAATCGAACTGTTCTATGATGCGTAGTTTGAGGTTTTAGATGCAGCATTACAAAATAAGGAAGACACAGGATTCAGAATTTGTTGTTACATTTATATTCTACTTCAGCAATCTCATGCAGGAATTCTGCGGAAGTATTGTTGACCGGTTTAATTAAACTTTCAATGCATTATTCAAAATTTCTGATCTCGCTTTTGCTCCTGTTTTTTCTTGCGTGCAAAGAAAATCAGGCACCCTCAAATCACTTACAAAAGACTCATAACGCACAAGAGAGTACAACGGAAAATGCTGATGTAGAGAATAATAAACCTCAGTCGCCTGTACTCAGCTGTGGATCAGGCTGTGCTATGACCTACAATGCTGTTCAAATCGACAATTTCAACACTTATATAAAGGTGAAATTTGAAATTGACACTTTTATCGACACTGAACTGGATGAAACTCAAGAAGAAACCTATTATTTCTACTATGGATCAGATCACCAATTAGAAAGATTGACAATTGAGGGATCTACAGAAAATTTATTAGAAACTTTGCCGGCAGATGCTGTCAGATCATTCAAAGATTTTGGGAAATCTCTAATTCAATCCGAGCAGCGGTTGTCTGGCAAAAAGGCAGGTTTAGCTGCCCTGCCTTACGATAGGCAAACAAATCCGGCAACTGTTAATTACAATCTCCTGGATAAAAATTCTATCGGCGGAGTTTCCAAATTTATTTGTGATGAAAAGAATCCTCGCTATCTGCCGCTTCCAAATACTAATGACATTGGAGTTATGCTTGTTCCGATGGATTGCGGAGATTTCGAATACAGATATTACATGGTGACAGTGAAAAATAAAACTGTAGTGGACAATCTGTAAGTTGAAGGTGAATGGTACGAGCCTGATGATGAAGAAAGTAAAGAATTGACATCATTCTCGATTGACAAAAATTACTTAATAACAGTTAGAACTAAAACAGTAGAAAGTTTAAAAAGGACTTATTATGAAATTGATGATGATGGAAAATTTATTAAGAAAAATTGAAATAAGAAGGTGTAAACGGAAACCTGATGTTTCCTTTATATGCTGAATAGTTCTCTCTTCTTTCTATTATTACTGCTATGCTCCTCAATGATAAAATCCTGATGAAAAAAACCTTGTCAGTTTCTTCACCAGGATTTATTATAATTCTGCGGGAACAGACAGACTTAGCTTGCCGGCCAGATTCCGTCGTAAGAAGCGCTTCCGTAATCGATGGTTTCTGCGCTTACCACAAATGAAATGAACATATTGTCGTTGTTCAGTGCGTCGTAATCCACTTCATGCTGAATTACATAACCGTTGTTCCATTTCAGCGTGGTCAGCGTTCCTTCTTCGTGAGATTTGTTGAAGGTTACTTCACCGCTGGTCGGCTTGTACTTCCCGTTCAGTAGAGATTCCAGAATACCTGAATCTTCCGTAGCCTCCACGGAAATTTTAATCAGCGCGTTGGAAGGGTCTGAAGCAACCCGGCCTGAAACGTCCGTGTTTCTGGATACACCGTAATTTAGTTTGATAACTTTCTGTTCGGATCCGCCGTTGAATTTTAATACGGCTCTTGCATTGTTTGCCATGACTTTAAATTTTAGGGTTAATTGATTGTATTGATTTTCTTACATCAAATTTATAACCACGAAACCGAATAAAATGCTTCAGCAGACTTTATTTTGAAAATTGTAGTAATTCTACGACTCGGGTCGAAATGGTCTGACACTTTTCAGCTTCTTAAATAACTTACAGGACAAATGAACAGAACAAGTAAAGGAATCAGATTCGAATTATATGGGAAAATTAGAAATAAATTCCTGTTTCCGGCATCAGCTTTTTTAACTTATCCACTTCCTCTTTTTTCAGGGGATTGCCGTTTAACAGCAGTGTTTTCAGGTTCTTCAGTTTCGTAATGCTGTGTGGAATTTCCGAAATTTTGTTGTGCGACAGATTTAAGGTGACAATGGATTTCAGACCGCTTATCTCTTCCGGGATTTCCTTTACGGAATTATAACTGAGATTCAGCGATTCCAGTTTTCTTGCTTTTAAAATTCCCGCCGGAATACTCACAATGCTGTTCCCCTGAAGTTCGACGTATTTGATGTTTCTGGGAAGCCGTAGTTCTCCGGGATCATTCAACTGATTGAAAGCTAAGTTCAGCGAAGCAAGCTTTTTGATGCTGCTAAGGTCTTCCGGTACAAAACTGATTTGGTTGCTGCTCAGGTTTATTTCCTCCAGTGATTGTACTTCAAGCAGTGATTCCGGAAAAGTACTGAGATTATTGCCGTCAAGATGAAGGATTTTCAAATTTTGAAGCGCTTTCACCGCGGAAGGTACATCTGTCAGCGAGTTCAGGCTCAGGGTTAAGGTATGAAGCCTGTTAAGCTTTGAAATTTCCGCCGGAATAAATTTGATGCTGTTTTTATTGGCGTTCAGAATTTCGAGTTTATTCAATGCAAAAATCTCCGGTTCCATTTTTTCCAGCTTATTGCTCATGATATTCAAAAAGAAAACCTCCTTCATCGTACCTAAATCGTCAGGAAGATTAAACATTTCTTTATCGCGGAAACTGATACTCTTCACCGGTCCGGTGCTTTGCTTTGCCTCGTCCATATTCGTGAATGTGCGGTATTTCACCGGATCAATCTGCGCATGAACTGTTGTGGCACTTAATATTATAAATAAAATAAAGGCTGTAGATCTCATCATAATATAAATGAAAACTGCCGACAGATTTCTACCGGCAGTTGTAGTTGGTATTGAAAATTAGTTTTTCAGAATCTTGGAAGTTTTTTGAAATCCTTCTGCTTCAATATTCAGAATCAGGCTTCTTGCAGACTGTAACTGAGAGGTGAAATCGATCTCAATATCCTGCTGTTTTCCTGCAAATTTCTTGTAATAAACGATTTTCCCTTCTTGAGAATAAGCAGTTACTTCTGTATTCTTCAATCCGTTTTTCGCGTTTATTTTCACAATTCCTGAAGTTGGGTTCGGAGAAACCGTCACATTTTTGTCATTGGAAACTTCTGTGGTTCCCATTGCAGCACTGTTTCCTAAGAACTGCTTCAGAGCCACCACAATTGTTGCAGATTTTCCTCTGTAATCGATTACGTTTCCGGTAGCGTCAGTGTCCGTGGAGATTGTAGAGCTCGGATGCTGAATGGAGAAGAATCCGAATTTATGATCAGGCGTAAAGGTAAGTCCTGTAGGTTCAGATCCGCTTGGCATCGATGCAAAAAGACGTACATTCGGATTTGCAGCCGTATGAGTCGGTCCTACAACCCAGATGTAATTTTTTCCGCCATCCTGAAGCACCCAAAGGTTACCCAGTTCATCGAATGTCAGGTTATCGTTTCCGCTTCCCCACGCTTCAGTCTTAATTCCCTGTGCTGTCATGAAGGAATAGGTGGTAGAAGAACCGCCTACAAAAGTTTCTACCTGCGAAGCCGTCATTCCGTTATCCTGGAAACGGTAAACTTTATTCAGGCCTTTCGCAGTGAAATATATTTTTCCGGTAATCGGATTGATCTCTGCATCTTCAATACCGTTAAAAGGAGTTCCTCCAAGCGAAAGTGCAAGTGCAGCCGTATTGTTCTGGTCTGCCTGCGTTTTATTCGGAACCTGAATCCACTGAGCTGTGGTAGCGACAGGATCTCCGCCGGAAAGTCCCTGATCGAGCTGAAGTACGTACAGATTTCCGGAAGACAGATCGTTCGGTGTATCCATCACAAATTTGTAGAACAGGTTGGTTCCGCCGTCTTCTCCGTAATATGCTACAGTTCCTGCATTATTAATAGCCACATTTTCGTGGTTCATAATTCCCATTTGCCACAGCTTGCCTTTGCTTCCGTTGGTATTCTGGCTTACTACCTGCGCGGTTGCAGGATCAATTTCTACAAGCCATCCGTAATCTTTATATCCGTCGGAATTGGAATCGTTGGAAGTAACCGCTTCTTCGGCTGTAACTACAGTTCCCCACGGCGTGATTCCTCCGGAACAGTTTCTCGCAGTCTGCACAAGGCTTGGAAGAGAAAAAGGAACGGCTCTCGATCTTGTCAGGTTCCAGAGTTTTGTAGCAGTGTTATAATTGATTTCCGCCATCGTAACACCACCCGGATTCGTTTCGTGGTTTACGGCAAGATAACCGTCTGTGCTGCTGTTGTTTTTAGCTACGTATCCTGTGAAATCGTTCAGTCCGCCAACATTTCCGCCACCTTCTGTGTAAGCATCGCCTTCTTTCAGAATTAGCTGATAGGTATGTTCTGTCGGGATAATCAGTTTGTTGGTCTGCACTGTCGGAACAATTGAGGTAAAGCAGCTGATATGCGTTGCTGTACACGTGGTTACAACCGGTGGTGTAAAAGTCTTCAGGTAACCGTCAAGACGAAGATCTGAACTCGAAGCTCCTCTGTTATGCAGTTCGATGGAAATTCTGTTGACACCGTTTACAAAACTTGTTTTTGGAATCATGAATACATTGTACGCAGATTCTGCGGAACCATCAATGGTTGTACTGGACCATGTGTTGAAAGTAACTGGTCCTGCAGGCATATTGTCGCGAACCACTTCTACACCGTTCAGGTAAACAACAATACCGTCATCACGCATAATTCCGAGTTCCATGTCCTGTGTAAGATCATTGAGGTTTACGGTGAAATCTTTAGCAAAGTAAGCGGTAATCAGGCCTGAATTGATTTGTGTGGTAACAGGATCTCCGTAACCCAGCGGTCCGTTCCCGGAAGACCATGAAGTAATGTTATAAGTTGCATCTTTCCAGTCGGCAGGAAGCGCGGTATTCGCATCATTGTAACTCCAGTTTGAGTTTTTTGCGAAAATGTTTGTCTGAGCCTCAAGCTGAGTTCCGGAAGCCATTACAGCAATGAGTACCGGCAGTAATTTGTTTTTCATTTTTATTTGATTTGTTTTAGACGCTGCAAAACTAAATCTTTGGTTAAGCCCTATTGTTAAGGCATTTTTAATTAATTATGCCCGTTCTTTAACAAATCATGTACTGCATATTAGCAGTTTAAATTATTGTTAATTTTTGCTTTTACTGTTGTCTGTTAAAGTTTGAAGAAAAGCAATTATTTCACTGATCTCTTTCTCGCTGAGGTTCAGCTTGTCCGGTGCGAGCGTCTGGTTATCTACCTGCAGTCCGATCCCTGCACCGCCGCCTTCATTGTAAAATTCCATTACTTCTTCCAGCGTTTCGAAGGCGCCGTTGTGAAAGTATGGAGCCGTGAGAGCAATGTTACGCGCGGTAACTGTCTTAAATGAATTTTCGAAAATCCAGGATTTTTCTTTCGTTACGGGGCTGCCTGCTCTTCCCAGATCTTCATCCAGCACTGCCTGTCCTTTTTGCAGGGGCTGTTTCGTCACTCCAAGAACTTCAGATTCGTTCTCATTATAAAATGGCGGCACCAGTCCGGAAAAATGGGGCACAAAATGGCAGGTGGCACACGCTGCTTTTCCCATAAACAGATTGAATCCCTGTTGTGCTTCTTTCGAAATCGTTTTCTCATTTCTCATGAACCGGTCGAAATCGCTGTCGAAGGAATACAGGGAAGCTACGTACGAAGCGAGTGCCCTGGAAAAATTCTGCTTGTTGATTTTACCGTCTTTAAAAACTTTACCGAATGACTTTCTGTACTCAGGATTCAGCTTCATTTTTTCGATGATGCTTTCGTATGAGGTATTGAATTCCTGTTCGTTATAAATAACGTGTTCCGCCTGTTGTTCCAGGTAAAATGCACGCAGATCATAGAAAAAACGCCTGGCGAAAACCGCATTATATAAGGAAGGTGAATTTCGCAGCACCGTTTTCCCTTCTACATTACTTTCAGATTTCGCGACGCCGTCGGTAAATGCTTTTTCCGGCAGATGGCAGGTTGCGCAACTCATTTTGCTGTTTCCGCTTAAAGTAGAATCAAAAAAAACAGTTTTTCCGAGTTGCCGCAAGGCTTCGTTATCTTCGGATTCTTTTAAGAGGGTATAAAAGTACGGATCGAGAAGATCGCTGCTGAAAAGTCCGTCCGAAGATGGATTCCAGCCGGATATTTCAGGCAGTTCTTCAACATCGCCATCCCATTTCCCCATTTCTGCGTACAGTGGCTGGATATAATTTTTATAAAAACCGATGCGGTCAAAACTTTCAAAATCATGCGGCTGCGAAAGATAGACGATTCCTTTTTGAAGCAAACTGCGCACTCTGTCCGTCTGAAAATTGGAAAAATAAGAATCACTTTCGATAAATTTCAGCATCCCCTCAAAACTGTATTTAGCTTCCTGGATCGCATTTAAGGAACCAGGCGTGTCAAAACCTGAAAGTCCAAGCGCATAAATCCTCACGAGATTCATGCGTAACGGAAGTGTTTTGTTTTTTCCTGAACTGATTCCGTTCTGAATTCCGCTTAGATAAAAACTGTTGTAGCTGTTATACAGAAAACTGCTGATCTCCGTAATTTTCGCACGGTTTTCCTGTATTTCATCAGAAAAAATAAGTTCATCGAGCACCTGTAAACCTTCCGGCGGTAACGTGTAGCTCGCTGTTCCGGCTGCTTCTATCCGAAAAAGAGGTGCGCCATTCAGTTTTGTTTTTGCAAATTCCGGATAATGGTAGGCAATATAGAATTCGATTTCTTTGTAGCTGTTCCGCGTGTTTGTAAGGGTTTTCTGAAGTGCTCCGGCTGTGATTTCACCTCTTTCGAATTTTTCGCTGTCTGATTTTAGTTTTCCGATATGGTTTTTCAGACTGAGCAGCGAAGCATTTACAAAATTTTTATCGGGCGACTGACCTTTATCAGTGCGGTTGAACGAAACGATTACCGCAAAAAAAAACAGAAAACCGAATACAGCAGGAAACTTCTTCATGGAAAAATTTTGGTGGCGAAAATACCACTACAGTATTACCGGAACTTTAATAGGCCTTTATCTAAAGGTTAAATTCCGTAATGAAACATGATCTGAATTCCCGGAAAGTAAATTAACCGTTAAATTTCTTAGAAAAGCCCGAAAGTTAATTCGGGAGTTTTTCATTGCGAAAGTTCGTGATCCAGATAGGCAACAATCCGGTCAATGCTTTCATCTTCGCCCTTTTCGAAATCGTTTTTACAGTAATTCAAATAATTCAAAAGAACTTCTCTATAATTGCTTTTCTTGCAGATTGATGCGAGTGCAACGCCTGCCAGAGCCTGATTTTGAATCGGATAACAAAACGGACTTAAATCCATCTCGTTATTCCGGAAATTGTCGCTGCAGTTAATTCCTGCTTCCATTTTTGGTGAGTTATTCAGCTTCGGAATCAGTTCCTCATGTGCAAAAACAAAATATCTGTCAAAAACCTTTTCAGCCATCACGGGAATATTTACGCCGATGTAACCGCTGTCATCAGTTATATAGAAGTGCTGTCTTTTCTCTTTTGCTTCAGTGTTTCTGTAGTCATCAATATCCAGATTAATCATTCTTAATGGTAGAGTAGTGATGTTTTCACTTTCCGATTCGTAAAAACCGTCAATGATATCGTCGGACGCATAAAACAGTACCTGAAGTTTTAAGAAATTGGGCGTCATGATTCTTAAGTGGAGAAAAAAAGTGGTAGTCCCGGTCTTTCTCCGGTAAATGATGTGATGATTCAAGCTTCCGGAAAAATCTGTAGAACACAGTTCAAAATCAACTTTTGAGGCCAGTATGCTGATTGCCTTTTCCAGCTGTGTTTCCAATTGTTTCCTTTTCATAACTGTTCGAAAGAAATTGTTATCAAAACTGTTGGGTAATTTTCATAATCAAATCTAATGTTTTCAATTGAAGAAATATCGCTGCAGAAACCGGCAAGAAAATACTTTTTGCAGATGCTTTTGAGAAAGAGTCTAAAATACAAAAAAACGCCCTGAAAATCAGAGCGTTATCTATAAAAAAGTAGACCCACAGGGATTCGAACCCCAGATGACTGAACCAAAATCAGTAGTGTTACCGCTACACCATGGGTCTGTCTTGTTTTTAGTGGTGCAAATTTATAAATTTTTTTATTACAGTCAAGTGTTTCGTTTAGAAAAAAATTAACTTTGTTCATTATACAGGCTTTCCTCCCATGACGATTGATTTTAATGAGTTGAATATTAATACGTTGAATCCGGAATCTCCGTTTGACGTTCAGGTTCTGGATTTTCTGAAATCCTGGCTGTCAAAAAGTGATTCTTTGGAAGTGCAGACATCCGGTTCAACGGGAGTTCCCAAAAAATTGCTGGTGCAGAAAAATAAAATGGTAGATTCCGCTAAAATGACCTGCAGTTTCCTCGGGTTGTCTCAGCGTAATTCAGCTTTGCTGTGCCTTCCTGTGGAATATATTTCGGGAATGATGATGGTTGTGCGCGCTGCCGAAGCCGGCATGATTCTGAAAACAACAGTTCCGGATTCAGTTCCACTTGAGCATATTTCGGAACAGTTTGATTTCTGTGCAATGACGCCGCTTCAGGTTGAAAATTCAATTGAAAAACTACATTTAATAAAGAACCTGATTATCGGAGGCGCGGCCGTTTCCACTGCATTAAAGGCTAAGATAAAAACGCACCTTGATTTGCACGGTCCCGGAAATCGCATTTACGAAACTTACGGAATGACTGAGACGCTGTCTCATATCGCGATGAAGAATATTTATCCGGATGAAGAGAATTTTTTCCGGATTCTGCCTGATGTTCAAATAGAAACGGACGAACGCGGATGTCTGCGGATTTATGCTCCTAAAGTTAACGATGCCTGGCTGCAGACCAGTGATGTGGTGGAAATTACTGATGGAGGTTCTTTCCGTTTTTTAGGAAGAGCAGATCATGTAATCAATAGTGGCGGCGCCAAAATTCATCCTGAAGAAATTGAAGAAAAACTGAAGAAAGTGGTTGATCGGGAACTGATGGTTTTCGGAAAGAAAGATGATATTCTTGGTGAGCAACTTACGCTGATGATTGAGGGCGAAGAAAATGCGCAGATTCTGGCTGAAATTGAAGCAGTTCAGTTTGATAAGAAATTCCACAGGCCGAAGGAAATTATTTTTGTCCCGAAAATTCCGCGGACGCCTAACGGAAAGATTTCGCGGATCGAAGCTAAAAAGCTGAGTTCTTTATGAAAGCGGTAGTTCATAATAACTCTTTTGATTTTTTGAGACTGCTTCTGGCAGTGCTGGTTGTTTTCTCACATTCTTATCACATCACCGGCAACCGCGAAACAGAGCCTTTGCTACTTTGGAGTAATGGCGAAACAGATTTGGGAACATTTGCAGTGAAAGGTTTTTTTGCAATTAGTGGCTATCTAGTTTTCGCCAGTTTAAAAAACAGTTTTTCAGTAATCGATTTTATCCGGAAAAGGGTGCTTCGGATTTTTCCGGCATTAATCGGATTAGGCATCGTATCGATGATGCTGATTCCGTTGGCATATGAGGGAGAAATACCAATACATCAAAACCGGTCGTACCTCATTTATCCTTTAAAGGTTTTGAGTCTCTTTCAGTTTCAGATTTTTGTGGACGGGGTTTTTTGGAATCATCCGATGAAAGTTATTAATACAAGTCTGTGGACCCTGCCGTATGAAGCGGTCTGCTATTTTTTGCTGTCATTGCTTTTTTTCATCAGGAAATCCAGGTTTATTGAAATGTTGCTCTCAATATTATTTTTCATTCTGGTGTTCCTGAGTTGTTTTCGGCATTTGATGCTGAATGAAAAGCTGTTTGCGCATTTTAATCTTTTTAGTTATTATTTCTATGATTTTGCCGCTTTTTTTATCGGCGGTGCTTTGATTTCTGACTTGAAAGTGAATGTCTCACGGCATCAATTACTGGTTGTTGCGGTACTGGCAATACTTTGTCTGTGCGCTTTCCGGCTGGATTTATTTAGAGTGTCAAAATATATTCTGTTGCCGCCTCTGTTTGTTTTTCTTGGAAATATGAAATTGAAGCCGCTACAGGCTGTTACGAATAGAATCGGGGATTTGTCGTATGGTATTTATATTTACGGATTTCTTATTCAGCAACTGGTTTATTATTTTCTGAAGCCGGGTGTTGCCGGATTGTTTTTTATTTCACTGCCGATAATTGTAGTGTTTGCAGCATTATCGTGGCATTTCATCGAAAAGCCGGCATTAAAATTGAAAAATAAACGTTTGGTATGATTAATTTCGAAAATGAACTTTCCTTTAAAACTTCGCGGAGCAGTGGTCCCGGCGGACAGAACGTAAACAAAGTGGAGACGGCCGTCACGGTTTTATGGAATATTTTCGTGACAAACCGGTTTAATGAAGAGCAGATTGCTTTAATTTCCGAAAAACTCAAAAACAGAATCAACGCGGACGGAATACTGCAGATTACCGTATCGGATGCCAGAAGTCAGTTACGAAACAGGCAGATTGCGCTCGAAAGAATCACGGAGCTTGTGAACACTGCTTTAGTAGTACCCAAAAAACGTTTTAAGACCAAACCTTCCAAAGGTCAGATCCAGAAACGGCTCGATAATAAGAAGAAAATATCTGAAAAAAAAGAGAACCGAAAGTTTCGTTTTTAGTCTTATAATAATTTCGATTGATTCTATTTTATATACTAACTGATTATTAATATTATTAGTTTTCGCTTGTCGGATTGTTGATTTTTTTTAATTTTATCAAAAATTAACTAATTCATGAAAACTTCAATAAATGTTTATTCGAAGCATTCTCTCTTGTCGTCTTCATTGGGCCACTTTATTTCCAGTCATTTCAAGGAACTGAACGTGCAGCAAATCGATGATTTTGCCTGTTTGGATAAGAATACGGGCGGCGAATTGCTGATTCTGAATTTGGTCTGCCATTCAGAAAATGAAGTAACTGAAGTTCTGGACGAACTCTGCCTGATTCTTAAAAATCCCAAAATTGTACTGCTCTCCAGTAATCGTGAACTCAATTTTATCCGTAAAATTTTTGATCGTGGAGTAAAGGCTTATCTTGGAATAAACTCTACCAACGAAGAATTTTTACAAGCTATTCAAAAAGTAATAGAAGGGGAGGTTTTCATTAACGAAGCAGCCAAGAAGATTATTATAGACAATGTGCTCATCAGAAAGGAGAATGCAGAAAGTAATAACGAAAATCCGGTAGAACTTCTTACGAAAAGGGAGTATGAAATACTGATCTGCATCGGCCAGGGAATTTCTACTAAAAAAATTGCAGAGTTATTGTTCATCAGTACGTACACAGTTGATACGCACCGCAGGAATATCATGCAAAAGCTCAATGTGAAAAGCAGCATGCAGTTACTTAAATACATTTATGAAAACAAACTCGTTGAGCCGGGTTAGTATTAATTTGTTAAAAAGATATCTGTAAATTATATAATGTTTTCCGTTAAAGCTGTATCAATTAATTGTGAAAAAAGTACTGCGAACGCAGTAGATTTAAAATTACTATGTTTTGCGTATTGTTTTTAGCGCTTCATGCAATATACATTTGCACTGCTAACAATCAAAAAACTTTCAAATCATGAAAAAAGCAATTTTAAGCGTATTCGCGCTTGGTGCAATGACGATGATCAACGCACAACAGGGAACAACAAATGACAACGACGTGACTCAGGCCGGTAACGGTAACACGGCAACGGTAAACCAGAACGGTCTGTCCGAGAAAAACAATTCTACGCAGTTGGGTAATGGTAACAGCATCAATGTTTACCAAAGACATCAGTTAAACGAAACTACCACGCATCAGGAAGGGAACGGCAACACAGCAAGTTCTATGCAGGGTCTTGGCGGATGGTCCAACAAAAGCTACGTAAATCAGGCGCAGTACGGTGACGGCAATAGCGCTGCTGCTTCACAAAAAACTACGTACATGGTTGTGGCTAACCAAACACAGAATGGTCTTGGGAATGTTGCAAGTTCAACGCAGTTGAGCGGTCCGAGAATGTACGTGGATCAAATCCAGAGCGGAAATGGTAATGCTGCTTATGCAACGCAGGTTGGTGATGGAAATCAGATTCCTACCTGGGCAAATAATAACGATATTTACCAGTCTCAGGCAGGTAACGGCAATACTGCACATGCTACTCAAAACGGCTGGGGAAATGCAGCGGAGCAGTGGCAGAGCGGTGACGGAAACCTGGCGACAAGCGGACAGACAGGATCTGAGAATGTTGCAGTTCAAAACCAGAGCGGTAATGGAAACATCGCTTCCAACACGCAGAACGGTACAGAAAACGATGTTTGGCAGTCGCAATCAGGAAATGGCAACAATGCAAATGCAAATCAGTCCGGTTCCGATAACGATGCAGATCAGGTTCAGGCAGGAGATGGAAATAATGCAGTTGCTGCGCAGACAGGTAACCTGAATCAGGGATGGCAAAATCAGGCAGGAAATGGAAATTATGCTTCTTTATCTCAGGCAGGTAATTCTAACGCTGCTTGGCAGGGACAGGCAGGAAACGGAAACAGCGCTTGGGTAGAACAGGCAGGTAACGACGACGATTCCTATCAATCTCAAAGTGGCGACGGAAATATTTCCCAGGCTTCTCAAACAGGAGGTAACGGTAACATGTTTACATCCGTGCAGGAAGGAAACGTGAATAGAGTGTACGGAACTCAGGTAGGAAGCTTGAACGATTCTGACAATATGCAGCAGGGAACGGACAACCTTATTCACAACACGCAGACAGGAACCAGCAATGCTTCTTACAGCGGACAGTGGGGAGCGTCAAACTCTGCATTCGTATCTCAGACAGGTACCGGAAATATGCACACAGGATTACAAAGTGGTGCAGGAAACGTAATTACAGTTACCCAGCACTAGGATAATGTGAAGTAAATGAAAGAATTATGGGAGTTTTGCTCCCATAATTTTTCTTAATTAAAAATGATGAAAATTCTTTTAATATTTTTTTTGATCTTAAGCTCAGTTTTTTTCCCGGCACAAAGTGCAGGGGAAATTTCGTATGGTGAGCTTAACAGTTCAAATGTACTGGAGTTCCTGCAGAATAATCCCGACATGAAAGCTGAAACCGTTAACATAAATATCCAGAACGGAAAAGAAAACCTGATTAATACAGTAAGCAGCAAGGGTTCTTTTCTTTACATCATGCAGGAAGGAAACTTTAACACGGTCAATTATAACGGCACCGTAAACCGTGCTGCGAATTTTGAGATCCGGTCAACAGGATTTAATAACTATATTGACGTAACCGGAAGTAACAGTGTATCTGACGGAATGAAAATAAATATTAAAGGAAACGACAAAATGGTTTTTATACGGAATTATTAATATTATGAAATTTAAAATGCCAATATTTATTTTGGCTTTTCTGCTTTTTCCGCTGTTAACCCTTGCCCAGGACGACAGCCGGGAAGCAGAAATTTCTGCTAAAATAGTAGCCGACCAAAGGGAAGGTATAATGGATATCGCTGCAACTGCAGTGAGCAGAACCGACGTTTTTAAATCACTCCATTACATTTTGATTGCCGTTAAAAATGATGAAAATGGCAATACCAGCAGTAACAGGCAGGAAGGTGATTTCGTTTTAAATCCCAATGAAACAAAAGGTTTAAGCAGTCTTAAGATTAATCTGGGAAAGAACGGTGCACTGAAAGCGTTCCTCTTCATAAAAGACGAAGAAAATAAAGTGCTGATAGCTAAAGACAGCCTGATTGTTAATGCAGCTTCGTTTGATAAGAAGATGCCTTCACATATAGCAGAAAAGAAAGTGGCACTCTCCGGTATCACCATTGATGATACCAGAACCAAGATGGGGAAATACTTTTACGACAAATTTTATATGAACTATCTTCTGCAGGATCTGAAAATTCCCGGAACGATAATAATCTCAGAAAATCCAGGATTTGGAAGAAGTTCAAGAATTCTTATAGCATACAACGATCAGCCTGTTTATGCTTTTAACAGCACGCCGGACGAAGAAGCAACCGATCAGGAAGCCATTCGTTCGCTGCAGATTTTAAATAATATAATAAGAAACAGAGATGTAAATAAAGAAGAAAACTAATAACCCTATGAAAAAATTTCTTTGTGCTGCACCGCTGTTGTTTGCTTTTAGCTTTTTCAACAGTCAGCAGCTTGTATATAAACCAGTCAATCCTGCATTTGGCGGTGATACCTTTAATTATCAGTGGCTGCTCAGTTCTGCAACTGCACAGAACCAGTTCGACGATGATAAAGGTTCCGGTTTTACCGGCCTGAATTCTTTGGACAGTTTTACCGAAAGTTTAAACCGGCAATTGCTGAGTCAGTTGTCGCAGAAACTTTTCGGTTCTGAGTTTGGTGACGGTGAACTTAAACCGGGAACATACCTTTTCGGTTCCCTGTACCTCGAAATTGTACAGTCGCAGAACGGTCTTCTGATTTCCATTCTGAACACGAGCACAGGTGAACAGTCTGAGATTCTGGTGCCTAATTAATCAAGCCGCACTTATGACAGAAAAAAAACACAAAATCCGGAGAATTTCTCTGGCTGCACTGGCATCTTTGCTTTGCATGGTCGGCTGTAGTCCAGTTGTTAAAATTCCGGTCAACAGTCCGGAGTCGAAAATGGGTGAAGTTACCAGGCTTACGTCCGAGATTAGAGAACTTCCGCTGCCAAAAGAAAAAGTGGTTGTCGGCGTTTACAAATTCCGTGACCAGACCGGGCAGTATAAAGCTTCTGAAACCGGTGCGAGCTGGAGTACCGCTGTTCCGCAGGGAACTACCACTATTCTGATTAAAGCACTGGAAGACAGCCGCTGGTTCAAGCCAATCGAAAGGGAAAATATCGGAAATCTTTTGAATGAGAGGCAGTTGATCCGTACGACTCGCAAGGAATACGTTCCCAACAAAACCGATGATACAGGGAATCTGCCGCCGCTCTTATACGCAGGAATTATTCTTGAAGGCGGTATTATTTCTTATGATACAAACGTGATGACAGGCGGTTTGGGGGCCAGATATTTCGGAATCGGCGGATCCACGCAATACCGTCAGGACCGCATTACGGTTTATATCCGTGCAGTTTCTACCCTGAATGGCGAAGTTCTGAAATCTGTGTACACATCGAAAAATATTCTTTCAACGAGCATCAATGGAAGCCTTTTTAAATTTATTGATGTCGAGCGGTTGATGGAAGCTGAAGTAGGAATCACACAAAATGAGCCGGTTCAACTGGCGGTAACTGAAGCTATCGAAAAAGCTGTTTACGCACTGATCGTTGAAGGAATTCGGGACAATGTCTGGGATTCCAATATTGTGGATAAAACACAGTTTACGGCTTTGATTGACAAATATAATTCTGAACAGAAAATAAATGACGCCAAGATTTATGGCGATCTCGTAAAAGAGCCGGTGCGCGGAAAATGGTCGGCGTACGGACTGGCAGAAGCTACTAAAATTCGTGGTGATTATGTGCGTGCGCAGAATCATTTCGGTGGAAAACTGGGCTTAAAATACCGGCTTGCCGAAAGTATTTATCTGGATGGTAATGCGAGTTACCATATATTCGAAAATACGGGGATTTTGTGGCGAAGAGGAATTTCTGGAGAACTCAATCTGGAATATCTGCCTTTTTCCCGTAATAAATTCAGTCCTTATTTCTCTGCCGGCGGTGGCGTCACGAAGTACCGCGACAAAATGTTTTTGAAAGCGCAGGCCGGTGCCGGTCTCGAATTTCTTATTACACGTAATATAGCCATTCGCGGAGGTTCGCAGCTCGATTTCGGGTTTGACGATGAATGGGATTTCCTGAAACAGGGAACGCGTAACGATCAGAGTCTCAGGTTCAACCTCGGGGTTAATTTTTATCTTGATGAATTATTCAAATCTTCCGAAAAATGAAAATATTAAATATCTTATACCTCCTTTTGTTTCTCACGGTTTTCAGTTGCCGGGAAGAACTGGTAGATGTACCGGTCTACGGAACAATCAGCGGGAAAGTAATAGAGAAAACAGCCGGTAAACCGATAAAAGGTGTTCGCATTTCAACAGCACCCACCACATCTACCGTTTATACAGATGCAGACGGAAATTTTACAATTTCACAGGTGCCGATCGCAGATTATTCCTTAAAAGCTGAACTGTCCGGATATGTCACCAATTTTCATCCTGTTAATCTCGCAACAGAAGGACAAACGGTGAATGTAACTATAGAAATGGCTACCGACAATTACGGTAATCAACCGCCTGCAGCGCCGCAACTGCTACTGCCTGCAGATCTGTCTGTTGATTTGCCGAACAGCGTCAATTTTACGTGGAATGCGTCAGATCCCGAAAACGATTCTCTTAAATTTGATTTGGTGCTGAAAAACAGTGTTAATAACAATGTGCAGACATTCAGTGCGTTAACCGCCAAATCGCACACGGTAGATAATTTGATTTACGGTGCAACATATTTTTGGCAGGTGATTGCTGATGACGGGCTGAATCCGAAAGTCTACAGCGCGGTTTTTCAGTTTAAAGTGGTTAATGTGCCAACCAACAGGTTTCTGTACACAAGAAAGCAAAACGGCAATTATTATATCGTTTCCTCTGATGAAAACGGGAATAATCTCTTCAACGTTACTGGCAGTTCTCAGGTTAGTTTCAGGCCGCGGTTTAACAATGTTGCCAACAAAATAGCTTTTATAAAGAATGTCGGAGGAAATAATCAGATTTTTGTCAGCAATAAAGACGGCAGTAACAGTACGCAAATCACAACAGTACCGATTAGCGGCTTCAAGAATGAAGAGATGGATTTCTCCTGGAATTCCAATGGCAGCCAGCTCATTTACCCGAATTTTGATAAACTTTACCGGGTAAACAGTGACGGAACGGGTTTATCATTACTTTACCAGACTGCGGACGGAAGCCTCATCACAGAATGCGACTGGAGTACTGACGGAACGAAAATCGCACTGAAGACCAACAACACAAATGGCTATAATGCAAAAATTTTTGTAATCGATATGCAGGGAACGGTCACAAATACAGTGCTATCCAATGTTCAGGGTGGTGCAGGCGGACTTAATTTTTCAATTCAGGGACACCAGCTACTCTACACACATGATGTTTCCGGTTTTCAGAATAATCAGAATTACAGGCTGCTCGATTCCAGGGTATTTGTCTATCATTTTGCAAGTTCAACAGCAACAGATTTATCTGCGGCCAGCCTGAAACCTGGCGGAATGAACGATCTGGACCCGAGATTTTCACCAAATGATTCCGAGATTATTCTGATGAGTACTTCGAACGACAATATTTCGCAGCGAAACATTGTCAGAATCTCGCAGTCTACTTCAGGAACCTATTCAAGAACCACCATGTTTACAAATGCAGAAATGCCGGACTGGGAATAAAAAAGAAGTGAAATAAAGTGTTTTTTTTTCTGCAGATCTTCACGGGTCTGCAGTTTTTGTTGGACGTGTAAAAGAAGTATATTTGTAAAAATCCAAAACAGCAATGAGCAAACCGATTACCGAATTTATAGAAAAATATTATCTGCATTTTAATTCCGCAGCTTTGGTGGATGCCTCCAAAGGATATGTTGCACACCTGAAAGATGGTGGAAAAATGATGATTACGCTGGCCGGCGCTATGTCGACAGCGGAATTGGGAAAGATTCTGGCAGAGATGATTCGCCAGGATAAAGTGGATATCATTTCGTGTACCGGCGCCAATCTGGAGGAAGACCTCATGAATCTTGTCGCACATTCGCATTATGAGCGAGTGCCTAATTACCGCGACTTAACACCGCAGGAAGAATGGGATCTTCTGGAACGGGGCCTGAACCGTGTTACGGATACCTGCATTCCGGAAGAAGAAGCTTTCCGGAGATTGCAGCAGCATATCGTGGAAATCTGGAAAGATGCCGAAGCAAAAGGTGAGCGTTATTTCCCGCATGAGTATATGTATAAAATGCTTCTGTCAGGAGTTTTGGAACAGTACTACGAAATTCCGAAAGAAAATTCGTGGATGCTTGCAGCGGCGGAAAAAAATCTGCCGATCGTTGTGCCGGGCTGGGAAGATTCCACAATGGGAAATATTTTCGCGAGCTACTGTATTAAAGGTGAACTGAAGCCATCCACAATGAAATCGGGAATTGAATACATGACGTTCCTTGCCGATTGGTATCCTAAAAATTCAGGAGGCAAAGGTGTTGGATTCTTCCAGATTGGTGGAGGTATTGCCGGTGATTTCCCGATCTGTGTGGTTCCGATGCTTTATCAGGATCTGGAAATGACGGACATTCCGTTCTGGTCTTATTTCTGTCAGATTTCAGATTCCACTACTTCTTACGGTTCGTATTCCGGCGCAGTTCCGAATGAAAAAATTACCTGGGGTAAACTCGATATCAATACACCCAAATATATCGTGGAAAGTGATGCAACGATTTGCGCACCACTAATGTTCCAGTATATTCTTGAAAATTCATAAACTAAAAAATTAGTTGATAATTAAAGCGCTCATTTTTATGGGCGTTTTTTTATCTAAATCCGTTTAGTTATGAATGCACTTTTTAGAAAACAGGTTTTTGAACTGATAGATTTAATTCCGGAAGGAAGGGTCACAACGTACGGCGCAATTGCAAAAGCAATTGGTTATCCCAATCATGCGCGCCATGTTGGAAATGCTCTGACCAATTACGGAGATGATTTTCCTGCACATCGCGTTTGTGGTGCCGGTGGAAAAATAACTACCGAAAGCTGTCTCGAAAAGTTTACCATTAAATTGAAAAGGGAAGGAGTAGGGGTAGCCGGAAACAGGATTTCAAATTTCGGCAATGTGTTCTGGGATCCTTTGGATGAACTGTAAAAAAAACCGGCGATGCAGCAGCAACACCGGTTATATCATAAAATCTGACGCAGTTATTTTTTTGCGTTCAGTTCTTCTTTGATCTTTGTTTCAAGTTCTTCCGCCAGTTCCGGATTGTCTTTCAGGACGTCTTTCACGGCATCTCTTCCCTGACCGAGTTTTGTTTCTTCGTAGCTGAACCATGAACCGCTTTTCTTCACAATTCCCATATCAACTGCAGCGTCCAGAATTTCGCCCGTTTTGGAAACACCCTCACCGTACATAATGTCAAATTCTGCCATTTTGAAAGGCGGAGCCACTTTATTTTTCACGATTTTCACTTTAACGCGGCTTCCCACGGCTTCATCACCGTTTTTAATCGGTGCACTCGCTTTACGGATGTCTACACGTACTGACGCATAAAATTTAAGTGCATTTCCACCCGTAGTTGTTTCCGGATTCCCGAACATCACGCCGATTTTTTCCCGAAGTTGGTTGATGAAGATCACGGTACATTTCGTACGGGAAATAGTAGCGGTAAGTTTTCTCAGTGCCTGAGACATCAGCCTTGCGTGAAGTCCCATTTTGCTGTCACCCATTTCTCCTTCGATTTCCGCTTTTGGAGTAAGTGCTGCCACAGAGTCGATCACCACAATATCAATCGCTCCGGAACGGATCAGGTTATCGGCAATTTCGAGTGCCTGTTCACCGTTGTCCGGCTGAGAAATAATTAAATCTTCCAGATTAATTCCCAGTTTTGAAGCGTAATGACGGTCGAAAGCATGTTCGGCATCAATGAAGGCGGCAATTCCGCCCTGTTTCTGTGCTTCTGCAATGGCATGAAGCGTCAGTGTTGTTTTACCGGAAGATTCCGGACCGTAAATTTCAATGACTCTTCCTTTCGGATATCCGCCAACGCCCAAAGCAATGTCAAGTCCCAGTGATCCGGAAGGTATTACTTCAATCGAAGTATCTACAGACTCGTCACCAAGTGTCATTACGGTGCCTTTTCCGTAGGTTTTATCCAGTTTTTCCAGCACCAGTGACAGTGCCTTTTTTTTATCTTCTGCTGTGCTCATCTAAATAATATATTGCTAACAAAAATAATCATTTGAAAATGGAAAAGCGATGTTTTACGTGATTTTTTGGAGCAAAATTTGAAGACTGCGCCTGCTTAATAATGGAAGTCTTTCGGTGTGTGTTTAATGTAATCGTCGAGCACTTTCATTTGTTGTTTATGGCCGATGCTTACCATTTTACTGTACTTTTCAGGTTTTTCCAGATCAAAAATTTTCTGTGAAATCCGGTTTGCCGACAGAATCATTTTCGGGAAAATGGAAACTAGACCGGTGTAAGGAATTTTCAGTCTTTCGTTGATGTCTTTGTCCAGCATAAACCAGTTCATGGACTGATGAAGTTTTAGCAATAGATTTCGCTGTACTTTGAACGGATAAATGGTATTGGTTAGATTTTCGTCGAGAAGTGCTTTAGCGAGCAAAGCGGAATCTTCATCTCCTGCCGGTTGCAGCGCGCTCCATAAATACAATTGTGCTACCGCCTGCTGTCGGTTGTCGGGAAGATATTCTTCAGGAATTCCCAGCAGGTAACCGATGTATTTCCACAGATGATAAACGCCCAGTTCCTCTTCTTCAGAAATTTTTACTCCGAGTTTTTTCAGCCCCTGCATCGTAACCAGTGAAAATCCGGTATAAGTTGCGATCATGTCCCAGTGATTAATTGGTTCGCCCCATTTTTCGAAATCCCATTGCGGAACTTTTTTCTTAATTGTAAGCCTGGCGTATGAATGCATTAAACGGGTCCGAACAATGAGCTGATACGCTTCGGAATACAGTTGTACTCCATTTTCGCGGGTAACGTGAATCCAGAATTCGAGCGTGTCCTTTAGCCTTTTAACGGCGCCTTTTTTTAAAGCACCGGTAAAAATCAACGGTTTGTTGAGGTAAGCAAAATCGTAACCACCCATTAAAGTGAAATCCCGCAGAACTATTAAAGCATTGGTTCCGGAACGCATACAAAAACTAGCGCCTTGGTTGGCAAGATCCGGATCAAACCAGGCCGGAACTTTCTGCATCTGCAGGAAAAGTTTTTTCAGACTGTCCGGTGCATCGTGGTTCTCTGAAATTTCGTTTTTCGAATATTTTTGAATTAACGCAGAAGCTTCGTTGTACGGCAGTTTCAGATAAGTGTCGCGCACCACCTGATCTGCTAAATAATCCACCTGATAATAGAGATGTGAAAATTTTTCAAAATCATCAAGTGAAGGCTGCCAACCCGACCAGTCGAGAAGTTCTTTGCCGTTTCCTTCCTGCCAGAAATTTTTGAAATGAGGTGAATTTTTAAATTTTGGGATAACTTTCATTAAGGATTAAGGCATTAAAATTGGGCCAACTTTTTCCAGCCAAAGAACATAACCAAAAATGCCGCCAACGCGATTTGTAAAAAGTATATTATATATATCGTTTTTTTTATTTTAAAAATTATAAATAAAACATCTTACAAAAAAACTCTGTGGACATCAGTTACAGTTTTTTCTATATTTGTAATTATGTAATGTTTTGAGAAATGAAAATCAATAAAATATATTGGGCTGTCACATTTTTACTTTTGGCAATTTTGATGATCCTTATCATACCTGAAATGATTATGAAATCTGATGCAACTCAATTAGCGCCTGCAGAATTTGGGAACAAATGGAGCGAGTAAAATAAACCGCATAAATAATTAAGCGACGCCTTCCAGTTTATTTGGAAGGCTTCCTTTTTTTTGGTAGGATTGTTCAAGGTGCTTATTTTTCACAAATCTTTTTTTTTGCATCATGAAGTGCTGTATTGCAATAGCGATGGGAGCGGATATCCTTTTTCGGCGGCGCGCAGCGCCGCCGAAAAAGATTG
>JAEWOS010000011.1 GCA_023460855.1 Bacteroidota bacterium | reverse complement strand
TATGACTATCAATACAATCCTGAAGAGCCCGATGGATTTATGATTTGGTAAAAACCTTCTGCTAACATAGAACTATGGTAAAAAGCAAGTAAAAAAAGAAAGTTTTTTAAGTTTTTTTATTGTGAATTAATTTGCATTTCCACTTCCTTTATTTTCGTAATTTAGTCAGTGGAAAAAATATGTACTCAAGGCGGTTTTCCTTCCGACCTTTTTTTCAAAGTAGCCCCGCCATTGACTACGTCGAATCTTCGATTTCGCAAAATACTTTTTCCGTGAACGCACAGAATAAGCCAAAAACAAAAAAATGGAAGCAAAATCAACAGACAAAAAGACCTTTCAACTGACCGACAACGGTCAGAAGTTAGGCGAATTGCATTACAAAAGCCTGTTTTCGCACAAAGCACAACTTAAATTGTCAGAAACAGAAACTTACGACATTACTCCTGTTGGCTTTTTTGGGACAAGCATAGCCGTAACAAAAAACGGGACAGAAATTGCAAACCTGAAAATGAATTGGAGTGGACAAATTGTGATTGCATTTCAAGACGGACAAGAATATGTTTTTAAAGCCAAAGGTGCGTTCCTGAACAAATACACTGTTGAAAACAAAGACGGAGAAAACCTAATTCTGTTATTGCCGAAATTTAATTGGAGTAAATTCAATTACAGTTACAACATTTCATACGACAAAAAACCGCAGGATATTTTATTTGTTTTACTCAGTGTTTATGCTTCAAATTATTTCATAGCATCAATGTCGGGTGCTATTGCTGGGACAGCGTAAACAAACGGAAAACACCAGCCGCCTTCAAGTACTTGCAGCAATGCGGGGTGAAGTGGCAAATTGATCGGTAGTGTTTTTTATGTACATTTGTGCTTAGACGAAAGTTAGTACTTCCAGTTTCCGCAATGATACCAAACCCCGAAACGTTGGCAGTCAGGTTGGAGAAAAGCTACGAACTCAAAATGAAAATTAAAAAAACAGTCATATGAAAAAATTTCATCCATTTTTCACAATCGGAACAGTAGGAATGATCTTAACTGCTTCGCTTCACATGTTATTAGCTTTAAGTTTGTCGCTGACGTCAGTTCAATCTACTTTTTTGACTCTTTATCCAGTATTCCTGACTTTTTTGATTTTAGGAACTGCGCTGACAGCTAATAATCAAAAGACTGGTGAATTAAGAAAAAATTAACCACATTTTGACTATTTAATTTAGCTAAATGAGAATCTTAACTCAACTAGCCTATTCAATGATCTTTATTGGAATCTAACACGCTGGCAAAAATTTTACAAAAATAAGATATTAATTTATTTGAAATTGCAATGTATTACTGGACAGCTCAATCTGATAATTCTTAAACTAAAAATCCCGTTGAAAAAATGATGTATCTGCTCCACGGAAAATTAACCGCTAAACCCGGCGACTGCGATGAACTTGCAGCCATATTGCTCGAAGCTTCACAACTGATTGCTAACGCAAAAGGATGCAAACTGTATGTAATTGGCAAGGACGAAAGCGATGCGAATTCCGTGTACGTTACAGAAATCTGGGAAAGCAAACAGGATCACGATAATTCACTGAATGTGGAAGGCGTACGCGAACTGATTATGAAAGCAATGCCGATTCTCGACGGCGCTCCGGTGAAAGGTCAGGAACTCGAAATTCTGGGCGGCGCAGGAATTTAAACTGCTCTCAAATTTCGTTTTGGCAGTACCGGATGAATATTCTCAGCATTTTATTTTTTGATATTCTGGAGAAATTTCAGTTGCGAAACTGGCAGGGAGTTGGCCGTGCCGGAAACCGTTCGTTTCCTTCCAGAAATGAAGCGTTCTATCAAAAACTCCGCGAGAATTTAAATCCGGTTTTAGAGGAACACGGCTTCACGGAAGTTCGTAAAAGAAGATTTGTTAAGATGGATGAAAGTAAACTGTATTTCATTGAATTTGCACTGACAAAAAGACGCAACGGAATAAAAAATGTGTATGGAACACTCACCGGATTCTTTCCGGAAGACGGTAAGCTGAAAGATTTTCATTCACTTACTTCTTACGGGCAGTTCGAAAAAGACTGGTTCATACTGAAACCGGCCTTCTGGAAATACGATTACGAATATCCTGTTCAGAAAGACGAAAAAAATGACGCAGTCATGATAAGTGAAATTTCTGAACTGCTGCAGGATCAGGTTTTAAAATAATAAAAAAGAATAAAAACAAAACACGCGCTCATCATCCTGTTAATCGGATTTATCATCAATATTATTGGAGCATTTTTGAAAATTACGCACCTGAATTTCGGCTTTTTATCACCTAATATTACATTGTTTGTCGGCTCACTTTTAGAAATCACCGGCGCGTTACTTTTTCTTTTTAAGCTGTTTACCTATCCGAAGTTCAAAGATTTCATGAACTGGTAACTGTATTTTTCTTTCATAACTGTTTCGCCAGTTCTGGCAGCGCAGCGAATTGAAACGTATCGAAATCTATCTCTAACAAATTTCTCGATACGAAATCCTTCTGATTTCTACTTGAAGTGACGCATTGAAACAACAAATTTTCTAACAACTCAAAAATATTCGTCAGTTCGGGGAGCGCAACAAAGTGAAGCGTATCGAGAACATTTTCCATTACAAACTTCTGAATACAAAATATTTCTGATTTCAACTCGAAGTGACGCATTGAAATAACAAATTTTCTAACAACTCAAAAATATTTCGTCAGTTCGGGGAGCGCAACAAAGTGAAGCGTATCGAGAACATTTTTCATTAAGAACTTCTCAATACGAAATCCTTCTGATTTCTACTGAAAGTGAGGCGTAGGCAAGAACTTTCCATACGAAAATCCTACAGGATATTTTAAAACAAAAATGTTACTTTTGATTAAGTAAATCTACATCGATGAAAAAGAAATTTCTGAATATCGCAGCCTTGTCATTCTTCATTACTACAATGGGTTTTCTTCTGGACAGCGATCCGACAGAACCAAGCATGAAGATGAGATTCATCGAATTTTATGCAATGGCAACGATTATTTTCGCAATAATCTCAACGATTTACTTCAGTTCGGCATTCCTCATCAGAAAAATAAAGCGCGCTTAATTTTCAGTTTGGTTTTCCACAACCGTGATTTACCACTTAAAAATCTTCTTGATAATATTACTGATTTCAGAAAAATCGCTGTAGCTTCTGTATGTTCTTGAAAGTCCGTTTTCGCTCGCAGTAACGGAGAACGGATAAATCAGCAGATAATTCCTGTTACCCATAAACTGGTTTACGAGGTCCGGAATATAGCGCATTCTCGGGAAGTACGAAACCATGCCGCGCTTCGCCATCAGCATAATCAGACCTTCATCCTCCCCTATTTTTTTCGCGGTATTTTCAGCGTCGTTCCACGATTCCATGATGATGAACTCCGCTTCAATATTGGCCTTTTTATGAATAGCCTCCAGAACTTTTACAATTTTCTCGGGCGCGTAAAATCTCATCAGCGATCCTGAATTCCTGCCCAAATTCCAGATTTTCACGAGCGCATGGAAAAATCCGGCCTCGCGGTGCGCCTGATCCGGAATCATCACCGTATATTTTTTCACGGTTGCAACCGGCTGCGCAGCGTGATACAGCAAAACATTGATGTGATTATTGTGCAGATATCCGTTGTACACATTATAAACCGTTGATGGGGAAAATCCTTTAGCAGTATCAATTCCGATAACAAGATCCGTAATTTCCTTTTCTTTGATCACATTGCTGATTCCCGTAATCACATCATTATCATAACGTTTAATCGGCGTAAGTTTCACATCCGCTGCCGAAGTAATGTCGGTCGCGATATTCATAATTTTCTCCGCATTTTTTACGGATGATTCATTTTTATCTTCGTTGATGACGTTCAGCGCGAAAATTCCGTCCTGATTGTGATGGTCTTTGATCAGCAGACTCAGATTTACCATTTTCTGCGTCAGTTCTTCGTGGCTGATCGCAAGCAGAATATTTTCGGCTTCGGTGCTTTCTCCGGAAATTGCATTTTCCTGGTCTTCATTCATAATTTTCTGTCCGCTCGACTGCGTTACAAACGAGGCAATTGTACACGAAATAAGAATCAGCAGAATACTTCCGTTCAGTACGTGTTCATTCAGTAAACGCACAGGTTCCCCGATTTCATTTTCCGAGAGAATGATGTTGTAACCAACCATCACCGTTGCCAGCGTTGCTGCCGCAGAAGCAGTACTCAAACCAAAAACGAGCTGACCTTCATTCCGCGTCCAGCCAAAAATTTTCTGTGATGTAATGGATGCCAGATATTTTCCGCCAATTGACGAAACCACCATAATTGCCGCAACGATCAGCGTTTCCGAACTCTGATAGAAAATGGAAAAATCGATCAGCATTCCAACACTGATCAGGAAGAAAGGAATAAATATCGCGTTACCTACAAAATCCACACGGTTCATCAGTGTTGACGAATGCGGAATGAGTTTGTTGAGTGCAAGGCCGGCAAAGAACGCACCGATAATCGCTTCAATTCCGGCAATTTCTGCAAGAACCGACGCAAGATAAATCATCACCAGTACAAAAATATACTGGGAAATCTTATCGGTGACTCTTTTGAAAAACCATCTGCCGATAATCGGAAAACCGAGTAAAACCACGAGACTGAAAACGATCACCGATCCGGAAAGTTTCGCCCAGAATCCTGCCGAAACATCGCCCTGAACCATGCCGACAACCGCGGCAAGTACCAAAAGCGTGGCAACGTCTGTAATCATCGTTCCGCCAACGGTAATGTTAACCGCACTGTTTTTTGCAATGCCCATCTTGCTAACCATCGGATACGTGATCAGCGTTTGCGAAGAAAATAAACTTGCAAAGAGAACGGAGGTAAGAATATTTAAATCCAGCAGAAAATAAGCTCCGGCAAAACCCAGGACAAACGGATAAATAAATGTAATTGCTCCGTACCCAAGGCTTTTCCATTTATTTTTCTTGAATTCGCCCAGGTCAATTTCTAGACCGGCTAGGAACATGATGTACAGCAGACCCGTTGTTCCGGTTACCACAATGCTGCTGTCGCGCGAAAGCAGTCCGAAACCGTTCGGTCCGACAATCGCACCGGCAACGATCAGCCCCAGAAGATGCGGTACTTTAATTTTGTTAAGCAGCAGCGGCGCACCGAGAATGATGACCAGAACAAGAAAAAATTTCAGCACCGGATCCTCGATCGGCAGCGTGAGATTGTGAAGACCTCCAACTAACATAAAAAATACGTATTAAGGACGGGTAAGTTCTACTGCAAACGTAGCGGTGCAGCTGTTATTAACACTTACGGTACGGTTTCCCTGAATTTTTTTCGGGGCGAAACTGTTCAGCATCACATTCATGTCTACTTTTTTTGCTGATGTGGAATCGCTTTTGAAGTTCAGCAGAATCTCATTATTTTCCATTCTTGCAGAATAAGTCCGCACGAGTTTGTTGCTGATATCGTACACATTTACCGACTTCTGAAGTGAGTCGCTCACAAATTCCCAGGTATCGGTGCGAATATCGCCTACAGCGTAATCCGGACATTTGGATTCTTTGCAGGTAATTTTTCCGTTCCATCTGCCGGCGATATTTGCGGGCCAGTTTTTATTGTCGATCAAAGTGTCTTTTTTGCTGAAAATACTGTCGCGCATTTTAATAAGGCTTTGGTATTCAGCTTCTCTTTCTGCAAACTGTTTCTCTTTTTCGGCGAGCGCACGTTCCCTTTGCTGCAGTTTTGTAGTGTCGGTGCAGCTTAGCGGAATTAGTAGAATCAGAAATAAAAAAATGAAGGTTTTATGCATGAAAAAGTATTTAGCGTAAGATACAAAAAAAAGCAAACCATTTCAACAGGAAAATCCATAGGGAAAAAACGCCGGAGATTTTTAAAGAAATTGAGATTGAATGCGCTACCCGGGATTTCGCTGAAGCGCAAAAAATTTCACCTGCCTATTAAAATTGTTGATATATTTGGGAGTTAGCTACAATTTTACCGAACCACAGAAAATGATAGACCTAAGAAAAAGTAATAACAGCAATCCACATTTTGAAACTTTGACGACGGTTAAAGCTAAAACAGTTATAAGTTCTTCCTTCTATTTTGAAAACAATTTAATTTTAGCAGATTGGAAAGGAAATATATGCTGCTTAAATCTCAATACGCAAGCTAAAGTTTGGGAAACAAATATTAAAAAGCCTGTTCTTTTTAAATTTATCTTTTACAACCAAAAACTCTATGCGTTTAATGAAAACACATTTTTTGAAATTGATATTTCAACAGGTAATATTACAGAGATATTTAATTTTATTTTGATAGGTTCTGTTGTTCAAGAAAAAAACAAAATTTATTTGAACGAGAGAAACAAAAAAGGACCTAACACAACAGGAAAAATTCTTGAAATTGACTTAAACAATTTTACAGTTGAGTGTATAAAAGAGGAAAACATAAAATCAACTTTTGGTCAATTAACAAGAACCGAAATTTTAGCTAATGAGCAAGAAGTGTTTTTCTATGGCGACAAAGCTATACATAAATATAATGTAGCAAATCAAACAACTGAAATGATTTATGAGAATTCTAATATTGAATTCAGAATACAAGGAATATTTAAAGTTGATACAAGTTTAATGTTTATACCAGGAATGAAAAACCCTAAAGCCGGTACAGCTAATTATCCTGCAAATCCTAATTTGTTTTCTGTTTTCATAAAAGAACAATTTAGTGAAGCAAAACCGATAGATGAAACAATAATTTCTTCAACAATTTCATTTAAAGGAAATTCTGTAAAAATAAATGATGAAGAAAGTGTGACAACTTATGGAGGATATTTATTTTTTAGCAATAATAGCAATATCAAAATAGTAGAAATTACTAATAGAAAAATCACTGGACAAGATGGTTTTCTATATAAAAATGAAAATGAAATATACTTAATTGAACCCACTTCATTTTATAGAGAAGAAAAAGAACAGGGCTTTAAGCTTTACAAAATAGCCAACCAAAGGATGACATTACTTGAGGAATTTGTAACCAATAAACTTGGTAAAAATTATAGAGAACCAGAATTTGATTTCTTTGATGATAAAATTGTTGTCCGTTGTGATGGACAAGCATATTTATTAAAAAAACTGTAGCTAACAAGGGTTTTGCAATAGTGGGGCGAAACTGCAAAGTTCAACACTTGTTCTTCGGTTCAACATTTGTGCAAAAATTAAGATTTGTGCTTCGATTGCCCCACCATCGCAAAGCCCTTTTCCGTTGTACGCAATTTTACCAAAACACCGTTATAACAACTAATTAATAAAATTTAATAATGAAAAACATACTTCTAATCCTTACTTTTCTCATCTCAATAAGCTTTTTGTCACAACAAAAACCAAATTATCCTGAACCCGAAAAAGGAATGAAAAGAGTTGATCTTAAACTTCCTAAAATAGAGAATGATAAAAATTACAAAGTAGAAATAAGATTTGGATTGGAAATCAATGTATCTGAATGTGATGATATTAAAGATTTCAGCTTCAATATCAAAAATTTAACAACTGGTTATGGAATTCCGCCTTATAGATTTCCATACTTTTCTTTGCCAAACGATTTAACAACGGAATTTGTCACTTTGAAAAACAATGACAATAAAAAATGTGACGAATCAAAAAAAATCAAAAAAAAGGTCTTAAGTTCTCAAAACATATTTGAAGAATATAATCATCATTTCGCAACTCCATACTATATTCCAGAAAATTGGACATTAGAATATAGATTATGGAAAGTTGATTCTGAATATAAAAATGCTGAAAGATAAAAACTGCGTACAACATATTCTATGACAAGAAACAAATAAAAAAAGAACATTTTTTCAGTTTGTTTCATTGAGAATAGGTCTGCGTTTACTTCCCTATTTTTTGTGATTTAGTCAGTGGAAAATATTTTGCTCATGGCGGTTTTTCTTTTGACTTTTTGTTCAAAGTAGCCCGCCATTGACTACCTTGACTCTTCGATTCGGCAAATATTTTTTCCGTTACAGGCAAGTCTATGAAAACAGTCATAATCAGAATTTTTTCTATATTTTTTCTCTTTGTTTATATCAAAAATTATGGTCAAAAATCACGTGAATATTGCTTTAATTCTACAGATAAAGTTGGAATTAAAACTGAGTTGACAATTAAAATTTTTGAAGACTCAACATACCTTTGGAAAGCTCAAATATTAAGTTCGCCAAATTATGATAAGATAAAAAAGATTGAAGGCGATGAGTCGGGCAAAATTCGAAAAAAAAATAAAAAATTGTATCTTATTTCAAATACTGTTATAAATTCAATCTCCGAATTTGAAATTAAACTTACAAAATCTAAGCTTGTATTCATTCCTTATAATAAGCAAAAAAAAATATTGAATAGTAAACATAGTCCTCCTGTTAAGAAATTGGTTTTTAAGAATAATCTCTGTAAAAATAACTGTGAATAAAAGACCTGCAGATAAAATATTCTATGTCAGAAAATAAGTAAATGTTTTTTCGTTTATTCATTGGGAATAAATCTGCAATTCCACTTCCTTTATTTTCGTAATTTAGGCAGTGGAAAAAATATTTTGCTCAAGGTGGTTTTCCTTCCGAATTTCCGTTCAAAGTAGACCGCCCTTCGCAAATACTTTTTCCGGCGGATTACATCCGCAGAAATTTTATCCAAAACCTTGTCAAGAATGGAATTAAACTATAGTTTAGATGAAAATGATTTTTTAGAATATCAACTTTATACTGCCTCAACAAGTAAAAATATAAGAAATCAGCGAAGAAAAAATTTATTATTAATGATCGTAATCTTTCTAGCTTTTTTCATTTCGATTTATAATTCCACTACAAGTTTTCCGATTATTCCTTTGCTTATTTATATTGCTTTAATAATAGCTTATAAATTTTATGAAACATATCGATATAAAAATCACTACATAAAATTCATAAATGAAAACTACAAAGAAAGATTTGGACTAATTAGTAATCTAAATTTTGCCGAAAACCAAATTATTGAACAAAGCAAATTAGGGGAATCAAAAATTAACTATGAAAGCTTGACTGAAATTAATGAAACTAAAAACTATTATTTTCTAAAATTACTAAACTCACAAAGTCTAATAATTCCAAAAAAGGAAATTCAAAATATTCAACAATTTAATTCAATACTAAACGAAATCAAATCAAAGTATAATCTAAAAAAAAATATTGATTTGGATTGGAAGTGGAAATAAAAAACTTCTGCTAACATATTCTATGACAAAAAAAAGTAAAAAAATGTTTTTTCAGTTTTTTTATTGTGGATAAATTTGCATTTCCACTTCCTTTATTTTTGTAATATAGTCAGTGAAAAAAATATTTGCTCAAGGCGGTTTTCCTTCCGACTTCTTGTTCAAAGTAGCCCGTCCATCGCCAATACGCGAACCGTTATTCGATATTTATAAAAACTCTCCCAATGAACAACATTTTTTTCTCTTTTCTATGCTTTTTAGGACTAACTTCCTGCAGTGGTCAAAAACTAAATGCCAATGAATTGAAGTTAACAAAAGAAATAAATCTAGACCAAGAAACTGCTTTAAAAATTAAACAGGATGCAACTTCAGATTTTGAAAAAACCCTTGGACATTCAGACAGAGATGCCCTGCTCGAAAATTTCGAATCTCTAAAAAACTATTCTAAAAATTTACCAAAAGCTATTCAAATAAAAGCAAAAGCAGACGATGCCACAAATATTGTTAAAAAATTTAGTGATGAACTGAAGAACAAGAAACTTATAATTTACAAATCAGAAGAAAATTATGGTCGTGGCGACGATGTAATTAGAGTTTTGCAATCAACAGATAAATTTGAACCTCTATTATTTGAGGCAACAAATGCTGTAAATTATGACATCTATACTCCGCAAATAATTGAAAGATTAAAACTTTGGGATTCTCTTTATGGTATAAAGTTATATGGTATCGGCTTCGACCATATTTCAGGAGAATTTATAAATAAGCCGAAAGACATTAAGAAATTCGCAAAGGAAATGTATGACTTTTGTCCGGATATAGTTGACCAAGGAGTCGGAGATATTGATGAATTAGAAAAAGCATTACAATCCAGCAACAAATTCTTTTTATGGTGGGACTAAAAAAAGTCGTTTAACCTATTCTTCAACAAAAAAAACAAGTAAAACCATCCAAACCATGACTTTAAATAACACAGATATTCTGCGGATCAAAAAAGAAATGTCGCCCGGAAATTTAGTTTCTGTGGGAATTATGCTCGCCATATTTATTTTCGATCTGGTACAGGTGCTCACCGGAAGCATGGACTGGAAAACACTGCTGATAATCAATATCGCCGGATTTATTCTGGCTTTTGCAATCAATATTATTTTCAATTCGAAGTACCGGAAGGATCTGAAATCAAGCGAAAAAATTTACCGGATCGGGATAATCAGCGACAAGCGTGAAAACACCGATTATGAAGCAGGATCCGGAACGATGTACATCCCGGTTTTGGGTGATTTATTCCCGAAATTATGGGGACAGGAAATGAGAAAACAGAATCTGCATTTCTTAAAAATCAACGGCGAACTGCTGCCGGTTGATAAAAAGTTATTTGATTCTGTAGCCATCAATCAGCAGGTAAAAATCTATTATTCAAAATTCAGCGAAACGGTTCTCGGAATTGAAAAAATCTGAAACCGGCACAGCACCAAAATCAGATTTTTCTTTGACGAATATCTTTAAATTTGCAGTTAGCAACAGGGTTTAATAATTTAGCCGATTAAATTTTTGTGCGGATGAAACTTTCAGAAAATACAAAGAAATACTACAGCCGGATCGACGGTTCCACAAAACTCGGTGACCTTCGAAAAATGGCCAAAGAGATAAAGAAAGATCATGATATGGCGATGGAACTCTGGAAAACCGGAGAATTCCTGCCGCGTCAGTTAGCCATTCTGATCATGGATAAAAAGCAGCTTTCTCAGGAAGTCATTGACGAACTCGATGCAGATATGCAGAAACATCCTGCAAATGAAGCCAACCAGTTAATTGACTGGCTCATGGCGAACCAACTCACAAAAGACAAGGCAACGCTTGCGCTCATCGATTCCTGGAAAGACAGCAAATCGCATCTGCAGCGAAGAATTTACTGGTATCATCAGGGAAGATTGCGCTGGGTCGGGCAAACGCCGCCGCCGAATACGGCCGAACTGATGGAAGCCATCGAAAAAAATATCGAAAAAGAAAATCCTGACGTTCAGTGGGCGATGAACTTCACGGCCGGACAGATAGGAATTTTCCAGCCGGAATACAGAGCGCGATGCATTGAACTCGGCGAAAAAACCGGGCTGTACCGCGATGAAATGGTCGCCAAGAACTGTACACCGAATTACCTACCGGATTTTATCGCAATTCAGGTGGCAAAACTGAATAAATAGCACCGGATTCCGCTTCGCAAAGAACCACTGCAGGCTGTGCGGTTCAGGTGTTTGGCATTTTTTTAGTTATCTTCGCTACCGAAAAAAATTGTTTAAAAAATCAATGAGAAATATCATATCATTCCTGCTGCTGCTCTGCACAGTTCAGGCTGTAATGGCGCAGGAAGGAATAAAATTCGAAACCACTCCTTTTAAAGATATCCTCGCAAAAGCGAAAGCAGAAAACAAACTCGTGTTTCTGGATGCCATGGCTGTTTGGTGTGGACCATGCAAAATGATGGAAAAAAATGTATTTCCGGTAAAATCCGTTGCCGATTATTACAATACTAACTTTGTAAATGCGCGCTTCGATATGGAAAAAGGGGAAGGCCGCGATATCGCAAAAACGTACGGTGTAAGCTCCTATCCTACTTATCTTTTCATCAATGGTGACGGACAGCTCGTTACCCGTAATTACGGATACATGTCGCCTTCCACTTTTGTGGAGGTTGGTAAAGAAGCGAATTCAGCAGTTTCCAATAACGAATCGATGCGTGAAAGGTTTGATAAAGGAGAAAAAAATCCTGAATTTCTTGCAAATATTATCCGCCTGAATGTACGCACCGATTATGAATTTGCAAAACTGGCATCAGAAAGGTACTTCGAAAATAAGAAAACCAAGGAATTCACTACAGACGAAATCGCTTTTCTGGCGCAGTTTATCCGCACATCCAAAGACAAAAATTTTAAGGTTTTTAAAGACAACAAAGCGGAACT
Source organism: Bacteroidota bacterium (assembly GCA_023460855.1). Taxonomy (GTDB): domain Bacteria; phylum Bacteroidota; class Bacteroidia; order Flavobacteriales; family Weeksellaceae; genus JAEWOS01. The sequence goes on along the minus strand of JAEWOS010000011.1, from coordinate 89,457 downwards.
GATCAAAATAATCCCGGAAAAAAGCTATGACGATTTTATCAATCAGATTACGCTGAATGAAATCCGTGAAAATGCAGTAGATAAGGACAATAAAAAAATCCGTGACGACTATTTCATGGCCGGCGCAACTCCTGTGCTTGGTGCAGAGGAAGCCCGGAAACAACTGCTGTTGCTGAAACTTGGTTTCTACGAACATGAAAATAATTTTCCGGAATTCGAAAAAGCCGCACTGGAATATTTTAAGGATTCCGAAACGAGCGATCCGAATCATTTGCTGAAAGCGGCAACACTGTTTGCAGATAAAGCAACGTCCACAGAATCTTTGAAAACCGCCCAGAAATGGATTGAAAGGATGCAGATGATGCGCGGAGAATCAGCTGATTCAAGTTTTACGCTCGCAAGGCTTTACAATAAAACAGGTCAGAAAGCCGAAGCAAAAATGTTCGCAGAGCTGGCTTTAAGTCTCGCGCAAAAAAATAGTTCTGATACCACGGCAATTGAAACTTTCCTAAAACAGTTTCCGTAAGAAATGACGCGTATTTTCGGAATTTTAATGATGTCGCTGCTGGCAACGCCCTGTGTTGCCCAACAAAATCCGGGTGACGAAACCGAAAAGAGAATTTTTGTAAAAGGAAATGCCCTTTTTCTGCCTGCCCTGATTCTGAATTTTGGAATTGAAACCGAAATCAACGAACACGTAACCTGGCAGAACGATTTTTTTCTTTCTCCGTGGAAAAGCATCAACGGCAACCACGCGCTGGTCCTGATGGCGCACACCGAAGGAAGATATTATTTTGACAGCGCATTCAATAAATGGTATGTCGGCATCAATCTCGGAAGCGGCATCTTCGACCTTACCAAATGGAATTACAGCGGCACCCATAAATTTCAGCGCGGTTATAATGTAATGATCGGCGGTGTTGTCGGTTATCAGTATCAGTGGAAAGAGCGCTGGAACATCGATATTTTTGTAGGTGGAGGTACTATTCAGTCGTGGTATCACGGTTATGCGCCGACTGATACACCGCCCGGATTTTACCGTTATGATGAAGCCGAATACTGGAATAAAAGCGGTGAAGTCCTGCCTTATCGTGGCGGAATTATGCTTTCTTACCGCTTAAACTAATAAATTTATGAATATCCGAAGTAAAAAATACTGGGTAATTGCAGCAATTACATTCATCATTCTTTTTTTGATGAATTATGTAGGCAATACGCAGCCGGACAAACTTGAAAGAGCGTTAATGACTGCCGTTGCCGGAGTTGTGGGACTGACGATCGGAATGTGGTTTGTGAACCGCAACAAAGACAGCAGTCCGCCGGAACATTTCGACTGAATTTTCTAAACGATTTCGCTGGTTAAGCCTCTCGAAAGCAGTTTTTCATGCATAGGTCTGAGCTTTTCCAGTTCACCGGTTTTTACGGTGCATTTTCCTTTGTAATGCACTAATATCGTACACTGTTCCGCCTGTTCCTGTGTGTGGCCGCAAATCTCGATCAGACATTCGATGACAAAATCAAAAGTGTTGACATCGTCATTCCAAAGAACGAGTTTGTAAACCTCATCCTCTTTTTCCATAACCGCGATTTCCTCTTCGTATTCGCGCTTAGGATCATCGTAATTTCTGGAAAGATAAATTTCTTGAAGTGTCATCGGTTCAGATTAGATTTCGCCGAGTTCGTCAGCGAGTTCATCAATGATATTTTTTTCCTCATAAACCAGTTCCACCAGTTCCACACTTTTATTGTTCATTTTCAGAATCTTGAAGTGGTAATCATTCATTTCAAATTCCTGGTTTTCTTCCGGAATATCGCTCAGCTCATGCAGAATATAACCGGCAAGTGTGTTGAAGTCTCCTTCCTCGGATTCCGGAAATTTCTTCGGTAAAAATTCGTTGATTTCATCCAAAGGCTGCGTAGCCTGCACCCAGTAAACATGTTCCCCTACTTCATCGACAATTTTGTCTTCATCATCTTCCTCATCCTGAATTTCGCCAACGAGTTCTTCCAGAATATCTTCCAGCGTGACAATTCCTTCCGTTCCTCCGAATTCATCAATAACAACCGCCATGTGCTGCTTCTTGGCCTGGAAAACTTTCAGCAAATCTGATATTTTCTTGCTTCCCACTACAAAGAATGCATCCCGAAGCAAACCACGGAGATCTTCATGGGACATTTCCCGGCGACGAACATATTCACGGATTATTTCCTTGGTATAGAAAATACCGATGACATTATCTATTGAATTTTCGAATACCGGAATTCTGGAATAGCCGCTCTCCATAATGCTCTTGATGATATCCTCCACAGGATCTTCGATATCGATGGAAAGAATGTTCTGACGCGGCACCATAATCTGCTTTGCGGAATGATCCGTAAAATCAAAAGCATTCTTGATGATTTCGTAGTTTTCCTCCTGAATTTCACCGCTGTCTGCCGACTGTTTTACCAGCAGCTGCAGTTCTTCGGTGGAGTGGATTTCATGTTCCGACGCCGGATGAATCTTGATCAGTCGCAGGAAAGCATTTGATAATCCGTTCATCGACCAGATAAAAGGCTTAAAAATGTTATAGAAAAGCCTTAACGGCGTGGAAATAACCATCGTGGTTGCCTCCGATTTGCGGATTGCGATGGATTTCGGCACGAGTTCCCCAAAAACGATGTGCATCACCGTGATAATAAGGAAACTGAGAATTACAGAAACCAGCGTTACGGTGGAATCGGCCACTGCAAGATTGAAATAGTGGAAAAGATCTTCTATAACATGGTGCAATGCGCTTTCTCCTACCCAACCCAAAGCAAGCGATGCGAGTGTAATTCCGAGCTGCGTTGCAGAAAGATAGGCATCCAGATTTTTGATGATGTGTTCAGCCTGCTTTGCCATGGCATCGCCTTCAGCTGCTTTCAGCTGTATCTGTGAATAACGTACTTTAACTATTGAGAATTCTGCGGCTACGAAAAAGCCATTTAAAAGAACTAAAAATAAGGCTATTAAGAGTTTGACGATACTGTCGAAGTCCATTTATTTTTTTGATAAACAATATTTTGCAAATATATGGCAATTCTAATTAATGATGTACTGAATGATATCAATGAAAAACACCGGAGATCTGCCGGTGTTTTCGATTATTAATCAGTATAAGACTATTGCTGTAAGGCTCCTTCAGCAAAATGAAGTTTCCAGCTTTTTAAGGATCCTACAATCTGGCTTTCATGATCGGTAATAAGAAGTTTCCACGTTCCGTTGATCTGTTTCCCGCTGAATGAGCTGAAAATCGGCTCTAAAGTAATGGCCGGATAATCGCCTTTAGATTCTTTGTAATCTCCGGCAGGAAAATCAATATTTCCTCCGAATGGAATTGTACCGGTAAACGTGCTGTTAAATCTGTATAGATTTGCAGCTATATAGTTACCCTGACCACCTGCACGGTAAATGAAATCTCTTCTGGTTCCATCCGGAGACTGCAGTGCGAAACTGATATCCTGACCCCAAGTGTGGGCAACATTCATTTCCAGGACCATCTTACTTATGTCTTTTATTGTTCCTGAAGCTGCAAAAGTGATCGTACTTTCCGTGGTTACCGGTGAATGACCGCCTCCGGAATAAACAGCGTCTGCAATCGCTGTCACTGTCGTGTTGGCAGCTTCTGTTACAGGTGACAGTTTCGGTCCGCTTGGTCCGTCATCATCTTTGCGGCAACCTGTTGCAATTGTCATGATTGCTAATGCGCCGGACATCACTGCCAGACTTCTAAATTTTCTGAATCCTCTCATTTGATTAATTGTTTTCATAATTACTGTTGTTTTGGTTATAAATTGTACAGCAAATTTAGCCTCCGGACAAAAAATAAAACAGGGAATTGCCCCCGAAAAGTAATGGGAAAAACACCTGTTTTTACGCATAACAAAAAAGCACTGAAATTATCAGTGCTTTACTCAATATGAAAGGGATTAATTTTAGCTGTTCTTCAAAGCTTCCGCTCCCGAAACAATTTCCAGGATTTCACCGGTAATCGCTGCCTGTCTCGCTTTGTTATAATGAATAACAAGATCGTTTTTCAGAGCGCTAGCATTATCGGTTGCTTTATGCATTGCAGTCATCCTTGCGCCATGTTCAGAAGCTACTGAATCCAGAATGGATTTGTAAACCTGTGTTTTGATTGATTTAGGAATCAGATTTTCCAGAATTTCGCGTGCGCTCGGTTCAAAGATATAATCCGTATTTACTTCGCTGGTTTTTTCAGGTATTGCAATCGGCAGAACCTGCTCAACAGTTACCGTCTGTGTGGCAGCGTTTACAAACTTGTTATAGATTACGTACACTTTGTCGAATTTCCCATCGCGGTAATCGCGCATTACTTCTTCCGTGAAATCCGCCACTACATCAAAACTCATCTGATCGTAAACTGCACTCTGATTTCCGTAAACGGTACGGCTTTTACGCACTGCATCGTATGCTTTTTTACCTACTGTAAGAATCTCTGCCTCATAGGTGGAATTCTGCAGGGTTGCGTTCAGTTCCTTGATGATCGATGAGTTGAACGCACCGGCCAAACCTCTGTTGGAAGTAACTGCGATATAAAGAACGCGGTTTACCTCTCTTTCTTCGGTATACGTAGATATTTCTTCCAGATTCGCGCCTGCACTTACATTTTCAATCAGTTCGGTAAGCTTTTCTGAATAAGGGCGCAGCATTACAATAGCATCCTGTGCTTTCTTCAGTTTCGCCGCTGCCACCATTTTCATTGCGCTGGTAATCTGCATGGTAGAACTGATGGAAGTAATCCTGCCGCGTATTTCCTTTAAGTTTGCCATTAAATTCGGTTCAAAGTTTAATGTTTAAAATACAGGATTCAAAATATTGAATTATTAAACCCTGTACTTCGGTATTTGTTAGTTGTATTTTCCCGCCAGATCAGCTGCAGCATTCTTCAGCACATCGGTAATATCGTTGTCGATTTTACCGGCTTTCAGCGCAGCCATCGTTTCCGGATGCTTGGTTCTAAGGAAAGCAGTGTATTCTTTCATGAATTCTTTCACTTTTCTTACCGGAATATTTCTCAATAGGTTTTCTGTACCTGCGTAAACCATTGCAACCTGGTCTTCCACTCTCAACGGTGAATTTACCGGTTGCTTCAGGATTTCCACATTCTTTTCTCCCTGTGTAATTACGTTTAGTGTAGCAGCATCAAGATCAGATCCGAATTTTGCAAAAGCTTCAAGTTCCTTGTACTGTGCCTGAGCAAGTTTCAAAGTACCGGATACTTTTTTCATCGACTTGATCTGAGCGTTACCACCTACCCTTGATACGGAGATCCCTACGTTAATTGCAGGACGAACACCGGAGTTAAACAGGTCTGATTCAAGGAAAATCTGTCCGTCAGTAATCGAAATCACGTTTGTAGGAATATAAGCGGATACGTCACCTGCCTGCGTTTCGATAATCGGCAGTGCGGTTAGTGATCCTCCACCTTTTACGATTGGTCTCAAAGATTCCGGAAGGTCGTTCATCTGGCTTGCGATGGTATCATCAGCAATAATTTTTGCAGATCTTTCCAGCAATCTGGAGTGAAGATAGAAAACGTCTCCAGGGTAAGCTTCACGGCCCGGTGGTCTTCTCAAAAGAAGAGAAAGTTCGCGGTAAGCAACAGCCTGCTTGGAAAGGTCATCATAAATAATCAAAGCCGGACGCCCTGAATCTCTGAAATATTCACCGATTGCAGCACCTGCCATCGGAGCGTAAACCTGCATTGGAGCTGGATCGGAAGCGTTTGCAGCAACAATTACCGTGTACGGCATTGCTCCTTTGTCTTCCAGTGTTTTTACAATTTGTGCAACCGTAGAACCTTTCTGGCCTACCGCAACATATATACAGAATACAGGCTCACCTGCATCATAAAATTCTTTCTGGTTCAGGATCGTGTCAATTGCAACAGTAGTTTTCCCTGTCTGGCGGTCGCCAATAATTAATTCACGCTGTCCTCTTCCTACAGGAATCATCGAGTCGATTGCAACGATACCGGTCTGTAAAGGTTCGTTTACCGGCTGTCTGTAGATTACTCCCGGAGCTTTTCTTTCCAGCGGCATTTCGTAAAGATCACCGGTGATCGGACCTTTACCGTCGATAGGATTTCCAAGGGTATCCACAACTCTTCCAAGCATTCCTTCCCCAACTTTGATGGAAGAAATTCTTTCTGTTCTGTTTACCGTATCTCCTTCTTTTACCTGTTTTGATTCACCAAGAAGTGCAACACCTACGTTATCTTCTTCCAGGTTCAGTACAATCCCTTCAATTCCGCTCTGGAATCTTACGAGTTCTCCGTACTGTACATTTTCCAAACCGTAAACACGTGCAATACCGTCACCAATCTGAAGTACTGTTCCTACTTCTTCTACATTACTCTGCGTATCAAAATTTGCTAGTTGTTGCTTCAGTATCGCTGATACTTCTGCTGGATTTATTTCTGCCATATTAGGTTATTTCTGAAAATTACAATTTAAATAATTATTTGGGCCTTGCGTTTTCTATTATAACAGTCTGCTGAACAAATCTGTTGTTGTACTTATCTGAAAACTAGGATCCGTATTTTTCTACCGGTCTGTCAATTTGCCTTATTAATAAAATCGCCGTTCTGAGCTATTTCGCAAGGTGCAGCGATCATGTAAAAGCCAATCAGACCTTAATTCAGCTTAGTTCAGCTGAAATTCTTTTCTTAACTGGTTCAGCTTCGTTCTCACAGAAGCATCAACCTGCTGATCCCCCACTCTCAAAACATAGCCTCCCAGAATTTCCGGATTCATATTTACTTTAAGATCAAACTGCCTGTCGCCATTTACCAGACCTGAAGTACGCAGAATTTCACGTACATTGTCATCGGTTAAAGCTGTGGCAGTGGTGAGTGAAACACGCTGAATACCCTGAAGATCTTCTACTTTATTGATGAATTCCTGGGCGATGTTCTTCATCTGGGTTTCTCTTCCCTGTCTGATCACCAGTGATATAAGATTTTGCGCAACCGGCGAGAAATTTCTGAAAATTTCGGAGGCTGCAGCGATTTTCTTTTTGCTGTCGATAAAAGGTGTCGCAAAAAAACTGTTGAGCTCTTTGCTTTCGTTCATCACCTTCACCACATCCTTCATTTCGCTGTAAACGGATGCCGTGCTGTTGGTTTCCTGGGTGAAATCCAACAAACCCTGAGCGTATCTTTTTGCTACTTTGGATGTACGCATTATTAGTTAAGATTTGTGTTGTTCAGGTAATTGTTCACCAAAGCGTTCTGCGCTTCACTGCTGTCCAGTTTTTCCTGAAGAATATTCTCCGCAATATCCACTGAAAGTTTACCGATCTGAGACTTAATATCTGCCATTGCAGCACTTTTCTCTGCGTTGATAGACTGCCTTGCCTGATCGATCATTTTATCACCTTCTGTTTTTGCCGCTTCTTTGGCTTCAGCAATGATATTTTCCTTTATTTCTCTGGCTTCTTTAAGGATCGCATCTCTTTCGGCCTTCGCTTCACGGATGATGTGTTCGTTTTCGGCTTTCAGGTTTTTCATTTCATCTCTTGCCAGCTGAGCCTGGTTCAGCGCATCCTGAATGGAAACTTCCCTTTCATTTACGGCACCCAAAATTGGCTTCCACGCGAATTTCCCGAGTACAAAAAGCAATATCAGGAAAATAACGGACTGAATGATGAATAAGCCTGATGAAAAATTTTCTAATAAACCCATATGATATGATGTGTTAAAATTCTGTTGTTTTTTAAATTCTTAAAAATTCACCTGCCGCAAACCAACCGTTTCCGGCAGATGAAAGATTTGTAACTGAAAGCCTGATTACACTGCGAAAAGAGCAGCAAAAGCAAGACCTTCAACAAGTGCAGCAGCAATAAGCATTGCAGTTTGAAGCTTTCCAGACTGTTCCGGCTGGCGAGCCATTCCCTCAAGAGCAGCAGCACCAATTTTACCGATACCAAGGCCTGCTCCGATTACTACAAGACCTGCACCTACTAACGTAAGATCCATAATATAAAAATTTAAAAGGTTTTATTATATCTGTTAATTTAATTTTTAGTGAGCAGCTTCACCTTCATGATGATGCTCCTCGTTTGCCATTCCGAAGTAAACCGCGGAAAGCATGGTGAAAATATATGCCTGCAGAAATGCCACCAGAATTTCCAGCAGGTAAAGCACAAACGTAAGGAACGGGAATGCTACACCGGCGATTACGTTTTTGAAAACGTAGATCATCGCAATCAGGGACATAATAACAATGTGTCCTGCCGTCATATTCGCAAAGAGACGAATAAGAAGTGCGAAAGGCTTGATAAACATACCGATCAGTTCGATTGGAATCATTACGATTTTCATTGGCCAAGGCAATCCCGGCATCCAGAAAATGTGCTGCCAGTAATTTTTATTTGCCGTAAACTGAGTGATCAGGAACGTGAAAATTGCCAGTGCAGCAGTAATCGCGATATTACCTGTTACGTTGATTCCGAAAGGCATCAGACCAAAAATGTTCAGAATCAGGATGAAAAAGAAAATCGTCAGCAGATAACCCATGTACTTTTGGTAATTCGCTCCGATATTCGGCTTTGCAATATCATCTCTGATGAACAGAATAACCGGCTCCAGGAATTTCGCAGCGCCAGAAGGAACCAGTGATTTCTTGTAATTCTGAGCCATCCCCCTGAAAAGCAGAAACATAAGCAATCCTGTAATGAGCAGCATTACCACACTTTTCGTAATGGAAAGATCAATAACTTTTTCGTTTGTTGCATGATGCGCTTCGTCGTAGTTGATGGTTCCCGCAGCATCTGTTTTATAAATTTTTTCGTGGTACAGTTTGTAATGTCCGCCTTTGCTCTCCACCACGTGATCTCCGTGATGAAATGCAGAACTCATCATTGCGTGGAAACCGTTTGCTTTATCATAGAAAATAACCGGAAGCGGAAAACCGATATGCTTTCCTTCCTTGGTTACCATAATATCGAAGCTGTGCGCATCTAGAAGGTGATGCTGAATGAATTCTTTGTTTTCTCTTCTTACTTTATCACTTTCGCTTTCAACTGCGGTAGCCACAGCAGTTGTCTGCGTATGAGCAGGATCTGCAACAGCCGTATTCTGAGCAAATGAAAGTGAAAACGAGGTAAGAAATCCGATTAAAAGTACAGCTCTTTTCAGCATTGAATGAAGTCTTTTTAAAGTTGTGCAAAAATAGGCAAAAAAACCAATTACCTCAACTGTCGGTTACTGATTTTTTTCATCTTTTGAAACGCCTTTTATCAGGCTTATTGCGAAGAGGGTTTCCAGCAGCAGCGCAAGTAGATACGGCGCGATGAAATGAATTTTATAATGCGGCACTTCAGTAATGCCCAGTTTCTGCCTGACCAAAAAAATCATTGAGAGTTTAAACATGATCAGTCCCATGAAAGTAAATCCGACATAATCCGGATAAATTCTTCTAACCACCGTTAACACAGTAAGTACGAGTACGAAAAGCACTGTAAGAAAAAGATAATACCGCAAAAACACCTCATCATGGCCGACACCTGTCATGTTCCAGATCATCAGATGTGCACCTGCCATCAGGAAATAAAGAACGGGATATAAGAGATTGCCTTTCATGTAAATTCTTCAGTTGGTTTCCCGAAACTTCAGCAAAGATGAAATTTCTGAAAAAATTTTTGCAAAGGTAAGATTAATGCGCAGAATTAATAATAGGTAACTCTACGCAGAAGATCCCGTTTTTCTGTGTAACTGTACGTACTTTTGCAAAGTTTATTTTTGAAGGTGAATTATAAAGCAGAAATACAGCAGTTTGTTACCGGACAGTACGTTTTCGCAGCTGTGCGCATAGCGGTTGCGATACTGCTTCCTGCTGCAATATTTGCCCATTTTGGCGTGCTGAAGGAATATTTTCTGTTTCCTTTGGGAACGAGTTTCGTTGGACTTACAGATATGCCCGGACCGTATCACCGGCGAAGGAACGCTTTGATACTCGCGGTCGTCAGTTTTGCGTTGACTGCTGCTGTCGCAAGTCTTCTTAAAGATTTCGAATTTCTGAAATATCTGGAAATCATCGTTTTCGGACTGTTCTTTTCGCTGATTGCAGTGTACGGTCAGCGGTTTGCGGCAGTTGGCGGCTTAACTTTGGTAGTACTCGCTGTTTTCCTGGACGGACATCTTGCACAGGGCGATATTATTAAGAACCTGATTATTTTCGCATTGGGATGCATCTGGTTTGTCATCGTATTCCTGATCGTGACAAGACTTCAGCCTTACAAACTGGCTTCGCAGCTAATCGGCGAAAATTACACCGAACTGGCTGAATATCTGGAAATTAAATCCAGATTCTATCTGAAAGCTGCAGATTACGACTCGCTCTATCGCGAAGTTATTGCCAAGCAGATCGTCATCAAAAACCTGCAAGAAGAGACGCGCGAAGTAGTTTTCAAAACGAGAAAAATAGTGAATGAGAGTACAACGACCAGCCGTTTGCTCATGCTGATGTTTCTCAACAGTATCGATTTGTTCGAAAAACTTCTGACTGCCGATCAGGACTATAAAAAACTTCATGAAAAGTTTGATCATAGTAAAATTCTGGAAGAAATTCACGATCATCTCAATCTGATGGCCGACGAAATAAAAAATATAGGTATCGCACTGCAAACCGGAAAAAAAGCAGTACCCGCATTCGAATTCCGGGAAGATCTGAACCGGCTCAACAACGATTATTTTGAACTTCGTAACCGCCAGATGAATGCTTCCAATCTCGAACATTTCATGTCGCTTCGCCTGATTATGGCGCGGATTACAGAATTTTCAGACGATGTGCACACCATTTACAAAGTCTTCACACAGGATCAAAAAATCGCCAAAAGCCTTTCCACCGGTCTTGATTATGAAAGATTTTTGCCCGCACAGGAACAGCTCAATCTTCGCGTGCTTTTCAGTAATATTTCTCTGAAATCTGCGCAGTTCAGACATGCGGTGCGCATTACACTTGCGTTGCTTCTCGGTTATGCGGTTTCAAAGGCAGAATTTCTGGAAATCGGACGTTCGTACTGGATTTTGATTACGATTGTCGCAATCATGAGACCGGCATTCAGCACAACAAAACACCGGAACCTGCTAAGACTGTACGGAACTGTTGCCGGTGCAGTTCTCGCATATTTCATCCTTATTTTTATTAATTCTGATGCCGTTTTACTGGGAATTCTGTTCGGAAGCATGATTTTATGTTTCGCTTTCCTGAAAAACAAATACGCATGGTCTGTATTTTTTATGACGCTTTATGTGTTTATTACGTTTAATTTCCTGAATCCCGGTGATATCAATCAGCTCTTTAAAGACAGAATACTCGACACTGCAATTGCCGGAATCATTGCTTTTCTCGTTTCCTATTTCGTACTTCCGGTTTGGGAGCACACGCAGAATATTGCTCTGATGAAACAGTCGGCAGATTCGAACCGCAGTTATTTTATGGAAGTGATGAAAAAACTGGAACTGTCGGAAACCGGTGTTGATTATAAGTTTGTGCGAAAAAACGCGATCATCAGCCTAGCAAATCTGTCAGATAATTTTCAGCGGATGCTTTCGGATCCGAAAAACCAGCGACAGCAAATGGAACGCGTGCATCAGTTTGTGAACACCTCTCATCTTGCAACGGCGTACACGGCTTCCCTTTCTCAATACGCAAATCAGGGACATATTTTCTCGGAAATTGACCTGAAAACCTGGCAAAAGAAAATAACATCTGAATTCGAAATTATTGGTTTACTGCTTGAAAACCGACAGGATGATCTGGCAAAACTACAAAGACAGACGAAGCTGCAGCCCCAGGATCAGGTAGACCGGCTTTTGAATTTACGCAAAAGCGAACTCGCCGAACAGGAATTTTTTGACCGCCGCGATCCGAAATCGGTTACACATCTTACTGAACTTAAGAATATACACGAAATACTGGAACTGCTCTCGGACGTCGTGCATGAGCAACGAAAAGTAGTGGAGAAATTCACCGCCAGATATTACGGCACAACTACCTGAGGTATATTATAATTAATCTGGTGATTTTCCTCAATCACCGCAAAAAAATAATTTTCAATACGGCTCACTTCCGCGGTATAGCAATCCTCAAAATTTTCATCAAAAACCCTGCATTTCACCTGCGACAGATCATCCAGATCAAAAGGTGCCACTTCATAAAACTTTTTCAGCGACCAGTATTTGCACGGATGAAGTTTATACAGTGCTTCCTTGATTGCCCAGATTACGGTGAGCATTTCCGTTTCACGTTCAGTCTGCGTCCAGGAAACTTCTGTTTCATGTAAAAATTTGTGCTTAACACGCTGTATTTTCGGGACAATTTTTTCCATGTCGATTCCTACCCTCTTCTTTGAAACCGCTAAAACGCCGAATGGAAAAGAATGGCTGACGGAAATATAAGCATCCGTTGGAAAAAGATAAGGCTGACCTGCATTTTTGTATCTGATTTGATGATCCGGTTTTATTTGATGCAGAAGTTTGCGGATCATCAGATATTCGAGCAGTTTTTTTGGATGATAATGCAGAATTTTCTCAGAATCCGCTTTACCGATCAGCGATTCAGGAAGATCATCACCTTCTTCGAACTTCCAGAATAATATAGAAGAATCTTCCGTGCTGAGATCTCTGTAAAATGGCATAGATGAAAATTTACATCGCAAATATAATCCGTTCAGATAAAATTGGGAGCACAGGAAGTGACGCAGCGCTGTAAAGCTGCCTCTGCAAATTGTGAATAATTCATCAAAATAACTTATTTTTGCAAAACTTTTAAAACGCTCAGAATTAGAAAAATTTTGGGCTGAAAAATAAAATTTATGGAAACTAAAACACAATACGTTCCTTACAAAGTAAAGGACATTTCCCTTGCAGAATGGGGAAGAAAAGAAATCGAACTTGCTGAAGCAGAAATGCCCGGTTTGATGGCAATCCGTGAAGAATACGGTCCGTCTCAGCCTTTGAAAGGTGCAAGAATCGCAGGTTGTCTTCACATGACGATACAGACTGCCGTTTTAATTGAAACTTTGGTTGCACTTGGCGCGGACGTTACCTGGTCTTCATGTAATATATTCTCAACTCAGGATCACGCTGCTGCTGCAATTGCTGCTGCTGGAATTCCGGTTTACGCATGGAAAGGTATGAATGAAGAGGAGTTCGACTGGTGTATTGAGCAGACTTTATTTTTCGGTGAAGACAGACAACCGCTGAACATGATTCTTGATGACGGTGGAGATTTAACGAATATGGTTTTCGACAGATATCCTGAACTTACCAAAGACATCAAAGGTCTTTCTGAAGAAACGACAACCGGCGTTCACAGACTTTACGAACGAATGGCGAACGGTACTTTGGTTATGCCTGCAATCAACGTGAATGACTCTGTAACTAAATCTAAATTCGACAACAAATACGGTTGTAGAGAATCTGCGGTTGATGCGATCAGAAGAGCAACTGACGTAATGCTGGCCGGAAAAAGAGTAATCGTTTGCGGTTACGGTGATGTTGGTAAAGGAACGGCTGCTTCTTTCAGAGGTGCAGGTTCAATTGTTACCGTTACTGAAATTGATCCGATCTGTGCGCTTCAGGCAGCAATGGAAGGTTACGAAGTAAAAAGACTTGAAAACGTAATCGAAACTGCAGATATCATTATCACAACGACAGGAAACTTCAACATTGTTACCGGTGAACATTTCAAGAAAATGAAGGATAAAACCATCGTTTGTAACATCGGACACTTCGATAACGAAATCGATATGGCGTGGCTGAACAACAACTACGGTTCTACAAAATCTACTGTTAAACCTCAGGTTGACATTTACAACGTTGACGGAAACGACATCATCATTCTTGCTGAAGGACGTTTGGTAAACCTTGGCTGTGCAACAGGACACCCAAGTTTTGTAATGTCAAATTCATTTTCGAACCAGACTTTGGCTCAGATTGAACTTTGGACGAACTCTGAAGCTTACGAAAACAAAGTATACATGCTTCCGAAAAAACTCGACGAAAAAGTAGCGATGCTTCACCTGAAAAAAATCGGTGTGGAACTGGAAACGCTTTCCGACGAGCAGGCAAAATACATCGGTGTAGAGGTTGAAGGACCTTATAAGCCTGAGTATTACAGATACTAATTAATTCCTCAGAATTAAACTCATATTAGAATCCCTGAAAATCATCGGGGATTTTTTTATTTTTAGAAAAAAAATAATGCGAAAAGTAATAGCAGCCACAGTTCTTTCTGTTTCCATAATTTCCTGCACGGTTTATGGTTTCACTGACGATTACAAGAAACTGGCGGACAATCAAAAAACGATGATTAAGCCTCTGTCTTCTTTCGCGAACACAGATCAGCATCACATTTATAAAATTAACGGAATCCAGCTTCGCGAGGAACTTCAAAAGCATCCGAAATCGCTGGTTTATTTTTTCACCAATGGCTGTACTTCGGAGTATTGCAGACCTATGTCTGTGTATCAGGATTTTGCTGAAGAGCACGGATACCGGCTATTTTTGGTGATGGAAGGATTCGGAAAGCTTGAAAAAACAACGGTACAGCGATCAGAAATTTTCACGGCTCCGCTGTTCGCAATGGATTCTGATTTTTACGGAAAATCCTACTCAGGAACTTACAGTAAATATTTCGAAAACGATCTGCGCGGTCAGGACCGGAAGACCAAAAATGAATGGCAGGGCAGTCTGTTCTTTTTTGAAAACGGCGAACTGCAAAGGATAATGCGCGATTTACCGCAGCTATAACGATATGATTAATCGTCCCGGAAATTTCGTAAATTCAGTTCATGAAACTGATTTTCTGGATGATGATGTTGTTTTTCTGTTCTGCTGAGGCGCAGCAGGAAGGCTTCAGATTTCCGGAAGGCAGAACGAAAACGACGGTGCCTTTTAGGTTTATCAGTAACCTCATCTTCATTCCTGTTTCTGTAAACGGTGTTGAACTCACCTTTCTTGTAGATTCCGGCGTCGCAGAAACCATTCTTTTCAGTCTGGAAAACAAGGAAATCAACTTCAGTAATGTAAAAAAAACCAGATTCAGCGGTTTGGGAGGACAGGCGGAAGTGGAAGGGTTCGAAGCCGTGAATAACCGCGTACAGGTCGGAAATGATCTTGTTGATGAAAACCAGACCGTCTATATTATTCCTGATCCCGATTTCAATATTTCTGCGCACATTGGCATTCCGGTGAACGGCGTGATTGGCTATAACCTGTTCAAAAACCATAAAGTCCGGATTAATTATCAGAACCAGAAAATAACGTTCCATGAAACTTCTCAGAAAATCCCGTTGCGCGGATTTACCGAGCTCCCGCTGGAAGTAGAGCGCAGGAAGCCCTACATCAGGACGTACATTCAACAGAACGGTCGTGAGAATCCGGCAAAAATGCTCGTTGATTTGGGAAACAGCGATGCAGTATGGCTTTTTCCGAACACTCCAGACACCGAAGAATTGAAGCAGCCGCACATCGACGATTATCTGGGACGCGGTTTCAACGGTGATATTTTTGGCAAACGAAGCAGAATTCATCACCTCAGAATCGGTGACTACATTTTCTTGAAAACAACTATTGCAATCCCGGATGAATTTTCGCTGCAAAACCTGAAGATGGTTCAGGACAGAAAAGGGTCTGTTGGCGATGAAATTCTGAAACGCTTCCATATCGTAACCGATTATCCGAACGGAAAAATTTATCTGAAACCCAATCGAAGTTTCCGGGACCCGTTTACGATCGACATGAGCGGTCTCGACATCCGGCATAACGGAATGCACTGGGAAAAAGATCTGGTAAAAGTAGAAAATCCGGCAATGGTCAGTGCAGCTGCCAATGAAATTACTGGACATTCCTCACTGGGCGAATTCCAGTATAAATTTTCGCTTAAGCCGGAATATATTGTTGCAGGTACGCGAAAAAATTCCCCGTCGCAGGAAGCAGGGCTATTGAAGGGAGATAAAATTCTGAAAATTAACGGCAGAACAACTGCTGATCTCACACTCGACCGCATACGGAGCATGCTGCGTTCAGATCCCGGAAGAAAAATATCGCTGCTGGTGGAACGTAACGGAAAACCGCTTAACTTTGAATTCAACCTGCTGGACCCAATACCTTACATAGATGAAAACTGAAGAAACCACATTAGACCGCATCCGATCGCGTCCAAGATTTAAAATTTTTACAGATCTCGACAAAAAAGAAGTTGAGGAACAACTGAAAGAATATCTTCAGGATAACGATGAGGAATTCAACGGCAATATCAACCAGGAACTCGCAACCATCAGTGTAAAAACGCCTGAAGATCATTACTGGAAACCTTTTTTGTCGATAAGAACGGAGAAAGAAGATGAAAAAACAGTACTTCGCGGCGTTTTCGGTCCGGGATCATCGATCTGGACGCTCTTTATGTTTCTCTACTTTCTGTTTTTTGTTCTGTGGATGACGTTTTTCACAATATGGTTTGTGGAACGGCAGATAAACTCTGATGATTTTCCATGGGCACTTCCTGCTTCTTTCGTGATGCTGGCTCTCATCGCACTGCTATATACAGCATCACGTATCGGGCAAAGCCGGGCGAAAAATCAGATGGACAAACTGCGGCAGTTTGCAGTAGATGCGCTTTTAAAATACGAAACCGGAAGCTAAGCGCTGCCGGTCTGTTTTCTTCCGCCGGAAAGATTTTTAGGATCTTCCCTGGTGATAAGTTTGGCCTGTTCAGCTCTGATCGAGTCGGAATTTTTCTGTTCTTTCAAAATTTCAGGAATAAACTCTTTTACCACATTGTTGATATCTTCTAATCTGTAAGTATTGGCGGCGGCATTTCCTGCAAGTTTCAGCCACGGCTTTTCTTTGAAATCTGTTTCACCGAATACGATGACAGGCGTTCCTTTTGCTTTTACAGTATTTCCTCCGTCTGTTAAAACCCACTGATCTGCCCAGTCATACATATATTTTGCATCGGCTTCCAGCAGCCTCATGCAACTGTGGGAGGCATGGAAACCCGGTAATTCATACTGATGCCAGCCAATTCCCAGTGTATTATGGGTGTTGAAATTCCAGCGAAGAATCCATTCGCTGTTAGAGGTAGAAATGGCCGTCTCCTTTTTCCAGTTCGTAAACATGAGGCCTTTTTTAGTGGGTGTCGCTTTTTTCCCCATGCTGCTTGGTCCCCACTTAATCAGTTTTCCTTTTTCATATAAGGCATAAGCATGAATGCTGTAGGAAAACATCGCAAGTTTCTCCACCTGATCCAAGGAATCTACTTCCAGCGGAAACGGTGCAAAACTCATGAAATTCGCATCTAGCGTTGAAGGTATTACCAGCGTATCTGCCCGCCATTTATTTTTGCTGTCCAGCCGGTTAATTGCCAGAATTTTATACCGTTCCTCTTCAGAATAATTTTTATTGAATTCGGCCATCACCGAATCTTTTTTTCCTTTTGGAAAAATTATTGTGGAAAACTGAATTTTCTTTTGTGCTTCCGTCATCGAATCCTGAACCGACATGGCATTTCTGACCGGTTTTGCGGGTTCCTGAAGTTCGGGACGTTTTGGGGAAGTATTTTCTGTAGCGGTCTGCTCTTTTTCACACGCAACCAATAGTGCTGCTGCAAAAGCAAATAATGCGAGTTGCTTTTTCATATTTAAACCATAATTCATCACAGTAATATTCTCAATTATAGTACCACAAAAAATTTCAGATGGTAAAACTGTAAAGTATTAGGATTTGGATATAAATTTATACTTTCTATTTGTAATTAGTCTAAATAAATTTATATTTGTACATGCTTTCGAAAACAACTCCATTCCTTGTACCGCCACTTGCCGTAAATACGGACATGCAGTGCCTTAAAAAGAAGTGCTGTAAAAAGTTTAAAAAAGGCAAAAGGTGTAAGAAATGTCCCGGAAGAGCAAAAATCTGCTGATTTAGTTTTCCACCCAGATTGATGCCAGATAAAACAGAATAGCAATCAGAATCAGAACAACGATCACTTGTTTACGGTACCTGTTTTTTGCAATGGTGTGAGGCGGCACTTCAACAGTTCCTGAATGCGTTTCTTCCGCCTGATTTCCAAACTGCTGTCGCTGTCTTTCCGAAATTTCCATCACGGTAATCCCCTGAACTGCTGTCTTGTTGATATAGGAATTGGTCGCATGCAGAATGATCACAAATTTCCCGTCCTTAAATTCGGTAATTCTGAACGTACGTTCACCATACGGTTTCTGCAATCCGAACGGAAGCACTTTCACGACGTCGGCATGACTTGTATTCCATTTTATGGTGACCTCATCACCTTTTACTGCATGAATTTTTGTAGAGGTAAAGGTTTTGATTACCGGTGATTCCGTCGATCTTGGCCGTACCGTTTGTCCGACGGAGCCGGAATCATATATTTTCCTTTTTTCGGGATCGTTTAAAGTATCGTAAGCTTCCTGAATTTCCCGGAATCGGTCAGCAAAAAATTCATCGTCCGGATTTTTATCAGGGTGATATTTCAGCGAAAGTTTGCGGTAAGCCTTTCTGATATCTTCGGCAGAAGCATCATTCTTAACACCTAAAAAGTAATAATAATCCTTCACCAGATCCGGAACAGTTCCTGAGATTAATCGATTTTCTTAACAACAGCTTTTTCGGCTTCTTTCCGGCTTCCGTCGAAACCGTCTACACCGCTTACCGTTGTATATTTCAGAACGTATTTCTTGCCCGGATTCATTCTACTATAAACACTCTGACACATCAGCGTTGCTTCATGGAAACCGCACAGAATGAGTTTCAGTTTTCCGGGATAAGTATTGATATCACCAATGGCATAAATACCTTCGCGGTTCGTCTGATAATCCAGCGCGTTGTTTACTTTGATCGCGTTTTTCTCGATCTCAAGTCCCCAGTTTGCAATCTCTCCGAGTTTAGGCGTAAGTCCGAACAAAGGAATAAAGAAATCCGTGTCAATTTTCAAAGATTCGCCTTCGCTGTTAATGGTAATTGCTTCGATATGTCCGTTTCCGTGCAGTTCCGTCACTTCAGCAGGCGTAATCAGGTTAATTTTCCCCTGATTTTTCAGATCCTGCAGTTTTTCAACGCTGTCCAGCGCTCCGCGGAATTCATTTCTTCTGTGGATCAGTGTTACTTCGCTTGCCACATTTGATAGAAAAATACTCCAGTCAAGAGCAGAATCACCGCCGCCCGCGATTACCACTTTTTTATCTCTGAAATGTTCCGGATCTTTTACAAAATATTCCACTCCGTTTTCCTCGAACTGGGCCAGATTTTCCAGGTGGTCCGGCTTTCTCGGTTCAAAAGTTCCAAGTCCGCCTGCAATTGCAACCGCTCTCGCTCTGTGAACCGTTCCTTTGTTGGTAACCACTTCAAACCAGTCGTCATCTACTTTAGTAAGCGTTACAGCTGTTTCTGCAAGAGTAAACCCCGGCTGAAACTGCTTGATTTGTTCCATCAGATTGTCTACAAGTTCACCGGCATTCACCGTTGGATAACCCGGAATATCGAAAATCGGCTTTTTAGGGTACAGCTCCGCAAGTTGTCCGCCAGGCTGAGGCAAAGCGTCAATAATGTGGCATTTAATCTTAAGTAAACCCGCTTCAAAAACCGCAAAAAGTCCGGTCGGTCCGGCTCCGATAATCAGTAAATCCGTTGTGATCATGTTGTAAATATGTCTGTAATTGCTAAACCCGGCAAATTTACTAAAAAAAACAGAGGGATACACGGTGGTTGGGGCGAACAAGAGCGAAGCCTGACAATCATCATTTCCAGCCGATTCTGATTTATGGCAAACAATTTGCAAAAATTACAGTATGAAAAAAAATGTACTATCATTTCTACTCGTTATGTCCGGAATATTCTATGGGCAGAAACTGAGCAATATCAACAGCGGTGAAGAACTAAGTTACAGAATCCATTACGGTTTACTGAACGCCGGAGTTGCCACTTTAAGCACAAAAATGACCAATTTCCAGGGCGAACAGCATTTTTATGTAAAAGGAGTCGGCAGAACGACGGGCGCTGTGAATGCATTTTTCAAAGTGAATGACCTCTACGAAAGTTTTATCAATTACAATACAGGTTTGCCTAGTTATTACGTGCGTAACGTGAATGAAGGCAGCTACAGCCAGCATCTTCAGACGGTTTTTAACCATGATAACCAGACACTGATTCTAACCGACAAAAAAGCGCCGGGAAATAATTCACGGGTTTTGAAATCGGTAAGAGGAGTTCAGGATATGCTTTCTGCTTTTTATTATCTGCGCGCGCTCGACCAAAGCGAACTGAAGGTTGGTGCTGTAAAACATCTGAATGTATGGATTGATGACGAAATGTTTCCTTTCAGCCTGAAAGTGGCCGGTGTGGAAACGATCAAGACGAAATTCGGAAGAATCTCATGTCTGAAAATTATTCCTGTTGTTCAGAGCGGACGCGTATTCCGTGCAAAAGAAGGCGTAACACTTTGGGTAAGCAACGACAGAAACCATATTCCGGTTTCCATCAAAGCTGATCTGGTTGTGGGTTCCCTGAAAGCAGATCTCGACAGTTACAAGAACGTAAAATACAACCTGGCATTTAAATAAATACTTGCACAGTTGAACGATCAATCAGCCTCTTCTGAAACTTTTCAGGAGAGGTTTTTTTTTAAATTACATCTAACATTTCTTCGAATAGATACAGTTTATCAGGAAAGACAACCTGCTGAAAATCAGACACAGTATTACACGAAAGCATCACCTAATATCCATTGAAAATCATTTCGAAAAATGTAATTTTACATGAAACTAACTAAACTTTAACATGAAATCCAGATTCTCATTTTCGGCTTTTATGCCTTTAGTCCTGTGCGCAGGCTTCGCATTTTTACTTTATTTTTCGTCTACGATGTTTACGCTTCAGGAATTTTACGACCAGGACGCTTTGCCGGTACTCTTGATTCCCGGAGGTCTGCTGATCATTTACTTTTTTGTATTGCTGCGTGAGCTAAGAATCAAAGTTGTCTCTGTTGAATTCGGAAAATATGAAATCAAAGTAAAGAACTTTCTTGGACTGGTAACGCGAAATTATAATAAGAATGAAATAGAAGGCTGGAAAACAAGTTTTTTCTGGACGAATATGACACCAAAGGAATGCATTTTCTTCTATAAGAACGGAAAGAAAATCTTCAGGATTACAGAACTTCATCACCGCAATTATTTTGACCTGAAAAAACTGATTGAGTCTGAATACCGTTTCTTGGGGACCGCAGATTATTCGTACTGGTAGGTTTTTAAGGAAACATTCAGTTAATAACTTTTACCACAATCACCGGAATTCTTTTGCGATTAATTTTGCAAAACAACTTTGTTCGGTTCAACGAAAAATGGTACTTTGCCTATCGGATACTTAGAAAAATGAATCAAAACACAAACACTACCTGGTTACAGCAACCTTCACTGAAAACAGTACTCCTCTTTTCGACAATATCCCTTATTGGTATTTTCCTGAGTCTGGCTGCGATGACGGATTTGTTTACCGAAACACCTTTCGAAAAACGATATCTGATGATGTGGTTTTTGACCGGAGCGTGTTTCTTTACAAACCTGGTATTGCTGTTCAAATATTTCAATAAAAAATAATCCTGCGTAAAGTGCGCAGGATTATCAATATTATTGCTGGCTAAAGTCACAGATGGGAGAACTGCTCCAGCATTCGCTTGTCATTTTCGAAAAACATGCGGATGTCGCCCATTTGATAAAGCAGCATCACGATGCGTTCAATGCCCATTCCGAATGCGTACCCTGAAAATTTGTCGGGATCAATGTTAACATTTTGAAGAACGGCAGGATCCACCATTCCGCAACCCATAATTTCGAGCCAGCCTGTACCCTTGGTTATTCTGTAATCGGTTTCCGAGTTTAATCCCCAGTAAACATCCACTTCTGCGCTTGGTTCTGTAAACGGAAAATAGGAAGGTCTGAGTCTGATTTTAGATTTTCCGAAAAGTTCACTCGTAAAAAACTGAATCGTCTGTTTCAGGTCGGCAAAACTTACATTTTCGTCGATGTAAAGTCCTTCCACCTGATGAAAAATACAGTGCGAACGCGCGGAGACAGCCTCATTACGAAAAACCCTTCCCGGAGACAAAATTCTGATTGGCGGTTCGTTCTGTTCCATGTAGCGGATCTGTACGGAAGAAGTATGCGTACGCAGCAGATAATCAGGATCTTTGCTTACAAAAAATGTATCCTGCATATCGCGCGCAGGATGATATTCCGGCATATTGAGAGCCGAGAAATTATGCCAGTCGTCTTCTATTTCGGGGCCGTCAGCCACAGCAAAACCGATTGACCGGAAAATATCGATGATTCTGTTGCGCACCAGTGCAATCGGATGTCGGCTTCCGGCTTCCAAAGGAAATCCAGGACGCGTAAGGTCTTCTTTTACGAGAACATCTGCAGATTTTCCGGCGCTTTTCAGATCTTCGATTTTTTCTGCAACCTGTTGCTTCAGCGCATTGATTTTCTGACCGTATTCTTTTTTCTGTTCGTTCGGAACATTTTTAAAATCATCAAAAAGCTGCGTAAGAATTCCTTTCTTACTGCTGTACTTGATTCTGAACTGCTCTATTTCTGCGGCATCTGTACTGGTGAATGCGTTCACATCCTGCATATAACCGTCAATCTTGTCTAGCATCTTGTATTTTTCAATCCGTGCAAATTTAGCAATATTATAGCCGAGTTCAAAAGTTTATCCCGGAACTGATTTACATCGAAAAACTTCAAAAACGAATCCCGAATTCAGAGAAAAAATTAAAGCCGCACCGGACTGGTACGGCTGTGCTTTTGAAAAACCGCAGTTATTTCTTTTCCCGTGCTTTTACTGCAATCTGTATGTTCACTTCATTCTTAATGATTCCGTTCTGAACCGGCATCTGAAATTTCACACCGAAATCTTCACGCAAAATATCTTTCTGCTCGGTGTATATGCTCGCTTCACCGTTTTCCACCGAAACATTGGCATTAAACTGTACCGGTTTTGTAATTCCTTTAATTGTGAGATTTCCGTCCAGAATGGTATTGTAATCGCCTTCTTCTGCCGGAGTAATCTTTGTGATCTCATAAGATGCAGTAGGAAAACTTTCAACTTCAAAAAAATCGGCAGACTTCAGATGATTTTGAAGCTTGGCCTGCTGTTCCGGTTCATCTTTCAGATCTACATTTTTCAGACTCGACATGTTAGCTACGAATTTCCCGCTTTGCAGTTTTCCGTCTTTCACCGTAACGTCTCCGCTTTCAAATTTGATGGTTCCGAAATGACTCGTGTTATCGCTTTTCACAATCTTGAAACCTTTCCATTCGATTTTGCTGTTCATCGTGTCCAGTACATACAGCGAACCGTCATTTGAAGTCGTCACCTGCGAAACTTCACTGGTAGCCGTTTCATTTTTCTTGCACGAAGAAACAAATAAAGTCACCACAGCAACAATAGCGGCCGGACGAAAAACTTTTCTCATAATTCAATCTTTTAACGAAAGTAAAAAAAATCCTGTAAAAATATGTTGCAATGTGTTCACCCCGACAAAACACTGTGCGGTGAAAGCCTTTACTTAATGCAGAATTAAATCTTAAATCAAAACGGAATATCCACTGTAAAAATTTCTATTTTTGCCTATGCTTCTTCACGTCAAAAACCTTCATTTTTCCTATTTGCCGGAGAAACCGTTGTTCACAAATCTGAATATCCGTGTGGAGAAAGGAAAGATTATAGCACTTGCCGGAGAAAGCGGCTGCGGTAAATCGACACTGCTCAGCATTATTTACGGCTTAATCGACTGGCAGGAAGGCGAACTCATTTTTGAGGGCAGAAAATTGCTTGGGCCAAAAGGAAATATCGTTCCGGGAGAACACGAAATGAAAATGGTGGCGCAGAATTATGACCTGATGCCCTACTCCACGGTATACGACAATGTCGGCAAGCATCTTTCCAACATCAACCTCAGCGAAAAACGCGCAAAAGTGCTCGAACTACTGGAAGTGGTGGGTATGGAAGAATTTATCGATCAGAAACCACAGTTTTTAAGCGGCGGACAACAACAGCGCATTGCAATTGCCAGAGCGCTGGCCGTGCTTCCGAAACTGCTTCTGCTGGATGAACCTTTCAGCAATATCGATTATTCCAGAAAAATGGAACTGCGTGAAAAATTATTTAATTACGTGAAAGAGCATGAAATTTCGGTAATCATTTCCACACACGAAATTCAGGAGGTAATGCCGTGGCTGGATCAGATTATCGTATTACAGGAAGGCAGACTGATACAGAATGACGGCGCAGAAGAAAGTTACCGCTTTCCATATAATCCTTATGTTGCTAAACTTTTCGGCGAGGTGAATGTATTAACCGATGCACAGCAGGAATCTCTCCAGCTGAATAAAAAAATCTGGTTTCCGCATGAAATTCACTACGTGGAAAACGGAAAAGAAGCGACAGTCCACGAAAGCCGTTTTTCCGGGAATCATTACTGGAACAGAATTTCATTGGATGGAATTTCGCTCGTAATGTACAGTAACCATGAATTGCAGGGCAACATCAAGGTAGCGTTTCTTGCTTAATGTGGAAAAGTGGATAAATACTCTGTGAATCAGCCGTCTTTGGCAGGATAATTGAAAAATATTCTGCAGATTTACATTCCCGTTTAAAGGAAATTTTTGGTCAATTCTCTTTCTGCCTTACAGACTGTAATTAGCTATTCTGCAATGAAGTCTTAGAATAGGAACCCTGTTGGGATTTTTCCTTTTCTTATGCTTTTTTCACAAATTCCGATTTCAGCGCCATTGATCCGAAGCCGTCTATTTTACAGTCGATATTGTGATCGCTGTCGAAATTGAGGCGAATATTTTTCACTTTGGTTCCGGCTTTCACCGGTTTTGGTGCGCCTTTTACGGGAAGATCTTTCACTACCACCACCGAATCGCCGTCCTGTAGTTCGTTTGCATTGCTGTCCAGAATTTTAGGCTGATCTGAACCGGATTCTGCAGGGTTCCATTCATAAAAACACTGCGAGCAAACCATCAGATTATCCTGTTCATAGGTAAATTCTGATTCACATTTGGGACAAACAACCGGATTTTCCATTTTTCTTAAGCATATTGAATTCGTATGGCTAAGTTAGCAAAATTAATTGCTTTTAAAAGTCCGGCGTGTTTTGCTTTATTTCGTGATGTGATACAGGTTTTCTTTGGTGCAAAGCCAAAACGCTCCTTTTCGAGGCGTATTGCGGATATCGAGTCCGGTAAATTCGCTGAAAGCCGGTAAAATCAACTGTTTTTCTGTACAGGCAAATGCAGGAAGTCTGATTTTTCGTACAGCGTTTTCCAATACAATTCCGGGATGAATATGTCCGTTGATTTGAAATTTCGGATGATCCGGAATACAATCATGGGAAAAAAAAAGCGAACCGAATTCTGCAACCGGTTCCTGCGAAGTAAGGCAGAGCTGTTCAGCAACAACCCTCGAAATACGGTCATGATTTCCGGTTATTAAATGGAATTCCGTCCTGTTATAATTTTCTTTCCAGCGGCAGAAAAAATCCACTTCAGAATTGCTTCCCGCATGAAGCAGATCGCCGACAATCAGAATTTTTTCCGGATTGTAATGCGCAATGAGTGACGAAAGCCGTTTCAAATCGTTTTGCAACACATTCTGTGGCATCGCAATTCCGTTTTTCCGGAAATGAGCTGATTTTCCTACATGAATATCCGATAAAACCAGCGCTTTCTGTTTTTCCCAGAAAAGTGTCCGCTGATTGGTTACGGTAAAAATTTCGCCGGCAAATTCTAAAGAGTCTTCAATAATAATCATCCTTCCACATTTCTTCGCCGCATTGCTTCCTGCTGAATTTTCCGGATTCTGGAATCGAGATCCTCGCTCGTTAAAGTCTGTCTCAGACTGTCGACTTTGATCGGAAAACTGAGCGGCGTAAAAGAAGTGGCAAATTTGAGAATAATTTCAGACTTTGCAATTCTCTTAAAAGCTTCGGTAAGCCTGTACTCTTCCAGCTGCTGATTGAAAACTTCCGTATACGCCTGGCGAACAAGCAGATTTCCTTTATCGTAATCTTCCAGTACATTGAAAATCAGTCCCGCAGAAGCCTGAAGGCTTTTGTTGTTTCGCTGAACGCCCGGCATATTCTGCACTACCATTCCCGAAATCACCGCAATATCCCGGAATTTTCTACGCGCCATTTCTGCTGCGTTAATACTGCTGATTACATCCTGCATCAGATTAACCGGAGAAAGAATTTCTGCTAAATTTTCTTTGGTAACCGGAATCGGCTGATCGCTGAAAAGCTCGAATCCATAATCATTCATCGCCATGGAAAAACTGATGGGCTGAATCCTCGAAATTCGGTATGCAACAAGCGCGGACATCACTTCATGAACAAGGCGACCTTCAAAAGGGTACATAAAAAGATGGTAGCCTTCGCGGTTTTCGATGACTTCAACTAAAAATTCCGTTGAACGGGGAATGTGTGAAACACTCTGCTGATTCGATAACAAAGGATGCAGAAACCGCAGTTCTTTTTCGCGAGTTCCTGCATTTAGCGCATCGGAAAGCTTTTCACGAAGGAAATGTCCGAGATTCGAACTTAGAGGAAGCCTGCCTCCCAAATAACTCGGAGCGAGAGCTTTTCCTTTAGATGCACGCACAAAGACGGTCATCTCTTTTATCCGCACCACTTCCAGAACGCGGCCTGCGAGAATAAATCTGTCTTCCGGTTTAAGCCGCGAAATAAAATACTCCTCAATCATCCCGATATATCCTCCCGAAATAAATTTTACTTTCAGCATCGCATCGCTTACGATTACACCGAGATTCATTCGGTGAAGCATCGCTATTTTGCGGGAAGTAACTTTATGAAGTCCGGTTTCGTCAACGGTGATTTTGTGGAACTCCTCATAATTTTTTAATGCAGCTCCGCCAACAGTAAGAAACTGAATCATCCAGTTCCAGTCTTCCACGGTCATTTCCCGGAACGCATGTGTCCCCTGAATTACCGGAAATATCTTTTCAGGATAAAAACCATCTCCAACTGCCAAAGTCATCAGGAACTGTAATAAAACATCGTAGCAGAGAATCATCGGTTCGCGCGGTTCCACAACTTTTTGCTTTACTGCTTCCTTCAGAGCTGCCACTTCAATGAGTTCCAGCGAATGTGTAGGTACACAGTAAATCTTTGAAGTTTCAAACGGTGAATGTCCGCTTCGTCCGGCTCTCTGCATAAACCGCGCAACTCCTTTCACCGAACCGACCTGAATAACCGTATCAACCGGTTTGAAATCTACGCCCAGATCCAGCGACGAAGTTGAAACGACAGCTTTCAGATATCCCGAGCTTAAATTTTCCTCGATCCAGATTCTCAGATGAGCATCAATAGCACTGTGATGAATTGCGATTTGGCCGGCAAAATCGGGATAAGCTTCCAGCAACAGCTGATACCACATTTCACTCTGACTTCTCGTATTGGTAAAAACAATGGTAGATTTGGAATTCAAAATCAACGGTACAACTTTATCGGCAAGACGTGCACCAAGATGACCGGCCCATGGTAAAAGTTCCACTTCATCGGGAAAAACCGGAATAATTTCTACTTTCTTGCGTTCCCTGGAAACGATCCTGGTCTTTTTTGTTTCATAAGGAATCAATACTTCCAGCGCTTCATCCAGATTGCCGATGGTTGCAGTAATTCCCCAAATCCTTACTTTCGGCTGCAACTCCCTGATTTTAGCAAGTGCAAGTTCGGCCATCACACCTCTTTTTGAGCCCAGCAGTTCATGCCATTCATCAACTGCGATGCATTTCAAATTTTTGAAAAAGCGCGGATTTTCTTTCTGAGCGAGTAAAAGATGAAGACTTTCCGGTGTTACAAGTAAAACGTCCGGCATATTGCGCGTTTGCTGCTGCCTGATTTTGGGATCAGTATCACCGTTCCGCACACCAACGGTCCAGTCCAGCCCTATTTCATCAATTGCTTCCTGCATTGCTTTTGCAATATCTTTTGCGAGCGAACGCAACGGCGTCATCCAGATTAGTTTCAGACCTTTTCCGTATTTTTCAGGCTGATTCAGAAAATCTGAAACCACCGCCAGGAAAACGGAGAACGTTTTGCCGAAACCTGTTGGCGCAACCACCATTCCGCTGTAGCCTTTCCCAAATTTTTCCCAGGTCTGCTGCTGAAAAGAAAACGGTGTCCATTGTTTTTCCGTCATCCAGTTACGGATGATTTTAAGTCCTTCAGAATTTTCGAAACTATTTCTCACAAACGGCTATTTGGGATTTCACAGGAATCCATTTACTGGAAAAAAAATTTTACCTGATCAGCTTTATAACTTCCTGCAGTTCATCAATTTCTTCTGCTTTTTTATCGCGTCTCCACCGTAAAATCCTCGGAAAACGCAATGCCACACCGCTTTTGTGACGTTTGCTGAAACCGATTCCCTCAAATGCAATTTCAAAAACGAGCTCGGGTTTCACCGTTCTTACCGGACCGAATTTTTCCAGAGAATTTTTGGTTACAAACCTGCTTACCTCCATTATTTCCTTGTCGGTTAAACCGGAATAAGCTTTTGCGATCGTCACCAGTTGTCCTTCATTTTTTACGGCAAAAGTATAATCTGTATAATAGGAACTTCTTCTGCCGCTTCCCTTTTGTGCGTAAATCAAAACAGCATCAATCGTCATCGGATCAATTTTCCATTTCCACCAGTCTCCTTTTTTTCTTCCGGTATGGTATACTGAATTATTCTGCTTCAGCATCAGACCTTCACTGTTTATTTCACGGGCATTGCTGCGAATTTCATCCAGTTGTTCCCATTTTTCAAAACGAACTTCTTCAGAAAGACTTATGCGGCTGCACTGTAATTCGGACAGCAGTTTTTCAAGCAGTTTTCTTCTTTCAGACATCGGTGATTCGCGAAGATCTGCACCATCGAGTTCGAGAAGATCATAGGCAAATATTTCGACCGGGATTTCTTCCTGCATTTTTCTTGTGACATTTTTCCGGTTGAGCCTTTTCTGAAGCTCATTGAAATTAAGAACATTCCCGTCTGTAACCGTCAGAATTTCCCCATCAATTACGAAATCCTTTTTTACGTCATTCAATGCCCCGACAATTTCCGGAAACTGATCTGTGACCAGTTCTTCACCGCGTGACCAGATGAAAATTTCGCCGTTTCTGCTAATGAGCTGAGCACGGATGCCGTCCCATTTGTATTCCACAAGCCAGTCCTCTTCCTCGCCGAGATCCTCGGGATTTTTCTCGAGCGCGTAAGCCAAACAGAACGGATATGGTTTGGAATTATCGTGATTTACGTTCTGCCCCGAAATTAATTCATCAAAATTAACTTCATCGACATTCCATTTTCCCATAATACTGTGCATCAACGTGCTGACATCCATGCCGGAATATTTTGCGAGCGCATTTACCAGCATTTTATGTGAGACCCCGATCCGGAAGCTACCGCCAATTAATTTGTTGAATATCAGCCGTTCCGTATAATAGAGGCCGTTCCAGGAATCTGTGACGAACTGTTTTTTTTCCCCTTCAGTTTTTGGCTTCAGGTCAATAATCTCGTTCATCCATTCAGTCAGCGATTTATCGATTTCATTTTCCGCAGCAGGCAAAATCAGTGAAAGTGTTTCTCCCAGATCGCCGACTGCAGCATAGCTTTCGGTAAAAAGCCAGAGTGGAAGTCCGGTAATTTCAAGCGCCCATTCTTTCATCAGACTGGTGTTGACATTTCTCTTCGGCCTTTTCCCCGTAAACAGCGCAATAAACCACAACCGGTCCTGATCCGGAGCCTGTTCCAGATATTTCACCATGGCATCGATTTTTGCATTGGTTTTATTGGTGCTTTCGAGTGCGTTGATTAATGTCGCGAAGTTTTTCATTTTCTTCTAAAACCTTTTGGCTTTAAGCTATAAATCTATTGTCATTTCACAGATTCTCCGGAATTCTCTCGTTCAATTTCAACTTTAATTGTCCTGTCCTTCCTCTTCGATAATTCCTTTTTCCTTTTCTTCTTCATCTTCACCAAACAGCGTTTCTACCACATCGGATTTAATTCCGATTTCATTTAAATATTTAGAAAAAACCGCAGTCTGTCCATGTGTTACGTGTACGAGTTCCGCTTCAGTTGCTTTGACCGCATCGAGCAAACCGTTCCAGTCTGCATGATCACTTACTGCAAAACCTGCATCAGCTGAGCGCCATCTTCTGGAACCGCGAACCTGCATCCAGCCACTGCAGATCGCAGTTGCGGCATCCGGAATTTTCCTGATCATATTGCTGTCGAGCAAAGCCGGCGGGACAATCACGATTTCATGCTGCATTTCTTTCCGGCCATCGTTAAAATCAGCAGTTTCATAATCGGGAAGTTCTATTCCCACTGAACTAAAAGCTTCGTTGAGCCGCGCAATAGAACTGTGAACGTAAATTTTGCCCAGCCCTTCAACCGCTTTCATAATGCGCTGCGCTTTGCCAAGTGAATAGCCTATAAACACCGATGTCTTCTGATATTCTTTGTTTCTGGAAACCCAGTTTTGGAGCTGGTCATCGATTTTTTGCGGTGGCAGCCAGTTGTAAACAGGGAGTCCGAAAGTGCTTTCCGTAACGAATTCGTGGCACTTCACCGTTTCAAAAGGTGTGGAGAGTCCGTCATCAACGGTTTTATAATCACCGGAAATTACAGCGACGTATCCTTTATATTCGAGACGGATTTGCGCTGAACCAATTATGTGACCTGCGGGATGAAATGACAATTTTACGCCATTGATATCCAGCGTTTCAGCATATTCCAGACTCTGACATTCGATATCCGCTCCTATTCTTGCATACAGAATTGGTTTAGTATGGTGATGACAAAGATATTTCTTCATTCCCCACCGCGCATGATCACCGTGGCCGTGCGTTATTACAGCCAGATCTACCGGTCGCCACGGATCAATATAAAATCTGCCGGCAGGACAGTAAATTCCTTTGTTTGTGAACTGAATGAGTTTCAAATTGCTTGTTTCAAAAAACCATGATCAACAAAGCTAACAATTAATCGTGCTGCACTATTGCATCTATCTGCCTATAAATTATATCATTTTCCAACGAAAGAATTCAGGAAGACCGTTGAGCAATTTTTCCAAAATCCTTTTATTTTCAGTATTTTTGTAAGAATTACTAAAAAATCACAATTAACATGACAAAAGCCATTTCTCAGGTTCCTTACGCGATAAATGAACCAGTAAGAAGCTATGAACCGGGCAGCGACGAGGTAAAATCACTGATCGCCACGTATAAAAAAATGTGGAAGGAAAAAGTGGAAATTCCAATGTACATCGGCGGAAAGGAAGTAAAAACCAAGGAGAAGACACGCATTGAATCTCCGCAGGATCATCAGCATGATCTGGGATTTTATTATAAAGGCGATATGAAACATGTGGACCAGGCTATTGTAGCTGCAATGGCTGCGAAAAAAGACTGGAATGCTTTAGGCTGGGAACAGCGTGCTTCAATATTCCTGAAAGCTGCTGAACTTTTGGCCGGACCATACAGAGACAGACTGAATGCCGCGACAATGATCGGACAGGGAAAAAATGTGATGCAGGCAGAAATTGATGCTGCATGTGAATTTATCGATTTCCTGCGATTCAATGTAGAATTCATGACCGAAATGTATGCAGAACAGCCGGTTTCGAGTGAAGGAATCTGGAACCGCTCCGAATACAGACCGCTTGAAGGTTTTTGCTTTGCTGTAACGCCATTTAATTTTACTGCAATTGCAGGAAACCTTCCATCATGTATGGCAATGCTTGGTAATGTAGTGGTGTGGAAACCCTCTCATTCTCAGGTATATTCTGCGCAGGTTATTATGGAAATCTTCCAGGAGGCCGGACTTCCGGACGGAGTAATCAACCTGATTTATACGCCGGGCGCTGAAACTGCTGAAAAAGTACTTTCACATCCGGATTTTGCAGGACTTCATTTTACAGGTTCTACTTCGGTATTCCAGGGAATGTGGAAAATGATTGGCGAAAACATCCATAAGTATAAAACATATCCAAGAATTGTTGGAGAAACCGGCGGAAAAGATTTCGTGATGGTACATCCAAGTGCAGACGCTGCAGCCGTAGCAACTGCACTGGTTAGAGGCGCATTCGAATATCAGGGACAGAAATGTTCCGCAGCTTCGAGAGCTTATATTCCTAAATCTTTGTGGAAAGAAGTTCAAAGCATCATGGGTGCACAACTGAAAACCGTAAAAATGGGCACTCCTGAAGATCCTTCTAATTTTGTAAATGCCGTTATTCACCAGGCATCCTTCAACAAATGCAAGAATTATATTGAAGCTGCTAAAAAAGACAAAGATGCCAAGGTAATTTTCGGCGGAAAATGCGAAGATAAAAAAGGTTATTTTGTAGAGCCTACGGTGATTGAAACTTCAAATCCGCAGTATTCATCCATGTGTGAAGAAATTTTCGGCCCTATTCTGACAATCTACGTATATGAAGATAAAAAATGGGAAGAAACTTTGAAACTGGTTGATGAAACTTCTCCATATTCTTTAACAGGATCTATTTTCGCGAAAGACCGTTATGCTATTGAGGAAGCATACAACGCGCTGGAAAATGCTGCAGGAAATTTCTACATCAACGACAAACCAACCGGCGCAGTTGTTGGTCAGCAACCTTTCGGCGGAGCAAGAGCATCTGGAACAAATGATAAGGCAGGTTCTAAAATGAATCTTTTGCGATGGGTTTCTGTACGTTCCGTAAAGGAGACTTTTGTTTCTCCTAAAGACTACAAATATCCATTCCTGGGATAATATCAATTTAGAAATTGGACCGATTTCAAAAACTAAATCCGCAGAAAATTTCTGCGGATTTTTCTTGTTTAAAAGTCTATGATTCATGTTTAATAAAAATTACCAGAGATCTGCACTGTTTTTGCATACAAGGTGAAAAATCGGAATTTATGAACAAAATGATCTTACCGGCTGCAATTGCCGGATTGATGCTTTTTTCCTGCAGTAAAGAGCAGGCAAACACAGAAAGCACTGCTGAAATCATCGCAGATTCAGTGACGCATGCCGTTTATCCTGAAGACACGCTGCAAATTGTGGCGGATGGCGACAACACGGAAACATCTGTTGACTGGAACGGAACGTATGCCGGAATACTTCCCTGTGCATCCTGCCCCGGAATTGAAACGACGCTCGTTTTAAATGATGATAAAACTTACACCATGAAGGAAACGTATCTGGAAGAGCAGGATGGCGTTTTCAACAGCAGCGGCTCATTTAAATTTGATGAAAGCGGTTCATTTATTACTCTGAGTAATCCAGAGGAACATGTTTCGAACAGAATATATTTTGTTGGGGAAGGAAATGTCTGGATGGCTGAAAGAGTTGGTGACAGAACAATAAGAGAGGAATACAAGCTGGCAAAAAAGTTGAAATCCCTCAATCCTTAAAACGAAAAAGCACGGCTAAAACCGTGCTTTTCTATTTACTATTAATTATTAATTCCTATTGATTCTTAACAAGTACCCAACCGGAATATTTCACGAAGGTTTTCGCTGCGTCATCTTCTGTCCAGGTAATCGTATACCAGTACGTTGATGTAGGAAGTTTTTTCCCCTGGAAGTATCCGTTCCAAGAATGGTTATTGCTCTTATCAGCTGTATGGATTAATTTTCCGTAACGGTCATACACGGTGAACGTAAGATTTTCCTTGTATGCAAGCGCGCGATAATCAATTACGTCATTCTGATTATCACCGTTTGGCGTAATAGCGTTGATCAGGTTTGGAACCGTCACAGTTACGGAAATCGGTGCACAGTTGTAAGAATCTCTCACGTAGAACGTATTCTCTCCGCGAAGAAGTCCGCTGAATACATTTGAACTTTGCCATGTTACGCCGTCCATTGAATATTCGTACGGTGGATTTCCTCCAGTTGCAGTAAGTGTTACTGTATTATTGGTAATATCAATATTCGTTACTGTCGGAGAAGAAGATTTCAGAATTCTTACAAACTGACGCGTTGTACATCCTTCATGGTGAAGATCAACCCAGTACTCTCCGATCGGAAGATTGGTAACTGACTGAGTTGTTGCACCTGTACTCCAAACATAAGCATCGTATCCAGGTCCAGCATCAAGCGACGCTGTAGCATCTTCACAGATCACTTTGTCCTGCAGCACTGTTGAATATTTCGGTGCTACAATTGTAAGTGTAATTTTAGAGATGCTGAAACATCCTGTATTACTGTAAACTCTTACATAAATATTAGTTCCTTCAGTAGCAACGTAACCGGCAGTAGTAACAATCGGATTGGTGTCATTCTGCGCATCAACAAGCGTAGGATAGAATTTCAGTGTCGTATTCGGTGTGTTCGAAACATCTGCATTATTCAGGTCGAATGTTCCTCTTGTAAGATCTTCCGGAATGTAGCAGCCCTGCAGTACAGCATCGTATGCTACCGGATAAACCGGTGGAAGAATATTAACAGTCACTTCCTCGCAATCTGTGAAAACAGGATCGTTTCCGCAGAATGTGAATACAAACTGGTCAGAACCTGTTACACCCGGATTTCTGGTATACGTGATGATTCCTGTTGCAGGATCAATAGTAACCGTACCTAAAGTCGGAGGTGTTAAAATTGTAACTGTGGTTGGTACTACAGTCTGTGTGGTTGGTGCAGAAAACGCCGGTGTAATTGTTAGTGTTGTACATGTACCCAGGTTTTGAGTACTTTCAAACGTACAGTTTTTAACAATGTACGGAGGCGTTGTTACCGGTGCACATGTTCCGATAGAAACTGTACAGGTATAGGATCCCGACTGTGTCGGTGTATAAGTATTGGAATTAGCTCCAGCGATTGGGTTGCCGTTTCTGTTCCACTGATAAGTCTGGAAAATATCGTCCACCGCAATAACAAGACCCGGTACACATTCTCCCGTTACTTTTGAAACCGCAGGTACTGAAGAGAAACCTGCAAAATAACCGCCATAACCCATCGCACCGGAACCTGCCGCAATACCGGCCGTAACAGCTTTGTCAGAAGTAATGGTGTAATTTCCTGAAACATTCAGAATACTGTAGGATACCCAGGCTGAAGTTCCGGTTACAGGAAAAGGACCCTGTGCCGCAGTTGGTGTTATACCGTTTACAGAAACTACTGCTCCTGCTTCGGTAAGAACATTTAATTTTACGGTAGGAGTCGGGCTCGCACCCGGCATCTGATTAATTAATCCAATTTCGTTAATGGTTCTTGGCAAATAACAGCTTAACGGCGGAATGTAGTTGAATCCGGACTGGTTATTACTGGTGGCTACACCCGAAAGCAGCTGATAAACATAGGCGTTTTCCGAGGTCTGCAAAAACATATTATAATGCTCGGTTCCACCGGTTCCGTTATTCTGATAAGCATCTGAAAGAACTCTGTAATGTTCTCCTTCGTTGATGGTTGCCAGAACAGGACCGCCGTTAACGCTGATTTGTGTGCCGTCTACCGTCGCTACAACGATAGCACCCTCCGTTCCGGCAGTTAAAGTACCGTACCCTTTCACCAGCACAAAATCTTTCCCTAATCTTTCAGTAGGTACGGACTGGTCCATAATGATGTCGGTTCCTGTTGAACCGTTTCCAATTACATAGTTGCCACCGAAATTTCCATTGGTGACAGATATGGGTTTTGTCGCTTCAATCTTGGCTCCGATAAATCCTTCCCGGTTTGCGGCGATATTATTGTAGCCTTCCATGAGATAGGACTGTCCTTTATTCAAGTTGAATGTAATAGTAGGATTAGTGATACCGGAAGACCCATTGGAAAATTCTACTGCAGGATCATATCCCGAAATCGTCACCGCTGTGTTGTCCTCAGTCGCTAAAACCCCGACCGTGAAATTGTCGGAACTGGAACTGATTGTTGACGGTGCGTTAACCGCGTAAAATTTAGTACCAATACCTGCCTTACCTTTCGATGTTAAAATTTCACCATGTGAAAGTACCGAAAAACGAAGCGTTGCAAAAAACGGATTCGCTCCCGTCAGATAAAGACCTTTGTCAATAACTGTAAACGTATCCCATTCAAGTTTGGCAATAATCCGGTCGATATCTACCGGAAATTGTTGCGGACTTCCTTTACTGATGGTAACAGTACCCAAAAGAATATTGTTACTGTAAATGGAAACCGGAAATGGTGTCACAGAATCTGTAGACAGAAACAGCGCCTGCTGATGACTGGAGCCTGTCCGGGCTTTCATCGGAGCAAACCAGTGTTCTGTATCTCGCTGTGCATGTGTGTTAATGGCAAAAAATGCCAACAAAAGAAGATAGAAATATTTTTTCATTTTTTAAATTTTCTATGTAATTCCCACAAATTTAATAAAACTTTGCATTTCCGGGCATATAATTTAACATATTATATAAAAAAAAGTGGCTTTATAGCCACCCTTGTTCTTTCATCCAGTCGTCATTATAAACTTTTGCAACATATCGCGAACCGTGATCGTGCAGCAGCACCACGATAACATCGTCTTTCGTAAAACGGTCCTGCATCTGCTTAATTGCGGCGATGGCACTTCCTGCTGAATAACCGCAGAAAATCCCTTCTTCTTTTGCAAGTTTTCTCGCATAAACAGCACCGTCTTTATCGGTTACTTTTTCGAAATGATCGATTACAGACATATCATAATTCTCCGGAAGAATGTCTTCACCGATTCCTTCAGTAATATAGGAATATGCATTTTCCAGTTTGATTTCACCCGTTTCGTGGATTTCCTTTAGGATAGAACCGTACGTATCCACACCGATAATTTCAACGTCAGGATTTTTTTCCTTGAAATATTTTCCACATCCCGTGATGGTTCCGCCTGTTCCTGCTCCTACAACAAAATGGGTAAGCTTTCCTTCGGTCTGTTCCCAGATTTCAGGTGCAGTTTCTTCGTAATGCGCATCACGGTTGGATAGATTATCATACTGATTGACATACCATCCGTTTTCTGTTTCACTTGCCAGTCTTTTGGAAACGGAATAATAAGATCTCGGGTCGGTAGGCTTCACATCTGTCGGACACACCACTACTTCTGCACCCATCGCTTTTAAAACATCAACTTTCTCCTTGGACTGCTTGGAATTGGTAACAAAAATGCATTTATAACCTTTAACAATTGCGGCAAGCGCAAGTCCCATTCCGGTATTTCCGGAAGTACCTTCGATTATTGTTCCACCCGGTTTCAAACGGCCGTCCTTTTCAGCATCTTCTACCATTTTTACCGCCATTCTGTCCTTTACAGAATTCCCGGGATTGAAGGTTTCCAGTTTTGCCAGGACCAGTGCAGGAAAATCGTCACCAAGCACTTTATTTAGCTTCACCAAGGGCGTATTGCCTATGGTTTCAAGAATATTTTGAGCGTATTTCATTAAGAATTTGTTTATGAATTAATTTCAGGGTGCAAAGATAAGGCTAATAAATTAGCTGTAGCGCAGCGACTTCACCGGTGAAATTTTGCTGATCAGATAACTTGGGACAATCAGTGCAACTGCAGAAATAAGCAGAATTCCTGCAGAAATAAGCAACGGAATTAGAGGATTCAGATCAACCGGAACCGTACTGATATAATATTCCTCCGGATTCAGCGTCACGATTCCAAAAACCTTCTGCAAAGTGAGTAAAAGCAGCCCGATCACATTCCCGATAATCAAACCCGGAATCATAATGAGGAGCGTATAATTGATAAAGATTCTCCGGATCTGTCCGTTACTCGAGCCAAGTGTTTTCAGAAGTCCGATAGAGTTTGTCCGCTCGATAATCAGAAAAAGCAGCACCATCACAATGTTGATAATCACCACGATCAGCATAATGATGATGATAATCGCGATGTTATTATCGAAAATACTGATCATGTCCATAATCTGCGGATATTTGGAAGTTGCCGTTTCCACATAATTCTTGATACCGACTTCCTGATCGATTTCCGGTGCAACTTTGTCGATGTTATTCACATTTTTCAGAAAGACATCCATTCCGCCAACATCATCCTTTTCCAGATCAAGGATTCGCCGAACATGATTGATTCCACCAATAACATACTGATCATCAATCATTTTTATATCGGTTTTATACACACCAATCACTTCAAACTTCCGGTAGATAACATTCTCATTCTGTCTGGAGAATATCGCAACAATGCTGTCCTTCACTTTAAGATGCAGGTCGGCGGCTATTTTTTCGGAAAGCACGATGCCGTGGTTGTAACCTTTCTCGGTGACTTTAGGCGTTTCTCCCGCAATCAGAAATTTTTTGAATCTTTTGTGATCGAAATCATTTCCGACACCTTTGAAAATAATTCCCGCAAAATTGTGCTCATTCCGCAGAATTCCTGTAGCTGTTGCATATTTCTGCAGACCTGCAATCTGCGGATTGGCAGTAATTTCTTTCAGTTTCAGCCCCTCTTTATCCAGAACTGATGAATCATAAGAGGAATTGGACCGTTTCGACTTAATATTAATGTGTCCGCTGAAATCCGCCATTCTTTCCTTTATGGCCTGTTTGGAACCGAAACCTATTGACACCGTGAGCAGCGAAACTATAATCCCTAATGCTACAGAAAGCCGGCCAATAAAGATGATCACCCGTGAGAGATTATTTTTGTTATCTTTGGAAAAAGCTATCTTTTTGGAGAAATAAAAGGGAAAATTCAATCCGATGATTTTAGACGTCAAATTTAAAAATTTACTTATAACTGCGCTAACCATTTTCAGTTTTGTCTCATGCAAAGCGCAAACTGCAAAGGCAGACTGCTTCAAAACCGGAGCCGACAGACCGGAGCTTTACCTGCCGCTTCTCCAAAATAAAACAATTGGCGTGGTGACCAACCAGACCGGACTGATGAATGATCAAACGCATCTAGTGGATTTTCTGGTTGCCAGTAAAGTAAAAGTGAAGTCCATTTTTGCGCCGGAACACGGTTTCCGTGGGAATGCAGATGCAGGCGAACACGTAAAAAACGGAGTCGATACAAAAACCGGAGTTCCGATTGTTTCCCTGTACGGAAATAATAAAAAACCAACAAAACAGCAGTTGCAGGGCATTGATGTCGTTCTTTTTGATATTCAGGATGTTGGTGTTCGGTTTTATACTTATATTTCCACGCTTACTTACGTCATGGAAGCAGCCGCAGAAAACGGAATTGAAGTGATGGTGCTGGACAGGCCAAATCCGCACGACGGTTATATTGACGGTCCGGTTCTGAAAAATAAATGGAAAAGTTTTGTCGGAATGCACAATGTTCCGGTAGTTTACGGACTCACGATTGGCGAGTACGGCAAAATGGTGAACGGCGAAAAGTGGCTACAGAAAGGACTTACCGCTAATTACACCCTGATTCCGATGCAGGGCTACAACAAAAATTCGCGCTATGAAATTTCGGAAAGACCTTCACCCAATCTCCCGAATGACGTGTCGATCAATCTGTATCCAAGCCTTTGCTTTTTTGAAGGCACCCAGGTTTCCGTGGGACGCGGCACGGAGCTTCCGTTTCAGATTTATGGTTCTCCCTGGACAAAAGGCCTGCCCTATCAGTTTACACCCAGACCAAATTATGGTGCAAAAGATCCGTTCCTGAACGGAAAAACCTGCTACGGTGAAAACCTCAGCAATTACACTACAGATTTAAGAAAACTCAATCTGGAATGGCTGCTGAAATCCTATAAAGCTTACAAAAATCCGCAGCAGAATTTCTTTTTGTCCAATCTGTTCTTTGATAAACTCGCCGGAACAGACGAACTCCGCAAACAGATTATCGCTGGTGAAACGGAACAGGAAATCCGGGATTCCTGGAAAGCAGATCTTGAGAAATACAGCGCAATCCGTGCAAAATATATTGTTTACGAAGACTGATTCCCGATCTGTCTAAATATTATTTGTAAAATAAAAGAGCTGCAAATTTTGCAGCTCTTACTTTATTTATTTGTAGGCGTCAATCGCTTCATTCAGCAAATCAACCTGCCGGTTTATGGTCGGAGCCTGCGGATTGCTTTTCAGCACCTGCATTTTCTTCGCAAGACCGTCTTTCAGTATATTCTGAATCATCATTTTCGCCTGTGGATTCTGTGAAAGCTGTCCTTTTGCCTGGCCCAGGATTTTTGTAACACTTTCCGTGGCTTTCAGATTGTCGCTGCTCATGATCAGGTTGAATCCCTGTTCTGCGGTATTTCCGAGCGGCGGATCCTGAAACTTGATGAACGGGTAAAATGCTACAGTAGTTCCGATTGCCGGATACAGTTTTTCAATTTTATTGTCAACAATTACAGGCAGCAGAACCGACGACAGTTCATCTGAAATGGTTTTGAGTTCCAGTTTTTCGGACGCTGCGACAGCTTTTGACGGATCCGCCATTGCGATTCCCGCAAATGATGCAGCTTTCACTGCACTTGATGCTGATGAAATCTGTCTTTCGAAAAGAGGAAGATGCTTTCTGTCATTGGTTTTGATCAACGCTGCAAGTGCAGCCGCCTGAACCAGCGTTTTAGGATCCGAAGTGGCCATTTTTTCCACTTCCGCAGCGGTTTGCTTCGCCTGTGCAGATTTTGAAAGATCGAGAGCTGAAACTGCCTTCATTCTGATTCTGAAATTCGGATCTTTTAGTGCAGCAGTAATTGTTTTCAGTGCTGCGTCATCTTTTTCTAGCAACTTTCCTGCTGCATCCACGGCTCTGTATCTGCTTAGAAATTCCTTCGAACCATTATACTGCTGAAAAAGCTGGTCTGCTGTTTTGTTATCGCTGATTTCTGAAACGAGAATTCCGTCTGCATTCAGATTTACAAACTGCGGATTCGTATTTGCCGCAAACCGGAATTCGTTCTTGCTCTTCGCCTGAACCCAGATATTTTTTCTGGAAGGTTTTCCGTTTTCGTAAATGTCAATTGCCAGAGGAAATTCAAAAGGTGTGCTCTGACTTTGATTTACTGCAACCGTCACTTCTTTTTTCACCGGATCGTAACTCTGTGTGGACGAAAGTTTCGGATGTCCGCTTCCAAAAAACCACTGATTAAAAAACCAGTTCAGATCGCGACCGGAAACAGCTTCAAGAGCAAGCCTGATCTGATGTGCTTCGCCGGTGCGGTATTCGTTGTCTTTCAGAAATTTGTTGAGTCCGCCAAAAAAAGCTTCGTCACCGAGATAATTTCTCAGCATGTGAAGAATTCCGCCTCCTTTATTATAGGAAACCATATCGAACATATCTTCTTTGTGACGGTAATTGAAACGCACCAGATCGCGTCCCGCAAGCGACGGATCGAGATGATAAACCTGCAGCGCCTTCATCAGTCCGTAATCTGCTATATCTTTTCCGTACTTATGCTCGTTCCAGAGATATTCTGAGTAATTCGCGAAAGATTCATTAACGGTAAGGTTGCTCCAGCTTTCTGTAGTTACCAGATTTCCGAACCAGTGGTGGAAAATTTCGTGCGCGATCACATCTTCCCAGGTGTTTTCATCAACAAGATCGCCTGCGTGCTGCTGTGCAGCTTCTGCATGAAGTGTAGCCGTCGTATTTTCCATTGCTCCGGAAACGTAATCGCGAGCAACCATCTGCGAATATTTATTCCACGGATAATCATAACCCAGTTTTTTCGAAAAGAACTCGAGCATTTCGGGTGTATTTCCGAAAATCTGTTTGGCAACAGGTTCAAATTCTTTCTCCACATAATAATCCACCGGAATATTTCTCCATTTATCCTTGACCACGGCATATTCACCAACTCCCATGAAAAACAGATAAGGTGCATGTTTCTTGTTCATCACCCAGTGATCGGTACGCAGTCCGCTGCCCGATTTTACCGAAGATTTCAGTTCACCATTCGACAGCGTGACGTACTTATCAGGAACGGTCATGAAAATTTCCTGAGTGGTTTTCTGATTTGGTTTATCGATCGTCGGAAACCACGCAGAAGAAGATTCCGTTTCACCCTGTGTCCAGATTTGGGTCGGCTTACCGGTTTCTTTGCCGTCGGAATTAATGAAGTAAAGTCCTTTATTATCCGTGATAGCAGCGCTTCCTCCCGGTTTCACTTCGTTGGGACGGGCCGTATATTTAATATACACCGTGTAATCCTGATTTTTCTGATACGGTTTATCCAGTGAAATTTTAAGCTGATCGTTGGTGTAGGTGTACTTCAACGGCGCTTTTTTTCCACCGGTTTCAAGAGCTACTTCGTGAATGAGCATGGCTTTCGCATCGAGTACAAGCTCGTTCTGGGAATAAAAATACGGTGCAGCCGTAATCCAGGCTTCTCCGTTCATCTGTTCCTTTTCATAATCGAAACCGACTTTCAGCTTCGTATGTTTCAGTTCGGTGAGTTTTGTAGCTGTGGCTCTGTAAACCGGTTCTCTTCCGGAAGTTTCAGTTTGTGCGTAAACGCCGTTAAAATTGAAGACAGCGGCAAGCAGTAAAGCCGAAATCAGCATTTTTTTCATATGCAGAATTTTATTCGTTAAAATTTGAAAATTATTTTTGCTTCGGAGAAATCAGAATGTCAAAAATATCGCTGACGATGGTTTCGTATTCTCCTTTTTTCAGCTGTTCCCGGCTTTTGTTGAATGCTTTTTTCAGTTCGCTTTCGGGATGTTCTTCATTGATGATTTCTACATTTGCAACTCCTTTAATCAACTGCATCAGCTGTTGAATTGTTGCCGGATCTTGCTGCTGATCCA
Organism: Bacteroidota bacterium; assembly: GCA_023460855.1. Lineage (GTDB taxonomy): Bacteria > Bacteroidota > Bacteroidia > Flavobacteriales > Weeksellaceae > JAEWOS01. The sequence continues at coordinate 46,662 of JAEWOS010000011.1, read as the reverse complement.
GCGTAACTTTTAAATATTTCATTTTTATTTTTCTTTTTTAAATCCTGTAACGCGACCGTACTGATTCAGCGTCATCTCATCTCCGTTTTCACTGAAGGAGATCGTAATATCTGCGCTTTCGAACGTAAAAACACGTTCCGAGGTTGCGGTTAACTCAAATTCTCCCTGTCCTGTTGCCTGTCCGTAAAGTTTTGCATTGCGGTTGCTGATGTTTATTTTTAGCGGAAAATCCGGCGCCGAATAAACTCCTGAATATCGCTCAAGAATTTCCTGAGGAACTTTAACGCCCTCAAAATCAGGATGTTTTATAGCTTTTCCGCTTACAGCGTCCAGAACTGTATTTCTGATATTTTTCACAGGAACTGCACTGCCGTTGGAAAGTATTGTTACAGAAATTTCTGTCGTTGGAAAATAAAACAGTTCCGACTGAAATCCGTCGATACTTCCGTTATGCCCAAATCCTTCACTTTCATCATGTTTTACCGCAAAAATGCCAAGTCCGTAACCTTCCTTCATCGTTTTCATCTTTTGCAGCGAACCTTCGGACAATAAGTCACCCTGCAATAATTGCTCAATAAATTTCAGCAAATCTTCCGAAGTGGAAACAATTGCGCCTGCTCCGGTTGGAACAGACATATCCGTTTCCGGCATTTTAAAAGGTTCAGATAGCATTCTGTACGAGAACGCCTCCCCATTTTCTATATTTATTTTTGAACCTAAGAACGTATTTTCTAATTTCAGCGGACCTGTAATCTTCTGTGACAGCAGTTCTGAATAGGTTTTACTGTAGATCTGCTCCAAAATGTAGGTCAGCAGCGAATAATTGGAATTGCTGTAGCTCATCTTCGTTCCGGGTTCAAAATCAGAACCTGCTTCTTCAATTCTTTCGATAATATGCTTTGATGAATTTGGCGAACGGTAATAAAACGCAAATGCCGGCGAATCGGTAAAATCATGAATTCCGCTGCGGTGGCGAAGCAAATGTTCGACTGTAATCTTTTCAGAATTCTTAATCTCCGGAAAAAATTCTGATAGCCTGGTGTTCAGCGTTAATCTGTTTTCTTCGATCGCCTGTAAAGTAAGAACGGCGGTGTACATCTTGGAAACAGAACCGGTCCGGTATTTCGTAGCAGTTGTATTTTTTATTTGACGATCAGCATCAGCAAAACCAACCGAGCGTGAATACAGCAATCTTCCGTTAACAGAAACTGCTGCGGTTCCCATAAACTTGTCGTTTTTCTCCAGCGCATCAAAATACTGATCGAGATCTGCCCGCTGAAAAGACTGACCATACAAAACAGAGCAAAGCAAAATGCTGATGATAAAAAGCGCTGATTTCATGATAATGTGACTGTAAATCAGTCGAACAATAGCTGGAATTGTTACAAAATCAGGGGCGTGAAATGCGTTTGTGTTGTTAAGCAGAATCAGACTGCCACAGGAGCTTTAATTCCCGGATGCGGATCATAATTTTCCAGTGTAAAATCTTCAAAATCGAAACCGAAAATATCTTTAATTTCAGGATTGATCTTCATGACCGGCAACGGACGCGGATCACGGGAAAGCTGTCTTTTAACCTGTTCAAAGTGATTGTTATAAATATGAACATCGCCGAAACTGTGCACATAATCCCCGGCTTCGAGTCCGCAAACCTGTGCAACCATCATGGTAAGAAGCGCGTAACTTGCAATATTAAACGGCACACCGAGAAATACGTCAGCACTTCTCTGATACAGCTGCAGCGACAGTTTTCCGTCAGCTACATAAAACTGAAACATCGTATGGCATGGTGCCAAAGCCATATTCGGAATTTCCGCAGCATTCCAGGCCGAAACAATCAGCCGGCGCGAATCCGGATTTTTCTTAATTTCTTCGATTACCTGTGAAAACTGATCGACGATTTTGTTATCTGCGCCACGCCAGCTGCGCCACTGCGCTCCATAAACCGGACCCAGATTTCCGTCTTCATCGGCCCATTCATCCCAGATAGAAACACCGTTTTCATTCAGATACTGAATATTGGTATCGCCTTTCAGAAACCATAAAAGCTCGTAAATGATAGATTTCAGATGTACTTTTTTTGTGGTCACCAGAGGAAAACCTTTGGATAAATCGTACCGCAATTGATAACCAAAAACGCTTCTCGTACCGGTTCCGGTGCGGTCGGTTTTATCTGTTCCGTGATCTAAAATATGTTGTAAAAGCCCGAGGTAATTTTGCATGATAAAGGAATTGTCCCAAAGATAGAAAATTAAAAAACTTGGCGAATGTGCTGCTTGATTCCGTTCAACTCGAAAGAATCACCTTTCTGAAGCCCTGTCATCATCTTTGCAACCGGACTTTCAGCCGATACAGCAAAAATCTTTCTGTTCTGAAAAGAAAATTCACCTGCAGAAACTGATATATAGAAAAGAGAAGCATCGGTTTCTACCAGACTGCCTGACTGAACGCGGGAATGTGGAGCAACACTTATTCTGCGTAAAACCGCAAGCATTTGCTGCAGCGTTCCTGCCTGAATTTCCAGCTTATTGATTTCCTGCTGAAGCATTTCACGGCCCGTTTCATATTTATCGCCCATCGAACTTTTGGTTTCAGAGTTCGACAACCTTGTTCCGGAGATCAGCTCCTGAAGTTTTTCTAATTTAGATTCGATGATATAAGTGACCTCTGTGCAGATTTCCTTTTTATTCACAGGCTAGAAATTCTTTTCGGAAAATAGCTGCTGCACTTTATCTTTTTCAGAAAGCTGTATATCCTGCTCCGGTAATTTCCAGTCGATACCGAGTTCAGGATCATTCCACATAATTCCTCCCTCCGACTCCTTATTGTAGAAATTATCGCATTTGTAAGCAAAAACTGCGGTTTCAGAAAGCACCGAAAATCCATGGCCAAATCCACGAGGAACATAAAACTGCAGTTTGTTCTCATCAGACAGTTCAATGCCGTACCATTTTCCGTAAGACGGCGAATTTTCCCTTAAATCCACAGCAACATCCCATACTTTTCCTTCCAGACAGGAAACCAGTTTAGCCTGCGCATGTTCCCCTTTCTGCAAATGAAGCCCCCGCAAAACGCCGTAAGTGGATTTCGAAATATTATCCTGTACAAAATGACCGTTCATTCCGGTTAAATCCTCAAATTTCTGTTCATTGTACTTTTCAAAAAAATAACCACGGTCATCTTCAAAGATGGTCGGTTCAATGATATAGCAGTCTTTTAAAGGGGTTTCACGGATTTTCATTTCAGCTGTATTTGAAATTTGGTTTAATAAGCCTGTTCATCGCCTTTCAGCGTATTGTAAAAGGTAAGGAATATGATTTTGATATCGAGGAAAAACGACCAGTTTTTGATGTAGAAAATATCTTTTTCAATTCGTCGCTGCATATCTTCATGCTTGAAGATTTCACCGCGTGAACCCATGACCTGAGCCCACCCTGTAATTCCCGGTTTTACCACGTGTCGCAGCATATATTTCTTCGTAATTTTTGCGTAATAATCGGTTTGCGAAAGCATGTGCGGGCGCGGACCGACAACCGACATATCTCCTACCAGAACATTGATAAACTGTGGCAATTCGTCGATGCTGGTTTTGCGCATAAAACGACCGAAATTTGTTACTCTTTTATCGCCTTTGCGCGTGGTAATAAGATCGCTTTTGTTGTTGATGTACATACTGCGGAATTTAATGCAGTTGAACGTTTCGTTTTTAAGCCCTGCCCTTTTCTGAATAAAAAAAACGGGTCCTTTACTTTCGAGCTTAATAATCAGCGCAATAATCGGTGTAAGCCAGGATAATACTAAAATAACTACCAGCGAGGAAAAAACCACATCGAAAATACGCTTCAGAAGCAGATTTTCCGGATGCGACATCGGCTCTGCCATCATATTAATCAGCGGAACCCTGTTAATTACCTCAACTTCATAATCACCCTTCAGATATTTGAAATCGGGTACAAAATAAACGCGGGCCATTTTTTCATCTGCAATATCGATAATCTCCTCGTAAAGCTGTTTGCTGATATTATCGTCACAAAAAACCACTGTTTCGATTTCCCCTTTCTCAAGATCATTTACAAAATCATCGATGTTCCCGAGATGTTTACTGTTTGCAGAGTCTGCGCCTGAATAAAAACCTTTCACGCCCAAAGTATCTGCAGCATAATGGTTTTCCAGAATTTTCCTTGTGTACGTATTATCGCCGATCAGCACGGTTTTCTGAGTCTTGTTCTGCCTGAACCTGTAGTTTTTACGGTACAGAAACAGCAAAATTCTCAGCACCGATAGCGAAATTGCTGTAATCAGCAGGTAGATCAGTGAAAACGATCGTACATCCTGTTCGGAATAAAGCAGATTAATAAAAATGAAAACAAAGAAACCAAATGCCAGGAACGTTTTGGTAAAGGAACTGAAATGTTCCGGCGCTTCTTTAAGATAAGAATTGCGGTAAAGTTTGGTAAAAGCGGAGATGATAATCCACGAAATGGTCAGGACGATTGCGGGTGTAGCAATCAGGTTGTATTCGAGGGAAGGAACGAGGCCCGGAAACTGCGAAAAAAGAATGTAGTAAACGATACTGATCAGCAGTAAATCCCCCACAATCAAAAATACCGTCAGTTTTTTATGAAAAAAACCTGCCATACAATCCTTCTAAATAACCCTTTTTGGCAAAAATATTGTTACCTCTTTGCAAATATACTTTATTGAGTGTAAAATAAAAATTCTCACGATCTTTTAAATGAAAAACAGTTCTATTTCCGCAGCAACATCCAATAATTCCAACCTTCAAAAGCAGTTATTTACCATTTTCGGCAAATTATCGGTAATTCTTCTCCTAATTTTTGCGCAGTCGTGCAAGAGCAGCGATAATCCAAATGCCGCTTTTAAAGACAAATTTACAGGCGAGAAAATTGAGACCAGATTATTATCCGCCAGCGAAAGCCATGTGGTTCCCGACGGGATTCTGTATTTTCAGAAAGACGGAAAAATCTATGAAAGAGTTTACAGCAGACTGACGCCGGAGATGTTCGGTGCAAAAGGAGACGGAAAAACCGACGATTACGCAGCGATCCAGAAAATGCTGGATTCCGGGAAAAGCGGTTGCACATTCTGGTTCACCAAAGGTAAAACGTATTACAACGCTTTTGCAAACAACGGAAAATGGCAGGTTCCTGAAAAAAGAAATATCTGGACACGCACGCTTCCGGCAACTTTTTTGTTTAACGGCGCCAAACTCCGGAGAAGAATACCACAATGGAACGATAACAATACGAAAAGTAATTTCAACACCGGGCAGTTTTACACCGACGAACAGTCGTCCATCCTTTATCTGAAAGGCGAAAATTTTGTTATCGACGGTGCGGATTTCAGTTCCAATATTCCTTTGGGAAATATGCGTAATGATGACTCCCAATTAACCGGAAATACCGATTATGCTGTGAGCACCGGAATGACACTTGGACTTTGGCTCGATCACTGCAAAAATGTAAAAATTACCAACAGTACTTTTTCCAACACGGTTTTCCCGGTTTATATTACAAGTTCATCGGATATCACACTCGATAAAGTAAATCTGAAATATGCTGCGCAGGCTTACAAACGAATCAGTAAAGGAGATCCCGCAACCGGCGCCGGAATGAAGATGATTAAATCGCAGAATATTACCGCGACAAATATTTATGGTTACCGAAATGCCAATGCAACGGTTGAAGTAGAAAGCCTGAACAGAAATGTTACAGTTCAGGGTATGAGTGAATACGATTACGACACGAGCATGACGATCATTTCCTCGGAAAATGTAAAAATTGACTGGGTTGCAAGAAATGTGGTTCACGGATCCGGACTATTGATTGTTGGAACTTCGCCCAATGAAATTCCGACCAGAAATATTTCCGGAAAAATCGACGTTCACGGAACGGTATGGTGCGGTGTGCTGATCTGGCTCAAAGATGCGTCAACCAACGATATTTCCAATGTCGATTTAGTGGTGAATACTTCGGACAACGGACATGCAGGAGTTTATCTGAATAACGAATCGAAAACAGGCAAAAAAATTACCGGATTAAACATCAACCACAAAAGTGTAAAAGACGGATGGGGAGATGGTTTTGCTTTGAAAGTAAACAACGCTGTTCAGGGAACCGTACAGTCTGATGTGAGCGGTGTGGGAACGGCAGTACGCGTTCAGGGAAAAAACACCAAAAACAATCTTCAGGTAAAACTCAAATCTGACCGCACTGTTAAAAAGCAGTACGAAGTGGACGCAAACGCAACGGTAAGGAAACTTTAATCCGGGAGCTTATGGTCGGATTTTTCAATTACGGATTTCACTGCTAATCCGTGCTTTCTGAAATAAGTCACGTACGATTTCAAGTGAATGATTGCAGGTCTCAGTTTTTTAGAACTTGCTCTTAAATGATTGTGCACCATGACGGATTCAGGCATGTAAATCACCGGATTTTCGTTTTTCCAGGCGCGCAGACACAAATCTGTATCTTCCAGATAAAGGAAATAATCTTCATCGAAACCGCCGAGTTTTTCGAAAAGGGATTTTTTGAGGAATAAAGCTGCACCAATAGACCAGTCGACAAACTGCGTCTGTAGCGGATTGATATCTGTAAATAAATATTTCTTCACCGATTTTCTTGCGGTATCATCGTTGCCGCGCGTCAGAATTCTGCCGATGAGCGAATTTCCCGTTACAAATCCGCGTGCAGAAAACTGCAGACTGCCGTCCGGATTAATCAGTTTCGGGACGAGGACCGCATCGTAATTCAGTTTTTCATGGAAGTTGAGCAGACTGTCCAGTGATTTATCTAATAATTCGATATCGGGATTGATAATCGCGATGTACTTTCCCGTAGAATGCTTTACACCCAGATTATTATTCTCACCAAATCCTTTTGGTTTTTCGTTCTGAATTATTTTCACTTCGGGAAATTCAGCAGCAATCATTTCCATAGTTCCGTCTGTAGAACAGTTATCTACATATATTAGTTCAAATGAAGCCGCAGGTTTGTGCGTGATGAACAGCGAACGCAGCAGATTCTGCATATACGCTTTATGATTCATTCCAACGGTGATTACAGAAATTTCCGGAGTTTGCTGCATAACCGCAAAAATAAAGTTTTCAGAAAATACGGCAATTATTTGCCAAGCAGACTCATCAGCATCTGCGTCCGGTATTTAACCTGATGCGAAAAAGTAAATGTTGATTTCTGCGATGTTGTCGAAGCATTTGCTCCGTGTCTGCGATAAGCCATCAGCGGTTCTGCGATCAGGCCGGTTGATCCTTTTTTCTCGCAAACAAGGGCAATCCACATGTCGTGCATGGTGATTTTTTCAGGGAACGGAAGCGCATGCTGCAGAACTTCACGGCGAAAAGCCATACAGCAGCCTACGAAAGTATTGCGTTTCAGATTTCGCCAGAAACCGGAACGCGTGCCGTAAATGGAGAACAGATCCTGATTCATTTTTTCGCCTTTTGCATCGATCAGATCAGCATTGTGAAGCACGCAGGAAACTGTTTCAAGTTTTTCCGTCACTTTTGCCACTTTATTATCGTACCATACATCATCCTGATCACTCAGGAAAATATAGTCGCCCGTTGCCTGGCGCAGTCCGTTTTCAAAATTTTTCGCCACTCCTTTTTTACCTTCATTTTTGATCCATTTTATTCTCGGATCATTAAAATTCTGAACGACAAACGCGGTGGAATCCGTACTGCTGTCATCGGTGATAATGAGTTCATCATCTGCGGCAAGCTGTGACAAAATGGATGTGATCTGTTCCGCAATGTATTGCGAACCATTGTATACAGCCATTACCACAGAAATTTTTGCAGACATTATTATGTTTTCCGACCTGAAAAATAGCGAAAAATATTGAATTTGAATTTCATTAAGTAAAACTGAGGCTTCGAGATGTTGGTGTACCGCTTTACAAAATCATAGACCTTCCGCTCTCTTTCACGTCTTTCGGCCGAAGTGAAGAATACAGATTTCAGCTTTCGGACGAGTGTCACTTTTGAAGCACCGATTGCATTATTCTCGTGCTGACGATAAAACATCAAAGGTCTGTGTTCAATGAGCACCTTTCCTTTTTCTAATGCGAAAATCATCAGAAACCAGTCGTGCATAAGTATTTTCGAATCCTGCAAGGGTATAATATTTTTCAGGTTCCGGTTAAAAAGCATGGTACAACCAGGCGCAGCATTGAAAATATTGATATAGGAACTATTCTTCAGCAGCAATTCCGGGGGGAATTTATTCAAATTCCAGAAAGAATCTGATACAGGTTTAAGTTCTTGGTCTGTTACAATCGCATCTGAAATAACAAGCAATGGTTCGTTTCCGGATTTTTTTTCTTCTTTCCGAATACGGTCCATCATTACCGCTATTTTTTCCTTCATCCAGACATCATCCTGATCGCAGAACATATAGTACGGTGCGTCGATTTGTTCCAGAATATGTAAAAAACCATTTGCAGCACCTAAATTCGGCTGATGATCTTCAAGAACAGTAATATCCGGATAATTACGGGCGTACTCTTCGATGATCTGTTTCGTAGAATCGGTAGAACCATCATCACGGACATACAGTTTCCACTCTTTAAATTCCTGATTTAGTAACGATTCCAGCTGCTCTTTCAGATACTTCTCACCGTTATATGTCGATAAAAGAACTGCAACCATTATACATCTACAATTAATTCCAGATAGAACAGATCAAAAAGCAGGAACACCAGTGCAATTGCGATCACTGCGAATTTGCCGGCAACTTTACTCCGCAGTGTAAACATCAGATACGGAATCAGCAGAATTTCTACAACGCCGAGTAATTCCTGAACACGGAACGCAAACACCGGCATTTTAGCGAGAACCAGAAAGCTGAAAAGGGAGATCGCATAAATCTTAATCAGCATATAGATCTTACCGTCGTGCTCGGCAATTTTGTCCGCAAAAAACATGAAAAAATACAGCAGACAGACGCGCACCAGAAAGACAGCATTAAAAACATTTACCTCTTCAAAATCGATGAAACCTAAATCCTGCAACAGTTGATATGCTTCGATTCTTTCCTGGAAATAAGGAATCGGAACAGTAATTTCCATTACCGAACTCAGAAAATAGTACAAATAACCCACAGGAATCAGCACATAGAAAATCTTGAGGTTTCTGCCCCTTCCTAAAAAATACAGCGGAAGCAACAGCAACAAACTGTAGTGGAAAATAATTGCGAGCAGCGCCACCGCAAGAAATTTGGGCAAATTCCGGTGATATGCGTAATAAAGTGATATCAACATCAGTCCGGTTGCAACGCCAACCCTGATTTGCGTAAATTCATGCAGAATAAAATAGTGACTGAAATAAATCAGAATTGAAGCATATAAACTCACCGCCATTACTCTGATTCCTATTAATTTGGCGGCAACTCCAAGCACTGCAAAAGTCACGAAAATGGAAGTTATGCCCAGTTCAAGCCTGTATTTCAGGAAATCACGGATAATTACGAAAGATTCTTCCACGTCGCCGCTGATATTCTTCGTGAACCAGTAATTTTTATAAACATAGTAATCGCGGTCCATATCCGGTCCTCTGAAACCTGCAATCGACACCAGAATAATTCCGATGATAATCAGCATGAAATTATTCACGACGTTATTCTTGCTGTCTATCAGAAGAAGGGCAGCAAGAAAAACAAATACGATTAGCAGAATTGTAATCATGTCAGTTTTGATTCGCCTTTTGAAAGTAGCCAAGCATTTTATTCGATACCTTTTCCCAGTAAAACTGTTCGATATCCTGCAGCGCATTCACGGCTTTTTGTTCCGCTTCTTCCGGAAATTCCATTATTTTTTCCGCCGCTTCCACAATCGCTGCACTGCTTTCGGTTTCTATAATTGCCGCATTATTAACGGTTGAAGGATAATATCCGGTTGTAATCAGTGCTGTTTTACATGCCATCGTTTCGATTACCGGATAATGAACGGCATCGAGCTGAAAAATTCCCGCACAGATATAGCAGTCGATCGAACGGTAAAATGCCGCCAGATTTTCGTCACCATCAGGCTTCAAAATCGTTATTCCGTCAATATTCGATAGAGATTCATCTCCAAAAGCAGCATGAAGCTGCACTCGGTCGCCATATTTTGAACGCAGTTTCTTAAAAGCGTCAACCACGTAATCCGTTCCCTTTACTTTTTGCTTTCTCACTATTGTCCCAAAGATAAATGTATCTTTTTTTGTGAGTTTCTCTTCTTTTGGATAAAAAACAGAAGCATCAAGACCGGGAAGCACCACTTTATCGGTGTTGATTCCTTTATAGTCGCGGTACATTTCCGCATTCACAATTTTTTCGAGCGGATACGCGTACGATTTTTCAGCAATTCTGTGAAAAATTCTGTTTTTAATTCCGCCTTCCAGATAAAAATCCGGTTCGTAAGCCTGAACATAGTAGTATTTTCTGGCATCGATCCTGGATTTTGCAACCGGCGCAGCAGAAAAACTTTGGGTTGCAAGTACGACATCAGCGTGAAGTTTATCCAGTGCATTTTTTGCAGCCCAGCGTAACTGAAGACTTTTCACCGGGGCGAAATCTGCAGATGTGCCATTTACAATCCGGCCGAATCCGTCATAGAAAATCATTTTGGCTTTTGTAGGATAGTATGTTTTCCTGAACTGCTGATACGTGAGAAAAGATACATCATGACCGGCATCTATCCAGTAATTCGCAAGCTGCGAAAGCACCCGAAATCCTCCTGCCGGACCAAAATCAACTGTTAGCGGAATAATGATTTTCATGATGATGCGGAAAATAACAGTTTTCTGAATAGTACGACCATCACCACGCAGTACAGAAAATACGTCAGACAATATGCCTGTGTTGCGCCGATCACTCCGTTTTTGTCAACGAAAAAAACAGAAGTTCCAACCATTATCGCTGCAAAAACAATTTCTGTAATGATATACGGTTTCGTCATTGATTTTGCGACCATGATGAAGGCGAGCAGCCAACTGCTGATTTTAAAAAAATCGCCGAGCAACTGCCACTGAAACAGCGGCTCCATCGGAAGAAATTCCTCTGTAAAAACCAGCCGGATTACCAGTTCCCGGAACAGAAAAATTGCAACAAGCGCAACGGCAGTAACCGGAAGCATGACGGTATAGGTTTTGAGAATTTCAGACTTCAGTTTGTCCGGTGCATGTGTCTGCGAAAGTTTCGGAAGATAATACACGCTGAAAGAAGAGGTAATAAAAAGCAGAAACATCGCGGAAATCTTGTTCACAGATTCCCAAAAACCTGCAACTGTCAGCGAATATTCATCGATAATATAACTTCTGATAAGCAGCTGCGCAACAGGCACCGTAAGCGCTGTAACAAATGCCATTGCAGTATAGGCAAAATACTTTTCGGTATTTTTTCTTTTGATGGTTTTCCAAAGCTGTGATGACAGCCATTTTTCTTTGCGCAGAATAAAAAGTGTCGCAAAAAGCATGATTCCCTGATACGAAACCAGCGAAATCATCACTCCCGGAAGTTCATAAAAAACTGCAAGCAAGACGGTCAGTATGAGTCCCATAACGCTGGTAATCATACTGATAATCACGTATTTTCTGTACTGTGTAAAACCGTTGACAACGGACAGAAAAAAATTATTCAGAGAAACGAGAATGAGGCTGAATCCGAAAATAATAAACAGATAGTAATAGCTGCTGTCATTCAGAATCCATTCACTTAGCGGCATGCAGAATACTGCTGAAACCAGACCTGCCAACGTTGCAAAGAAAAGCGTGAGCAGAAAGCCTGTGCTGATGGAATAGTTCAGCTGATCGGTATCTTCCCTGAATTCTGAAACAAACTTTACAACGCCGTTATTAATTCCGCCGCTTCCAACGGATGTGAAAATTGCGATAAAATTCTGTAATTGCCCGACCAGTGCAGTTCCTGCAGGACCAATAATTGACGCAACCACTTTCACCATCAAAAAGCTTGTACACAACTTAACCAGCATCGACAGACCCGTAAACGAGAAAACTTTCAGCAACTCGCCGGATCCGCTTCCGGAAATTTTGTTTTTAAGTATACTCAGCAATTTTCAGGTCAATATTTTTGCTCACTTTACATCAGCGTGCGGTTTTTAATCAGGAATTTCTCTTAAAGATATGCCACCACTTCTTTTCTGTGGCGTGATATCCGTAACCATAGGTATTTCCGTAACCAAAATTCTGTCGGGAAATATCGTTGATCGCGATGCTCGCGTTGTGAATTTTCTTCGTTTCCGCAGCATTTTCAACAAAGGTGATGAAATCTTCTTCAGAATATTCGGAACGTACGATGTAAACCGTTGCATCTGCCAGATTAGAGATCAGGAAGGAATCGGTAACCAGCATCAGCGGAGCCGTGTCCATAATTACAAAATCATATCGGTTTTCCACGCTTTCCAGTAATTCGGCATATCTTCCGTTCATCAGCAAATCTGCAGGATTTGGCGGAATTTTACCGGAATAAATAAAATCACAGTTCGGATGAAAACCACTTGGATGAATAATCAGATTCGGATCTGTAACCGAACCGTGTAAGAATTCTGTAAGTCCGTCCGCATTTTTCATCTCAGGTTTGTATCGCTGCAACTGCGGATTTCTGATATCAGAACCGATAACCAGTACTTTACTTCCTCCCGACGCCATAACCAAAGCCAGGTTAACAGAAATGAATGTCTTACCCTCCCCTTTTACAGAAGAGGTAACCATTACTTTCTTTGCGGAAGGGCCGGAAGGCAGCAGATATTTCAGGTTCGTCATCAAAATCCTGAATGCTTCTGCGATCGGTGAAACATCATTCGGCTGAATTATGGACGATGCGGCAGTTTTCATCCGTGGAATTTCTCCAATGATCGGAATATCTGTAAGATCTGTAATATCCCGTCTTCCTACAATTTTCTTGTTAAGTGCTTCACGCAGATATATAAAACCAAATGGAAGTAAAAGCCCGGTAAGCAGACTGATTCCCATGATGATCATTTTTCTTGGCGCTACAGGCTTTTTTCTTACAAAAGCGCGGTCAACCACTCTTGCTTTTTCAGAAGTCATCTCCATTGAAATAGCTGCTTCTTCACGTTTTTCCAGTAGAAGCAGATAAAGATTTTCCTTGATTTGCTGCTGTCTTTCTATGTTACGGAACAGCCTTTCCTGCACCGGAATTCTGTCTATATTTCCTGAATTAAACCCAAACTGCGCTTCTGCCTGATTTCGGGCAAGCTGAATAGTCTGCGCATTTTTCTGCAGGCTTTCATTTAAAGTTGACTTAATGTCGCGGATCTGCTGTTCCAGGTCTTTCGCCAAAGGGTTTTCCGGAGTTGCACTTTCCAGCACCTTATTCCTTTGCAAAACCAGTGCGTTGTAGTTGGAAATTATTTCGGCAGCCGCATCATTATCCAGTCCGATATTCAGCGGGAGAATATCACTGATTGATTTTCCGCGCAGTGAATTCTGCAGAATTCCGACAATCTGACTCTGCGTTTCAAGTTGGATGATTTCCGCTCTGGTCGCTTCCCTTTGCTGAAGATTCAAACGCGCTTCCGTTGCAAGGTCTACGATGTTATTGTCCGTTTTATACTGCTGCTTTTCCAGTTCCACATCGCCAAGTTCCTGGGAAATCAGCGTGATACGGTCATCAATAAATTCTTTGGTTTTACGGTTTTCCAGATTTTTATCACCAATTGCGTAAATGTTGTACTGTCTTACAAGACTGTTCAGAAAATCTTTTGCTTTTTCTTTATTCTGAAAATTTACCGAAATCGAAATAACCGTTGCGTCTTTATCCAGAAGATCTACGGTCAGGCTTTCCTGAAAATTGTTCACTGCATCTTCAAACGGCTGATAAACGAACATCACATCGCCTGTCTTTCCTTCTTTCGGAGGCCAGTAATGACGGTTTTTTTCGATCATGATGTTTGCGAATGGCAAAGAAATCGTTCCGTTAAATCTTCCGGTGATTTCGTTTGACCATTCTTTTGAACTCAGCACCGGCGCCCCGTTCTTTACCGAAATATCAATTGGCTTTTCCGGAAGATCCGCTTCAGGTTTTTCCGCAATCACCCGAATGATATAAGGAGATGTTCTTCCATAGAGTTCGGTGTCCTTCAGCAGGCCTTTTTCGTAAATGGGCGTCTGAAAATGGTGACTTCTCAGAACGTCCTCAACAATGGTTTTCGATTTGAAAATTTCGATTTCATTCTCGATACTGTTGGTTCCCATTCCTCCAAAACCGCCAAGGTTCTGCAGCACACTGAAATCTCCACTGGCAGAAGACATTTTTTTGGCATCTTTAATGAGAACCGTAGTAATCGCCTTGTAAACCGGAGGCGACATTTTTATCAAAAGATATCCCAGAGCAAGCAGAGCAAGTGCACTGAGTACAAACCAGTACCATTTTCTGACGTAAGGTTTTATAACTTCTCCGAGATCAAATTTATGGGTAGCAATATTGTCGTTTTTCATCAATTATATCTAAGACAAATGAGCCGTATTTTTTTATTAAAAACGGCTGTGAATTTACGGAAAAATATTTGATTGGCCGCAGTGCCGGACAGACCTGCGGCGTCAAAAACAATTCTGAAACTTATCAGGAAAGATTCCGGACTACCGTTGCAATTCTTTCCAGATCGCCATCAGTAAGATTGGAGCCTGAAGGCAGGCATAATCCGTTATTGAACAAATCTTCTGCTACAGTTCCGCCATAATACGGCGCATCCCTGAACACGGGCTGCAGGTGCATCGGTTTCCAGAGTGGACGGCTTTCTATATTATCTTCAAGAAATTTCAGCCGCAATTCCTCTCTGCTAAATCCGGTTTTTTGCGGATCAATGGTAATTGCAGACAGCCAGTGATTGGAGAAAAAATCCGAATCGGGTTCTGAAAACACTGTGATTCCATCGATTTCACGGAATAAATCACTATAAAAATCATGATTTCTTCTGCGTTGCGCTACGCGTTCATCAAGTACTTCCATTTGTCCGCGACCAATTCCTGCGCAGATATTGCTCATTCGGTAATTGAATCCGATTTCAGAATGTTCGTAATGCGGAGCCGCATCTCTGGCCTGCGTAGAAAGAAAAACGGCTTTGTCTTTCTGTTCTTTTGTTTTGCAGACCAAAGCACCGCCTCCGGAAGTTGTGATGATTTTGTTTCCGTTAAAACTCAGAATGGAAAGTTCTCCGAAGGTTCCGCAATTTTTACCCTTATAGGTTGAGCCCAGTGCTTCTGCGGCATCTTCAATGAGCGGAATTTCGTACTTCATCGCAATTGCTGAAAGTTCATCCATTTTCGCCGGCATACCGTACAGATGAACAACAATGATGGCTTTTGGCTTTTTTCCCTGCGCCATTCTTTCATTGATCGCTTCTTCCAGCGATTCAGGACACATATTCCAGGTTTCCTTTTCACTGTCCACAAAAACAGGTTTCGCACCGACATACGTAATGGGATTTGCGGATGCTGAAAATGTAAAACTCTGACATATGACTTCGTCATCTCTCTTAACACCCAAAATAATTAACGCGAGGTGAAGTGCGGCTGTTCCTGCGCTCAGCGCTGCGACATAATTTTGATTTCCAAGAAATTTTTCAAGGTCTTTCTCAAAACCGTCTACATTCGGACCAAGAGGTGCCACCCAGTTTTCAGCAAAAGCTTCATTGATATACTGCAGTTCATTTCCGCCCATATGTGGTGAGGAAAGCCATATTTTGGAGTTCATCTAGTTTTGATTTTCAATTTTTATTATTCTTCCGGGATTACCGACAACAGTAGAGAAATCGGGCACATCTCTGATTATTACTGCACCCGCACCAATTGTACACCATTTGCCAATTTTTATTCCCTGAATGACACAGGCGCCTATTCCGATATGAGTTCCTTCGCCCACCTCCACATTTCCTGCAAGTGCGGCATTTGGAGAAACATGAACATAATCCCGGAGCACGCAATCGTGCTCAATTACGGACCCAGAGTTTAAAATACAGTGTTTTCCAATTATCGCTGAAGGATTTACCACCGCATTTGCCATAATTACGGTTCCATCATCCACAGAAGCAGAATCCGAAATAACGGCGGAAGGATGGATCGCTGTAATGTATTTCCAGCTACTGTACGTTTCAGCAATTTTTCTGCGTATATCATTATTTCCTATCGTGATAATAGCCTGTTCATACTGAGGAATTTTTTCAGAAGTCTGCAATACGATAATTCCAAGGATAGAATCTTCCTGTGGATCATCATCCCAAATTGCACTGACAGGAATATCGCATTTTTTCAGAATATCGATGACCACTTTACCGTGACCGCTTGCGCCAAAAAGAATCATACCCGGTTTCCTTTAAATTCTTCTGAAGTGACATGGCCTTCCTGCGTAATTCCTTCGGATTTAAAAACCTTCTTCACCGTTAAAAACAGTATTTTCATATCCAGTAAAAAACTCAAATGCTCCACGTACCACACGTCATATTCAAATTTTTTTTCCCAGCTGATTGTATTTCTTCCGTTTACCTGCGCCCAGCCTGTAATTCCGGGCCTCACATCATTTCGTCTTCTTTGAAAATCGTTGTAAAGAGGAAGGTATGAAGGTAAAAGAGGCCGTGGACCGATCAGACTCATATCTCCTTTAATTACATTGATTAACTGAGGGATCTCATCCAGCGAAGTTTTCCGCACGAATTTGCCTATTTTGGTAAGCCGTTCTGAATCAGGCAGCAATTCTCCGTCCGCATTTTTCAGATCGTTCATCGTCTTGAATTTAATAATTCTGAAAATTTTCCCATCCTTTCCAGGGCGCAGCTGAAAGAAGAACGGTTTTCCGTTGTTCGCAATATATAAGCCGGCCGTAATAAAAAGAATCAACGGACTCAAAGCGATTACTCCGATAAGCGATGCCGTAAAGTCGAAAATGCGTTTAAAAAAATTACGGTACATAAACTCAGAAAATGGCTATTTGTTGATTTTATATGCAGAAAATGACCAGTTCACAATTTTTCAGATGTTATTTTTTCTGTCTGTAAATTTTCTCGATAATCTCCACAACTTTCAGTCCGTCATCAGAAAGACTTTCAGTGTCTGGTTCGCCGCGCAACACGCGCACCACATTGTCAATTACAAAATGATGATTGGCAGCTGATCCTTTATAATTACCGTAGTCGTTCTCCGGGCTTGCCGCGGAAATTTCCGGTAACCGATAGTCTTTTATATGACAGTATTCCACGCAGTTCATATACTGTCCGCCAACTTTCACCGAACCGTTTTCGGCTATGATGGTAATACTACTCTCCAGATTCTTATCCCAAACCGCAGTAGAGTAATTCAGAGAACCCATTCCTCCGTTCACAAAATCGAAAAAAACGATTCCCGAATCTTCAAACTCGGTAGTGTCTGCATGATTAAAATCTGCAAATTTTGCCTGAACGTTTGAGATATCACCAAAATACCAGTACAGCAAATCGATAAAATGGCTGAACTGCGTAAACAAAGTGCCACCATCCATATCAAGTTTTCCGTGCCATGAATCGGGCGAATAATAACGTTCGTCACGGTTCCAGAAACAGTTGACCTGCACCATGAATATTTTTCCGAGTTTTCCGCTTTCCAGCAATTCTTTCAGCCAGACAGAAGGCGGCGAATACCGGTTCTGCATGACACAGAAAATTTCCTTTTCGGCAGTTTTGGCCGTTGAAATTAAAGTCTGCGCATCCGCTCCGGATAAAGCCATAGGTTTCTCGATTACCAGATGCATTCCGGCATTCAGAACTTTATTTCCCTGTTCTGCGTGAATTCCGTTCGGTGTGGCAACATTAACAACATCGGCAGCGATTCCAGAAGCCAAAAAAGCATCCAGAGAATTGAAAAAAGGAATTCCGAGATGATGCACACCCAATTTAACCGGATCGTCGACATCCACCAATGCAACGAGTTCACAGTCAGGATTTCTTCTGATCATTTCTGCATGTCTTTTTCCAATATGACCGCAGCCAACGACTGCGAATTTTATTTTATCCGACATGCAAGAACAAATATTTAGATAGAATTTTATTCAATATTTCTAATTAGAATGGCAAAAATAGAGAATATTTCTCAGTTACCTGGAACCGTTAAACGGCGTAACTGTTTATTGCTTTAATTACTTCTGTTACTTCCTCATCCGTCATCACCGGACTGATCGGCAGACTTAAGACCTCATCATGGATTTTTTCGGTGATTGGATAAGATAGAGTGTTCCAATCCTTGTAAGCCGCCTGTTTATGCGGAGGGATCGGATAATGAATCAAAGTCTGAATACCGTTTTCTGTAAGGTGGTTCTGTAGTGAACCACGGTTTTCAGTGCGGACTACGAACAGATGCCACACATGCTCCGAAGCATTTTCAGGATTCTCAGGAAGAATTAACGCTTCGTTTTTGATCTCGGCGATATACCTTTCCGCAATCTCACGTCTTCTGTCGTTTTCTTTATCGATGTATTTCAGTTTTACATCCAGAACCGCAGCCTGCATTTCATCGAGCCTTGAGTTAAGTCCCTGAAATTTATTCACATATTTCTCGCTCGACCCATAATTGGCTATAGCTCTGATCGTTCCGGCAAGTTCTTCATTATTTGTCGTGACAGCTCCGCCGTCGCCAAGCGCACCCAGATTTTTTCCAGGATAAAAACTGAAACCTGCAGCATCTCCAAGATTTCCCGTCTTTCTGCCGTTCCAGATGGCACCAATTGCCTGTGCATTGTCTTCAACGATCTTCAGATCATGTTTTTTGGCCAAAGCTTCCAGCTCTTCCGACCAGACGGTTCTTCCGTACAGGTGGACAACCATGATCGCTTTGGTTTTCTCTGTAATTTTCTCCTCTATTTTTGAAATATCCAGATTATAGTTTGTAAGGTCGGGCTCTACCAGAACCGGAACGAGCCTGTTGTCGGTAATTGCAAGAATTGAAGCGATATAGGTGTTTGCCGGAACGATTACCTCATCACCTTCGTTCATAATGTCCAGCTCCAGATATGCTTTGAAAATAAGTCGCAGCGCGTCAAGGCCGTTTGCAACTCCGATAGCGTGGTTTGCACCTGTATATTCAGAAAAGGCAGTCTCAAAGTTTTTCACTTCATTGCCTAAGAGATACCAGCCACTGCGGAATACTTCCAACAGCCTGTCTTCGATCTGTGCCTGATGAAGCAGGTTTATTTTTTGTAAGTCGAGGAATTTAATCATTTTACTTTTTTATAAAATTTCGCAGGATTTCCCATCCATATCTCATTTGCCGGAACATCCTTTGTCACGACGCTTCCCGCTCCTATCATGGCATTTTCGCCAATGGTGTTTCCTGCAATAATGGTAGCGTTTGCGCCAATTGAAGCACCCTTTCTTACCAAAGTTTTTTCAAAAGATTCAGGATAAATTTTGGAACGGGGCATCAAGTCATTTGTGAAAGTAACGTTCGGCCCGATGAAGACATTGTCTTCCAGAGTAACGCCGTCCCAGATCTGAACTCCGGGTTTGATCGTAACATTATCGCCGATTTTAACGTCATTTTCGATCAGAACCTGGCAATTAATATTGCAGTTTTTGCCAATGACCGCATCTTTCAACACTACACAAAACTGCCAGATTGAAGTATCGTCACCAATATTGGTGCTCTGAACATCAGCTGTTGGATGAATTTTAGCCATTTTGAAGATTTAAGAATTGTTCGTAGTTTCGGATGTAATCACTTTCATCATATTTTTGGGAAGCGAGAACCAGACAAATAGCACCCGAAGAAAAATTGATTTCGGAAGCCCAGATTCCCGGCGGTATGTGCAGTCCGAGATAGGGTCTGTTTAAGAATATCTGTCTTTTGAATTTTCCGTCGTCCAGTGAAACTTCAAAGCTTCCCCCTGCAGCAATCAGAAACTGATGGCATTCTTTATGAGCATGCGCTCCCCTGCTTTCTCCGCCTGCAATATCATACAGATAAAAAACCCTTTTAACATCAAAAGGAAAAGCCGAATGATTCTCAACAACCGTCAGATTGCCTTCATCAAAACTGATTTTGCCCAGATCAATTACCGAGCAGTCGAAAACGGATGGTTTACTGCTCATTCTTTAGACTTTTATATTCGTCAAAATCGCGTATGTAATCCTGAGGATCAAATGATCTGTCTGAAACAATTAATGCCAGCGAATTGGTCGAAAAATTCTCCATGCTTCGCCAGTACATTGCCGGTACATAGATTCCGTAATAAGATCTGTTTAAGGAAAAGCGCTGTTCCTGGCTGCCATCATGCAGAACCACATCAAAACTGCCTGAAAGCGCCACGATGAACTCCTGCTGCTCTCTGAAAGCATGGCTGCCACGGGTTTCTCCTCCGGGAACATCATAAACCCAGTAAGTACGCGCAATTTCGAAAGGCAATTGACCGGGATGCTCGAAAAAGGAGAGATTTCCCCTTTTATCCAGAATTTTTGGAAGTTGCAGAATTTCAGGCTTCATCTGATCACTGATGTCTTTTAAAAAATTAGCGTGATTAATTTCTGATTAAAAGAATCAGTACTGATGCCAGCGACACAACAATTCCTCCAATTGCTATATATGTTCCGGTATTCGGATCCAGCCTGCTAGTCTTGGCTCTTGTTTCATTTGCTTCAACGTACACCACATCATTCTGCCGCAGATAATAAACCGGGGAACTGATGAAATTAGCCGACGTCAGATCGATGCGCTGTTTCATAATTTCACCATCAACATTCCTCACCACCAGCACATTATCCCGTTTACCGTACATTGTAAGATCACCGGCGAGTCCCAGTGCACTCAGAATGGTAATTTTTCCATCCGGCACAGAATAAGTGTCCGGTTTATTAACCTCGCCCATCACGGTAATTTTATAATTGGCGTGTTTCACATTGACGATCGGGTTTTTGATATAACGCGTCAAGCGGTTCTGTAAATCATCCCGCAGGTCTTCAATATTAAGTCCTGTAGTATTGATTTTTCCAAGAACATTCATATTGATATTTCCATCGCTGTCCACCGTGTATGTTGGTGCCTGTGGCGAACCGTTACCATTCGAAATGCCTTTTGTTTCAGTTGCTGTATTTGTTGACGACGAAAAACTCTGGTTAAACGGTGCTGCAACGTCCATATCTCGGGCGGTTACAAAAATTTCGAGCTGATCAGCAGGCTGAATAGTAGTGCGGCTGTTTTTAACTGAGGTTTCCACGGCAATCTGCTCAATATCTTTCATGTAATTGATTTCAGATTTTTGAGTAGCGCAGGAAAAAAGAGCACAGGCTGATGCGAATGCCAGAAGAGTATTTTTAAGATTCATTTATGATTATTTCGGTGCGGAATTTTACAGAGTATTCCATGTAACGTTTTTAAAATCTGATTTATTCTACCGTTTTAACATTTAATAACCGGTATCGGCAAATTTAATAAACAAAAATTAAAAGAAAAGGCTTCTGTAATCGAAGGTTTAGGGTAAATCCTAATTATTTGTTATCCAGCACCTCAAATTCCGAATTCTGACTGATATATTCCGGAACGATCGTTTTAAGCATTTCCACTACTTCCATCTTGTCTCGCTGCAGAGCTGCCCTGATTAGTGAACCTGTAAGACGGTCGATTTCGCTAAACGGAATGCGCTGATCTTTAGAAATCATTATTTTCTCGTGATGCGTAGGCAAAGTTCTCGCATCGTCACTGAGCAGTTCTTCGTACAGTTTTTCGCCAGGTCTTAAACCGGTATAGGTAATCTCGATATCTTCGTTCGGCGTCAGTCCGTAAAGCCGAATCATTTTCGTGGCGAGATCTACAATCTTAACTGGCTCACCCATGTCGAATACAAAAATCTCTCCGCCAGATCCCATTGTTCCCGCCTGAAGAACCAAATCGCATGCTTCCGGTATTGTCATAAAGTAGCGTACAATATCCGGATGTGTAATGGTAACCGGACCACCATTTTCAATCTGTTTCTTAAAATGTGGAATCACCGATCCATTCGATCCGAGAACATTTCCGAACCTGGTCGTGATAAACTTTGTAGTGTTTTCCGGAAGATCGTTCAGGGCCTGTACAAAAAGTTCAGCGGAACGTTTGGAAGCGCCCATCACGTTTGTCGGATTTACAGCTTTGTCCGTAGAAATCATCACAAAACGGTTGATGCGGTATTTCGAAGCAAGTTTCGCAAGTGTCTTGGACCCGTAAATATTTACCAAAATAGCTTCATGTGGATTTTCCTCAATAATTGGAACATGTTTATAAGCGGCAGCATGATAGACCATCGAAAAACGGTAATGGTCGAAAATCTGTTCCATTCTCCGTTGGTTAGAAATATCGGCGAGGATGAATTTAAAGGTGACATCCGGAAACTTTTCCTTCATTTCAACCTCTATTTCGTAAAGTGGTGTTTCCGCCTGATCCAGAACCACAATAAGTTTGGGTTTGAAAAGTGCTACCTGACGCACGATTTCACTTCCTATAGAACCGGCCCCGCCCGTTACAAGAATATTCAGATCGTAATGTCTTCGTTTAACTTCCGGATTATCAATGGAAATTGCTTTCCGGTTTAGCAGATCTTCAATCTGAAGGGATTTGATTTCTCTGGAAATATCCTTGTTATTAAGTTCCTGTACAACTGGTGCGATAAGAACCAGCAAATCATTTTCTAAACCGAGAGAAGTCCATTCTTCCAGTTCTTTCTTACTCATCATCTCTTTTATGAGCAGAATACCTTCAATTTCGGACATTATTTTCCCTTTATTTATCAGCACTGACTGCGGATAAATTCTTTTTGTAAGTAAACTGGCTCTTCTGGAATCACTTCTCTTGGTGATAAAACCCTGAACTGCGTAAGGAGTTTCCGGATGTGACATGATGGTTCTGGCAATACCCACTGACGCATCATCAATTCCGACAATTAAAATTCTTTTCTTCTGACTGAATCTGCGGTATTCCAGAAAATACTGAAACATCACCTTCACAAACATCCTGAACAGAAACAGCATGGTAACTGAAACCAGGAAATAAACCAAAAGTACCGGCGTGAGAAAAAGCTTGCTTTTGAAGGCAAATAATGCAAAATAATTAGCCAGAGTAAGTGCAATTACTGTAGATGCCTGTGCAAAAAGCAACTTAATAAGATCAACAAACGTGGAATGGCGAATCAGGCCGGCAAAGGTTCTGAAAAAAAAGAGAAACAGAATGTTGACCGAAATGATTACAGCGAATTTCGCGGGTAGCGACAGAAATGTAGGCGGCGTTACCCTGAGCTTTGATATTAAAAAATAAGAAATGTAAACTGATGCGAGACAAATTGCAGTGTCGATACACAGCACCAGCCATCGAGGAAGGTAGCGGATTTCAGTTAATTTAAACAGATTATCTCCGCGATAAATTTTTTCAAAGAGATTATCCCACTTTGCCATTACTTAACATTCAGCTTATTAGCAATCCTGTTGTCAGGTTTCATCTTCATGGATGAAAAAAACAGAATTATTGACATCATATTCCTGTTATGAAAATCGTACTGCAAAAATAACGATTAATACGGTCAACTTTCATTTTTAATCACAAAACTTGCTGTTATCAATTTTCATACCTAAGTTCAGAAATATTTTATCGACTGCTATGCAGCAATACATATCAAAAAAAGAGGCTGTTCTCAAGTTGTTGAGACAGCCTCTTTACTCTGAGTTATACCAGATCTATTTTACCGGCATTGCCTTTCTCCATCCGAAGTATGCGGCAAGTCCAATACCTGCAGCCAGCAGCATCCATACAGAACCATCAACCGGAACTGGATCTCCAGGAGGATTCGGACCTGCATACATGAATGTTGAAGTTGCCATGATTGCAGCTAGAAATAACTTTTTCATAGGTTTCGATTTAGTTGTTAATAATTTTCTTCGTTGTTTCTCCTTTCTCAGACTTCACTTTTGCAACATACAGCCCTTTAGCCGGCAAAGTGAATTTCAGCGTGTTCCCGCTTCCTTCAAAAGTAGTTACCACCCTGCCAACAGAATCAAATACTGTGACTGTTTCAATTTTGCTGTCAGCGAAAACGATAAACCCGTTCCCTTCTGATGAAATACTAATTCCTTCATTCCCAGTTGAATTCGTGGCAGCTAAAGCAGCAGCCAAATATACAATTTCAAATCGATTATCCAAATTTCCGGAAACGGCTGAGAAACTGTAAGATTTTGCTTTTAGATCTGTGTAAGCACCCGTTAGTTTATCATGAAGATAAACAGGCTGGTTACCTGCAAACAGACCTTCCGTCTGCGTCATGGAAATAGTATAGGTTCCTGCAACACCGATTTTGGCTCCAAGTGCTACAACATCAGCAGCAGTGAATGGTGCTCTACCGTGAATGATCACTTTCTGGCTGTCAGCGATACTGTAAAAATCGTGTGCGCCACTGTTCAGCGATCTGGAATCATACGCATCAAAACCATTGGAAGCACCTGCATTATAGGTAATTGCCTGTGTATGAAATACTGATGCATCCGGAGCAGTAAGTTGCAGCCAGAATTTACCCTCACCTGTTGCGGCAGTCTTGTTGAAGAAAGTGCCCGATGTAGTTCCTCTCATGGTGTTTTCGAAAGTAACATTTCCTGCAGCGTTTGCTTCAACGATGAATCCCTGTGTTGGACTTGCAAAAGGAGAAGTTGGCGTATAGGTAGCCGAAGGAGCAGCAACCCAGACCGAAGATGCGGCATTAAATGTAGCATAACCCTGGTTATTTCCTGTTGATCCCTGCTGTGTGGTATTGTTGTCCCAGAACCAGAAAGTACTGTTAATATTTCCGGTATTGGCACTATAAAACGCCGTCAGATCAAAATTCGACGGATACGGATTACCGATCAGGTTATAGTTTCCGCTTCCACCCGTTGCTACCGGAGCAGTGATCACACCATTATTTGGTACACCATCAAAAACTACTGTCGAAGGCGCCGTGATTGATGAAGGAATTTTTACTGCTGCAAATGGCGCATCTGCAGGTGCATGAATCCATGCATCCGTAGCAGTCTGATAAGTTGTAACAAATCCAGGCGTATTTCCGCTTCCATACATATTAAAATAATTATGTCCGGTTACAGGAGCAGCCCATAATGCATATTTGTTTGCCCCGAAGGTGTTGGAAGATTTATTAAGTGAAAATGTACTTCCTGTTCCTGCAGTATATGCAGAACCTGCACTCTGTATGAAATTACCGCCGTCATTAACGAAAATTGAACCATTGTTGATGACATTTCCGTTTGCAGTCACATTTCCATTAATCGTTAGAGAAATACCGGATGCAATGGTAATAGCTGATGCTTCAAAATCGTTGCCATTGTAGTTTCCATTAATTGCCACAACCGTTGTACTGTTCGGCAATCCATTAGACCATGTTGCACCATCCCATATTGTTGCTGTACCGCAGGAAACAAGTATGTTGTCCACGAAAGCTCTACCGTTTAAAGTAGCGATAGTCAGTGTCGATCCAACAGGAACATTGGTGAAAGCTACAGCTTTTGGCTCAAAAGCATCACTTATAACATTCTGGTATGATACGTTCTGCGCAACGCCTCCAAGTGTTACCACTAAATCGCCCTCAACTGAAGACCAGCCTTTAACGTCGAAGTTAACTGTTACATCTCCGCCGATAGTGTTCAGTGGTGCTGAAGTAATAAATCCTGTTGATGAACCGCTACCGATTCTAACTGCGCCACCAGCCTGATAAACTGTCCCAACATTTGGAAAGTTAGCATTAGAGTTCCATGCCGAATTCGAACCGCCAGTAGCTGTAGAATTTCCCGAAGTAATGGATGCAAAATCTTCACTAAAACATGCAGAAAATGCAGAGAATACTTTCGTTACAGTGATTGGGTTGTAGTTCGCATTTCCTGTTTCTGTGGCAGTAACAGTCACTGTACCTGTCTGCACAAAAGTAAGGACGTTACCTGAAACCGTTGCAATTGCAGGATTCGAGGATGAATAAATAATCGGATTACCCTGATCAGTCGTTGCCGGCAAGGTTACCGATTGCGTAGTTGCGAAATTTATTGTCGCATCGTCAAATCCAGTGATTGTCTGATCTCCTTTATTTATCGTAAAAGAAATTACAGCCGGCGCTGAGGTACCAACGCTGTTTGTTGCGGTAACCTCAATACTAACCTGTGAAGTTGTAGCTTCTGTCGGAGTTCCAGAAATAATTCCTGTAGTGGTGTCCAACGTCAGACCTGCAGGCAGCGTCCCAGATGTAATCGCATAAGATGTTGGATTTTCTGTCGCTTGAATCTGGTATGAAAACTGAGTTCCGACAGCACCTGTTTGTGAGGAAGCTGTAACTACAGGAGTAGTAGTTGCGGTTGGAAGCGCATACGTTATAGTAATTGAAGAAATATGTAACTGCAAATTTGAACCAGAAGATCCACCGGTAAAGTGCTCATTCTTTATCGAAAAATTATTATTCGCAGCAATCCCGGTAATAATGTCAGGATAATTGCCTCCCAATACACCATCTACATAATACATGACAGCATTAGGGCTACCACTACTCGATGTTCTGACTATAGAAACTTCTTGAATAATTGCATTAGAGCCTGCAACCGTAGAAATAATTAATTCGTTTCCGTTACCACTAGCACGATGTGAATACATACGCAGATGCCCTCCGAAGCCAGTATTAAAAGCTGGCGCATTCGCACTATTAGCGATTGTTGTAACAGATAAATTTGAGTCAATCGATCCACTTAATTTGGAAGCACTGTCAAATGTATGCGTTACTGTTGTTGTTTGCCCCCAAGCATTCGCCGAGAACATCAGCAGAAAAACTGCTAACAGCTTAAAAGCCCATAATTTTGTTTTCATAAATAAAAATTTAGATTAATATTCTTTTTCTTTTGTTGCAAAATTACAAACCTTTAAACAATTTCTACTCCGTCACATTTAAATTTTATGTTAACAAATATTTCTTCAGCATACTGATTCTATGTGTGATAGCCTATTTTATTACATAAAAAGCATTAAACAGTGCATGCCGATAAGAAATTATCAAGCATTCGCTTTTTTCAGCAAATGATGGTATTCCTTCAGAAGCGCTTCCCAGACTACCGACTGCTCATATCTCTGCTGAATCATTTTGCGGGAGTTATTTTTCAGATTGCTGTACAAATAGCGATCAGAAATTAGTCGCGCCATTGCTGCATGAAGCTCTTCCTGATTTTTTGCCGGAATAATGATACCGTTTTCGCCTTCCAGGATAATTTCGTTGCAGCCATTAATGTTGCTCACAACCGACGGAAGTTCCATCGCTCCTGCCTGCATTACGACATTCGGAAAACCTTCGCGATAACTCGGAAAAACAAGCGCATCCGCAATTGCAAAGTACGGCCGCACATCTTCCTGAAAGCCGACACTTATAATATTATCATTAGATTCAATTTCCTTAAGCGTTTCCGGCAACAAGGGATCGAGTTCCTGTTCGAAAGGTCCAACCAGAAGCAGTTTCGGATTCACTGTATCTGATGAACTTTTCAGTTGCTTAAATGCTGCGACTAGTTCATTGATTCCCTTATCTTTCACCAGTCTGCCAACGAAAATGAAGACGAAGTCGTTTTCACAGATATTTAATCTTGATTTCAGGTCAGTTTGAATTGTTTCTGTTATGTTTTGCGGACTGAAAAATTCCAGATCAATTCCGTTTACGTTGCCATTTGCTATGATCTTCAAAGGTTTATTTGTGATCTCAAACTTTTTCAAATCTTCCATAACTCCTTTGCCTTCAGGAAAAATATCTGTTGCAAAATAGCAGAGTAAACGGTCCATCAGAATCAGCAGTTTCTGCATTTTTCCTTTTTTTGAAGGAAAAATTAATCCGGTAAAAGTGTGAATGCGTACAGGCACTCTGGCGAACCATGCAGCAGCCATTGAAAGCAGTCCTGCTTTAGGCGTGATAGAATGTACAAGGGCCGGTTTTGTTCTTTTAAAATAAATATAAAGTTTTACCAAAGAAACCAAATCCCTGAAAGGCGAAATTTGCCTTTGCATTTCAACAGGATATACGCGCACCCCTTCCCTTAGCTTTACCGTCTCGAGATCGGGTCCTTCGCCTGAAACAGCCGTAACATCAAAGTGCCGGTTCAGAAAAGCAAGCTGGCCTTTCAGGAGAAATTTCAAGGACAACGGTACCGTTGAAGTGCGTATAATTCTGATTTTATTCATGTTACCGTTTTCGAAAAAGAACCAGATAAATAAATGGTAATGCCATTATTTTAGTACGCATAATAATCCCAAAATTGGCATATGCGTAAACAAAAACAACGGCAAAGATAAAAAAATACACCACTGTAAACCTGTCGAAGTAATCGAAAAATTTCCACTGCTTACGCCTGAAAAACAGAAATGCTCCCAACAAAAACAGACTCAGCAGCAGGAGGTTTTCCAGGCCGGCAGCAAAATAATCCCAGCGAAATCTTTCGAATGGAAATGGCCTGAAATAAAAAGTGAAAATTTTGT
This sequence comes from Bacteroidota bacterium, assembly GCA_023460855.1. Lineage (GTDB taxonomy): Bacteria > Bacteroidota > Bacteroidia > Flavobacteriales > Weeksellaceae > JAEWOS01. The sequence continues at coordinate 18,149 of JAEWOS010000011.1, read as the reverse complement.
ACGGTAGTGGATACTGATCCAGTGGAACATAGGCATCCGTCTGTTTAAAAACTTCAATATGACGTTTATAAATTCTGGCAACAGCCGTGAACGGGTCCGGTTTGAGGTTTGCAATCTCCCCGAGAAAAAAATAAAACACTGCGGAAAAAAGCGCAAACAGCAGTAAAGCAGTCAGTTTAAGTTTTAGCTGAATTTTTCTGTCAAACAGCAGAGAAATTACGAAAGCAGACAGCACAATAAAAGCGTAATGCGGCCGGATTAATCCCAACAATACACAAAACAAAAAAAACTGCAGGAATTTTTTCCGCAAAATCCTTTCAAAGCAAAGTACGGTTAACAGAAAACAAAGTGGTTCTTTACCGATTATGGATGTCCAGAAGTGTAAAGACGGCAAAAAAACCAGCAAAAACAAGATAATCCTGTCCCTTTGCTTTTCTGAAAAAAAGGGTACTGCCATTCTGTAAAATGCCAGAATTCCGGCAAGTCCAATTGTACTGTAAATCAAAAATCCTACGCTTAAACTCAGATTGGCAACGGAGACCAGTGGCCAGTTCAATGCAAGGACCAATCCTGTTCCGGGGTACAGGAAATCGCTCCAGGAATATTCGTTTAAATTTTTCGTTAGAAACCAATAGTCCAGTGCATCGGCAGGACGGGCAACGGAATATAGATAAGCGATGTAAGCACATACATAATGGTATGTGGCAATAAGGAAAACAAAAATGAAAGAATTGCCGCCGAATTCAGGCAGGCTCTTCCAGAAGCGACCTGACCTGCTCATAAACAATATCCAATGAAAAGTGTTCCGCTCTTTCTCTGCTTTTTTTACAGTAATAATTTAATTTATCCGGATTATGATACAGAAACGCTATCGCTTTCTGCATTCCTTCATAATCATCAACATTTACCAAAATTCCGTATCTGCATTCCACAAAACTACCGTGTTCAATCGTAACCGGTTCGTTATCGTTCAGAAGTTCCAGCGGACCAGATTTGCAGTTTGCAGAAATCACCGGAAGTCCTGCAGCCATTGCTTCAAGAAGGGCATTCGGGAAACCTTCAGATAACGATGAAAAAACAAAACACTGACTCTGCATCAAATGAGAGTGTACATCTTTAACATTCCCTCTAAAATGGATTTGCGGACCTAGATTTTTCCGGGTGGCGAGCTTCTCCAGTTCATCTTTCAAATGACCATCGCCCAGGAAATCAACTTCCACACGAACTGAAATATTTTCTACGGCATTCAGAATCATTTTGTGGTTCTTCACTTCGATGAGTCTGCCAACATGTATAAGCCTGAATTCTTTTCCATCATGAACACTTACCGATCGATGATAGGTCTCCGGAAGTACAATCGGGTTATAAATTACGGACATCTTTTTTTTTACCCCGAAATTATGTCGCAAATCAGCATTTATATGTTCAGAATTGGAGAAAACGGCGTCTGCTCTTTTGTACAGTACGGGAATCAATAATTTATAAAGGTGAAATCTGAACGAAGAGGACCTGTATTCAATGGAAGGATAATTTCTTTCACTGATTACCGCTTTCACATCCGGGAGTTTCTTTTTAACAATGCCGTTAATAAAATTCGGTAATGTAAGGAACGACAGGGAGAGCAGGATTTTCTCCTCTTTTAATATCTTTAAATATTTAGTGATGAACGACGGAAACTGTAACATCCGTTCTTTCGCCGACAATAAATTCTGTTCCGAAAAAACGATTACCCGGACATTTTCCGGAACCGAATGATGAATATTTCTGAAAAACAGACACAGCGTAACCTCGTAATCCTTCACCAGTTTCTGTAGTAAAAGGCTCATAACCTTTTCCGCGCCGCCACTTCCCATCGACGGAATGAGTACGGCGATTTTTTCTTTTTTTCCGTTCATTCCACTACATTAGAAAGATCATAAGAAACCCAAATATCAATTTTCGCCCCTTTTTCGTCAGTAAACCTGTTATTTTTTACTCTTTTCGCCTTTTGAAGCAAAGAAGTAGGCGTATTAACCCTTCCAAAGCGTTTTGGAATAATAAACCTGTTATTTTCTATGATAATATTGGTCATCTGAATGTACGGGAAATAATGTTCCAGTGGTTGCTTTCCCACATATTCCACCGTATTATTTAGTAATTGTACTGCATTAGTGTCTGAACCAGTGACAGCAACGATCCCATAACTTTCACTTTTAATCAGCGAATTACGAATCACTGACGAAGATCCCTCCTGCTGCCACAAAGGATAGAGACTGCCCTGACGAAAATCAAAAATACAGCTTTCAAAAACAACATCTTTAGCATTAACAATTACGGCATAATGAAAACCATTTTTTTCCCGGAATACGCAGTCCTTCAGTAAAACGTTCGATGTTGTTCCAGGATGTGATATCACAAACTGCGACCCGATATTATTCTCGAATGTGCAATTTTCGAACGTAATATTAAAGACTGAATCAGGTGCGCCGTGCGGCTCAATATCCACTCCCGCCTGTGGCGAATGCCCTCCGTATTTTCCTGTTCTTCCCGTATCGCGAAATATACAGTTTGTGAATTTTCCGTTATGCAGTTCGATAATGGACATTCCCTGTCTGGCATTCTGATAAGATTCAACCTGATCTGCCGTCACGTTGCGCGATTTTCCGTCTATATAGATGCCGTCGGTTTGTGCATGGTGTACTTTCAGGTTTTGTAAATGTACCTTTTGTGAATTTGTGATCAGAATCAGGTGCCCCCCAAACTCCGCAAGATTGGCGTCACGTGTGGTAGATGCCACACCACCGTCAATTTCCAAATCTCGTACAGTAACATTCGAGCTGGAGTTAATAAGCATGGGAATCAGCGCTCCGGTGTGGCTAAAATTGAATCCCCCAGTGCTGTAGTCTGCACCCCGGTGATGTTTCCCATTCACCTTTATTACGGAATTATTTCCTATGATTTCAACTTTGTCAACATTCTTTAGTTCAATATTCTGCACAGTTTTTTGTGCTGTATGATATGGTTTCAGAAAGTATATTCCTTTTGGAAATACCAACACTCCCGTGCCAAGTCTGTTTATTTCAGCTACTGCAGCAAGGATTGCCTGGTAGTCATCTGAAACACCGTCCCCTTTTGCTCCGTAATGTTTCACGTTGACGGTCTTCGATCTTTGAGCAGAACAGGAAGTAATACAGGAAAAAAAGCAAATCAGCAGTACAAATATTTTATATCTATTTTTGAATTTTTGCATTTTGAATTTGTTTTTTTGAGGACGCCAGCACAATTTTTCGCTGCAGTGCAATATATGATTCAAAAAACAGGTACAGCATCATAGGTACGATCATAATTTTCTGTCGGCTCGCAATACCGAGATTGGATAAAATGAATGCACTGGGCAAAGTAACTGTAAATATGCACGCCACACAAATCCAGAATATAGTCTGCCTCCTTGCCGGAATATAGCGGCGAAACCTGATCCCTACTGCAATTTTCCAGAAAATGACCAGCCAAACAACATTCTCCACTGCAGCGAGGAGAGCCTGCGCGCTTCTTGCCTCAAAAATAAAAGGCCGGAAGAGATAACTGAACCATTTCACCGCAAGGTTACTGCCTTGCAGGTCTACGGCCCCACCACCCTCCTGATTGGCCTTCATAACAATTTCAGACTGTTTCGAGATATTGCTCACATCACCTACGGCTATGGTTTCCAGAAAGAAGGGCATGATCAATACTGCGCCAGTGCCAAAAACAGCCAGTGCAAGCACCTTATATGCCAATTTAATCTGCTTGCTGAGCAATACCAGTGCTAGGCCTGTTCCTGCACCTATTAACGCAAGTACGTAGAAGCGCACCAAGCCGACAATAAGCAAAGGAATAATGTAGGCCACGATCTTTTTGCCGGTACAATAATTGTGCAGTATCCAGCTTAATCCAAAGAAAATAAGTGCATCCTTTCCGATCGCCCCGGTCCAGAAATGCATAGAAGGCATCAAAAACAGCAACAGCCAGCTGCTCCACTTTCCTTTTAATAACCGTATAGCGATGTCATATAAAAAAACAAAACCGGCAAAGGAGGGGAGGGAAAAAAGAAAAAAACTCGAGAAAAAAGAAAAATCCAGGTAGTGCACGAACGGAAACAGAGTGGTTTCTATAAACCCATTGCTCATCAGGGACGTCTGATCCAAATTTTTAAGCGCCGCAGTACTTTTGTAGTAACCTTTAGCATCTCCTATCCCATTCAGTACAAAAAAATAAAATGAAACCGTCATCACAAAGTGCAGAATCAGCATACCATATGGCAGTACGCGTAATCTGTAATCTTCCAGCGGCTGAAATTTTTTGCACAGCACGATTCCGCTCACGAAGTACATCGCAACGATGGCAAGATCAAAAATATTAATGGAAGACAGATCCTGCATTACGGTGTACAGAATTTTTTAAGACGCATCAGATTCCAGAGTGTATACGAATGATTATATCCTGCCAGGTGTTCAGTAATGAGTTTGTCCACATAACTTTGTCTGACGAAAGTGGGCATATTTTCCTTCAAACCGTCCAGTTCCGGCCGAAGCTCATTCCTCAGCCAATGGGCAACCGGAACTTCAAACCCTCTTTTTGGACGGTCTATGATTTCGCGGGGCACATACCGGTACAGGATTTCTTTCAGAATGGATTTCTTTCCGTTTTTAAGATGAAATTCCTGCGGAATGGCCGCAGAAAGCTCCATGATTTCACGGTCAATAATCGGCACTCTCATTTCCAGCGAAAAGCGCATCGAAGCACGGTCGGCTTTCACCAGCATGTCATCGGGAAGATTTCTCCTGATATCTATTTCCGCGAGATCCCGCGCAGACGACGGACTTCCTTCCGGGAGGTTCAGCAGGTCAAATATGCCGGGACTGCCGGTTCCCATATTTTCCCGCAGGAACTCAGCATCCAGCGCTTTATGCAGATCCCAGGGCTTAATACACGTGTACAGCAGCTGGTAAAAACTGATTACGCGAGGATCCTGTACCGCGGGTGCCATTTTTACGGCTTTGTCTTTTCCCGAAGTTTTCAGGACGCCTGCAGCAATGCCGCGCAGAAAACGGGGATTTTTACTGAAAAGCGCACTGTATTTCGGTGCGAATTCATACCGGTCATATCCCAGAAAAAATTCATCTCCGCCATCTCCGGAGAGCGCTACCGCGATCCCGGCTTCACGCGCTTTTTTGCAAAGAATGCTCAGTGGCAGAGAAGCCGTATCGCCAAAAGGTTCATCAAAGTAAAAATCGTAGTCCGGCAACAGTTCCAGCAGCTCATCCGGCGTGAACATCAATGTGGTATGATCAGTTTTTAAATGTGCTGCCACAGCTGCGGCATGCGGACTTTCATCGAGTTCCCTGACCGGGAATCCCATGCCGAAAGTCTGGACCGGTTTGTTGGAAATTTTTTGCGCCAGTGCGGTAACAAGCGAACTGTCTACGCCGCCGCTCAGAAAAGAGCCCACCGGTACATCCGCCACCATCTGTCTTTCTACCGACTCAGTCAGTTTTTTTTCAGTGATTGCAACCGCCTGCTCAAATGAAGAGATTTCATATTGGTCAATATGCGTTTTAGAATCGTCATAAGACCAAAATTTTTCAATTTGAATTTGACCTGATGAATAGTGCAGCCAAGAGCCCGGTTCAAGCTTCTGGATGGCCGCAAATGCAGTATCCGGAGCCGGAATGTAGCTTAATACCAGGAATTTGATCAGCGCAGTCTCATTTTTCTCTGCTCTCATCAACTCCGGAAACATTTTCAACTCGCTCGCAAAAATGAAGATGCCATCTCTCAGTCCGTAGTACAAAGGCTTAATCCCGACATGATCGCGTGCAATAAACAGGGAGCCGTCCGTTTTGTTGCAGATACAGAAGGCGAACATCCCGTTCAGTTTCTTCACACATTCTTTTCCCCAGCAGTGGAAAGCCTTCAGGATGACTTCGGTATCCGAAGAAGAATGAAAGGTGTACCCCTTCGCAGTAAGCTCCTCCCTGATTTCCTGAAAATTATAGACTTCACCGTTGTAGGTAATCACCAGATCTTCGAATTCCATGGGCTGGTGGCCGGCCGGAGAAAGATCCAGTATGGCCAGCCGCCGGTGCAATAGCGTAACGTCACCCTGCTGCCAGACACCAAAGCTGTCGGGCCCGCGGTGCTCCATGAGCCGGTGACTGTTTTGTAGCGCCGGGTAATTAACTGATCCGGCTATTCCGCACATATCAAATGATACTATTTATTAGTGTTAGATATTCCTGCTGCATTTTCTCTACAGTAAAAAATTTTGCTCTTTCGAAAGCTGCTGCAGACATCGAATTACGAAGTTTTTCGTTATTCCATATAAGCAGGATTTCCTCTGCAAAGGTACAATTATTCCAATCAACGGAATGAGGTACAACAATTCCGCAATCTGTGAACGCAGGATAGGCAAGGTGGTAGTCGGCGTCCAGACCGAGAATTTCACGCGGCCCACCGCAGTCGGCGGTGATCACAGGTACGCCTAACGCGAGTGATTCAACTGCTGCAAGACTGAAGGATTCTGTTTCTGATGCTACAATGGAAGCAACAGCATTTTTTATAATAGGAAATGGATTTTCCAGCCTTCCCACTAAAAAAATTTGATTCTGGAGTTCATTTTGACTGATCAAATTTTCGATCTTGTTTCTTTCTGCCCCTTCTCCAATCAACACCAGCTTAAGATTGTTACGTTTCAGCGTGTTTCCGACTGTTTCAATGAATTTCAGGTGGTTTTTCTCCGGCCGTAACTGTGCAAGATAAACCAAGTATTTTTCGGGCAGCACAACATCACAAAATTCTTCAGCCTTTTGCTGAATATTTTGGATATCTACTCCATTATAAATTACTTTATTTGGAACTGTGCCCTGATGATGGCGCTGAAAATCATTGCTGATAAATTGTGAAACTGAAACAATGGCATCCGCCTGGGAATAAACCTTTCTAAACAAGAGATCTACCATACTGTTACCTGCAGATTTATAATCAAACTCTCCATGAAGTACAACAATCTTTTTTTCGCCTCTTCCGGAAAGGATATTTTGAAAATTAGACATTGCCGCATGGCTGATTGCAACTGCAGGTCTTATTTCCTTTTTTATGTAGCGCAAACGTCTGATAATTTGCAATTGACGTAATAATTTTCTGGGTCGAGAGACTTCTTCCTTAAAATTCAACTTTAGAATATCACCGTCATGAGGGTACGTTTCTCCGTGAGCCGCTGAGACAGTAATTAAAGTATGATCAAAACGTTTGGTGAATTTAAACGTAAGGTCAGCCGCAATTTTTTCTGCTCCTCCGCCGGACAAAGAATCAATAATTGATAGTATAGTAATCATCCCTTAATAAGAAAACCAAGTAATCCTTTCCAATAGTATTTCTTCCTAAAATCTGCGAGTTCTATAAAAGCAGATAGGGAACTAAAAAAATCTTTTCTACTTGCTGTTGCACTGACAAGATGATACCGGTTCACGTACCATAATTCTTCATGGATCTTTCTTTCTTGATATGAACTCGTAAATTTAAGATCTTCCATTAATCTATTAAGACCTTCGATGTTTTTCAAGTTCTTTTCTTTGTTTAGAGATTGCGATGCACTATTATTGCTCACATCCCACTTGCCCACAGTTTTTTCAGAAATAACAAAATTTCCTTTATCTGCCAGCTTCATTATTGAAACAAAATCCGAAGTTAAACAATCGATATCATAGAAGTTCTTTCTTAGGGCAATATCTCGGTTGTAAACACACGCAAGATGAAAAAAACACGGATAATTGCTGTAATTTTCTAGAAATTTTAGTCCGTCGATTAATAGTTTTGAATCAACGATTTCTGTTTTTGTAATTTTTGAAATAGTATCTATTGAACTATTTTGTGCCATATATAGCACAACATTTTCGTCGCACAATATTGATGCGACAGCGTCGGAAATAAAGTGACGGTCTGTAAAATAATCGTCACCATCCAAATTTACAACCCAATCACCAGTACAATAATTATGCAAAGAGTTTCTATAATTACCGACTCTGCCTAGGTTTTTTTTGTTTCTAAAGTATTTGACCCGATCGTCTGCATATTTCTTCACAATTGTTTCCGTACTATCATCACTGCAATCATCTGCAATAACAACTTCGATATTTTTATACGTTTGTGAAAGAGCACTATCCAGGGCTCTCACAATTAGCTTTTCCTGGTTGTAAGTTGGAATTTGAATTGATACTTTTATGGATCTCATTTAACTTTACTTTTCAATTGATTGATTACATCACAATCATCCCCAATAGGTTTATAAAGTTTTTCTACTTGGGAAATTATTTCATCTGTATGAAAATTATGTAATGAGAATTCAAATAATGACTCTTTGATCTTTTGCGGAAATCTATCTTTGATTTTTATGGCTGGATTTCCACCAACTATTGTATAGGGCTCAACATTTTTTGTTACAATACTGCCTGCAGCGACTATTGAGCCTTTACCTAATCTTACACCGGATAGGACTAATACGTTGTTTCCAATCCAAACTTCATCATCTATTATTATTGGCCCTTTAGTTAATGCATCTTGTTCAAAATTTTTTTTTATTAGTTTTGCATTAATTGGGTAAGTTGTAACTGTAGAAATTTGATGGTTTCCCCCTAAAATGAAAATAACATTATTGGCAATACTTACAAAATTACCAATCTCTAAAAACTCCTTACTGTTTCCAAAATCATATATCTCTAAATTACCGTAAGAATAGTCACCAACCTTAACTTTTTTAAGGTCAGTTTTCTTTACAATAGTGGTAAAATTATGCTTGTTTTGTAATCGCCATCTTGATTTTTGAATTTGCAAATCGAGATACGCTAATACATCCGATAAAATTTGTTTCAAAATCTGAGTCAGCATTTCTAAAATAATTGGCGAAAATTAAAATAATATAATCCAACTATCCTTTTGAACAATCGTAATTTAAAATTTAAACCGGACACAATAAATAACGCTTTTTTATTTATTTGTATAATGGATTTAACCAGCTCAATATCGCCATTACCAGACGTGTTAGAATCGTGTCGCCTATATTTTGAGACCACCTTATCAAAAAAAAGAATTTTATTTACAATCGCAGAATTCAAGTAAAAATGTAAATCTTCCGATTTATATTTAACGGGATACATACCTATCAAATCATATATTGCACGATTTGACATAACAACAGCTCCAGAAATTGAAAAATTAAAAAGAATTTCTCGCAGGATTCCTTCATCACTTTTGTAGTTATTTTTATCAACTTTGTAATAGTCGGTCATGCTGCTTGTAAACAGCAACTCACCTTTTTCATTTATAACCTCCGCGTCGCTTATTAAAACCAGCTTATTACTGTTTTTTTCAAGAATTTCTACGCGCTCTGAAATCGTATTGTTATGTAGAACATCATCACTGGCAAGCAAAACTAGGTATTTTCCTGAACTTAACATAATGAGTTCGTTAAGAGTTGCACAAATTCCCCTATTTTCTCTTTTGTGAAACAATATTTTTTCTTGCGGATTGCGTAAGATCCACTCTTCGATAACTGCTGCAGAATTGTCTTTCGAACCATCATCTATAACTACAATCTCCTTATTGGGGTAGGTATCAGCCAAAACGGAATCTAAGGCTTGCACAATATATCTGGAATGATTATAAGACGGGATTATAATACTGACTAATGGTAACATTTATATTTTTATTAAGGTAAGGAAATTGATGCAATTGTTATGGATTTTCCATCTTTATTTTTTAATTTTCGATGTAATAAATTCTAAAACGTTCATCGTCTTATTCATTCTGTACAGGGTAATCCCTGCACTGATGAGGATCAGTATACTGCCCAGAGTGTACATAAGCCAACCTTCGGCAAAAATATACAGCAGAAAACAACTCATTCCCAATGGAATCTGCAGTAAAAGAATAGTGGGCACTTCCTTACTGTAGGCAAAACCATATTTCCATTTGATAAAGATATAGATTTGCAAGAAATGCATAAAGTAGCTTATTAGAAAACTAATTCCCAGACCACGAAGTCCATCCAGATAATAGCCTGTGCAATTTAAGATCAACAAATACAAGTTTGCTAATAATTCATTCCAGAAAAAAGCCCTGGAATCACCTTTTGCTAAAATTAAAAAAGCCATAGACCAGCTTAATGCTTTGAAATAAATGCCGAGCATTGAATATTGAATCATTTCTGTAATGGGCAGAAATTGTTCAGAATACAAAATGATGATTCCCCAGTTAATAAAAATCAGAAAAGCGCAAATGAGCGGGGACAACAACAGTATGGCGGTTTCGCTTTGCTGGTTGATTAACGGATTATACTTTTTAGGATCTGTATTCACGCCAGAAAGCCTAGGAAAATAATCTGTGCTCATTGCCGTAAAAACCATTCCCACATATACCCCTACTATAGAAAAGCCGGCATTGTACAAACCCACTTCGGCAACATTACCAAATTTTGAAATGAAAATACGTACAAGATAAGATCCAGCTACTGTAATCAATCCACTAAGACTGAGCATAAAACCCAGTTGCAACATGGGCTTTCCGCTTTGCAAAGCTTTCCGGAACGGCAATAATCTGGTTTGGACTGCCACTTTTCCCGCGTAGAAAGATTCGACTCCAAAAACAATCACCGCAGTGACCACTAAACCCGGCACAATTCCCTTCATCCCGAAAAAATAATACAGCGGCAACGTGGCAATCAAGCCCAATGCACCGGAAAGCACGCTCGCTTTTGCCATCCACTGAATTTTCCTTAATCCCTGCAATACGGCAGTCTGACCGGCGGTTAACTGTGCCAGCAATAAAGTCACGGCAAGCAACCTGAACGGAACGGTGTATTCATCTGAGCCAAAGGTGAGCTGGCTGAGCCAGGGGGCCAGAATCAGCATCAGCACCATGCCCAGGATGCCTGTTCCCCAAACCAGGGTTCTGAAAACAGAAACGGTTTCCTGTACTTTTTCCCTGTTTCCGGAAGCATTAGCCTCCGAAATATCCCGTACTGCGCTGGTTCCCAGTCCGAAATTAGATACAGAAGTAACCAGCGATATGGTAGAATTCAATAACCCGATTACCCCCATTCCTGCGGGTCCCAGCAATACCGCAATAACTTTGGAACGGATGAGCTGAATCAGAATATTAAACACCTGTACCCCTCCAAAAATGGAGGTGGCTTTCATAATTTGTCTATATGAAGACTGTTGATCAGACATCTAAATGTTTAATAATTTTAGCAGGCACTCCTCCAATAATTACGTTTGATGGAAAACTACCGCTGACGACAGCACCAGCAGCAATAATTGAATTTTCACTGATTACCGTATTTTTGAGTATTGTTACGTTATTCCCAATCCATACATTCTGTTCGATTCTTACAAAACCTGTTTCTCCCACTTTTCGCCGGTCCATAGGTTGAACACCGTGCGCTTCGAAATCCATAATACAAACATTTTGTCCTATCAAGGTATCATCACCAATTTCAATACTTCCCGAAGAACAGATGAAAATATTATTATTTGTAGTAACTTTTGAACCTATTTTAATTTGAGACTCTGGAGTTCTTGCTTGAATTTCGATGCTTCCTCCAAAATGAAATCCTCCTGGTTTATACCCAAATGCACAGTTTTTTCCAATATATACAGATCCTTTACCTGTAATAAAAGTTCTTTGCTGAAACTGAGGGATAGTTTCGTATTTCACTTTTGTTTTGCTCAGAAGATTGGGTAGAATAAAATACTTTAACTTATTAAAAAAAGTGAATAGTGGGATATATAAAGGACGGAACAATTTTTTAAACATAATTATTAATTATATTAATCACTGCACTCACCTCATCATCATCCATCACCGGACTGATCGGTAAACTTAATACTTCGTTATGGATCTTTTCTGTTACGGGATAAGTCAGGGTATTCATTTCTTTATAGGCTTCCTGCTGATGTGGTGGAATTGGATAATGAATTAAAGTCTGTACCCCGTTCTCCTGCAGGTATTGCTGCAGTGATTCCCGCTCCTTTGTACGGATTACAAACAAGTGCCACACGTGCTCTTCCTGATTTTCAGGTAATTGCGGGAGCGTGATATTCTTATTATTGATTTCTGTAACGTATCTGTTCGCTATTTCTCTTCTTCTGCCGTTTTCAGCATCAATGTATTTCAGTTTCACATCTAATACCGCAGCCTGAATTTCATCCAGACGAGAATTCAAACCTTTGTAGATGTTCACATATTTTTGGTTGGAACCATAATTGGCCAAGGCACGAATCGTTTTAGCCAGTTCAGCGTCTTTGCATGAAACTGCTCCACCATCGCCCAAAGCACCTAAATTTTTCCCCGGATAAAAACTGAAACCAGCTGCATCACCAAGGTTCCCTGTTTTAATTCCATTCCACTCAGCACCAATCGCTTGTGCATTATCCTCAATAATTTTTAACTGATGTTTGTTTGCCAGCGCCACCAATTCTTCAGACCAAACCACTCTGCCATACAGGTGAACAATCATAACCGCTTTGGTTTTTGTGGTGATTTTTTCTTCGATCTTTGAAATATCGAGATTGAAAGTTTGCGGATCCGGCTCTACCAAAACAGGAACCAAACCATTATCAGAAATAGAAAGCACCGAAGCAATGTAGGTATTTGCCGGAACAATGACTTCATCTCCCGGTTGCATTAAGCCCATTTCAATATAGCCACGCAAAATCAGACGAAGTGCATCCAGACCGTTGGCAACGCCAATCACGTCTTCAGCACCGAGGTAGCTTTTTAGATTGTGCTCAAAAGTTTTTACTTCGTTACCGAGGAGATACCATCCGCTGCGGAAAGTCTGCAAGAGTCTTTCTTCTATTTCCTGCTGGTGGGCGAGGTTTATTTTTTGAAGGTCAAGGAATTTGATCACGACTTAATTTTTTTATAAAACTTGGCAGGATTACCTATCCATATTTCGTTTGCAGGAACATCCTTCGTTACTACACTACCCGCACCGATTAAGGCATTTTCTCCTATAGTATTGCCGGCAATTATCGTGGCATTAGCACCGATGGATGCTCCTTTTCTGATAAGGGTATTTTCAAATTTTTCCGGGTAAACCTTGGAACGCGGCATTAAATCATTGGTAAAAGTGACATTCGGGCCAATAAACACATTGTCTTCTAAAGTAACGCCGTCCCAAATCTGAACGCCTGGTTTAATGGTCACGTTATCGCCGATTTTCACGTCGTTTTCAATAAAAACCTGGCAATTGATGTTGCAGTTTTTACCGATTACCGCTTCTTTCAGGATGACGCAAAACTGCCAAACTGATGTGTTTTCACCAATATTTTCAGACTGTACGTCGGCTAAAGGATGGATTTTAATCATTTCTAAATTTTAAAAAATCACTGTAATCCCGTATATAGTCGGATTCGTTATAATTATGTGATGCCAGCACAAGACAGATAGCACCGGAACTGAAATTGACTTCGGAAGCCCAAACCCCCGGTGGAATGTGCAGGCCAATATCCGGACGGTTTAGAAAAACCTGCCTTATAAATTTCCCGTCATCCAAGGAAACCTCGAAACTTCCTGAAGCGGCTATAAGAAACTGGTGGCATTCTTTGTGCGCATGCGCACCGCGGCTTTCCCCAGCAGCAATGTCGAAAAGAAAAAAAACCCTCTTTACATCAAACGGAAAAGAGGAATTATTTTCGACAACCGTCAGATTTCCCTCTTCGAAACTAATTTTGCCCAGATCAATAACCGAGCAGTCGAATACTGTCAAATTAGCCATTTTGCAGTTTTTTAAATTGTTCAAAATCACGGATGTAGTCATTCGCATCATATTCTTTGTCCGAAACTATCAGAGCGAGCGAATTGGTGGAAAAATTTTCAAGACGGCGCCAGTACATTTTTGGAACCAGCAATCCATAATAGGAGCGGTTCAAGGAAAATTTTTCTTCTGTCTCGCCATCATTCAATATCACATCAAAGCTCCCGGAAAGAGCTACAATAAATTCCTGCTGTTCTTTAAAGGCGTGGCTGCCCCGCGTTTCACCGCCGGGAACATCATAAATCCAGTACGTACGTGCAATTTCAAACGGCAATTGCCGTGGATTTTCAAAAAAGGAAAGATTGCCTCTTTTATCGATGATTTTGGGTAAATTGATCAAGGTAGGTTTCATCTGTTACAGTTTGGCATGCGTTTGACCTTTCAGTACTCCTTTGACATCGTATACCACCCCGTTTTGTTTTAGGTTGAGGTGAAGGTCAAGCCCCAAAAATTCTTTATGGGAAACGCCAAGCACTACTGCATCAAATTTGTTCCGGGGAAGTTGGGAAGTGCTTTCTATTCCGTACTCGTGCTTCACCTCCTCCGGATTTGCCCAAGGGTCGAACGTGGTAACCTTCACTCCGAAATCTTCCAGCGCTGCTATTACATCCACAATTTTGGTATTGCGCACATCCGGGCAGTTTTCCTTAAAGGTAATGCCCAGCATCAGCACTTCTGCACCGTTCACCGGAATATTCTTTTTGATCATGGCCTTGATGACCTGTTCTGCCACGTACTTGCCCATGGAATCGTTCAGGCGCCTGCCGGCGAGAATAATTTCCGGGTGGTAGCCATATTCCTGGGCTTTCTGCGCCAGATAGTAGGGATCTACCCCGATGCAGTGACCGCCGACAAGTCCGGGCTTGAACGGCAGGAAGTTCCATTTGGTTCCTGCAGCTTCCAGTACTGCATGCGTATCGATATCCATCAGGTTGAAAATTTTTGCAAGCTCATTTACAAACGCGATATTGATGTCGCGCTGGGAATTTTCGATGACTTTAGCAGATTCCGCCACTTTGATAGTCGGCGCGAGATGGGTTCCTGCAGTGATTACTGTTTTGTACAGATCATCTACAATTTTTCCGATTTCGGGCGTAGATCCTGAAGTCACCTTCAATATTTTCTCAACAGTGTGCTCTTTGTCACCCGGATTAATCCTTTCCGGCGAATAGCCTGCAAAGAAATCGACGTTGTATTTGAGTCCGGAAGTTTTTTCCACCACCGGAATACAGTCTTCCTCAGTTGCACCCGGATAAACAGTTGATTCGTAGATGACAATATCTCCCTTTTTGATGACCCTTCCTACCGTTTCACTCGCTTTGATAAGCGGCGTGAGAACCGGACGGTTGTTTTTGTCGACAGGTGTCGGAACAGTGATGATGTAAATGTTGGCAGCGGCAATATCCGCCGGATCTGACGAGCAGAACAGTCCATTCTGCAATTTCTGCGTTTCTGCAGCATTGACTGAAGAGATCGGGTTTTCTTTCAGCAGTACTGATTGCAGGAGTTCATCAGAAACCTCCAGTGTATCGTCATGCCCGCTGTTGAGTTCGGCAACCCGTTCCACGTTGATATCAAAACCGACAACCGGATATTTTGTTGCGAAAAGGCGCGCAAGAGGTAAACCAACATATCCAAGGCCGAGGATGGCTATGCGGTGACCATGTGACTCGGAGTTTGGGAGATGGGAGAACTCTGAAGTTGAACGATTCTGACCGGTAGAATCACCTATGTAGTCCGTTTCATTATTTCCGTAAGAGGTAATCATGCTATTTTTTTATTCTGTGTATATATTAAAATGCCTTTATAATTTCCATTTTTCAGGCTGATTGGCCATTACAACCAAATTACCTAAAATATTCTCATATTTCTGAAACAACTGATCAAAATCTGAAGCATGTAGATAACCGCAATGAAGTGCATATTCAAGCCAAACCTGCGTTTCAGCTGCTTCTGCTTCACAGTCTGAAAGTTTGGCTATGAATGATTTTTCATACCGACGCTTGCGCCACGCTTCAGCAAGATTTCCGGACACTGAGCGCGACGACCTTCTTATCTGGTCTGTTAATGAGTAGATTTCCTCCTTGGGAAACATTTTAGACAATGCATAAACTTCCATTCCAGCAGCGAACGAAAGCTGATACACTTGCAAATCTTTATGTGTCTTAATATTTCCCATTTCAGCTATTCAAAATCAATACTTCCCCCTATTTAAATCGCCTAATCTCCCTATCTCTAAGTCTCCTCTTCTTAATTACCATCATCTAAGATTTTCCCAGTACCATTTTACGGCTTCCTTCAGGCCGTCTTCAAATTTGTGTGTTGGTTTGTATCCCAGATTTTTCTCTGCCTTTTCGACAGAAGCAAGTGAATGCGGAACATCTCCTTTTCGGTTCGGTCCATTTTCAATCGAAATCTTTGCAATCTCGGGGTCGAATTCGGCAAGATATTTTTTAAGTAACTCCGCCATATCTTTAATTGTAGTGCGGTCTCCGACTGCCGTATTGTACACTTCGTTTAGTGCATCTTCGTTTTCGGTTTCCATGGCCAGAATATTCATCTGAATCACATTATCAATGTAAGTGAAATCCCTTGAAAACGTTCCGTCACCGTTAATTACCGGAGATTCGTGCTTCATCAGTTGCATGGTAAATTTTGGGATTACCGCTGCATATGCACCATTAGGATCCTGCTTTCGACCGAAAACATTGAAATATCTCAGTCCGATCGTGTTAATACCATAAGTTCTGTGAAAAACCCCGGCATAAATTTCATTAACAAGTTTCGTCACCGCATAAGGCGACAGCGGATTACCGATTTTATCTTCAACCTTCGGAAGTGCCGTAGAATCACCGTATGTAGATGAACTTGCAGCATAGATAAACCGTTTAACTCCTTTCTCAGATGCCGCTTTCAGCATATTGACAAAACCACCCACATTTACGTCGTTACTGGTGATCGGATCATTAATGGAACGCGGAACCGAACCTAAAGCAGCCTGATGAAGAACATAGTCTGCATCGCTGCAGGCTTCAAGACAGGTATCAAAATTTCGAATATCGCCCTCAAGAAGTTCAAAATTTTCAGACTTGTGACACTCTGTGAGGTTTTCCCTTTTTCCCGTAGCGAAATTATCAAGACATCTCACACTGTAGCCCTTATTCAGTAATTCTTCACACAAATTTGATCCGATAAAACCTGCGCCTCCGGTAACCAGTACTTTTTTCATTTAATTATTTCTTTTGAAGAAATCAAAAATTCCTTTCTTTTCCTTGTCAGCAGTATAACCGTAGCTGTATTTTCCACCATAGCCGTAACGCAACTCGTCTTTTTGTACATCATTGACAACAAAAGCCATTTTTTTCACATTATCATCTTTTGCCACGGATTCAGCATAGTTCAGGAGTTCTTTCTCTGTATAATTCGCCCGTACAACATAAATAACTACATCCGCAAATTTCAGGATATGGAAAGAGTCGCTCACCATCATCATTGGTGCTGAATCAATCAGGACGTAATCATATTCATTTCTCAAATTCTCGATTAGCACGCTGAGTTTTTCATCTTCCAGTAAGTCTGTTGGATTTGGCGGAATACTTCCACTCTGTATAATATCAAGATTATCAGTAATAGTGGAGTGCTGAATAAATTTTCGGTAATCATCCGTGTCATCCTGAGCCAGGTAATCGGAAAGTCCCAAATGCGATTTTGGAACATACCGCCCAAGTTGCGGATTCCGGAGGTCGGCTCCAATGATGATTACTTTTTTATTTGATGCAAATGCTACTGCGGAATTAATTGACGCCGTGGTTTTACCCTCACCTTTTACCGATGAAGTAAATAGCAGCACCGGCGCTTTTTTCTGCTTTTTAACCATGAATTTCAAATTGGAATTCATAATTCTGAACGCTTCCGCATACACGGAAAGGTCATTTTTCCCGATTAAATCACTTTCATCCTTGGCAACGGACGGAATTTCAGCAAGCACAGGAATATCCGGAAGAATATCGCTGACTTCCTTCTTGGATTTCACCTTGGTATCGAGTGCGAAAACACCATATAACACCAAAACCGGCAAAAGCAGACCTGCAAGTAAACTACCAAGCAAAATTTGCTGACTTTTCGGTTCAACCGGACCTGCAAGTGTGTACGCCGGGTTAATAACGCGTACTTTAGGCATTGTAACTGCGGCAGCAATAGAAGTTTCTTCTTTCTTCTCGAGAAGATACAGATACAGAGATTCTTTAAGGTTCTGCTGTCTGTCGATATTTCTGAATATTTTTTCCTGAGTCGGAAATCTGTTGATATTTGCTTT
>JAEWOS010000010.1 GCA_023460855.1 Bacteroidota bacterium | reverse complement strand
GGAAACGCTCTACCCCTGAGCTACGTCGGCAAACAAAAAAATCACGCCGTTAGTTGGTGTGATTTTGAGCGGAAGACGGGGGTCGAACCCGCGACATTCAGCTTGGAAGGCTGACGCTCTACCAACTGAGCTACTTCCGCAATTTAATGGTTGGTACCGGATTGCAAATTTAAGAAAATTATTCCATTTTTTGCAGAAACCTGTTTTATAAAAAGTGGGGAGAGCAGGATTCGAACCTACGAAGCCGAAGCAACTGAGTTACAGTCAGTCCCATTTGACCGCTCTGGAATCTCCCCAAAATTTTACAAAAATGAGCCTCCTGAGGGATTCGAACCCACGACCCCGAGATTACAAATCACGTGCTCTGGCCAACTGAGCTAAGGAGGCAAATAGATTTTAAAAGAACTTTTATCCCTTTTTGCGGTTGCAAATATAAGGCAGTTTTTCCTAAATCTATAATAATTTCGGTCTTTTTTTTAATTTTTTTCTTACGCCAGTTCTTTTTTCTTGATTAGCAGCTTCTTAGCCACCTCAACACTCAGATCGATGCTTTCCTCAAAAGAAGCAGAGGTTTTTTTCACGATGATATCATCTCCCGGAACATGCAGTTTCAGTTCCGCGGTCTTGTTTTCCTTTTCACTAACGTTTTCTACTTTCAGAAAAACTTCGCACTCCTGTAATTTGTCATAAAACGTGTTCAGTTTCTCTACTTTTCTGTTCAGATGTTCTTCCAGCGGTGCATGTGGTGTAACCCCAATGGAATGTACGGTAATCTTCATAGCTGCATTTATCTTATTTGTTAGTATTTTCGGCCTTATGCCTTTAATCTTTTTTAGCTCTCGGATGGGCGCTGTTAAAAACTTTTTTCAGCTGCTCAATATCAGCGTTGGTATACACCTGCGTTGATGCGAGAGATGAATGCCCCATCAGTTTTTTCACTTTCGAAATCTCGGCACCGTTATTCAGCACATGCGTCGCAAAACTGTGCCGAAGGATGTGCGGACTCTTCTTTTCCTTCGAAGTGATTATACTAAGGTAATTGTTTACCACAGAATAGACAAATTTTTCATTTAATTTTTTGCCCTTTCGGGAGACGAACAGGTATGGCTCATCTGTCTGTGTTCGTACTGCGAGATAACCCTGCAGAACATACCGCAGCTTGTCTGAAACAGGGATCAGACGTTCTTTATTCCCTTTCCCGTGAATCAGGAGTTCACATTTTTGGGAATCAAAATCTTCCAGTTTCAGGTTGCAGAGTTCCATTTTTCTTATTCCGGTCTGATACAGGGTTTCGATTATAGCTCTTTCGAGTTTCTTTGGAAAATGACGGGTGAGAATGATTTCCAGTTCCTTCATTTCGTCCTGCGAAACGGGAATTTGCTTTTCAGGGTAAAATTTCAGTGACGAAATGGTCTCCGTCGGCGATTTCTTTATTGCTCCCACTTTCATTGCAAACAGGTAAAAACTGCGCAGCGTACTGAGTTTTCTGTTGATACTCCTTTTGGAAAATTTTAATTTACTGAGGTGATAAATGAAATTCTTGACGGTTCTGCTGTTGGCCTGCAATACATCGCTGCTCCCTTCAGTTTCGAGGCAGTAATTGTAAAAATCGCCGAGATCTTTACGGTAGCTGGTTACAGTGTGTGCGGAATACCGCTTTTCAACAGCGGCATACTCCAGGAATTTTTCAATCATAAAAAAAATCACTTATCAAAAATAACATTTTGACAAGTGATTTATTACGTAATGAAGAAGAAATTTTTATGCCTGTTCTTCTTTGCTTGCTTCTCTTTGTTTGTGAGCTGCTTTAAGTTTAGCCTGACGCAGAGTTACAGAAGGTTTAGTGAACTGCTGTCTTGCTCTCAACTGGCGTACAACACCTGTTTTATCAAACTTTCTTTTGTACTTTTTTAGAGCTCTGTCGATGGACTCTCCGTCTTTTACTGGAATTATTAACATATTTTACATCTCATTTTGGACTGCAAAAATACATTTTTTTTCACATGTGCCAAAACTGAATTTAAAATTTTAACAGAGATGAAATTAAAAAAAAATCTAAAAAGTATTACTTTTACCAAATATTGACGATACAATTCATGAAAAAACATATATTTCTCATTCTTTTTAGCTTCATATTCGCTTTATTCAGTGCACAGAATCCGCGACCTTTTAAAACAGGATCGCCTTCTTCTGCAACCATGAAAGCCGGAGCTTTTATCGATGTAAATGCTGCGGGGTACCCTGAATCTTCGTATAATATTCAGCAGCTGGTAACAGATGTTCTCGTAAGTGGCGGCTCAAACTGCTCTGCAAATGTCACCAACGTAATTGTTTCTCCCAACCTTGCAGCAAGTGACGTGAACCGTTCCTGGGGATATTTCAACAGAGGTACTACCAATTTTCCTTTTGCCTCCGGTATTCATCTTAATACTGGTTATGCAAGACAGGCAGGAAATTCTTATCTCGCTGCTAATCAAGGAGCTACAATAGGTACAATGTCTGATCCGGATCTCGCAACCGCCCTGAACATTGCTCCGGGACAGCTTCGCGATGCAGCCTATATCCAGTTTGATTTTGTTCCGGTTACTTCGCAGATTTCTTTTCAGTACATCTTCGCATCAGAAGAATATGAAAGCGACTATCCCTGTACTTTTACGGATGCATTTGCATTACTCATTAAACGCGTTACCGATCCTGCATATACCAATATCGCAGTTTTACCGGGTGGTGCCGGTCCCGTAAGTGTTACAAATATTCACCCTGCGATTCCCGGAAGTTGCGGTGCCGTTAATGAACAATATTTTGGAGGCTACAATACCACAAACATAGAAACCAATTACAGTGGAAGAACTGTCCCGCTTACTGCAACGGCAACAGTAATTCCCGGCGAAACCTACCGCTTTAAAATTGTACTTGCCGATTATACGGACGGAAATTACGATTCCGGAGTTTTTCTTCTGGCCGGATCTTTCAATATCGGCGTACAGCTGACCGATACCACCGGAAATCCGCTTCCTTCGGATGTAACAATCTGCAGCGGCCAGTCCATTACCCTGAATGCAACCGTGCAGGCTACCAATGCAACTTATCAGTGGAGCCTTAACGGAACACCAATTGCTGGCGCTACGGCAAGCACATATACTGCGACACAGGCCGGAACTTATACTGTTTCTGTACTCATTCCCGGCAGCACCTGTCCCGGAACTGCAAATATCAATGTAACCGTCACACAGACACCCGTCGTCCAGAATGCTGCATTAACAGCGTGTTCTGCGGCACCTACCGCAGTGTTTGACCTGACCTCTGCGCAACCGAATATCAGTGTAACGCCGGGTGCAACTTTCACTTATTATACTAACCTGGCAGACGCCAATGCAGGAAACAATAATTTTATTGCCGGCCCTGCAGCGTACACTTCGGGTAATGCAGTTATTTATGTCCGCGTGAAAAACGGTGAATGTGCAGTGGTTGCTGAGCTTCAGCTTACAGTTAATCCCGTTCCTGCAGCACCTGTAATCACAGGAAATACAGCGTTGTGTGACGGTGGGACAACGACCTTAACTTCAAGCTACGCAACTGGAAATCTTTGGTCAACAGGAGCAACCACGCAAACGATCACCGTAACTACACCGGGAACCTATACCGTAACACATACTGCACTGGGCTGTACAAGTCCGGCAGCAACGGTTACTGTGACGGCTGCAGCCAATCCGAATCTGCAGATTACCGGCAATATTGCATTTTGCCAGGGCGGTTCCACAACTTTGACTGCAACAACTACTGGGACAGGTCACACTTATCTGTGGTCAAATGGTGCAACGACGCCTGCGATAACGGTGAATACCGCCGGAACCTATACGGTTACTGTTACAACCGCAGAAAACTGTACATTCACACAGACGGTCACGGTAACAGCAGACACACCGCCAACTGCACAGAATGCGACGCTTAGCGAATGTTCAACCGCACTTACGGCTCCTTTTAATTTAACGGCTGCTCAGCCGGCAATTAGTACAACTCCGGGCGTTACTTTCAGCTATTATCTCAATGCTGCAGATGCCAACGCAGGAAATGCCAACACCATACCGACACCTACCAATCATATTTCCGGTACGGGCATCGTATATGTTCGTGTCACAAGTGGAACCTGTGCAGTAGTCGTTCAGTTACAACTGACGGTTAGTCAAACCGTAACACCTACAATTACACCTTCTTCCACGGTAATTTGTGGAACCGGAAGTGTAACCCTTACTTCAAATTTCGCAACCGGTAATACCTGGTCCACTGGTGCAACAACGCAAACGATAACTGTAACAACGCCGGGAACCTATACGCTTACGAACAGTAACGGAAACTGTACAGGTGCGCCTGCTTCCATAACCATCACACAGGATGCTGATCCGAATCTTCAGAT
Source organism: Bacteroidota bacterium (assembly GCA_023460855.1). GTDB lineage: Bacteria > Bacteroidota > Bacteroidia > Flavobacteriales > Weeksellaceae > JAEWOS01. Next base: position 83,910 of record JAEWOS010000010.1, on the reverse strand, counting down.
ATCCGGAAACAATTTCTACTGTACGGGAAGTTCGACGGTGCTTACCGCATCCGGGACAGGAACACTTACCTATTTATGGTCAAACGGAACAACTGGTGCCACTACAACGGTGAATTCAGCGGGGACATATACCGTAACTGCGACAACTCCTGGAGGATGCCAGTTTACACAATCGGTAACAATCACCGAAAATCCTGTTCCTGCAGGGCAAAATGCAAGTTTAAGTGAATGCTCAAACGGTACCACGGCAACTTTTGATCTAACTTCGGCACAGCCTGCAATCAGTACAACACCGGGAGTTACTTTTACTTATTACACTACGCTGGCAGATGCGAATGCCGGAAACACCAACAATATTACGACACCGGCAACCTATTCGTCAACTACCGCAATAATTTATGTGCGGATCAGTAACGGAAACTGTTTCCGGGTTGTTGAACTGCAGTTAACAGTTGTGCCTATTCCGGCACCGGTTATTACGCAGTCTGCACCGGCGCTCTGCGGCAATGCGACCGTTACGCTGACTTCAAATTATCCAACCGGAAACACCTGGTCTACAGGAGCAACTACCCAAAGCATTACCGTTTCGACCGCCGGAACTTATACCCTTACTGTTGCCAACGGAAATTGCGTCAGTGCGCCTGTTTCTGTTACAATAACACACGATCCCGATCCGAATGTACAGATAACCGGTCAGACCGTTTTCTGTTCGGGAGGCTTCACAACGCTTACTGCTACAGCAACCGGAACCGGTTTGACCTATTCCTGGTCTAATGGTTCTACGACTAATCAGATTACGGTAAATACGGCAGGAACATATACGGTAACAGTTACAGCACCGGGCGGATGTCAGTTCACAGAGTCAGTAACTGTAACTACTGAACCGTCACCTCTCGTAGTAATGTCGCCACCGGGACAAATAAACTGTACAAATCCGACACAGACCATTGACGCATCCGGATCAACTTATCAGCCCGGCGCAACATTCCAGTGGACAGTCGGAGGCGGCGGAAATATAGTGTCAGGTGCCAATACGCTGACTCCGGTCGTTGATCAGGGAGGAACCTATACCTTAACGATTACAAATCCGGGAGGATTGCAGTGCAGTGCGCAGGCTTCAGTATTGATTGTTAAAGATGTTACACCTCCAACCATTACACTTACCTCCGGAACAACGACGATTTGCGCAGGATCACCGGCAATACTTGTTGCAAACGGAGCCGCAACCTACATGTGGAACGGCCTGCCTGGAACCGGCAACACACAGACGGTAACACCGATGACCACCACAACGTATGAAGTAACCGGTGTTGGTGCAAACGGATGTCCGGGAAATACGGCCACGATTACTATTAATGTAGTTCCGGCAATTGTTTCTACGCTTACGGATGTTCAGTTCTGTGAAGGTGATTCAGCGGTTCTTGATGCAGGTTCAGGTCCGAACTACACGTATCTCTGGAGCACGGGCGCTACAACGCAGACCATTACTGTAAATACCGCAGGAACATATACCGTAACCATCGACAACGGCATCTGTACGAAAACATTTACGTCTGTAGCAACTTATACTCCGGTTCCGGTAGTTACAGAGGTGAAATACGAAAACAATTCGATAACGATTATTACCGATCAGCCACCGAGTCAGCCACTTGAATATTCACTGGACAGCGGTATAACATGGCAAAGCAGTCCGACATTTTTTAATATCATTCCAAATGCTACATATACAATCTGGGTGCGTGTTCCGGGTGTGAACTGCTACGGTTCGATCGAGTATTTCACATTCACGGTTAAAAATGTAATTACGCCGAATGATGACGGATACAATGATTACGTTGACTTTACCGGTGTAAGCAACTACAAGAATTTTGGAGGCGGTATTTACGACCGATACGGTAAAGAAGTTTTCAGGCTTGATTCCAAGAATGCTATCTGGAAAGGATATTATCAGCAGTTTAAAGTTCCTACCGGAACATACTGGTACAAAATCAGCTGGACTGATCCGCTATCGAATCAACCAATACTCCGAACCGGCTGGATTATGGTGAAAAACCGCGATTAGAATTTTGGAACGATTTTTTCATTAAATTTGCGCACTTACAATTTGGGGTTGACTGGTTTCGACAGCAAGACCAATGGGTAAGTAAGCATGCAGAGAACCACAGCGCGATCTCTTAAATCCCTTGCTGTAAATTTTAACTGGCAACGAAGAGTTTGCTCTTGCTGCTTAATCCGAAGTTTAGTACGATTAGCGTTTTTCCCGAAGTATAGTAAGGAAACAAGATGTCTCACCAATGTTTTTTTCTGCGACTTTGGATCTGGAGGCATAGAAAAGCAGAAATAAGCTTACAGAAGCTCCGGCTGAAAGACGAAAACCTCAGGAGATAAGTGTAAAGTTGGCTGTCTGCTGTCTGCTTTACATCGAAAACCAATAGCGGAATAAGCATGTAGAAAGCTTGCGTATTGCTTGTTTGGACGAGGGTTCGAATCCCTCCAACTCCACAATAAATTTTGATAACCCGCTGTTTTTCAGTGGGTTTTTTATTTTCAATTTAAACTTTCCTACACATTTAATAAATTTCAAAAAAACCTCTGTACTTTTAATAACTTATTTTTCGAATATGACAAGCGGGTGTAGTTCTAACTTTCACAGTTAACTCTACACTAATTACTATATTTGTCTATACGAGTTATTTTCCAACAACATCATTTTATCATCATCATTAAACCGGCAGTTATCAAATACGGCATTTTCTAAATTGATTCATGTGCGTTATGCTATAATTCAGCAAGTTGTAAACGTGAGCAAAAAATTTACTGAACAGAACCGCAGTTTTTAATCCCCGGAAATAAAAATTTTAAATTCAAATGTTAAAGAATTTAATATATTTGCAGCATTAACAACAATAATAAATCAAATTACTATGTCAGACATTGCATCTAGAGTTAAAGCTATCATCGCTGATAAGCTTGACGTGGAAGAAACAGAAGTAACACCAGAAGCTAGCTTCACTAACGATCTTGGAGCAGACTCTTTGGATACTGTTGAGTTGATCATGGAATTCGAAAAAGAATTCAACATTCAGATTCCTGACGATCAGGCAGAAAAAATTACTACTGTAGGTCACGCTATCGCTTACATCGAAGAAGTAGTAAACAAATAATTTTTCTAAATAGAGAAAATTCAAATCATGGAATTAAAAAGAGTTGTAGTTACCGGCTTTGGCGCATTGACTCCCATAGGAAAAAATGCAGATGAGTACTGGGAAAACCTTGTAAAAGGTGTGAGCGGTGCAGCTCCTATAACTCTTTTTGATGCCACGAATTTCAAGACAAAGTTCGCCTGCGAAATCAAAGATTTCGATCCGTTAACCTATTTCGACAAGAAAGAGGCTAAAAAAATGGACCGGAACACACAGTTCGGAATGGTTGCTGCACGTGAAGCGGTTGCACATTCAAGAATTATTGAAGATCAGGTGGACAAAAACCGCGTAGGTGTAATCTGGGGATCCGGAATCGGCGGACTGGAAACTTTCGAAATCGAAGTTTTAGGTTATGCAGCTTCCAATAAAATTCCAAGATTCAATCCGTTTTTCATTCCAAAAATGATTGCGGACATTACACCGGGACATATTTCTATTGAATACGGCTTTCACGGACCAAATTACACCACCGTTTCTGCGTGCGCATCCTCAGCAAATGCACTGATTGATTCCAAAATGCTGATCCAGCTTGGCAAAGCAGATGTAATTGTTTGCGGCGGATCTGAAGCAGCGGTAACCATAAGCGGCGTCGGAGGTTTCAACGCGCTGATGGCCCTTTCCACACGTAACGACGATCCTACAACTGCATCGAGACCATTCGATAAAGACCGCGACGGTTTTGTTCTCGGCGAAGGAGCAGGCTGTATCGTACTGGAAGAATATGAACACGCTAAAAAACGCGGAGCAACCATCTACGCTGAGTTAAAAGGCGGAGGAATGAGTGCCGATGCGCATCACATGACAGCACCTCATCCGGAAGGACTTGGAGCTTATCTCGTGATGAAAAACTGCCTGGAAGATGCAGGATTAACGCCGATGGATGTAGACCACATCAACATGCACGGTACTTCCACTCCACTTGGAGATATTGCAGAATCCAGCGCGATTTCAAAATTACTGGGCGAACATGCATACGACATCCAGCTCAATTCAACAAAATCGATGACCGGACATCTTCTTGGTGCAGCCGGCGTCATTGAAGCTATTGCAGCAATCGGAACGATTACTCACGGCATTGTACCGCCAACGATCAACCATTTTACGGATGATGAAAAACTGGACAGCCGCCTGAATTTCACGTTCAATGAAGCTGCGAAAAAAGAAGTAAACGTCGCTATGAGCAACACCTTCGGGTTTGGCGGTCATAACGCGTGTGTACTTTTCAAGAAATTGTAAAACCATCTATGGAGCTACGGAATTACTTTTCTAAATTCCTAAAAAAAAGAAAAAAAAGCCTATCGGAAAAAGACTACTACCTCAGTTCTGAAATCAGTAAAATAATCGGAGTTAATATCCGTGACGTTAGTCTATACCGCGAAGCCTTTTCTTTGAAATCATCTGCTAAAAAGCCTTCTGCAAACAATTATGAGCGGCTGGAATTTTTAGGAGATTCCATATTGGGCTCCATCATTTCCTGCCATCTTTACACCGCATATCCGGAAGCAAACGAAGGATTTCTCACACAGATGAAATCCAAAATCGTCAACCGGAAAAATCTGAATAAAGTCGGTGAAGATCTTAAGATTACAAAATACGTTCAGAACAGCTCATCCAATACCACACTGAGCGAAAATTTAGCCGGAAATCTCTTTGAATCGCTTATTGGAGCGGTATATCTCGATCTGGGGTACAGCGCATGCGAAAACATCGTTCTTCAAAGGCTTCTGACACCTTCAGAAATCATCAAGCTCGAAAACAAAATCGTCAGCTACAAAGGGCTGATTCTCGAGTGGAGCCAGAAAAACAAAGTGGAAATCCGCTATGAAACCTGCGAGGAAATTTTACCGAACAAACAGCTTTGTTTCCGTTCTACGGTTTGGCTTGCGGGGGAAAAAATTGCAAACGCTTCCGAAAGCAGCAAGAAGAAAGCAGAAGAAAAAGCAGCTCAGCGCGCATTTTACGTATTGAACAAAAAAGAAAACATCATTGGAAGTCCAAAGAATACAGCTTGATGACTTTGATTCCGACACAATAACGGTCGGTTTACTGAGGCTTGCAGCAAACCTTCCGGATTACGAATTCTTCTTTAATCTCAACCGGCTCAATTCGTTTTGTTTCGAAAGAAAAGATGACCTTGTGCTTCAGGGCGAGTATTTCACATATCATTTTCCGGTTTACAGAGGGTACAGCAAAACAGAAAAGGTCTGCTACCACTGTATTTCCAACAAATCTTCGGAAAGCATTCAGCACCGGGAAATCACAGAACTTTTTGTAGATGAAAACCCGGTAAAAACGCTGATTCCGCATTTTTCTGATTCTGATTTCATATTATTCAGCGCAGAACTTTCTCCTGATTTTTCCGTAATTTTGCTGCCGGAAAATCTCACCTTTCAGCTGCAGCATTATGAATTGCTGCCACATGAGGAGCTTTACCACATAATTCAGTATTATGAATAAATTTCTAAAGAAAACTAAGATCATCGCAACCCTTGGTCCGGCCTCCAGTTCAAAGGAAGTGATGACTGATCTCATAAAAGCCGGCGTAGATATTTTCAGAATTAATTTCTCACACGCCGAATACGAAAACGTCAAGGAAACTGTAAGAACCATACGCGAAATCAATGCGGAATTAAGCACCTCCGTTGGAATTCTGGGCGATTTGCAGGGCCCGAAACTTCGTGTAGGAACTGTACAGGAAGGATCTTATCTGAATCCGGGTGATGTTCTTACTTTTACCAACGAAAAAATTGAAGGCGACTCCAGCAAAGTGTACATGACTTACCAGGAATTTGCCAAAGACGTTAAAGAAGGTGAAAAAATCCTCATCGACGATGGAAAGCTGGTTCTTCAGGTGCTGGAAACCAACGAAACAGACACCGTGAAAGCCATGACGATTCAGGGTGGTCCGCTAAGCTCTAAGAAGGGCGTAAACCTTCCGAATACCAATGTTTCGCTGCCTGCACTTACCGAAAAAGATATCCGCGACGCCAATTTTATTCTCGATCTTGAACTGGACTGGATTGCACTGTCATTCGTCCGCCATGCGCAGGATATCCGCGACCTCAAGAAACTCATCGAAAACCATCCGATAAAATTCAACATCCCAATTATGGCGAAAATTGAAAAGCCGGAAGGTGTGAAAAATATCGACGAAATTCTCGCAGAATGCGACGGGATCATGGTTGCGCGAGGTGATCTGGGTGTAGAAGTTCCGATGGAAGAAGTTCCTGCCATTCAGAAAATCCTGGTGGAAAAAGCCAGAAATTACGCAAAGCCCGTGGTTATCGCCACGCAGATGATGGAAACCATGATTCAGAGTCTTACACCAACGCGCGCAGAGGTTAATGACGTGGCTAACAGCGTTTTAGACGGCGCTGATGCGGTAATGCTGTCAGGTGAAACTTCGGTCGGCCGTTATCCGGTTGAAGTGGTGAAGAACATGGCAAAAATTGTAAAGAATATAGAAACGACCAACATTTATATTCAGAAAAATTCGCCGATTGAAAAGGAATTCAACTGCATCGATGAGCGTTTCATCACCAACCGTATCTGTCTTGCTGCGGTACGTATCGCAAAAAGCACGTTGGTTGAAGCCATCATTACGCTTACACATTCCGGCTATACCGCATTTCAGATTTCTGCGCACAGACCGCATTCACAAATCATCGTTTTCAGTTCCAACAGGCGCGTTACCACAATGCTGAATCTTCTTTGGGGCGTGCACGCCTATTATTACACGGGCAACACTTCCACCGATGAAACCATTATCGAGGTAAACAAAATTGCCAAGGAACTGGGATATCTTGAAGCGGGCGATTTTGTAATCAACCTGAACGCGACACCGGCAGAATGGAGTGGAATGACCAATACTTTAAGGCTTACCAACATCCTTGCAGACGAGCAACTGGAAGCTAAGTACAATCACTGATAATTTTTGGGCGTGTCCCTGCCACAACTGAATGGAGCGGCTAGACGAATACGCTGAGGCTGACGACTGTATAATAGAAATTGTTAATTATTTACTTTACTTTCAACAAGCTTAGTTTTAAGTAAAGCATTCAACAAATCTTGTTCACTAATTTTGGAATTCCTCACACTTTTTACTTCAATATTATATTTAAAGTAACGAAGACTATCATTTACACTCACTTTCTTCTTAATATCAGGATATAAATCTAGGAAACTGTTCAAACTAATCCTTTCAGCTGAAATTCTACGTTCTGAGTAATCAATTTTGTACCAGCCTATAATCTCTACTTTATTCCATTCAAGTATCACATCATTTGTTTTGAGTTTCTTTTGCTCTGTATCAGGAAACTGCAGCACTAAGAATAATGGAAAAATTATTATAAAATTAAATAAAAAATGAGCAACCATGGATTTTACAAGTCCATAATTAATTGTTATCCAAATTAAAATCAAGCCTACACTGAATTGAAAAAACACAGGAAGGACGGCAAAAATATTCGAAAATTCTGATAATTTGTAGTGTACTAAAGCAAATAATGCTGAATTCAATAAATATAAAACATTCGTAAAGTTATTCTTTCGGTAAAAATCAAAATAGAAAATTGCTATAAGAAAAAATATTAGATAATAGTTGCTGGTAATCGTGATAAATAAGATACTTCCAAAGTAAAACAAATACTTAAATATTTTCTTTTTTAAAAAAATACCCCTAAAAATAATCTCCTCTGTTACAGGTGCAATTATTAGGGTAAATAACAAGATGAGCACTATATTGTCAAAATCACCAAATTTATCCGAAACGGGGATCAGATCAGGAGATAAATAATTAATCAGCAGGTATAAGAATAAGGTGCAGGTTAAAATTCCAGCACCTGTATATAATAAAAAATTGTCTTTTTTATCTCTTATTAAATTCATAGTTACCTGCATCCAACCTCACAACTTGAAGAAAACCAATTGCCTGAATTATTCTGCATAACGACCATTTCCTGCTGCACGGTACAACACTGAACAGTGATTTATCTGGATAAAGAACATTGCTTCTCTAAAGAAGAATTAATTTCCTTCGCACTCTTCTGCAAAAGTGATTAATGAATCCTCATTATTCCTAAATCCTTCCTTTTATACTTTTCCTTACTGTAAATTCGTGCAACGCATATTCCGAAAGTTCGACGCCGTAACCGGAGTTTTTGCGACCGCCAAACGGCATTCTCCAGTCGGAACGAAAAATTTCATTGATTGCCACGCTTCCGCTTTCGAGGTTTTCAGCGAAATACATAGCCTTCTTTTTATCTTTGGTGTAAACCGCATTCGCAAGACCAAACATGGTTTCATTTGCCGCTTTCAGGGCTGCCTGATCATCCTTCACCTTAATCACCATTCCAAGAGGACCAAAAAGTTCTTCCTGCAAAACGGGATTGCCGTTATTCATTTTAATCAGTCCAGGACTGAAAGCCATGTTTCCTGCTGCTTCAAGCGGAATAATTACTTCCGCACCATTTTTCAATGCTTTGTTGTATTGCTTCTGAAGATCGTCTGCAAGGTCTTCTCTTGCCATTAAACCCAAATCGGTGGAAGGATCTGTCGGATCTCCCGGTTCAAATTCCCGGTAAGCTTCTTCGAAACGCTGCATGAAATCCCGATAGATTTTCTGGTGAATTATAAACCTTTTTCCGGCAACACAGGTCTGCCCGTTATTCTGTAATCTGGCCTGTGCCGCATCTTTCGCCGCTGCATCGAGATCAGCATCTTCCAGCACGATAAACGCATCGCTACCGCCAAGTTCCAGAACGGATTTCTTAAGATTCTGCCCTGCAACTGAAGCGATTTTCCTGCCCGCAGATTCACTTCCCGTCAAAGAAACTGCTTTTATTACAGGATCAGCTATGAGTTCTTCCACCTCATCATGATTCATTTTGATATGGGTAAAAACACCCTTCGGAAAACCTGCATCTTCAAAAATTTCCTGAATGGCGTCTCCACTTTCAAGGCAGATCGAGGCATGTTTCAATACGACGGTATTTCCCACGAGTATCGCAGGAACGGCAAATCTCAAAACCTGCCAGAACGGAAAATTCCACGGCATAATGCCCAGTATTACACCCATTGGTTCATGATGAATCTCGGAAATATTATTTTCGGTCTCCACTTTCTGCTTTTTCAGCACATTCGGAAGATTTGCGTAATATCGGCACATTCCTTCGCACTTTTCAATTTCCGCAACAGACTGTGAAATCGGTTTATTCATTTCCCGCGTGATAATGGCACCAAATGAGTTTTTTTCCTGCTTTAAAATTCCGGCCAGTTTTCTCACCAGTTTCTGCCGTTCGCTAAACGGAACGTGCTTCCATTCCTGAAATGCCTTCTGCGATTTTCTGATTTTTCGGCTTACTGTTTCTTTCATGTAATCAATTGTAAGATTCTGACATTATCAAATCATAAACCATTCGTTGATCAGGCTTGCTGCAAGTCTTGCAGTTTTATCTGCTTCATCAAATTCGGGATTCACTTCTGCAACATCAAGGGCTACGAGCTTTTCATTCCTGAGGATATGTCTGTAAAAATGCATAAAGGCCGCATCTGCAAAAATGCCATTGTACGCAGTAGCAGAAACGCCCGGCGCTATCGATACATTGAAAACATCCATACAAATCGTGAGATACAGTACATCTACTGATTCTGTCAGCAAATCAATTTTTTCGTACACGGAAGGCAGATTCTCAAAGAAAAGTTCATCAGCCAGAATGTATTTCATCCCATAAGAATGGGCGATATCGAATAGTTTGAGGGTATTGGAATTGCGCTGTATCCCGATATGTAGCGAATGAATTGCACCTTCCTGCGCAATCTGCCAGAATCCGGTGCCTGAACTCGCGCCAACGTGTTCTTCCGGAATTCGGTTATCAAAATGCGCATCGATATTAATGATTCCGATTTTATGATCCGGGAAAGCCTTTCGTATTCCCGAATAATGACCGAATGTGACTTCATGCCCGCCTCCGATTACGAGTGATTTTCCACCCAGCCGCAAAACCTCAGCGACTTTATTTGCGAGCGTTTCCTGTGCCTGTTCCAGATTTCCGTCTGCACAGAAAATATCACCCTGGTCATGCAGCATAAATTCCGGATGAATCACCGGAAAATTGGCCATGTTCTTCCTGATAACATCTGTCGCATTACGTGCACCCTGCCTTCCTTTATTTCTTCTGACACCTTCATCTACAGCAAAACCATGTAAAACTAAATCTTTAGTTTTAATATCAGTTAATGCTGAATCCGTTCGTACACGCTGGAATATGCGGTGATATAACGGTTCTTCACCATCAAACCTGCCTTTCCAAATATTTTGCTCGTTCATAATTAAAGAATTTCGTCACCGTCAATAAAAACTTTCTTAGGCTGCAGTTTTCCCTGATGGTACAGGATATTATTGAAATTATCCGTTTCATAGACTACGAAATCTGCTTTCATTCCTTTTGCCAGAATTCCGCGGTCGGAAAGGCTCAGCGCTTTCGCTGCACGGTAAGTAATCCCTGCTAAAACTTCTGCGGTGGAAAGTTTTTCGAATGTAGCGAGAATGGAAGCCTGTGTTACTAGATCTCCCATCGGTGCTGAACCAGGATTCCAGTCGGAAGCTATTGCCAGAACTGCACCTGCGTCCAGCAGTTTTCTGGCCGGCGTAAACGGTTCGCCTAAACCCAGACTTGCACCGGGAAGTGCTGTTGCAACCGTCTCAGAATTTGCAAGATATTGTATATCTTCATCGGAAGTCGCTTCCAGATGATCGGCGGAGAGCGCCTGCACATCAACGGCAATTCTCGAACTGCCCGGCGTAAACTGATCTGCATGGACGGTAATCTCAAAGCCCATTTTCGTAGCTTCAAGAAGAAATTCTTTGCTTTCTTCAGGCAGAAAAGCAGATTTTTCGATAAAAATATCAACGCGTTTCGCCAATTGTTCTTCTTTTACAGCCGGCAGAATTTCGGAAACAATGTAATTAAGATATTTTTCAGAACCGCCCTCAAAATCCCGCGGTTTAAGGTGTGCTGCAAGACAGGTAGGAACCAGTGTCGCCTTCGTTTTATTCTGTGCTTTTTTGATTACGCGCAGCATTTTCAGCTCATTCTCAGTATCCAGTCCGTATCCGCTCTTGATTTCGATGGTGGTGATCCCCAGTGAAACAAGCTGCTGAATTCTGGAAACGAGCGTGTTTAAAAGTTCTTCTTCAGAGGAATTTCTTGTATGCTGAACGGAACTCCAGATTCCGCCTCCCGCTTCAGCAATTTCCAGGTAAGTTTTTCCGGCATTGCGCATGGCAAAATCGTTGGCGCGGTTACCTCCGAAACAGATATGCGTGTGAGAATCGATGTAGGCCGGTAAAACCGCACTGTTCACCAGACCCGGATCGTAAAATTCTGCAATTTTACCGTTATATTCTGAGCGGAGTTCCTCGTAAATTCCAACCTGTTCGATCACATTTTCATCATTTATCAGAATTCCGCCATTTTCAATAACTTCCAGCTGTTCATCCTGAAGCGCACCGCGCAAAGCAAGTCCGTTCATGGTTACGATCTGGTTAAAAGGTCCTGTGAGTTTCATATTTTATCTAATTATTTTTTGAGGGCCGGCAATAAGCATAGGCCAGATATTTTTTTTGGCATTCTCAATTTGGAGAAAAATGCAAAGTTACCTGACACAAATTTAGCCATGTTTTAGCATTCCGGTTCATTACCGCACGCGATTTTACCGGAAAATGCCTTAATTTTACCAGACATAATCCATTATGCCCGATTTTCTACATCCTGACAAAGAAAATTTCTCCAGCGACGAACTGTTACAGGAAGATCAGATACGTCCGCAATCATTTGACGATTTTGCAGGACAGCGAAAAACGCTGGACAATCTGGAAATTTTTGTCGCGGCTGCCAAAAACCGAAATGCTGCACTGGATCACGTCCTTTTGCACGGACCCCCGGGATTGGGAAAAACAACACTCGCACACATTATCGCCAACGAACTTGGTGTGAACTGTAAAATTACTTCAGGACCGGTACTGGATAAACCCGGAAGTTTGGCCGGACTTCTAACCAATCTCGAAGAAAATGATGTTCTTTTTATCGATGAAATTCACCGTCTTTCGCCTGTTGTAGAAGAATATCTGTATTCTGCGATGGAAGATTACAAAATTGACATCATGCTGGAAACAGGGCCGAATGCACGCAGCGTACAAATAAGCCTGAATCCGTTTACTTTGGTCGGCGCAACGACAAGAAGCGGCATGCTTACAAAGCCGATGCTCGCAAGATTCGGAATCCAAAGCAGACTGGAATATTATTCGGTGGATCTGCTGTCGGTAATCATTCAGCGGAGCGCACGCGTTTTGGGAGTAAAAATCTACGAAGATGCTGCACTGGAAATCGCACGCAGAAGTCGTGGGACACCGAGAATTGCAAATGCGCTGCTGAGAAGAGTCCGCGATTTTGCTGAAATAAAAGGCGACGGAACAATTGAAATCGGAATTACAAAATTTGCGCTCAATTCTCTGAATGTTGATGAATTTGGACTTGATGAAATGGACAACCGCATCATGAGAGTTATGATTGAGAATTTCCGCGGAAAACCGGTAGGAATTTCGGCACTGGCAACGTCTATCGGCGAAAACCCTGAAACACTGGAAGAAGTTTATGAGCCGTTTCTGATTCAGGAAGGTTTCATAATCCGCACACCGCGCGGAAGAGAGGTCACCGAGAAAGCGTATCAGCATCTGAAAATTGCACGTCCGAAAAATCCCGGCGAACTGTTCTGAAAAAATGAAGCCTGTTTCAGAGAAATCAGACACGATCACCTGCCATTCATTTCACAGGAATTACTATCTTTAAGCTAAGAACAAAATCATTAAAGAAACTATATGAAATTATATCCGATACAGTGTGGAAATTTTAAACTGGATGGTGGCGCAATGTTTGGCGTGGTTCCGAAAAGCATCTGGCAACGAACCAATCCTGCAGATGAAAGGAACCTGATTGAAATGGGAATGCGGTCGCTGCTGATTGAAGACGGCAAAAAACTGATCCTGGTTGATTGCGGACTCGGAAACAAACAGGATGACAAATTTTTCGGACATTATTCGCTGTACGGTGATGACACGCTGGAAAAAAATCTGTCGAAGTACGGTTTTGTAAAGGAAGATATTACCGATGTATTCCTCACACATCTTCATTTTGATCATTGCGGAGGCGCGATTGAATGGAATGACGACAAATCCGGATACAGACCTGCATTTAAAAATGCACAGTTCTGGACCAATGAAAACCACTGGCAATGGGCAACAGAACCCAATCCCCGCGAGAAAGCCAGTTTTTTGAAGGAAAATATTTTACCGATTCAGGAAAGCGGTCAACTGCAGTTTCTGCCGCTTCCGACAACCGGAAATTATGGCTTCGCACCGGATTTGAAAATGGATGTAATTTTTGTAGACGGCCACACGGAAAAAATGATGCTTCCGGTTGTACAGTATCAGGAAAAAACCATCGTTTTCGCAGCAGATCTTATTCCTACTGCAGGACACGTGCCACTCGTTTATGTGATGGGATACGACACGCGGCCATTGCTGACGCTTGAAGAAAAAGATAAGTTTTTGAAACAGTGCGTGGATAACGAATATCTGCTATTTTTGGAGCATGACGCACAGCACGAACTGATTTCGCTGAAAATGACTGAAAAAGGCGTTCGAATTGATGAACACCTTAAATTCAATGATGTATTTGGCTATTGATTCAAAATAAGGCCGGATATTTGTATCAAGAATTTTTATAAATTTATTCCTTTAATTTCTAAATCAAATGGAAACGAACGAAGGGCGATCGGAAAGCTTGGATCCCGAGCCCAAAATAATTGGCTTAACCGGCGGAATCGGTTCCGGAAAAACCACGGTAGCCAGACAAATTGAACAGAAAGGTTTTCCTGTTTATTATTCTGACATCAGAGCGAAAGAGATCGTAAACGAATCTGAATCGCTGAAATCACAAATCATTTCACTGCTCGGCGCAGAATCATATGATGCTGCCGGAAATTACGACCGGAAAGCGGTTGCTGAGAAAGTATTTGAAAATACAGAACTCCTGCAGCAGTTAAACGGTATTATTCATCCTGCGGTTCGTACAGATTTCGAAAACTGGGTACAACAGCAGCATCTTCCGTATATTTTTAAAGAGACGGCGTTGCTTTTCGAACTTGGTCTTGATGAAGACTGCTATAAAAGTATCCTGGTAACAGCAGAAGACAACATCCGCATAAAAAGAGTGATGGAACGGGACGGAAAAACCTACCGGGAAGTTTCGAATGTGATGGAGCAGCAGTTACCGGAAAAAGACAAAATAAAAAAAGCGGACTTCATTATCTACAACAATGAAACGCTTGAACAGCTGGAAGAACAGGTCGATGTGCTGATGGAAAATCTTGCGCAGCTTACCGTGTAAAATCTTACTTACCGTTAAAAGCAGTCATTGCGTTCTGAATGCCTCCAAAAACAAACATGAGTACGGCTTTTGAAAATGTTTCGATGCGTTCCGGAAGTTTAGCAGCCTCTTCCTCTGACCATTTTCCGAGAACATAATTCACCTGTTTTCCTTCAGAAAAATCTGCTGAAATACCAAATCTCAGTCGCGGATAATTCTGCGACTGCAGTTCATCCTGCATACTTTTCAGGCCGTTATGACCGGCATCCGAACCTTTCATTTTCATGCGTAGTGTTCCAAAAGGAAGCGAGAGATCATCTGTTATAACCATCAGATTTTCAAGTGGTATACTTTCTTTCGCGAGCCAGAATTTCACTGCTTTTCCGGACAGATTCATGTATGTATCCGGTTTCAGCACAAAAACTTTTCTGCCTTTATATTTTCCCTCGGCAATCCATCCGAAATTGGCCGATTTGAACGGAGCTTCAATTGTTTCTGCAATTTTGTCGGCAACCTTAAAGCCAATATTATGACGCGTTTCCGCGTATTCTTCCCCTTTATTACCGAGACCAACGATCAGATATTTCACTTTCTAATTTATAGCAGTTGCAAAAATAATTCATTAAAAACAAAAATCCGTCTCACTGTGCGAAACGGATCCTCTTTAATAAGAATGTATATTACGGGATATACTCGAAAGCCTTCACGTTTACAGGAGTAACAGCATCTGTAGGATATGTATGCGCGCCATACGTGAGTGTTACATCATGTGCGGCGGAAGAACCGCCCGCCTGAACTTCTATGTTCTGGTAGTTATTAACGGACAATCCTGCAATGATATCATCCTGCTCCGAATATACTGCTTTAACTATTGTAAAGTCGGTAGGAATTGTTCTGTAAGGATTTGGGTTCAAATCAAAGTTTGTAAACAAAATATTTTTCGTGGTTGTGCTGGGTATATTAAAATACTCATCCTGTACAATCGCTCTATTCACATTCTCTCCTGAATATTCCAGCGTCATTCTTTTTGTGCGTTCAATTCCGGGTACTCCCATCATGTAGTAATCAGTATCAATGAGCGTAAGTTTTCCCGCTGTATAAGTCAGCGTACTCTCAAAAGTGACATCAGGGTAAATGACACCGCTAATGCCTGTCAGCTGCGAACCGGTATACGTCAGATTGCTAAGCATCGACGGCATCGTCATTCTTGTGATTGTTATTTTGGAAATTTGCGCATTGGTATAATCCAGCGCATAATTCACAGAATTATCGCTGTCAAAAACCGAAGTCAGTTTACTTGAGGTATAATTATACACTTCCGTATTTACCTGTGCTGTTGCGGGAACGGTTGTCGTTACTTTACTAAGTATTTTCGTTACTGCGGTCGGTGGATTTACCGGCAGCAGATTCACCAGGCCTCCCGAAGGATCCCCACACGAAATAAACAGAACAGACGACGCTAATGCTATTATTTTATTTGTTAGATTCATAGGTTTTATAAGATTAAAAAGGAGAAATATTTTCACATTTCTCCTTTGTTCTGATTTATTAGAATGGTCGGTAATCGAAGTCGTATCCAAAACCGGTAAGCGGATAATCCTGAGGATCGTACGTATAAAGCGTTCCCGCATATTGTATCGGATTTACGTAATCATTACTGGATGTTCTTTTCGGATTATTTTCCGAAAGGTAATAGTTTCTATAAGGATTGTCCAGTGTTACAGAAACGAGATATTCAAACGGTAACAATGAATACGGCGTTTTCTTGTCATCGTAATCCATATAGATATACGTCATCAGGTTTGCAGGCGGATCAAACACTCCAGCTACAATGCCTCCGTATTTCATATCAACTCTTGTGATATTCTTCTCATCTGCGTCATACGTATATTCAGCGGTAGAATAATTGGTATAGTCGAAAGGAGCACCGATTACATCAGGTCCCTGTTTCATCTCAATTTTCTGGAGTTTCTTTTCACCCTGATAGGTTAAGGTGTAAAGCGCTTTACGTTTCTGAACAGGTGGTGGTGTCGGAAGATGTGTATCCGGATAAAAAGATTCGTTTTCCGTAATGGAAGTTACCACATCCGTATTCGGCGCATAGTTAAAGAAACGGGTATAAACCGTTCTGTCATCACCATTTTTTCCGTCATAATCAATCTTATAAATACGGTCTCCGGAATAACTGATGGTAGTGGTTTCATTCTGGTTTTTCACCTCAACCACTTTCAACAGGTCGTACTTGTACTCGTTCATTACAATTCCGCCCATCACTTCACGATACAGAAATCTTGGCCCGTGAAGTCCCGGCTGGTTTGCATCCATATCATTCAGCAGATTTCCGTCATCATCGCCTACTCTTTTGCAGGACTGGACCGCAAATGCCATGAACGCGCAAACAAAAAGATATAAAAGTTTTTTCATTTTCAATTTTTCTATTAAATTCTTACAAATATAAAGTTTTTTATCAAAAATTGAGATTTGAGGCTCTCAAAATAACATAATTCGGAAATTACTTTCCGAGAATCCTTATTAATACGGTATTAACCTCATCTACATTGCGAACCTGCTCTTTACGCATCATCAGCTGATTCCCGTCTTTACCCACTTTCTCCTTCAATGAACCTTCGGCAGGATTTTGTGTTAGAAATGTAAGAATATTTCTGAATTTTTCACTCTGGTAAAATCTGTCCTGTGGATTTCCTGGAAAATATCCGAGGAAAATTCCGTTTTTCACGATAATCTTCTCGAATCCGATTTCTGCAGCCAGCCATTTTAGCTCCACTGATTTCAGAAGATTCTGAGCTTCCTCCGGCAATTCGCCGAAACGGTCAGTCAATTCTGCTTCAAAATGTTTAAGCTGCTGCGCGTCGGTAATTTCTGCAAGTTTCTGATAAAGCTGCAGCCGTTCTTCTGTACTTTGCACATAGTTGTCCGGAAGCATCAGTTCTAAATCGGTATCGATATTGACGTCACGGTTAACCTTGATGAGTTTTTTCCTCTCTTCCTCATTTTCAAACAGGTTTTCAAAATTTTCATCATGCTGCAGTTCCTCCAGTGCTTCCTGCATAATTTTCTGATACGCTTCAAATCCCATTTCGTTAATAAATCCGCTTTGCTCTGCACCAAGAAGATCACCAGCGCCGCGAATTTCAAGATCCTTCATCGCAATCTGAAATCCGCTTCCCAGATCTGAAAACTGTTCGATGGCTTCCAGCCTTTTCCGCGCATCGGAAGTCATGAGATCGTATCCCGGAGTAATCAGATAACAAAATGCTTTTCTGTTACTTCTGCCGACTCTTCCCCGCATCTGATGCAGATCCGCCATTCCGAATTTTTGCGCATCATTGATGAATATGGTGTTGGCATTCGGAACATCTACCCCACTTTCTACGATTGTTGTGGAAACCAGTACATCATATTTGCCCTCCATAAAGCTGAGCACATTTTCTTCAAGCTGCTTTCCTTCCATTTGTCCGTGACCGGTTATCACACGTGCATCAGGAACGAGTCGTTGAATCAGGCCTGCAATATCTTTGAGGTTTTCAATACGGTTGTTGATGAAATAAACCTGGCCGTCGCGCTGAAGTTCGTACGAAATGGCATCGCGCAAAAGTTCCTCATCAAAAGAAACCACCTGCGTTTCTACCGGTTGCCGGTTTGGCGGCGGCGTTTTAATTACACTTAAATCTCTTGCAGCCATCAGCGAAAACTGCAGGGTTCGCGGAATGGGTGTTGCAGTAAGAGTTAAGGTATCGACATCAGCCTTTAAAGTTTTCAGTTTATCTTTTACGTTAACGCCAAATTTATGTTCCTCATCGATAATGAGCAGACCTAAATCTTTAAATGAAACATCCTTGCTTACGAGCTGATGCGTACCGATAACAATATCAATTTTGCCGTTTTTCAGACCTTCTTTAGTATCGCTTTTCTGTTTTGCAGAACGGAATCTGTTCAGATAAGAAATATCTACCGGAAAATCTTTGAGCCTTTCTGTGAAACTGCGGTAATGCTGAAAAGCAAGAATAGTGGTCGGAACAAGTACTGCTACCTGTTTTCCGTCGGTTGCCGCTTTAAATGCTGCACGAATTGCCACTTCTGTCTTGCCGAAACCCACATCTCCACAAATCAGCCTGTCCATTACGGTTTCGGCTTCCATGTCTTTTTTCACATCTTCAGTTGCCTTCTCCTGATCCGTAGTGTCTTCATAAATAAAACTAGCTTCGAGTTCATTCTGAAGGAATGTGTCAGGAGAAAATGCAAAACCTTCTGCAGTTTTCCGTTGCGCGTATAGTTTAATGAGGTCGAAAGCGATCTGCTTCACTTTGGCCTTTGTTTTCTGCTTCAGGGTTTTCCAGGCAGGCGAACCAAGACGTGAAAGCACGATTTCCTTTCCTTCAGGCCCGTTGTATTTGGAAATCTTGTGCAGGGCATGAATGCTAACGTAAAGCAAATCTCCATTTTTATAAACCAGTTTGAAATTCTCCTGTACTTTTCCGTTGTTGTTCACTTTTACGAGACCCATAAACTTCCCGATGCCGTGATCGATATGCGTGATATAATCGCCGATTTTCAGCGACATCATATCTTTCAGCGTGAGCTGCTCTGATTTTGCGAATGCATTTTTAGGCTTGTAGCGCTGGTATCGGTCAAAAATTTCGTGATCGGTGTACACTGCAATTTTGGCGTCACGGTCTACGAATCCTGCATGCAGTTCAGATCGGAATGCGTGAATATTTTCGCCCAGACCGTCATCTAGGGAAAGTGTGGTAATTTCAGAAAGTATGGAATGAAGCCTTTCCATTTGCTTTTCGGACGAATAGGAAATCCAGATGCGGTATCCTTCCTGTTTTTTCTGATCGAGATCCTCCAGCAACATTTCAAAATTTTTGTGAAACGCGGGCTGCGGCATATGATTGAACTGAATTACTTCGTCACCGATAAATGCTGAAGAGGAAACAGACACAAAATCGATATGCGTATATTTAGCAACATACTGCTGAAAAAACTCCTGATCCAGAAAAAGTTCACCGGGTTTGCGGTGACTTAGTTCTTCAGAGAGATTTTCATAATTCTGCATCGCCTTCTCATAAAAACCACCTAAGATTTTTTCTCCCGAAAAGGCGTTTCTGCTGACTATTAAAGTATCTGAGGGCAGCAGATCAAAAAACGGAACCTTGCTTCCCTGCACGGAAAAATTCATATTGGAAACAAGCTGAAAACCATCAACGCTTTCTTTGGAAAGCTGGGTTTCAATATCAAAAGTGCGGATATTCTCTACTTCATTACCGAACAGCGTAATTCTGTACGGCTCTTCGTTGGAATACGAAAAAACATCGACAATTCCGCCGCGTACGGAAAATTCACCGGGCTCGGAAACGAAATCGGTCAGCACAAATCCGAACTTCTCCTGAAGTTCCTCTGCAATATCATAATTTATTTCAGTGCCTTTCTTTATTTCGAGGGAAATGGCTTTAAAATCCTCTTTCTTCAGCACTTTTTCTGCGAGCGCAAGATAAGGTGCCACAATAATTTTTCGCTTTTTCTCTGCAGCAAGTGTATTCAGCACCTCAGTACGCAGAACCAGATTGGCATTCTGGGTTTTTTCAATCTGATAAGCTTCGAGATGTGAAGGCGGAAAATAAAGCGTCTGATCATTTCCTGCCAGTTCTTCAAATTCAGCAGTAGCATACAGCGCTTCCTCCTTGTCTTCAGCGAGATATAAAACCGTTTTATCTGTGGAAAGAAAGATTTGTGCGGCAATAAGAACCGGTGATGAACCTGCAGCACCTTTTACAGTAGCCGACTGCTTACTGTCAATTTTTTGAATAATCTCACCGCCAAAACCGGATTTGAAAAGAAACGGAAGCAGGGTTTCCCGCACGGGTTTTAACACCATAAACTGCTGATATAATTAAATAAACTCAGCGATTTCAGACGTATCCGAAACCGCTTAATTCGCAAAGACGCAAATTTACAAAATACCGCCCATTTTTTATACAATAATAATTTCAGCACAATCTTGCACAGTAGTTGTTCGTTTTGTTGACTATAAAATAATTTGAACAATGAAAAATCTTATAACATGTGTGCTGCTCATCTTCGGCGTTGGATTTGCAGGAGCACAACAACATCCGCCAAAACCAAAGGAAACACCGCTGGTAAAGCATTTCAAGCAGAAAAAAGCTGAAAAGGACGCACAGGTTCGATCTGAAAGAGGTAGCAAGCCACAAATCGTTACACCTTCCGGAAAAAAAATCGGACCGGGAGCTAAAGGAAAGGCAAGACCGCAAAAGCCTAACAGACCACATCCGCCAAAACCAAAATTCCTGCGTTAAATTCTGAATTAATCAATAATACATATTAATTTAAATCAAAAAAAATGAAAAATTTACTCAAAATCCTGTCGGTGTTCCTGCTTGTATTTGCAGTTTCAATCTCATGTTCAAGAGACGACGATCCTGTAGACAACGACTTCTTTGCCGGAACTTACAAAGGTTCTGTTTCGTATAATGAAAACGGAGGAAACACCATTACATCCAACGACGGAAGCGTTTTTGTAACCAAAATCGGAAATGAAAACAGATATAACTTTGCCTTCAGCAACGGTATCCCGAACTTAAACGGAATTGAATTTAACAAAGATGGTAACACGATGGTTAATATCGGTAACACGGCTACAGCGTTTATCAGAATCAACAATCAGGATCTTGATATTCTGTACATGAAAGACGGTAAAACTTGGACAGCGGACTGTGTAAGGAATTAATTGTATCAGCTTTTAAACTGAATAATGAAACTGCTTCAAATATTGGAGCAGTTTTTTTATTGCCGTGCTCATCGATTTTCTAAATTTGTGATATGCTAAATTTTCTCAAGAAAAATGTTGCCAAAATCTGGGCTAAAAAACACGTTCGCGAAAGCGAATATTTCAAAAAGAACGCGGTTCAGGATCAGGAACAGTTGCTTCTTTCTATGGTTAACAGCGCACAGAAAACACTTTTCGGCCGCGAACACCGGTTCGAAGAAATAAATACGGTAGCTGATTATCAGGCCAGAGTTCCGGTAAACGATTACGAAGGACTGAAACCCTATATTGAGAAAGTAAAAAAAGGGCAGGCACATATTCTCTGGCCGGGAACACCTGAATATTTCGCGAAAACTTCCGGCACCACTTCCGGCAGCAAGTATATTCCACTGACCAAAGGCGGTATGAACGATCAGGTGCAGGCTGCACAAAGTGCTTTATTCCATTATATCGCCCAAAAAGATAACGCAGATTTCGTAAACGGGAAAATGATTTTCTTACAGGGAAGTCCGGAACTCGAAGAAAATTTCGGAATTAAAACAGGCCGGCTTTCAGGAATTGTGGCGCATCACATTCCAAAATATCTGCAAAAAAACAGACTTCCAAGCTGGGAAACGAACATCATTGACGACTGGGAAACCAAAGTTGATAAAATTGTTGAAGAAACCCATAATCAAAACATGACGGTAATTTCGGGAATTCCGCCCTGGCTGATCATGTATTTTGAAAAACTTACAGCAAAAACAGGGAAAAAAATCAAGCAATTGTTCCCGCAACTACAGCTAATCATTACCGGCGGGGTCAATTATGAGCCCTACCGTGAAAAAATGGAAGAACTGTTAGGCAGCAAAGTTGATATCATCCAGACTTTTCCGGCGAGTGAAGGTTTTTTCGGATTTCAGGACCGGTTTGATGAGGAAGGACTGCTTCTGCTGACAAACCACGGAATTTTCTATGAATTTATTCCTTTAGAAGAATACGGAAAACCCGACATGAAAAGGCTTACGCTCGGTGAAGTGGAAACAGGCAAAGATTACGCGCTGATTCTGACGACCACTTCGGGATTATGGGCCTATTCCATTGGCGATGTCATCCGCTTTATTTCAAAGGATCCGTACAGAATTCTGGTTTCGGGGCGAACCAAACATTATACTTCCGCTTTCGGTGAACACGTGATCGCATTCGAGGTTGAATCTGCCCTGAAAGCGACCCTGGACGAATTTCCGGCACAGATTAACGAATTTCATCTGGCGCCACAGGTCAATCCCGAATCGGGTCTTCCTTTTCATGAATGGCTGATTGAGTTTGAGCGGGAACCTGAAAACCTGGCGGCATTTTCGGCAAAGCTGGATCAGGAATTGCGAAGCAGAAACAGCTATTATGACGATCTGATTGAAGGTAAAATCCTGAAACCGCTGGTGGTAAGTCGTCTGGAAAAAAATGCATTTATAAGCTATGCAAAATCGCAGGGAAAACTTGGCGGACAGAATAAAATTCCGCGTCTTGCCAACGACAGAAAAATTGCCGGGTTTCTCGAAAACCATAAAATTTGAGTGCCGAACACGCGCATTAGCAGCGCAATTGAAAAAAATTTTTAAATTTGAGCAACAAAAAATCTGATATGAAAATTTCTCTATCCACTAAATCTGTCTTTTTAGCTTCTGCATTTTTGCTTTCTTCGTGTGCAACAACCAAATACGGTGACGATGTTTCGCTTAATAATTACTCCAACCTTTTATCCGGAAGATCGTATACTTTTAAACTAAAAAACAGCACGAAAGGTCAGAAGATGATTTTTACTGACGTGCAGAACGACAGTATCATCGGTTACATCAGCAAGAAAGATTCCAGCAGAATAGCTCTGGCTAAAACCAATGTAATCGAAGTAAAAGACAATAAAAAAGCGAATACTGCAATTATTGGAGGAGCAATCGGCGCGGTAGGCGTTGCTGCGATTATTCTGAGTGCATCCCGTGCAGATAACGAGTAAGAATATTCAGTAAGAAAAATTACCGGCTTCTTTGAGGCCGGTTTTTTTATGATAATCCTGTCCGAAAATCCGGGTTTCCTACAATTTACCTTGCGCAAAAAAATCCTGTGAAAATATTATTAAATTTTACATTTGCAGGATGATTTCGATGAAGCCGCTGCAAACCCTTAAGATTACTGAATTCAGGAATCTGATGGGCGGAAGATTTTTACTGGTACTTTCTTTCCGGATGCTTGCAACTTTACTTGGCTGGTGGATTTACGATATTACGAAAGATCCTTTGGCGATTGGAATGATCGGACTTTCCGAAGTAATTCCGGCAGTGAGTTCGGCGCTCTATGCAGGCCATGTAATCGACAATGCAGAGAAAAAGAAGCTGCTGCTGATCTGCAACTATGCCTATGTATTGCTGGTAGGGCTTCTCGCTTTTCTCGCCTTTTATGAACAGCGGACCGATTTTTTCGAAAACCGCGAAATCACCTGGCTCATTTACGGAATTATCTTTTTTACAGGAATTTGCCGCGCTTTTCTGGGACCGATTGTTCCTACCATGATCCCCAAAATCGTGGGGATTGAAAGACTTCCTTTTGCCATCACCATCAATCAGGCAGCTTTTCTCGGAGCGTCTGTGAGCGGACATGCACTTGGCGGATTTTTCATCCACTGGTTCGGCATTACCCAGACTTTACAGATTATTGTAGGGATTATGGTCGTTGCTTCGCTGTTTTTCTGGCGCCTTTCTCCGCATCCTTCACAGAATAACGGGCAAAAACCAGGTCTGAAGCAAAGTTTTTCGGAGGGTATCAATTATATTTTCAAGACCAAAGAAATTCTCGGCGCACTGCTTCTGGATATGTTTGCGGTACTTTTTGGCGGCGCTGTTGCGATGATTCCGGTGTTTGCAGCAGATATCTTAAAAGTTGGTTCGGATGGTTTCGGATTACTGAACGCTGCGGCAGATATTGGAGCTACGATTGTGATTGTAACCTTAGGATTTATTCCGTTAAGAAAAAATCAGGGAAGAATTTTAATTGCGGTGGTAATTGGTTTCGGACTATGCATTATCGGTTTCGGACTGTCCAAACTGTACTGGTTATCATTTTTATTTCTGGTACTGAGTGGAATGCTGGACGGAATTTCTGTGGTCATCCGCGGAACGATTGTTCAGCTTAAAACTCCGGAACATATTCGCGGACGCGTACTCAGCGTTAATTCCATGTTCGTGATGAGCAGCAACGAACTGGGCCAGTTTGAAAGCGGTGTGGCAGCCAAACTATTGGGGGTTGTAAGATCGGTAGTTGTTGGCGGCTGCCTTACCTTATTGATCGGAATTGTGGTTGGCACCACCAACAAAAAATTACGGGAAATGGAATATTAATTACAAGATTATTATAATTCGTCAATGATTTAACTTTTTTGTTGGAATCACTGATAAAAAATTGTAGTTTTGATTAATTAATACCATCATATGAAAAGAATTTTACTGTTCTTTCTTGCGACCTCAAGTATCTTTATCGGTGCGCAAAAGGTTTCAGAAAGCAACTTCCAGTCAAAAAGTTCAGAGATCGAAAAGGCAAAAACTGCCGAAGCACTTTCGCATCTAAGCCGGTCTCTGGAGAGTCCCGCCGCAGATATTACACAGTGGCAGCCTGCCTATTACGCCACATACTCAGTACTGAGACAGGCGCAACTGCATCTTAGAAATAATGATATTAGTGCCGCTTCTGAAAGTATTCAGCGCGCAGAACAGAGACTTGAGAATATTGATCACTTGATTCCTGCCAATTCTGAAGTTACTGTCCTCAAAGCTTATTTGAATATCCTGAAAATTTCCGCGAACACTGATGGTAATACAGCAGATTTTGTAAAAGAGGCCAAGAAATACCTCTACCTGAAACAGTATGTGGACCATTCCAACCCACGAATGGAACTGATGCGGGCACAACTCAATTATGTACTGGGATATCACAAAGCAGGTAAGGATCTGAGTTCTCAATTCGAAAAAGCTGGCGCTGCAATCAAAGCTTTCAAACCCAAAAATGCCGATGATCCGACATGGGGAACAACTGACGTAAATTATTATAAATCAAAACTGAATAATAAAACTGCTAAATAAAAAACCATGAAAAAATTATTACTTGTATTCGCGGTCATTTTTGCGCAGCTGTTTTATTCGCAGTCTGACTGTATTACCGCTTTGCCGGTTTGCGGAAATTCCGGTATTTCCTATACACCGGTAGATGCCGGAACAGTTCAGGAAGATTTGGGAGGCTGCCTCCTGTCAGATGAGCATTTTTCGGTCTGGTATTCATTTACCATTGCAGTGGGAGGAACGCTGGAATTTACAATTGATCCGAATGTATTTTCAGATGATTACGACTTTGCTGTATATGGGCCAAATGTGAACTGTGCAAGTTTTGGTGCGCCGATCAGGTGTAATTACTCCGGTGCAGACGGTCCTACGGGTTTAGGTATGGGCGCAGATAATCCGAATGGTGCAAATACGAACGGCGTACCGGGACAATGGAGCAGCCTGCTGAATGTGGTTGCCGGTGAAACTTATTATCTCGTTGTAGATAATTTCCTGTCCACTGCGAATGGATTTTCGTTAACCTGGGGAGGAACCGCCATCCTGATGTCTCCGTTTACCGATCCAACAATTCAACCTTTTCCGTTTATTGAACCGGGGCCAGCTAATAATGGTGAAATTCCTATCTGTGTGAGTCCTTCTATGTTCGATTTTTCTACGCTTTCTGCAGGAATTATCAATGGAAACAACAATTTCGCCGTAACCTATCATTATACCGCTAATGAAGCGTTATTAGGTACTGCACCAATTACCACGCCGATTAACGTTTCTGTGGGAACCCCGTATTTTTACAGCATCAAGTATACAGATCCTGCAAGTCCGACCAATCCGCTAAACAATTGCCGGGAAGTTGGTGAAATAGAATTTGTACTTGGAAATATAATTGTGAATAACACCAGTATTTCTGCCTGTAACAACAACAAATCGAATCAGGGAACGTTCAACCTGAACGATGCCCTGCCATCGATGTTTGCCGGAACTGTCGCCTCCACGCAATTTTATCCGACGATGGCGGACCTGAACGGAGGAACCAATCAAATCACCAATCCTACAAGCTATGTTTCTACGGTTCCGAATACTGTTTATGCAAAAATTACCACGCCACAGAACTGTACAAACAGCGGAGCCATCACACTTACTTTTAAACCGGAAGCGGTAACTTCCGATGATACGATGGTGGAATGTTTTGATCCGGAAAATCCTACGACAGCGATTTTTAATCTGGATAACGCACTTACCACAACGGATCCAACGAATATAAGAACATACTATCCGTCGTTACAAAACGCCATAAACGATACGAACCCGATCAACAATCCGAATACGTACAGATCACCGTCAGGCGATGTTTTTGTACGTGTTACCACACTCGAAGGATGCTGGGGAACTGCAAAAATTACACTGGTGGTTACACCGCCAACGTATTCGCAGGTTCTGGTTGATCAGGAAATCTGTGCAGAAAGCACTACGGTTCTGGATCCGGGAGCAGGATTCAGCTCCTATACCTGGAGTACTGGCGCTACAACGCAGAGTATCAGCGGAGTTACTGTAGGAGAATACTGGGTAGATCTTGGCAAAAACAACTGTGTAACGAGACAGACCGTTAAGGTAACGGCGTTTGCCAAACCTGTGATTACGAGTGCAGAAGTTACCAATGCGTCTGTAACGCTCACCGTTTCAGGCGGAAAAGCACCTTATCAGTATTCGGTTGATAATGTTACGTGGCAAAATTCGAATACGTTCAACAATTTACCGCGTGGAATGAATATATTCTTTGTAAAAGATGCGAATAACTGCGAACCGATTGAAGTGGAAATCACGGTACCGAATCTCATTAATGCCATTACCCCTAACGGCGACGGAATGAATGACGAAATTGATTACCGCGGACTTGCATTCAAAAAGGATTTCACTTTCTCAGTATACGACCGTTACGGAAACAAACTGTTCACTGCAGATCCGGAAAACAGTTACCGATGGGACGGACATGCAGGTGGTAAAAAACTGATTACCGGTACATACTGGTACGTAATGACCTGGACAGAACCAACGGGAGTGGCTGTTAAATTTAATGACTGGATACTTGTGAAGAACAAATAATTCTGGCCAGATACAACTATTGAAATCATCCCTGACTTCGGGGATGATTTTTTTATCAACAACTTTTAAACGCAAATACTGGAAAAATTTAACGCTAATTTTTTCAGTCGCTGCACCCTAAAATATATCTTTGTGTAATGGTACAAAAGGAAACATTATCTTCTCTCATTCACGGTAATTTCGCCCGGGAACTCTCTATTTCCGACGGAAAAATGCCTCCTAACGCAATAGAGTTTGAGAAAACGGTAATCGGTACTTTCCTTATTGACAAGAAAGGTCTGGACTATTCCATCGACCTGCTGAAACCGGAACATTTCTACGATCCACGCCATCAGGTTATCTTTGCTGCCATACAAAAAATGTACTTCGATAATCATCCCGTGGATCTGGTAACGGTAATCAATGAACTCAAAAAAGAAGAAAAACTGAATCAGGCCGGCGGCGACCATTACATTATTGAGCAGACGCTCGGTGTAAGCTCTTCCGCGCACATTGAATATCATGTTCGGGTGATTCTTGAAAAATTTATTCTTCGTAGCCTGATCAATATTTCTGCTAATGTAATCGACAATTCCTATAAAGAATCTACGGATGTTTTCGAATTGCTCGACAAAGCGGAGCAGAGCTTTTTCGACATCACCAACGGAACCATTAAAAAAGGTTTCGACACAGCAAATTCGCTGGTAAAACAGGCGATCGAAACCATCAAATCGCTGAAAGACAAAGAAGGGCTTTCCGGAATTCCGTCCGGCTTTAAAGATCTCGACAAAGAAACCGGCGGTTGGCAGAATTCAGATTTAATTATCATTGCGGCGCGTCCTGCAATGGGAAAAACCGCTTTTCTGCTTTCGATGGCGCGAAATATAGCTGTAGAACATAAAATTCCGCTAGCACTGTTCTCACTGGAAATGGCTTCTGTACAGCTGATTACCAGAATGATCGCTTCGGAAACGCAGATTTCCTCTGAAAATTTACGAAAAGGTACACTTACCGATGAAGAATGGGGGCGCCTGTTCCATAACGTTTCGGAACTGGAAAATGCACCTCTTTACATCGATGAAACCCCTTCCCTTTCGGTTTTCGATTTTCGCGCCAAATGCCGCAGATTAGTGATGCAGCACGGAGTAAAAATCATCATGGTGGATTATCTGCAATTAATGACGGCTAACAATGGTGGAAAAAATGCAGGAAACCGCGAACAGGAAATCGCAACCATTTCCCGATCTTTGAAAGCAATCGCCAAGGAACTGAATGTACCGGTGATCGCACTTTCACAGTTGTCCAGAAGTGTGGAAAGCAGACCCGGAAAAAGGCCGCAGCTTTCTGATCTAAGGGAATCCGGAGCGATTGAGCAGGATGCCGATATCGTTTCGTTTATTTTCCGTCCGGAATATTATAAAATAGCGCTTTGGGACAACGATCCGGAAGATGCACAAACCGCCACAGACAATCAGGCTGAACTGATCATTGCAAAACACAGAAACGGTGCAACTGCGGATGTGCGTATGTCTTTTTACAAGAAATTTGCGCTGTTTAAAGACCTCGATCCGTTTAACAGCGGCTTCGGATACGAACCGTCGAATTTCGGACAGCAGGACGAACCAAGCGGATTCGATAAACTAAAAACCACTATTCAGCCGGGTGCTGCTTTCGGGCTTGATGCGCCGCAGGGATTCTCAGGCTTATCGGGTTCTTCCATGAATGACCAAGATGAAGATGAGGATCTGTCTTTCTAAAATTTTTTTTTGAATTCTAATTTACAGATTGAACAGGACAGATTGAGAATCGAAATATTTACCGACGGTGCGTGCAGCGGAAATCCCGGGAGAGGCGGATACGGAATTCTGATGCGCGTTCCCGAAAAAAACTACCAGAAAACTTTTTCCAAAGGGTTCAGAAAGACCACCAACAACAGAATGGAACTGCTGGCGGTAATTGTTGCCCTGGAAAATTTAAAATCGGAGGGCAACGACATCCATATTTTTACCGACAGCAGATATGTTGCTGATGCAATCAACAAAAAATGGCTTTTTGGATGGGTAAAAAAAGATTTCCAGAAGGTGAAAAATCCGGATTTGTGGCGCAGATTTTATCCGCTTTACCAGCAGTTCCGACCGACGTTTCACTGGATTCGCGGACATTCCGGACATGCTGAAAATGAATTATGCGATCAGCTAGCAGTGAAAGCTGCAGCAACCGAAAACCCGGAAACCGATCATTTTTTCGAAAATCCGGATACAGGGGGTCTGTTTTAATTGCGCAGTTGGGAGCTGTTTTAATTTCTACCGAGCACCTTGTCCTTGAGTTCCCGCCGCTTTTTCCTTTCGTAAATTACTTCCACTACTTTCCCGCCAATCCATGAGAACGGAAAGAAAATAATGAAAATGCAGATCTTATAAAAAGTCGGATGATGCGGATTAATCACCACATCGAGCACCGCAACAAACAGCAGGATAAAGCCGATCAGGATTGCATAAGCTACTTTACCGTATTTTACGATAACAGCCGTACAAACGCCGCCAACAACAGACGCAAGACCGGCAAAAAAGAGCAGAAAGATAAAAAATCCGTTATCGTGTTCCACGGTTTTCAGAAAATGACGCCAGTGCTTGAACGGCGCAAATTCTTCAAACGTAATCCACCGCGGATTGCTGCGGATACCCAGCGTAATAATCAGCCAGGCGACAGCCAGGCCAACAGTAACCGCAAAAGTATTCCGCAAGAAATTCATTAATCCTGATGTGCAATCATCGAAATTTCAACATCCACATTTTTTGGCAGGCAGGAAACCTGTACCGTTTCTCTCGCCGGATATGCAGATTCATCCAGATAAGAAGCATAAATTTCGTTTACAGTAGCAAAATCGTCCATGCTTTTCAGGAAAATAGAAGCTTTCACCACATTTTTAAAACTCATGCCGGCTTCAGAAAGAATCGCTTCCAGATTTTTCATGACCTGATGTGTTTCTTTTTCAATTCCTTCCACCAGTTTTCCTGTTGCAGGATCTACCGGAATCTGCCCTGAAATATAGAGCACACCGTTTGCCATATTCGCCTGAGCGTAAGGACCGATTGCAGCAGGAGCCTTATCTGTATTGATGATTTTCTTCATAATATTACTTATTGATAGTTGAGCCGCAAAGATATAGTTATTTGTTTGTAAAGCAAAGCCGGCAGCAACGCTGAAACTAATTTTGCGGCATTAAGAATCAGTAATTAAAAGTGTGCAAATGGAATGGTGAAAAAAAAGAAAAAAAGTTATCCTAGCCCCGGTTGCAGAGGAAATCCTTTTTTATATCGGGAACTGCAGGGCAAAAAAGATTGCAGCGGAAAACGGGTAATGACCGACGGCTTCACACGAAACTCCGTGCTCCTAAAAAAATTAGAATGGTGCGTTTGGCTGCGTAAAGCTGTTTTCCTTATACTTCAGTGCATCGCGAAGGATATTCGCCTTGATTCCGATGAAGAAATCGTAGACTTTATACCGTCCAAAAGGAACCCAGTTAAAATTGATGGTAAAACTCCGCTGATCGCGTGAGAAACCGAGACGCGTGTACGCAAGTTCGCCGCTCACAAAATCAAAATGCGTAGATCCGTTGATATTCCAGTACGGAGTGAGCTGCAATCTACCGTCCAGTCCTAAACTCGCCTGCGTCTGCCCAAATCTGGTAAGAAACCGGCTGTATTCGTAAGTGGCATTGATGTTCAGCGTCCAGGTCTGATCCCAGTGCGCATAATTATCATTGTCAAAATAATATTTTTCATTCCGAATGACGCCCACTTTGCTGTACCGTTTACTTAAATCCTCTTTTTTCCCGAAAATGGCATCGCTGAGCGGATAAGAAAGCTGCACCCCAAAACGCTGAATATTAAACTGACCGAAACGGTTTGTGCGCACACCCACATCTGCACCTTCCTCAAAAGTAATGCGGTAAGGATCCACGAGAAGATTGGTGTTGATGTTCATTTTATTTTCGAAAAGAGAAGTCTGTCCGGTGACAGAAAAAGCCGACCAGCGGTGTTCATCAGCAGCAAAATTATATCCGCCGCTAATGTTGAGACTTTCAAAAATTTTGATTTTACGCGTTCCGGTGCTGTCGGTTTTGGACCTGACTTTCATTTCCAGGTTATTGTTGATCGTGAAGCCAATTGCGCCCACCCTTCCGGCGGTCGGACTTCCGATAATTCCCTGCTCGAAAATGGAATAATTCTGCAATATTCCGTTTGCATCGTAATAATCGCGGTAATATCCGAATCCTGGCGCGGAAAAATCCGGAGCATAGGTAAATGAAATTCCTGGACTCATCATGTGGCGAATCCCCTGAATCATGCTGTTTTTGCTGAACATTTTCATACCGTACATCGTAGTCTGCACACTGGCGCTGGTAGAAAACATCGAATATCCGGCAATTTTATTCTGAATCACATTATCCACGGTATTTGTCACAGGATTATAAACACGGCGGATCGTTTTGGTAGTTGCCGCATTATTCGCCTGTGCATTCAGTGAAAAAGTGAAATATTTTGCAAAGGTGGTATTGGTTCCGAGGGTGATGTTATTCTGCAGCCCGGTCTGCATTTTTTTCCACATTTCAGGTTTAAACATTTCTCCTTCATTGGTATTGACGAAGTTGGTGAAGTTAAGTCCGGTATTCACGGTAAGATTTTCGAGAAGCCCTTCCCTTAAACCGGTTTTCGGTTTGAAAAGATAGAACTGATTAATCGCGACATTCAGTTGCGGAAGTCGAAGGTCTCCGTTACCAGTTGCAAAATTCTGTGAGTACGAAGCTGTTCCGGTAATGGTAACCGGCAGATGCAAAAACCTTTTAATTAAACTCAGCGTGGAATTCTGCTGGGTATTCAGCACATTCTGGTTGAAAATGTAATTATTGTTGATGGTATTGTTGTAAAATTTATTGCTAACAACATCAACTGAAGCAGAAAAAGTGAGAAGCGGATTGGCTTTTAAATCCTGAGCATGCCGCCACGCAATTCTGAAAGTCCGCGATTTGGAGTAATTGTCCAGTCCTTTAATTCCGCGCACGGTTGAGCCGACATCTGCGGCGAAATTTCCGCTGTACCGGTATTTCTTGATGTAATTGACTTCGGGCCGGAGGTTCCAGCTGCCTTTGGTATAAATATCAGCGAGAATCTTAATGTCGAAATGTTCCCCGATTGGCTGATAATATCCGAGACCCTGCAGAAAAAAGCCCACATCCTGCCTTTCTCCAAAACTCGGAATCAGAATTCCGGCAGATCTTTTATCTGCAAATGGCAAAACGGCAAATGGCATGATAAGCGGTGTCGGAACCTGCTCAATATACATCTGAATCGGTCCCGTAATTACCTGTGATTTTTCTTTTCCTTTAATCAGCTTGATGTTCGGTGCCAGCAAATGATAATCGGCCAGGGAATCTTTTCCCTGAATATAATATTCATCGGTAGTGTACAGTCCGCGCCGCATAAAAAAAACGGAATCGTTGTACTTTTTGGTTTTGTTCGCGACAATAACGCCTTCGCTTTCTTCGGTCCTTGCATTGAAAGCAATGGCCTGCCTTGTACGGTAATTGTAATTGAATTCGCTGTACTGATACGTTTTTCCGGCCTGTGTTGCAACTGCAGGTGTGATTACTTTTCCGGTGGAGTCGATTTCTCCGCGTGCAAAAACCATCTCATTTTCCATGTCGATCTGGATGTAATCGGCGTCAATCTGCATATCCTGATAAATCACCTGAGCATTTTTATTCAGGTATATCATTTTGTTCTGAGGATCTGCGCGCTGATTGTCGGCTTTTGTCCGGAGGATATCGTCCAGATGTTCCTTGGCAGTGAGCTGTACGATGGTATCGTTTTTGGAAACAGTATCATTAACTATCTTATTTCCAGACAAATTTTGAGCATGCGCTATTGCTAAAAAATTGTTAAAAATTAGGATAATTAGGATTAGAAATTTATTTTTGAAGCCGGTTTTGATGCGCTGGAATATTTGATTTTATCAGGGTTCAAAATTAAAATAATATTTTATTATTGGTTATGCACAGAAGATTTTGTTTGAAAAAATATTACCTGCTGATCCTGCTGTTTTTGTTTGCTGTTGTACCCGCCCAGAAGAAGTTCACGATTGTGCTTGATGCGGGACACGGAGGAAGCGATCACGGTGCGAACCGCACTTACAGCGGCATAGGATATGTGGCAGAAAAAGAAATAACACTCGATGTTACGCTCCGCGTTGGCAAGATGCTGGAAAGGGATAAGAATTTTAAGGTCATTTACACGCGTAAAATTGATGAATATCCTTCACTTACCGACCGCACCAAACTGGCAAACCGCAGCAAAGCGGATTTGTTTGTTTCGATACATGTTAATTCCAGTGCTAAGACTGCCCCGTACGGCACGGAGACTTTTATTCTCGGGGTTGCGCAAAATTCCACCAATCTGGAAGTTGCAAAAGCTGAGAACGATGTAATCATGCTCGATGCACAGGACCGGGCAACATTCGCTTCCTATGATCCGCGTTCTCCGGAATCATTAATCGCATTGAAAATTCAGCAGAGCAAATACCGGGATGCAAGCCTGAAACTTGCAGGTTTTGTGGAAGAGAATTTCGTGGAAAAAGACAACCGTTTTTCACGTGGTGTCAAGCAGGAAAATTTCCACGTGCTGCGTATGAATGCGATGCCATCAGTTCTTATCGAAATGGGATTCGTAAGCAATGAGAGTGAAGCGCGCTACTTAGCTTCGGACAGAGGAAAAGCGGAAATTTCGCAAAGTATTTACAACGCAATCATGAGCTATAAGAAAGCGTATGACCGAATGGGCGGCGTAAAAGAAGCCGAAAAAGAACCGGAAAAACCGAAAGAGCAGCCATTGAAAAATGATTTCAGAATTCTGCTGATGAGTTCTCCGATTAAGCATAACTATGGCGATCCTTCACTTAAAGGACTGAAAAATATTCTCGCTGTAAAAGAAAACGGCGTTTACAAATATTATTTTGCCGAAACCAATTATGCATCAGTTCGCGATCAGCATTTGAAAACTGCCAGAGACGCAGGATTCCGGAACGCTTATGCCGTAAGTTTCGTTCCGAACCAGAAACTCAGCAGTGGCTATTATACGCTTGAAGTATTTGTTGGAAAAGACAAACTGCAGAACGATTCCTATATTCTTAAGAATCTGAAAAATGTAGAAAGGAAAAGAGAAAACGGGCTGTTCTACTACACCTACGGTGAAGCAAAAAGCCTGGAAGATGCCATCAAATTGCAGAATGATCTGGAAAAACTCGGAATCAAAAATTCTGTGATTCAGAAGGTCAATAAATAAAAATTTTGATTACAATAATACCTAAGCCGTTTCATTTGAGACGGCTTTTTTTGATTAAAACCTGTGCTTTAACGTTTTGTGTAGTTGAAAGAAGCAATGGCGAGAATTCAATCGCAAAAAATGAAATATTTTTTTTCTAATTTTGCAGCGCAATCAAACCGGTCAATCATCGCCCGGAACCATACCAATCGGGCTTTACGGACAAAACCGGAAATACACTTATTTTTTTCAAAAAAAAATTTGGAGAATAAAAATTTAGTTATATCTTTGCACCCACAATTGAGAGACAATAATGGCAAATCATAAATCAGCACTAAAAAGAATCAGACAAAACGCTGCCAGAAGGCTTCGTAACAGATATTATCATAAAACGGCGAGAACCGCAATGAGAGATTTGAGAAACGAGGAAAACAAAGCGGCTGCTACTGAGCAATTGCCGAATGTGATTTCTTTGCTGGACAGACTGGCAAAGAAAAACATTATCCACAAAAACAAGGCTGCAAACCTTAAGAGCAAGCTTACAAAACACGTTAACAAATTAGCGTAATTATAGCGGCCCGTTCGTCTATCGGTTAGGACTCAAGATTTTCATTCTTGCAAGAGGGGTTCGATTCCCCTACGGGCTACAATTAGTAAAATTAGGAACTTTTCGAAGTTCCTTTTTTTATGCAGATACATTCTATAAATACCTTTATTCATTATACTTTGCGATGATTTGCCGATGAGGTTTTACATTTTATTGGATTGCAGTATGTGGTAAGTTGGTGGTAAGATTTGTGGGTAGATTTTCAAAAACCGTTTTTTCTTACCACCGAAGTTTTATATCTTTGATTTGTTCAAAACAAAAAAGATATGGCAACCATCAAATTTCACCTTACAGGATTGTCGGCAAAAAACCAAAACGAGTATTCCCACAAAACACAATCCGTATTCTTTCGGTACAGACCGAGCCGAAACCACGACCTTATTCTAAAGACACCTTTCCAGATTAATTCTAAAAATTGGGATTTGGAAAACCAATGTTGGAATAAAGACCAAATTACTAAAGGTGCAAAAACCACCGAAACAAAAAAACTCAATTCCGATATTGAAGAATGGAACAGGAATTTGGAAGATTTCAAAAATGATGTTGAAAAATATATTGACACTATTCTTTCCCAAGATGCGGAACAACAAAAAGAAAGTATCAGGGAATATGTTTCCCAAAACTACTTCGCCCGATTGATAAAAAAAGAAAAGGCAACCAAGACCAAGACCATTCCCGATAACTTCACGGATTTAATAGATTTCTATATTGACCAACGTTCCGTTGCAGATGTAACCAAAGGCGTGAAACCATTGGCGGATAACACCATTAAGAAATACAAGACTTTGCAGGGAGTTTTAAGAACCTACAACCGAAACCTAAACGCCACAGAAATAAACGATGTTTGGCGAACCGATTTCGTAAACTATCTGAACCGCCTAAACTATTCCGCAAATACGCAGGTGAAGTATATCAAAGATATAAAGATGTTGTGCAAGTATGCGAGTAAGGATAACAAATTATCTAAACAAGTGCTAATGTGGGAAATAAACGCCACGCCTAAAAACGTGAGTGAATATATCACTTTTACTTTTCCGCAGTTAGAAATGTTAAAAACAACGGAAATGCCAACGGAACGTTTGAGCAATGCGAGGGATTGGCTATTAATTTCTTGCTACACTTCTGTAAGAGTTTCTGAACTTTTGACGATGAAAAAAGAAAACATAATCCAAGATGGCGAAGATTATTTTATTGAAGTGATTGAAAAGAAAAACCAAAACAAAACGGGCGGACTGAAATACGTTTATCTACTTCCGCAAGTGGTGGAAATACTGAACAAACGCAGCGGAGATTTCCCGACCAAGACAAGTGAGCAAAGATATAACGATGCAATAAAGGAAGTTTGCGAAAAGGCAGGATTTGATGAAATTATAGAATGGGGAAAAACCGAAGTAACCAAACACGGAACACGCAAAGTAATTACCAAAGAACCATTCCACAGATTTGTTACTTCTCATTCGGGGAGAGCCACGTTTGTAACACTATTTAAAGATAAATTACCTACCGAAATAATACAGATGCAGACCAACCATCACAGCACAGAAATGGTGGAACACTATAACAAAACCGACAACAAAATAAAGATGCTGCAAAGAGCCAAAACCGTAGCACAGGCATATAAGGTTACCGATGATTACAGAGAAGTGAAATTAAAAATAGTATAATCATAACCTCATCAAAATTATTTGTAACTAAAATTAGTTACATTTGCATTATATTTGTGTGACAAAGATTGAAAAACTTATCAGCAGATTATTGTCTGAACCTAAAGACCTAACATTTAAGGAACTTACAAAGATTTTTAAAAGTTTTGGTTTTGAGGTATCAAACAAAGGGAAAACGTCGGGTAGCCGTGTAGAGTTTTACAGCGAGGAACTGGATTTGAAGTATTTCGCACACAAACCGCACCCCGAAAAGATAATAAAACCATACGTGATAAAACAGGTAATTGAATTTTTACAGGAAAATGAAATGTTATGAGTGATACGCTAAAATACAAAAACTACATTGGCAGTATAGAATACAGCGAGGAAGATAATATACTGTTTGGAAAAGTACAGGGATTAAACCGTGTATTGATTTCCTATGAGGGAAAATCTATTGATGAACTGAAACAGGACTTTATTGATGGCGTAGAACATTATTTGGGAAGT
This sequence comes from Bacteroidota bacterium, assembly GCA_023460855.1. Taxonomy (GTDB): domain Bacteria; phylum Bacteroidota; class Bacteroidia; order Flavobacteriales; family Weeksellaceae; genus JAEWOS01. The sequence continues at coordinate 46,236 of JAEWOS010000010.1, read as the reverse complement.
TGCAGGGAGCGAGGTATTGAACCGCAAAAATCATATACAGGAAGTTTTAATGTCCGCATTCCGAGTGATATACACGCAAAGGCAGTAATGGAGGCGAAGAAAATCGGAATGAATTTAAACGCCTTTGTGAAGTCCGCAATAGAACAGAGATTGGCTACTAACTGATAATACAGGCGGAACTTCACCGCCTTTTCTTAATACGTTCAAGATTTGGCATTACCGATTTACAACACTCTCGAAGATCTGGAGGAAAAAATAACCGTAGACTGGCAAAAATCAGCCTTTGAAAAATATTATGTTTTCCTGGATGAACTACTACGGGAATACTATGAAAGTTACCGAGAAAAACATACACAATTCAGCGAGATGCATAAAACCTTATACGCTGAAAGGGATAAGTTAATGAGTGAGTTACAACCGTTAATTCCCGAAAATGTATATAACGACCTACTGCATGACACATACCACAACTACATAGAAAAAGAATACTATTATAGTATGGAAGATGTTATGAAAAACCCTGAAATAATAATTGACAGACTACCATACGACACTGAAAACAAATCTATTAGGAGCCTATTATTTAATCTTTTCGATTTCAAAAAAAGATTTAAGGACTACTGGCGCAAGTCCGATGAATACGAAACCGAGTTTGATAAAATAATGGCGTTTCTGATTGTGGAAACCAAAAAAGAAGAAATGGTACTGGGTAACCTACAAAACATACAATTACAACCCATAGAACGCCAACCAAAAGAAAAAATAGTAATTAACGGTAATTTGCAAACATTAGGGTACATTTTCAACCAACTTATTAGCGGCGGATATATTGAGCCAATTGTATTTAACACAGGCAAAAACAATAACACTGCAACTGCACAAATGTTTTTAGAACATTTTGAATTTACGGAAAATCCACACGAACAACCAAGTGTAGAATACCTAAAAAAAACAATCTTCCACAATAGTTTAAGTATGAAAAAACAGGAAGATTTTATCATTCCACATATTGAATACTACGACCCCGACAAATAAATTAAAATTCTCAACCGCTGATTTAGGCGGTTTTTTTATTTCCTTTTTTTCATTTTGGATAATATCCATTTTTTTTGGATAACACTCGCCTATTGCATTGATTGATATTTGCCCCAACAAAATAAAACAATTGCAATATGAGTACTATACAGTTTATCAGCACAACACCGCAAGACCTCATCAAACAAATAAAAGACGAGGTGATTCCACAACTAAAGGCGGAACTATCAAAAGAGTTTGAACCGAAAAAACCAACGGAATACTTAACCCGAAACGAAGTATGCGAACTTTTAAAAATTGACCTCTCAACCCTACACAGATGGGTAAAGGCAGGTAAGATAGATGCATTCGGCATAGGTAATAGGGTTTATCATCTTCGCAGTCAAATAGATGATGTTTTACAAAAATCCAAACTTTAAAATATTAAAATATGGAAACAGTAAAATTTAAAACACCCGACTTCATTAGACATTTATACGATGTAGTCCACACAACGCAGACAGGGCGGAATTTCCAATTAAAAGAAGTAAAGGGAGGTAACGCCACTTTAACCGATATTGTAAGAATAGAGGACTTTAAGGGCAAGAGTAACGCCACCAACATAAAAGATTACTTTCGTTTACGGACAACAAATAATTGGGCGACTTCGGAAAAAGTTACAGGACTTCGCCCGACAAAGTACGAACGTCTTTACTATGGCGACCGCCTACACATTGGAAAAAAAAGTTTGATAATCTTTAGACTGAGTGAAGATAAAACCAAACTTTGTGTGGACTATTACCGCAGTTTTTACCCAAATACGCCAACGATTTTGCACGATATTTTAGACCGAAAAATGAAAAAGAAGTAAACGCCAAGAACAAAAAAGGGTGCGATAACTCGCACCCTAATTGTTCAAAATATGGAGGTTTGGCAACCGTTCCACAGGGCAAATATAATATAATAATAGTGTACGACCACCAAAAAATATTAACAGATTTTCAACCCGAAGTAAACAGATTGTTTGACTTTGCGGAAGAATATTTTGCACGTTGTACACCGCCTAATAATTGTTATCTATCTTTTTGCCACCCAACGAAAAAAATTCAGTTTGATTTTCGGAAAAGTTTTGAAAACAAAATATTAGTTGGTTTTCGCCACATTCAAATTAGTATTTCGCCACATTACCACAAGAACGATTATTTGCATAATGCGGACGATTTAACGCCATTACAGGCAATTAATGCACTTCGGGAGATATTTGATTACATGGGTATTACCGCAGGCAATTACGACAATTACAGAGTAGTTGGGTCAGAGTTTGGATTTAATATTTTGCCACCAATGGCAACGGAGAAGGTTTTAGATTTGGTGAGTTTTTACCAAAGAACACCATTTAGAACGGAACGCACCGCCACGAAATATTTCAAAATTTCATTGACAGACAGAACTAAAGAATGGAAGATTTATGATAAGGGTATTCAATTTCCTGAACTCAACCAAGATATACTAAGAGTAGAAGTTAGAATAAAAAAGGCAAAAAATATAAGGAGAAAGACCGGAGCAAGGCATATTGGCGACCTTTTGAAGATTGATACATTCAGCAGATATTTTGAACTTTTCATTAATGATTTTGATAATATTTTCTTTTGTGGGGATGCAGAATATTTTTTGAAACTAAAAGGTAAAATAAATGAAAATGATAACCGCAATTTATGGGGAAAAGAAAAGGAAAAACATCTAAAAAATAGACCGCACCTCATCCAGTTAAAAACTAAAATTAAAGGACAATTAATTGACATCTTTAATAGTGCAATTTCACCGCAGAGAACGCCCATTAATAAAGGAAAGTTTGATTCGGGAAAAGACTACCCAAGTAGGGTAAACGGTGATTCTGCACTTTTTAGAGTTTGCGAAGTAACAAAAATTGATATTTCGATGCAGAGAAAATCATCAAAGTTTCTTTGCAATTCAGGTCTGAAATTCTACCACGAAAACCAACCCGAAGTTTACAGAAGATTAGCGAACGAATTTTTAACCGATGATAAACGCAACGCAGATTTGCAAACGCAGTTTTATTATTTGAGCCACAATATTAGGAACGTCAAGACGAACAACTTCCACAACCGCCAGAGATTTGAGCAAAGGAATTATCCGCCCAACCAATTACAATTATTTCCGTAACACCTCCACCGGAGCGAACAGAGCCAAGACAATACAAACATCTCGAATTATATTAACCCTTAATTAACCGAGGTGCAAGATTGCGAAAAGAAATGCAAGAGCAAAAAGAAAAATTTAATCCGAAGAATTTATTTTGATACCTACACGCCACCACTATCACAGATAGAATAAAATCAAAATTTAAAACAATCCTAAAGAACTTGCAAGAATTATTTTGCAGGTTTTCTTATTGCAGGGATTATGGAAGAGAAAAAACGAGTTTAGAATTTCAGAAATTTTTTGTCTAAAAAATGAGGGCGGGTGGATTCTGGAGCGTACTAAAAAACGCACTTTTTTTTTGCGCCTACATATATACTTGTACTTCCAGCTCAGCGCATTCTAAAAATAAATCCTTTAATGCAAATAACAAAACATCAGAAATACGTTTATTTGGAATTGTAAGCAACAAACGCTAAATCCACTAAATTAAACAGTCGTTTAACTTTTATCAACAAACAACGCAAAACATAACATTTCTTTTATTGAAAGGTGTTTGAGAGTTGTTTGCAGATTGGAAGATAAACTTGAAAACTGGAAAAGGTATTGAATAATTACAGTCTTATTAACACTAACTAATTTTTGTATCTTGGTGAAAATTAAAATTTGCTAAATTTAGAGTATAATGCAAGTTGGTGGTTAGAAATGTGGTTAGATTTAAACTTTGATATCTGTAAATGTCTATTAATAAAAGAATGTTTGTATTCCCCTACGGGCTACAAAAATAATAAATCAGAAATCTTCACAGGTTTCTGATTTTTTTTTGTGCATCTTTGGGTATTCATTCTATTCTATCGTTTTTAGTAAAAAGATTATTTTTATCATAAATTTCAATTATGAAAAAATTCCTTCTTGTCCTTTCCTTATTAATCCTTTGCTCCTGCAGAGAGTATATGTTGGACGAAGGTATTACCACTACGGTAAGCGGCAGAATAAGTGACAAATTCGGTGCATCGGTTTCGGGGGTAACCGTTGAAGTAGGTGAGTTTAAACGTGCCGGCATGTCCAATGTCTATTTGGTGAAGGAACTTGCTTCCGCAATTACCAACCAAAATGGTGATTATTCCATTACATTTACTACTACCGGCAGTGGCTCCAGTTGTCAAATCTTTATAAGTCCAGATGCAGGCATACCCAGGAAATATCTGGGAGATAAGCAGGCGGAACGTCTGCAACCGTTGGGTGGTCATATAAAAATGGATTTCAATGGTTTTTTTAATCTGGTGCCTTGTGCTGTAACACTCGATACTGCGGACTGCACTGTATTTCCTATCAGCGTGTACCATGATTCCACCAATTCCTTCGGCAACAACTATTCAATCTCGGCACAAGGAACAGTCACCCTCACTTTTTACACCACGCAGTATTTTGATGAACCCATACAGTTTGGCAGAACGAATTCGGCGGGTGTATATCAAAAAACAATAAAACATATACCGGCAGGCTCCTATACGCTGCAAAATCCGTATCCGATCACCTTAAAAGATTCAGATTTTAATTAGTTTATTTGAACAGCTAACTATATTTCCACGATGAAAATCCTCATTCTGAACGGCCCTAATCTCAACCTTACCGGAACGCGTGAACCTGAAATTTATGGCGACGTTACCATGCAGGAAATGATGGTTAGCCTGAAAGCTCAATTTTCGGAACAGGAATTCCGGTACTTTCAGTCGAACTGGGAAGGCGGCATCATTGACCGGCTACAACAGGATGACTTTGATGCTGTCATCATCAATCCCGGCGCTTTTACGCACTATTCCTACGCAATTGCAGATTGCCTGAAGAACATTTCAAAACCAAAAATCGAAGTTCATATCAGCAATATTTACAGGCGCGAAGAATTCAGACAGAAATCTGTCACTGCAGCTTATACTAACGGTCTAATTTCAGGTTTCGGAATTGAGGGCTACAAACTGGCGGTGCTGAGTTTACTATAACAAAATTCCCCTCGCAAATGCAAGGGGAATCTGTAAAATAAGATTAATTCTTAAAGCTGTGGTCCTGCCGCAACCAATCTCTTGGCTTCGTCGTTATCGCAGTACTGCTTGAAGTTTTCAATATATCTTCCTGCAAGATCTTTTGCTTTCGCTTCCCATTCTGCAGCATCTTTGTACGTTTCGCGCGGATCGAGAATTCCTTCAGAAACATTTGGCAATGCCGTAGGAATTTCCAGATTCATTACCGGAATCGTCGTTTTAGGTGCGCTGTCGATAGAACCGTCGATGATCGCGTCGATAATCGCTCTCGTATCTTTCAGAGAAATACGCTTGCCTGTGCCGTTCCATCCGGTATTTACCAGATACGCTTTCGCACCGTGCTCCTTCATTTTGCCGATCAAAGTTTTGGAATACATCGTTGGATGAAGTGTAAGGAATGCTTCTCCAAATGCCGGAGAGAATGAAGGCTGAGGTTCTGTAATTCCTCTTTCAGTTCCCGCAAGTTTGGATGTGTACCCGCAAAGGAAATGGTATTGTGCCTGATCGTCATCCAGAATGGAAACCGGAGGCAACACGCCAAATGCGTCAGCAGAAAGGTAAACAATCTTGCTTGCGTGTCCCGCTTTAGAAGGAAGTACGATTTTATTGATATGATAAATAGGATAAGAAACTCTGGTGTTTTCGGTGATTGAACCGTCTTTATAATCGATCTTACCATCTTCGTTTACCACCACATTTTCCAGAAGTGCATCTCTTTTGATTGCTCTGTAGATGTCCGGTTCTTTTTCTTCCGTAAGGTCAATCACTTTTGCGTAGCATCCGCCTTCATAATTGAAAACGCCGTTGTTATCCCAGCCGTGTTCATCATCTCCGATCAGATATCTTTTCGGATCTGCAGAAAGGGTCGTTTTACCTGTTCCGGAAAGTCCGAAGAACAATGCCACATCACCTTTTTCCCCAACGTTTGCCGAGCAGTGCATGGAAGCCATACCTTTCAGCGGAAGATAATAGTTCATCATCGCGAACATTCCCTTCTTCATTTCTCCGCCGTACCATGTTCCGCCGATGATCTGAATTTTATCAGTAAGGTTGAACATTACGAAATTTTCAGAGTTCAGTCCCTGATCTTTCCAGTTCGGATTAGTTACTTTGGAACCGTTCATTACCACGAAATCAGGTGTTCCGAAGTTTTCCAGTTCGAAGTTGGAAGGACGGATAAACATGTTCGTTACGAAATGCGCCTGCCATGCAACTTCCATAATGAAACGGACTTTCAGCCTCGTATCCGGATTGGTTCCGCAAAATGCGTCAACCACATATAGTTTTTTGGAAGTGGAAAGCTGTTTTACCACCAAATCCTTGCAGCTTGCAAAAATCTCAGGAGTGGTCGGGAAGTTTACTTTTCCGTCCCATTCAATGGTATCTTTCGTAGTGTCGTCCATTACGATATACCTGTCTTTCGGAGATCTTCCTGTAAAAATTCCGGTTTTTACGGCCATTGCTCCGGATTCAGTCTGAACGCCTTTTTCGAAGCCCTGATTCTTAGCCGAATTTTCTGCTACAAATAGCTGTTCATACGATGGATTGTACACCACTTCCTCATAACCGGTAATTCCCAAATCGTGAAGTTGCTGAATGATTTTAATGTGTTTCATATAAAAAGTCGATTGATTTTATTGACAATAAAACTAAGTGATTCAAATTTACGGAAATTGTGCTAGACTTCGCATACCGATTCTCTGATATTGATCAGCAGCGACATTGAAATGTAAAATACTGTTTTTCACGAAATTAAATCGTCCCAGTTAAAAATATCCGTAAAATTCCGTGAACGGAAATAATGTTCCCAGCCTTCGGTTTTGGTTGCGAGTACAAAATCTCCGCCCCACGCTCCAAGGCTTTTTACCACTCCCTGGTAATCGCTGAAAAGTTCATTCTGCACGGTCTGAATTCCCAGGAATTTCGACATTTTTCCTTCGTGTTCCCGGATCAATTTTTCGAAAGAATTCAAATCTCCTGCTTCAAGAAATCTTTCTGTTAGATCTGAAAATTCCTGAATAAGCGCAGGATTTTTTTCTTTGGAACGGTACAGTTCAATGCCTTTCCGGCTGTCCTGTTTCTTGTTCAGATGCACGAAAACAATATCATCTTTGTATGCAGGTTCGAAAACAACAGGTTTCACAAAAATTTCGGGCTGATTGCTGAAGAGTATCGTCTTTTTTTCCTTCGCAACAGCAATATCGTATCCGCTTCCTTTCAGGAATTCATGATTCAGTTCGAAAGCATCTGTTCCGGACCATTCTGCAAGATTATTAATCAGTGTCGAACTGCTTCCAAGACCAAAATTCGACGGAAACTGCAGATTTGTGGTGAAAGAATAAAAGTTCCCCGCTTCGAAAGCGGAAGCGTTACATTCCGAAATACCCTTCAGCAGATTTCGGAGAAAATCGGCAGACTTCTCATCGTTGCTTTCCTGAATTTCCCACGTATCAAAATTCAAAAGCATATTCAGCCACAATTTTCCCTGATGAAATGCATTCCAGCTGATCAGATTTTGTTCGCTTTTTTCTGTCTGCACTGTCATCTCCTGCCCTACTTTCGTTGGAACTGCGAGCGCAAGTGCACCGTCGAGCACAAAGTATTCTGCAGTGAGAAGAAGTTTACCCGGTGAAAAAAAGTGACTGTTCATTTTATAAAAAAAACGCGATTAATCGCGTTTTGTCATTTTGTTATTTCATTTTCAGGAAGCCATAACTTCCGCGTCAATTTTTTTGATTAATCCCTGAAGTGTTCTTCCGGGACCAACTTCCACAAACTGATTTGCTCCGTCTTTAATCATATTCTGAACACTTTGCGTCCATTTTACGGGACCGGTGAGCTGTGCAATCAGATTTTGCTTTATTTCATCAGGATTTGAAACAGCCGTAGTGGTAATATTCTGATAAACAGGAAGGTTTGCCTTTCTGAATTTTGTATTTTCAATTGCTGCCTGCAAACGGTCCTGTGCGGGCTGCATCAGCGGTGAATGAAACGCTCCGTTCACGGGAAGCATCAGTGCTCTTTTCGCTCCGGCTTCTTTCAGGGAAACACATGCTTTTTCAACAGCGGCGGTTTCTCCGGAAATAACGAGTTGTCCCGGACAGTTATAATTTGCAGGAACTACAATTCCTTCCGTTTCAGCGCAAATTTTTTCGACTGTCGCATCATCAAGACCGATAATTGCTGCCATTGAAGAAGGATTGATGTTGCATGCTTCCTGCATCGCTTTCGCCCGTTCTGAAACGAGTTTTAAACCGTCTTCAAAAGACAGAACACCGTTTGCAACAAGCGCAGAAAATTCTCCCAAGGAATGTCCCGCAACCATTTCCGCCCCTAAAGCATTGGTCGCTTTCAGTTTTGCCATGGAATGAATGAAAATGGCAGGCTGCGTTACTTCAGTTTTCTTGAGATCGGCGTCAGTGCCTTTAAACATCAGGGAAAGGATATCGAAACCGAGTATGTCGTTGGCAGATTCCATCAGATCTTTGATGTCTTTTCTGGCATCATAAAGTTCCAAACCCATGCCCACAAACTGCGAACCCTGACCAGGAAATACAAGTGCTTTCATTCAGTAAAATTCTAACTGCGGCAAATTTAAACAAAAAAAACGGCACCCGGTTTCTATCGGGATGCCGTTTTTATAAGTATTGCCATTTTCTATTGAGGCATCAGACGAATCAATCTGTAACCGGTATTGACGTATGCTCCGTTCGCTGCAGCACGCTTAAATTCGAATTTTGAAGCAAGCTGAGTCTGCGATCTGTTCATCTGTTTAAAAATCTCTCCGCTTCTGTTTTCACGTGTCAGCATATCATTCATCACATCAAAACCAACTACTGCATATTTTGAAGGTGTTTTGCAGTACTTTTTCTGAAAATCTGCCAAAACCGCTTTTTCGAAAGAACCTTCTGTATTGATTTTTAAATCTGTAAGGTAAACGAGATTTGCCTGACTGAGTTCATCGATTTTTTTGTCGAATATCGGCACATAATGCATACTGAACGCTTTATTTCCCTGAACCTCCTCGGAAAGTTCGATGATTCTTGATGCAAATGCTTCACCGATATCGTTACTGCTGTTAGCAAGCAACGCAATTACCGGCGCCGACTGTCCGGTCATCATATTGGTATCCATCTGAATTTCAGACGGGCTGTTTACCAGGATAATATTCGCATTTTTCAGATTTTTAGTAAGGTTTGCTTTCAGATAATTTGCTGCCTCACCGGAAGAATCACCAACGATGTAAATTTTCTCGTTTGAGTAAGCCTTCTGAATTTCCTGAATAAGACGGTCAGCCAAAACCTGCTCCTGCGTTTCAATAATAATGAGGTTTCCGTAACGGTGTAAATCGTCGGAATTCGCAAACGGGGAAACTACCGGGATCTGCTTTGCTTTCACAAAATCGAGCACCTCCACAACATTGCTTTTAAAGAAAGGACCGATAATCAGATCGGTATTATCCTGATTGATCTGCGTAATAGAATTTTTGAAACTCGCTTCATTTCCTGCATCTACCACACGTATGTTCAGTTCCTGTCCACGCAGCGCGTTGCGTTCCACTGCTAATTTTGCACCCGCAAGAAAATCCACAGACATCTGACGGTAACGGCTGTCATTTGACTCGAAGCCGAACGGAAGCATCATCACCACATTCAGCGCGTTGCCGCTTTTCTTTACGTAGGCAGGATCGAGTTTACGGATTTTCAGCACCATTCTAGGTTTTAAACCTGAAGAAACTGAAGGATTTAAAGCAATCAGCTGATCCAGTGTTGTGCTGAATTTATTCACGATTCCAAAAGTGGTATCGCCCGATTCCACGGTATATGTAAGAAAATTATCGTTCGATGTTCCGGTATTGCTGTACGTATTAGCCGGTTCTGTAGTAGTGTACTGCGGTTTCTGCTGCACTGGCATATTTTCCACCGGAGCCGTATTTCCACCGTACAGCTTAATCCTGCTCATCGGAATGTTCAGCCGTTCCCCGATCTTGACACTTGCTCCGAGATCAGGATTCCACTTACGCAGTTCCGATTCCGTCGTTTTATATTTTTTGGTTAGGCCGTAGATCGTTTGTTTTGGCTCTACGATAATTACGCCCATCGCATTATCATTACCTGAAACTGTTGATGCAGGAGTTTTTGCGGTGCCCCTTACATTGAGTTTATCGCCGATGTTCAGCACACCGTTTTTTGCTGCAGGATTCAGTTTCAGCAGTTCATCAAGCGTCATTCCATATTTTCTGGCGATGCTTGAAGGATTGTCGCCTTTCACAACAGTGTGCGTGGTTCGCTGTGCGTATGCGAACATGGTAACTGCAGAAAAAGCAAGAAGAGCGAACTTTTTTATCATCTTGTACTTTAATATTATGCAAAATTAGTGGTTTTGGATCAATCCACCATTATGACCAATTCAGGTGAGAAAGGGTCGATTTCTTTTAAACAAGTTTCAAGCCATTCCGCTCCGTGAAGCAGGTAGAATTCTGAAAAGTTTACCTGCCGTTCCTGCCAGGATCCGTTGGGATGAATATCGGCAAAAACCCGGTCGATTCTGTCCATTAACTCATCATTTTTCCTCTTTTCCGCACGCAGCAGCCTTTTTTCCATCCTTTTCAGAGAACTCGTCTGTCTGGTTTTTTCGGCATCCACCAGATTTCCGAAAGTGATATCTGTCTTTTGCGAAATTTCTCTGAGTTTGCTGAACTGTTCCGTCAACTGATCTTTTAATGCGCCGATTTCCGAAAATAATGTATTATCCTCTTTAACCTGAAGATTTTTGACATCCGAAGCAGAACCGAGCAACTGATCAACAGAAATATTCATTTTGTCCAGCTTTGACTGTTGCTTTTGAGTCAGCATCAGGAATGAACTTCTTGGAATGAGTAAAGGAACCGGCAAGTTCAGATATTTAAAATAATCCGGAAGCTCCAGCCAGTACATGATCTCTGCGTTTCCTCCGATGTAAGCAATGTTCGGCAGGACGTGTTCCTGAAATACCGGCCTCATCAATGCGTTCGGACTGAACTGTTCCGGTGAATTTTCAAGAATCTGCAAAATTTCTTCCCTGCTGAAAAGAATATCCGTGTCCGCAATCCGGAAACCGTCATTTTCGCGGTCGATTCTGTTTCGTCCTTCACCAAGATAAAAAAGATTGATTTCGCGCGGATTAACCTGTACTTTACTGTACTTTCCGGTAAGCATTTCCACCTGTGCTTCAGATTGTTGCTGCAGCGAACTGCTAAGCAGTTCATCGCGAAAAACATTTTTCATCTGCAGTTTTAGGCGTGGATCGTCGCCGTCGAGAATCAGGAGGCCGTATTTCGCAAACAGATGATTCACGATAGTTCCGGTTGCGGTAGCCAGTGTATGTTCCTTCTTATAGGCTTCCTGCATCAGCTGAATCAGTTCTTCGGCTAAAGGAAACCCCTGAACTTCGTCTGCAAAACTGCTGATAAAATCGATGTCGCTAAGTTTTAATCTGCCAACTGCACCTGAACCGTCCGTTGCTGTTTCATATTTTTTTCCGAAAGCTTTGAAAAAACTGATTTCCTCAAAATCATGATCTTCAGTAGCCATCCAGAACACCGGAACGAATTCCGCACCTTCAATGGTTTCAGAAAGATGCTGTGCAGTTTTGATGGTCTGCAGAATTTTATACACGAAAAAAACAGGTCCAGTAAAAAGGTTCAGCTGATGTCCGGTGCAAACCGTGAATGTATTTGACTTCCTTAATTTCTCAATATTTTCACCTTGGAGTTCGGTTGGATGAGCAGTCTGTTCCGAAATAACTCTTGAAAGAAATTCGCGTTTCTCTGCGGAAAAAAAATCAGATTTTTCACGGATTTTCTGCGTGATATTTTCCGGCGTGAAAAGAAGACCTGAAGCTTCCAGATCACCACTCAGGAAATCTTTAATGAGCTGCGGAATGCTTTCAATATCGGTAAAAGGAACGCGTGCAATCGTTTTCAAAAAGGATATTTTTAGCTGATAAGATACCAAACAATTCCGACATTCAGTCTAAAATCGTAAACCGGATAGTGCGGAGCGGTATAATTCGGAACATTAAAAATTTCGATCATGTTCTGTCCTTCAATAAAGAAAAACATTCTTTTCACTTTCAGGTTGAAGTAAACATCGACAATTGGTTTTCCACCAATTGAAAATGCTGTCGGTCCCGGCAAAATGTATTCGTTCAGGATCGGAAAGAATTCACGAGAAGCAAACTGCGAATAAAAATGCGTTTTGATTCCGGTCTGAATTTCTGCATTGTTTTTAAATGCCTTGCTTTGATAAAAAACGTTGAGTCTGCCAACGAAATTCGGTAAAGGCAACAAATCTTTATTGGAAAGCGTACTTTGAAACTGAAGCCTGGAATTCAAATGAAATTTTCTGAAACTAAACGTCGCTTCACCGCCAATCTGCGAAATATTAACGGAAGATGCGCTTTGCTGCGGCTGCCCGAAAGAATCGAAGTAGGCGAAATTATCGATCCGGAAATAATTCGCAAAAACTGAACTCCGGAACCATTTTAAATTAACATTTGCGCCGACTTCCAGCATATTTTCGTTGGAAAAATCGGTTCTGTAATAGTTGTACTGCCGGTAAACAGACGGATTTATATGATAATTGAATGTAGGCGTTGCAGACTGAAAATTCACTTTCGCATTCACAAAATAATTCTGAACCGGTTCAAAACGGAGCCTGTTGGCAGACCTCAGAAAAGTACCAAACGTTTTTCCGTTGGAAAACTCGAAATCTGCATCCAGATCAATTTTATCCCACAGATTCACTTCCAGATTTCCCACCGCGCCAACTCGGTTTTCGCGAACTCTGTCCGGAAATTCGGTGCCATCCAGTGTAAATCCCTGACTGATCCCAAGACTTAAAAGCTGATGGCGAACGCCTGCTTCGAGTTTGAATCGCTGATTATCCAGCAGTAACGTAACTCTGTTACTCAGGTTTTCTGAATATTTTTGAGAAGAAAGTGGATAGCCGCCAAAAATATCGGAATCATTCACCACAAAAAACTCCTCATATGCCGACTGATTAAAGTGATATTTATTTCCCTGATGAAAAATCGTGTGTCTTATTCTGAACGGGAAATTCTCCGAACTGAATGGCGTATACTGATGAGAAAGATAATATCGGCGGTAAGAAAACTGCGAACTGGAATTCGCAAGCTTCACCTGTACATTGGCTTTATTGGAGAAAGAATCGTCACCTGCCTGGTAAAGATCGTCGCGCACAATTCCGCCAAATTCCTGATTGTTTACATTCTGATGGATGTAATGCGCAAAAGCTTCATATTTTCCGTTATTCGACAGAAAGTGGCCGGAAAAAATAGTATTGTTGTTCGCTGCAAGCGAGTTTCTGTAATATCCCTGCGAACGGAGTCCATAATATTCCACAGCAAAATTGAAGTTTTTCCCGATGTTTTGCGTGTATGTGGTCTGCAGTGCCGCGCCGTTTCTCATCGCATTGTGGTAAATAAACATCGTGGTCGGCGTTTTCACGTCATAATAATTGATATCGTCTGCACCACGAATAAGATATGCTTTATTGGCAGGCAGCAATGATAAATTCTGCTCCGGATTGAAACGATAAGTCAGCGGATTATATCCTGCACCAATATTGGCAAACTGAACCCTTTCGAAATTGTCCTGATTGTTATACTGCGAATAAATATAGGTTTTATCGTAGGTAAGAACGGTATCGAGGATTTGCTTTTCCCCAAAAACTTTCTGAAACTGATAGTCTTCAATTGTTGGCTTAAAAATCTGTAAAGAATCTCTGTCACCGGAATCCACGACGACTGAATCTTCGAGTACTACCTGATTACTGTCGGTTTTGTTGACTACCTGCGCGTTCAGTACAGCAGAAAAAAGCACGATAATGAAAATCAGAAAACGCATAAAAGTAGTATAGGCGGCAAAAATAGGAAAATAAAGGTAAAAAAAATGACCGGAAGTTTGTACTTCCGACCATTTTGTTCCGCAACAGCGGCTACTGAAAAATCAATAATGATATTAGTTGTCGTAACCCGGGTTCGCTTCAACCAGAGTTCCGGCCAAATCTGTTTCAGCTCTTGGAATTGGGAACGCCAGTAACTGAGGATTTACAGATGCAGGCTTGAAAGAAGTATCACCCCATCTCAGCATATCCCACATTCTGAAACCTTCACCAAGCAGTTCTTTCTTTCTCTCTACTTTGATGATGTTCATATCAACTGTAGTAGCTGCAGCAAGGCCTCTGTTGGTAATAATCTGGTTATAGTAGTTCAATGCTGTAGCAGGACTTCCGCCGTTAAGTTCAGCCTCTGCACCATTCAGAAGAACTTCTTCATAACGGATCATCTTGATGTTATCAGCTCCGGTTCTGTTCAGGTATTTTCCTCTTGTTGCATAAGAAAGGAAATGATAATTCGTTCCGCTTACGGTAAGTGGTGTAATCAGGTTTCGTCTTACGTCATCCTGAGCATACAATGGAAGTACCGTCGTTTTACAAACAAGATTAGCATAACCGTTTGCACTAAGCACCTGATTGTATGATGATGTAGAAAGTGAAGAGTCTGTTCCCACTTCCAGTTCAAAAATTGCATTAGGTGCAGCTCCTCTTAAGACATAATCAAATGAAGGCTGATAGAGATCTCTAGGTACAACCGTGTACTTGTTTAAAAGTTCGGTGGTAAGCTGTCTTACTTTGGCGTAATCACCTTTATACAGATAATATCTGGACATCAAAGCTTTTGCAGCATTGATGGAAAGTTCCACTTTATTACCCGGTGCATCATAAGCAGATCTTGCCACCATTTGCGCTAAGCCATTTGTAAAATCGCTTTCAATCTGCGCTTCGGTTTCTGCAATAGAACTACGGGCCTGCTTCACGCTTGGATCATACTTCAGAGGTGTAACAATTCCCAATGGACCTCCTGTGTATTTCTGACCGTAAAGTCTAAGAAGGTCGAAGAATCCCTGCGCTCTAAGAACCATGGCCTGACCCTGAAAATATTCAGCGGTCTGTCTGTCTACATTTGTTCCGCTAAGCGTATTTACATCAGTATTAATAACGATGTTTGTCTTAGCAATCATCGTATAAATCTGATTGTAAGTACCTACCGCATAACCGTCATTAGAAAGCATGGTATAGTTCTGTACGTTCAGGAAGTATCCGGAATTCGTATTACTGTACATTTCGTCAGATCTCACTTCGGCATACGCTAAGAAATCTCTGCCGTAGTAGGTAGTTGCTCTCATAGAAGAATACGCTCCTCTCACGAATGACTTGATTTCATTAACTGTGGTCAGCGGAGACTGAATCACCGACTGCTCAAATTCTCTGTCCACAAACGAATCGCTGCACGACACTGATGCCACGGAAATTCCCGCGGTAATCATTATTGCTTTAAATATGCGTTTTTTCATTTTCTATAAATTTTAGAATGTAAAGTTAACACCAAAAAGGTATGTTTTCAAAATAGGCAGTCCAAGATTTGATGCTCCTGTCACATTGATTTCAGGATCGAATCTAAGATTTTCGTCGAACATATGGGTCCATGCGTTGTTGGCCATAACATAAATCTGGAAAGAATTCAGTCCCGCAGTTCTCAGCAAATCAGGATTAAATGAATAGGAGAACCTAGCATTGCTCAGTCTGATATAATCGCCGTCATACAGGAATCTGGTAGAAGCAGCATTCGAACGTTTATTACCTAAATAAATAGGTTTCGGATTTGATGCGTTAGGATTATCCGGTGTCCAGTAATCACCAAAAACCGTTCCGTATCCAGGATAATTGTAGGTATACTGTCCGTCAGAATAGGTATATAATGCCCAGTCGTCATAAATTTTAGATCCGAAGCCATAGGTAAACTGTACATCAAGTCCAAATCCTCTGTAAGCCAGATTAAGGTTAGCACCACCATAAACATCACTCAGCATTGAGCCCTGTACTGCCTGTCTGGCTGCGTTATAATTATTAGTTGTTTCGCCGTCGACACCATTAATATACCAAAGCGGATCTCCGTTTGCCGGATCCACACCTGCCCATTTTCTTAAATACCATGTTCTTACAGCTTCACCTACCCGTAAAGTCGTAGTGGATCCGTTTACATCACCACCGTAAAGTTCTGTGATTTTGTTATCCAGTGTTGAAAGGTTAAAGCCGAAATCAAAGTTGAAATCATCGCGTCCTCCTTCAAATATCTTGGCATTCAAAGTAAATTCATACCCTTTGTTAACCAATGATCCGATATTGTCGAGGTAGCTGGTTAAACCCTGAGAAGGCTGCAACGGTCGGCTGTATAACAGGTCGTTTGTTTCCTTGTTGAAATATTCCGCAGAAAAAGTCAGTCTGTTTCTGAAGAAACCAAAGTCGAGACCGATGTTAAAAGGTTTAACAGTTTCCCATCTCAGATCAGGGTTCATCAAACCGGAAAAGGTTGCTGCTGCCTGATCATTGTAATTGGTGTTGTATGAAAACAGCGCATACGGATTTGCACTAACCTGATTACCAAGTTTACCATATGATGATCTGAATTTCAGCATTGAAATCTGACTCATATTCCTAATAAAGTTCAAACGTGCTAAATCTACACCCAGACCAATAGACCAGAAGTTCCCGGCTTTATTCTCCGGCATGAACTGCGAAAGTACATCCCTTCTGAATGAAGCATCAACAAGTACAAGTCTGTCGTAATCATAATGACCGGTAATTGCGTATCCATAACGGGAACCAACGCCCATACTTCCATCATACCCGTACGGAACGACAAAGTTTGCCAACGTATTCAGCTGCGGTGTACCAACCGTGATACCTGTAGCCTGCAGAAATTTGTTATCTGTTTTGTACGCTTCCTGAATCAATGTTGCACCGATATTATGCAGATCGATTCTGTGATCAAAATCCAGTATATTCTGGATATTAAAATTGAAATATCTGTTATTGGAAGTTCTCTGGTAACCGCCATAAGTGAAACCGTCACCATGCGTAGGATTCCAGTACGTATCTTCTTCAACAGTGATATATTCCGGCGAAAATACCAGTTTATAGATCAGGTTATCGAGAATTTTATATTCTCCACTCAGATTTGCATAACCTCTGAAAGTTCCTGCCTTACTAAAGTTGTTTTCAAGCAAATACGGCACGTTAAACATTCCGTTTGAAAGTCGGGAATTGCTTGGTACCCAGTAATAAGTTCCGTCCGGATTGTAAACCGGATCTGTCGGACGGTTAAAATATTCTGCAAGAATCGGATTCGCAAAAGCACCACCCTGACTCAAAGTTCTCAGTTTGGAATATGAAAACTGGAAATCAGTGGTCATACGGAAGCGTTCCGTTGCCTGATAAGCAAGTTTTGTAGTGAACGCCATCCTGTCAAACGAAGAATTTTTCACCAAACTTTCCTGGTTGAAATAGTTGGCAGAACCGTAATACGTAAGATTGTCATTACCTCCGCTCATGCTGAAGTCGGCATTCTGCTGCCAGCCAAGACGTTGCGTTTCTTTCCCCCAGTCTGTATCATGCGTAGAATTGAAAACCCCGGCAGGACCTGCTCCAACCGCACCATTCTGAATATCTTCAACAGTCATCGGAGAACCAAAATAATTGGAAAAAGCGTCTGCAAGATACTGCTTCCACTGTGCTGATGTAAAGCGCTCATGCTGTTTTACCGCACGGTCGTTGAAACCGCTGTTGAAGCCAAGGTTAAATCTCGGACGGCCTTTTCTTCCGGATTTGGTGGTAATTACAATAACTCCGGCACCTGCGTCAGCACCATAAACCGCGGTAGAAACAGCGTCTTTCAGTACAGTAATCGATTCGATGTCATCCGGGTTCAGGTTTGCGAGGATATTCGCCGTAGTGTTTCCGGTTGTAAGATCGCCATTGGCAATACGTACACCATCAAGCACGTAAATCGGAGAAACCACTCCGTTAATTGAGGAAATACCTCTTACACGTACACTCGCCATACCTCCAGGCTGTCCGGAGGAACTTCCTGTCTGTACACCGGTTGTTCTACCCTGCAGCATCTTATCTACGGACGCTACCGGAACCTGCTTAATAGCTTCACTTCTTACAGTTGAAACCGCACCGGTAACTTCTGATATTACCTTTTTCTGGCCAAAGCCGACAATAACCACTTCCTCGATTTCCTGTTCCTGGATCGTGTCATTTGAAGTCTGCGCAAACACAGTTCCTACTCCTGCAAAGAAAAGTGCCGCGATACTTAACAGTTTTACATTCCCGTTCATATTAACAATTTTTTAATATTGGGACAAATATGTTAAAAAATATTAAATAAACAAATATTTAACTCGTTATTTTGACGAAAATTAGTGATAAATGTACTTTTTGAGTATAAATCTGACTATAATTAAAAACAAACACGTCTGAATTCCAAAAAAAAACACTCCGGAAATGACCGGAGTGCAAAATATGTTAAGAAATTGTAAATTCTTATTTCAGTTTCTTTTTCACCTCCACTTCTTCATAAACTTCAAGAAGGTCATTCTCTTCGATATCGTTAAATCCTTTGATGCTTAAACCACATTCGTATCCTTTAGTGACTTCCTTCACATCATCTTTAAAACGCTTCAAACTGTCGAGCTCGCCGTCGTGCTTTACAATACCGTCACGCAGCAGGCGCACTTTGGAGTTTCTCGTCACTTTTCCTGAAAGCACCATACAACCTGCGATGGTTCCTACTTTGGAAATTTTGAAAACCTCGCGGATTTCCACGCTACCGATTACTTCTTCTTTAATCTCCGGCGACAGTAATCCTTCCATCGCTTCCTTCACCTCATCAATTGCTTTGTAGATGACAGAATACGTTCTGATTTCGATTTCTTCCTTATCTGCAAGATCCTTCGCGTTCGCACCGGCTCTCACGTTAAATCCAATGATAATTGCATCTGATGCTGTCGCAAGGTTTACGTCGGATTCCGTAATCTGACCAACACCTTTATGCAGGATATTTACGCTGATTTCCGCAGTGGAAAGCCTCTGAAGCTGATCGGAAAGCGCTTCAACCGAGCCGTCCACATCACCTTTAAGAATAATATTAAGTTCCTTGAATTCACCAAGAGCAATTCTTCTTCCAAGTTCTTCAAGCGTCGTATGCTTTTTGGTTCGGATGGAAAGTTCGCGCTGCAGCTGACCACGCTTATTCGCGATTGACTTCGCTTCGCTCTCATCTTCATAAACCCGGAATTTATCACCGGCCGTCGGCGCACCGTCGAGTCCGAGAATTGTCGCAGGTTTTGAAGGTCCTGCTTCTTCCATATTTCTGCCTCTTTCGTCGAGCAGGGCTTTTACTTTACCGTGATTTTTTCCCGCAAGCACATAATCGCCAACGCGCAGAGTTCCGGTTTGTACGAGCATTGTCGCCACATAACCACGACCTTTATCCAGGGAAGCTTCAATTACAACACCCTGTGCATTTCGGTCAGGATTCGCCTGAAGCTCCAGCAATTCCGCCTGAAGAAGTACTTTTTCAAGCAGCATATCCACATTATTACCAAATTTCGCAGAAATCTCCTGCGACTGTACATTTCCGCCCCATTCTTCAACGAGTATATTCATTGCTGAAAGTTGCTCCCGGATTTTGTCGGGGTTTGCATTCGGCTTATCAACTTTGTTAATTGCAATAATCATCGGAACGCCTGCAGCCTGAGCGTGAGCAATAGCTTCTTTGGTTTGTGGCATCACATCATCATCAGCAGCAATTACAATAATTGCAATATCTGTAATCTGAGCACCACGCGCACGCATTGCTGTAAATGCTTCGTGACCAGGTGTATCGAGGAACGTAATTTTTTCGCCATTTTCAAGCCGCACATTGTATGCACCGATGTGCTGGGTAATACCTCCAGATTCACCGGCAATTACGTTGGTTTTTCTTACATAATCCAGTAAGGATGTTTTACCGTGGTCCACGTGTCCCATTACGGTAACGATCGGCGCACGTTTTTCCAGATCTTCTTCTGAATCCGGTTCATCTTCTGCTGCACTTTCTTCAAGATCAGCATCAGCAAATTCTATTTTATAACCAAATTCATCCGCAACAAGCATCAGCGTATCCGCTTCCAGACGCTGATTCATGGTAACCATAACACCAAGAGAAAAACATGCTGAAATTACTTCAGTCGGGCTTACATTCATCAGACTCGCAAGTTCTCCGACAGTAATGAATTCGGTAACTTTAAGCGTTTTGTCTGCCGCATCCATTTCCTGCTGCAATTCATCCTGCTCCCTTCTGAAAATTCTCTTTTCCTTTCTGTATTTGGAACCTTTGGACTTGCCGCCTTTACTGGTAAGTTTTTCCAGCGTTTCTTTGATCTGATTTTTTACCTGCTCATCGGTAAGTTCCACCGGCATCGTACGCTGTCCGCGGCCACCGCCTTTTTTGTTCGGTCCGCCTCCGCGATTTCCCTGATTTCCGCCCTGTGGTCTTTGACCTCCGGTTCCGGGTCTGTTTCCGCCCTGAGTTCCGGTATTTTGCTGTCCGGTTGCAGGCTTTTCAATCCTTTTACGCTTTTTCTTGCGATCAGATCCACTACTTTGAAATTGTGTAAGATCTACCTTTTCTTTCAGAATTTTCGGACCATCCAGCTTTTGGTAAACGGTTTTAATTTTTTCCGGAGTACCGAAATCCACCTGCTTTATTTCTTCCGGCTGTGGTGTTTCCTGCTTTTCAGGCTGAGAAATTTCAGTTTTCGGAGTTTCCGGCTTAGGTGTTTCCTTTTTAGGAATATCTTTTTCCTGCTGAGCGGCAGGTTTTTCGGTTTTCTTCTCTTTTCTGGCTGCCGGCTTTGTTCTTCCGCTTTGCAGGGTAGACAAATCTATTTTATCCAGAACTTTGAACTCCTGTTTATCACTGCCTGCAGTAATAACTTCCTCTTTCGGCTCTTCAGGCTGCACTTCCGGCTTGGTTTCCTCAGCTTTCACAGGTTCTTCCTCAGGTTTTTTTCCACTCAGGTCTACTTTTCCTAAAATTTTAGGTTCTGCTTTGCTTGAAGATTTTGCACGGATTACTTCCGGAGCTTTCTCCTCAATTGCCAGTTTTTCTTCCGGCACTTTGGAAATTACCACTTCATGAGAAGCTTTACGCTGCTGACTGTCTTTTGCAAACTCGCCTGCAAGTGCGTTGTAAGCAGCTTCATCCAGCTGGGAATTCGGATTGGCTTCTACTTCAAAACCTTTGTCCTGCAGAAATTCCACAAGCCTGGACACTGAAATATTAAACTCCTTTACCGCTTTGTTTAGTCTTACTTTTGGCATATTTTACTTCGTTACAGGTCGGTTGAATTAAACCTGTCTTTTTTGTGATTTTTTGTTTCGTTAGAACATCCGGATTAACCTTCCAGTTCTTCCTTTAGAATCTGTTTTACTTCATCAATCTGTTCTTCTTCCAGATCCACCATTTTAACCAGTGCATCCGTATCTTTATCCAGAACACTTCTCGCTGTATCCAGCCCTACTTTTTTGAATTCCTCGATAATCCAGTCTTCAATTTCATCTTTGAACTCATCCAGTTCAACGTCATCATCTTCGGAAGTTTCACGGTATACATCGATTTCAAAACCAGAAAGCCATGAAGCCAGCCTGATGTTCTGTCCCTGCTTACCGATCACTTTCGAAATTTCCTCAACCGGTGTATAAACCATCGCGTAATTTTCCTCCGGATTCAGTTCTATTTTATTTACTGTGATATTTCCCAGCGCTCTCTTTACCAGGATTTCCGGATTTTTAGACCACTGAATAACATCGATATTTTCATTTCTCAATTCGCGTACAACACCGTGAATCCTCGAACCTTTCACGCCGACACAGGCTCCAACCGGATCAATACGGTCATCGTATGCATCTACTGCAATTTTTGCTTTTTCGCCCGGAATTCTTACTACTTTTTTCAGCATAATCGTTCCGTCCTGAATTTCAGGAATTTCCAGTTCAAGAAGTTTTTCTAAGAATCTTGGCGATGTTCTGGAAACAGTAATCTGAGGCTTGGATCCTTTAAAGTCAACCGATTCAACGACTGCACGAATATTTTCTCCTTTTTTATAAAAATCTGATGGAATCTGATTTTCTTTTGGCAGTATAAATTCATTGTCTTCATCATCGAGTAGAATTGCATGCGCTTTACGAACGTGGTGAACCTCTCCTGTTACTATTTCGCCGATTCTGTCCTGAAATTCATCATACAGCATCGCGTTATTATGTTCCTGAAGTTTGGTTGCAAGGATCTGCTTTAAAGTAAGGATACTTCTGCGTCCGAGTTGCGCAATTGGAATTTCCACTGCATATTCTTCGCCCACTTCAAAGGTCTCATCAATTTTTTTCGCTTCGGAGATTTCTATTTCCAGATCATCATCTTCAGACATTTCGTCTTCTACGATGGTTTTATTTAGAAAAATCTGGAAGTCACCTTTATCCGGGTTTACGATAACGTCAAAATGATCATCTGAATCGAATCTCTTTCTAAGGAGTGTCTTCAGAGAATCTTCAATTATTGCCATCAGGTCAATTTTACTGATGCTTTTTTCGTCTTTAAAATCGCCAAACGCCTCTATTAACGCTAAACTATCCATTTAATTATCTGTTTAAAGTTCAAAATTCAAAGTCTTGGGTCTTTTGTTCCAATGCCCTGCTTTGAAATGCTTAAAATTTTATTGCTACTGTTGCCTTTCTGATATCAGCATAAGGTATTTCGCGTTCTTCTTCTACATCTACCTTTCCTTTGCCGATTTCTTTTGGCTTCCGGTACCTCAGCATCAGTGTCAGTTTTTCTTCATCTGCGGAAATCAGTTCACCTTCAGTTTCGGAGGAATCATTCAGCACCACTTTTATTTCTCTTCCGATATTTTTTGCAAATTGTCGGGGCGTTGTAAGCGGTTCACTTAATCCGGCTGACATTACCTGCAGAGAAAAATCGTGCGCTTCCCTGTCCATGTTGAATTCAATCGCGCGGCTTGCATCCAGGCAGTCCTGCAGCGAAACACCGTTGTCTCCGTCCAGAATTACAGTAACATCATCAGCTGCAGAAATCTTGAGATCGATCAGAAATAAATCCGGCCGTTCATCCAAAAATTCCTTTAACAGGTCTTCTATTTTCTGTTTAAATTCCATCCGCTGTAGTGCTACGAAAAAAGGCTTTCTTTCGAAGCCTTTTCATCTGTTACCGTAAATCTGGTGCAAATATAAGACTTTTTTAGTCTACTTCAAAACAGCACTTACTTTTAATACCGCAGTCTCTCCTAAATTTTAGTTAAATTTGCAGCGAAAATTTCAAAAAACACATTCCTTGAATATTACAATTGTTGGGACAGGATATGTAGGACTTGTAACAGGTACTACACTTGCAGAGCTGGGAAACTCGGTCTACTGCGTTGACATTAATGCTGAAAAAGTGGAAATGATGAAACGCGGCGAGGTTCCGATTTATGAACCCGGACTCGAAGAAATGTTCAACAGGAATATACAGGCACAACGTCTGTTTTTTACTACAAATCTTAAAGAAGCGCTGGATAAAAGTGAGGTTATATACCTTGCTTTGCCTACTCCACCCGGCGAAGACGGATCTGCAGATCTGAGTTATGTTCTGAAAGTGGCCGAAGATATCGGCGAACTGATGACCGGCTATAAGCTGGTGTTAAACAAATCCACAGTTCCTGTAGGAACCGCGCAGAAAGTAAAGGAAACCATTGCAGCCAAAACCAGCCTGCCGTTCGATGTCGTGTCTAATCCGGAATTCTTGCGAGAAGGATTTGCAGTGGAAGACTCGATGAATCCGGCACGTGTAATTGTAGGAAGCTCATCCGAAAAAGCCAAAGGAATCATGGCGAAAATTTACCAGCCATTCACCAATACCGGTATTCCGATTATATTTATGGACGAAAAATCGTCGGAACTTACCAAATATGCGGCAAATTCCTTTCTGGCGGTAAAAATTACGTTCATGAACGAAATCGCAAATTACTGCGAGAAAGTAGGTGCAGATGTGGACAAAGTTCGTTTGGGAATGGGCGCCGATGACAGAATCGGTCACCGTTTTCTGTTTCCGGGAATTGGTTACGGCGGTAGCTGTTTCCCTAAAGATGTAAAAGCACTGGTAAAATCAGGGAAAGATGAGGATTTCAGTTTCCAAATCCTGGAAGCAACAGAGCACGTGAATACGTCCCAAAAAGTGATTCTAAGCTACGAAATCGAAAAATATTTTGGCGGCAACCTGCAAGACCGGAAAATTGCAATTTGGGGACTGGCCTTCAAGGCAAACACGGACGATATTCGTGAAGCATCTTCTTTAGACAATATTAAAATTCTGCTGGAAAAAGGAGCGAAAGTTGTTGCTTACGACAGCGTAGCTGAGGAAAATGTCAGAAAAATCTGCGGCGACCAGATTGCTTATGCGCCGGACATGTACACTGCACTGGAAGATGCAGACTGTCTGCTTATTGCAACGGAATGGCCTGAATTTAAAAATCCGAACTTCAGTCTGATGGCGGAAAAAATGAAGAATAAAGTGATTTTCGACGGCAGAAACATGTTCCCACTGGAAATTCCCGAACAGAACGGCTTCTTCTATAAATCAATCGGCAGAAGAACTGTCGGATTAGCAGTAAACTAGAAAAGGCAAAATTTTAATTGCCAAAAAAATAAATAATGAAAAACATCATCATCACCGGAGGCGCCGGATTTATCGGATCGCACGTTGTCCGTGAATTTGTAAAGAATTTACCGGAAACCAAAATCATCAACCTCGATGCTTTAACGTATGCGGGAAATCTTGAAAATCTGAAAGACATCGAGAACGAACCGAATTACGTTTTCGAAAAAGCAGATATCACAAAACCGGAAGAACTTGAAGCGCTTTTTGATAAATACAATCCGGATGCAGTGGTTCATTTGGCGGCAGAATCCCACGTTGACAGAAGTATTACCGATCCGAATGCATTTATCAACACCAATGTTATCGGAACAGCAAACCTTCTGAATCTTTGTCGCGAAAGATGGACTTTAAACGAAGATCATACGCACGGAAATTTTCCGGATGAAAAAAGAACAAATCTTTTCTACCACGTTTCCACCGATGAAGTTTACGGAGCTTTAGGTGAAACCGGATTTTTTACGGAAGAAACTTCTTATGATCCGAAATCGCCATATTCCGCTTCCAAAGCAGCTTCAGACCATTTGGTGAGAGCGTACGGAAATACTTACGGAATGCCATTTATTATTTCAAACTGTTCGAATAATTACGGTCCGAATCATTTCCCAGAAAAACTGATTCCGCTTTGTATTCACAACATTCTGAACGAAAAACCGCTTCCAATTTACGGCGACGGAAAATATACAAGAGACTGGCTGTATGTGATTGATCACGCCAAAGCAATTTTCCAGATTTTCCATGAAGCCAAAACCGGGGAAACTTACAATATCGGTGGCTGGAACGAATGGCAGAATATCAATCTTGTGAAAGAACTCATCAAACAGGTAGATGAGAAAATCGAAAAACCAGCAGGATATTCAGAAAAACTCATCACTTTTGTGAAAGACAGACCCGGACACGACAAACGTTACGCGATTGATGCCACAAAACTCGCCAATGATTTGGGTTGGAAACCAAGTGTAACTTTCGAGGAAGGACTTTCAAAAACCATCGACTGGTTCCTTGAAAACAAAGAATGGCTGGATCATGTAACTTCGGGAGACTATCAGAAATATTACGATAAACAATACCAATCATAAATTATGAAGGGAATTATTTTAGCCGGAGGTTCCGGAACCAGACTTTATCCGCTGACAATCGCTGTAAGCAAACAACTGATGCCGGTTTACGATAAGCCGATGATTTATTATCCGCTGTCAACTTTGCTTTTGGCGGGAATCCGTGAAATTTTAATCATCACAACGCCGCACGATTCTGAAGCTTTTCAGAAACTGTTGGGCGACGGTTCGCAAATCGGTTGCCGATTCGAATATAAAGTTCAGCCAAGTCCGGACGGATTAGCGCAGGCGTTTATTCTGGGCGAAGAATTTATTGGCGACGATTCTGTTGCGCTGGTTTTGGGCGACAATATTTTCTACGGAACCGGATTGCCTGAGCTTTTGGCATCGAAAACGAATGTTCAGGGAGGCTGCGTTTTCGCTTACCAAGTTTCCGATCCGGAAAGATACGGCGTAGTGGAATTTGATGAAAATCAGAAAGCCATTTCCATTGAGGAAAAACCGGCTGAACCCAAATCAAATTACGCAGTTCCGGGACTGTATTTCTATGACAATTCAGTAGTTGAAATCGCTAAAAACCTGAAACCTTCACCGAGAGGCGAACTGGAAATCACGGATGTCAATAAAATTTATCTGGAAAAAGGTCAGCTTGAAGTCGGCGTAATGTCGCGCGGAACAGCATGGCTGGATACAGGAACTTTTGATTCTTTACATGAAGCTTCAGAATTTGTAAAAGTTCTTGAAAAAAGACAGGGTTTCAAGATTTCATGTATCGAAGAAATCGCTTATAAAAAAGGATTTATTAACGAGGCGCAGCTTTTGGAAGCAGCGGCGAAATACGGTAAAAGCGGATACGGAGAATATTTGAGAAGCGTAATCTGATTTAACGTTGCAATTAGAGCAGTTTCAAAAATAGCATGAAGCTGAATACCATTTTTCAGGACCTGATTTTTGCAACACTGCTTTCCGTGGTGGTCACCACTTTTGTATATTTTGGATTTGCGAATATTTATTCCTCTGAAATTCTGAATTTCCGGCAGTTTTCGGAACAGTTTCAGTCGGGAATTTATCAGCACCGAATTTTAAGCGGCTGGTTACTGCTGGCCGTTTATGACTTTCTGGGAACACTGAATCCTGATTACGAGATATTCCGGTTAAAATTTCTAAATCCTGCCGCCGAACCGCGGTTCTTCATCGCGCTTTTCCTGCTGAATACATTCTTTGCGGTTTTAACGGCAAAAGTAGCCACCGTTATTACACATCAGAGATTTTTTTCCGGCAGCCAAGCTGAAAGAATTCTTATTATAGCGGTTATTGTGTTAACGATTGCCTTAACGCAGTTCGTCATCGTACCTTATGATATCAGCAGCTATTTTTTTCTGTTGCTTTTTATTCTCTTTTTTATGAGGTATGTCGACAGCAATATGCTGAACAACCTTATTTTTCCGGTCCTGTTAATTGTCATTTCTACACTGAACCGTGAATCGTCAGCGTTATCACTTTCGTTTGCGGCTGCAGTGCTGTTCGTCCGTTACGGCATCAGGAAGGAAATGATTTTGCCATTGGCAATTCTTGCACTATCATTTATTGCAACGTATGCCGGAATCAGGTTTTTCAGTGACAGTTTTACCACAAATGACGGTAATTTGCTTGTTCAGAATTTCACCGATCCGAAAAACTGGCTTGGCATAATGTTCTGGCTCATCTTTTTTCTGTTTACCCTTAAAATCTGTAACACTAAAACAAACCGAAAACTAATCCTGTGGTTTCACATTTTTTCGTTGCCTTATATTGTCATGTGCTTTTACACAGGCATTCTATATGAGGCAAGACTTTACGTTCCGTTATTCATCACATCTGTTTTTTTGGCAAAATTTAACCTGAATTACAGCGCTGAACGCATATAATCTCCGGTCAAAAATTTCTATATTTGATAGATGGATTATATCGAGGCACTTCAAAACCGCTATTCCGTAAAGAAATTTGACAAAAGCAGAATTATTTCTGACGAAATCCTGAACAGAATCTTGGAAGCGGGAAAACTGTCGGCCAGTTCGCAGGGACTGCAGCCTTATAAAATCCATGTCGCAGCAAGTGAACAGAAACTTCAGGAACTGATTCCCGCATTTTATAATCCTTCACAGATCTCAACATGCTCTCATCTTCTGGCTATCGTCGCCAGAAAAGGTATTGAAGACGATTATGTGGAACGCTATTTTCAGCATATTGCGAATGTGCGCGATTTGCAGATTGAGAACCTTGAGCCTTTCAAAAACAGCATCAACAGTTTTAAAAGTATGCAGTCGCCTGAAGAAATTCTGGTCTGGAATGAAAAACAGGGATATATTTTGCTTGGTAATCTGATGTTTGCGGCAGCACTTGAAAAAGTGGATACATGTCCGATTGAAGGTTTCAGAAGCGGAATAATTGAAGAAATCCTGGGCATTGATTCCGAAACGGAAAAGGTTACCGTAACTCTTGCTTTGGGCTACCGTGCGGACGATGACCCGTTCAGTAAAAATAAAAAAGTACGCAAACCCGACGATTTGCTGTACAGATTCCACTAAATTAGTTTTTTGAAAATAAAGTACAGACTGATGAATGCTGACATTCTAGTAATCGGATCCGGAATTTCCGGGCTTTCATACGCCATTAAAATTGCCGAACAGCTTCCCGATACAAAAATTATCATCGTAACCAAAGCGGATGAAGACGAAAGCAACACGAAATATGCGCAGGGCGGACTTGCCGTGGTAACAGATTTCGACAACGATAATTTCGGAAAACACATTGAAGACACGATGCGCGCAGGAGACGGCGAAAACAAACGTGAAGTGGTGGAAATGGTGATCAAAGAAGGACCTTCAAGGTTTCAGGAACTCGTTGACTGGGGAACCCGTTTCGACAAGGAAAAAGACGGCGACTACAAACTGGGAAGAGAAGGCGGGCATACCGAAAACAGGATCGTTCATCACAAGGATATTACGGGTTTTGAAATTGAACGCGCACTTTTGCAAACCGCCAATAATTCCCCAAATATTGAAATTCTGGATCATCATTACGTGGTGGATCTCTTAACTGAACACCAGATTCCCGGAAGAGTTCTCGATCTCGAAAAGATCACCTGTTTTGGAGCATACGTTTTAGACCAGAAGACGAAAAAAATAAAAAAAATTACGGCAAAAATTACGCTTGTTGCAACAGGCGGAGCCGGACATGTTTACAAAAATACCACCAACCCGATTATTGCGACCGGTGACGGAATTGCCTTTGTGCACAGAGCACGCGGTAAAGTTTCCAATATGCAGTATTACCAGTTTCATCCAACCGCGCTGTATTCTAAACTGGACGGCATGCTTTTTCTGATTTCAGAGGCTGTGCGCGGAGACGGTGCAAAACTGCGGACCAAAGACGGTGAACCCTTCATGCATAAATATGATGAACGTGAAGAGCTGGCTTCCCGCGACATTGTGGCAAGAGCTATCGACAATGAAATGAAAATTTCCGGCGATGAATATGTAGGACTGGACTGCAGGCAAATGGACCGTAAGAAATTCATCGACCATTTTCCAAATATTTACCAGAAATGCCTGGATGAAGGAATTGACCCGTTCAAACAGCTGATTCCCGTAGTTCCGGCCTGCCATTATCTGATGGGAGGAATAGAAGTGGACATCGACGGACAGAGCTCTATAAGCAATCTGTTTGCGGTTGGTGAATGTACCAATTCCGGCCTGCACGGCGCTAACAGACTTGCATCAAATTCTCTACTGGAAGGACTGGTTTTTGGACATAATGCCGCCATGAAAACCGTGGAGCTCCTGAAAAATGATGAATTTAATTACGACGACATCGCAGCCGTTTCCGACTGGAATGAAGAAGGGATGCGCATCATGGATGAAATGATCATGATTTCTTACCTGAGAAAACAGCTGCAGGAACTGATGAGCGATCTGGTAGCAATTGTGCGCAGCAACTCCAGGCTACAGCTGGCAAAACGAAAACAGCAGGAAATTTATGAAGCGGTGACAGAACTTTACAACTATGCGATCATGTCGCCTCAGCTTTCAGAACTGAGAAATCTGGTAAATGTTTCATACCTCATCATCAAACATTCGCTTCAAATGACGGAAAACAAAGGTTCTTTCTATAATAAAGACCTTGCACAAAAACCGCTCACCATTGTCGCTGAACAAAATCAATCAATTACCAACTGATTAAAAACTGCTAAATGAGACCAAAATATGTAACCGATAAAGCACTGAAAGAATTCATTAAAAACGCTCTGGAAGAAGATATTCAGGATGGCGATCATTCCACATTAAGTACCATTCCGAAGGATCTTGTGCAAAAAGCACGCTGCATCATCAAACAGGACTGCATTGTTGCGGGAGTTGAGCTGGCGGAATATATTTTCAAATTTTTTGATAAAACCATGTCCGTAGAAGTGATGATCAAAGACGGGGAATCTGCAAAGAAGGGAGATGTCGCATTTATAGTAACCGGAAAAGCCCAAAGTATCCTTCAGACAGAACGGCTGGTGCTGAACTGCATGCAGCGAATGAGCGGCATTGCAACCTTAACACATGACTGGGACAGCCGGCTTGTAGGAACGAAGGCAAAACTTCTGGATACACGCAAAACAACTCCTAATTTCAGAATTTGTGAAAAATGGGCTGTTGCAATCGGCGGCGGAACTAATCACCGTTACGGACTTTATGATATGGTGATGCTGAAAGACAATCATATTGATTACAACGGCAGTATTACGAATGCAGTAAAAATGTGCAAGGAATATCTGAAACAACACAAAAAGAAACTCAGGATTGAAGTGGAAACCCGAAATCTGGATGAAGTGGAGGAAGCTCTTGCCGCGAAAGTGGACCGCATCATGCTCGATAACATGGATGTTCCTACGATGAAAAAGGCAGTGGAAATTGTCGGCGGCAAATGCGAAGTGGAAGCTTCCGGCGGCATAACACGTGCTGTGCTGAAAGATGTAGCTTCAACCGGCGTGGATTTTATTTCAGCGGGCGCGCTGACTCATTCAGCGGAAAACATCGATATCAGTTTGAAGGCAATAACCGATTGATTGCATAATAAATAATTTTTCCTGCTTATTTTTACATTTATCATTATCGTAAAAAACCTGATTTTTATCAGTAAAATAAATAAATAACCCTGCATTTCAGGTAAATAGGCTCCAACATTAACAAATCATTAAGAATTGGTATATATGTAAATAACTGTTTAAATAATTGCTTAATTTTGCACGGTAGAAAATCTATCCTTATTATGAATACAAATTTCATCAAGAGATCCGTGCTGATTGCTGCAATTGCTTTTACAGGTTTTGGAGCAACCCTTCATGCACAGGTAACAACCAGTAGCGTTACCGGTACTGTTACAGAAGCCAATGCAGCGGGAACTACGATTACAGCGACGCATTTACCGTCCGGTACCGTTTATTCCGCAACAGCATCATCATCCGGCGCGTTCAACCTTCCTAACATGAGAGTAGGTGGACCGTACAGAATTGAAATTGCATCACCGGGACAATCGCCAACAGTTTACAACGACGTTTATCTTGAACTTGGGCAGCCTTACGTAATCAACCCGAATACTGTTGCTGACAGAACTCAGGAAATTGAAGCGGTAGTAATTACAGGGCAGGGCAGCAGAAACACCAACAAAACCGGTGCAGCTACCAACGTTGGCCAGAGACAGATTCAGGATCTTCCGCAGTCTACAAGAAGCATCACTGAATTTACCAGACTGACGCCACAGGCAAACGGAAATTCATTTGCAGGTCGCGACTCGAGATTTAACAACCTTCAGATTGACGGTGCTAACTTTAACAACGGTTTCGGACTTTCCGGAAATCCTCTTCCTGGTGGTAATGCACAGCCAATTTCTTTGGACGCTATCCAGGAAATTTCTGTAAATATCGCTCCGTTTGATGTTACTCAGTCAGGTTTTACAGGTGCAGGTATCAACGCTGTAACTAAATCGGGAACCAATAACTTCCACGGATCACTTTACGGTTACTATAACGGTAAAGAGCTAACAGGATGGAAAATCAATGATAACAAACTGGAAGAAGTTCCGGGAGCAAGACTGATTAACGGTCTTTCAATCGGAGGACCAATTTTACAGAATAAAATGTTCTTCTTCCTGAGTGCTGAAAGAGAAACCGCAACAGGGGCCAATGCATCAGGAGCAAACCTTTGGAGAGCTTCGCAGGATGGTGTTGCCGATGCGGAAAACAACATTACCAGCGTGCTGGAATCTGACCTGATCGCTGTTCGTAATCACCTGATCAACAGATGGGGATACGATCCGGGAAGATATCAGGGTTATGCTAATGAAGCAGAACAGAACGGTGATAAATTACTCGCAAGATTAGACTGGAATATTTCTGACAGACATAAACTTGCTGTTCGTTACAATATTCTAGACGCGAATTCAATGCAGGTTGCCAACGCAAGTTCAGGACCGTACCCAAGATCTTCATGGGGACGTGTTTCGGACAGAGCGATGACTTTTGAAAACGGTAACTACGGATTCAACAATAAAGTACAGTCGGTTGCTGCGGAATTAAACTCCAACTTCAGCTCCAAACTGTCCAACAAATTCCTTTTCACTTATTCAAAAATTCAGGATACAAGATCAACACCTTCCGATCAGCTGTTTCCGTTCGTTGATATCTGGAACGGTTCTGCAACCGGCGGTAACTATATCAGTTTCGGTACCGAGCTTTTCTCTTACCTGAATGATGTAATCAACGATAACTTCTCATTCATCAATAACCTTACCTATACAACGGGACGTCACACACTAACCGGAGGTATTGCTTATGAATTGCAGAAATTCGGAAACTCCTATACAAGAATGGGAACCGGTTATTACCGTTATGCTTCCGTGGCAGATTTCCTTACAACAGGAACTCCGAACGAAGTTGCGCCGATCATGTTTGGTCTTACCTATCCTTACGAAGGCCAGGAAACATATTCCCGTGTAAATTTCGGACTTGGATCTGCTTACCTTCAGGACAGAATCACTGTAAACGACAGATTTAACTTTACTGTGGGACTTCGTGCAGAAATGCCGATGTATCTGAATGATCTTACAGCAAACCCTTCAATCGATGCACTGGAACTGCTGGATGTAAACGGCAATCCAAGACATTACAGCTCAGGTAACTGGCCGTCTTCCAAAATCATGCTTTCTCCAAGATTCGGATTTAATTTTGACACTTTTGGTGACAGAAGTTTAATCTTCCGTGGTGGATCAGGTATCTTTACCGGTAGAGTTCCTTTCGTATGGTTAACCAATATGCCAACAAACGCAGGTGTTCTTCAAAACACCATCGAACCGGGAAGCTACGCAGCAGTTGCGCCTTGGATTGGGCAGATTACTTTCCAGCCAAACGATATTTATTACTACGTAAACAATCCTGTATATTACACAGGTCCTAACGGACAGCAGGTAACTCCGTTTATCTCTTCTCCGACAGGTGGCGTACCATCTTCATTTGCGCTGGTTGATGAAAATTTCAGAATGCCGACTGTGTGGAGATCCAATCTTGGAATTGATTACCGAATTCCGGGCACACCGCTGACTTTTACAACAGACCTTCTTTATACAAAAGATATCAACGCAGTATATCAGTTTGGAGCAAACAGAAAGCCTGCTACACAGCAGATGACGTATGCGCCACGTGATTTTTATCCAACTTCTGCTTCTTACCAGTACAATCCTGCGATTGGAGCAAACAGTGCAACGGTGTTAACGAATACCGATCTGAAAGGTTATGCATTCTCTGCAACTGTCGGAGCATCACTTAGACCTTGGAACGGACTTTCCGGTTCTGTATTCTATACCTATTCCGAAGCGAAGGAAGTTTCTGCTAACGCAGGTTCCAGTGCATCGTCTGCATGGGGAGGTTCACCAACTGTAAACTCACCAAACGAGCAGCAGCTGAATATTTCTGATTACGCAATTCCGCACAGAGTGGTAGCAAACGTATCTTACGATATCAAAGCCAGCGGAACTACTATCGGTTTATTCTACAGTGGAGCGCATCAGGGAAGATTCTCTTACTATTACTCTAACGATGTTAACGGTGACGGAATTGCAAATGACCTGCTTTACATCCCGAACAGCACAGCTGACATGAACTTCGCAAATGTTGTTTCTAACGGTGTGGTGATGTTTACTGCAGATCAGCAGAGAGCTGCCTTTGACAGATTTATCGCTGATAACGGACTTGAAGGTTACAGAGGTCAGATTCTTCCAAGAAATGAATTCCTTCTGCCTTGGTACAACCGTTTTGATATCCGCGTAAGCCAGACTCTCTTCAAGGATATGGTAAAAACCGGTGACAGAATTCAGATTACAGCAGACGTTATGAATTTTGGAAATCTTCTGAATTCAGAATGGGGAATCCAGGATAATCTGATCAGTTCTTACGGAGCAGCTGTTCTTTCCAGAACCGGTGCACTTTCTCCGAATCCGACATTCAATATGCTGAGAAACGGAAGTGAGCTTGTTGACTCTCCTTACAGACCTGCAAGTACCAGATTTACTACTTGGAGCGCGATGCTTGGATTCAGATATTCATTCTAAATCACGTCACTTTTATATTATTGAATCCCGGCTCTTCGCCGGGATTTTTGTTATCTTTGCCGTTCACATTAAAAAAATAAAAATGGACTTTAATTTAATGCTTAATGCACACCGTGGATTCGCTTATTTAATTCTAGTAGCAATCATTCTCTTTGTTGTGGCATTGCTGATGACGATGTTCGGCTATTCCGGAAAAATCAGTAAGCTTTTGCGAAAAAGCACCCTTATCGCTATGATCCTTTTTCATTTGCAGGCAGTTATAGGTCTTATTATGTTGTTTTTCTTTTCTCCGGGCTTTAAAGCAGCAAAAGAGGCAGGTACATTAATGTCCGATTCTGTTTCACGCCACACTTATGTGGAGCATCCGTTTGCGATGATTGTTGCAGCAGTTTTATTTACCATTGTGAATAAGAAATTCAAGGTTAATAACGAAATCAGAATGCCGTGGGTTGTTATGGCGCTTATCGGTCTTGCGCTCGTTTTGTGGGCTTTCCAGTGGCACAGACTTTTTGGAGCGTAAAAAGAATTAGAGTTTGATTTCGTTTGAGATTATTAAATATGTTCAGTAAATCATGAAAGTAGCAGTTGTTGGCGCCACAGGAATGGTCGGACAGGTGATGCTGAAGGTACTCGCTGAACGAAAATTTCCGCTTACAGAACTGATTCCGGTTGCTTCCGAAAGATCCGTGGGTAAAACCGTGCGTTATGAAGGACAGGATTACACTGTTGTTTCGCTTCAGGATGCAGTGGATGCAATACCAGAGATCGCACTTTTTTCCGCCGGTGGTGAAACATCGCTGGAATGGGCTCCAAAATTTGCTGCAAACGGCACGAAAGTAATCGACAATTCTTCTGCGTGGAGGATGAATCCGGACAATAAATTAATCGTTCCGGAAATAAACGCGCGCGAACTCACAAAAGAAGATTTCATCATTGCAAACCCGAACTGTTCCACAATACAGCTGGTTATGGTACTGCATCCGCTTCATCAGAAATATAGAGTAAAGCGCGCGGTTGTTTCCACGTATCAGTCGGTTACAGGTACGGGAAAAGCAGCCGTAGATCAGCTTAATGCCGAAATTAACGGCGATGACAGCGTTCAGAAAGTTTATCCTTACGATATTTTTAAAAATGCATTACCGCATTGTGATGCGTTCTCGGATGACGATTATACAAAAGAGGAACTGAAGTTGATTCGCGAGCCGAAAAAAATATTTTCCGACGATTCACTGAAGATTACAGCTACCGCAGTGCGCGTTCCGGTTCAGGGCGGACACTCCGAAAGTGTAAATATCGAATTTGAGAATGATTTCGAGCTCGATGAAATCCGGAAAATACTATCAGAAACTTCGGGTGTAAAACTCATGGATGATGTGCGGAATTCAGTTTATCCGATGCCGATTTTTTCCGAAGGTAAAGACGACGTTTTTGTCGGCAGAATCCGACGCGACCGCTCACAGCCAAATACATTAAACTGCTGGATTGTAGCAGATAATCTGCGGAAAGGCGCCGCAACAAATGCTGTGCAGATCGCAGAACATCTCGTAAAACAAAATTTAATATAATATGGTCCCGCAGAAAAGCGGGATTTTTTTGTTAGAACCGTCAAACAATTTAATTTGAAAAACGAAACTTCACAATCGACCAACTTTGCGTTTCAGCGCAACATTACCATTGTCGGTATTTTCCTTTTTCTGGCAAAACTTCTGGCGTGGCATCTTACAGGTTCCAACGCGGTTTATTCCGATGCCATGGAAAGCATCGTGAACATTATCGCCGGTTTCATGGGACTGTATTCATTGTATATCGCAGCAAAACCTAAAGATTCTGATCATCCTTACGGACACGGAAAAGTGGAATTTATAACCTCCGGAATCGAAGGGGCACTGATTATTTTCGCAGGTATCCTGATTATCATTGAAGCGGCAGATTCACTGCTTCACGGCAATACTTTGCAGCAACTGGATTACGGTATGCTGATTATCGCAGCAACTGCCGCCATAAATTATCTTCTAGGTTATCTGTCGGTAAAAAAGGGGCGAAAAGTAAATTCAGCGGTGCTGATTTCTTCAGGAAAACACCTGCAAAGCGACACCATTACCACAGCCGGCGTGGTGGTGAGCTTAATTCTGGTCTATTTTACAAAAATTGACTGGATTGATGCTGCAGTAGCACTTCTTTTCGCTTTGTACATTATGTTTGTCGGCTATAAAATCATCAGGAAATCGCTGCGCGGAATTATGGATGAAGCCGATCCGCGGAAACTCACGAAACTGGCAAAACTACTCAATGAAGAACGGAAACCACAGTGGATTGACATTCACAATACGAGAATTCAGCAGCACGGCAGCAAACTTCACATCGATTCTCATGTAACACTTCCCTACTATTATGAACTGAGAACCGCGCACAATGAAATGGAGGAAATCATCAAGTTAATTGCAAAAAATACAGACCGTACCGTGGAATTCAATTTTCATATGGACGACTGCAAACCATTTTCATGCGAGATCTGTCAACTGGCGTCCTGCACCGTAAGAGAACGGGATTTTGTAAAAAAGGTGGACTGGAATTCGGCCAATATCGCACAGGTCAACAAACATTCCGTAGAAACCTGATTAATTCCGGTCAGCAGTGTTCTGAATATGCTTCCGGTAATAAAACATCGGGATAATCAGCAGCAGAATTAAAGGCTGAATCACAAATCTGCGCATATAAAACGAGAACAGGTAGCCAATTTCAAATTTCGTGCTTACGCAATAAAGATACAGCGGGAAAGTAACCACAAAA
The DNA here is from genome assembly GCA_023460855.1 of Bacteroidota bacterium. GTDB lineage: Bacteria > Bacteroidota > Bacteroidia > Flavobacteriales > Weeksellaceae > JAEWOS01. The sequence continues at coordinate 8,888 of JAEWOS010000010.1, read as the reverse complement.
ACCAGACAAATCATAATTACGCCCTGCAAAGTCCACTTTCCGTTTAGAAAAAAGCCATGAATAATCATCGCTGAGAAAATAAGATTTAACAGAAATCTGAATAAATGACTGATTATCAGTTTTGTCCAGTTAAAATCAGGAAATACTGCGGTTCTGTTCGCTTCGTGAAAATAACTGAGCAAAGGATCGTAAAAAAGATTTTCCTGCAAAACACGCACGCCGATTAAACCGGCAATGCCTGCTAAAATCAACAGAATCTGTGCGGCTTTCATCATTTCTTCAGGGCAAAAGCTTTAATCCAGACCAGCCAAAGCACCACCACCGTTCCGTAAATCACCGCAGGAAAAAAATAATCGTGGGCGATTTTTCCGTATTCAGGATAATCAGCAAGAACAATATTCAGCAGTGCGATCCGCAGAATATTCATGATATGCAGTAACACCAGTCCGCCCAGAATGAACCATAAAGTCTGAATTCCCTTGTAAAAAGCCACTACAAATGCAGCAAAGAGAATCATTACCGACACGGCATTACAGCCTTCCACCATACGCGAAACGTAATCGTTTTTCACCCAGAACCAGGTCGTTAGGTTTTTCGGGTCGTGATGAAGCGCGCTTGCGTAACCAAACCATTCCTGAACAGTTTTCACCTGCTTGGCAACCCACTGTGAAAATGCGTCAAGCCCGTGAACTTCCGACTGATTCAGATAAAACTGATAAATCAGCAGAAAAACCACGTAAACCGCCAGAAAGCGGAACAGGATGAAAAGTACCGGTTTTAAGTCCTTCAGCATGGCGCAAAGATAATGATTTAGCAATCCCTATTTATTATCTTTGCTTCACATACAAAATCATTGGAACAGGCAAAGCAATTTTTCGAAAGATTCAGCGGCGGACAGCAGATCTCCTTTACCGAACTTCCGCAAAGCGGCTCGTCCCGCCGGAATTTTATCGCCGAAAACAGTGACGGAAAATTCGTGGTTACTGCCAATGAAAACCTGCGCGAAAACGAAAGTTTCCTTTATTTCTCTGAAGTTTTTTCCGGTTTAAATCTTAACACTCCGAATATTTACAGGGTTTCCGAAGACCGAAAAATGTACATTCAGGAATTCCTGGGAAATCATACTCTTTCTGAACTGATTTCAAAAGAAGGCTTAAGCACAAACATTGTCGACCTCATCAGGAAAACGCTCGATCACCTTTTTGAAATGCAGCAGAAAACACAGGGAAAAATTGATTACTCGCGAACTTTCGAGTATGAAAAATATGATGAGTTTCCGGTGCAGCATGATCTGTATTATTTCAAATTTTTCTTTGTAGACCAGCTCGAGATTCCCTATCACAAGTCAGCGCTGCTCCGCGAATTCAGGAACATCACACAGCGTATTACCGCACTGAAGCCGCAGGGACTGATGATTCGTGATTTTCAGTCGAGAAACATTATGATTGACGATCAGGATGAAATTCATTTCATTGATTATCAGTCGGCAATGCACGGACCGTTAATTTATGATGTTATATCGCTGCTATATCAGGCAAAAGCAGGTTTTCCCGAACCTTTTCGCGAAGAAATGCTGGCGTATTACGTTTCAAAATTCGATTCAGAAGATCAGGAAAATTTAATGAAAAGTATTCCGTACATCCGTCTCATCAGAAATCTTCAGGTTTTAGGCGCGTACGGCTTCCGCGGACTCATTCAGAAAAAAAAGCATTTCATCGACAGTATTCCGGCGGCAATCAAATCACTTCAGCAACTGGCAGAAAACCGGCAGGAATTGGAGGATTTTCCGGAGTTAAAAATGATTATTAATTCGCTGGACGCAAAACAAATGAAATTCTAAAGATTGGAAGGAAGGCTGATGCTGAATTTGGTTCCCTTGCCGACTTCGGATTTCACCGCAATTTCGCCGCCGTAATCTTCAACCATTTTTCGCACCATCGTTAATCCGAGACCCATTCCTGAATTCTTGGAAGTGAAGTTTGGCTCAAAAATTCGCTCGAGTAAATCGTCCGGAATTCCGATGCCGTTGTCTTCAACAGAAATAATAATTCTTTTATTCAACGATTCAAGATCGATGTTTATGATTGACTGACGGTCATCTGCTTTTGCCTGAATCGCATTGGTAACGAGATTGGTGATAATTCGGTTCAGATAAATTTTATCCATGTTGATCAGGATATTATCCTTATTTGCGTGCACAAAGATTTTCTCGTCGGTAAAAATCCGCAGAATTGAGTTTACTTCCTTGTTCAGATTGAATGTTTCGTTTACCTTTTCAGGCAGCTGTGCAAACTGTGAAAAAGCACCGGCAACGGAGGCGATCAGGTCGATTTGCTCCACCATCGTTTCGGACATTTTCTTGACTTTATCGCGGATGTCGGGCGATTCCGGATCGAATTTTCTTTCAAAATTCTGAATGGTCAGTTTCATCGGCGTAAGCGGATTTTTCACTTCATGCGCAACCTGTTTTGCCATCTCTCTCCAGGCTTTTTCCTTCTCGCTAAACGCCAGTCTTTCCTTCTGATCCTGAATCTGCAAAATCATTTTATTGTATGATTTGACCAGAGCTCCGAGTTCATCGTTATGATAGTATTTAATCGGCTGCATATCCTTTTCGAAAAGGGTGATGCGCGTAATCATATCGGAAAAACGGGTAATGGTATTGGTAAGCGTGTTACTGATGATCCAGCTTAACCACAGACCAAATGCGATAATGACAATGTTGACCAGAATCATATATTTAAGGTATCTGTTCACCACGTCCATGTACACAGAATCACTGTGATAATACGGCTGATAAACGATACCGATCGGTTCCAGGTAATTGTTTCTGAATATTTTATAGGAAGACGTCTTGTTGGATTCCACCTGCTGATCGAATTCCTGCACGTTGATTTCGCCTGAGTTTTTCTCATCCAGGACACGTGTGAGAATATCAAAAGGTATTTTTTTCTGCGAAATAAGCGACGGATCTTTGTTGGACAAAAGGTAGTTTCCTTCCAGATCATAAATGATAACATCATGCTTGCTGATATCGGCAATCTCCATGATTTTATTTCCCAAAACTTCCGGTATCTGCTCTGTTTTTATCTGTTCCTGGCTTACCGCATAATCCAGAGAAGCCATAAGTGAATTACTTTTCGACTGCATATCGGCATTACTCCTTTCCAGCGCATGATTTCGTAGGGTGTAATAGGACAGAATAGAAGAGCCCGCAACACTCAGGATGCAGATCGTCATAAAGCCCCAGAAAACTCTGTTGCGAAGGTTGTACCCTTTATATTTGGTTTGAGGCATTAACTAATTTTGCGATGTACTTTCCGACGATATCAAATTCAAGATTTACCTTGTCTCCCACTTTTACAGTCTTCATATTGGTATTTTCCCAGGTATAAGGGATGATTGCCACAGAAAACCTGTCCGTTTCGCTATTGGCTACCGTAAGACTGATTCCGTTTACTGTAATTGAACCCTGTGGCACCGTTACAAAATTCCGGAAATCGGCATACTGAACTGTTACCAGATAACTCCCGTTCCGGTTTTCCACAGCAATTACCTCGCCAGTCTGGTCTACATGTCCCTGAACAATATGGCCATCCAGTCGTCCATCCATTTTCATGCATCTTTCCAGGTTTACTTCAGAGCCCTGCTTCCAGAAACCGAGATTCGTTTTTTGCAGTGTTTCCGCGATTGCGGTAACCTTATATTCGTTGCCGTTTATCGCAACAACCGTCAGGCAACATCCGTTGTGCGCCACACTTTGGTCGATTTTCAGTTCATCAGAAAAAGGACAGGAAAGCGTAAAATGCACATTGCTCCCGTCCTTTTCAATTTTTTCTACAATTCCTGTAGCCTCTACAATTCCTGTAAACATAAAATGGTTTTTATAAGGTTCCCCGGAATATATATAACACTTGCGGGGGATACCGCTCTGCTTTATTTTTTTAACTTTGCTGTTTCAGCTGTAATCTTCAAAGATAAGAATTATGAGTGCAAATCGAGAAAAGGTACGTGTAGGAATCTCAACCGGCGATTTTAACGGAATCGGTCCGGAGATCATCATGAAAGCCCTAAAAGATAAGAGCATCACGGATTTTTTTACACCGGTAATATTCGGTTCGGGGAAACTGTTCACCTATCAGAAGAATATTTTTAAGCTGCAGCAGAATTTCAACTACATTATGGACGCAAAACAGGCACAGCACGGAAAACTGAACATGGTAAACCTGTGGAAAGACAATGTGAATGTGGAACTGGGAACACCTACAGAAGAAAGCACCAGGCTTGCCGTGGAATCTCTGGAAGCCGCAACGGAAGCACTGATAAAAGGCGAAGTGGATATTCTGGTAACGGCACCTATCAACAAGGACGAAATGATGAAACACGGCTTCAGACATGCGGGACATACCGGTTATCTCGAAGAAAAATTCGGTAAGAAAGGACTGATGTTTCTGGTAACAGATGAGTTGAAAGTTGCTGTTTCCACACACCACATTCCTGTTTCGGAAGTGGCACAGAATATTTCAAAAGAAACGATAAAAAAACAGATAAAACTTCTGAATCAGTGTCTGATTGAAGATTTCTGCATCAGAAAGCCCAAAATTGCTGTGTTGGGACTGAATCCTCATGCAGGAGACGGTGGACAGATCGGCAAGGAAGAAATAGAAATTATTGAGCCGGCAATTCGCGAAGTTTCCGAACACGGAATTCTGGTTTTCGGCCCGTATCCTGCGGACAGCTTTTTCCAGCCGGAAAAATACCGCAAATACGATGCTGTTCTCGCGATGTACCACGACCAGGGACTTGCGCCTTTTAAAACGCTTGCTTATGCAGATGGCGTGAATTATACCGCAGGAATGCCGTTCATCCGGACTTCGCCAGATCACGGAACGGCGTATGATATTGCCGGAAAGAATTTGGCCGATGAACAGAGTTTCACAGAAGCTGTTTTCACAGGAATTAAAATTTTTAAGAACCGAAGCGAATACAACGATTTGATGCAGAACAGATTACGATCGCGCAAATCGCGCAATGACAACGGCGTGGACGAAGATCTTCCTGCAGAAGCTGAGCAGTAGCATATACTTTCGGTATTCTGAAAATCAATAGCATGCGACTGCATAAAATCTGTGAATTAACGTTTAAAAAATATTTGCAGAATCAAAAAAAATACCTATTTTTGCACACTCAATTATGGACAGGTTTAAAGATTACGATGTAATATTTTCCGGCCTGAAGGAAGGAAAGCACAGGTTCACATTTGATATAGACCAGGAGTTCTTTAATCTTTTTGAAACTGAGCAGGAGTTTTCCAGACCCCGGATCAAGGCGGAAGTTCTGATGGACAAACATTCCACCTTTATGGAATTCTGGATCAATACTCGCGGAACTGTTGAACTGATATGTGATATCAGCAACGAACTGTTCGATCATGAGATTGAAAATGAAATTAACGTGCTGGTAAAGTTTGGTGAGGAATATGATGACAGCGATATTGAAGTGATCACCATTCCGCAGAACAGCCATGCATTTAATGTTGCCCAGCTGGTTTATGAAGACGTGATGCTGAGCATCCCGATGAAAAAAGTTTCACCGAACCTTACTGAAGAGGACCTTAAAGTTCTGGAACAGTACAGCCCGGAAGAAGAATCAGAGGAAGAAGAAAATGCAGATCCGCGCTGGGACGCCCTGCGCAACCTGAAGAATAAAGATAACTAACACACAGAATAAAAACATTTAGCAATGGCACATCCTAAAAGAAGACAGTCATCTACTAGAAGAGATAAAAGAAGAACTCACTACAAAGCTGAAGTTCCGCAACTGGCGAAAGATGCTACTTCAGGCGAGATGCACCTGTACCACAGAGCACACTGGCATGAAGGAAAACTTTACTACAGAGGAAAAGTAGTAATGGAAAAAGAAGTAGAAACTACTGAGGAAAACTAAGAGTTACTCTCTTATTCTTCAATTTCATACAAAACCACCCGATTTTCATTAATTTCGGGTGGTTTTTTATTGCTTTTAGCGTTTTTTTGTATCTTTGAAATCTTAATCAAATATCAAATTTATGGACATCAGAGAAATACAAAACCTCATAAAATTCGTTTCTAAAGCGGAGGTTTCAGAGGTGAAGTATAAGACAAAGGATTTTGAAATTACCATCAAAACTCCACTTGCTGCCAACGAAAGCGTAAGCTATATCGCACAGCCTTCTGTTTATTCTGCTCCGCAGGCTGCTCCTGCTGCTCCTGCAACTCAGGAAAATGCAGCTGCACCTCAAAGTTCTGCCACTTCTGCAGATACTGCTTCAGCAGACGACAGCAAATACGTAACCATCAAATCTCCGATGATCGGCACATTCTACAGAAAGCCTTCTCCGGACAAAGATCCGTTCATCAACGTTGGTGATGATGTTAACGCTGCGACTGTAGTATGCGTTATTGAAGCCATGAAACTTTTCAACCAGATCGAAGCGGAAGTAAGCGGAAAAATTGTGAAAATCCTTGTGGACGACGCAACTCCGGTAGAATACGACCAGCCTTTATTCCTGGTAGATCCATCTTAATACGGAACTTGATACTTCATTAGTGCACTCTGCTCTCCAGCGATGTACTCAAATCTCAAATTTCAAATTTCAAATCAATTTAAGATGTTTAAAAAAATACTGATTGCCAACAGAGGGGAAATCGCGATGCGCATTTTACGCTCGTGTAAAGAAATGGGAATCAAGACGGTAGCAGTATATTCTACTGCCGATAAAGACAGTCTGCACGTTCGTTTTGCTGATGAAGCGGTATGTATCGGTCCGCCGATGAGCCGCGATTCTTACCTGAATATCCCGAACATTATTGCTGCTGCAGAAATTACCAACGCCGATGCAATACATCCGGGTTACGGATTTCTTTCGGAAAATTCGAACTTCTCTTCGATCTGCCAGAAGAACAATATCAAATTTATCGGTGCAACTCCCGAGCAAATTGACCGAATGGGCGATAAAGCCAACGCGAAAGCTACAATGCGTGAAGCAGGTGTGCCGTGTGTTCCGGGCTCTGAAGGTTTGATTGATACTTACGAAGATGCTGCAAAAACTGCCGCAGAAATCGGTTATCCTGTGATGATTAAAGCAACTGCAGGTGGCGGTGGAAAAGGTATGCGCCGGGTGTGGAATGAGGATGAGCTGAAAGAACACTGGGAATCTGCAATCCAGGAAGCGGTTGCCGCTTTCGGAAACGGCGGAATGTACATGGAAAAACTGATTGAAGAACCGCGCCACATCGAAATTCAGATCGCGGGAGATCAGTACGGAAAAGCCTGTCACCTTTCGGAAAGAGACTGTTCTGTTCAGCGAAGAAACCAGAAACTTACAGAAGAAACTCCTTCTCCGTTTATGACTGATGAACTGCGTGAAAAAATGGGTGAAGCTGCCGTAAAAGCTGCGGAATACATTGGTTACGAAGGTGTTGGAACGATAGAATTCCTGGTGGACAAGCACAGAAATTTCTATTTTATGGAGATGAACACCAGAATTCAGGTGGAACATCCGATTACAGAACAGGTGATTGATTATGACCTCATCCGCGAGCAGATCATGCTGGCTGCAGGAACTCCGATTCAGGGAATCAACCATTATCCAAAGCTGCACTCCATCGAATGCCGGATCAATGCGGAAGATCCTTTTAACGATTTCCGTCCGAGTCCGGGCAAGATCACGAGCCTGAATATTCCGGGAGGGCACGGCGTCAGAGTGGATACCCATGTTTATTCCGGCTATACCATTCCCTCAAATTACGATTCTATGATTGCCAAGCTGATTACCACGGCACAAACCCGTGAAGAAGCTATTGCAAAAATGAAACGCGCTCTGGAGGAGTTTTATATCGAAGGCGTAAAGACTACCATTCCTTTCCACAGGCAGCTGATGGACAATGAAGATTACCTTGCCGGAAACTATACCACGAAGTTTATGGATGATTTCGTGATGGAAAGCCAGTATGGCGTTTAAAGAATGCTCCATCCTTATTTGTTAATTGAAACTGCCTTCCGGGGCAGTTTTTTTCGTTTGAGGAAATGTGTTGTAAAAGTTTTTCAGTGTGCTTGGTCTTACATAAGTGCTGTCGGTAAGCGTGCCGTTGAATCTTGGAACGTCGGTAAATTCCATTGAAATATCCAGTAACAAGCCGTTTGGAACTTTGGATTTGTCCAATGGTGCAAACATTGTAGCCATCTGCTGCCCAAAGGTTTCGTTAATGTCTTGTTGTGCGAACGTAAAAAACGAAAGACACAATAAAACAAGCAAACTAAATTTTTTCATAGTTTTGTTTTGGTTTTAGGTTAAACTTTGTTTGATTTATTATGGCAGACGAACTTGTCCTTCGTCTGCTTTTTTTAAGGTGTGTATTGCATATCGAAACGTCCATCACGAATTTGAACTTTTTGACCATTTGAGTTTATTGCATCAAACCAAAATGTTCCAGAAATAATGTAGTTAATACTGTCTAATTTAGTAATTTTTAGTTCCCCTGTGGAAATATTATCAGTATAAAATGAAGGAGTGCCATTTTTTCCATAATATCCATATAAACTTGCATTGCCAATACCATTATTTTTCCCTAAAGGATATATAATATTAGAATGAAGTTTTATTCCATTACCAAATATACCAATACTTCGCAATGGGTTTTGTTTATCATTAAAGTAACCTAGGCTAAAATTCCATTCATTGTTAACAAATTGGTAGTGACAATGTGTTGCAGAAGGTCCTGTAGGATTATTTTGATGTGGCAAAAAAACTTCACCGTTTACGAGGCAGCCAATGGTATTGGCGCCGGTTTGTGTTGCAGGGGGCAGTTGGGCTACGGGATTTGCAGGCGGATCTTCGCTGCGGCCGC
>JAEWOS010000009.1 GCA_023460855.1 Bacteroidota bacterium | reverse complement strand
GATGCAGCCTGAAAAACAGCATTTTTATTCTCCGGATCGCGGTGCAGTTTCCCTGCGTTTCCAACCACTTCTTCGATCCTGATTTTTCCATCAAAACCGTCCAAAGGAATTCTTTGCCTTAATTCTTCCAGAGCCGGAATTTCGAGTGTTCCGAAACGGTATTTTTTGAAGTTGACTTTAGAATTCAGGAACTCACCTTCAACAGAAATATTCTTCCGCACATTTTCCGGTGAAATTTCCTCAAAACCAAAAAGATTTTTAAACCACATTTCTATTCTTTACTTTACTCTCGTTAATTCTACAGCACCACCGTTCAGTTCCAGCATATACATCTGCCTGTAGCCGGAAGAATCTTCGACCGTTACTTCCGCCAGATGAGATTTTGAATCTTCGCGATTTCTTGTGTTTAGCTTAATGCTGTTACGTTCCATCGGAACTGCTGCAGGAAGATGAATTGGAAAACGGTCTGTCCATTCTACAGTTCCTTCGACCGTTGTTATTGAGATGATTTTTCCTTCTGTACCTGCGTTCGCAACAATCGCCATATTATGATTTCGCATTCGCTCTTCCATAAAATCCGGACCGTGTGCATCATCAAGAAAAGGAACGCCCAGTTCATAAACATATTCGAAACGATAAACCCGTCCTTTGTTAAGCAAATCTTTTGTCACAGGGCTTTTGCGGTATATTTCTTCCGTATTCTCAGGAATTAATTCTGCAAGATCTTTAATTCTGACTTTATGGACCTGAGCTGTATCTTTCTGCTGCAGATATGCGTTGTAATTTGCAAAATAATCGGTTCCCATATGTACTGTAATCTGTTTCACCGTTGCAGAATCGCCACTGATTTTTTCTATTTTTAGGGCTGTACTTTTGTTTCCCGGTTTATAATCCGCAGGATCAAGTCCGAAAATCTGACCGGTTTTGATTTTCTTGCTGTGTTTCAGCCATTCATCTTCAAAAGTTCTCCTTTTCTCTAATACCCGTTCAGATTTCAGCGAAGTAATATAATCGCGCCCGAAATAATGATACGCCGGAACAAGCGCGGCAAGCAAAGTAATCAGCGCAAAAAACCAGGAATTTAATCCGTCATTTTTCAACCTGATCACATACGTTGAAGATATGGAATCGTGCCATCCCCTTTTCCAAAAAAATGAAACTGCATCGAAAGGAATGCTTCTGCTCACTGTGCGCGAAAGCGATTGCTTCATGGAAATATTCTGCAACTTTTCATCAACCACTCGTGAAGCGGTAAGATATTTAGCAGGAGAAACTCCAAACCTCTGTTCTACCCACGGATAGAAAATTAACCGCGCAAAAAAAATGAATATGAGCAAAGTAAAGCGGTTATTGAAGTACCGTTGAAAAACTTCATTGTCCGACAAAATAAAAGCAAGAGCAGCAACGAACTGCGAAAATATAAGAACGATCAGAACGCCGTCAATTAACCAGTGAATTAATCGCTGTACTTTTGGTGTATCTGTAACCGTTGTACCGTTTACATGTACTGAAATAGCAGGTTCTCTGCCGTTTTCCAGGCTTTTCAAAATTTTATAAGTGGCAAATATGTAAGCGATTCGCACCAGGAGATTAAGAAATGTGATTAAAAAACCCGGACGATATTCCTTAAAATCTTCAGTAAATGAAAAATAGATTGTATTAAAACCTGTAGACAACACCATTGCGAACTGGTTAATCAATAAAACAGCTATGGAAAACCCCAAAAGCCTGAACAGATTGCCTTTGCTTTGGTAATACTGAATTAATCCAATGATGAGAAATACAACGGCTAGATTATCCCAGGAAATAACTGTGGTGGATTGAGTTCCGATATTAAGACTGTATGGCTGGAGAATATTAAGGAACAGCCACAATTCTTTGGAAGCATTACCCCCGGAAATTTGCACTGACAAAAACTGTTGTGCTGCTCCGGAAATAATTGCCGAAATAGCGATGGACAGCAATACTAAATTAATTTGTCTGAAGTTCAGCATTTGTGTAAAAAAATATGTGCTCAAAGATACATGAAAGGGCATAAAAAATTCCCCGGGCAAAAAACCCGGGGACTTTCAATTATCTGATAAACGTCTTCAACGTTTTTGTCATTTAATCGCTATGAAAAATTTTACTTTTTTCTGAACGAGAAGATGTGATCATTCAAATGCTATTCTGAACGCGCCTCCAGGCGCGATCCTACACCATTTATTTCACTTCTTCAAAGTCTGCATTTTGTACATCATCTGCACTGTTTGCTTGACCTTGCGATTGATGTTCATCAGCGCTTTATGCTTATTTAAAGATTAAAAAAAAAATAAAATCACCATAAATTTAATCACTGTTTAAGGCATCTTTATAATACTCGATGGCTTTTTTTCTTTCCTCATCGTGGTTAACCATTTCCTTTGGATATTCTGATGTTCCAAATTCGGGAATCCATTTTTTTATGTAGGTGAAATTTTTATCAAATTTTTCCTGTTGCAGATATGGATTAAAAACTCTAAAATAAGGTGAACCATCTGCACCTGAACCTGCTACCCATTGCCAATTTCCAATATTTTGCGCTTGATCATAATCCAACAATTTATTGGCAAAATACGCTTCCCCGATTTTCCAATCAATATGCAAATCTTTGATTAAAAAACTTGCTACGAGCATGCGAACTCGGTTGTGCATGAAACCAGTTTCATTAAGCTCTCTCATCCCAGCATCCACCAGTGGAAAACCTGTTTTACCTTCGCACCATTTTTTAAATTTATCTTCGTCGAACTCCCATTTCACCTGATCATATTTAGGCTTGAAGGATCTGATGACGGTATGTGGAAAATGATAGAGCAACATCATAAAAAATTCTCTCCAAATCAATTCCCGAAGGAATTTATTACTGTTTTTCCTGGCATAATTCACTAATTTTCGAATTCCTACTGTTCCGAATCTTAAATGGACGGACATTTTTGAAGTTGCATCTGCTGCGGGGAAATTTCTTTTTGCACCATATTGTTTCAGTAAATCCTCACTTAAACTGGGCTTTTGAAAAATTTCTCCTGCATTTTCAAAACCAATATCTTTCAGCGTCAGATGATTGGGTGTAAATTGAAAAAAATGTTCTAATAAATCTTCTGATTTATACTCCTGTAAATTTTCAGGTAGTTGAGATTCCCATTGCTTAGCATACGGGCTGTACACTTGAAACGGCTGCCCATCTTTCTTTAAAACTTCCTGCGGTGCGAAAATGACTTGATCTTTATAAGTTTTCAATTCAATGTTTTTAGATTGTAGAAATTCACGAATTTCATCATCTCTTCTCAGCGCATAAGGTTCATAATCTTCGTTGGTGAAAACGGAATGAACATCATATTTTTTAATAATTTTTTCGAAAACTTCCTTTGGATTGCCAAAATACAGATCAACTCCAGAAGCCACCTTTGCTAATTTTTTGTTTAACCTTTCAATTGCCTCGTAAATAAATTGAACCCGCTTGTCTTTCTTATCGGAAAGTTGAGTTAGAATTTGCTGATCGAAGATGAAGATGGGAACTACTTTTAAATCTTGGGATAATGCCCGATAAAGCCCATGATTATCATCTAATCGTAAATCTCTTCTAAACCAGAATATATTGATTTTCATTATTAAAAATATATTTTATACAGGGTGGTATTGCATTGCGCTTACGAACTGTGCGAGGGAAATAAATCTCCCAAAATTTTGAATCTACTTTCAAAGATTTTTCTCACTTTGTTTTTCACAAAAAATCCTGCTAACAAATCTCCAACAAATCCCATCGGTAATTTGAAATTCACAATATCCGTCATGAGAACTTTGCCATCTTGCAACTCTTCAAAATGGTGTTCGTGGTGCCACATCGCATAAGGCCCGAAACGTTGTTCGTCTACAAAAAATTCGCCTTCTTTCAGGTGCGTAATTTCCGTTACCCAATTATTTTTAATCAAAGGAAAAACTCCTATTTTATAGGTAATAATTTGTCCCTGATAGGTATATTTTGGTGGATTATTGGTGATGGAAAACGCCATATCATCTGGGGTAATTTTGTCTAAATTCTGCGGCAAAGAGAAAAATGCCCATGCTTTTTCCAGGGGCATTGGCAAAACCTGTCTAGAAGTCAAGGTATAAATGCCGGATTGTTTAGTTATTTTTATGTCCATGATTGATTCTAATCGGTTGATCTAAATTCATTTTTTTCTTTAAAAATTCAAAAAGCAATACGCTGCTATAAAGCATCGAAAAACAATAGAAAGAATCTTCCAGAGGCATGGTTCCCACACGAATTCCAAGATTTTCAGCATTATCATAATAAACTACGGGATTTGCCGAATAACTTCCCGTCAAAGCGCCATTCACAAAATAAAATGGCAGATAAATCAGGATAAAACTTAGATAAAAACGTCGGGCATATTTCCACTGATAGATGATTTGGGCCAACATGAGCAACGCAAACAAACCGAAACTGCACAAGGTGTACAATCGATCATAATTACTCAGCACAACGCCCAAAGAAATTATTAGTAGCGCGATGCTGATGATCTGAGTAGCTATTTTACTTAACTGTAACTTTGGGAAGAAATATTCCAGTGAGTAATGGATAAAATTACTGGAATAAGGAATGAGAAGAAAGAACAGCCATTCCTCGATAGGCAATTTCAATATTCTAAATCCTAATAAGTATTGATCGTTGAAACCCCAAATATCGGAATATGCAAAGAAGACATCCCAAATAATAAAGAATAACCCAACGCTGATAATTGCTAGAAAATATGGTTTCCAAAATCGCGCAAAATGCATCCACTTCTTTTCAAAACTAAAAAAAAACGGCACTGAAAATGTCGCGATATTTAAAAGGATATAGTAATATTTCTCCATAATAATGGTTAGTTCATCGTTAATCATTAATGTAAAAAGTCCAACAAAACATCATGATCAACTATTTACGCATTTTTCTGGCTTCAATAAAATATTTTTTGGGTACGTAAAGCATTCCGAAACATTCGCCATCTTCTTTTCCCAAATGTTTGTGGTGAATTTTATGTCCTTTTCTCAACCCTCGGAAGTACCAGTGGTCCACTTTATCAAACCATTTGAACCTTCGGTGTATCAGTACATCATGGACCAAAAAATAGCAAATTCCGTAGAGTAAAACTCCCGCTGCTAAAAACGCTAACCAAGTAATTCCGCCCACAGTACCGAGATAAAATAAAATCATACAAGGAATAGCAAAAACCACAAAGAAAAAATCATTCTTCTCGAAAACGTGTGGATAGCCAGGTTGGTGATGATCTTCATGAAAATACCAGCCGAGAAGTCCATGCATGATGTATTTGTGAGTTAGCCATGTGATGCCCTCCATTGCTACAAAAGTAACTGCTGTGATTGCCAAATATAGTAGAATCATTTTTTTAAATATTTTTTGATGAAAATTTTCAAATCTTCGTCCGTTTCATTTTCATAATTTTTCAGGATAAATGACCGATCTTCTTTAATATTATCGGTATAATTCAGAAAAGCTGGTGCCTGTTCCTGGGTCATCAGTCTGAACAATCTCAATTCCAAATTTTTCGAATTGCTATTAATTGCATGATTTAGGCTTTTTTTTCCTTCTTTAAAATAGGATAATTTTTTAAATGGATTGGCAGCATATTTTGCTATAAAAAATTGTCCGACACTGTAAAAACCTTGATAAATAGGCAATTTATTTTGTTTAAAAAGCGCCTCAGACTTTTCCATCAATTGTATTGCTGCAGCTGAAGATTTTTCACCTTTAATTAAATAATTTCTCAGCTCTTTAAGGTTTTGAGCAAAAATAATATTGCACATCAGCGTAAAAATTATGAGCAAAAATTCATCGAATCAAGTATAAATTCTTAGTTAGAAGCATTTCTCCCATCAGATAAATTTTCCTTGCGTTAGAAACACGGATTCTACTTTTCATTAAAGTTTCTGCCCGCTGTTTTTTGATCTTCTTGAAAAGACTGATGTAATACTTGTACGCCATAAAAACGGCACTTCTGCTTGATAAAGGGAGCATTTTGATCCCGATTAGCGCCTTTTCAAAATCGCTCTTAATATTTAACTCTATTTCTGTTTTTTCTCTTTCTGAAAAATCCAGAAAATTCACATAGGGGAAATAGGTGCGATTCAAATCGTTGTAATCAGCGGAAATATCCCGAAGAAAATTGATCTTTTGAAAAGCTGCACCAAGACTTTGTGCGTAAGGTTTCATTTTTTCGTAGTCCTCTTGCGTTTTCACAAAGACTTTTAAACACATTAATCCCACTACTTCTGCACTTCCATAAATGTAGAGATTATACAATTCATCATTTAAATCTTTAATCTCGCCTAAATCCATTTTCATGGAATATAGAAATGCATCAACCAAATCCTGCGGAATATTATTTTCTTTTTGAGTTCTGCAAAATGACTGAATCACAGGATTAAGTGAAATTCCGTCTTCCAAAGTTTCTCTGTAATTTCTTTCGAATTCATTAAGCAATTTCTGCTTATCATAATCATGGAAGGTATCGACTATTTCATCAGCAAACCGTACGAAGCCATAAATATTATAAATATGCTGACGAATTTCCCGACTGAATAAGGAAGAGGCCCAGTAAAAAGAAGTGCTGTACTGTTTGGTTACTAACTGAGAAGTACAATCTGAAATTTTATTGAATTTTTGAAAATTATTCATAATGATCTTCTTTATTAATTAAATTTTCCTTTGCTTAAAATATATTCACTTACCACCTTTCCGGAAATTAATGCGGGCGGTACTCCAGGACCAGGAACGGTTAACTGACCTGTATAAAAGAAATTATCTAATTTTTTATTTCTTATGGAGGGTCTTAGCACAGATGTTTGCATTAAGGTATTTGCTAAACCATAAGCGTTCCCCCGACAAGAATTATAGCGATTTTTGAAATCTTGGGTTCCAAAACTTTTTTTGAATAAAATCTTCGGCCTCAGATCTTCCCCGGTTGAATCCTTAATCCTATCTAAGATTAAATTAAAATAATGCTCATGGATCTCTTCCGAATCTTCTAAATCTACCGCAATCGGAATAAGGAAAAATCCAATCTCTTTACCTTCCGGACAAAGGGAGCTGTCAGTTTTGCTGGAAAAATTAGCGTAGAACAATGGTGCTTTCGGGAAGGTCATTGTGTCGTAAATTTCCTCAGCGTGCTGTTCAAAATCGGTGTCAAAAAATAGATTATGATGTTCCAAAGTTTCAACTTTCCTGTCAAAAGCAACATAATAAAGCAACGAGCTGGGAGCAAAAGTTTTCTTTTTCCAAGATTCTTCGCTGTAGTTTCTGTTATTTTTCAGTAAATTTTCAGTGTGAGCATAATCCGCTCCCGAAATAAAAACATCGGCAGCGAAGGTTTCTTTTTCCGTAGAAACACTCACTACTTCACCTTTTTCTGTCTGTATAGACTGCACCGCAGCATTGGTCTTGAAATCCACACCTAATTCCTTGGCCAGCTTCACCATTCCTAAAGCAACGGCATTAAAACCGCCTTTCGGATACCAAGTTCCCAAACCAAAGTCTGCATAATTCATAAAATTATAAAAAGCCGGTGTATCTTTTGGTTTCGCGCCCAAAAACAGGACAGGAAATTCCAAAATGCTTCTCAGTTTTGGATTCTTAATATTTTTTCGGATTTGCTGACTGATATTTTTTACGAAGAGACCCAGTCTCGTTGCTGTTTCCCACGACACCAATTCCGTTACTGAAAGCCCCGGCTGATAAACCAAATCCTTCATAGCGATATCATAATTCTGTTGCGATTCTCTCATGAATTTTTTCAGATGCTTTCCAGAACCTTTTTCAATACTTTCAAAAGTTTGGATAATTTTTTCTGGCGTATCCTCTATATCAATGAAATTATTTTTACCAAAAACCACTCGGTAGGCCGGAGAAAGTTTTTCAAGCGTATAATATTCTGATACGCTTTTTCCAAAATCTGCAAAAAAACGTTCGAAAACATCAGGCATCCAATACCAACTCGGTCCCATATCGAACTTGAATTCATCAATCTCCATCATCGAAGCCCTTCCTCCAAGCTGTTCATTTTTTTCTAAAACAGTTACATGAAATCCCGCTTTTGCAAGGTAGCACGCCGCAGCCAAAGATGAAAAACCGGACCCAATAATTATAGCTTTTTTCATGATTAAAAATAATTGTCCAAATATATACTTTTATTTTTATATTTGTAAAATATTTTACAAATAAATCACCTATAAAATGAAAACACAAACAATCACAAAAGACAGCATTATAGAAGCTTATTCTGACTATATTTTGATTCATGGCGAGCGTCCAAAAAATATTTACCTATTTACTAAAGATTTAAACACCACAGAGCAAGAGTTTTATAAATAACATGGAAACTTTGAAGCCATCGAGCGAGATTACCAGAAAATTTTATTTGAAAAATCGTTGGAATTAAGCATTACTGCGGAGCAGTTCATTAAATAAAATATCAAAACGATGATTCAGATTTCCGGCAATGATTTAAACAATTTAGATAAAAGATATAGAACAACACTAATTAACTCGCTTGCGGGCATTAGGCAAGTTGCATTGGTAGGAACAATGGATACAAATAGGCAATCTAATTTATCCATCATTAATTCGGTCATCCATTTGGGTGCGGAACCTTCGTTATTTGGCTATATTTCTCGTCCACACACCGTAGAACGGCATACCTTGGAGAATATTTTGGAAACTAAACACTATACTTTTAACTTTGTTACTCAGCACTTTATAAAAAATGCGCATCAAACCTCTGCGCGATATCCTAAAAATCAATCCGAATTTAAGGAATGCGGTTTCCAGGAGGAAATCTTTGAAAATCAGTTTGTATTTGTGAAAGAAGCGTCGGTAAAAATAGGAATGAAATTTCTGGAAAAAATCACTATAAAACAAAACAACACGGATTTAATTATCGGCGAAATCCAAAATGTGTTTATTGAGCCTTCCCGTTTAGAGAAAGACGGATTTGTAAACCTAGAAAATACACTGATGAATTCCGGGTTGGATACGTATTATGTACCGGAAAAAATTGGAAAGTTGTCTTATGCAAAACCAAATTCAAAACCTCAAATTTTAATCTCGTAATCATGAATACCAATTTTTTTATCAATTTACTTTTAGAAGTTCAAGAATTTGAAAATTCAATAAGTTCTAAAAACAGTTCTAACATTGAGGATTTTCGAAATTTTTTAAATGATAAGCATTACAAAAGTCAAAGCCCACGATTTATCTCGGAGAGTGAGCACAAGAAGGTCAACGATTTAGAAAATGAAATTGCCAAGCAAGTGATCCTGCTTTCTCGTTTTACAAAGCAGATGATTCGCAGAGGCCTGCAAGATTTTCCGGAATTATACAATGAAGAGTTTACCTATCTCTATAGAATTATGGACGAACCCTTGCTAACCAAAATGCAACTGGTAGAAAAGAACGCGCATGAAAAACAGACAGGAATGGAAATCATCAGAAGATTAGTGAAAAACAACCTTCTGGTGGAAATTCCGGACAGCAAAGATAAGCGGGTAACCCGATTGAAAATTTCCGAACTTGGCAAAAAGTACTTTGATCAATCCGTTGAATCTGTAAGCATCACTTCCAGAGTTTTGTCTGCAAAATTAGATATTGAAGAAAAGAATAGTTTACTTAAAACTTTAAAAAAATTAAACGAATTTCATTTTAATGTCTATCACCAATATAAGGATTCTGACATTACGGAAATTAATAATTTAATCTAAATCTCCACCACATTAAAAAAAATTAAAATGAAAAAAGTCTTAATTACGGGAGCTACCGGAATGGTTGGGGAAAAACTGTATTCTGCACTTAGGGAAAGAGATTATACTGCACATTGCGTGGTGAGGAAAAAACAAAATATTTTCGAGCATGAATTCGTCTGGGACTATGAAAATGACTATTTGGAAGAAGGTGCTCTGGAAGGTATTTATAGCATCATACACTTGGCAGGCGCAACAATTGCTAAACGGTGGACTACGGCATACAAGAAGGAAATTATCAGTTCCCGCGCGGATTCTGCCCTATTTTTAGAGAAAAAAATTAAGGAAAAAAATATTAAACTACAATCATTCATTTCGGCTTCAGGAATTAATTATTACGGTGACTGGAAGGATGAAAAAGCTGCTACGGAAAATGATGAGCCGCAAAAAAAAGATTTTCTTACGGAAGTTTGTCGTTTGTGGGAAGAATCCGCAAACCGATTCGAAGCAGTTTCGGAAAGAATTGTAAAACTTAGAATTTCTCCTGTAATTTCGGCTCATGGTGGATTTCTGGAACCATTAAAAAAATTAACCAATCTTCATCTGGCTTCACCGGTTGGTAGTGGTAAGCAATATTTTCCGTGGATCCATGTGGACGATTTGGTTGGCATGTTATTATTCGCTCTTGAAAATGAAAACATGAACGGTGCCTTCAACGCTTGTGCAGACGAAGTTCCCACAAATGCACAATTAATGAAAACCCTAGCGAAATCGATGGATAAAAATTACATCCCAATGGCAGTTCCTGCCGTGGTTTTAAAACTTACCATGGGTGAAATGAGCGAAATGATTCTAAAGGGAGTAAATGCGAGCAACCAAAAGATTAAATCAAAAGAGTTTATTTTAAAATACAATGCGCTTGATGACGCGTTGAAAGATGTGGTATAATAAGCATCAGTACCTTTAGAAAAAGATTAATCCACTATTTTAAGGATCTAAAAAAATCAGTAACAAATTTTTAAAAAAACAAAAAAAAATGCTGTAAACAAATAGCTTACAGCGTTTTTATAATTATTGTTAATCGGTTTTAATCGATCCTTATTTTACCTCCTCGAAGTCTGCATCTTGTACATCATCTGCTCCGCCTGAGTTTCCTGCTCCTGCATTAGGATTTCCTCCCATATCTGCTCCCGGCTGTCCCTGCGCCTGCGCGTTGTACATCTCTTCTGAAGCGGCCATCCAGGCTGCATCCAAAGCTTCAGATTTGGTCTTCATTGCCTCCACATCTTTTGCATCGAAAGCGGTTTTCAGTTCTGCAGCGGCTGCTTCGATCGCAGATTTTTTGTCAGCAGAAATCTTATCACCGAATTCTTTCAGTTGCTTTTCAGTCTGGAAGATCTGTCCGTCGGCTTTATTTACCAGATCGGCTTCTTCTTTTCTTTTTGCATCGGCTGCGGAATTCTGTTCTGCTTGTTTCTTCATTATTTAGATTTCTTCATCAGAAAGTCCTGAAGATGCCTGAATTTTAATCGACTGTTCTTTTCCTGTTCCTTTATCTTTCGCAGATACGCTTAGAATACCGTTTGCGTCAATATCAAAAGTTACTTCAATTTGAGGAACGCCTCTTGGTGCAGGCGGAATATCTGTCAAGTCGAAACGTCCGATTTCCTTGTTGTCGTTGAACATCGGTCTTTCTCCCTGTCCAACTCTGATGCTCACTGCAGGCTGATTGTCAGACGCTGTAGAGAACACTTCAGATTTTTTAGTTGGAATGGTGGTGTTCGCTTCAATCAGTTTAGTGAAAACGGAACCCATTGTCTCGATACCTAAAGAAAGCGGCGTAACATCAAGAAGAAGAACGTCTTTCACATCACCGGTTAAAACTCCACCCTGAATTGCAGCTCCAATCGCTACAACTTCATCCGGATTTACTCCTTTTGACGGTTTTTTACCGAAGAATTTTTCTACTTCTTCCTGAATTACAGGGATTCTTGTAGAACCACCAACCAGGATTACTTCATCAATATCAGATTTTGACAAGCCTGCATCAGAAAGTGCTTTTGCAACCGGTTCCATAGAACGTCTTACTAAATCTGCCGCCAGTTGCTCAAATTTCGCTCTTGACAAAGATTTTACCAGGTGTTTTGGACCTGAAGCTGTTGCAGTAATATAAGGAAGGTTTATTTCAGTTTGTGTAGAAGCCGAAAGTTCAATTTTCGCTTTTTCTGCTGCTTCTTTCAAACGCTGAAGTGCGATTGCATCTGCTTTCAGATCTACTCCTTCTTCAGTCTGGAATTCAGAAGCCAGCCAGTTGATAATTACATCATCAAAATCGTCACCTCCTAAATGCGTATCTCCGTTTGTTGATAATACTTCGAAAACGCCGTCGCCCAAATCCAGGATTGAAATATCGAAAGTACCACCACCTAAATCGTATACTGCAATTTTCTGGTCTTTATGATTTTTATCCAGACCGTAAGC
>JAEWOS010000008.1 GCA_023460855.1 Bacteroidota bacterium | reverse complement strand
CCGAAAATCCCTCACCCAAAAAACTGAATTTTCTTAGGATTCTGCTTTTTACTTTTTTTTATCAGTAATTTTGTAAAAAGCATATTTCACATGTCAAAAAAAGTTTTGCTCGCCATCCTCGACGGTTGGGGACTGGGTACAGACCCGAAAGTTTCAGCAATAGATCAGGCCCAGACTCCGTTTATGGATTCCTGCTACGAAAATTTTCCCCATACCACCCTTGAAGCGAGTGGACTTGCCGTTGGCCTTCCGTTCGGACAGATGGGAAATTCGGAAGTAGGGCACATGAATCTGGGTGCCGGAAGAGTGGTCTATCAGAACCTGGTAAAACTGAATCTGGCAGTGGAAAACGCCACACTTGGCAAAGAAAATAAAATCACGGATGCTTTCGAATACGCCAAAAACAACGACAGAAATATCCATTTTATCGGACTTACTTCCGATGGCGGTGTGCATTCACACATCAGCCATTTAAAAGGTCTGCTTACAGCCGCTCATGAAAACCATGTTTCCGACCGTACTTTCGTGCATGCTTTTACTGACGGACGCGACTGCGATCCGCATTCCGGACTCGGGTTTATCCGCGATCTGCAGGAGCACATGAAAATTTCAGGAGGAAAACTCGCTACAGTTACAGGCCGGTATTACGCCATGGACCGTGACAGACGTTGGGAACGCGTGAAACTGGCGTATGATGCAATGGTGAATGCGGTTGGTGAACATTCCGGTGATGTGCTGCACAGCATTCAGAATGCCTATCATCAGAAAATTACCGATGAATTCTTAACGCCGATTATTTGCGTCGATCAGTTTGATCAGCCGGTTGCAACCATCAAAGAAGGTGATGTGGTATTTTGTTTTAATTTCCGGACGGACAGAGGCCGCGAGATCACCGAAGTGTTGTCACAAACGGATTTTCCGGAACTGGGAATGCACAAACTGAATCTGTATTATGTCACGATGACAAATTACGATAAAGATTTTAAGAATGTAAAGGTGGTTTTTGATGAAGAAGTGATGACGGGAACACTTGGCGAAATTCTGGAGATTCACGGAAAAACGCAGATCCGTGTTGCTGAAACAGAAAAATATCCGCACGTGACCTTCTTTTTTTCAGGTGGCCGGGAAGCCGAATTTATCGGCGAAAGAAGAATCCTTTGTCCAAGTCCGAAAGATGTACCGACATACGATCTGAAACCACAGATGTCCGCACATGAAATAACGGCGAACATCCTGCCTGAAATTGAAGGAGAAACTGCGGATTTCATTTGCCTGAACTTTGCCAATACCGACATGGTTGGTCATACCGGAATTTTTGAAGCCGCTGTTGCTGCTGCAGAAACGGTAGATCAATGCATAGGTCAGGTTGCCACGGCTGCGTATGAGCATGGTTATACGGTTTTTATTCTGGCTGATCACGGAAACAGTGATGTCATGATGAATGCGGACGGTTCTCCAAATACACAGCATTCCACCAATCTGGTTCCGCTGATTGTGATGGACAGACAAAAAAGCTGGAATCTCAGACCGGGCAAACTTGGCGATATCGCGCCTTCAATTTTGCATGTGATGAACATTCCGGTTCCGGAAGTAATGAACGGCGAAATCATTGTCAGCTAAACCTCGGAAATAATTTCAATTTGTTGCAAAATCGTCAGGTTTTAAGAAAATTATAACATTAATTATGCTAAAAATAAGTCTTAAGACCGTATATTTGTTAATTCAAAAAAATCTTGATGTATAATAAAATGGTGCGTAGGGAAGTGATGCACAGCCTTTCCAGCGAAGTAGAATCTTTTATCGAAAAATATTTAACACCCGTTGAAAAAATCTGGCAACCGTCCGATTTTTTGCCGGATCCTGCTGAAAAAGATTTCAAATATGATCTGGAAGAACTGCAGACTTTCGCACAGGAAATGGAGTATGACGTGTTCGTTACGCTGATTGGCGACTGTATCACCGAGGAAGCTTTGCCTACCTACGAAAGCTGGATTATGGGCATTGAAGGAATCGATCAGGAGAAAAATGACGGCTGGACAAAATGGGTGCGCAGCTGGACCGCAGAAGAAAACAGACACGGCGATTTGCTCGGTAAATATCTTTATCTGTGCGGCAGAGTGAACATGCGCGAAGTTGAAATCACCACACAATACTTGATCATGGACGGTGCAGATGTGCAGACCAGCACCGATCCTTACAGAAATTTTGTATACACGAGTTTCCAGGAAACCGCTACCAATATTTCCCACCGTAGAGTAGGGACGTTTGCAAAGCAGAGCGGAAATAAAAAACTGGCTAAAATGTGTGCGGTAATTGCTGCCGATGAAGCACGCCACGCAAAAGCCTATAAGCATTTCGTCGAACGTATTTTTGAAATCGATGCATCTGAAATGATGCTTGCTTTTGAAGATATGATGAGAAAGAAAATCGTAATGCCGGCGCATTTGATGAGAGAAAGCGGACAGAAAGCGGGCGAACTTTGGTCTCATTTTTCTGATGCCGCCCAAAGATGCATGGTTTATACAGCTCAGGATTATATCGACATCCTAAGCGAATTACTGGATGACTGGAAAATTGAGCATATTACAGGTCTGAACGAACAGGCACAGAAAGCACAGGAATATCTGATGAAACTGCCAAACCGTTTGCAGCGCGTTACAGACAGAATTGCCACACCTGATCTCCAGTATCAGTTCAAATGGATCAGAAGTTAATCTTTTTTGATATTTTAAATAATTGGTAGGAATAGGGTTCAGAAAGCTGCACCCTATTTTTTATTATCTTTGCCGATTGAAACCCCTCATAAATTCAGCAAACATGAGAAGCAATAAAAAACTCGCAATCGATTTCGACGGTACTGTTGTAGATGACGCTTATCCGGGAATTGGCAAACCCAAGACTTTTGCTTTTGAAACCCTGAAAAAACTGCAGGGTGAAGGTTACCGTCTGATTCTGTGGACATACAGACACGGAAAATATCTGGATGAAGCAGTGGAATTCTGCCGCAAGAACGGTGTCGAATTTTACGCCGTAAATTCCAGTTTTGAAGGGGAAGTTTTCGACAGTGCGACACAGTCCAGAAAAATTGACGCAGATCTTTTTATTGACGACCGCAACCTTGGCGGATTTCCGGGTTGGGGCGAGATTTACAACATCATAAACGAGAGAATTGAATTCCGTGTGGAGGGGAAAGAAGTACTCGCATATTCCAAAATGAAAAAAGATAAAAAGAAAGGCCTGTTCTGGTAATCAGAAATTTATCAACCATTCTAAAAACTGTCTTTCCGAATTTACCTTAGATGATTCAGCTTAAAACAATTGAAGAGCTCCGGTTAATGAAGCAAAGTGCGCAACTCGTTTCCAAAACGCTGGGACTTGTTGCCAAGGAAATAAAACCGGGTGTCACCACCAATCATATCGATAAAATTGCCGCAGAATTTATACGCGATAATGGGGGCGAACCTGCATTTCTGGGAATGTACGGCTTCCCGAAAAATTTGTGCATTTCGCCTAATGCCGAAGTGGTACACGGAATTCCCAATGATATTCCTTTAAAAGAAGGCGATATTCTTTCCGTTGACTGCGGCGTTTACATGAACGGTTTCTACGGCGATCATGCGTATTCTTTTGAAGTAGGAGAGGTTGCTCCGGAAACGAAGAAACTGCTTGAAGTTACCAAAGAATCACTGTATAAAGGCATTGAACAGTGCGTGCGTGGAAAAAGAGTCGGCGATATTTCTTTTGCAATTCAGGCACACTGCGAAAAACATGGTTACGGCGTGGTTCGCGAACTCGTTGGTCACGGACTTGGCCGTAAAATGCACGAAGATCCGCAGGTTCCGAATTACGGAAAAAAAGGAAGCGGAAAAGTATTGAAAGACGGCATTGCACTCGCGATAGAACCCATGATCAATCTCGGAACCCACCAAGTGGTTTTTCATAAAGACGGGTGGACGGTTACTTCCAAAGACAATTCACCATCTGCCCACTTCGAACATAATGTATGCATCATCAACGGAAAACCGGTGCTGCTTTCTACTTTCGATTACGTGTACGAAGCACTCGGAATTAAAAGCGATGAAGAAAAACCTTTTATAGCAGATTTCTAGATGGGACTGATCAAAACAGTTCTGAATATTATTCCTCGGCCGTTGCTGATCAAGATGAGCATCTGGACAAGACCGCTGATTTACCGCTTTTATAAAGGTGAAAACCACACAGATCCGATCGATGGTAAAAGCTATCGCAAATTTTTGCCTTACGGTTATGGAAAACAGCGTCAGAACGCGTTATCTCCCGGAACTTTAAGTCTGGAACGGCACCGCCAGATGTGGCTGTACCTGCAAAATGAAACAGATTTCTTCACGAAACCGCTCAAAGTTCTTCACATGGCTCCTGAACAGGAATTTCTGCGCCGTTTCCGGAAAATGAAAAATCTCGATTACATTACTGCTGACCTGTATTCGCCGATTGTGGATGTGAAAGCAGATATTCTCAATCTTCCGTTCGAAGATGAGTCTTTCGATGTGGTTTTCTGCAATCATGTGCTGGAACATATTATTGACGACGGCAAAGCAATGAGTGAACTGTACCGTGTGATGAAAAAAGGAGGGTGGGGAATCTTCCAGGTACCAATGAAAAATTCACTCGAAAAAACCTACGAAGATTTCACGATTACCGATCCGAAGGAAAAACAGAAACATTTCGGGCAGTACGATCACGTGCGCTGGTACGGAATGGATTATTTCGACAGGCTCCGGAAAGCACGCTTTGAAACTGAGCCGCTTTTTTACTCTCAGAATTTCTCCCAGGAAGAAATCAGAAAATTCGGCCTCATGGAAAATGAAATTCTTCCTGTGGTGTATAAGAAATAGCAAAGCAAATTATAAAAGTTAGGTCGGGATGAATCAGGAAAAATACAAGTATTATCCATGGTACGCGGCAATTGCGGTGGTGCTGTTCAAGCTTCTGTTTTTGCTTACCCATCACATTCAGGAGGATGCTTTTATTACCTGGCGTGTTGCGCAGAACCTTGTAGATTACGGCACGATCGGTTTTAACGGCGATACCAGAATTTCCGCGAGTACAACCCATTTGTATGTTTTTGTATCTGCGTTTTTCAACCTGATTTTCGGCAAGATTAATTTCATTTATCCGCTTCTTACCTTTAATTCGGTGCTTTTCACCATCGGAAGTTTCTGGCTTGCAAAGCTCTTATTAAAAGACGCCAGATTACAGGCTCTGTTTATTATTCTGTTCGGAATTCTGCCACCTTCAATTAAAATTTCGATTCTGGGAATGGAATATGGTCTGCTTTTTTTCCTGGAAATGGCGCTGCTGTTTTTCGGAATTTATCAGCGGAAGAAATGGGCTTTCCTGATTCTCCCCGCACTGATTCTCTTTACAAGAATTGACACTGTCATCTTTTTGGGAATTACCTTTTTAGCAGATGCATTCTGGCACAAAAAAATTAACTGGAAACTCGTTTTAGGCGGCGCGCTTGGTGTTGTCCTTTTACTCGCATTCAACTGGTTTTATTTTAGCGAAATTGCCAATAACACGATTACAGCGAAGAAACTAACGTACGAGCAGACTTTCACTTTCAGCAAACAGGTACAGATGTTTTTCGCCAACGTAGGAAATTATTGGGGAATGCTGAAAATACCGGGAAATTTTAATCCATTTACGCTCATTGTGCTGCTTTTCGGAATTGTTTGTACCATAATGCTTCTCCGACAGAAGAATTCCAGAAATCTCTTTCTGCTGATTATTGTAATTTTTGCCTGGGCTAAACAGATTATTTTCCTTTCGCAAAGAAGTCTGTTCGACTGGTATTATTGGGTTCCGCAGATTTTGCTTTTTGTGCCGGTTCTCATTTTTGTGCTGGAACAAAAGCACAGAAAACACCTCTGGATTGGTGCGTTAGCAATATTCTACATTCTTCCGATGCTGGCGTTCCAGACGGTGCATTCAATTGCGACCGGAAACGGAGAGTGGAATTACCGCAGAAATATCGGACTCTTTCTGGATAATTATGAAAAGGATAAAAACCAATGGATATTCCTGGAACCGGCCGGATTTGTGCCGTATTTCTCCGGACTGAAAACGATTGATGAAGTGGGGCTTGTCGACAGACAGATTCAATCGGAAATGATCAAAGACCGCAAAAATTACAAGATCAATACGGTGAAAAACCGGAAACCGAAGTATATTCTTGCTTATAAAGATATTTTCAGAGGCGAAAATGCCGAATATTACAAAGCAAATTACCGTCTGCTGAAAGAATTCAGGATTGAAAACCATCTCGATTCCGAAAACAAAATCCTCGAAAAAATCTACCGTCTAAAACCCTCCGGCACTGATTACAATCTGTACGAAAAAATCAGGTAATTTTACCGGATAAATTTGTTGAAAATGAGATACTGTGCATTTCTGCGCGGCATAAACACCGGTGGAAAAACCATGAAAATGGCGGATGTCCGTAAAATATTCGAAGAAGCGGGAATGACGGATGTTTCGAGCGTGCTTGCAACGGGAAATATCGTGTTCAGTTCCGATCAAGGCAGGGATGAATTGAAACCGCTGCTCGAGAAATCACTTGCGGAGCATTTCGGCTACGAAGCTTTCCTGTTCCTCAAAACCGATGCTGAAATACGCGGAATTGTGGAATACTGTCCGTTTGAAAAACATGAGCATATGCATATTTATGCGTTTGTTACGCTACCGGAAATGGAAAATATTTTGCTCGAAGAATTCGAAAAAAGTGAAACTTCAGAAGACGAATACGCTGTAATTTGCGGAGAAACTTTTTACTGGGAAGTTCCAAAAGGCAGCACACTCGATTCAAAATTTGGCAAAATACTCGGCAAAAAAACGCTGAAAGACAAAATTACCTCGAGGAATATCAATACTTTTGAGAAAATAATCGATAAATTATGATTGAACACCTGGATCACATCAGGCATAAAAATTCAAAAAACTTTTTTCTGATCGCCGGTCCGTGCATTATTGAAGGCGAAAACATGGCTTTGAAAATTGCTGAAAAAGTACTGAATATCACCGATAAATTTGAAATTCCGTACATTTTTAAGGGCAGTTTCAAAAAAGCGAACAGAAGCAGGGTAGATTCGTTCACGACAATAGGCGAGGAGAAATCGCTCGAAATCCTGAAAAAAGTGGGAGAGACCTTTAACATTCCGGTTACCACAGATATTCATGAAAATGAACACGCTGCTTTGGCTGCGAATTATGTGGATGTACTTCAGATTCCGGCGTTCCTCGTAAGACAGACCGAACTTCTCGTTGCTGCTGCAAAAACGGGGAAGTGCGTTACGCTGAAAAAAGGTCAGTTTCTTTCGCCCGAATCCATGAAATTTGCAGTAGAAAAAATTACCGATTCCGGAAATAGTAAGACCGCAATTATCGAGCGCGGGAATTCTTTTGGCTACACCGATCTGATTGTAGATTTTCGCGGAATCCCGACCATGCAGCAATATGCACCCGTGATTCTCGATGTGACACATTCTCTACAGCAACCGAACCAGAGTTCAGGAGTTACAGGCGGAAGACCGGACCTGATAGAAACCATTGCAAAAGCCGGAATTGCAGTAGGAACAGACGGACTTTTTATCGAAACACATCCCGATCCTTCCTGTGCGCTTTCCGACGGTGCGAATATGCTACAGCTCGATAAACTCGAAGCACTGCTGCAAAAACTGACCAGAGTCCGGGAAGCCGTAATCTGACCCAAAATTTTGCAGAGTAAGTGTATTAATTGCTATTTTTAGAGAATCAAAAAAACGATCAGGTTGAAAAGGCTTATCATATTCGCAGGATCACTGTCACCACTGTTTTATTTTTCACAGATACAGGATCAGGACACCATAAGAAGACAGCAAATTGAAGAAATTGTGTTCCAACGCAGGAGCGGAGTCACTACCCAGGATGTTACCAATGTTACCATTGATGCAAAACAGGCTTCTCAGATCGCGTCAGTTTCCGGGGGAATTGAAGGACTGATCAAAACGCTGCCTTCTGTAAACTCAAACACAGAACTTTCCTCGCAGTACATGGTTCGCGGTGGTTCGTACGACGAAAACCTGATTTACGTCAACGATATCGAAATTTACCGTCCGTTCCTGATCAGGAATTCCATGCAGGAAGGAATGAGCATCATCAATCCGGATATGGTTTCCACGGTGAATTTTTCAGCCGGTGGTTTTGAAGCCAAATATGGCGATAAAATGTCTTCTGCACTGAATATTTACTATCGTGAACCTGAAAAATTTGAACTTTCAGGAGAGGCAAGTCTGATCGGAGGAAGGCTTTCTGCAGGATTTGCTACAGAAAATAAGAAGGTAACTGCGCTGGTTTCCGGGCGTTACCGCAATACCAATCTGATTTTTAACACGCTGAATGAGAATACCGACTTCAATCCGCAGTATATGGATTTTCAGTCTTTTCTGAATTTCCATATTTCGGATAAATTTTCGGCGAGTTTTATAGGATTCTATTCCAAGAACGATTACGAAATGATTCCGCGGCAAAAAACGGTGGAATTCGGAACCGTGAATCAGCCGATCAACATGAATATTTTCTACAACGGCCGTGAAGACGACGAATATAAAAATATGATGGGAACGCTGTCCTTTCATTATAAACCCAATGATAAATGGCGGTTTTCTCTCGATAATTTTGCTTACCAAAATCGTGAAAGAGAATATTTTACCATCGCTTCAGGTTATGTGATACAGGCATTTGATCCTCAGACAAATGAGCCAGTTAATTCATACGATATTGGAGGTCAGATCGACCATGCGAGAAACGATTTATTGCTCCGGACTTACGGTGCACATCTCCGGTCAAAATTTTCTCCAAATGTGAATACCGATATCGAAGTCGGCATCAAATATGAAAAGGAAGATCTTCAGGATCTCACTAATGAATGGAGACTGGTAGATTCGCTCGGTTACAGTGTTCCGCGCGATGAAACTTTACCTGGAGTTCTGGATGCATCGAGCATGGAACTGAATTATCACATTGCCGGGAACAACCAAATTCAGCCGACACGTCTTTCAGCATACGTACAGTATTCCCGGAAATTTTACTGGGGAGCAAGCCGCGTTTTTGCGAATGCAGGTGCGAGAGTTTCCAACTGGAGTTACAACAAGGAAACCATTATTTCACCTCGTTTTCAGTTTGCAATCAAACCTGACTGGGAAGCCGATATGCTTTTCCGTTTAGCCGGCGGAATCTATTATCAGCAGCCGTTTTACAAAGAAATAAAAGATCTGGACGGTTCTTTTAATCCGGATATCAAATCCCAGAGATCTTACCAGATCATCGCTGCAAACGACTATGAATTCAGCATGTACGACAGACCGTTCAAGCTGACTACAGAATTATATTACAAGAAAATGGACCGTCTGATTCCGTTTTATATGGACAATGTGCGGATCCGTTATTCAGGAGAAAACAATGCTGAAGGTGCTGCATACGGAATTGATGCCAGACTTTTCGGAGAATTCGTTCCGGGCGTAGATTCCTGGTTATCTGTAAGTTATGCACGCGCATTCGAAAATATTGACAATCGTGGTAATATTCCGAGGCCAACTGACCAGCGTTTCCGTTTTGCCATTTTCTATCAGGATTATATGCCGCGTTTCCCAAAAATGCGCGTAAACCTGACCGGAATTTATGCGATGGGACTGCCGACCGGAGCGCCGCTTTTTACCGATCCTTACAGCTATCAAAGCACATTGCCGTCTTACAAACGGGTTGATATCGGGCTTTCATACGTATTCATCGATCCAAAGGAAAAAAACCGTGGCTGGGGATTCTGGGAAAAATTTGAAGAACTGACGCTCGGAGTTCAGGTTTTTAACGCATTCAATATTTACAACACCGTAGCGAACCAATGGGTTACGGATGTAACGAGTCCACAACAGAGAATTTATGCGGTCCCAGTAAATCTTACCGGCAGATTCTTTAATGCAAAACTTGAATTCCGGATCAGATAATTAAACTAAGAAATTTATACATCTCAAGCAACTGCCAGGATTTTCCCGGAACGGACAGAAACCCGAAATTTTTTGGAATTTTAAATTCTCAGCGATTAGGATTTTGATATACCGCAACAGATGGTACTTAGATCGCTAATGCATTTAGGATTCTTAGTAACATCAGGATTAGGATTGAAACAGAAAATGCAAAATCGATTTCCAAAAAATTTAATCCACGCCAAATTTGAAATTCGCGCGAAAAGAATTGTACGGATTCAAACTTATGGATTATTTGAAATCATAATTCTCAACGATTAGGAATTAAAATCAACAATCTGCTGATAATATTTTTAAATGCGATCCTGAATAGTCCGCAATTGCGAATTGCGTACATCAAACAGGAAATTAGCTAAAATCTCCATTCTCAGCGATTAGAATCATGGCGAACCCATAGCGGAATCAACATCTGTATTATAATGAATCCCGGTGATAAGAAACCACTCCAATTTAACATAATATAAATTATAGGCATTTTATCGGATTTCCGGTTATGATCTTTATCTGCCTACTAAAATGCGGAATTGCCTCTCCAAAATGAAAAGACAATTCCGGCTATACAAAACACAAACTACTTACTTAAGATTCTCCTTGCACAATCCGACGCAGCTAAAAGTCCGGCACCGCTCATAATGATATCTTTTAAAACAAGTCGGCCTGCACCGGATAAATACGGAAATCCATGCTGCGGTCCGCCAAGATCCGGAACCCAGGTTTCAGGTGTCGTTATCAGGAAACTAAGTGTTACTATGGACATTCCAAAAGTTAAGACGCCGCCCCAGAATCCGATTTTCGGAAACCAGATTCCCAGCAGTACGAGAATTCCAATCACGCAAATCATCGTTCCCAGTGCATATGAAAACAAATAAGTCCCGTTCTTTTTGTGCCATTCTATATTTTCCGGAACAATCTCTCCTTCCTTGTTTTTATGAAGTTTATAATTGTCGGCATCGGAAACCTTGTAGTTCAGCGTCCAGGAAAAAAAAGGCGAATTGGCAACAAACGGAATAATTCCGTCGGCCTCATACTGAAATGCTTTGAGACCGCCAATCCACGCCATAACCACGAAGATTCCAATGCGGATGAAGTTGATAAAACCGGTCTGCGAATTGGCAAAATATGCGTACAGTGTATTCATAGATATAAATGCTTAAAAATTCTGATGATTATTCCCATTCATCATTTCTAATGCAAATCTACTGTACTGTAAGCAGCGGTAAAATGGAGAAATTCTGCTAAAAGATGGACATTTGTGCCGGTTACAGATCTGCCACAACAGAAATACCGACCTGTTCGCGGAATTTTACAGGAGAAACTCCCGTATGTTTTTTGAAATAGCGGCTGAAATAATGTTCGTCCTCGAAGTTCAGTTCGGCTGCAATTTCCTTGACTGTTTTTCTGGTCAGATGAATGAGTTTCTTGCTTTCGAGGATCACGCGCTCCTGAATAATCTGCGACGGACTTTTCAGGAATTCGGCTTTGATTTTCTTACTCAGCGCATTCGGGGAAATATGAAGTCGGTCCGCATAAAAAGAAACGCTTCTTTCCGATATGAAATGTTTTTCAACCAGTTCCTGGAATGTCTTTACTTCGTTAAAATCATGGATTTCCAACTGTTGCTTTTCGAGCAGTTTCATTTTCTCGCGGCTGGAAATCGCCAGCATTAACTGCAGATACGAACGCTGAACAGCACCGGAAAAACGGTCGCTTTCCTGAACAACTGCAGCTTTCCGAATAATTTCGCCTAATTCAATATATGTTTCATCATCGAGCGGAAATACGGGATGAAGATAAATGTTGTTGAACAACAGACCGTTACACGCAACTTCTTTCTTGTGATATTCAATACAGTAGAAATCGCCGTGAAAGCTCAGGTTTCTGATTTCAAAATTTTCGGAACTGATTAACTGAATATTCTGATAAGGAGAAGTAAAAAGAATCGTTTTTCCCTTAAATTGATAATCGGCGAGATCAATCAGCACACTTCCTTCCCCATCAAACAGAAACGCATGATAAAATGCGTCGCTGTACACTTCATTAAAATCATCCGACGACTGCTGACTGACTGAAAACAGATTCTGCATAGGGTAAATTTAATGATTTTAAAATGGCCGGAATCAAATCAATTCCGCTGAAACGAAACGGGCACAAAAAATCCACCTCAAAAAATGAGGCAGATTCTGTCGGAAATTGTAGTTTTTTTAGTCTTTCGAGCCCATGGAATCCATCCTGTCGGTTTTTCCGCGGCTGCCGGAAGTGTATGTACGGTCTCCGTCAAGAAAATATACATTGTGTTTTGCTTTGGCAATAATCCGCGCTTCTTCTTCCTCAGAAATCTCGTAACCTTTGTCAATATTTTCTTTATGGTATTTCTGAATATCGATTGCACCGCTGTCATCCATAATTCTTCTTGCTTTTCTCGCACTTTCCAGATCATCCGCATAAACTGTTACGGTGTTATTGTCGACGCCGGCTTTTTGATAGGCCGTTTTCCAGCGACTGTCGCCGAACAGGTAATCCCAGAAACCGGTGGTTTTTTCATCTTCCTGAAGATCGTCTACCACATCGCCTTCGATATTATATTTTGAGATAAGAATATTTTCATTCGAAAATCCTTCATTCTGTAATTTTTGTGATACTGCTTCGGGATCTACTGCCACCGGAAACAGCGAAATAACTGTATAAGACATAATATTTATTTTTTGTTTGTTAATTTTAGATTGATTTGATATCAGGAGTTTTCTAATATCTTGTTTTGAGGGCAATTTCGCCGAGTTCTTTTAGTTCATCGTTGCCGGTAAACATTACCTGTCCTCCGTTGCTGATGACTTTCCAGGCAATTTCACTGGTAATATCGTCAATGAACCCCTGTTCTTTTGGATCGTTACCCAGCGTGAAAGTTCTTTCGTCCGTCATTTTTACGGGTTGCTTGAAATCCTGGTGAACGAGCAGTACATCTCCCCTTCCGTCTAAACTTGCCTGAAAAATTTCCTGCAGATCGGTCAGAATTTTTCCCTGTGAAACTGCATTTTTTGCTTCAGCAATTATTTCTTTCCTGGCGTGGCTCTGATGTGTTTTAATAATTTCCCACGACTGTTCCGCGATTTGATGATCTGCATTCGCATTGTGGCTGATATTGCTGTGTGCCAGATAAATTTCTGGTTTGGTCGCAACCTGTAGAAGTCTGCTGTAATTGTCTTCCGTGGTCACAACGATCACTTTAAGGGCCGGATTTTCTGACTGAATGTAATCGACGACTGCTTTGTCGATATCGCGGAAATGCTCCCGCACCATATCATCCATGAATTCGGCATCACTTCTCTGAAGTCCGGTCGGCGCAAAATTCGGATTTTCGCCAAACGGAAAAACGTGGTTTTTAATTTCTTCGGAAATGCTGTCATTCAAGCCTCTGTACAAATTCGTTTCATCCTGTGTAAGTTTCAGAATCAGATATTCCGCAGTTCTGTTATAATCGATAATTACAGGTTTTACCGCGAAATGATCGTCGATATATACCCTGTTTTCATCTGTCGGCCAGATTGAATGAATAATTTCTTCGGTGTCGTTTGACAGAAAGATGTGCAGACTGTCTTTCAGGTGGTTGATGTCAATTTTTGCAGAAACATCGCCGAGTTTCTCCTTTAAGGGTTTTATGTCTGAATCTGAATACTCAGCATTGAGTCTTCTTCCCGCTTCGGTTACCAAATTTTTCAGTTCAATTTCATCGGTCAGATTATCCGGATGTGTCCGGTGTGTGTTGAGAGAAATAGTTACGGAAGGATTACTTTTTTCCGTCGCCAGTTTCTCAAGAATTGTTCGTGAGTTCATAATGTAATATTTTTTGATTTTTATAACTAAAAAGATGAAAAAACCATTCCGTATCATAGAAATTAATGATACAATTCAATAATTTGATAAATTTTAACTATTGATTTTATGCAGCGCCTTTGAACCGCAATGAATACTGTTAATAAATGTTAAATATCAATTGCGATCGGACTTCATCATCACTCTTTCGCAATAGTTTTTCCATGAAAAAACCCTCCGCAAAATTTGCGAAGGGTTTAAGAAGTTTGGGTTTATTTATCTTAAATCGAATTGACAATCTCATTCAAAGTTGCACTCGGTCTCATTGCAGCGTCAGTTTTGCTGAAATCTGCGTGATAATAACCGCCAATTTCCTGTGCTTTTCCTTGAGCTCCGATTAACTCTTCATTAATTTTAGCTTCATTGGAATTCATTGCTTCTGCAACCGGCTTGAATTTCGCAGCCAAATATGCATCAGCAGATTGGTTTGCCAAAGCTTCCGCCCAGTACATCGCCAAATAGAAATGAGAACCTCGGTTGTCGATTCCGCCCAGTTTTCTCGCCGGAGATTTATCTGTCGCCAGGAATTTCGCATTTGCTTCATCCAAAGCATCTGAAAGAACCTGCGCTTTTTTATTGTCCTGAGTTTGTGCCAAATGTTCCAGAGAAGCCTGCAGCGCAAGGAATTCACCTAAAGAATCCCAACGCAGATAACCTTCTTTGATAAACTGTTCGATGTGTTTCGGTGCGGAACCTCCTGCTCCGGTTTCAAACAAACCACCGCCATTCATCAACGGAACAATGGAAAGCATTTTTGCCGAAGTTCCAAGTTCAAGAATCGGGAACATATCGGTTAAATAATCTCTCAGAACGTTTCCTGAAACCGAAATCGTGTCTTTTCCTTCACGGCCTCTTTTCAAAGTTTCCAGCATCGCGTCTTTCACATCCATAATTCTGATGTCAAGTCCGGCTGTATCGTGATCCTGAAGATATTTTTCAACTTTTTTGATGATTTCTCTGTCGTGTGCTCTTGATTTGTCCAGCCAGAAAATTGCTGTCGTGTTAGATAATCTTGCTCTGTTTACGGCCAGTTTCACCCAATCCTGAATCGGCGCATCTTTCGTCTGACACATTCTGAAAATATCGTCTTTCTGAACTTTTTGCTCCAGTAAAGTATTTCCGTTTTCATCCAGAACTTTCACGGTTCCGTCTGCAGACATCTGGAAAGTTTTGTCGTGAGAACCGTATTCTTCGGCTTTCTGAGCCATCAAACCAACATTCGGAACTGAACCGAAAGTCTTCGGATCAATCGCACCGTTCTGCTTCATATCCTGAACAATCGCATCGTAGAAACCGGCATAAGTTCTGTCCGGAATAATGCAGACTGTGTCTTCTTCTTTACCTTCTTTGTTCCACATTTTTCCACCGCCACGAACCAACGCCGCCATGGAAGCATCCACGATAACATCGGAAGAAACGTGGAAATTGGTGATTCCCTGATCAGAATTTACCATCGCAATTCTTGGTCCGTTTGCAATCGCCGCATCGATATCGGCTTTGATTTCCACTTCTTTCGGAGTTCCGGCAATTTTTTCGAATAAAGTCGCCAAACCGAAGTTCGGATTGATATCCAATTCAGCAAAAGTGTCTTTATATTTCGCAAAAACATCTTTGAAATACGTTTCCACAATCGCTCCGAAAATAATTGGGTCTGAAACCTTCATCATCGTTGCTTTCAAATGCGCAGAAAGAAGTACTTCTTTTTCTTTAGCTTCTTCAATCGCTGTTTGCACGAAAGATCTCAATGCATTCAGATTCATCACTGAAGAATCAATTACTTCACCGGATTTCAGTGGAGAAGCGTCTTTCAGAACCTTTTCAGAACCGTCGTTTCCGTAGAAAACAATTTTGAAAGTTCCCGCGTTATCAACCGTTGTAGAAGTTTCAGTCCCGTAGAAATCACCTTCATTCATGTGTGCCACAGAAGTTTTGGAATCGGATTTCCATTCGCCCATTCTGTGCGGATTTGCCTTTGCATAATCTTTTACAGATTTCGGAGCGCGACGGTCAGAATTTCCTTCTCTCAACACCGGATTCACTGCAGAACCCAATACTTTTGCGTATTTTTTATTGATGGCCGTTTCTTCGTCGTTCTTCGGTTCAGCCGGATAATTCGGAAGGTTGTAGCCCTGTTTCTGCAACTCAGCAATTGCTTCTTCCAGCTGCGGAACTGATGCCGAAATATTCGGAAGTTTAATGATGTTGGCTTCAGGTTGAGTGGCCAGTTTTCCCAGTTCAGCCAGATAATCCGGAATTCTCTGCTCTTCAGTTAAAGCATCAGGAAAATTCGCTAAAATTCTGCCTGCAAGCGAAATATCCGGTACAGAAATCTCAATATCTGCCGGTTTTGTAAAAGCTTTTACGATGGGTAAAAAAGAATGTGTGGCGAGCATTGGCGCTTCGTCCGTAAGTGTGTAATAAATTTTCGCTTGAGACATTATAAGTTATTTTTTCGTTGCACAAATTTAAGTATTTAATTAGAATTTTCCGGCGAAACACCCGCTGTACTTTATGGTATAAAACCATTGAAAAGGACTAAAAATGAATGTTTATCTGTACAAAAAATGCAGCAGTAAGTTTCAATCAGGAATCAGATTTAAGAATTTTTGCGATGAGCTGAGATACTTCACGGTGTTTTGTGGCGGGAAATAAATGCGTGCCTCCTTTGATGATATAATCCGGCCGGCATTTGCTTATCGGGAAGACAATGTCTTTGTCTCCCATAATCTGAACGACATCCGTGTTTTCGCAGGAGCATTTCCAGGAAGAAATCATTTCGATGCTCCATTTTAGATAATACGG
The DNA here is from genome assembly GCA_023460855.1 of Bacteroidota bacterium. Taxonomy (GTDB): domain Bacteria; phylum Bacteroidota; class Bacteroidia; order Flavobacteriales; family Weeksellaceae; genus JAEWOS01. Next base: position 3,031 of record JAEWOS010000008.1, on the reverse strand, counting down.
ATCTTTCACATTGAAATAACGCAGAATGGACGGATTCTTAGGATCGATCATTTTTCTAAGAAATCCATAAACCAAAGTGGACCGGTCGCCAAACAGCTTTGATGGAAGATATTTCGGAATTCGTGTGAGTTCACCTGCTTTAATCAGAGAGGATTTTTCTTTCTCCGATTTTATCGAACCCATAATGATAATTTTTTCCGCAGGTTTCAGACCGTTGATTTCCTGCGCGATAATGCCGCCAAAAGAATATCCAAGAAGAAAAAAAGGTTCCGAATCGTCAATTCGTTCAGCCATTCTCTGTACGTAATGTCCGAAACTTTCCTTTTTCTCAGGGATTAACCAGTCGAGAAAGATCACTTCCAGTTCGTCGGGAAATTTTAATTTTTCGAGAACTTTGTAATCTGCTCCCAAACCGCTGATCAGATAAATTCTGCGTGCCTCCATTGTGCAAAAATAAAAAAGAGCAGAAAAATCTGCTCTTTACTGTTATCAGTTTTTATATTTTAATTGGTGGACAGCTTAATCTTCAGATCAATCTGGTCTTTAATGATATAGTCTTTAATGGACGATCGGTAGAAGACATTGAAATCCTGACGATCCAGTGAAAATTTCGCAGATTCGAAATTCACATTATATTCATTAATATGAATTTGCGCCGGGAACGAAATGGTTTTTCTGATTCCTTTGATGGTAATGTTACCAATTACCGTATAGTTGTAATCAACACTTTTGGATGGAATCAGTTTCGTCATGTGAAACTTGGCGATCGGAAACTTCTTCACTTCGAAGAAATCCACACTTTTAAGATCATCAGTAAGTTCCTTCTGTTCCTCTCCTTCCAGATCTGTGTTTACGAGGCTTCTCATATCCACTGTAAATTCACCTCCCTGCAGAACTCTGTCTTTAAAAAGGAATTTTCCGGATTTCAGTTTTACAGAACCGGTATGGGTTGTAGGCGCGGTCTTCACCACCTTATATCCCCACCACAGAATTTCGGATGAGGCAACTTTTACCAGCTTCTCCCCACTGTTTTTTCTTTTTTGCCCGAAAGCAAGAGTAATGCTGAACAGCATTAACATCAACAAACAAAGTTTTTTCATTCTAATATTTTAATTATTTTTAACAAATATATTAATAATTCTCAGTTTAAGGACGTGCAAATCCCCGAATCAAATACACTCTTTTGATTACCTGAAAGCGATTATGTTAAATCCTGACTGTAATTATTTTGAAAATGCAGCATAAACAGCGGCTCCCTGCATCACTGCATCCCTGCAGCACAACATATAAATCGGGGTATTGTTGAGCAGTTTTTCCATTTTATCACTGATGAGAAATTTCTGGTAAAACCGCGCTTTGTCTATATATTGTTCGAAAAGAATTGCGAGTTCCCCGCTTAAGATTAGTCCGCCTGTTGCTTTTAATTTAAGTACAAGACTGTTCGCTTCGCGCGCAAGAAATTCAAGAAAAGTATTGATGGTAATGGTCGCAATCATTTCGTTGTCTTCCACTGCCGCTGCATAGAGCACTTCCGGAAATTTATCTCCGCTCCGAAGACGCTGTGCAAGTTTTTCGGAAATCGGATGCCTTTTTTCGTCCCGCAAAAAACGGAAAATATTGAACAGTCCGTTGTTCGAAAGCACGTTTTCCCAACTCACAATTCCGTAGATTTTATTCAGAAACTGATAAAATTCAACTTCTACATTTGTTCTCGGCGAAAACTCCGAATGTCCTCCTTCCGTTGCAAAAGGTCGCAGAAACTCACCGTCATAAAATAGACCCGCTTCTCCCAAACCTTCACCCGGTGATAAAATCGCTACATTGCCCTTTACCGGTACATCTGATTTTCTGAAAGGAATCAGCAGATCTTCCGGAAGGTCAGACAGTCCATATGCCGTGGCTTCGAGGTCATTGATTAAATATACGTTCGGGATATCTGTTTTTGTGCTGATATCGTCCGCTGCAAGAACCCAGCTTAATCTCGCTGAAGTTGCCTGCCTGTTAATTACCGGTCCCGGAACCGCAACAGCCAGTTTTTGAACCGATAAATTATGTTCCGTTTTGAACTCATTTACAATATCGCAGAAGCACTCGTACTGCTTCGTAGGATATTCCTGCGAAAATTTAGAAACCAATTTCTCATCCTGCACCTCAAAATAGGCCATCACGGTTTCTTCCTCATGAATATCCGCACAGATCAGCGGCTGCTCATGATTGGCACGGTTCGCAAAACCGGGCAGATAGAGCTCAAATTTGGAGGTGGTGTTCATAAGTTTCGGTATTTTACCAAAGATAAAAAGATTATTATAAAAACAAAAAGCCTTTCCGTTTTTTTGGAAAGGCCAATTTTCAATTTTTCTTTTTTCGGGAATTACTGTCCCAGTGGAATATTGTAACTGATACCTGCACCTAAGTAACCGGCATTGAACTTCTGGTTTCCGAAGTTTCCGGTGTCACCCGTGAATACTTTCTGATACTGTAGTGCAAAGTTCCAGTCGTTGTTGTGATAACCAATCTCAGGCTTGATGTAGAAACCTCCGTCCGGACGTGAAGGCGAAGCCGGCACAGTTGAGTTGTTTACTTTATCATCTCCAACGATGAAACCGTAACCTAAATCAGTTCCTAAATAGAAACCGGTGTCTTTCGGATAGATTCTGATTAAACCTGCAACAGGCACAACACCGAAGTCATTATTATCTACATTAAGATTCGCACCGCCATAGTTTACGGTATTCTTTCTTCCAAAATAATGGGTGTAACCTGTAGCAACACCAAGTCCTACTCCCGGCGTTACGAGATTCTGATATGCTACATCGAGACCAAGAGCACCTCCTGCATTACCTTTTGGTACAGCAGCACCACCTCCGATACCTATTTTGATCATGTTTTTCATGGAAAGATTGTCAAATTTTGCAGCTTCCTGCTGTTGAGCCATCATGAATGTTGCAGAAACCAACCCCATACCCAGTGCAATTTTTTTGAACGTTTTCATAAAAGTGAATTTTAAATTTTACTGTCCACAATCCTGTAA
>JAEWOS010000007.1 GCA_023460855.1 Bacteroidota bacterium | reverse complement strand
CAACAACTTGAAACGAGATCCAGGTCTCATAGAACTATACGGTATAAAGCAGAAAAGAGAGGGGATCATCAATGTTAACGAAGTCTGAAGCTTCTGTGTATTTGGTAACCTTACTCCTCTCTTTTTTCTTTCTGATTACTGATTAATTATATCCTGTAAAATGTTAATTTTTATTCCCATTGCAAACTTAAGAGGTATTTGCAAAAGGCGGGGTTGAATATATTCTGTGAGAATTCAGTTAGCAGTATCCGCAAATATTTTTCCACTTCCTTTATTTTTGTAATTTAGTCAGTGGAAAAAATATTTTGCTCAAAGCGGTTTTCCTTCCGACTTTTTGTTCAAAGTAGCCCGCCCTTCGCAAATACTTTTTCCGTTGTCCGCAATTTTAGAACGTACGTTACAAAAATAAATTTGCATAATTACCAAAAATTGGTAACTTTGAATTACTAAGTTTTAAAATTTATAATAATGGGACGAAATACATCTGTATCACTTGGAAACTATTTTGAAAATTTTGTTGATGGCAAAATTTCAGAGGGACGATATAAAAATGCAAGCGAGGTAATTCGTGCAGGTTTGCGACTACTTGAAGAAGAAGAAAATAAAATTCATATTCTTAAGAAAGCAATACAAGACGGAATAGACAGCGGAATTGCCAAAGACTTTAATCCCCAAAAGCACCTTAAAAGTCTTAAAGCAAAAAAAATAAACAATGGCTAAATATTCTTTGACAAACAAAGCCGTTGAAGATCTTTCAAATATATGGAATTACACGCTGAATGAATGGTCCGAAGAACAAGCGGACAAATATTATCTTGAACTTATTGAAGGCTGCGAAAGTCTTGCTGAAAATCCAGACTTTGGGAAAAACTATGATAAAATTGACTTGAATATTTTTGGATATTTGGTGAATATGCACATTATTTTCTACCAAAAAATAAAGGCAGACGAAATTTTGGTAGCCAGAATTCTACACGCAAGTTCCGACTTGAAAAACAGAATAATGGAATAAGGAACTGCACATAACATATTCTATTTAGGAAAAAAGGTAAAAAAAGAATCTATTTCGGTTTTTTCTATTGGAAGTAAGTCCGCATTTCCACTTCCTTTATTTTTGTAATTTAGTCAGTGGAAAAAATTTTTTGCTTAAAGAGGTTTTCTTCGCGACTTTTTGTTCAAAGTAGCCCGCCCTTCGCAAATACTTTTTCCGTTATATGCAACCGGATTTGAGATTCTGCATAAAATAAATTTTGGTTTGAATACCAAGAATTGGTATATTTGGATAAAAATTATTTGTGATGGCAAAAAATACTTCAATATTATTAGGCGATTATTTCGACAGCTTTATTTCGCAACAAATTCAAACCGGAAAATTTTCTTCGGCCAGTGAAGTTGTGAGAGCTGCTTTGAGAATGTTTGAACACGAGGAATCTAAAAAAAATCAATTGATTAATGAACTTAAGAAAGGTGAAAAATCAGGATTTGTCAAAGATTTTGATCGAAAAAATTTCTTAACAGAACTTCACAAAAAGTATGCTTCTGATAAATGAGTTATAAAATAAGCAAGGAAGCACAAAAAGATTTAGAAAAAATTTGGCTTTATACTTTCGAAACTTGGTCTTTAGAACAAGCGGACTATTATTACGATTTATTGTTGGACGAAATCACATATCTTGCCGAAAACCCTAAAAACGGAACTGATTTCAGCCAAATAAGAAAAGGGTATTTTCGTTCAAGAGTTAAGTCGCACTTCATTTTTTACCGAATAAGTATTAAAAGCTACGAGGTTGAAATTATTAGAATTCTTCACCAGCAAATGGATATTGATTCGCAACTAAACGAGTGAAAAGTTCCGGCTGCATATAACATATTCTATGACAAAAAATAAGTAAATGTTTTTTCAGTTATTGTTTGGACATTTGTACGGTTCAAAAATTAAATTAACCACAGTGATTTCAACGAATCGATAAAATACATGTGTCATTGCATCCAGTTATTCCGGTAAGCCATTATTTTCTTTCAGATTGTTATGCGGATCCACAAAAATATATTTGTCCTAATGCACGTATTAAATGACAGACCACAACCCAAACATACAGCTACGATCAACAGTAATTCCGGACCTGGAAATTTTGTTTGAATTTCAGCTCGACAAAGAGGGTGGTTATCTCGCTGCCTTTATGCCCGAAAACCCGGCTGACAAAACTGCATACCTGGCAAAACATACAAAATTATTGAATGATCCCGCCGTAAACAGTCAGACCATCCTGCTCGACAAAGTGATCGCAGGAAGTATCGCAAAATTTGTAATGGAAGGCGATGCGGAAATAACTTACTGGATAGATAAAAAGTTTTGGGGAAAGGGTATTGCAACAGATGCACTGCGGAAATTTCTGGAAATAGAAACTACGCGACCGCTTTTTGGACGCGTAGCGTTTGACAATTTTGGTTCGCAGAAAGTTCTGGAAAAATGTGGTTTCGTGAAAATCGGTTCAGACAGAGGATTTGCCAATGCACGCCAAACTGAAATTGAAGAATTTATTTACAGATTAACCTGACCTGTATTTTACCGAATTACGATTATTAAATGAAGTTCTTAACAATTTGAGGCATCAAATTTCTGACCTCAGATCGTAATTGAATATTCACGGAAAATTAATGATCGCCGCTTCCTTTTTTTATTAACTTAGTTCTGAATTTAAAACCTGACTGACTGAACATCTGCAGAGACGGAACTGCCGAACCGCATTGAAATCTGCGAAATATAAAATTTGCCTGAACATGAAAATGAACGCCGGAATCATCACCGAAAAATTACAGGAAACAAAGAAGTTCTATACGGAAATTCTCGACTTTGGAGTTAGTTTTGAGAATGAATTTTACCTGTTGCTGCATACGCCAAACCACACCTCAGAAATAAGTTTCCTGCTTCCGGATCATCCGAGTCAGAAGCCGGTTTTCCAGACGGTTTTCAATGGAAACGGCGTTTATCTCACAATCGAAGTCGAAGATGTTGATGAAGTCTATGAACAGATTAAAAAGAAATCAGTTCCAGTCGAAGTGGAAATCCGCGACGAAGAATGGGGTGACCGTCATTTTGCAATCGTTGATCCTAATGGAATCGGAATCGATATCGTAACCTACACCAATCCAGGGACTTAATTTTTTTAAATTTACGTGTGTTTGCTGTACTTCAAGCTTCAAACACCATCTTATACTATGAATATCGATTCTAATCCCGAAAATGCCCCGGACTATCTGCGAAATCTTGTTCGCGAACCGCAAAAGGGCAGTGCCGCAGATCTTTTAATGGACGGAAACTGGACCGGTCATGGTGAAGAAAGTGCAAAAATTTATGATATCGTGCAGCATAACAGTGCCGGTTTTCAGGTTTTTCTGCCTGATCAGGATTCTGAGGAATCGTATCCGCCTGCAGTAAAAATTTCTGCTGAGGATAATTCCGCGGAATTAGTGATCTACGATACAAAACAACATCCCGCAAGTTATTATTCATTTTCCGATTTTAAGAACGTAGATACCGTTTTCGCCGGAAAACACAGTTCCCCGGAATGTAATCATCACCTTTTTTCGCTCGCAGTAGGTTTTGAAATTCCGGAAGATGCGTCCGGACCGAATGACACCACCTGGTTTATTCTCGCTGGTAAATGTGGTAATTGCGGTGCAAAGCGCATTATTTTTGACGACGAAACCGGATAAGAAGGTATTCGGGTTTTTGTCGCTGAAGAATATGTCCCTATTGCCCCTGGTTACAGGTTTTTTTGTGCGCTTGTTTTTTTAAGGCAAAAATTTTTTGAATTAAAATATAAATTTATTGTTTTTCAATAAATATTTATTACTTTTGGTGTATTAAATTTAATAATCACCATGAAGTCAAAAACAAACAACATTGTATTTAAAATCCTGCAAATTGTAGCCTGGATTATTTTTGTCGGCCTGTGCATTGAAGCCGGCAGTTTGCTTGTCAATTTCCTGTTCACCATCTACAAACCGGAAATGGTAAGTAATCTTTATGAGACACTCGATCTTACAGCCGTTTATCAGAAAAGTCAGTGGACATTTTTTAGCATTTACAGTTTTATTTTGGTAATTGCTGTGCTGAAAGCCTATCTGTTCTATATTGTGGTCAGCATGATGCATAAAATGGATCTGGAAAAACCGTTCAGTGATTTTGTGACACGAAAGATTACACAGATCAGCTATTACACCCTGTCAATCGGATTTTTGAGTTTCATCGCCTATGGAGTTGTCGACAGATTATTGAGAAGAGGTCTGCCACTTGAAAATGTAGCTGAGTTCTGGGCGGATCGCGAGGCATTTATTGTCATGGGAGCAATCATCTATATAATCGCTGTAATTTTTAAGAAGGGCGTCGAAATTCAGCATGAAAACGAATTAACAGTTTAAAAATATGGCGATTGTAGTAAATCTGGATGTGGTCATGGCAAAGCGGAAAATGTCGCTGAACGAGCTTTCCGGGAAAGTGGGTTTAACGCTTTCGAATCTCTCAATTTTGAAAACCGGTAAAGCAAAAGCTATCAGGTTCAGTACTTTGGAAGCGATCTGCAGCGTCCTGGAATGTCAGCCCGGAGATATTTTGGAATTTGTTGAGGACGGAGCACAGGACAAAGACCGTTAATAAAAATCATTGAAGAATCATTAAAATCAGGCTTCTTTTTTCCGGCGAAAGAGGCCTTTATTCTTTTGAATGAATTAAATTAAATCGTTTTTCTGTTGCATTTTTAAGTAATTTAGAAATCAGAATTAAAGAGTTCTCAGAAAGATCAATTTAATTTGAGAAAGCCACATTTTGAACAGTTTTTTCTATGTCATATAACATTCCCGAACATCTGAAAGGCCTTGCCGAAAGCGAGGTCGAAGAATCTGCGAAAAAATTCGGAACCAACAGTATGGACAGCGCGCACAAAAATACCGCGCTCGAACTGTTGCTTGATATTCTGAAAGAACCGATGCTGCTGTTGCTGATCGCAGTGGCCGCGATTTATCTGATCGTCGGCAATTATTCTGAAGCACTGTTCATGCTGGGAGCAATTATCGCTGTTTCCGGAATTTCTTTTTATCAGGATAACCGAAGTAAAAAAGCACTGGAATCGCTTGAAAAACTCAACGAACCGCTAAGCACCGTGATCAGAAATGCTGAAGTGAAAAAGATTCCGACCAATGAAATTGTGGTGGGTGATCTGTGCATTATCGAAGAAGGAAAAATGGTTAATGCCGACGGCGAAATTGTACACAGTAACGATTTTTCAGTAAATGAATCTTCACTTACAGGCGAAAGTTTTTCTGTGTTTAAAAGTGCGGATTCCGGGGACAATAAAGTGTACAGCGGAACGCTCGTGGTTTCCGGACTAGCGGTTTTCGCGGTGGAGAATATTGGCAGGGCAACCAAACTCGGAAAAATAGGGCAGTCGATCCAGGAAATTAAGGAAGAAAAATCGCCTCTGCAGATTCAGATTACCAGATTTGTTAAAGGCATGGCTGTTGTCGGCATCGTCGTTTTCCTGATGGTTTGGGGATACAGTTTCTGGCAGTCACAGGATCTGGTCGAAAGTTTGCTGGCCGGTCTCACTTTGGCGATGTCGATTTTGCCTGAGGAAATTCCGGTTGCATTTACCACATTTATGGCGCTTGGTTCATGGAAGCTGATGCGCGACGGAATTATTGTGAAACGAAGCAGCGTCGTGGAAACGCTGGGCAGTACAACAGTAATCTGTACAGACAAAACAGGAACGATTACCGAAAATTCAATGCGTCTGAATTCCCTTTACAGCTATGGTTCTGACCGTGTTTTTGAGGAAGCAGATTTTTCATCTCCGGAACTGTCTGAACTGATCAATTATGCAATGTGGAGCAGCGAACCTGTTCCTTTCGATCCAATGGAAAAAACGCTGCATCAGGTTTACGGAAATACGCATTCCGCCGATGAAAGAACGGATTTTCATATGATTCATGAATATCCGCTTGAAGGAAGACCTCCGATGATGACGCATATTTTTGAAAACGGTTCAGGAAAGCGAATCATCGCGGCTAAAGGCGCTCCGGAAGCACTTCTCGCGGTTTCTGCACTTCCCGATGATGAAAAAGGGAGACTTCGGAAGTTGATTGAAGATTTTGGAAAACAGGGTTATCGTGTTTTGGGTGTGGGCAAAGCAGAATTTGAAGGTAATAGCTTTCCGGAGAAGCAGCAGGATTTTAAATTTCAATTCCTGGGATTTACAGTTTTTTACGATCCTCCGAAAAAAGGCATTCAGCAGGTTTTTCAAAAGATTTATGATGCCGGAATAAAGGTAAAAATTATTACAGGCGACAACGCCGAAACCACAAAAGCAATTGCAAAGCAGGCCGGAATCCGCAATGAAACAGAGGCGATAACCGGTGCTGAAATTGTGCATAAATCGGAAGCCGAGCTGCTGGAAATTTCGAAAAAAACCACGCTGTTCACACGCATGTTTCCGGAAGCGAAACTCAATGTGGTCAATGCATTTAAGAAGGAAGGGGAAGTGGTCGCAATGCTTGGTGACGGCGTGAATGATGCGCCTGCGCTGAAAGCTGCACATATCGGTGTTGCGATGGGAAATAAAGGCACGGAAATCGCGAAAGCTGCCGCTTCACTGGTAATTACCAATGACGATCTCGATAAACTGATTACCGGAATTGCCGCCGGAAGAAGAATTTATACCAATATAAAAAAGGCGATTCAGTACATTATTTCAATTCACATCCCGATTATTCTCACCGTTTCCCTTCCGCTTTTTCTGGGCTGGATTTATCCACATATTTTCACGCCGGTTCATGTAATTTTTCTGGAACTGATCATGGGACCAACCTGTTCAATCGTCTATGAAAATGAACCGATTGAGAAAAATACCATGCATGAAAAACCTCGTAAAATGACCGACACATTTCTGAATTTTCGCGAACTGGGAATCAGTATTGTCCAGGGACTGATGATTACCGCCGGAGTTCTTTTTGCTTACCGTTTTTCATCGGATAACGGTGGAAATGAAGAAACGACCCGCGCAATCGTCTTTACAACGCTGATTTTCGCAAATATATTTTTGAGTCTGGTAAACCGCTCCTTCGTGTACAGCGTTATCGAAAGTTTCAAATACAAAAACAATTTGTTTCCGCTTGTGATCGGGGCAACTTTGCTGCTGCTGTTTGCAATTTTATATATCCCGCCGTTTGCTGCATTTTTTAAAGTTACAGCGCTGAGTCCGGAGCAGTTAGTTACAGCTTTAGTAATTGCCGCGGTTTCTGTATTGTGGTTTGAGGTGTACAAATGGATTAAAAGGATGAGAATCAGAAACAGCTGATATGAATGATCTGGAACTTCAGTTGCCTGAAAAAAGGCACAAAACCGCTGCGGAAGAATTCCGGAAATTTTTCCTGGAACATGGAGAAACCGTTATTTACGGAAGTGCGATGTTCGACCAGATGGAATTTGATGAATGGCTCAAATACACCACGGAAAACCGGGAAAACGGAGGTAGCAACGGCTGGGTTCCGGCAACAACATTCTTTGTAATCAGGAAAAGCGATGCGAAAATTATCGGTATGCTCGATGTACGACATCATCTGCAGCATCAATTTCTGGCGAAATACGGCGGACATATCGGTTATTCAGTCGTACCCGGAGAAAGAAAAAAAGGTTACGCTACGGAAATTCTAAAACTGGGAAAGCAGTTTGCTGAAACGCTGAAGATTCCGCAACTGATGGTTTGCTGCTTTTCGGATAATCTGGGTTCTATAAAAACAATCGAGAAGAACGGTGGCGTTCTTTCGGAAACGCTTGCTTATGAAGATGAAAACTTTACCAAAATCCCCGGTACTGTAGAAAAAAAATCAATATTTACCGGATTGAACTCAAAGAGTATGAAGAAAACCGATAAATGAGTGTCTGATGAAAAACTTAAAATCATAAAAGAATGAAAGAATACAAAGTTGAAACACTGATTTTCTTCAGTAAAATGACCCTGGACAGCGAGCATATTGCGAAGAAATCAAAATACGATATTCAGCAGAAACTGGATGAATATTCGAAGAACGGTTACCGTTTAGCGTCGACCAGTTCGACCAATTTTGGCGCAGCAGTTTATATTTATCTTTACTTTGAGAAAGATATTTGATTAAAACCACTGGTATGAAGCAAATTGCGCCGCTTCTTCTCATTTTGCTTGGACTGATATCCGCCTGTAAGCAGCCGGAAAGTAAAACAGTGCCCAGAACAGATCATTCGGAAATTGATTCATCAAAGGTTTTAGTTGATTCAGAACAACATAATCCTCAGCAATCTGACCTGGATCCGCAGGAAATCGACAGCATCCAAAAACTGATCGGCTACTTTCAGCAACGGGACATTGAAAGGATTGCTGATCACGTCAGATTTCCGCTCAAAAGAGAATACCCGATTCCCGATATTCAAAACAGACAGGAATTCATTCAGCGTTTTTCTGAGGTTTTCGACGAAAGATTGATCAGAAGAATTGCGGATTCCGGGATAAATCAATGGTCAGAAGTTGGCTGGCGCGGAATAATGCTCGATGACGGCGTTTTATGGATGGCGAACAGCGATGGAGTAATCACTGCGGTAAATTATCAGAGCGATTTTGAAAAAAAGGAAATACAAAAACTAATCGCACAGGAAAAAAATGGTCTTCACGCTTCGCTCAAAAATTTTGAAAAACCGGTTTACAGAATACAAACCCCGAATTACCTGATCCGCATTGATGAACTTGCCGGCGAGAAATTCAGATATGCTTCATGGAAAGCAGGAGAAATCGAAGCTTCGGAACCGGATCTTCTCATGAATAACGGCGTTCTTGCTTTTTCCGGAAGCGGGGGAAATCACGTAATTACCTTCGAAAACGGAAAATTTGTCTACAGCATTTACCGGAACCATCTGCGTGAAGATGGAGCATCAGAAGTACTTCTTGTGGTTGAAGAAAGCGGCCGGGAAATTCTGCGCGAAGAAGGTATTTTGCTGAAAAATTAAATAATACCGTAATATTTTGCATTATGCTTCCGCTATTTTGATTAATTTAGTCATTGTGAACGGAAATAGTGAAAAATTTTAAAATTTATCTGTGAAATTCCCTTAAATGATGGGTTTTATGAGTACTGAATATGTTTAGAGATTTTGTTTTGCTGGGTATCTTTCTTTTGGTTCTTTCGTGTACAGAAAAGAATCCGGCGGTTGCTGACATTGGGAGAAATGACAGTCTGTCTACGGGAACAGCCGGTGCAAAGCAGTCGGATTCGGTGGAAATTCCGTTGTATGTTCTTTACGATCTAGAGGAAAACCGCGGCGTACAGTCCGGATTTGTTTCGTTATCAGATAATTACTGGCCAAATGCACACAGGGATTCACTCGCAATGCCTGCAGTTTCAACGCTGAATGCCACCGAGAAAAAATTCCTGGTGCTGCAGAAAAAATACCGGAACCGCTTTCTTGAACAAACTAAAATTTCCGAGGATGACAGCCTGTACATTTTCGACTATTCTGCAGGTAAAGTTCTTTCATTTCCGGTGAAGGATCTTAATATCGCCGCGAATCAGAATATTTACAGTGAAGGCAGTGAAGAACTCAATCAGCATAATTACGAATATGGCTTTGAAGTACCTAAGAATCAGTTAAATAACTTTAGTTTTAATAGTAATCTGGTCGCTGTTGGCAAAGAAAATCCGTTCCCGGCCACTCCGCTGATTCCGCTTGAATGGAAGAAAATTTCGAACCTGGCGTTTCCTGTGGGAATCAGTAAAAGGCAGCAGGATGAATTTACGAATTCCCTTCTTAATTCGGCCTATATGTCGAGCAGTGAACATTACCGGTTTTTTGTCCGCGATTTTGAGTCGCCTGAAGAAAAAAACTATACCGTAAAAAGGCATTTGATCGTGACGGATTTGCGCGGGAAAGAACTGATTCAGGAAAAAATCTTTGCAGAAGATGAGGGAAGGAGCATTGCTCCTTTAAACGCGGACGGTAATATTCAGCAATCCGGTAATTCACTGAAGCAGTGGAGTGGTACTCTGCTGAAAGGCAAACCTGAGGTAATTTTTGGATTCGAATATGTCTCGTTTGGTTGCCCCGCAGTTATTTTCCTGGATTCTTCAAAAAAGGATCTGGTAATAAACTGCGATAACAGGCATTGATATTCAGGGAATTAAGCTCTGATTTAATAAGTTCTCAATGGTGAAAACGCTTGCCCTTTTTGGACTTTTTTCATGTTCTGCGTTGGTATTTGGCCAGACTCAGCTTAAAAATTATTATCCGACTAAAATAAACGCTGTCGATTTATCTGCACGAACGGAACAGGAAATAAACCGTCAGAACGAGCTGCTGCTCAAAAAAAATCTTACAGGTAAAGAAACAAAAGAACTCGGTCGTTTACTCGAAAAATACGGGGAAGTGGTGGAAAGTGTCTGGGATGTTGTTGATGGCGGCTGCAGCTGGTATTGTGGCGGTGGAAATTATGATGTTTCTGCTTCTTCATCGCTCGCAGCAAATGGAGTCAACAGTTACACCGCAACAAGTGCAAACGATTTAAGCTATAAAACAGCCTGGGTTGAAGGAAAAAAGGATTCCGGTATTGGTGAATACCTGCAGTATTTTTTCAGGAATGGAAGTCAGAGTGTATCCAGAATAATCGTTTCGAACGGATATATGAAATCTGACGCCTCGTGGAAAAATAACAACCGCGTGAAGAAACTGAAGTTTTTTGTGAATGGGAAAGCCCGAGGTATTTTCCATCTGCAGGACAGCAGAACAGATCAGGAATTTTCAGTCGGGACACTCAAACATTCTTCCGACGGATCTGATCTCGTTTTAAAATTTGAAATTCTTGAAGTGTACCGCGGCGATAAGTACAACGATACTGCAATCACAGAAATTTATTTTGACGGCGATCATCATCACTAAATGAAAATTGCAGATTCAAAACTAAGAATTACGCAATTTAATTTATTTAAAGTATTGATATATTTACATTTTATAAGTAACTGAAATGTTGTTGTATATAATATTTTAATAAAGTTATTATTTAAAAGATATTGCTGATCTTAAAATTCGCATTATGAAGAAACTGTTGTACGTTTTGCTAATGACTTTGCTTTGCTTTTCATGTAATTCAAAATCGGAAAAGACAGAAAAAAAATCAGAAAATTTCTTTGTTGCTTCAAAAGACACGTTGCTGAATAAGGACAGAATTTCTTCAGATTCCCTGCAAACTGTTTCGTATGAAACGAAGACTTTTTCTTCAGACTTCACCGACTTTGTTCCGGATGGATACCGGATTTTCCGGAACGAATATGTCAACGTTGAGTCAGGCGACCTGAATAAAGACGGCCTTGAAGATGTTGTCTTTTTAATCAAGAAGATTGATTCGTCGAATATTGTTACAGATCAGCAGCGCGGAAAACTCGATATGAACCGCCGTGGAATAATCGTGCTGCTCAAGAAGGCTGATGGTTATGAAAAAGTAGTTCAGAATTTGGATTGTTTTTCATCAGAAAATGAGGATGGTGGAATCTACTATGCGTCCGAACTTTATTTTGAAATTGTGAAAGGAAAACTGAAAGTGAGCTACGCTCATGGTCGATACGGTTACTGGAGCTACACTTTTCGTTATCAGCAGAATGATCTTGCTCTGATCGGCTTCGATTCATATCAAAGTAACAACGCTGTTCCTCAATACATTAACAGTATTAATTTCCTAACCAAAAAGAAACTTAAGCGCGATAACCTGAATAAATATGATCCCGGTGACGATTATACGGAAAATTATGAAGATACCTGGGAGAAAATTGAGGTGCCGCGCTTAATTCTATTGTCTGAAATTGAAGATTTCGTTCAGCTTAGATTCTGAGAAACCGAAACAGATGTAATCAATAAAAAGCCGTATTTTTGCGGCTAATTTTTTAGCATCGCAATGGAATTTTTACAGTCTGTCCTCGATTTTTTCCTTCACCTTGACCAGCACCTTCACACCATGATCGTAGATTACGGTCCGTGGATTTACCTGATTCTGTTTCTGATCATTTTTGTGGAAACAGGTTTGGTTGTAATGCCATTTTTGCCGGGAGATTCACTGCTTTTTGCAGCCGGAGCTTTCTGTGCCGGAGTTGTCGGAGCCGATGGTCATACGGCAAGTCTGAATTTATGGCTGGTTCTCGGACTGCTGACTGTCGCAGCAATTCTCGGCGATTCACTGAATTATTATCTGGGTAAAAATGTAGGCCTGAAAATGCTGCAGCTAAACTTCCGCGGCAAACCGCTGGTTAACAGGAAATATATCGAACAAACACATGAATTCTACGAGAAAAACGGTCCGAAAACGATCATTATTGCGCGTTTTGTCCCGATAGTAAGAACCTTTGCGCCATTCGTTGCGGGGATCGGCTCTATGAATTACGGAACATTCATCAGATATAATATCATCGGAGCTTTAATTTGGGTTTTTGGCCTTACTTTGCTTGGCTATTTCTTCGGCAATATTCCGTTTGTAAAAGAAAATTTTGAAACGGTAATCTTCGGAATTATCGGACTTTCACTGCTGCCGATGATTTGGGAAGTGGTTAAAGCAAAACTTTCAAAAAAGGACGCCGCCTGATTTGTAACTTTAATTCAGAATGAAGAACAGAATAATTTTTTCAGAAAAATATAATCGCCTTACAGAAGAGGAAACGGCGCTGGTACTTGAAGCTTGCAAAGAAGTGCAGAAATATGTGAAGCGCACGCCGAAAGTGAACCGCAAAAAGTTTCGCAACCGCGATGTGCATGCTAAAGGTTACGGCGAAGTTTTCGGAACTTT
Source organism: Bacteroidota bacterium (assembly GCA_023460855.1). Classification (GTDB taxonomy): domain Bacteria; phylum Bacteroidota; class Bacteroidia; order Flavobacteriales; family Weeksellaceae; genus JAEWOS01. Next base: position 8,327 of record JAEWOS010000007.1, on the reverse strand, counting down.
AAAGATTGCTGATTCCGGTGACCGGTATTTGAAGCAAGTATTTTCTAAAAGTGAGTATCGCGCAATTCTGCGAATCTCCAATGTCGGAATGGTTGCGGATGAAGGCAAAGACACACTTCCGGCGTATGGAATCGCAGTAAAACTGATGAACGTTGCAGAAGGACGTGATGTAAATATTCCGCTGGCAAATTTCCCGGTTTTCCCGACCAATTCTGTGTCTAAATTTCTGAAATTGTTTATCAGAATTAACCGTTTTGCTTCTGCGTCTGCCAAATTTGCGCCACTTGCAGTTACTAAGATTCCCAATTTGCTGCTGAGCGGAATTTCATTTTTACCGAATTTTATAGACGCATCGTTTCTGAAGCATTTTACGAACATCCTGTGGAACAGAAACCGCAATCCTTTGTTTTTCAAATATAATTCAGTCGGATGTTACCGGTTTGGCGATTATATCGTGAAATTTATGCTGGAGCCGAAGGAATTCCCGAAAAACAGAACAGATATAAAGGATAAAAGTCAAAAAGTGGCAGTTCAGGAGGTTTTGCAAAAAAATAACCTGACGTATTCCCTGAAGATGCAGTATTGCCGTAAAGAGGACTGGATCAATGATTTAACCGTAGTCTGGCCTTACAAAAAGTACAAGGAAATCGGAACAGTTTCTGTAGAAGCCGGTTCTATTCTGGATCCGCAGAAAACCGAATCTTTATCGTTCAGCCCTTTTGAGAGTCCGGAAATTTTCAAACCGGTCGGAAGAATTCAGAAAACACGCGAAATGGTGTACGCCGCTTCAATCGCCGCGAGAAGAGGATAATTTTTGAGCGGGATAGCGTTGCAGTGGTTTAGTAGTTTAGTTTTTTAGTGGTTTATTGTCTTACTGTCATTGCGAGGAATGCAGCGAAGCGAAATGACGAAGCAATCTTTTATTTTTTTAAGTTCGAAATTTTCCTTTGTCTTGAGACTGCAACGCGGTTCGCCGATTCCATTTTAAATAACAAAAGGGACATGAGGCAACTTTTGGTTCTTTTGGTTCAAGCCAAAAGAGCATATAGGAATCTTTCTTTTTCCTTGCTGAAAAAGAAACAAAAAAGCAAGGCTGTGCAAACTCCGGCTAGTAATTGAGTGGGAGAGTCTTTCGGTGGTTTAGTAGTTTAGTTTTTTAGTGCGGTACTGTCATTGCGAGGAATGCAGCGAAGCGGAATGACGAAGCAATCTTTAACTTCTTAAGCTCGAAATTGACCTTGGAAAATTTGCGTTAAGAAATTTCTCCTGTTCAAGTGGCGGCAGAAAACTTTCTTGAACGATCGTATTGCCGTTCCGCCCGAGTTTGAGAAATTTTAGCGAAGCATTTTAAATTTTAGCAAATATTCCACAGTCTTGAAATTTTGGTTCTTTTGTTTCAAGACAAAAGAACTTAAATAAAAAAATAATTGTAAATCAATACATTCAACATTATTCTCTCAAGAAAAACCCCTACTTTTGCACCGTCAAAAAACGTATATGCAAAACATCAGAAATATAGCGATCATCGCACACGTTGACCACGGTAAAACCACCTTGGTTGACAAAATTATCCACGCAACCAACATTTTCAGAGAAAACCAGGAATCAGGTGAACTGATTATGGACAACAACGATCTGGAGCGTGAACGTGGAATCACCATCCTTTCGAAAAACATTTCCGTAACGTATAAGGATACGAAGATCAATGTGATCGATACTCCCGGTCACGCCGATTTTGGTGGGGAAGTGGAGCGCGTTCTGAAAATGGCAGACGGTGTTTTGCTATTGGTGGATGCTTTCGAAGGACCGATGCCGCAAACGCGTTTTGTTTTGCATAAGGCCCTTGAATTAGGTTTGAAGCCAATCGTTGTCATCAATAAAGTAGATAAGGAAAACTGCCGTCCTGATGAAGTTCACGACAAAGTGTTCGATCTGTTCTTCAACCTAGATGCAACAGAAGAGCAGCTGGATTTCCCGACTTTCTACGGTTCTTCAAAACAGGGCTGGTTTAACACAAGTCTGGAACCTACAGAAGATATTCTACCTCTTCTTGACGGAATTCTGGAACACGTTCCGGCGCCGAAAGTAGAAGAAGGAAATCTTCAGATGCAGATTACATCGTTGGATTTCTCATCTTTCCTTGGTAGAATTGCCATCGGAAAAGTAGCTAGAGGAAGCATTGCTGAATCACAGTGGATCGGTTTGGCGCAGGAAGACGGAAAAATTCTGAAAGGAAAAGTAAAAGAACTTTACGTTTTTGAAGGACTTGGAAAGAAAAAAGTACAGGAAGTTCAGGCAGGTGATATTTGTGCGGTAGTTGGTTTTGACGCCTTCCAGATTGGTGATACATTTGTAGATCTTGAAGATCCGCATCCATTGTCGCGTCTTTCTATCGACGAGCCGACTTTGAACATGACGTTTTCCATCAACAATTCACCGTTCTTCGGTAAAGACGGGAAATATGTGACTTCCAACCACCTGAAAGAAAGATTAACGAAAGAACTGGAGAAAAATCTCGCTTTGAGAGTGGAACCAACCGATGATGCCAATACTTTCCTCGTTTTCGGACGGGGAATTCTTCACCTTTCAGTTCTGATTGAAACGATGAGAAGAGAAGGTTACGAAATGACGATCGGACAGCCACAGGTTATTTTAAGAGATATCGACGGTGAAAAATGTGAACCGTACGAAAGTATGGTTGTGGATGTACCGGAAGAATATGCATCACGCGTAATCGACTTGGCAACGCAGCGTAAAGGTGACCTTCACATTATGGAAACCAAAGGCGAAATGCAGCATCTGGAATTCGAAATTCCTTCCAGAGGTTTAATCGGTCTGCGTTCACAAATGCTGACGGCAACTGCAGGTGAAGCAATTATGGCACACCGTTTTTCAGAATACAAACCTTTCAAAGGGGCCATTCCGGGAAGAAGCAACGGTGTTCTTATTTCCAAAAACCAGGGCCAGTGTACCGCATATTCTATTGAAAAACTGCAGGACAGAGGACGTTTCTTCGTTGATCCGGGTGAGGAAGTTTACGCAGGTATGATCGTTGGTGAACAGAACAAACCGGGCGATTTGGTCGTAAACATCGTGGAAGGTAAGCAGCTGAACAACATGCGTGCATCCGGAAAAGACAAGGACGGCAACATTGCACCGAAAATCCTGTTCTCTCTGGAAGAATGTATGGAATACATCCAGGGCGATGAAGCCATCGAAGTAACGCCAAACTTTATCCGTATGCGTAAGAAAATTCTTGCAGAGGAAGACAGAAAACGTGCGGAAAGAATGGCAAAAGCGGAATAATTATCAAAATTGAATAAAAAGGTAGAGGCGCGATTTATCGCGCCTTTTTCGTTATCATCCGTATGCATAAGAAGATTCTTGCAGAGGAAGACAGAAAACGTGCGGAAAGAATGGCGAAAGCGGAGTAATTATCAAAATTGAATAAAAAGGTAGAGGCGCGATTTATCGCGCCTTTTTCGTTATCATCCGTATGCGTACGAAGATTCTTGCAGAGGAAGATAGAAAACGTGCGGAAAGAATGGCGAAAGCGGAGTAAATTCAAATTGATCAAAAAGACAGAGGCGCGATTTATCGCGTCTTTTTTTCTTCATCTTAATTCATAGTCCTTTCTCAGGAAGACAGAAAACGTGCGGAGAGAATGGCAAATGCGGAATGATTTTAATGTAGGAATTCGCCTTGAGGCGAATTAAAAAAAATGAAATTTAATTTCTTACAATAGATAGAAAAGACGCCTAAAGCGTCTTTTTTGTTACTGTACCGTCATTGCGAGCGTAATGAAATGAAGCGAAGCAATCTGTTGATTAGCCGAACAGATTGCTTCCTCTTTCCGCTGCGCTTCATTCCTCGCAATGACGGCATAGATAAAAAATTCCGCTCCCAAAAGGAAGCGAAATCATTTGATAGGTTTTGAAAAAAATTAAGCAATTTTAAAAACCCCTCTCAAACATTCATCTCGGTTATTCGCGAAAAACTGGTAACCTTCATGTCCCTGATCGAGGTTCCATTCCTGAGTAATCATATAGGTAGGATCGATGTCTCCTTTCTCAATATAATCCAACAGCGTTGGGATATATTTTTGTGCATGAACCAGTCCGGATTTCACGGTAAGTCCTTTCGCAACGAGCGGACCAATCGGAAATTTATCTGCAAATCCACCATAAACGCCCATCACGGAAAGTGTTCCGCCTTTTCGGCATGCCATAATCGCTTGTCTTAAAGCGGATGGCCGGTCATTCTGCAACCGTACTGCCTGTTTTGCTTTGTCATAGATATTCTCAAAACCGGTCGTTTCCGCCTCCATTCCGACAGCGTCGATGCAAACATCGGGACCACGGCCGCCGGTTTTTTCTCTCAGCATTTCCTGTATGTCGTCGTTTTTGAAATTCAAAGTTTCTGCGCCGAGATTTTTGGCAGCGAGATTTAAACGGAAATCATGCTGGTCAATTACGACCACTTTTCTCGCACCTTTCAGTTTAGCACTCGCAGCCGCCATTTGTCCGACAGCTCCGGCTCCCCAAACCGCAACGGTGTCACCTTCCTTCACGGCCATATCTGCGCCCATAAATCCTGTTGAGAAAGCATCTGAGGCAAAAAGCGCCTGGCGCACACTCATATTTTCAGGAATTTTGAAACAGCCGATGTCGCCGTAAGGTACACGGATATATTCCGCATGGCTTCCGGCATAACCGCCAAACAGATGGGAACATCCGAAGAAAGCTCCTGTAGGATAACCCATCATTTTTTCTTCGAGATAACCGTTCTGATTGGAATTATCACATAATGAATATTCCTCCTCCTCACAGTGATAGCACGAACCGCAACCCAGATTCGGAGCCACGACCACGCGGTCGCCTTTCTGTAATTTCTTAACTCCTGCACCTGTCTCTACAATTTCACCTGCGAATTCATGTCCAATGATATCGCCTTCCTTCATGCTCGGAACATAACCGTGAAGATAATGCAGGTCCGATCCGCAAACGGAAGAGTAGTGCACTTTCACGATAACATCCTGCGGGTTCAGGATTTCAGGATCGTTTACAGTTCCGGTGGTCAGCTTATTTTTTCCGCTGTAATATATTGCTCTCATACCGTTGTTTTATTTTTTTCTCCTTTAGCCTGTCCTTCAATGGTAGGCAGTTCTCCGCTTTCGATAATCCGTCTGAAATTCCGGATATCCTCTTTGATCATTTTTTCGAGCGCAGGCGTAAGTAATTTCGCTACACCTTCACCAATATTTCCGGCAGGCGGATGATATGAAATATCTACATTAATTTCGGTTCCAAATTTTCCTGCATCGAGGAATTTCACTGTTCCTCTGTTTTCAATCTGCGAATCCGGCATACTGCTCCACGAAATTTCTTCGCCGGGCTTATCCGTGAGAATTTTGCTGTCCCACTGCACATTTCCAAGTCCGCCCGGAATCTTTGCTTTCCAGGTGGAATGGTTTTCATCAACCACATTAATTTCTTTAAGATGTTTCATGAACAGTGGCAGATTTGAAAGGTTACGCCAGAAATTGTACACTTCCTGTTTAGGTTTGTTCACGGTAATGGTGGTTTTTGCCTGTACCGCTTCTGGCGGAGTCATGGTATCAATGTCCATTGCATCGTACATCGCGCAATATCCTGTTCCGCCTCTGGAAAGAAGAAGTCCAGAAATCACGGCATTAGTAAGATGGTTTTTACCGAAGATGGCTCTATGAAGAAAAAACGATCCGGCTAATAGTGAAGCCAAACGTTCTCCCTGTCCCACATTTTCTTTTGAAAAAAGCGTGGATTTTGAATTTTCCATAAATAATTTTGATTTTGGTGTATTAATTTTGGAGCCAGTATTATGCCATGCAAACCTAAATTAAAAGATAACTGAAATAGTGTAACCGACGATGCCTTCGCGTAATTCGGCGGAATTTTTGCATTTAGAGAGATATGCATAAATTTTTCAGATACTTTTTCCTAACAGCCATTTTTCTGACGGTAATCGGTTGCGAAGGTTTAAAAAATTCAGCAAAAAATATTTTTGAAAGTTCCGAAAGGGCAAAATATGAAAGACGCTTTTCCGGTGCAGACAGTCTTTTAGCCGGATGGAAAAAATCCTATTCCGAAGCAGTGAACAGCAGATTGGAAGTCAAAGACGGTTTTGTCGCAACTCTTAATTACAAGGCTGAAGATTTAGATGCAGTCGGATACATGATAGACCTGAAAAAAGGAGATTTGCTGATAGCAGAAGCCGGTAATGGTGCAGCAGGATCACAAATTTTCGTGGATTTTTTTGAACTTCAGGGAACTCAGCAGTCATCAGAAAGTAAAAAACTTGAAAACGGGACGTACAGCAAATTCATAGAAAAGGCTGCTACATACAGGATTGTAATTCAGCCCGAAATTGGTTTTTCCGGGAAATTTAACCTCAGAATTTACACTCAGCCTTCGATCAGTTTTCCTGTAGCAGGTAAAGGAAACCGTGATATTCAGAGTTTTTGGGGAGCAAACCGTGACGGCGGTGCAAGAAGTCATGAAGGTGTTGATATTTTTGCGGCACGCGGAACGCCGGTGGTAGCTGCAGTGAATGGAATGGTAACGCGAACAGGAAATTCCGGACTTGGGGGAAAGCAGGTCTGGCTGCGCGACGGAATTTTAGGAAACTCCCTGTATTATGCACATCTGGACCGCATTATGACGGAAGGCGGACGAAACGTGAAAATTGGAGACACGCTCGGAACTGTGGGGAATACCGGAAATGCAGAGGGCGGGGCGCCACATCTCCATTTTGGAATCTATACGATGGGCGGTGCAACTGATCCTTATCCATATATACGGAAACGTGAAATTCCAGCGTTCAAAACTGCAGATGATTACGATTCGGTCAACATTAAATCCGGCAGTAATATGAGGTCCGGTCCCGGACTCGATTTTGAAACGGTTGGCACAGTAGAAGAAGGGGTTTCCGCAAAAGTTCTCGCTGCTTCAGGTGACTGGCTTCATGTAAAAACCGAAGCTAATCTGGAAGGATTTCTCAGCAAATCGCGGATTTCCATACAGGATTAGATCCTGTTTCAATTGCTTGTTGCGCATTCAAAATTTACAATAAAAAACACCCGGCGAATTCCGGGTGTTTACTATCATCATTTGTTGTTTTTATTTATTTTAAAAGTTTGCGGATAAACTGTCCTTCATTTGAATTAATCTTCAGAATATAATTCGCTGACGGAAGAGCCGCCACGTCAATTCTGTTAACACCTTTCGTATGCTTGTGCGTACTGATCATTCTGCCGGCGGTGTCAATAATGGTTACAGACACATTAGTGAGTGCTCCCGTATCAATAAACAGTTCTGTTTTTGCAGGAATCGGATATATTTTTAAGGTGTTGTCAACTGATGTTTCCGCAGTTCCGAGCACCACTAAATTTTGGCAGGCAGAATCCAGAGTACAGCCATTCAGCGTTATTCTTACTTTATAACTTCCGCTTACAGCCGGCATAAATGATTGTCCCGTAGCAGCAGGAACTGCATTTCCACTGCAATCGTACCACTGATAGGTTGCGTTATTCTGGTTTGCTGTCAGCGTGTTGGTGGTAATGTTTACGATATTATCAATCGAAGTAACAGTCACATTCACAGAAGTCCTTGTCGATTCGCATGAATTGGTAGTCTGCGAAACGTAGTAAGTTCCTGTTGAAAGTGATGTCGTTGAATTCAGCACAGATCCACCGGTTGCCGCTGAATACCATTTCAGGTTGGATCCCGTTCCGTTCAGATCAGCCACAGTTGCAGATCCGCAGAAAGTTTGCGCGGAAGCAGTCGGAGCAGCCGGAACAGAATTTACAGTTACATTAACGGAAGTCCTTGTCGATTCACATGAATTGGTTGTCTGCGAAACGTAATAAGTTCCTGTTGAAAGCGTTGCTGTTGAATTCAGTGCAGATCCGCCGGTTGCCGCTGAATACCATTTCAGGTTGGATCCGGTTCCGTTCAGATCAGCCACAGTTGCAGTTCCACAGAAAGTTTGCGCGGAAGCAGTCGGAGCAGCCGGAACAGAATTTACAGTTACATTTACGGAAGTTCTTGTCGACTCGCATGAATTGGTAGTCTGCGAAACGTAGTAAGTTCCCGTTGACAGCGTTGTCGTTGAATTCAGTGCAGATCCAACGGTTGCCGCTGAATACCATTTCAGGTTGGATCACGTTCCGTTCAGATCAGCAACAGTCGCAGTTCCGCAGAAAGTTTGCGCGGAAGCTGTAGGTGCAGCCGGTACTGTATTTACAGTTACATTTACGGAAGTCCTTGTCGATTCACATGAATTGGTAG
>JAEWOS010000006.1 GCA_023460855.1 Bacteroidota bacterium | reverse complement strand
TCACAGAAACCATCGCATCGTCATGCGTGCCTTTTTCGAATTCAAGCGTTGCAACACCGCGTTTCACTTCGGCAAAACTCCATATTCCAGTACTGATATTTTTTCCGGCAAACTCCGGCAACTGATTCACGACATACTGATACATGCACAACTGCAAAGCCTGTTTCCGGTTGTAATTATTCAGATAACTGTCCTTATTTTCTTCTTCAACTTTAATCGTTAGATTTTTCGTTTTCGCTGTTTTATAATCGATGATCCGAACGACGCCATTCAGTTCATCAATACGGTCAATATAACCGTAGAGCATGACGTTGTCGCCGTTTTCATCAACCTGAAGCGAAATGTCTTCAAATTTTCTTTCGAGATCGAGAATTTTGAGACTGTGTCCATTTTCTACAAGCGTGCGGTCATATTCAACAATACTGCGCACTACCCTTTCGGCAATTGCAAAGTGAATAAAATTGATTCCTTTTTCGTAGAATTCCATCTGATGTTTCAGCGTATGAACCGCGTGTTCCATTGAAGCCTGAACTTCATTGTCATTAAGCGTCAAATCAAAAACAGTCAGTAACTTCGATTTTCTGCTTTCATAAATATGCTGAAGCGCGTAATGCACAAGGTTTCCATAATTCCGGACCGACAGCTCCTCCTCGATTTCTGCCGCTTCACGCGTTCCCAAAACTTTGGAAAGGTAAAAATCCACCGGATTGTACAGATAAGAAATTAAATGACTCGCTGAAACCCGTTCTTTCCAGCGTTGTAGCAGTGCCAAAACCGCCGGACTTTTTTCAAAAGTGATCAGCTCCTGAATAACAGGTTCGGAAGCATTTTCAATTACGGTATGCCTGATTTGATGAAATTTATCCTCGAATTCGAGCTGCGTGATAAATCTGCTTTTTTCGCCGGTATTTACTCCGGAACTCAACGCATTATAAAGCAGATGAACATTTTCAGCATCCTGAATAAGACGGTAGAAATGATAGGCATAAATGCTGTCATTTTCCAGGAAGGTATGCATATTCTGTTCGCGACGGACATCAAAAGGAATATAGGTATTCTGCGTATTTCCGAGCGGAAGTTTCCCTTCATTAACAGACAGGAGAATAATATTTTTAAAGTTGAGCAACCTGGTTTCCAGCAGTCCCATTACCTGAAGTCCGTTCAGCGGCTCGCCTTCGAAATCTATATTTTCGGAACTGATGAGCTGGCTGAACAGCAGTTCGAGCGTTTCCATCGACACGTGAAAGCTGAAACGTTCGAGATAATTTCCAAGTGTGTTAAATGTTTTCTCGAAATGACTGATGTTTTCGAACAGAATATCATCTTCAGTCCGAAATTTCAATTCATTGCAGAATTGTGCAAAACCGCTCAGAAACTGCTGTACAGAATCCGGTTTTTCCAGCAGTGACCGGTAAGAAATACTGCCTAACAGTTCAGCAAACAGTTTTTTCGAAATATAAACAATATTGCGCTGCTCAATCACCGATTTGAAATGGGCAATAATCAGCTGGTCTTTATGCTGCGACGGAAGCTGCTCCAGAATCGAAAGCAGATCAGCATAATAATAACTGGAACCCTTCTTTTCAAGTTGTTTCTGAAGATGGAAAACATTTTTTACCGCATTGCTGAAACTCAGGTTTTTCAGTGGAAAACCCATCGTGATATTTAGATTTTCTACGGCACTTAGTGAATCAAGCGCAGCCGGCAGCAGATTTTCGTCGAGCAAAATAACAGCAGTATCTGTGAAATCGTTTTCGTTTTCGTTTACAGATTCCAGAATTCCCGGAAGCAGTTTGCTCTGTGAAATATTTCCGGAAACTTCATAGACATGGATATCTTTCGTATTTTCAAAATCATTTTCAATCCAGCGGAATGGTCGGCTCTCATTGAATTCCGGCCATTTTTTATGTTCACGCAGAAATTTTCCTGCTTCCTGTCTTTCATCATTAAAATAATACGCGTCTGCCTGAAAAAAACAGGTTGCTTTACCCTGCTGAAGAAGAAGCCGCACGAGTTTTTCTTCGAGAGGAGTGAACGCATTGAAGCCGCAAAACACGTAATGCTCATCGGTCTCTGCAGTAAATTCTGCAATTTTTTCCCGCGCGGTGCGGTGAAGCATTCCCGCCGTTGCAAACTGCTCTGCAGCAAGATTTTGTTTAAGTTCCGGCAGAAAAACATTCATGTTTTGCCAGAAATTAAGGAATTTCGCCCTGGGTTTATCACTGTCGTTTTCTCCGAGATTCTGTGCCCAGCTTTTGATGCGTTCCTCGTCCAGCATAAACTGCAGCACTGCCTGATCGCTTTCTGCAAATTTCAACATATCGTCCCAGTCTTTTAAAATCGTGGGAAACCATTTCAGAAAACCTGCAAAATCGTCTTTCGGAAAAATATTCAGTTGCGAATAAACCTCATATGCATTAAGCCATAAAAAAACGCCCTGAACAGGTTCTGTTCCTGCAATTTCTCTGATGAGATCTTCGATAGAAGAAAATTTCGGAAGAAAACCGGAATATTCTTTTTCCTCCAGAATCTTACGGATAAATACCACCGGTCTTTTTCCGGGCAAAATCAAATGGAACCCGGACAGATCAGCGTTTTCGGACAAAAGCGATGTCACTATTTTTTCGAGAAACTTCAAATCAGATTGTTTTTAGCTGGCGGTTGATCAGGTTGCGGAATTTCTGCTGCTCTGTGGTATTGAGTCCACGGTTGGTTTCGACATCGTATTTCTTCTGAAATTCCAGGTAATCTTTGTAATTCCGGTCGTACAAACTTTTGAAATTTTTATCGAAATCCGTTTTGGTAATAATCCTGTTTCTCACTTCCGCTTTTATTTTTCTGGCATAAATTTCAGCAATATCAAAATGTCCCTGTTCATGATCCAGCGCTTCCGGCGTTAGACCTTCAGTGTTTTTCCAGGAATTTTTCTGGCTGAAAACCGCCGAAATGTGCAGCTGAACTTTATTGGGGCTGCCTTTTTGCTGCGCAACTACGTATTTTATTCCGGTGCTTGTAATTGCAACCACGTCCTGCTCTTTGGTAGGTTTCACAGGATTCCGGAAATCACTCCACTCAAGTTTTTTTGCTGAACTCCACTGTATACTTTGTCCGGATACGGTAACGGCCAGGAAAAATGTGAGAAGAAAATATATTTTATTCATGCAACTGTCTTAAATTGATCAGGAATTAAAGTTTCCTTTGGAAAGATAAACTACTTTTTTAGTTTCGAAAAATTCTTCTTCAAAGAATTTATTCAGACTGAATATTTCGCAGCGTAATCCTGCAAGTTCTTCGGCGAGATCTCCTCCTTTCAGATACAGCACGCCGTTATGTTTTTTATTCAGCTGTTCCTTTTCGAATTTCCCTTTCAGCCATCGTAAGAATTCCGGCATTTGCGTTACAGCTCGACTCACGACAAAATGAAATTTATCCTTTACTTTTTCGGCTCTACCGTGAATAGCTGTCACATTCGTGAGTCCACAACCATCCGCAACTGCATTCACCACCGAGATTTTTTTTCCAATTGAATCAATCAGCGTGAACTGCGCTTCGGGAAAAAGTATAGCCAGCGGAATTCCCGGGAATCCACCTCCCGTACCAACATCCAGCACTTTTGTTCCGGGTGCGAATTCCATTACCTTGGCAATTCCCAGGGAATGCAGTACATGTTTCTCATATAGAAAATCCATGTCTTTCCTTGAAATCACATTAATTTTCTCATTCCATTCGCTGTACAGGTTTTCCAGTTTTGCAAACTGCGCCTTCTGATGATCGCTCAGATCAGGAAAGTATTTTTCGATTATGGTCATAATTTCTTAAAATTCCGCATCCAAACAATAGAAGATAACGGTAACTACAAAAGTAGTTTTAAAGATTTGCGCTTCAAAATTTATTCAAAACAATATCTTTGTGAAAGGAAGATTTTATATGGACAGACTTTCAGACAGAATAAAGCGGATGGGCTATTCCCAGACTTTTGTAATGAGTAATAAAGTACGCGAATTAAGGGCACAGGGAATTGACGTCATAAGTCTGACACTTGGTGAACCCGATTTCGATGTACCTGAAAAAATAAAATCTGCAGCACATGAGGCAATCGATCAGAATTTCAGCCACTACTCTCCTGTTCCGGGATTTTTGGAACTGCGGGAAGCGATTTGCGAAAAATTGAAACGCGATAACGGACTGCAATACCAGCCTTCCCAAATCTGTGTGTCAAACGGCGCAAAACAGGCAATCCTGAATGTGCTTGCTTCAGTATTAAATGAAGGTGACGAAGTACTTCTGCCTGCTCCATATTGGGTGAGCTATGCCGAAATGGTAAAACTGATGGGCGGAATTCCGGTATTTATAGAAACTTCAATTGAAACTGATTTTAAAATTTCTGCGGCGCAACTGGAATCAGCGATCAGTGAGAAAACCAAAGCAATTCTGTACAGTTCTCCATGTAATCCATCAGGCAGTTTTTACACGCATCAGGAACTTGCAGAACTCGTTCCGGTAATCGCTGCAAATCCGCAGGTTACCGTAATCTCTGACGAGATTTACGAATACATGAACTACAGCGGCGCACACGCTTCGGCTGCTTCATTTCCGGAAATTTACGACCAGGTTGCCACGATAAACGGTATGTCCAAAGGATTTGCGATGACCGGATGGCGAATCGGATATTCCGCGTGTCCGGAGTGGCTTGCAAAAGCCTGCGATAAAATTCAGGGACAGATGACAAGCGGAGCGAACACCATTGCACAACAGGCAGCAATTACAGCTTTGAAATCAGATCCGCAAGAATTTGGATATATGATTAATGAATTCCGAAAAAGACGCGCATTAGTTTTCGAACTGATGAAAGAAATCAAAGGATTCAATGTATTACTGCCAAAATCGGCATTTTATTTCTTTCCGGATGTTTCCTTCTGGCTGAATAAAACGGTAAACGGAAGCAGAATCGGCACTGTTGACGATTTCGCCATGTTTCTGCTGGAAAATGCATATGTAGGAGCTGTCGGAGGCCTGTCTTTCGGAAATCCGGACTGTCTTCGGTTTTCGTACGCAGCTTCTGAAAAAGACCTTAAAGAGGCTATGAGAAGGCTGAAGACCTTTCTCGATGCGGCAGTCATTTCATAATTCCAAAATTTGCAATTATTCTTTATTGATTTTGTCAAATTCATAAATGCTTTCCATAGTTTTTATTTATCGCCATTAAGGTTTTTAATAGATGAATCTTTGTATCTTTGTATCAGAAAAATTTAAAACAATATATTATGTCACTAGTAGGAAAAAAATTCCCGAACATTACCATAGACGCAATGTCTGAAATGGGAGATGATTTAAGAATCAATGTGCTTGAAGAAGCGGTTCAGAATCAGCAAAAAGTTCTTCTTTTCTGGTATCCTAAAGATTTCACTTTCGTTTGCCCTACCGAACTTCACGCATTTCAGGAAGCATTAGGCGAATTTGAAAAAAGAAATACCAAAGTAATCGGTGCCTCATGCGATACCAATGAAGTTCATTTCGCATGGCTGAATACACCAAAAGACAACGGAGGAATTGAAGGAGTAACCTATCCGATCCTTGCAGATACGCACAGACAGCTTGCAAACATGCTTGGAATTGTAGACCAGGACTTTGAATACGATGAAGAAGGAAATGAAAATTTCACCGGATCCAATGTAACATACAGAGCAACTTATCTGATCGATGAAACCGGAAAAATCTTCCACGAATCAGTAAACGATATGCCACTTGGAAGAACCGTGAAGGAATTCCTGAGACTAATTGATGCGTACACGCACATCCAGAAGCACGGAGAAGTTTGCCCGGCAAACTGGGAAGAAGGAAAAACAGCAATGAAAGCTGACAGAAAATCAACCGCAGAGTATTTATCAATGAACTAGTAAAAACAGAGGTTTGATTTTCAGACCTCTTTTTTTTCACCTTAAAATTTAAAAAATATGTACACTGAGTTAACAGAAGATACCTTACAGGAAATAGTAAACAGTAATGATAAAGTTGTAGTTCAGTATGGCGCAACGTGGTGCGGAAACTGCAGAATCATGAAGCCGAAATTCAAGAAACTGGCGGCTGAAAATGAAGAAATTCCGTTTTATTACGTAGATGCGGAAAAACTTCCTGAAAGCCGTAAACTTGCAACGGTGGATAACCTGCCGACGTTCGCCATCTTCAAAAACGGAGAACTGGTAAACCAGGTTCAGAGCAACCAGCAGGAAAGCCTGATCAATCTGTTTAATGAATTAAATTAAGAAACATGAAAATTCCAATTATCAGACAGTTTTATCAGAACCACACGCCGGAAACGCTGGAAACAGCACTGGAAGTTCTGGAAAGTTTTTCAGAATTCCGCGGAACAACCGAAGAAGATCTGAATGTGGTTGGTGAAATGATCACCGATATTTGTGGTGCCCTGGAAGTTCACAACAGCGTGAAAAACGGAATGTCCGACAGAGAAGCGTTGAATGCTTTTTCGCAGAAAGTTCTGGGAAGCATCGACAAACAGTAGAGAATACTAAATTTTTGTTATAAAGAATTGCGCGGAGCCAAAGGCTCCGCGCAATTTATTCTTACGGAAACTGCATCATAAATTCCTGCTAAATCACTTCCAGGAAACGCATCGTATCTACATTATCCGCATACGTTGAAAGTCCGGGATTTTGTGCCTCACCAAAATTCTCAGACGGTAATCCAAGTTCCGGATTTGCGACCACGCACTGGATATTCTGCTCGTTTTCGGCCAGAAATTTTTCCACTTCTTCCAAATCATCGTACCGGCTGAAATTCAAAACAGAAAGCGGTGAAAACAAACCGTCATCTTCCTTCAGCATCACAAAATTATTATCCCAGAACTTCTCCTGATTCAGCAGATAAATCGCCTTATTGTAGTCGTAATTATTCGCGTAAGCATTGTGATTAATGACTTCTGAAAAATTCATGAAATTCTCGAACAGGCGGTCCAGTTTCATATCTTTCGGAATGAAAAGCCGCGTTACGTTTCTGCAGCCAAGACCAAAATATCTGAAAATATCTTCTGCGAGAAGCTGTAGTTGCTCATCGGTCTCATCACCTTTCAAAACAGCGACCGAAGTTCTGTTTTTCCTAATAATGCTGAGGCTGTCTTTGAAATAGAATTCAAGATATTTCGCCGTGTTATTACTTCCTGTCGCAATTACGGCGTCAAATTCTTCGAGTTTGTCTACGATTTCATAAGGCACATTTCCGTCTGAAAAATCATTCCATTTTTTCAGCAGAAAAGGAATCAGATGTCTGTCCTTGGAAGAAAGCTTAATCAGCGGTATATTTCCACTCAGCACCACGGAAATAACATCGTGAAAACCTACCATCGGAATGTTTCCTGCCAGAATCAGCCCTACTCTTTTCGGCTGTCCGGAAGTACGGTAATTGCTGAGCCACGTCTCAATATTTTGTTGTGTGAGAATGCTGCTCCACTGCTTGAGTGCGAATCGCTGGCTTTCGATTGTAAACCATGAATTTTCCGTCTTCGATTTCTCCAGAATCTGCGTCAGCTCTTCGGTCTCTGAACCGGATTTTTCATCTGCATTATTCACAAAATCATTCATCATTTCTCCAAGTTTTACAAGACCTGATATTTGTTCACTGATACGCATTGAGACTTTATAAATTGGCGGAATTTTAGTAATTTTGCACAAATTTAAAAATTAAAAGTTAGCAATGGCGATTAAGATAACGGATGAATGTATCAACTGTGGTGCCTGCGAACCGGAATGCCCGAATACAGCGATTTATGAAGGCGCTGTAGACTGGAAAGCCTCCGAAGGAACTGCACTGGCCGGAACCGTGACCCTGAAATCAGGTCTTACGGTAAATGCAGATGCTCCTAATGAACCCGTAAGCGACGATATTTATTTTATTGTTTCCGATAAATGTACCGAATGTAAAGGCTTTCACGAGGAACCGCAGTGTGCGGCTGTTTGCCCTGTTGATTGCTGTGTACCTGATGAAGATCATGTGGAAAGCGAAGAAAGCCTTCTGGCGAAAAAGGCGTTTCTGCATAATGAATAAACTTCGCGCCTCCCGTTTTGTGAGGCGCTTTTTCTTATATAACCAAACCAAATTAATATTATTAAAATGAAAAAACACAATTTCAGTGCAGGCCCATGTATTTTGCCTCAGGAAGTTTTTCAGAAATCAGCAGAAGCCATTCTCGATTTTAACGGAATCGGTCTTTCACTGCTCGAAATTTCTCACCGCAGTAAAGATTTTGTAGCGGTAATGGATGAAGCCAGAGCTATTGTAAAAAGACTCATGAACCTTGGAGACGATTACGAAGTACTTTACCTTGGAGGTGGCGCAAGTCTGCAGTTTGTGATGGTTCCTTTCAACCTGATGAAATCTGAAAACGGGAAAGCTGCTTATCTCGACACCGGAACCTGGGCTGCAGGAGCGATTAAAGAAGGAAAAAAAATGGGAACTGTTGACGTTGTGGGATCTTCAAAAGAACAGAATTACTCATTCATTCCGAAAGATTACCAAGTTGGATCTGAATACGATTATTTCCACTGCACCTCCAACAATACAATTTACGGAACGCAAATGAAGAGCTTTCCGGAAGTGGATACGCTGATGGTTTGCGACATGAGTTCCGATATTTTCAGCCGACAGCTCGATTTTTCGAAATTTGACCTGATTTATGCCGGCGCTCAGAAAAACATCGGTCCTGCAGGTGTTACGCTTGTTGTGGTGAAAAAAGAAATCCTGGATAAAACGGGGCGCGACATTCCTTCTTACCTGGATTATTCGCTGCACATCAAAAAGGAATCGATGTTCAACACACCTCCTGTTTTTCCGGTGTATGCAACGCTACTTACACTTCAGCATCTGGAGAAAAACGGCGGAATTGCTGCAGCAGAGGAAAGAAACGAAGCAAAAGCAAAAATTCTTTATGATGAAATCGAAAGAAATCCTTTGTTTGAAACTTTCTGCGAAAAAGAAGACCGCTCTTTGATGAATGTGTCTTTCAAACTTCTTGACGAAAGCAGAAAAGATGAATTCGATGCTGCCTGGAAAGGTGCCGGAATTAACGGACTGAACGGTCACAGAAGCCTTGGAGGTTACAGAGCGAGTATTTACAATGCATCCCCGATTGAAAGCGTACAGGTTTTGGTGGATCTGATGCAGAATTTTTCAAAATAAATCATCACACAAATCAGGCAGCAATTTGTTATACTGTTGCCTGAATTTTTTCTGATCAACCGTAAAATAAAAATCATGAAAGTTTTAGCAAACGACGGAATTTCTCCTGCAGGAAGAAAAGCGATTGAAGCAGCAGGAATAGAATTCATCGACCAAAAAATAGCACAGGAACATCTTGAAGAATTTCTGAACACGAATGAAGTGGATGTACTTTTAGTCCGCAGTGCAACGAAAGTCCGCAAAGAGCTGATCGACGCATGTCCTACGTTGAAAATTATCGGACGCGGCGGTGTCGGAATGGACAATATCGATGTGGAATACGCACGTGATAAAGGAATTCACGTGATCAACACTCCGTCTGCATCTTCACGCTCTGTGGCAGAAATGGTATTCGCACATTTCTTTTCGCTGGCGAGATTTCTGCATGATGCAAACAGAACCATGCCGCTTGAAGGCGAAAGCAAATTCAACGAATTGAAAAAATCCTATTCAAAAGGAATTGAGCTCGAAGGTAAAAACCTGGGCGTAATCGGATTCGGAGGTATTGGAAAAGAAGCTGTGAAAATCGGAATCTCGTTAGGCATGAATGTAAAAGTCTGCACCAGAAAACCGAGAACAGAAACAGTTTCACTGAATTTCTTCGACGGAAAATCAATTGATTTTGATATCACTTCCACAAATGATATGCAGGAATTCCTGAAAGACCTGGACTTCCTTACAATCAACACGCCAAAAACCGACGAATATATAATTGGCCGCCCACAGTTCGAAATGATGAAAGACGGCATCTACATCGTGAATACTGCAAGAGGTGGTGTTCTGGATGAAGTGGCACTGCTGGAATTTATAGAAAATGGGAAAGTTGCCGGTGCTGCCCTCGATGTTTTTGAAAACGAACCGACTCCCGAACTTCCGTTACTGATGAACCCTGCCCTTTCACTTTCTCCGCATTTGGGAGGTAGCACCGTGGATGCGCAGAGTAAAATCGGCACCGAGCTTGCTGAGCAGATCATCAGCATCATGAATAGCAATTAATACACAAAAAAACACAAATGCCTGTATTCAAACCGTTTCGCGGCATAAGACCGAATGAAGATTACCTCGATAAATTTCCGACGCATCCTCTGGACAATTATACCCATGATGAAATTCTGGAAAAGGCGCAGGATGAATCTTCGTATGTACATATGATCAAACCCTACCTGTTGAGCAAATCCAAAGATGTCGAAAGAAATTTGCGGAAAGTGCGCACCAATTATGAGGAACTCGTAGATCAGAATGTGCTTATTCAGGATAATTCTTCCTACTACCTTTACGAGCAGTTCTATCCGAATAAAACGGTGTTCCGCGGATTGCTTGGTTTGGTTCATGTGGAAGATTTCTGGAGCGGAAAAATAAAAAGGCATGAGAGCACCATTCCGCAGAAAAAGGAAAAGCTGGCGCAGTATCTGGAAAAAATAAATGTTCAGGCAGAACCGGTTTTGCTCACTTATCCGGCAAATTCCAAAGTGGAACTGCTGATGAGCCATGAAGAAAAAAATGTTCCGATTGTAAAAGTAACCGACAGCAAAGGAATCGTTCATAAAATATGGCGCATCGACAACCGCCTGAAGATGCAGCAGTTCAAGGAAGTGCTGGATCAGGTAGAAGCGTTTTATATCGCTGATGGACATCACCGTGTTGGTTCCACCGCGCTCAACGCGAAAAATCAGAAGGAGAAAAACAAGAAACACACAGGAACGGAACCTTACAATTACATTTACGCATTTGCGGTTTCAAACCAGTCGATTAAAATTCATGATTTCAACAGATATCTGACGGACCTGGGCGGACTTTCCAAAGAAGATTTCCTGAAAAAACTCGAGGATTCTTTTGAAATCCATACCAAAGGAGAAACGCCGTATTTTCCGAGCAAAAAATTCCATATGAGTATGTATCTGGACGGTCAATTCTACTCTTTGCACGTAAAGCATCATTTGCGCAGCAACGACGTTTCGCTGGATCATCTTGATCATCATCTTTTTGATAAATTGATTCTGAAAGATATTCTGGGAATGGAAAACACGGACAGTTCAGAAGACATTAAATATGTTAAGGGAACATCCAGCGTTGACGGTATTATGAAACTGAAAGAAAAAATCGACCAGGGTGAAGGCGTTATCGGATTCGGGATTTATCCGGTGAGTTTCAGTGAGATCATCAAAATTTCGGACAACAAAATCAGTATGCCGCCGAAATGCACGTATATTGAACCAAAGCTCATCACAGCTTTGCTGATGTACGATATGAAATAATTTCCTTATTTTTAGCCTTTATAAAGTAAGAGGAATAATGAAAACCCTGCTGTATATCATTCCGCTCTTATGGAGCGGAATTTTTTATGCCCAAAAAAGACCGGTACAGGCAAAATTCGATTATCCTGCGGAATTCAAAAGAATTTCCGATGAAATACTACTGAACAGCAACGCCTACGAAAACCTGCGACAGCTAACCAAAGACATTGGTCCGCGTTTCAGTGCGAGTCCGGCTTATGATAAAGCGGTGGACTGGGCCATCAGAAAATTTGAGCAGAACGGCGGCGAAAACATCAGAAAACAGGATGTAAAAGTTCCGGTATGGAGCCGTGGAAAAGAACTCGTACAGATTAAACCTGCAAACGGAACGTGGCGCACTTTACGGACGCTTGCGCTCGGAGGTTCAGAAGGAACCGGCGGCAAAGATCTCACCGGCGAAATTCTGCTCGCAAAAGATCTTGCAGAATTCAATAAACTTAAGAACAGCGAAGTAAAGGACAAGATTGTATTTTTCAATTATGCGTTCGACCAGACACTGGTAAATCCCGGAGACGCATACGCTGAAGCCGGAAAATACCGCTGGTCTACTCCATCCTCGGCTTCCAGAAAAGGCGCAAAAGCCGTACTGACAAGAGCTGCAACATCAGGATTCGATGATGTTCCGCACACCGGAAGCATGTATTATGACGAGCTCGACAAAAATAAAATTCCGGCTCTTACGATCAGCGCAAAAGCTGCAGACGAACTCGAAAATCTGCTGAAATCGCAGACGGTAACGGCGAAAATCAACACAACAACTACCACGAAAGGTGAAGCCGTGAACCACAATGTTATTGCCGAAATTCCGGGTAAAGATCAAAAAATCATCGTGGTTGGTGCGCATCTCGACACCTGGGATATTTCGGAAGGTGCGCACGACAATGGAGCCGGAGTTGTTCAGGTTCTCGAAGTTTTGCGCGCGTTTAAAGCCCTGAACTACGAGCCGCGGCATACAATCAGGTTCGTGCTTTTTGCGAATGAGGAAAACGGCGTTACCGGTGGCGAAACCTATGCAGCACAGGCAAAGAAAGCCGGCGAGAGACATATTTTTGCTATTGAAAGCGATGCGGGCGGTTATTCGCCGCGCGGAATTTCTCTCGATATGATTCCCGAAAGAAGGCGTCTTGTTTTTGCCTGGAAAAATTATTTCCTGCCGTACGGCGTCTACGATTTCACACAGCAGAGTGCGGCCCAGGATATTCTTCCGCTAAAGAGACTCGGAGTTCCGCTTGCCGAACTCGTTCCCGATATGCAGCGCTATTTCGAAATCCACCACACCGCAAACGACACCTTCGATAAAGTAAACCGCCGCGAACTCAACCTCGGCGCCGTTGCCATAGCACAGATCGTTTTTATGGTGGACCGAAACTGGTAAAGATCATCGGTTTGCGGAAATTCGTTTGCTTTGCGACCAAACAAAAACCGGCTTAACTAATTAAAATCCAAACAGAGATCGTATTGATGCTAAACTATGACAGTCCGTTTTTTAATGAAAAACAAATATGGTTTTTATAGCATGATTTTCTTTTCTGAATGCCCCGCTGGTCATACCTGTATTATTTGAACCGGATTAATTGCGATAAAACTGCTGCAGAATCGTCAATGAATTTTCGGCCTCTTGCCTGTTCACAGAGAAATCCAGCCTTTTCGCAAGTTTCAGCTGCTCGTGTTTAAAAATGTCGGCCATCAGGAAGAGCGCTTTCCAATTATTTTCCGGATCGGCACCACTGTAGGTGTTCAAAATTTTTTCATGCAGTGCCGGATCTAAGTAATTTCGTGCAAACTTCCCCGATTTTCCAATGTTCACACTGAATTGGTTTTCATACGCGATATTCCAGCTGAACATTCTGTAAAATATTGGCCTCACCACTGTTTCCAGCATATCTTTGGCATAAATCAGTTCATTTCTTCGGAGTCCTTTTGCTGCATACGTAATCGTCCACCAGAATTCATTCGAAACTTCATCAAACTGCTGTTGGTCCGGTTTCGGAATATGATAATCCTGATCGCTGCTGTCGGCAATATCAGCGAAAAGTTCATCTTTATCAAGCCATACTTTCGTCAGGCTGTCCTGCTCAAAATGGGTGTCAAACTTTTCCTTAGGAAACAGGGTCAGATCGAGCCTTTTACCATCTTCAAAAATCGTCAGTATGGTGTACGAAACCTTTTCCTTCAGTTTTGGTGCAGCTATTCCGATTGCAGTATCGTCCGGAAACTGTTGCAGAAACGGCTTTCCGAACACAGACAACCACGATCTGTCGTCCAGAAATGAGGGCAGATCTTCTACAATCCACATGATGTCATAATCCTGATACGGGTCCGGTTTCACATTCGGATTCGCGCGTGAACCGTTCAGCAAAACAGCTCTGATCCGCGGATCATTTTGTGCAATTTTCAGAATTTTTTCTTTCATATCATGGAAACCAGAGCAAAATTGATGCTGTTGCAAAGCCATAGCTGTTAATTAACGCCGGTCCCCATCCAACATACGACTTCGGGGTTGTTTGCGTTAAGAAATTTTAATTTTAGCAAAACAAATCCAGGTCTTGAACTTTTGGTTCTTTGGTACAGGCCAAAAGAACAGTACAGGCCGCTGCGCATTTTCTTCCGAGACGCATAGCTTCCTGACTTTGACCGAATTTTACTAAAAAAACGTGCTCTGTTATTTTTGTGCACAAGAAGCCGGAGAATTGAGAATTAATCCAGTTCATTCAGCAAATCGCTCAAATCCAGCGATTTAGTGTACATATTGATGCCACCTTCCGCAGTTTTCGGCCATAAACCACGCGGTCGGTCCCAATACAGTTCTACACCATTTCCATCGGGATCGTTCAGATAAATTGCTTCGGAAACGCCGTGATCACTTGCTCCGGTCAGCGGATAATTGGCAGCAAAAAGTCGCGACACAATTTCTGCAAGATCTTTGCGGGTTGGATAAACGATCGCGGTGTGATAGAGTCCGACGCTGCGTACAGGTGCTGGAGGCATTCCTTTGCTGTGCCAGGTGTTTAAACCGATATGATGGTGATAACCGCCTGCAGAAATAAAAGCAGCCTGATCTCCGTACATCTGCATAAGTTCAAAACCGAGAAGATCGCGGTAAAATTTTAAAGCACGTTCCAGATCTGCTACTTTCAGATGCACATGTCCGATCCGTGTTTGTGTCGGAACCGTATATTTTTCGTCCATATAAAAGTCTTTTTATGTATTAGGTTTTTTCTGATTATTGATTCATGTAAAAATACAGAATCAAAGCTTCATATTTCAGCAACTTTGCGGTTATTAATAAGAAAACCCGGAATTAATCCGGGTTCTGTGTTTTAATGATCTGGTGATTAATTCGCCTTTACCATTTCTACATCGAAAACGAGCCATGCATTTGCAGGGATAACACCTCCTGCTCCTCTCTCACCGTAACCAAGTCCCGGCGGAATCAGGAAGGTTGCAGTTTCGCCTTCTTTCAGCATCAGGATTCCTTCGTCCCAGCCTTTGATTACGCGGCCCATTCCAACAGGAAATGTAATTGGTTCTCCCCTTTTGAATGAGCTGTCGAATTCAGTGCCGTCCACCAGTTTCCCTGCATAATGAACCGAAACATTATCGCCTGCTTTTGCAGCCTTTCCGGAAGCGTTGGTTTTCGTGATTTTATAGTAAAGTCCGGAATCCGTTTTCTGCATTCCTGCAGCCATTTGATCTACCAGTTTCTGTTGGTTGTTCTTGAAATCTTCCTCTTTCTTTCTGCGTTCTGCTTCAGCTTTTGCGAGATAAGATTTGTTGTTCTCCTGAATTTTGGATTTTCCGGTTGTGAATACCTGCGCAGCATCGTAGTTTTTGTACTGATCACCTTTGCTGAATACGGAAACTTTTTCCAGAACCACATTGGTTACAGGCTTGTCTCCTGCTCCTTTTTCCACTTTGGAAATCGCGTCGATCACTTCTTCACCGGCAACAACTTTTCCGAAAACGGTATGTTTTCCGTCCAGCCAAGGCGTTGGTACAGAAGTGATGAAAAACTGAGAACCGTTGGTGTTCGGTCCGCTGTTCGCCATGGAAAGAATTCCTTTATCAGTATGCTTCAGGTCGTTCTTCTCATCTTCAAATTTATAGCCCGGATCGCCCATTCCTGTTCCCTGTGGATCACCACCCTGAATCATGAAATTATCGATCACACGGTGAAAAATAGTACCGTCATAATACGGAACACCTTTGGCTTTTGCCTTGTTGTCGATTTTTCCTTCGGCAAGACCCACGAAATTCGCCACGGTTACCGGCGATTTCTCATCTTCGAATTTCACCAGCATATTTCCTTTGCTGGTCTGCAGATTGGCGTAAAGACCTTCTCCAAGGCCTTCGTAAGTTTCTTTCTCTACGTTCATAGTCTTATAAATTGGGGTACAGCTCATCAGCGAAACCGCTGCAATAAGAGCCATCATTTTACTTTTTATATTCATTGTTTTCATCAGCGAAATTTAGCAAATTCAACCGCGAAAATAAGGATTCCCGCTGAAAAATGCCCACAAAAAAGACCGGAATTTACCGGCCTGTATTCTTATTGAATTCCTATGCGGTTTCCAGCACGTTCTTTTCCACTTTAACCCTCCAGTTGAAAGGATCTTCAGCGAGATTGGTCTGGATGTTTACAAGTTCGTTTTTCAGTTGAAGCGCAAAACTTTCTTCAGCAGGAAGCGGCTGCAGTTCAAGTCTTTCACCTTCATATCCCAATGCTTTAAACTGGGAAGTTACCACCGCAGTTCCTACGCCCCACACTTCTTTCAGGGAACCGTTTCTGTATGCTTCAATTACGTCTTTCACGGCAATAGGCTCAACGCGGATGTCTATGCCGTTTTTCTTTGCGAGCTGTATAAAACTGTCTCTTGTTACTCCGTCCAGAATTTTCTCTGAAGTCGGCGGTGTGTAAATCGTATCGTTAATTCTTACGAAAACATTCATCGTACCGCTTTCCTCAAAAAATTCGTGGGTGCTGTCGTCGGTCCAGATAATCTGATCATACCCTTCCTCAATCGCCAGTTTTGTAGGATAAAAAGACGCGGCGTAATTTCCGGCTGCTTTCGCAAATCCTACTCCGCCGTTTGCAGCTCTGGAATAATGGTCGGAAATTTTCACAGAAACCGGTTCCGCATAGTAGCTTTTCGCCGGTGATGCAACAATAGCAAACATATATTTTGTAGAAACACGTGCTTTAAGTACTTCTTCAGTTGCAAAAATCAAAGGTCTGATATACAGAGATTTTCCTTCTCCAAAAGGAACCCATTCGCGATCGGTATCCACAAGGGCTTTAATTCCGCCCATAAATATTTCTTCCGGAACTTCAGGCATGGCCAGTCTGACTGCAGATTTATTGATGCGCTCAAAATTTTTCTGAGGACGGAACAGATAAACGTCGCCGTCTTTGTCTTTATAAGCTTTCATTCCTTCAAAACACGCCTGTCCGTAATTGAATGTCATATTTGCGGGAGAAAATTGAAGTGGTCCGTAAGGCATTAGTTTAGGCTCTCCCCATTTACCGTTTTCATATTCGCAAATAACCATGTGGTCGATAAAGTAATCACCAAAAGTGAAATTCTCCCGATCGAAATCGGCGATCCTGGACTGCGTAGTTTTTTGGATTATCATTTTTGAAAATTTTATGTATATCCACAAATATATTATAATTTTTCCACTTTTAAAAATTTCTGTTAAATTTGAAAAAAACTTTCGTTGGACAGAGAAATTCAGATCACCAAAGATGGCAGCAAAACGCTGTATATCAAAGAATTGAATGAAAACTATCATTCGCTTCACGGCGCATTGCAGGAGGCACAACATGTATTTATAGATAACGGAATAAAACAGCTTGATTTTTCAGAAATTCACATTCTGGAACTCGGTTTTGGCACCGGTCTGAACGTTTTGGTTACGATTGATGAATTTCTGAAAAACAGCCGCTATGAATCCATCAACTATATCACGCTGGAAAAATATCCGGTGATCGAAGATGAGATTCTGGACCTCGATTACGGCAGTCTTTTCGACAATAAAAGCATCGCAGAATTCAATAAAAAAATTCATCAGGCACCATGGGAAACGAAGACAGAGATTCTTCCCGGTTTTTATCTTACAAAAATTCAGACTGATTTTTTTGAACTCGGAACCCTTGAAATGCCTGCCATAAACCTGGTCTATTTTGACTGTTTTGGAGCGCGTGTACAGCCCGATTTATGGGAGAAGTCTCTGTTTGAACTCGTAGCAGATAAGATGGCAAACGGCGGACTTCTTACCACCTATTCTTCGAAAGGCAGTGTGCGCAGAATTCTGCAGGAACTTGGATTCGAAGTGGAAAAGAAACCCGGACCTCCCGGTAAAAGAGAAATGATCAATGCCCGTAAAAAATAGAAAATGATAAAGAGTATCACTGTGCGTGTGTATGCATGCGTGGTAAAAAATGCAAAATTGCTGGTATTGCATGAAGAATATGCCGGCGAAAAAATGCTGAAACTTCCGGGCGGCGGTCTGGAACTTGGCGAAGGTCTGCATGATTGTCTGCACCGGGAATTCGCGGAAGAACTAAACGTTAAAATCAGAATTCTGGAACATCTGTATACACAGGAGGAATTTGTTCAAAGCAAATTCCGGGAACATGAACAGCTGCTCACGATCTATTATATCGCTGAAATCCTGGATGAAGAGAACCTGAAAATTCTCGATCCTACAATCGATTATCTCAACTGGATCGATATTCACAACACTGAAAACCCGTTTCCGCTGCCGGTTGACAGGATTGCGTTCGAAAAACTACAGCAAAAACTCAGGTAAGAAAATTATTTTTTTACACGAAATTCGGATGCGCCGGGATAAGGCTGCAGATAACCGAAATTCCAGTTGCTCTGAAGCAATGACTCAATAAATAAATCGGTTCTGTTCACGTGCGGATTGTACGGTTCCTTGATGTCGATATCTGCGATATTTCCTTTTACATTCCACCAAAATGCGCTCCAACCGCCACGCAGTTCTTTGGTGATTTCGAATACCGTTTTTCCGGTTGCCCTGCTCATCAGTTTTGCAAAAACACGGCCTTCAGAAGTTGTGAGGTCTTTCAGCTGTTTCTCGTACTGATCAGCAAGATCGTTCTGCCGCTGTCGCGAATATTTTTTCTTTTCAGCCGTATCCATATTCTGCATATCGTTCTGTATGTCGCGATACTGTTGCAGTGCAGTGAGAAACAGCGGATACACCCTTGCTAGTTTTTTATTCAGGAAATAATAGTAGTTTCTGTCCAGCTGATTGTTGAAACGGGGTTTCGTGGCAAGCGTAAGTTCGTCCATCATCACCACCGTTTCACCGTTTATTTCGTATACTCTTGCTTTGTTGCGTTCGTCGTAATAGTATTTATTGCCGTATTCGTCAGTTTTTAATAATTCCTGCGGATAAGAACTGAGCGGCTTTACATAAATACTGTCCTGCCCCTTTACAAGAAGAGCCAGAAACAGAAATGCAACAAAAAATATTCTTTCAAAATTCATTATTTTTACCACTTCAATTGCCGGATGAAGCGGCAAAAACTATTCCCTTTCTATGAAATTCAGCAAGAAATCTCTCTCATTTCTCAAAGATTACCTTAATACCTCGTCGCCGACGGGAAACGAAACTGCAGGCCAGGAACTCTGGATGGACTATATTCAGCCGTTTGTGGACGAAATACGGACGGACAACTACGGAACCTGCTACGGAATAATCAACCCGGAAGAAGAATTCAAAGTGGTTATTGAAGCGCATGCCGATGAAATCTCGTGGTATGTGAATTATATTACCGACGACGGACTTCTTTACGTAATCAGAAATGGCGGTTCTGATCAGATGATCGCACCTTCTAAAACGGTGAACATTCATGGTGAAAAAGGCATTGTGAAAGGCGTTTTCGGATGGCCGGCCATTCATACCAGAATTGGCGCCGATAAGGAGACGACGCCGAAAATTGAAAATATTTTCATCGATTGTGGCTGCACCTCAAAACAGGAGGTGAAAGATCTGGGGATTGAAGTTGGCTGCATGATTACCTATCCCGATGAATTTTTTGAAATGAATAACCGCTATTTCGTCGGACGCGCACTCGACAACAGAATGGGCGGATTCATGATCGCAGAAGTTGCGCGGCTTTTGAAAGAGAATAAGAAGAAACTTCCGTTTGCGCTGTATATTACCAATTCCGTACAGGAAGAAGTAGGTTTGTACGGTGCGGATATGATTGCTGATACCATTCAGCCAAACATCGCGATAGTAACTGATGTTACGCACGATACCACAACGCCGATGATCGAAAAAAAGAAGGAAGGCGAGCAGAAATGTGGCGATGGTCCGGTTATTTTCTTTGCGCCGAGCGTTCATCATAAAATCCGGGAACTGATTATCGACACTGCAAAAACAAAAAAAATCCCGTATCAGCGAGCAGCAGCAAGCAGGTCTACCGGAACGGACACGGACGTTTTCGCACATTCCAACGGCGGAGTTCCGAGTGCGCTGATTTCACTTCCTTTACGATATATGCACACCACCGTAGAAATGGTAGCAAAAGAGGATGTCGGAAACGTGATCACACTGATTTATGAGACATTGCTAAAGATCACGCCGGATATGAAACTCAAATACCACGACAGATAACCAAAGGTTTTTCGCACAAAAAATAATTACGATAAAATGAAAACGAAACTGATAGCTCCTTCCCTGCTTTCCGCGGATTTTGGAAACCTGCAGAGAGATATTGAAATGCTGAACCACAGCCAGGCAGACTGGCTTCATGTAGATGTGATGGATGGCAGATTTGTCCCGAATATTTCCTTTGGCTTTCCGGTGATGAAAACGATCAAACAGCATGCGGAAAAATTTGTAGATGTACACCTGATGATTGTGGAACCGGAAAAATATGTGGAAGAATTCATCGATTCTGGAGCTGATCTCGTTTCGGTTCAGTATGAAGCCTGTATTCATTTGCACAGAACGGTTAAACTGATTCAGGATAAAGGAGCAAAAGCAGGAGTCGTATTAAATCCTTCAACTCCGGTTTTGCTGCTCGAAGATATCATCAGCGAAGTGGATCTTGTTCTTTTGATGAGCGTGAATCCGGGTTTTGGCGGACAGAAATTTATTGAAAACACCTATAAGAAAATTGCGGAGACGAAAGATCTCATTTTATCTAACAATTCCACCGCGTTAATTCAGGTAGATGGCGGCGTAAACCTCGAGAATGCAGGAAAACTGTTCGATGCGGGCGCGGATGTGCTCGTTGCCGGGAATGCGGTATTTTCCAGTGATGATCCGGAGCGCACCATCGAATTACTGAAGATGTAATCCTGTCTGTTTCTTCACCAATAAAAAAGAGACCGCAATTTTGTGGTCTCTTTCTCTGAAAAAATAATTTGAATTTTCGGTTACCAGTTTTAATGGTTATAGTTTTTGGTTATTGTTGATTCAAAGCTAAGGCGGTTACACAAATTTTTCACAGGGAAAATCACCCTTTTTTATCATCAAATCTTCTGAAGGGAAGATTCCCTTTCTTCGAAATTGATCTCTGGGAATCAAGAATTACGTTCACGTCTCCTTCTATTAAATTAAGAGTTCAATTCATATTTGACTTTAATCAGTTTGATTGCATTCCCTGCAATTAGATTAGTATTCTGTCTTAACTACTTTCGAAACCCAACAGATAACAAAAAAGCCGGAACATTTCTGCCCCAGCTATGATAAGTAATTAATTACTGTTTAAATTTTGGGAAATTTGTTCGGATTGCTTTCGTGAAACATCGCATAAATTTTTTCCACCATATCCAGTTTTGACGGTTTTGAGAAATAGTCGCCGTCGCTTGCGTATGCAGGTCTGTGGTTTTCCGCAGCAATTGTTACAGGATCAGCGTCGAGATATCTGAAAGCTTTCTGTTTTTCAATGATTTGCTGAAGAATAAATGCGGTTGTTCCTCCTTCCACATCTTCATCAATCACCACAAGACGATTGGTTTTCTTCACGCTTTCTGCAATTTCGTGGCTCAAATCAAACGGAATCAATGACTGAACATCGATCACCTCTGCAGAAATTCCTAATTTTTCGAGTTCCATTGCTGCTTCCATTACAATTCTCCAGGTTGACCCATAAGTAACGAGTGTAACATCGGAACCTTCTTTTGTCACTTCTATTTTTCCGACCGGAACGGTAAATTCTCCGAGATTATCCGGCTGCTTTTCTTTCAGACGGTAACCGTTCAGACATTCCACAATTACAGCAGGTTCGTCTGTTTTAAGCATGGTATTGTAAAATCCGGCTGCCTTCATCAAACTTCTCGGCACCAGAATATTGATTCCTTTAGACAGATTCAGAATCCCGGCCATCGGCGAACCGGAATGCCAGATTCCTTCAAGTCTGTGTCCGCGCGTTCTGATAATCACCGGAGCTTTTTGCCCGCCTTTTGTCCGGTAATGAACCGTTGCGAGATCATCGCTCATTCCCTGAATACAATACAGGATATAATCGAGGTACTGAATTTCTGCAATCGGCCTCAAACCTCGCATCGCCATTCCGATTCCCTGTCCCAGAATGGTCGCTTCACGAATTCCGGTATCCGCAACACGCATTTCGCCGTACTTTTCCTGCATTCCTTCAAGCCCCTGGTTTACGTCGCCGATATTTCCGGTATCTTCACCAAAAACGAGACTTTGCGGATATTTTTCGAAAATTTTATCGAAGTTATTTCTTACCACTACTCTGCCGTCCACTTCTTCCGAAGATTCTGAAAACGCAGGCGGAACTTCCTTCACATTGGCGGATTTCCACTGCGACTGCGAGTACAGATGAGAAGAATAATTGTCTTTTTCCTTTGCCAGAATCTCGTCATATTTATTCTGCAGCCACTGTCTTTCTGTGGTCTGCGTTCCTCTGCTTGCGATCAGCGCTCTTCTTGCCAGATCAAAGACATCGCGTTTGGAAACGGAAATTATTTTGTTGAATTTCTGAATTTCATCTTTCAAAGATTCGTACTGATCCTGCATCTTTTCTACCAGAGGAAGTACCTGATCTTTCAGTGAAGCAATAGATCCCTGATAATCTTCCCAGGCCTTTTTCTGTCCCTGTTTTACAAGTGATTTCGCATCGCGGTCTATCTGCTCAAGTTCTTCTGCTGTTGTAAGCACTTCTTCGTTTCCGTCAATTTCAACCGAATAATTCAAAATCCATTCACGGAATTTTACAAGTCCGTCATACTCGCCTTCCCAGGCAAGTCTTTCTTCGTTTTTATATCTTTCATGCGATCCGGAAGTAGAATGTCCCTGCGGTTGTGTAACCTCAATTACATGAACCACCACAGGAATACTTTCTGTTCTTGCATAATGTTCCGCTTTTGCATAAGCATCCAGCAAAGCGGGATAATCCCAGGATTTCACCTGAATAATTTCACATCCCTGATTTTCGCCTTCCTTACGCTGAAAACCGGACAGCATTTCTGCGATATCTACTTTTGCCCGCTGGTTGTGTGTAGGAACTGAGATTCCGTAGCCGTCGTCCCAAATACTTACAATCATTGGAACCTGCAGTGCGCACGCAGCATTAAGGCTTTCCCAGAAATGCCCTTCAGCTGTTGAGGCATCACCAATTGTTCCGAACGCCACTTCATTACCTTTATTTGAGAATTTTTCAGAACCTTCAAAAGATACTTCTTTATAAATATTAGAAGCCAAAGCAAGACCTAAAAGTCTTGGCATTTGTGCGGCTGTCGGAGAAATATCTGAAGAAATATTTTTGAGTTTGGTCAAGTCTTTCCAGCTTCCGTCTTCATTCAGTGTTCTTGTAGCATAATGTCCGTTCATCTGTCTTCCTGCAGAAGCCGGTTCGCGTTCAACAGAAGTGTCGGCATAAAGCTGCGCAAAGAAACTTTCCACTGAAACAGCCTCTA
The DNA here is from genome assembly GCA_023460855.1 of Bacteroidota bacterium. Lineage (GTDB taxonomy): Bacteria > Bacteroidota > Bacteroidia > Flavobacteriales > Weeksellaceae > JAEWOS01. The sequence goes on along the minus strand of JAEWOS010000006.1, from coordinate 191,154 downwards.
TTGCAAGTGCGAACGTCTGGTCACGGTAATAACCGGAACGCCAGTCGCCTTCACGGAAAACTTTTGCCATTGCAAGCTGCGGAAGCTCTTTGCCATCGCCAAAAATTCCGAATTTTGCTTTGCCGGTAAGTACTTCACGGCGCCCTAACAAAGACATCTCACGCGAGATGCGCCCGAGTCTGTAATCGTTAAGAACTGCATTCTTAAAATCTTCGAATGTAACTTCCTGAGTTTCAATATAAGTAGTTTGCATAAGATTCTAGCCTTTACACAAAGATAAACTTTTTTTGGAAGGTGTAAGAACGTGTTACGAATTTGATAATTTTTTGAGCTTTTTTTATCAATCTTTTAAAGAACTTTGACAGCGGAAAATGGTAATAAAACCAGGTTTTTTGAATGGTAAACCGGGTTGTGGAATTGTGAACGATTTAGAATTTACGCTCAATTACGTAATCCAGCATTAATTCCAGTGATGATTTCGCTTCTGACGGCGGGAAATCATTCAGCAGATTTCTGGCTTTTTCCTGATAATTTTTCATCACCGAAACCGCATAATCCAGTCCACCGGAACCTTTTACAAATTCTATGAGTTCTTTTACCCTTTTCGAATTGTTGTTGTACCGCTTAATCGTTTCGAAATAATATTTGCGGTCGCGCTCCGAAGCAGTTTTCAAAGAATGTATCAGCGGGAGCGTCATTTTCTGCTCTTTAATGTCGATTCCGACCGGTTTTCCGATCACATTGGCACTCAGATAATCAAAAAGATCATCCTTGATCTGAAAAGCCATTCCGGTGAAAGTTCCGAAATCCTGCATTTTTTTCGAAAGCACTTCATCAGCGCCATTGGAACGCACGCCTATCTCGCAACACGCAGCAATAAGCGTTGCGGTTTTCTGTCTGATGATTTCGTAATAAACGTCCTCTGTAATATCGAGTTTTCTGGCTTTTTCCAGCTGCAGAAGCTCACCTTCCGACATTTCCCGAATCGTTCGTGAAATAACGGCAAGCAGATCGTAATCTTTATGATCGGTAGAAAGCAGAACAGATTTCGAAAGCAGATAATCGCCGACGAGAACGGCAATTTTATTCTTCCAAAGTGCATTGATCGAAAAGAAATTTCTGCGCTTGAAACTTTCGTCCACAACATCATCATGAACGAGTGTTGCGGTGTGAATCAGCTCGATCATCGAAGCGCCGCGAAACGTTCTTTCATTAACATCTCCCACGAGTTTTGCGCACAGAAAAACAAACATCGGACGCATCTGTTTTCCTTTGGTGGTAACGATAAAACGTGTGACTTTGTCCAGAAGGGGAACATTGCTCTGCATCGATTCATAAAACTTCCTTTCGAAAAGTTTCATTTCACCTTTTATGGGCCGCTTAATTTCTTCTACAATATTCGCCACTGAAGAGGAGTGAAAAGGATTATTCTGGAATTTATAATTTCACAAATATAATTTATTTCAGGGAATAACCGTCTATCTGATCTTTCCAGCCGGTATGAAATAAAGCGCAGGTTTAGCGTGAAAAATTTTAAGATTGAATTCTTCTCCCGAAATAAAAATACCGTCACTGTTTACAGCAATTCCTTCGATCTGACCAAGCGCGGTGCTTTGCCCGAGATAATATTTTTCCGGTTGTTTCGAAAAGAACAGTCCGTTTTCATCTTCTTCGAAAATGCTCAGGTAAATTTCCATTTTGTGCGTATAACCGATTACATACAGTTCATCCTGATAATAATCGGCATCGGTTGCCATAAAGCCAAGATTAAAAGTTTCAAGTTTTTCGGCAGGTTGTGCTGAATCTGATCTGTCCGGAAAAATCCGGTAATGCGATGTGTGGTATGACTGCCATTCTTTCGTGAAAATGTGCAGATTTCCGTGTTTATAAATCATGCTTTCCGCATCCCAGTTGTTAGCCTGCGGTTTTTTGATGAATTCCGTCTGATCTGGATAATAAAAGCCAATTGAATCTGGATCTTTCTCCATAATCTCTGAATTATGCTGCAGCGGAATCCGGTAAACTTTCAGATCTTTTCTCGTTCCCCAGTTGTTGCCAAAATCGCCGATGTAGAAATTTTCATCATCGGAAGTCATCGCTTCCCAGTCGAAATTTTCGAGGCCTGTTTTAATGCGGTGTAAAACCTCACCATTCTTAGGATTAATTTCAAATATTTCAGATGTATTGCCGCCGTCATTAAACGTGTACAGTCTTCCGTTCAGAAGCTGCAGGCCGGAAGTTTCTCTTAATTCATCAGAAAGCGTAGCCACTTTATATTTTCTGATTTTAAAAATTTGAAAATCCTGCTGTGCAGCAATCTGCAGAAAACTAAAAAGCGATAAAATGAAAAGAATCTTTCTCATAAAACTAACAACGGAAAATTCGGTCTTGGATTATCCTGGAAAATGATTTTGAAACCGGATGGTTGGTTCTAATTTATTCGGCAGTTTTGTTTGCGAGTTGTCCGCATGCAGCATCAATATCTCCTCCTCTGCTTCGGCGGATTAGTACGTTGATTCCGGCTTTTTCCAGTTGGCGGACATACCATTCTTCGGCTTCAATGCTTCTGTGGTCAAATTTGCCTTCTCCGATTGGATTATACTGAATTAAATTCACTTTGGACGGAACTTTTTTGCAATACCTGATTAAAGCCTTAATGTCTTCATCTTTGTCGTTGATCCCTTTCCAGACGCAGTATTCAAACGTAACTTCGGAACCGGTTTTCTGATGCCAGTACTGAAGCGCTTCCATGATTTCTGTCAAAGGAAATTTCGTGGAAAACGGCATAATTTCATTTCGGGTTTCCTCAATTGCTGAGTGCAGCGAAAGTGCGAGTTTCACGCGCAGTTCTTCATCAGCGAGCATTTTGATCATTTTCGGAATACCGGATGTGGACACTGTAATTCTTCGCGGCGACATTCCTAGACCTTCCGGTTTCGTGATTTTCTTAATCGCTTCCACCACATTTTTGTAATTCATCATCGGCTCTCCCATTCCCATGAAAACAATGTTGGAAAGCGGCCGGTCGAAATACATTTTGCTTTGCCTGTCAATCAGTGCAACCTGATCCACGATTTCTGCAACCTCCAGATTTCTCATTCTTTTGAGTTTAGCGGTTGCGCAGAATTCACAGTTTAATGAGCAGCCAACCTGAGATGAAACGCAGGCCGTAGTTCGGGATTCAGTCGGAATTAACACGGATTCCACCAAAAGTCCGTCATGTAATTTTACACCGTTCTTAATCGTTCCGTCCTTCGATTTCTGCAGCTGATCAACAGATACCGGATTGATCATGAATTCCTGAGAAAGTTTGTCGCGCAGTTCTTTCGAGAGATTCGTCATTTCATCAATCGAATGGAGATTTTTACTCCAGAGCCAGTCGTAAACCTGTTTGGCACGAAACGGTTTTTCGCCGATTTCCTTAAAGTAACCGGTTAACTGTTCGAGTGATAATGTGCGGATATCTTTCAAAATGATTTAGCTTTAAAATAATAAATTTTAGATCAGGAAATACAGCAAATGTAAACCCAATCTAAAATTTAAAATTTACAATTCGAAATTTCTACAGAATCAGCATCGCATCTCCGTAAGAATAGAACTTATATTTTTCTTTAATCGCTTCTTCGTATGCGCGCATTAAGAAATCTTTTCCGGCAAACGCTGCAATCATCATCAACAGTGTTGATTTAGGTGTGTGGAAATTGGTGATCATTGCGTTGGCAACCCCAAAATCGTGCGGCGGGAAAATGAATTTGTTGGTCCAGCCGTGATATTCAGAAATCTTTCTGTTGGAAGAAACGGAAGTTTCTATAGCACGCATTGTAGTTGTTCCCACAGCGCAAACTCTGCGTCCTTCTTCAACAGCCAGGTTTATTTTCGCCGCATTCGCCGCATCAATAATTGCTTCCTCGCTTTCCATTTTATGCTTGGAAAGATCTTCCACTTCAATCGGATTAAAGGTTCCCAAACCAACGTGAAGCGTTACTTCGGCAAAATCAACACCTTTAATTTCGAGTCTTTTCATCAGGTGACGGGAAAAATGCAGACCGGCAGTCGGTGCAGCTACAGCACCTTCCACTTTTGCATAAATCGTCTGGTAACGTTCTGCGTCTTCCGGCTCTACTTCTCTCTTGATATATTTCGGAAGTGGTGTTTCACCTAGTTCTTTCAGTTTTGCGCGGAATTCTTCGTAAGAACCATCGTAGAGAAATCTCAAAGTTCTTCCGCGGGAGGTGGTATTATCGATCACTTCTGCTACCAAAGATTCGTCTTCGGTAAAGAACAGTTTGTTGCCAATTCTGATTTTACGTGCAGGATCTACGAGTACATCCCAGACACGCGTTTCTTTATCTAGTTCGCGAAGCAGGAACACTTCGATTTTCGCTCCGGTTTTTTCCTTATTTCCGTAAAGACGTGCCGGAAAAACCTTGGTGTTGTTGAATATAAAAAGATCACCCTCATCGAAATAATTGATGACATCTTTAAAAAGTTTATGCTCGATGGTTTCGGTTTTGCGGTCCAGAACCATGAGTTTTGCATCATCGCGGTGCTCTGCAGGATGTTCTGCAAGCAGTTCTTCCGGAAGGTGGAAATTGAAATCTGAAGTCTTCATTTTTTTAAATTACGGTTTAAAAATTTCGAAGTGCAAAGATACGACATCACGAAGCGAATGTCAAGTCCAATTTTGCCGGCAGCTTTTAAAATAAAATCCAGATTAATTTTCTCATAAAAGTTTTACAATTTTTTTCAATCCTTTCAGTTTGTCTGAATTAGAATTTCCTGTGTTTACCGGAGAGGCGGAAACCAAAGTAAAAATAGGAAATGAAAGATGAACGAAAGCAGTCTCTCCACAATTTGTTTGATTCTTTCAGTTTCAGATTTCGCTTATTATCCTGATGCAAATTGGGCAGTTACGCACTTAACGCTCATTTATCACCAGTTTTTCAGGAAGTTCGATGGTTAGTTCCAATGGATGATTTTTCACAATCTGCATACATTCTCCTTCACTTCCCAAATATTTGAATGCTGATTTTCGGATGATAAATTTGTCGGTCTTTAGATAGTTCGCAAGCGCTGTTGTGATATTTTCAACCTGGCTTTTGTGATAATCAATAAGCAGTTCGTTACCAAGTGCATAATCAGATTTTTCAATTTCTACCAGGAGTTTACGCCTGTATCTTCTGTCATTTTTCCCGGCGCATAGTTCCAGCTCATAACTGTCTGGATTTTTCCCGGGTGCAATTTCTATTTTATCATAAAGAAATTTATTGATGAACATCATTTTCTGCTACCCTCATACCGGAAAGTGAATTCATCGCCGATCTGCTTCACTGAAAAAGTATGAAATAATTCCGTGTCATAATCGGCAATGCTGGCACTTTTGTGATGATGTGCAAAATACAAGCCCATACTATAGGAAGCATTTTTTTTGGTGGAAACAATCCTGTAAAACACGGGTTTTCCGCCGTCACCCTTCCTGCAGGAATTGTATTCAATAAAATGATCAAATGTGTAGGTCTGGCAATAGAAATAACAACCTGCAAGTAAAAACAAAATCCAGATAATTGATTTCATAAATTTTTAATTTTTCTTTGTTTTGAATCTGAGCTGGTCGGCAGTCACTTCCAGCGTAAGCGCAATTTTTTGTTTGCTGATTAGCTTTTCATCCGAGGCTGTTCCGTAGGTATTTTTAGTTATGTATCGCGTAATTGTATACTTTTTATCTTTCGGTAGAGCGGCCTCAATTAATGGTTGAAACAGCAGGTATTTTGGATTTTCCATGTTATTAAAAAGAATCAGGTCATCACTTTCTTCGAGGTAAAATTCAAAAGAAGCGTAAGGCATTTGCGAACCTTTTGTGTTATAAATGGAAATAGCGTAAAAATTGTGATCAATCTTTTTCAATTGCAATTTGCCCATTTTTATATGGCCATAATTGCCGGTTTTATAGGTGCTACCATAAATAAACCGATATTTTCCAGATGACGGATCTGTAACAACAACGTTAAATACATGCCTCACATGTTTATCTGTATCAGCATAATCTTCCAGCCAGGCGTAGAGTTGTCCATCTGGTTGATCAAATATTAAAATACGATAATTGGGATTATTACTATTTATAAAATACAATCTGTTACTCGTGCCAAACTTGGTTGTTGTGGACCATTGGAGCAAATAATCGAATTCGTATCGCTGCGCATTTAAAAAGCTAGAAATGAATACTAAACCAAAAAATAATATTGAATTTCTCATAAAAACTGCAGTATACTTTTCCAGGCTTTTAATTTATCCAAATATAAAATCCCTGCATTTGCCGGACTGGTCGAAGGTAAAACAAAAACGGGAATATGGAACTCTTTACCTAAAATTCTCATCAGGTTTTTATGTGATTTCTGTCCGTTGCAGAAAATAGCCTGAATCGCAGGATGATTTTCGAGCAACTCTGCAATGCTGTTCGCTTCTTCATTTCGGATATCAGAATCCAGGCTGCCTTTTCTTTCGCACGTATCAATAACATCCCAAAGTGCAATTTTTTTTGTTTTCAACAGCTTTTTCCTGTCTTCATAATCTGTGCTGAATTCTTTCTGAAAAATCTCAAATAGTATCTTCCAGAATCTGTTTTGCGGATGTGCATAGTACTGCTGCATTTCGAGCGATTTAACGCCCGGAACCGATCCGAGAATCAAGATCTTCGAATTTTCGTCTATAATTGGTGGGAATGATGAAATCCTTGTTTCAGTATTCATAATGGATTCAAAAATAAAGAATATAATTTTGCTTTGTATGGAAAATCTCAATGCTTTTTTCTCCTACGAAGATGTCATCAAAGCGGTTCTGGCTCTTGTTTCCGGAATTATTTTAGGCTATGAGCGAGAATCGAAGGATAAATCGGCCGGATTAAAAACCATCACGCTCATTTCGGTGGGTTCCTGTCTTTTTACCATTCTTTCGGCAAATTTTTCAGGTGAAGGCGACAATTTTGCAATTGCTGCAGGAATTATCAGCGGAATCGGTTTTCTTGGTGCCGGTGTTATTTACAAGCAGGGCTTCTCGATTTACGGACTCACCACGGCAAGCATCATCTGGATTTCAGCTGCCATCGGAATGGCAATCGGTTTCGGGGAATTCTATATTGCGCTTTCATTTCTGTGCGTTACCTTATTTGTAATTTATGGACTGAGCTGGCTCGGCAAATTAATGATCGCAAATACGAATACGCGTCTGCTTTCCATGGAAATCAAGAAAGAATTTGCGGGAGACCGTACCAAAATCCTCGATTCCCTGGAAACGTATTCAACGTTTCAGTCGGTAAACAAAACAGAGAAGAAAGAAAACGGAAATGTAGCGCTGGGCGTTGATATCAGTGTCAAGCAAAGCCAGATTGAAGAACTGGAAAATTTTCTTCTGACTCATGAGGCGATTGAATGTTTCGAAATTTAGAAATCAAAAAGAACGGACTATAATAGCCCGTTCTATTCTTAAATACCTTCCTTAATTCCTATAAAGTTTCTTTCAGCCAGCTAAAAAATTCTCGCTGCCAAACCAGAGCGTTGTGCGGTTTCAAAACCCAGTGGTTTTCATTCGGGAAATACACAAATTTGGATTTGATGCCTTTCAACTGCGCAGTCTGAAACGCCTGATTCCCCTGTTCATACGGAACCCGGAAATCGAGTCCGCCCTGAATAATCATAATCGGCGTATCCCAGTTCTGCGTATAATCGCTGGGGTTGAATTCAGTATAGGCTTTCGGCGTCGGCTGATCCCACGGCGCTCCGAGATCCCAGTTTGCGAAAAACAGTTCTTCGGTGGTTCCGTACCAGGATTTCATGTCGAAAAGTCCGTTGTGCGAAATAAAAGTCTTGAATCTGTCTTCGTGAACTCCTGCAAGCATATAAACGCTGTAACCGCCGTAGCTTGCACCAACAGCACCCATTCTGTCGCCATCCACAAAAGGCAGCGTTTTGGCGTAATCGGCAGCTGCCAGATAATCACGGATTGGCTGTCCGCCCCAGTCTTTAGAAATATCTTCGTTCCACTTTGTTCCCCAACCCGGCATTCCGCGGCGGTTTGGCGCTAAAATAATGTAACCGTTTGCAGCCATCAAAGCAAAATTCCAGCGCGTGGAAAAATATTGCGTCAGCGCCGATTGCGGACCACCCTGACAATACAGCAGCGTCGGATATTTTTTCGAAGGATCGAAATTCGGCGGATAGAAAAACCAGACACCCATTTCTTTTCCATCCGATGTTTTCACCATTTTCAGCTCGCTTTTTGAAGGAGCCAGATTATCGTACACCGATTTATTCACCGCAGTAATCTGCGTCATTGTGCCGCTTCTTTTATCCACGGAAAATAAGTCGCTGTTGTGGTTGATGTCTGTCCTGGCTACGAGAATTCCGTTTTTACCTTCTGCGATAATTTCATTGACATCAAAATTTCCCTGTGTAATTTGTGATACTTTATCATTTTTCGGATTTACGGAGAAAAGCTGTTTCGTTCCGCGATAGGCCGCAGTGAAATACAGCAATTTTGAATCCTTGCTCCAGGCTACATCTCCCGTGACACTTTCAGTCCAGCCATCGGTCAGATTATTTTTCGCACCGGTTTTCCAGTTCATGATCACGATATCATTTTTATCCGATTCGTAGCCGTCGCGCTTCATGCTTTGCCAAGCCAGGAAATTTCCGTCCGGTGAAAATTTCGGATTCACATCATAGCCCATCATTCCTTCTGTGAGGTTTTTGGCAGTTCCGGACGCAAGATCATATGCGAAAATATCGGAATTGGTGGTCTGCACATATTCACGACCGCTTTTTGGCTTTACAACGTACAGCAATTTGGAGGAATCCGGGCTCCAGATAAAATCTTCGCCACCGCCAAAAGGACGCAGCGGAGAATCCCAGGTTTTTCCCTGCAGAAGATCTTTTGCCTGATCAGCTTTTTCAGAAATATTAACCACAAAAACGTGGTTGTATTTTCCTTCATTCCAGTAATCCCAGTGTCTGTGATTCAGGTCTGTATAAACTTGTGCGGTAGATTTTGGCGTGTCCGCATAACGGTCTTTACCAAGCACTTTTTCTACCTGTACCTGTCTGCTGAACGCAATTTTTTGTCCGTCCGGAGAAATCGAAATATTGTCGGCATCTGCGAGTTCATAAAAAGGATTCCAGGTTTTTCCTGAGTCTTTCGAAATGAAAATCTGATTTCCTTCCGACGCATATAAACCGTTTTTATCCCATTGCACCAGTGATTTCTTACCCAGATTTATCTTTTCCGATTTTCCGGAATCAATATTCAGCAGGTATTTTTCGCTGGCTGTTTTTTCAGTTTTTAGATCGGTCTGCCCGACATTATAAATCAAAGTTCGGTGATCGGGATCTACGGTCTGTACGCTTAATTTTTTTAGCGTCCATAAAATTTCAGGAGTCATTACCTGCTGTGCTTTCATAAGAAAAGGTGCTGCAAAAGCAATTAAAAGGAGTTTCAGTTTCATAATTTAACAGTCATTAATACCGGCAAAACCACGAATTTAAAAAAATATTCGGCGGACAGCTAATTTTACCTGAATTTCAAATGAAAACGTCCGGAAAAACCGCCGACTTGAATCAAATTTCTATATTTGCATGATATGGAATACAACACCGACAGAACCAGGCTGCATATGCCGGAATATGGCCGACTGATACAGCAGCTGGTGGAGCGCTGCAAGGAATTGCCCACAAAAGAAGAACGAAATGAAATGGCGGTAGCAATTGTGGAATTTATGGGACAGCGAAATCCACAACTACGCGACGAAGAAAATTATAAACATAAACTTTGGGACCATCTTTATATTCTGGCGGATTACGATCTGGATGTTGATGCGCCCTATCCTTTTCCTACCATTGAAGAATTACAGGAAAAACCCAAAAAACTGGAATATCCAAAACTACAGGGCGATTTTAAGTTCTACGGAAAAAGTATCCTTCAGCTGATCGATCTTGCCATTCAGCGCGAAGACGGCGAAGAGAAAGATGCGCTGATCGAAGTGATTGCGAACAATATGAAGAAATCCTACAACATCTATAACAAAGAACATGTTACTGATGATGTAATTTTCCGCCACCTGAAAGAACTTTCGGAGGACCGCCTCGATCTTACAGGAATCGATTCGCTCGAGAAAAGTAAAATTTACTACACCTCGAACCGCAATAAAAATCAGAAAGGGCAGCACAACAATCAGCAGAATAATAGACACAGAACGCACCAAAAAAATCAGCAGAACAAAAACAGACGCAAACCATGAGCGGAACATTTCAGATCAGAGGTGGAAAGCAGCTGCATGGTGAAATAAAACCTCAGGGTGCAAAAAATGAGGCACTGCAGATTCTTTGTGCGGTTTTGCTTACGCCGGAAGAAGTAAGAGTCAGAAATATTCCTGACATTCATGATGTCAACCGGTTAATTGAAATTCTGGGAGATTTCGGCGTGAAAATCACCAAAAACGGTCACGGCGATTACACCTTTAAATCGGACGACATCAATTTTGATTACATCAAATCCAAAGAATTCAAGAAAGACGGCGCAAAACTCCGTGGTTCGATCATGATTCTCGGACCGATGCTCGCGCGTTTTGGAGAAGCATATATGCCGACTCCGGGCGGGGATAAAATCGGAAGACGCAGACTCGACACGCATTTTCAGGGATTTGTGGAACTCGGTGCAGAATTTCATTATGACGATGAAGAGTACTTCTACACTCTAAAAGCAAAAGAACTAACGGGTAAATTCATCCTGCTCGAAGAAGCTTCGGTTACAGGCACTGCGAACATCATTATGGCTGCAGTTCTTGCGAAAGGGAAAACCAGAATTTACAATGCAGCGTGCGAACCTTATCTGCAGCAACTTTGCAAAATGCTGAACAGAATGGGCGCAAAAATTTCCGGTATCGGATCAAACCTGGTAACGATTGAAGGCGTTGATCATCTGCACGGGACCGATCACACCATGCTTCCGGATATGGTAGAAATCGGATCGTGGATCGGACTTGCTGCGATGACAAAATCGGAAATGACCATCAAAAATGTTTCCTGGCCAAACCTCGGAATTATTCCGAATGTATTCCGTAAACTCGGCATTCAGCTAGAAAAATCAGGGGATGACATTTATATTCCTGCGCAGGAAAACTACCGCATTCAGAAATTTATAGATGGTTCCATCCTGTCGGTTTCCGATGCGCCGTGGCCTGGTTTTACTCCGGATCTGCTTTCAATTGTTCTCGTGGTTGCAACACAGGCAAAAGGAACGGTGCTGATTCATCAGAAAATGTTTGAAAGCCGCTTGTTTTTTGTAGATAAACTGATAGACATGGGTGCACAGATTATTCTTTGCGATCCCCACCGTGCAACAGTCGTTGGTTTAAATCATGAATCGCCGCTGCGCGGAACCACCATGGTTTCTCCGGATATCAGAGCCGGAAATGCACTGTTGATTGCGGCACTTTCCGCCGAAGGAAAATCAATCATTCATAATATTGAACAGATAGACCGAGGATATGAAAATATCGACGGCCGCCTGAAAATGCTCGGTGCCGACATCGAGCGAATATAAAACAGAATGCAGCGCTGAGCTGCATTTTTTGTAAAGAGTATAATCAGATTTTTTGTGAACGGACGAACAATTTCGCAGGAACAGAATACGCGTCAGCTGATCACCAAACTTACGGCTCTTTGGGCGGTAAGCGAGAGTGGACTTGGCGGATTTTTTCATGCGGTAAAACTGCCGTTCAGCGGACTGATTCTCGGAAGTTTCGCCGTGATTATTGTAACTTTTATCGCGCTGAATTCCGAAAAAAAATTCAGGACCATCATCAATGCGACACTTCTGGTAATTCTGATAAAGGCAATCGCAAGTCCGCACTCGCCTTTCACGGCATATATCGCCGTCGCTTTTCAGGGATTTGTCGGCGCGCTGATTTACGCTTTTGCAAAACCGAATTATTTTTCTGCAGTTCTGTACGGAATTATCGCGCTGCTTGAAAGTGCTTTTCAGAAACTGCTCATGCTTACAGTGGTTTTCGGCGAGAATATCTGGACTGCCTTCAGTCAGTTTTTTCAAAATCTCGCTCAGCAGTTCAGTTTTCAGGCTATTGAAAATTTTCCTGTTGCGGCTGTCGGAATTTACGCCGGTGCATATTTCATAGCAGGAATTGCAGCCGGTTTTTACGGACTGACTTTGCCGGGAAAGATTTCATCCGAAGCAGAAAAATTGAAAACTGCCGATATCCTTCCTTCCGGATTTTCACCTGATCGAAAAAAGAAAAACAGGAAACTTTCGGGACTGATTTTTACAGGTGCTATACTGCTTTTCATCGTTACCGTTTTTTTGCTTTCAGGTTCTGTCCCAAAAGCTTTGCAGGCGATTTTAAGAACAGCCGCTGCAATTCTGATCATTTTTGCAGTGGTCAATCCGCTGTTCAAATATCTGATTGCAAGATGGAAAACATCTGCACAAAGCAGGAAACAGAATGAACTGAACGCGGTACTGCATTTCGTTCCGGAGTTCAGGAAAAATGTAAATACTGCGTGGAATTATGCGGCTGCTGAGAATGGCTGGCTTCGCAAAATCAACCGTTTTTTGATTGTTTGGCTGGCTTTGTCGTTATATTTGAATGAGAACCACCATGACTAAACCACAAATTTTTCTGCTCTGCGCACCGGTCGGTTCGGGAAAAACCACTATACTGCATAAATTCTGCAGTCCGGAAAATTGCAGTGGCATTCTTTCGCCAAAAATTGAAGGCGTACGCTATTTTCAGAATATCGCAAACGGCGAACTGATAAAAATGGATGCTGATTCCGGAATTCAAATCGGAAAGCATACGTTCAGCGAAGAGGCATTTAAGAGAGCTGAAAAAATTCTTGAAGATGAAATTTCCTCCGACAAAGAATGGCTCATCATCGATGAAATCGGGCCGCTTGAAATCCGTAAGAATGCCGGTTTTTATGAGATTTTAAGCAAAATATTGAGAAGTAATTATACAGGCCAAATAAAAATACTGATTGTTGTACGCGATTTCCTGGCTCAGGAATTTATTCAAAAATTTGAACTGAACAATGCGAAAATTCTTCCTTTAAAATTCTTCACAGAACGGTTTTCAGATGAGCAACCGAACAGGTTTCCGCTCGGAATCGTTCTTGCAGGCGGAGAAAGTTCGCGGATGAAAACGGATAAAGCACTGCTCAAATATTCAGGGAAACCACAATGGAAGCGGGTGAAAGATCTCCTGTCACCTTTATGCAGCGAAGTAATTATTTCGGTTAACAAAAATCAAATGAAAAGCTGGACAGGAGATTATCCGGATGAAAATTTCCTGGCTGATGATCAAAAATTTGCAGGAAACGGACCGATTACAGCGCTGTTAACCGCAGCAGAAAAGTTCCCGGACAGAACTTTTTTTGTCGCCGGAATCGATTATCCGCTGCTTGAACTTCAGCATTTAATCACACTAAACAATATCAGAACTTCCAATTCTGAAGCCGTCTGCTTCGAAAAAAACGGATTTACCGAACCGCTGATTTCCGTTATTGAAGATAAAGCACTTCGCAATATGCAGGAATATTTTGCTGCCGGAAACACTTCGGTCAAAAAGTTTCTGGAATCACTAAAACTGGAGAAACTCGCACCGGAAAATTCAGATTTTCTAACGAATATCAATTCATCGGAAGATTTTGCTAATTTTACGAAAAACCGCAACGATCGTTAAGTAATGGTGAAGCAACAGGAAATTTTCCGGATCAGAAACGGAAGTCAGACCGCGACTTCTGATGTTCTTGCTGTCGAGGAACCGCTTGAAATTTCACTCAGTTACGGCAATAACGAACAATCAACCATTTCGGTAACGATGCGGACTCCGGGAAATGATGAAGAACTCGCCGTCGGTTTTTTGTTTACGGAAGGCATTATATTTTCCAGAAATCATCTCGCCGAGGAAAAAACTTCTGAAGTTCCTGATGAAAATAAAATGACCATTTTCCTGAATTCAGATTTCAGACCTGAACTTAATAAACTCGAACGAAATTTCTATACAACGAGCAGTTGCGGCGTCTGCGGAAAAAACAGCATCGATGCCATTAAGCAGGTTTGCCGCATCGAAAACGTCCAAACTAAATTTATAGTTGAAGCAGAGAAAATTTTCGAATTACCTCAAAAACTCCGGGACGCGCAGGAAATGTTTGAATCTACAGGTGGTATTCACGCAACTGCAACATTTGATCTGGACGGAAATATGGAAACCTTAAGAGAAGATGTGGGAAGGCATAACGCGCTGGATAAATTAATCGGTGCCGAGTTTCTGAAACAGGATGCCGACTGTTTTACACTTCAGGATAAAATTTTGCTGCTGAGCGGAAGAGCGAGCTTTGAGCTGATTCAGAAAGCAGCGATGGCTGGTGTACAAATAGTTTGCGCAATCGGTGCGCCAAGCAGTCTTGCCGTGGAAACTGCCAAAGATTTTGGGATGACGCTTGTCGGTTTTTTGAAAAACGGCAGCTGCAATATTTACTGTGGCGAACAGCGAATTAAAATGTAAAAAACAAAAAAATGAAAATCAGAATAAAAGGTAACAGCATCAGACTGAGGTTAACCAAAACCGATGTCGCAAACCTAAAGGAAAAAGGAATAGTCAGCGAAAAAACCGTTCTCGCTCCCGGACAGATTTTTTACTATGAACTTAAGGCAGATCCTGCTGCAGTAAATATTTCTGCGAATTTTACAGATCAAAAAATCACGGTGACTTTATCAGCCGACGCATTCAAAACGTTAACGGAAACGGATGAAATTACGGTTCAGGGAAATCAGGAAAATGATGAAACTGATTCTTTGTTTCTGCTGATTGAAAAAGACCTGAAATGTCTCGATGCTACGTTTGAAGATCAGTCGGACATGTATGAAAATCCGAAAACGCACTGTTAATTTAATCTGAATAACAATCCCGGGAATTACTTCTTAAGATTCTGTTCATAAACCGCGATGTAATCTTCGGGAGTTATTTTCGTCATCAGTTCGCCGATTAGTTCGAATGGAATATCTTCCGGTTTTTTGAAGCGGATACAGCTTTTTCCCATATCGAGTTTCCGTTTCGAATGTTTCGGATATTCTGCGGTGAACCAGTCGAGAATTTTGGTATTCATATAAATTCCCATGTGATACAGCGCGATAAAATTTTTCTGTGAAGCTACATTCAGAAAAGGAAGTGGTGTATTTGGCGTACAGTGATAACCTGCAGGATAATCTTTCAGAGAAATGCTCCAGCCCGGCATATTGTACTGCATCATTTCTGTAAAACCCGGCGGAATATTCTCGCGAATGGTCTCCACCAGTTTTTTGAATGCATCCTGCCTTTCCTCAGGAATTTTCTCAATATATGCCTCCGTATTCGCTGCTTTGATCTCCATTAATTTTTTTTATAAATTTAAACAAAAATGAACGCATGAAAACATTTAAACCCCAAAATTACAATTCGCTTTGCCCCTATCTTGTGGTTGAGAACGCGAACCGTCTGGCAGAACTTCTGAAAAAAATTTTTGATGCCAAAGAAATGCGCCGTTTTGAAGATCAGGGAAGAATCAAACACATGGAAATTCAGATTGATGATTCTATTCTCATGATCAGCGACAGTATTCCGGCATATCCCGCACAAAAGGCCATGTTTTTCGTGTACGTTCCGGATGTGCACGCAACTTTTCGCAAAGCGCTGGAACATGGCTGCGAAAAAATGGAAGAGCCGTCACAAAGCGACGATGAACAGGACGTACGCGGTGCTTTTATGGATTTTTGCGGCAATTACTGGGGAATCGGGACACAGATCGAACCGTAATTAATCGACAATTTCCCCGTAAAGATCGAATTCTTCGGCAGCAGTGATTTTTACATTCGCAAACTGCCCGATGGAAATATAGTGGTTTTCAGCCGAAACGAGAACGGTATTGTCCACGTCCGGACTGTCGAATTCCGTTCTGCCAACAAAATAACTTCCTTCTTTTCTGTCGAAAATACATTTGAAAACCTTTCCGATTTTCTCCTGATTTTTCTCCCACGAAATCTGCGACTGCAGTTCCATGATTTCCTCTACCCTTTGCTCTTTCACTTCCTGCGGAATATCATCTGTAAGCACGTACGCACCAGTATTTTCTTCGTGGGAATAGGTAAAACAACCGAGTCTGTCGAAACGCTGTTCCGCAACCCAGGTTTTCAGTTCCTGAAAAATTTCTTCGGTTTCACCGGGGTAACCAACGATAAGCGTCGTTCTGATCGCCATATCCGGAACTTTTTCTCTGAATTTATTCAGCAGAGCTGTGGTTTTTTCGTGTGTGGTTCCGCGCTTCATGGATTTCAGTAATCCTGAATTGATGTGCTGCAACGGAATATCGATATAATTGCAGACTTTTTCTTCGTTTTTGATGATTTCCAGCACGCCTTCCGGAAATCCGGTCGGAAATGCGTAATGCAGCCTGATCCATTCGATTCCTTCCACTTTTACCAGTTCCAATAGCAAATCTCCGAGCGCGCGTTTCTTGTAAATATCAAGTCCGTAATACGTAAGATCCTGCGCAATCAGAATCAGTTCTTTCGTTCCTTTCGCTGCCAGTTTTTCTGCTTCTCTTACCAAATTTTCAATCGGCGTGGAAACGTGTCCACCCCGCATTAAAGGAATTGCACAGAAAGAACACGGTCTGTCGCAGCCTTCAGAAATTTTCAGATATGCGTAATGTTTTGGTGTTGTAGTAAGCCTTTCCCCGACGAGTTCATGTCGGTAATCTGCACCAAGATGCTTTAGAAGTATGGGAAGATCTCTCGTTCCGAAATACTGGTCTACATCCGGAATTTCTTTGATTAAATCCGGTTTATAACGTTCCGAAAGACAGCCGGTTACGAAAACCTTTTCCACTTCTCCCCTGTTTTTTGCCTCCACAAAATCCAGAATCGTGTTGATGCTTTCTTCCTTTGCGTTATCGATAAATCCGCAAGTGTTGATGACGACGATATCCCCTTTTTCCTCGTGCACCACTTCTTTTCCGGAAGCCTGAAGCTGTCCCATCAAAACTTCACTGTCGTAAACGTTTTTAGAACATCCAAGCGTAACGATATTGATTTTCTTTTTTCCGGTTGATTTGGTGCGCATGCAGATATAAGGTATTGATTATTAAAGCGTGCAAAATTACGAATAATTAAACTTCCTGCTGTACGACTTTTTCGTACACCAGAAATCCGCCAGTTTCCAGCGCAATCAATTGGTCCGGACTGATTTCAACTTCCTGTAATGAAAATACATTTCTGTAAATTCCTTTTTCCTGAATACCGTTCAACCGGAACTCCACTTTTTCCCGTGAAAAATTCAGTACAGCAATCACTTCAGCTGTCTCGAATTTCCTGCGGAAAGCCAGTATTTTGTTGTCTTCCGAAGTTTGCAGAATTTCCGTTGATGCTTCAAAATCACCGCCTTTCAGTGCAGGATTTTCTGCTTTCAGGCGAAGCAGTATTCTGTAAAAATTATGCAGCTTACATTCAACAGGCCACTGAATCGTATCGCGGTCGAAAAACTGCAGCCGGTGATTTACCAGCGGTATTTCCTGTCCGCTGTAAATGAGCGGAACTCCATTCCAGATTACTGAAAAAACAGCGAGCGGAAGTGCAAAAGGACCATATTTTTCGTATTCTGTTCCGTTCCAGGTATTTTCATCGTGATTGCTCGTGAACCAGGCACGCATCGTAGCATCGCCCAACGCGGAATAGCGGAACAACAGGTCTTTCAAATCCTCCAGCGGAAGATGCTGATCGTGAAACTCACGGGTTTTATGCATCCAGTTCCAGCTGTAACTCGCATCGAAAATTTCTCCATATTCCGGATTATCGAGTTCATCATATTCACCCAGCCAGAACAGCGATTTGTGCGGATCGACTGCATTTTTTGCCTGCTTCCAGAAATCCACCGTTACCCATGCCGAAAGATCGCAGCGGAAACCGTCAATGTTACATTCATCAATCCAGAATTTCATCGCATTGATCATGGCAAGTCGTAATTCTGGGTTGGTATAGTCCAGTTCGATGATGTCTGCCATTCCTGAAGCGGTCTGAAAATCACCGGTATCAGGATTTTTTTTATAAAATTCAGGATTGGTTTTCGTCCAAGTATGATCCCATCCGGTGTGATTGGCAACCCAATCGATAATTATCCTGAAGCCAAGTTTATGCGCAGCATTAACCAAATTTTTGAAATCGTCCAGACTCCCGAATTCGGGATTCACAGACGTGTAATCCTGTGCTGCGTACGGACTTCCGAGGCTTCCTTTTTTTTCCTTCTCAGCAATCGGAGTCACCGGCATCAGCCACAAAATCTGCACGCCCATATCTTTTAATCGCGGCAAATGCTCCTGAAACGCGCGGAACGTTCCTTCAGCAGTATACTGCCTGATGTTTACTTCGTAAATATTGGTGTGCTGTTTCCATTCGCTGCTATTTTTTGCGGTTTCCGTCTTTTTTCTGCCGAACAGCAAAAGGCCCAGTCCAACACCTGCACCGATATACGGTACTATCTTCTTAATCATCTAGCTAAATTTAAATCACTGATTCAGTACAATATTGCTCTAAAAAAAGCCCTGAACTTCAGAGCTTTATATTGGTTAATCTTCATCATCGCTATAGCTGTCATCTGCATAGTCTAGCGGTTCCTCATCGCCAAAATTATCGTCATCTTCATCAGAAAAATCAGAATCTCCGAGATCGTCATCAAAACTGAAATCATCATCGTCATCATCAAGCGACGGCACAATCGACTTTCTTCCGCTTCCGCTTTTTCCAGGCGCTTTCAACGGTACATTTCCGAAACGGAACACGGTGATCGGATAATTCACCGCGGGCTTCTCATCCACAATTTCCACAAGTTCGCAGTAGAACTCCCACAGGTCGAACAGACCGTACTGAAAATGTCCTTTATCGCCTACTTTTTCAAACGCTTCATCCAGATAGACATCCGACATAATCTCACCATCACCGTCATCGCTCATATCTTCGAGCGGAATATGGCGGATAACAGTACCATCGTCTTCGAGGATGCTGTAATTCGAAAGTTCGTCACCCTGCAGACTGAAGGCACGTTTAATACCGAGATGCAGGTTCCACAGCGTCTGTTTCTGCTTTATTTCGACATCCCGGAAAATATTTTCTTTGGTATCAAGAATTACCCTGATTTTGTAAATCATTATAATTTGCTTTGTGCGTAAGTTCTGAATTATGGATACAAATATATAATAAATCGCAGGCTGTCAAAAAAAAAACACTGCCAAATTTTTCTTTATAAACTGTTAAAATTCCTCTATTTTATCGGCTTTTTAAGCCTGAAAGAAAACATGGTACCTTCCAGATACTCGCTTTTAACAGTTATCGGTTCCTGATGTGCTTCCATGATGTGCTTCACGATAGCCAGACCAAGTCCGGAACCTCCTTCCCTGCGGCTTCTGGAACTTTCTACACGGTAAAAACGTTCGAAAATTCTGGGAAGTGCATCACGTTTGATTCCCATTCCGTTATCCTCCACTTCAACAAGAACATATCCGTTTTGAGATTTTGTATGCACGATCACCGATGCATTTTCCCTGTTGGAATAATACACCGCATTGCTGATAAGATTAACAAGCACCTGCGAAATACGCTGCTTGTCTGCATACACTTTTAAAATCGGCGAGGATGAAAGCAACTGCATCTTCGCGCCTTTTTTCTGTGCTTCCAGATCCAGCAAATCGAGAACATCTTTAGCCACAGCATTGATGTCGAAAACAGAATAATTCAGGGTGATTTCTCCCGATTCATACTGGCTGATCGCATCGAGATCCTGAACAATACTTAATAATCTTTCTACCGACTGGCCGATTCTGTGCAGGTATTTATCGCGAATTGCAAGATTTTCGACACCGCCGTCCATCAAAGTTTCCACATACCCCTGAATAGAAAACAGAGGCGTTTTCAGTTCGTGTGACACATTTCCGACATATTCTTTCCGGAAAATTTCCATTTCCTTCATCGTGTCGATTTCTGTAGCGTTTCTTACCTGCAATTCAGACATTCTTTCGCCGAGCATCGTAAAGTTCATACCTTCATTATCTTCCTGAATGAGCTCAGTAGGAAGAATGGTGGAGATTCGCTGAATCTGCTTTTTTCCATAGTATCCGAACAGATAATCCAGCACGACATAATTGAGCGCAAGCATGATCAGCAGCGAGAAAAAGAGTGTTCCGATCAGCAGTCCGGTATGCAGAAAATATTGATTTGCATAATAAAACAGGATCGCTACGATAAACATCGCAATACTGATGGCTAGTGCCGCATAAAACGTAAGTCGGTGAAATTTCAAAAAATCAGAATTTATTTAAATATAAAAAAAATTGCTGCACCAAGGTACAGCATCATTTATAAAAAAGAGACCGGTTAAACGATCAGTTTGTACCCTATTCCTTTCAGCGTCTGGATACTGTCTATTCCCAGTTTTTCGCGCAGCCTGCGGATGTGTACATCAATGGTACGTTCACCCACGATTACGTCGTTTCCCCAGACTTTTTCGAGAATTTCTTCTCTTTTAAAAACCTTATCTGTATTAGAAGCAAGCAGATAAAGAAGGTCGAACTCTTTCTTAGGAAGCAGGTACGGCTTACCGTTTTTCGAAACGCGGAAATTATCGCGGTCTATTACCAGATCACCAATTTCCAGAACTTTGGCGTTCTGCGCAACCTGACTTGTCAATTGCAACAGCGCGTTCACCTTAGAGATCAGTACTTTTGGCTTGATAACTTTTACGATATAATCATTGGCTCCGGCATTATACCCTGCAAGCTGCGAAAACTCCTCACCTCTTGCCGAAAGAAATACAATCAGCGTTTTTTGCAGTTCCTTGATCTGGCGCATTTCCTGGCATGTTTCAATACCGTCCTTTTCCGGCATCATCACGTCCAGCAGAATAAGATCAGGCGTAATTTTTTTGGCCAGCTCTATTCCTTCATTACCATTATTTGCAGTATGAACTTCATATCCTTCCTTTTGCAAATTATAGGAGAGGATTTCCAGAATGTCCTGTTCATCATCAACCAGCAGAATTTTCTTAGCGCTCATCTTCACAATTTATCCTTTCAAATTTAGGCAAATTTAACATGGCATTAACATGGGCAGATAAAATTTACAATAAATTAATATTAGCCGGATTCTGTTAAGAATTACTTAAAGATTAATTAAGATGAAATAAACCATCGAATGCGGGACAACTGAGGACCTTTGCGGCAAATAAAAAGTAAAGAGTAACGAATGAGAACAAGTCGATTAAGCATTGGAGTTTGCTTCCTGCTTTCATCAGCAACGATGCTTTATTCACAGGTGGTACCGAATGATACCATCAGGAATGAGAAGGAGCTGGAAGGCGTGGTAATTCAGGGGAATGTAAACAGAAAAACTGAAACTGCAATTCTGGGAGAACAGAAAAGAGCGGTTATACAGAAACAGGCTGTAGGAACTGAGGAAATCTCCAGAAAGGGTATTTCCAATGTGGAGGCAGGCCTTCTGAAAGTAACCGGTATCACTGCTGTGGAAGGACGTGGATTATTTGTAAGAGGACTTGAGGAACGATACAACTACCTGCTTATTAACGGACTTGGTTCACCGAGTAACAACCCGTTTCAGAAAATTATCGCATTAAAACAGTTCCCTACAGACGTTGTGGGGAAACTTAATATTTATAAGACTTTCAACGCCAACCTGTACGGAGATTTTGCAGGTGCAACCTTCGACGTTGAAACACTTACAGTTGACAGACCATTTACCAAAATAGAATTTGGAGTGGGTGTAAATACGCAGACTACCTTCCGTAACGGATTCCTGATGTCTGAAGGAGCAAGAGGAATGCGCGGTTATATCGGACTGAATTCTGAAGACAGACAACTTCCTTCTCAAATCAGGGATTACAGACCTTCGAATTACGCTTTTACAGGGCAGGAAGGAATTTCGGCTTTCAATGACAGCTGGAATGTTGATGCTGTAAAGGCAATGCCTAACACGAGCATCGGCTTTACAACCGCACAGAAATTTAAATCCGGAGAAAACGGTAACGTGAATTTCATGTTATCCCTGAACCAGAGTTCAGAATATCAGTACCGTGAAGGCTGGAAAAACCAGTACAAAAACTTCGGAAATGAAATCGTACTGAACAACCTTCTGCGCAGAAAAGATTACAATTACGAAACGGAATCTTCAGCATTGCTCGGACTGGGTTATAAGAACAACAATTCCGGAACCAATGTCACGTTCAACGCGATCTATCTTCAGAACAGTAATAATATGATTCAGGATAACCTGGGTTATAAAAATAATAACGTTCAGAATATCAGATTTTTCCGTACAAACCAGCAGGATATCTCAAGATTCCTTGACCTTCAGCTGATTGGCTACCAGGAAATCGGTGACAGACACACCGTAAGAGCCGGCGTAAGCTACGTAATGAACAGATACCAGCAGCCGGACAGAAAAATTCTGGAAGGAAGCCCGGAAGATTTCAACGGAAACATGCTGCCGGAAGATCAGTTGCTGATCAGTTATGGTGGTAACAACATCATCCGTCAGTATCTGGATGTAAGTTCTAAATTCTACGGTTCTGCATTCGCAGAATACAGCATTGGCTTGGGAAATAAAGAAGACAGAAGAGATTATCCATTCCAGGTTACATTAGGATATAACGGTTTTGCAGACATGCGTGATAATTCATACCGTTTCATTTTCGGTAAGCCGTCTGCCGGAGCTTCAGGGTTTTTCCTGATCAACAAGAACAATCCGGAATCAACCTTCCAGTCAGATCTTTTGAACGGAACATTTAACTATACGGAAGAATCGGATTTATATCTGCCTTTCAGTAATATTTATCAGTTCGTAAACGCCGGATATGGTACGGTTAACTATAAGCCGAACGATTCATGGGATATCCTTATCGGTGGTAGAGTTGAAAATGACATGTCGATTATCCGTTATAACAGACAGGGCGTTCCGGAAAGAAGCACAATCGCTAAAAACAAGAACTACATTCTTCCTTCCCTATCGATTAAGAATGCGCTGAACAACAGAAATAATCTGAGATTCTCCTTCAGTAAAACGATAACAAGACCGGTTCTTATTGAAACGATGCCGATTACGTATATCAATCCTGATAATGAGTCAATTGTAGGTAATCCGAACATTGAAAACAGTGAAAACTACAACATCGACCTGAAATGGGAACTTTATCCTACAAACAGAGAACTTTTTGCGGTAAACCTTTTCGGAAAGAGAATTGACAACGCTATTGAAAGATCTTTCGTTGCTTCCGGGGATGCAAACGGGGTTACAGTTACTTTCTACAATGCGAAACGCGCGATTCTTGCCGGTGTGGAACTTGAAGCAATAATCGGTCTGAACAGACTGTCTGAAACCCTTGCAAATTTCTATCTGGGTGCAAATGCAACATTAATGTATTCCGATGTGGAACGCAGTGCAGAGCAGCTCAGCCTGGAACTTCCGGAAGGAATGACTGTTGACCAGCTTCACAAGCGCGGACTTCAGGGTGCATCTCCTTATACCATCAATGCCGACCTGAAATACGAAGTTAAAAACCGAAATAATCTGAACAGAACCATTTCACTTGTTTACAATGTTACCGGTTCAAAAATCTTTGCAGTAGGAAGTGCAGGAACTGACAACTATTATGAAAGACCGTTCAGTGCACTGGATCTTATCTATCAGGAGCAGTTTACCAGAAACTGGAATCTGAAACTGGGCGTGCAGAATATTCTGAACAGAAGATATCAGATTCAGCTGGGTGACAATAATTATGTACCGGTAAATATCGGCGATAATTATCAGTACACCGATTATTTCAGAGGAATCACATTCAATACAACAGTAGGATATACTTTTTAAAAATTAACACCGAATTATTAACAAATAAATTTATAAAAATGAAAAAACAGGTAACAACACTTTTGGCAGCTCTGGTTCTTACAGCAGGACTTACATCGTGTACTATCGACATCAACGATGGTGTACAGGGCGGACAACCAACTTCTACCACTACAGCATCTGTATTGGAAGGAAGCGGTAAACTTTCTGGAACAATCTCTCAGAACATTCTGGTAAAAAAAGGAACTTACGAACTGGATGGTATCGTAAAAATTACAGGCGGAGCAACCCTTACAATTGAACCGGGTGCAAGATTCATCGCGTCTACAAATAAATCAAGCTCCCTGGTAATTCTTCAGGACGGAAGAATCAATGCTTCCGGTACTTCTGATGAGCCAATCGTATTTACAACCAACTCCAAAACTCCTGGAGACTGGGGCGGAATTACTCTTTACGGAAACGCACCGATCAAAGCACTTAACGGAAATTCTCAGGCACTTTCTGAAGACGGAAACGCTGTGTATTACGGTGGTAATGATGCAAATTCAAACTCTGGTGTTCTTAGATATGTTCGCGTAGAATATGCAGGAAAGAAAATCAACGACGGTACATCCGAAACCAACACGTTTACTTTCTATTCAGTAGGTGCGCAGACTGTACTAGAAAATCTGGTTGCATACAAAGGAACAGATGACGGTTTTGAGTGGTTCGGAGGAACTGCAAGCGGAAGAAACCTTGTTGCTTACGGAAACTATGACGATTCTTTCGACTGGCAGGATGCCTGGAGCGGACAGAACAATTCCAACTGGTTCGCATACCAGACTGTGAAAGGTAACTTCGGTATGGAAATCGAAGCTTCATCAAACATCGATAATGTAGCTCCAAGAGTTCAAAACATTACCCTGATCAGAGCAGCCGGAACAGAGCCGGAAACTCCTAACTCACCGGAAATTTCTGCAATCCAGTTCAAAAAGCAGGGTTCAGGGATCTTCTCAAATGTTTACATCAGCGGATATAACAATATCGGTACTCAGCAGGCTTATGCAGTTCTGATTCAGGATGCTACTACGGAAACAAACCAGGTGAACACCAACAAGATTAAAGTAGAACCAATGACTTACCTTGCAGGCAGCAACGCAGGAATTTGGGGTTACGCTTACTCACCAAACGGAGGTAAAACTTTCACCAATTCAGCTACTGTTACAAAAGTACAGTTAACTCCAGGAAACTGGGCTAATGTTGACGGTGTAAACCTTCTTTCAAGTCTTTAAGAACAGACAAAATCATTTTAAATTTTCAGAAAAACCGTTCCTTTTGGGAGCGGTTTTTTCGTTTGATTGATTTGGTGGAACAGGACTTGCTAAACTTGCAGTTTCAGACGAATTTTTATATTTTCGTCGATTAAAGGCCGGCTGAAATGGTTTATGATTTAGAACAGGAAAACAAGGAAATCCTATCGCGGTACAGGGATCTGATTTCCAATACATACCGTACGCTGAATGAAGACCAGAACAGGCTGATCAGAAAAGCGTTCGACATAGCACTGGACGCGCATAAAGACCAGCGCAGGAAAAGTGGCGAACCTTATATTTACCACCCTATTGAAGTTGCAAAAATTGTAGCCAACGAAATCGGGCTCGGTGCTACTTCCATTGCCTGTGCCCTGCTCCACGATGTTATTGAAGACAGCGAATATACGTACGAAGATATACGACAGCTTTTTGGCGAAAAAATAGCCGGTATTGTAAACGGACTCACGAAAATTTCGGTGATGAATCACCAGAATATTTCCATACAGTCTGAAAACTACCGGAAGCTCCTGCTCACACTTTCTGAAGATTTCCGCGTAATCCTGATTAAAATTGCAGACAGGCTTCACAACATGCGCACGCTGCAAAGCATGGCTCCGGACAAACAGAAAAAAATCGCTTCGGAAACCGTTTATATTTATGCACCGCTCGCACACCGTCTTGGCTTCTACGGCATCAAATCTGAGCTGGAAGATCTTTCTCTGAAATACAACAATCCGGACATATTCGAGGAAATCACCAATAAACTCGAAGTGGCAAATGAAAAACGCCAGGAATATATCACGGAATTCATTGAGGAAGTTTCGCACAGACTGAAAGAAGAAAACCTGAATTTCACGATAAAAGGACGCGCAAAAGCAATTTCTTCCATTTACCGGAAAATGCTTAAACAGGGCGTCACCTTTGAAGAGGTTTTTGATAATTATGCGATCAGAATCATATATAAATCTGACGCAAAAAACGAAAAATTCATTGCCTGGAAGATCTACTCTATCGTAACAGATCTTTATCACAGCAATCCGCTGCGAATGAGAGACTGGATTTCCCAGCCGAGATCTACCGGTTACGAAAGTCTGCACCTCACGGTTTTAGGACCGGATAAGAAATGGATTGAAGTGCAGATTCGCTCCGAAAGAATGGACGACATCGCGGAAAAAGGTGTTGCCGCTCATTACCGGTATAAAGAAGGTTTCCAGAATTCTGATGAAAAGAATTTCGAACAGTGGGTTGCGCAGATCCGCGAAGTACTGGAAAACCAGCAGCACATGACTGCCACAGAACTTCTCGATGACATCAAACTGAACCTTTATGCGAAAGAAGTATTCGTTTTTACGCCTGCCGGTGAAATAAAAATTTTGCCTGTCGGTTCCACGGCGCTCGATTTTGCGTTCTATGTTCACACGGAACTCGGGATGAAATGTCTCGGTGCGAAAGTAAACGGCAAGCTTGTACCGATTTCCTACGTACTTCAGAATGGTGATCAGGTTGACATTCTCTCCTCACAGAATCAGAAACCGAAGTCGGACTGGCTCGATATTGTCGTAACGTCGAAGGCTAAGTCCAAAATAAAAAATTACCTGAATTCGCATAAAAACAGCCTTGTTCAGGAAGGAAAAGAAACGCTGCAGCGAAAAATGCGTCATGCGAAAATTAATTTCAACGACGACGAAATCAACAAAATGCAGAAGTTTTTCAATTTCAAAACTTCACAGGAACTTTTCCTGGCATTTCAGAACGGCGGGCTGGACAGCGGCGATATCAGGAAATATGTTGAAAGCAAAAATGTATTCAGCAACCTGTTAAACCGTTTCCGCAAGCCTGCTACCAAAAATCAGGAAGAAGAAACGCCGGCAAGCAATCTGGATATGATTGTTTTCGGAAAGGATGAAGAAAAACTGAACTACACGTTCTCCAAATGCTGTACGGTAATTCCGGGCGATAAAATTTTTGGTTTCATTACAATTTCGGAGGGAATAAAAGTTCACAACGACAATTGTCCGAATGCAATCAATCTGCGGGCACAGTACGATTACCGCGTGATGCCGGCAAAATGGGTGAATGCCGAAAGTTTCAAAAACCGTGTGAAGATTGAAATTGAAGGTCTGGACCGTCTCGGAATGATCAACGATATTACGCAGGTAATCAGTAATTCGATGGGTATGGACATGAAAAGTATTTCCATTTCTTCCAATGACGGAATTTTTACCGGCAACATCAATCTTGAAGTAAAAAACAGAAGTCAGCTCGAAGAAACCTTTAAGCAGCTGAAAGAAATTAACGGAGTTTCCAAAGTAAAGAGAATTTAAAACTAAAATAAGAAGCAGAACGATATGAAGTTGACCAAATATTTCCAGAAATTTTTTCAAAGCAGCCAGTCTTCAGGTATTCTGCTGCTTTTTTGTGTGGCAGTTTCACTTTTGGTAGCAAACTCCAGTGCCGGTGATGAATTTCAGCGCGTTCTGGATTATCAGCTCGGACCTTATACCAATTCTGTCTGGATCAACGACGGATTGATGGCCGTTTTCTTCCTTTTGGTGGGCCTGGAAATAAAAAGAGAAATCATCGAAGGAGAACTTTCGAGTTTCCGGAATGCCTCGCTTCCGATATTTGCCGCGATTGGCGGTATGGTAGTTCCTGCGCTTATTTACGTGTTTTTTACAATGGGTACGCCGTATTCTGCAGGCTGGGGAATTCCGATGGCGACAGATATCGCCTTTTCGCTTGCCATTGTTTCCATGCTCGGACGAAGAGTTCCTGCTGCTGTAAAAATATTTCTTGCAGCACTGGCAATCGTAGACGATCTGGGCGCCATTATGGTTATCGCGATTTTTTATACGGAGGAACTGCACTGGAATTACCTGCTGTTAAGCCTGGGAATATTGATTCTGTTGATCGCCCTGAATTATTTTAAGGTCACGAAGCATATCTTTTACCTTGTTCCCGGCGTTTTGCTCTGGTATTTCATGCACCATTCCGGTATTCATGCGACGATTGCAGGTGTAATGCTCGCTTTTACCATACCTACCAATGTTTCGAAAGTGGAGATCTCGCCGCTCGAAAAGCTGGAACATATGCTACATATGCCGGTTAATTTTCTGATCATGCCGATTTTCGCCCTTGCAAACACGAATATTGCATTTAAATCAGGAATGGTGGAAGGTCTTTTCAGCGGACTCGGATACGGAATTATTCTCGGTCTGGTTGTGGGGAAAGTTGTCGGTATCAGTTTCTTCAGCTGGCTTGCAATTAAACTGAAAATTTCCACGCTGCCTTTAAAAAGTAACTGGATGCACATGATCGGAACCGGATTTCTTGCGGGAATCGGGTTTACCATGTCAATATTCATCGCACTGCTTTCATTTAAAGGACAGGTGGCACTGCAGGAAGAATCGAAGTTCGCCATTCTGATTGCTTCTGCACTTTCCGGATTCCTGGGTTATGTAATCCTGAAGTATTTTGCCAGAAGAAAACTTACACGTGAGGAATACCACGAAAAAGTGAAGAATTTCTAGGAGTTTTCGCAAGCTGCACATTACCAGTCTCAGCCGATGCTTAAAAGTTGTGGCGTTATTCCCGGATTTTTATTTCGTGTTCCGGCGCTACTTCTTCCGGCTCTGAAATCTGTGTGTGAAACTGATTTGCTTCTTTCTTCAGTTCGTCTGAAATAAGTTTTTCAAGACGCACGCGGCGGATCGCAAGGTTCAGTTCGTTCCCGAAAAGCATCAGGTAAACATTCACATTTACCCATACCATCAGCAGAATCATTGTTCCGATGGAACCGTACAGCACGTTGTAACGCGCAAAATTTCTTGCATAAATCGCGAACAGATAGGTGGTAAGAATAAATAGAACGGTTGTGAGCAACGCACCCGGAATCGCCTGCTTGAATTTGGTGATTTTCATCGTTCCAAGCCAGTAAAAAAGCGTGAGCAGAAGAAAATAGAATACCGGAAAGGATATAAAACCGATGATCTTGGAAAGGTTGTCCACAAACCACGAAATATCGTCCGTCGGCGTAAACATTTTGAGCACTACCTCTGAGTAATAAACCCCGAAAAGCGACAGAAAAACCATGCTGACAAAACCGATGGTAATGAAAAACGCTACAATGAATTCCTTTACATCATTGAGTTTTTCATGGGTGTATTCGTTGAAGCCGTCAATCAGCGAAAAAGCACCGTTCGTTGCAAAAACCAGCGCCAGAAGGAGCGTAAAATTGCTCATGCCGGCAACATTCGGAATAATATTATCCTGAATATAAGTGATCACATCGCTTTCAATTCTGCCCGGAAAAATCCGGTGCATCAGAATATCGAAAATGTAAAACTGAAGCTTGTCGTAATGCGGAAGCAGCGGTAAAACAGAAAGCAGAAACAGGATAAAAGGAAACAGCGAAAGCACAAAGTTCCAGGAAATGGCAGCCGCCGTTCTGCCGATTTTGTTCTTAAAAACCCCCTGAATATAAATTTCAAACATCTTCCAGAGCGAAACACCGAGAAATGGAATATGTATATCATCCAAAAAACTGTGAATCCGGCGAATGAACTGGGGAGTCTTTATCGGCATTCCGTTATATTTGCATAACAAAGATACTAAATGCGAATTAATCTGATTTGTATCGGAAAAACAGACAGCAGCGAGATCCGGGATCTGATACGCTATTACGAACTGCGGCTTCCCAAACACTGGAATTTTGAACTCACTGAAATTCCGGATATCAGAAATGCAAAAAATATGTCGTCAGATGTTCTGAAAAAAGAAGAAGCGAAGCAGTTTCAGAATTATATCGACAATTCCGACATCACCATTCTACTCGACGAAAACGGCAAACAGTTCACCAGCCGGGAGTTTGCAGCAAGAATAGATTCCTTGATGAATTCCTCGGTAAAAAAAATAAACTTCCTGATTGGCGGTGCCTACGGATTCTCAGATGAAATAAGGAAGACTGCAACGTCCACCATTTCTTTGTCAAAAATGACGTTCACGCATCAGATGGTGCGGCTTTTCATCGTGGAGCAGCTGTACCGCGCAGATCAGATTCTGCAGGGCAAACCGTATCACAACGACTGATTTTCCCCTACTCTTTTACTGAACATTTTTTCAGGAGTTCGGCAACGATAAAACGGTCGATCCCATTTTTCAGCGCCTTTTCGAGATTGGTGCATGCATCTTTTTCGCGACCGGTTTCAAACAGAATTTTAGATTTGGTTACGTAACTCATCCCGAATTTAGGATCGAGTTTAATTGCTTTTTCAATATCTATCTGAGCTTCTTTGTATTTTTTCATCGACAGATAAACATCTGCGCGGTTATTATACAAAAGGCTTTCCGGTTTTTCCGAAATCAGTTGATTGTAATCTTTTAAAGCGTCATCCAGTTTTCCCTGTTCTTTTTTGAAAACTGCGTACTGTGCTCTCGCAATCAGATTTTCTGAATCTGCGGACAGTACATACTGATAATCTTTATCGGCGAGATCCGTTTTTTTAAGATCCTCATACACTTTTGCGCGGGTTAGGTAAAGTTCTGTATTTTCAGGATTCGCCTTCATTCCGCGTTCTACAAACTGCAAAGCTTTGTTTGCGTCGCCTTTCTGACGGTGCAGATTGCTGAGATTGATATACCCTTCCGCATTGTCCGGAGAGAATTTAACAGCATTTTCATACGACTTCATCGCATCGGAAACTTTTCCGAGTCTTTTCTGGCTCGTGCCAAGCGAATTGTATAACTGACCCCGCAGTTTTGCAATTTTTTCTTTGTCGGCTAACTTGGCGTATTCGGCTTCGGCGCAACGGAAATCACCTTTATTGAAACAGTCGTCTGCAGCTTTTCTGTCCAGCATCTGTGCACTGAACGGAACTGCGCAAAACAAGATCAAAGGAAGTAGAATTTTTTTCATTTTGCTGAATTTTGTTTGTGTAAAACATTGAGTGTCAAGGTAGCAAAAAATCCGCCAATTAAAAAACCAAAAACCGCACCGGCAATAATATCGAGTGGAAAATGTACGCCGAGGTATATTCTGCTGTAGGAAACTATGGCCGCCCAAATGAACAGAAATAACGGAAGCCATTTTATTTTTCTGCCTAAAATCATGGAGAGAAACGTCGCCAGGAAAAAAGTGTTCGACGCATGAGCTGAATAAAAACCAAACCGGCCGCCGCATTTTACCTCGCGCATGATATTATCGAGCGAAGGATCATGACACGGTCTCAGTCTTTCGAAGCCAAATTTAAAAACTCCTGCAAGCTGATCGGAAGCAGTAACGCCAAGTGCGATAAAGATGGCAATGAAAATTAAGGCTTTAGGTTTGAAATTTTTGAACAGCAGATAAGCAAAAATCATATAAAGTGGCACCCAAATCCATGTTTCAGAAATCAGCAGCCAGAGTTTATCAAAAGTGGAATCTCCTAAATTATTGAGAAAAAGAAAAATCTCTTTGTCTTCCTGCAGTACTTCTTCCATAATTCGTGTTATCTGCTTACAGGTCCCTGATGATCGTCTTTCAGCTGTTCTTCCACCGGTTTTCTGGCAAATTCTGCTATATCTTCAAATTCCTTACGAATGCTGTTTTCCGGATTGTGCTGCATGGCAGCATCCTTTACTTTTTCTATTTCTTTCTTGATTTCTGAAACTGGATAATCGGTTTCCTTCAGAATTTCTGTTTTTATATCTTCCACCGCACCGCGCATCTTGCGAACGCCCTGTCCGAGATCCCGTGCTATTTGTGGCAGTTTCTTGGGACCGAACAAAATAATGATGGTCAGTACGATGACGAACATTTCACTGAATCCTAAATCTCCCATGCTGCGAAATTACAATTTTTTTGAAGTCTGAGGTTTTCTTTTAGTGAATAACACAAACAGATTTGCTGTCGTTGATTACTTCCGGAGTTTGTGCCGTTTGATCCTTCTGTGGAATACAGACCACACAAATCCTGCGCTTGCTGCCATCAGCAAAAATCCGAGGAAAAACGGTGCTCCCGGAAAAATAAACGGCGCCTCTTCATGTGTGAAGTAATAAAAAATATTGGTCATGAGCGGCGGTCCGATAATCGACGTAAAACTTACTACGGCAGTCATCGCTCCCTGAAGATCGCCCTGTTCATTGGCAGAAACCATCGATGAAGTTACCGACTGAATTGCAGGACCGGCAATTCCGCCAAAAGCATAAATCGCGAGGATTACAAAAATCAGCCATTCCTGCGTGGCAAAAGCGAACATCAGCATTCCGATACAGTAAATAATAGAACCATACAGAATACTTCGTTCCAGGCCGAGTTTAGGATGAATTTTACGGATCAGGTAACCCTGAACAATAGCCGTGAAAATTCCGGTAACGCCAAGCGAAATTCCGACCATTTTTTCGTCCCAGCCAAAACGGTACATGGTAAAATACGGCCAGTTCGTCTGTACGGCATGTCCTGCTGTGTACACGAGAAACCATGCAATCATCAGATACATCACGACCGGATACTTCCGCACATTCATCAGGGAGCCGATCGGATTTGCACGTCTCAGGTCGAAATTTCTGCGGTGTTCCATCGGGAGCGATTCCGGCAGAACAAAAATTCCGTACACGAAATTTATCAGACATAAAATTCCGGCTGCGATAAAAGGAACCCGCGGACCAAAATGACCGAGCAAGCCGCCAAGAACAGGACCTATGATAAAGCCCAGACCGAACGCGGCACCAATCATCCCAAAATTTTTGGAACGGTTGGAATCATCAGAGATATCCGCAATATAAGCACTTGCAGTTGTAATACTAGCGCCCGTAATTCCGCTGAAAATCCGTCCAACGAAAAGCCAGAAAATAGTCGGTGCCCACGCCTGAACGAAAAAATTAAGGGCAAAACCGAGCAGGGAAATCAGGATTACGGGTCTTCTTCCGTACTTATCGCTAAGATTTCCGAGCACCGGCGCAAAAAGAAACTGCATAAACGCGTAGAGAAATCCCAGCCATCCGCCGTATTTTGCTGCAACTGAAATATCGGGATTGTGGATCAGTTCTTTGATCAGATTCGGAACTACTGGAATTACAATTCCCCATCCGGTAATATCGACCAGCAATGTGATAAAAATAAATCCTATTGCTGCGGACTTACCCTTTTTTTCCATGCTGCAAATTTACTGTAATTATGAGCAACGGCAATTAAAAAACAGGCCGGAACTAATGTGAATTCTTTTTAACGCGTATTTTTGCAAAAAATTCCTTTGAATAAAGTTCTTCTTTCTCTGCTCTGCATCTTTCTTTTTACGTCGTGCGTTTCGGTGAAGAAATTTAACGAAAGGCTGGAGACGCCTCTTCCGCAGGAGCAATTGAAAGAAGATGTGGATTTCACCTATAAAAAACTTCAGGAGCTTCATCCTGAACTGTACTGGTATATCAGCAAGCCGGAACTCGACCAGGCTTTTAGCGATGTAAAATCTCAACTGAATTCGCCGGCAAAACCCTGGGATTTATATGAAAAATTGGCTCCGGCAATTACGAATGTAAAGCAGGGACATCTGATGCTGCTTCCGCCGTCAAAAAGATACACGCGAAAAGAGGTCAAAGAATTAAAAAACCAGAAAGGCCTGTTCAGCAGATATGATTATTTAGTAAACGGAAATGCTGTTTACATTACTAAAAACCGCGACAGCATCGAAAATATGGAAGTCGGCAGCCGGATTCTGAAAATTAATGATAAACCGGTGGACGAACTGCTTAAAAACTACCGCCGGTTTATTACCAGTGACGGCTATAATGAAACTTTTCAGAAATACGCACTCGCAGAACGATGGCCGGTTTATTTTACGATAGAAAACGGAATTCTGGACAGTGTAAAAGTGCAGACGCTTTATGAAAACCGGGAAAAACAGTTCTGGCTGAAACGTGAAAAACTGGAAGCGGAGGAAAAAAGCGCAGAAAAAAGGCAAACCCGGAATCTGAAACAACAGAAAACCAAAGACTACGATCCATCCGAAAAACAGTTTAACCGGGAACTGAAATTCATTGAGAAAGATTCTGCAACAGCTGTAATTACGGTGAGGAGTTTCTCGGGACAATTTTCGAACAGGTTTTACCGCGAGAGTTTTGCAACGCTGAAAAAAGCAGGCACGCAATATCTGATTCTCGATGTACGCAATAATCCCGGAGGTTCGCTGGCGGAAATTACGACGCTCTACAAATATCTTGGAGCAGATCAGTATCCGTTTATCCGCGACATGGAGATCAATTCCACGAAGGCACTTTTCCAGGCAGATTATTACAATGCTGTTCCAAACATCTTCAAGCCGGTTGCGTTTGCAGTCTATCCTTTTTATTCGGCCGGACTGTTACTCAGCACAAAAAAGGAAGGCGACCGTATTTTGCTGCGCAATAATATGTTTGCGGGCAGAAAACCGAAAAAAAATGCATTCCGCGGAAACCTTTATCTGCTGGTAAACGGCGGAAGTTTTTCTGCATCTTCAATTCTCGCATCCAAATTAAAATCTGACGCACGTGCAACGATTATAGGTGAAGAAACCGGCGGCGCGAACGACGGAAATATTGCAGGAAGATATGCCACGGTGAAATTACCCCATTCCAGACTGAAACTTCCGATCGGAATCATGCTCATCAAACCGAATATCGAATTCACGAACACGATGAAAGGCGTAGTTCCGCATTATGAAGTTATTCCGGAACTTGCAGACCATTTTACGGGAGAAGATCCCGAACTGGATTTTGTCATCGAACAGATTAGGGAGAATAAGGAGAATTAATTTCCGATATACTTCCAGAAACTGAAAATCTTTCTCTTCCTGAGATAATTCAGGTCATCTTCCATCGCATATGCTTCCCTTTCGAAGGAAATATAGCGGTACGCGAGATCGGCGTCGTTCAGCCTCAAATACCAGTAGAAAAACTCAGCCAGATACCAGATGTAAAAAAATATTATTAGCATTTCCATCTGCTGGCGAATGTGTATCATTTCATGATTGATCAGCGTTTTATCGCGCTTATCCTTAGCACTTCGCAGAAATACAAACGGGAAAATGGTAATCCCGCGTATTTTCGTATTTTTGAGGAGATGCAGATGAAAAATAATCACAGCACAAAAATATAATTTTACCCTGCATTTT
This sequence comes from Bacteroidota bacterium, assembly GCA_023460855.1. Classification (GTDB taxonomy): domain Bacteria; phylum Bacteroidota; class Bacteroidia; order Flavobacteriales; family Weeksellaceae; genus JAEWOS01. Next base: position 155,801 of record JAEWOS010000006.1, on the reverse strand, counting down.
AACTTATGAATAATACCGGCATCAAAGAGAACGAAGATTATTACTATAACGAGCAGGGCTACAGGGTGTTTACTGAAAAGTATCACCTAAAGCGCGGATATTGCTGTAAGAGCGGATGCCGCCACTGTCCGTACGGTTATGATAAGAAAACAGAAACATTCAAAAAGAACCTCAAAAAATAATTAAAAACATGAAAAAATACTTCATACTTCTTGCCGCTTCAGCTACGCTGGCGCTTACATCCTGCTCTCCGTTCAATGTGAGAACAGATTATGCAGAAACTGCAGCATTCAACAATTACCGCACTTATAAACTGCGCTTAGATGATTTGAAACTCAACGATATCGATAAAGACCGCGTTCTAAATGAAGTTTCAAAGCAGCTTCAGATGAAAGGCTTGTCATCAGCTCCAAATCCAGATCTGATTATCAACATCAAAGCGAACCACAAGAAAATCCGCGACATCAACACCGGAAATCCTTACGGAATGTACGGCTGGGGCGGACCTTTCGGATGGGGAGTCGGTATGAACAGAACCTGGAGTTCCAACTATAATGAAGGTGCACTGATTCTGGATTTTATTGAAGCACGCAGCAACAAACTTGTTTGGCAGGGAATCGGAAGCGGAATTTCCGTTGATTCACCGCAGCGCAAGCAAAAGCAGATTCCGCAGATTGTTGCAGAAATCATGGCCAATTATCCGCCTAAACGATAACAGCATTTTAAAACTGCCTTCGGGCAGTTTTTTTGTCTGAATCGGGAATATTATAAATTTAGAAAGTGATATTTACAAACGGTACGAACGGACTGCTGTAAACACTCTTTTCTTTCCGGTACAGCAAATTATACTTCGCACCCGCAGAAATTCTCGGCGAAAGCTGATATCCTGCACCAACAAAAAGCGCAGTATCCCAGAAATTCTCCTTTATTCCCGCATATTTCAGATTACGGCTCACATACATCGGCGCTAATTCAGCCGTTGTAAGAAGCTTTTCTATGGGTCTGTAAAAATACAGCAGGTTCAGGCCGGCTGTTGTTGTAGTCTGCAGATCTTTTATTCCGGTATAGTTAAACAGAAGTCCGGCTCCCGCATGCATTTTTTCGTTGATCTGATAAGTGAGATTAGGCGACAGACTGATGCTTGTTCCGCCAACAAAATTAAGTCCGAAACCCAGTCCGAAGTTCAGCCTTTTTTCCGGCATTACCGGATTCTGAACGGTCTGCAGAGAATCGATCTGAGTCTGGGCTGAAAGCGCTGCACAGCAAGAAAATACGAATAGAAATACAAATTTTTTCATGGATTGTTTTTTTTTGAAACAGAACAGTCCGGAAAATCCGGACCGTTCAAGATAATTTTTTCGATATCTATTTAGAAAATCTCACGACCTGAGAAATGAAATCTCGCTTCGATTTCTGCATTTTCATCAGAATCTGAACCGTGTACGGCATTTTCCCCAACATTCTTAGCATACAGTTTTCTGATCGTTCCTTCTGCAGCTTCTGCAGGATTGGTTGCACCGATCAGCGTTCTGAAATCTTCCACTGCGTTATCTTTCTCCAGCACCGCTGCCACGATCGGTCCGCGGCTCATGAATTCAACCAGTTCACCGTAAAAAGGTCTCTCGCTGTGAATTTCATAGAATTTTTTTGCGTCGTCCAGCGTAAGTTGCGTAAGTTTCATCGCTTTGATGCTGAAACCTGCTTCTGCAATTTTTCCGAGGATCGCTCCTGTGTGTCCGTCTGCAACCGCATCCGGCTTAATCATTGTAAAGGTGATTCTTCCTGACATAATTCATTTTTAAGTGCTGCGAATTTACGAAAAATACCTACATTTGTATTGAAGATTCGAACAGAGAAATCACGTAATTTTTTTTTGGCATGCAAATTGCAACTAACTTTTACGATTCTCATGTTTAATTTGAGTTTTCATGGTTATTAGTTTTTACCCAGCTTCGGCTGGGTTTTTATTTTCTGCATTTTCATAGAGTTTATTCTTACTTTTGCGGCGCCATGAAACTGCTCGACACTACCTACACCAAACAGACCGTAAAACTCGCTGTTCCTGTAATGCTTACACAACTCGGACAGGTTTCTGTGCAGCTGTTCGATAATATTATTGTCGGAAATCTGCTCGGTGCGGATGCGCTTGCAGCCGTTTCACTCGGAAATGCACTTTTCGTTTCGGTCTTCGTGTTCGGGCTTGGAATTTCTTTTGCGATTCCTCCCCTCGTTTCGGAAGCACATGCAAAAAATAACGACCGCAGAATACAGTCTGTTTTTCAGCACGGATTTTTGCTGAATCTCGCAGTAGGATTTTTGTTGATGCTGTTGTTGCTGGGTTTTGTACCGTTACTTCCTTTCCTGGAACAGCCGCCGGAAATTATCCCCGATACGCAGGATTTTCTCTGGATTATGGCAATCAGCATGTTGCCGTTCATGATTTTCCAGACGTTCCGTGAAGTTTCAGAAGGTCTTGGATTTACGGTAGGTGTAACCAAAGCTACAATCGCCGCAAATGTGGTGAATATCGCTCTGAATTACATACTGATTAAAGGAATGTTCGGATTTCCTGAAATGGGGGTAAAAGGATCGGCAACTGCAACGCTGATTTCCCGCATTTTCATGGTCGCAGTGCTGATGTATATCATGTTCCGGAATGAAATTACGCAAAAATACATCAAAGCGTTCCGGATTAAAGTGCAGAATACATCCAAAAAAATGTTTCAGAAAATGCTTCAACTCGGTATTCCAACTGCTTTGCAGATGTTTTTTGAAGTCACTGCTTTTGCCGGAGCGGCATTTATCTGCGGACTGATTTCAGCAAACGATATTGCAGGACACCAGATCGCATTAAGCATGGCATCCTTCACCTTCAACCTGTGTATCGGTTTCAGTGTGGCATCCACCATTATAATCGGAAGAAAATTCGGCGAGAAAAATTTTGCAGAACTGCGCAATATCGGAATCAACAACCTGAAACTCGCATTTATTTTTATGCTGGTCTGCGGGCTGTTTTTTATCGTTTTCAGAAATATTCTGCCGACATTCTTTACCAGGAAAGAAGATGTGGAAGTGATCGCACTTGCCTCGAAACTGTTGATTATCGCTGCACTTTTTCAGCTTTCTGACGGCGTTCAGGTTTGTGCGCTCGGAATTCTGCGCGGAATGCAGGATGTAAAAATTCCTAGCTACCTCACATTCGTTGCATACTGGATTATTACGATTCCATTGGGCTATTTTCTTTGTGTAACGCTTGAAATGGGCGCTTTCGGAATGTGGATCGCTTTAGGTTTAGGGTTGACAATTTCAGCGGTGCTGCTCGTAATCCGCTTTTTACACCTTTCAAAACGAAGAATTAATAATTAACCCGCAGATATTTCTGCGGGTTGAACTGTGATCTGTCTTATTATTTCTTCAGGCATTTTTCCAGGAACTGATCCTGCTCCCAAAGTACATGCAGAATGCTTTCTTTCGCTGCATAACCATGGCTTTCTTTTGGCAGCAAAACCATTCTCACCGGTGCTCCCAGATTTTTCAGCGCCTGAAAATATCTTTCGGTCTGCAAAGTGAATGTCCCGGGATTATTGTCGGCATCACCGTGAATCAGCAGCATTGGTTTCTTCATTTTATGTGCATTCATGAAAGGCGACATCGTATTATACAGATTGGGATTGTCCCAGTAATTTCGCTGTTCGCTCTGGAAACCAAACGGCGTCAATGTTCTGTTATAAGCACCGCTTCGTGCTATTCCGCATGCATAATCGTTGGAATGCGTTAATAGATTAGCTGTCATAAATGCGCCGTAAGAATGTCCTCCAACAGCAACTCTGTTCCGGTCGATATAACCGAGTTTGTCCAGCGCATCAATTGCTGCTTTACCGTTTGCCACAAGCTGCGGTACGAAGGAATCGTTTGGTTCGGTTTTTCCTTCGCCGATAATCGGAAACGCGGCATCATCGAGAACTGCATAACCTTTGGTTACCCAGTAAACGAAAGAACCATAATAAGGATAGGTGAACTCGTTCGGATTTTTGGTGTTCTGCCCCGCCGTATTTTTGTCTTTGTATTCTGCAGGATATGCCCAGATCAACAGCGGCAGTTTTTCTTTTTTATTTTTCCGGTCGTAATTTGCCGGCAGGTAAAGCGTTCCGGTAAGCTGCACACCGTCATTTCTTTCGTAAGTAATAACTTCCTTGTACACATTTCCCAGGCTCGAAAAAGGATTTTCGAAACTGGTAACCTCTGTTCCTTTTCCGGATTTCATATTCCGTTTCAGATAATTCGGGAAAACTGCAGGAGATTCCTGAATCACCAGAATTTCACCTTTCTTTTTATCCAGAATATCCACAATATCTTCTTTTGAATTCTTCAGCGAAGAAGTATATATTCTCTTTTTTGAAAGACTGGCAAAGTTCATTTCGTCTACGAACGGTTTCTGCCCTTCTTTGGTGAATCCGTTACCAATCAGATAGGCTTTTCCGTTTTCTACATCTACAACCGTACGGCCATATTCATTTTTTGTAGTGTTGAATCTTCCCGGATCACTGTAAACATCCTGGTAATTACGGTCTTCAATCGTTCGCGAACTTCCGTCTTTCAGATTAACAAGAAAGGATTTCGTATTTCTCGTGTCGTACCAGTTTTCGCTGACGATTGCATAGTCTGAATTAGTCCAGTCTACACCGCCATAACGCTGTTTTGTTTTGAAAAAGGATTTGGGAGTATCGCTGAACGGTGCTTTCCAGGTAAAAATTTCGTCGCGGAATTCAGTCTGTTTAGCCTGATCGCCGCCATCGAGCGCTTCAGCGTAAACCAGTGTCGAAGGTTCATCATTGCGCCACGTCATGCTTCTTTTACCGGTTCTGACTGATGAAAATCCTTTAGGCATAATTTCGTTCAGCGGCACTTCGTTCACCGTCTTTACAAGATTCCCTGAAGCGTCGTAAACGCTGGAAACCATCGGAAATCTGCTTAGCGGAACGATGTAAGAGAAGGGTTTCTTGATCGTGGACAGCATCAGATAATTACCGTCCGGAGAAAAACTCATTCCTGTGAAAATATCAGCATCCATCAGTTTCTGTGAAGTTCCGTTTACCGAAACACGGTGCAGTTCAGATTTTGTAAGTGTTTCAAAATTCTGTTCATCCTGTGGATTTTTAAGTAAATCCTGGTACGTCCGGTTCTGGGAAACCTGACCATCGGAAACAGAAACAATCGGACCGGTCGGTAAATCTTTACCCGCGTCAATTAAAGCAGGACGGTTTTGCGGAATCAGTTTCACGAGAAGATTCTCAGAATTCCGGTACCAGGTAAACGGTGTTCCCAGATTCGCGTTAAGATTATCTGAAGTGATTTTTTTCGCTATTGCCGAAGCGAGATCTGCAACCCAAAGTTCCACGCCTTTCGCAGTGGTATTGGTAAAAGCCATTTTTTTTTCGTCGGGCGAGAAAGATAGACTTGCAATTTTCGGATTTGCGGGAAGTCCGGCTAACTGTACTTCTTTTTTGTCATTGATTTTGCGGACTTTAAGATTATTCAGATACGTGACAGTGCTCGAAATATTGGTAACCGGATTTACACGGAGACCTGCCAGTTTCATTTCCTGCTGATTCAGGTCGTCCAGCGTTTTATACGTATCGCGGTAAGCGAAGACAATCCAGTCTTTTTTGCTGTTCATAACAACTGACGGAGGCCTTTGGAAATCAGCCAGTTTCAGTATTTCAGCGGAAGGTTTCTGATAGGAAATATTTTCCTGTGCAAAAGTGTGTAATGAACAGAAAAGGAAAAGAGCAGCTATTCGGGAAATTTTCATGAATGATTTTTTTCAAAAATAGCGAATTGCCACAAAAAAAGCCGCATAAACTGCAGCTGTTACTCAAATATATATCTAAGCAATTACCATCTGGATTCCCTTCTGCTGCTGATCATTCCGTCTACTGAATATTTCCCCGGTCCCATTACGAGAATCAAAATAAAACCAAGCAGATAAAGCAGTGATTCTTCACGGTCTGTGAATGGATCTCCGGCATGACTGAAAAATGCGGCAACCATTAAAGTGATGATCAAAGGAACTACGGCAATTCTAGTAAAAAGGCCCAGAATCAGGAAAATGGCACATACAAATTCAGCAAAAACTGCAAGACCCAGCGAAAAATCGGGACTGAGGCCCATGAAAGACATAAACTTTGTTTCCTCATCTGCCATCAGTTTCATCAGTTTCGGAAAGCCGTGCGTTAATATTCCGAAACCCAGAAATAATCTGAAAATCAACAGCATGATATCATTTAACCTTGGGTTTGATCCTATGGAATTCAGGTAATTCATTAACCGTCTTTTTAACAAAAGTATGAAAAAGTAGAAAAAACAGCGGAATTTTCAGAGAAACTTAGCGGTAACCAAAATTTTTCAAGTCGCGGTCGTTCTTTCGCCAGTCTTTTTTCACCTTCACAAACAGATTCAGGTGAATTTTTTTTCCAAAAAACTTTTCAAGGTCCAGCCGCGCTTCTGTGCCTACTTTCTTGATCGCTTCACCTTTATGGCCGATGATGATTCCTTTCTGCGTGTCTCTCTCCACAAAAATAATCGAATCGATAAAGATGATTCCTTCCTGCTCCTTGAACTGTTCGGTAATCACTTCAACAGAATAAGGGATTTCCTTCTCGTAATTCAACAGAATTTTTTCGCGCACGGTTTCATTCACGAAAAACCGCTCCGATTTATCTGTGAACTGGTCTTTATCGTAATAAGGTGGGTTTTCCGGCAACAGCGATTTCAGCTTCGGAAGAATCAGATCGGTGTTAAAACCTTCCAGTGCAGAAATGGGTAGAATTTCCGCTTTCGGAATCTGCTCATGCCAGAATTCGATTACTTTTTCGAGATTTTCCTGATTTGAGACGTCGATTTTATTAATCAAAATTAAAACAGGAACCGGAATTTTATTCATTTTTTCGATTAGAAATTCAGAAGGCTGCGCTTTATCGTTGATGTCGACAATAAAGAGAAATACATCCGCATCCTGTAAAGAATCCTTCACGAAATCCATCATTTTTTCCTGAAGACCATATTTCGGATCCAGAACTCCCGGCGTATCCGAAAAAACAATCTGCAGATCTTCCTCATTGTAGATTCCGAAAATTCTGTGTCGCGTTGTCTGTGCCTTTTGCGTTACGATCGCAAGTTTTTCACCCATCAACCGATTAAGCAAAGTGGACTTCCCTGCGTTTGGTTTTCCTACAATATTTACAAATCCTGCTTTGTGCGTATTCAATTTTTCTGTCTTTAAGTTACTGGGCAACTCTCATAATTGCCTGTGTAATTTCATTCTCTTTTTCTTTTGCGTAGGTGGAATCGTATGGTTCCATCACATCAAACAGCATGGAATAGAACGGTGTAATTTCCTGTGCTCTTTCTGCTTCTCTATAGGCCTTTTCTTTCCCCATAGTTTCCAGATCGTCGATCCAGTCATTGAAACGCTTATCAACCGGCGAAAGCGACTTCACCAGATAATCATAACCTTTCTGCGGGCGACCGGTTTTATTGTATGCATCACTAACCGCAGCAACAATCAATGCATATTCACGGGGTTTCAGACGCATCTGGCTTCCCAAAAATCTACGTTTATCTGCAGGCAGAGAACGGTAATAGTCATACTCTTCAAAAATGGCTTTCTTCAGATCTTCTGCCAGCGTAATTGCTTTCTGTTCCTGACCCGCAACTATATATGCATAAACCGTGTTGCTTAAAGTTTTCGGATCGTTGTAACGGCTGTAAGGAATTTCTTTCTCGGACAACTGTAGAAGTTCAACAGCTTTTCCGTTTTGCCCGACTGCCGCAAGTGCCTGTGCTCCTCTTGCAGCAGCGTTGCGATAACCTGCAATATTCGAAGTAGCCGTTTCGTCGTAGTGATTTTTCAGATTTTTAAAATTACCCCATTTATAATTCTTCACTGTATTATACAGGGAATTTGGGTCTACCCTTCCCATTTCTCCGTCCACGCGTATATCTGTTTTTATCGGTACAAGGCGATAGTTGAAACCGTCGTACTGCAGATAATCATCGAGATAAAAAATATTTTCGCTGTCGTAAATTCCACCTGTGGAAAAACTGATACTCTGTTTCCAGTCGTTGTGGGCGAGTAAATCGAGCATCATCAGATTATTCTTGAACATGGTTCCGGAATTGTATTTCACAGTAATCTGATCTACTGTTTCAGGAAGATCTGCTGCAGTAATCGCACCGGATTTTACCGCATTTTCCTTATTAACCGGAATAATGAATTTGGATACCGGAAGAAAATTGAATTTTTCAAAACGTTCTTCCCCGAACAGTAATTTTAAGATTTCGTCTTTCTGCGGGTTTCTCTGGCGGATAAACTGAATTGCTTCTTTCACCGTCATGCTGTCCTTCTCAATATATTGCACATAAGGCTGAAACATAGATTCTGGTGCGCCGCGCTCCAGTTGATTCTGAATGAAATTTTTCCACCTTTCGGGATTCATCACCACGATCTGATCATTCGTCCCGTCACGGAATTCCTCATGAACAAGCGTTCCCGGAATCGCTTTTGCACTGTATGTCCTGCGCTTTACCTGATCGATATTCCATGGAGTTGCAAGAAGCGTGAAATTCACCACTTTAACATCATCGCGGAACAGTTCCGTTTCCTGAAGTCCCCAAACCGGATAGGTATCATTATCTCCGTATACAAATAAGATAGCGTCTTTCGGAAGCGATTTCAAAGCAGAATAGCTGTAATCGTAAGCGGCCGTTTTTTCACTTCTGTCGTGCGGATTATAATTCTGAAAGGCCATCATCAACGGAATTCCGAGTAACACAATTCCGGCTACAATATTCGCTGCATTCGATTTTATTTTACGCTGTAAAAACCAGAGAATTGCTGCTGCACCGAGTCCGATCCAGATCGATGTTGCGTAGAATGAGCCAACCATTGCATAATCACGTTCTCTCGGTTCAAAAGGTTTTACACCGGTATAGAAAATAATTCCGACGCTGGTTAATAAAAACAGCGATAATACGGCATAGAAGCGACCGAAATCCCTATTTACCTGAAACACAAACCCGATGATCGCAAGCAGAAGCGGCAAAAAGAAAAATTTCACCGTGCTTGCGTTGTTGAATTTGGCAGGCAGTTTCGACTGATCACCTAAAATAGCATCGTCGATAAACGGAATTCCTGAAATCCAGTTTCCGTTGGTAATTTCCTGATGACCTTCGAGATCGTTTTGCCGGCCAACAAAATTCCACATCAGATAACGGACAAAATAATAACCGTTCTGAAAGGTGAAGAAATAGTCCATATTGTCCGCAAGTGAAGGTCTTTGAACGTCGATGATTCCGTAAGGTTTGATGTCGAGATAATCATCGAGTTTCATTTTGCCGGCTTCATATTTCGAGCGCATTTCTTCAAATATTTTCTGCGCTTCCGGACTGTCTGCAGCTTCGCTGTTGTAATTGAATGTAAAATCAGGAGCGCCGTACATCGAAATATAATTACTCATTACGCCACGGTCTTCGTTAAACATTCTCGGCATTATACTGATATGTTCCGGAGCATACACATAGTTGAAGCGTTCACCAACTTTCAGATAAGACTTAGATTTTTCATCCTTTTCGTAAATATCTCCGGTTTTCGAGGTTTTCAGGCTGCCATCTTCGTTGGTCTGAATTCCGTCGTGATCGATATGTGCCGTATAATTATGACCGTAAAATGTAGGCCAGTCTCCGTATTGTTCTCTGTTATAATAATCGAGCATTCCGATCGCATTGTCCGGATTGTTCAGGTTCATTGGAGGGTTTGCAAGTGCACGGATCGGAATGACCATCCAGCATGAAAATCCGATAATCATATATACAACCGAAAGCGCCATGGTCTGCCAGATGCTTTTCTTTGCTCTTCTTGCGTATTTGATAGCAAAATAGCAGAACGTGATCAGCAGAATAAATGCGACGATAGTTCCGGAATGGAACGGAAGACCGATACCATTGACAAAAAAGATTTCCAGCTTTCCGAAAAGTGTCATGATAACCGGGAAAATCAGCTTGAATACGAAAGCCAAGATACCTACCGTGATCACGTTTGCCCAGAAGAAATTCTTCCAGGTAAATTCGTAATTTCTTGCATAATAAATAAAGCATACCGCGGGAAGAGCAAGCATACACATCATGTGAACCCCGACGGAAAGGCCGACTACGAAGAAAATAAGAATAATCCACCGTTCATTCGCTTCATCGTGATATTCATTTTCCCATTTAGTGATGAGCCACACCAGCAACGCGATAAACATTACCGCCATAGCATACACTTCACCTTCTACTGCGGAAAACCAGAATGTATCTGAGAATGCAAATGCCAGGGAACCAATGATGCCGGAAAATAAAATAGAAATTTCTTCGTGGGTTGTGACCTGATCAAAATCTTTATTCAGCAGCCTTCTCACCAGATGTGTAATCGTCCAGAAAAGAAACAACACCGTAAAAGCGCTGAAAAGTGCAGACATCGCATTGATGACGACGCTGTAATTACCACCATCACCAAACGCAAAAATTGCCGCAACTGCTCCCACAAGCTGATACAAAGCTGCACCGGGTGCGTGTGTTACTTCCAGTTTTGTGGATGACGCAATGTATTCACCAGCGTCCCAAAAACTCAGTTCCGGTTCGATAGTAGTAAGATAAACGATAAAGGAAACCGCAAAAACAAACCATCCCAGAATGGTGTTCCACTGCTTAAAAGTCCAGTTTTTCATAGAAAATTTTGATGATGCGAAAATAAGGTTTTTTAAACTATTTATGAGATATGACGCAAATCATATCAACTGCCGCAGCTACCATGTTTTCTATTCCTGCCCCTGTTGTGTAAGAAATGCAGCGGACTTTGCAGCTGCAGCGGCAAAACATTAATTTAATTTTTTTGTATTTTTGCGATTGCTTTTTAGTGAATAGTGAAATTAGAAGATGAGCAAGATCCACGATAATATACTTGGCCTCATAGGAAGTACGCCTATGGTTAAGCTCAACGCGGTTACGAAAGAAATTCCGGCCAGGGTATATGCGAAGCTGGAAAGCTATAATCCGGGACATTCCACAAAGGACCGGATCGCCCTGCATATTATTGAAAACGCAGAAAAAAGAGGCATTCTGAAGCCTGATTCCATTATCGTAGAAACTACCTCAGGAAACACCGGTTTTTCTGTTGCGATGGTTTCAATTGTTAAAGGATATAAATGCATACTTGCAGTAAGCGATAAAACGAAGAAAGAAAAAATTGATTACCTCAAGGCGTTAGGCGCTAAAGTATACGTTTGTCCGGCAAATGTTCCCGCTGACGATCCACGCTCCTATTATGAAGTTGCCAAAAGAATCGCTTCTGAAACACCGAATTCTGTGTACATCAACCAGTACTTCAACGAACTGAATATCGATGCCCACTACAGTTCTACTGGTCCGGAAATTTGGGATCAGACTGACGGAAAAATTACGCATCTTTTTGCTTGTACGGGAACCGGCGGAACTATTTCAGGTTCAGCTAAATTTTTGAAAGAAAAGAATCCTTCAATTAAAGTAATCGGAGTTGATGCCGCGGGTTCAGTTTTGAAAGGCTTTCATGAAACGGGAAAACTTAATGAAGAAGACATTCATCCGTATCAGATTGAGGGAATGGGCAAAAATCTGATTCCTTCGGCGCTGCTTTTCGATAAAATTGATGAATTTGTACGGGTAAATGATGAAATGTCGGCTTACAGAACGCGCGAAATCGCTTTGAAAGAAGGAATTATGGGCGGTTACACCTGTGGTGCGGTAACGCAGGGTTTTATGCAGTATGCCAATTCGCATCCGTTTACGGAAAATGATATGGTTGTGCTGATATTTCCGGATCACGGCTCGCGTTATATGACGAAAGTTTACAGCGATGAGTGGATGGCAGAACAGGGATTCACCAACAACTGCATTCATAATTACGATCATGTTTTTCAGCCGGTGATTATCCGTTAAGCTGAAAATCAGAAATAAATCAATTGCCCGCTGCTTTTCGTCAGCGGGCTTTGTTATTAAAAGCGGATATTCACTGGAATTTCCATAACTTTGTACGATTAAACTTAAACGTAAATGGTAGATATATTTGAAAGGATAAAAGATAATCCCGGACCATTGGGTCAGTTTGCAGATTATGCTGAAGGTTATTTTATTTTCCCCAGGCTTGAAGGACCAATTGGCCCAAGAATGCAGTTTCAGGGCCGTGAAGTAATTTTCTGGTCGGCCAACGATTATCTCGGTCTTTGTAATCATCCGGAAGTACTGGAAGCTGACGCTAATGCCGCTGCAGAATACGGAATGTTTTATCCGATGGGAGCACGCGCAATGTCCGGCGAAACAGATCAGCACCTGCAACTGGAAAAAGAACTTGCAGAATTTGTAGATAAAGAAGCGGCTTACCTGCTGAATTTTGGTTATCAGGGAATGGTTTCCACTATTGATGCACTGGTTTCCAGACATGACGTAATCGTTTATGATTCCGATTCTCATGCATGCATCGTGGACGGTGTCCGTCTGCATATGGGAAAAAGCTTCATGTACCGCCATAACGATATGGCGAGTTTCGAAAAGAATATTAAGAGAGCTACAAAAGTTGCTGAAGAAAACGGCGGCGGAATTCTGGTAATTACCGAAGGTGTTTTCGGAATGACCGGACAGCAGGGAAAGGTGAAGGAAATCGCTGATTTCAAAAATCAGTATAAATTCCGACTTCTGGTAGATGATGCGCACGGTTTCGGAACGCTTGGAAAAACGGGAGCCGGAGCAGGTGAAGAACAGGGCTGTCAGGATCAGATCGATGTTTACTTTTCGACATTTGCCAAATCAATGGCAGGTTTTGGAGCATTTATTGCAGGAAATAAAGACGTGATCCGTTACCTTAAATTCAACCTGAGATCACAGATTTTTGCAAAATCGCTGACGATGCCAATGGTTATCGGTGGTTTAAAAAGACTCGAACTGCTTAGAACAAGACCGGAGATTAAAGATAAACTGTGGGAAAATGCACATAAACTTCAGAACGGCCTTAGGGAAAGAGGCTTTGATCTTGGAGAATCGAACACATGTGTAACGCCTGTGATGATGAAGGGAACCACGGTGGAAGCAACGCTGCTGATTAAAGACCTTCGCGAAAATTTTGGAATTTTCACTTCAGGGGTTATTTATCCGGTTATTCCGAAAGGCATGATTCTGTTGAGACTGATTCCTACTGCTTCGCATACAGATGCGGAGATTAATGCAACTCTCGACGCTTTCGAAGCGATCCGCGATAAACTGGTGAACGGACATTACAGAGAAGCTGCAGAAAAACTGCTGCAGGAAAGGAACCTTTCCTTTAAGGAACAGTAAGATTAAATAAATTAAATAAGCCGCAATTTCTTGCGGCTTTTTTGATGCATGAATTTTGATTGCGTATGGACACGAATACTTGTAAAAAGATTAAATTTGAATTATGGATTTAAGGGATCAATTAAAAAACCTCTTTCCTGATCATGACGAACAGGAATTTGAACTGCCTGCTGAAAAAGAACAATTTGAACAGCAACAGCCGCTGATCTGCAAATTTGAAAAAAAAGGCAGAAACGGAAAACCGGTTACCATTATTGAAGGTTTTGAAGGTCCCGACGAAGAACTGAAAAATATCTCAAAAAAAATAAAGACAACCCTGGCGATTGGCGGTTCGGAAAAAGACGGCACGATCATTATTCAGGGGGACAACCGTGATAAAATCATCAAAATTCTCCACGAACTCGGTTACAAAACAAAGCGTGTTGGCGGTTAAGAACAATTCTGTAAAAACATAAATTATGCTCGATAAACTTGCAGCTTCTGAACTGGTCCTGAACAGTGACGGAAGCGTGTATCATTTAAATCTGTTACCTGAAGAAATCGCTGAAAAAATTATTCTGGTAGGCGATCCGGACCGCGTTCCGCGTGTTTCCAAATATTTTGACAGGATTGAAGTAAAAAAAAATAAGCGGGAATTCTACACGCACACCGGAATTCTTCGTGGGGAGCGAATTACCGTAATGTCTTCGGGAATCGGCACTGAAAACATCGATATCGTCATGAATGAACTCGACGCTCTTGCCAATATCGATCTTCAGAAAAAGGAATTTAAGAAAGAACATAAAGCGCTGCAGCTTTTCCGGCTTGGAACCTGCGGTTCGGTAAACCCGGACGTTGAAGTGGACAATATGCTCGTTACGCAGAATGTTGTTGGACTGGACGGACTCCTGCATTTTTACAGCGATTATCAGTTTGAAAACGAATTTTCACGGAATTTTCTGGAGAAATTTCCTTACGAAAAAATCAAACCGATGCTGTATTTTTCAGAATGGTCTGAAGAGATCTCCCATTATTACAGCGATGCCAAATATCACGGTAATACGGCAACATTTCCCGGATTTTATGCGCCGCAAGGCAGGCAATTGCGTCTGAGAGCGATTGATGAGCAATTCCTTGAGAAACTGAACAGTCTGGGTGTTACGAATTTTGAAATGGAGACTTCCGCGATTTACGGACTTTCAAAACTTCTCGGGCATCAGGCACTCACCGTAAACTGCGTTATTGCGAACAGAAGGCGCGGCGAATTTTCTGCCGACCATCATGCCGCTGAAAAAATGATGATTGAGTGGGTATTGGAACGGATTATTCCGTAATTTAAATCCAAAGTTAAAAAAAAAAATCACGGCCTCAACCGTGATTTTTTATTTTATTTCATTTTCTGTTATGCTGTAACAGGTCTGCTTTCCGGCGCATCATCACAGTCAAAAACTTTGTTGATTACGGCCGCCTGGTTTTTCTCAAACATTTTATGGCTTCCCGGCGCAGGCGCTCCACTTGCTACCGGAGAAACAACCTGAATTCCTGTATCGCGGAAATTTCTGAGAATGTAAGACCACGCACCCATATTTTCCGGCTCTTCCTGAGCCCAGATAATTTCTTTTCTGTCCTTGTATTTTTCCAGAATTTCAGCAAGCTTGTCTTCCTGAAGCGGATACAACTGCTCGAATCTTACCAAAGCTACGTTTTCCGCATTCAGTTTCTGTTTCTTGGCTAACAGTTCATAATAAATTTTACCTGAACAAAGAACAAGTTTTTCAACTTTTGAAGCATCTGCATCTTTATCGTCGATAATCGGCTGGAAACTTCCTTCAGCAAAATCTTCAAGAGTGGAAACAACCTGTGGATGTCTCAACAGCGATTTTGGTGACATCACAATCAGTGGTTTTCTGAAATTCCACTTCATCTGTCTGCGTAAAAGGTGGAAGAAATTGGCAGGCGTTGTTGCATTGGCCACGACCATGTTTTCGTGCGCGCCTAAATTCAGGAAACGCTCAAGTCTTGCAGAGGAATGTTCCGCGCCCTGTCCTTCTGAACCGTGAGGCAGCAGCATGACCAGTCCGCACTGAATTTTCCACTTTTCTTCGGATGCAGCAAGATACTGGTCGATAATAATCTGTGCGCCGTTCACGAAATCTCCAAACTGCGCTTCCCAGATCGTAAGCGTTCTCGGCGATGCCATTGCATAACCGTAATCAAAACCTAAAACTCCGTATTCAGAAAGATGGGAATTGTAGATATCGAATCTCTGCTCTGAAATGTGACGGAGCGGAATGTATTCTTCTTCTGTATCTTCTGTTTTTATGATGGCATGTCTGTGCGAGAATGTTCCTCTTTCCACATCCTCGCCGGAAATTCTAACGTTGAATCCTTCGTTGAGCAGCGTTGCATACGCAAGCCACTCTCCCATTGCCCAGTCCAGCGAGTTATCCGCAATCATTTTCAGACGTGCATCAAACAGCCTTGTAATTTTCTTGATAAATTTCTTGTCCTTCGGAAGCGTCGACATTTTTTCGGCCAGAGTCTTCAGCTGATCCAGTGCAAATGCAGTATTCACTTCTTTCTGAACAACACCTGCAGATCCCATCGGATAATCTTTCCAGTCGTCCTCCATGAAAATGTCCAGTGAATTTTTCAGAATTTCTTTGGAAGCATCATAGTTTTCGTCGAGCTGCTGCTTGAATTCTGTATCCATTTTCTTGATAACCTCATCGGAAACAATGTTTTCTTTCAGCAGTTTTTCCTTGTAAATTTCTCGTGGGTTCGGATGTTTGGAAATAATGCTGTACAGATTAGGCTGCGTAAATCTCGGCTCATCACCTTCATTATGACCGTATTTTCTATACCCGAGCAAATCGATATACACATCTTTTCCGAACTGTGCACGGAATTCAGCTGCAAATCGCATTGCGTGAACCACGGATTCTACATCGTCTGCATTAATATGCATAACCGGAGATTCGGTCACTTTCGCAATGTCGGTACAGTAAAGCGATGATCTCGCATCAAGATAATTGGTGGTAAAGGAAACCTGGTTGTTCACCACAATATGAACAGTACCTCCGGTTTTGTATCCTTCCAGTGTCATCATCTGCGCAACTTCGTACACAATTCCCTGTCCGGCAATAGCACCGTCACCATGAATAACAATTGGAAGAACTTTTTTGAAATCCTTGTATTTATCGTCCACTTTAGCGCGGCAGATTCCTACAACTAGTGAAGCAACCGTTTCCAGGTGAGAAGGATTAGGTGTAAGGTTGATGGCAACTTCTTCTCCCGAAGCCATTTTTACTTTTTTGGAGGAACCAAGGTGATATTTCACGTCTCCGGAGAATACATCTTCTTCAAATTCTTTTCCTTCAAACTCGGAAAATATCTGCTTGTACGATTTTCCAAAAATATTGGTCAGAACGTTCAGCCTTCCTCTGTGTGCCATACCCAAAACCACTTCATCAACACCAAGCTGGGATGATTTTGTAATCAGCTGGTCCAAAGCAGGAATTAAGGATTCACCTCCTTCGAGTGAAAATCTTTTCTGACCTACAAATTTGGTATGCAGATAATTTTCAAATGCTACAGCCTGATTCAGTTTATGCAGAATCTCTGTTTTTTCCTCCACTGAAAGTGACGCGTGATTTTCGTTATGCTGAAGCCATTCACGAATCCATTTTTTTTCCTCAACATTGTTGATGTGCATATATTCCACACCAACAGAATCGCAATAGATATTTTCGAGGTGATCAATAATTTTCTGCAGTGTCGCAGGTGCAGGCATTCCGGTTTCTGTGGCCGATGAAAATGTTTTCTGCAGATCTTCGCTGGAAAGACCGAAATTTTCGATGGCAAGCGTTGGCTCGTAATGTCTTCTTTCGCGTACCGGATTGGTTTTGGTAAACAAATGTCCGCGCATCCTGTAAGCTTCAATAAGATTCAGCACCTTGAATTCTTTACGGATCTCTTCAGAAATCTGTTTCTTATCAATAGCATTCTCAGCGTACTGAACCGGAGAAGCAACGCCGTTGCTGTCTGCAATTTCATCAGCGTAATTTTCTGAGGCGAAATCAAATCCCTGAAAGAACGCCTTCCACGAAGGTTCAAGCGAATCCGGGTATTTTTTATATTGTTGATATAGGTCTTCGATTAATTGAGAATGCGCTGCATTCAGGAAAGAAAATCTGTCCATTACCACCGTAAAACTGTATTTGTTTAAATTGAAATTTCGAGTTTCAAATTTAGTAAAAAAAAGCGACTTATCCGTGCTTCAATTGCTGCTATTGAAACAATTCAGAGATTCAATTGCACAGAAAATTTATATGATTTTTGGCGGCAAATTTATTAACCCGGAAGCCGAAAAGGTATAAAGAAAACAGCACTGTTTAGCGGTAAACCGGAAGTGACATTTTTAGCAATACGTCTTTTCCTTCCTCCGGAGCTTCCAGAAAAACCTGCTGAATCTCGCCGTTGCGCATCGTATCGCGCTTTGCTTTCTGCAAAAGTTCCTGCAATAATTTGTTTCTGCCGTCGAATGCACCTTTATAGTAAACGGAATATAATTTAGACTGATTCACGGTTCTGAAACTAAAACTGTTGTCTGAAATACTCTCTCTTTTGCTTACCGGAACCCCGATAAAATAAGACACTTCTTTTCCTTTAAGATCATCAGCGGAATTAATCATCATCGGAAAACCTACTTCATCTTCAGTTTTACCCAGATCATTCTGTGCAAAATTCATCACTTTGTTATGGTTCATGATGATATTTTTATACAGTGCATCCTTTTTATTTGAAGTGGAAACATTGATGCCTAAAACGAGCTGGCCCGGAACTTCTTCCACCACGATACTGTCGTAAACAATGTCGGTAAGAAACTGATCTTTTTCTACACGGTTGCTCATGTAATTGCGGAGGTTCACCATGCTTTTTTCCAGATTTTCCCCAAAACGGTCTTCCGTCCAGAAATTGGCAGCACGTTCCAGAAGCGGTTTTTTAGGGGTATGTACCTGCCATATAATCTGTGTTTTCTCCGGAGCGCTGCTCACAAATTTGATATCGACGAGTGTGGGATATTTCTCATTCTGCTCGAACAGCTGATACCGCATCGTCCTGTTCGGATTATGAAAACGTACATACAACTCACCTTTTCTACCGGTTTTCGAATCTTCATAACTCATTGAAGCATCCTTACCTTCATAAGGGGAATAAAAATCCAGATGCATGGTTTTTGACGACGAAAAGAAGTGGTTCCAGCGCGCAAAATTCTGCAGATTGCTGAACTGCGTAAAGACTTTTTCTACCGGATAATTAATTTCTTTTTCCACCCGGAAACTTTTGCTTTCTTCCACCAGATAATACATGGCAAGAGCATAAATTCCTAAAAGCAGGGCGAGAATGAGAACGATGAGCCTGAAAATGCGCATTTGGCAAAAATAGAAAATTAGTGCAGATTTTGATCCGCTGCTTCGGATTTATTTCCTGAATTACTATGTCCGATTCAAATAAAAAACTCCGGCGAAAAACCGGAGCGAATTATTATGTGGTGAGATTTACACTTTCATGATATCTGCCTCTTTAGATTTCAGATGCTCATCGCACATCCTGGTGTATTTGTCGGTTAATTCCTGAATCTCATCTTCAGCATCTTTGATTACATCCTCTGAAATCCCTTCCAGTTTTTTCAGTTCTTTCATTCCGTCATGACGCGCATTTCTGATTGTAACTTTGGTTTGCTCCGATTCTGCTTTCGCCTGTTTCGCAAGGTCTTTTCTTCTTTCCTCGGTTAAAGGCGGCACATTCAGGATAATATTATCACCATTGTTGGACGGTGCAAAGCCAAGATTGGAATTTACAATTGCTTTTTCCACGGCGTTGATCGCAGTTCTGTCCCACGGCTGAATAGAAATGGTCATGGCATCAGGAACCGAAACGTTTGCAACCTGGTTAAGCGGCGTCATCGAACCGTAATATTCCACCATGACATCCTGCACCATAGCAGTTGATGCACGGCCTGCCCTGATTTTCTGAAATGCATGATCCAAGTGTTTAATGGCAGCATCCATTTCCTGCTTTACCATATCCGAAATCATTTTTATCTCTTCCATTGCTGTAAATTATTTATTAAAAATTTGCTCAGTCCCGATTTAAAGGTCAACAAGCGTACCGATATTATCACCCTGTACAATTCTCAGCAGGTTGTCTTCCCTGTTCATGTCGAAAACAATAATCGGCAGTTTATTTTCGCGGCTCAGTGTAAAAGCGGTCATATCCATCACTTTGAGGTTTTTTGCGAATACATCTTCAAAGGTAAGGGAATTGTATTTTACCGCATTCAGATTCTTTTCCGGATCGCTGTCGTAGATTCCGTCAACACGCGTTCCTTTAAGAATAACATCTGCGCCAATTTCAATTGCACGAAGTGTAGCTGCTGTATCGGTCGTAAAATATGGATTACCTGTTCCGGCTCCGAATATTACCACTCTTCCTTTTTCCAGATGTCTTACTGCTCTTCTTTTAATGAAAGGTTCCGCTACTTTGTCCATTTCAATCGCACTCTGCAGTCTGGTTTTAATTCCTGCATCTTCAAGTGCGCCCTGTAAAGCCATACCATTAATTACGGTAGCCAGCATTCCCATATAATCTCCCTGCACCCGGTCCATTCCTTCTGCTGCACCTGCAAGCCCTCTGAAAATATTTCCTCCGCCGATTACAATGGCAACTTCACAGCCACTGTCCACCACTTTTTTTATTTCCTGTGCATATTCCGTCAGCTTTTCATTATCGATACCATACTGCAGGTTTCCCATCAAAGCTTCACCGCTTAGTTTCAGCAGAATTCTTTTATACTTCATAAATCGGTTAATTTGGAACCGTGCAAATATAATGAAACCACATAAATTTTCGTTAAACATTTACAATTATCAATATTTTCGCAGGCGTAATTTTGATAAGATTCAAAAAGATTTATTTTTGCATTACATTTCAGTTATTTTGAAGAGAATCATCGTTGCTGCTGCCACATTTTTTGCGGGTTTAGTCTTTTCTCAGACCGGGACGAATGTCTATCCTTTTATGAACCTGCCGGTTTCTGCCAGGCAGGCAGCTTTGGGCGGTGATGCGGTATCCATTCGTGATTCCGACGTAAATTTTGCTGCGGTAAATCCCGCTCTTCTGAATGTAGAAATGGACGGGAAAATCAGTGCAAATTTTGCGCTGTACCTTGCCGGCTCGAAGTATGGGACCATCAATTACGCCAAAGCATTCGAAAGAGGACATCTGCTTACAGCTAATGTCCGCTATATGGATTACGGCAAAATGCCGAGAACGGATGATGCGGGCTATGAAAACGGTGAATTCGGAGCGATGGACGCTTCAGTCGGCGTTGGCTACGCACTTCAGTTTGAGGATGAGTGGACAATCGGAGCAAATGTCAACTTTATTACGTCCACGATCGACACGTATAATTCAATGGCGGTTGCTGCGAATATCGGTGCTACATATCACATTGCAGAAGACAAAGAAACGATCGGACTGGTCTTCAGAAATTTCGGTTATCAGTTCAAATCCTATAACGGAACCAGAGAACTTCTTCCATTTCGTGTAGACTTGGGATACACCCGTATTCTCGATACTTTTCCGGCGGCCATTACAATTACTGCACACGATCTGCAGCAGTTTGATATTTCTTCAGAGTTTAACAACAACGGTCAGGAAGTAAAACTGCCGCGAAAAATTCTCGATCATTTTTCACTCGGAGCCGAACTTTTTCCGGAAAGTGCTTTTAATCTCCGTTTGGGATACAATATTAAGAGAGGTAACGAACTTGCAGTAGTTGATCAGCGCAGTTTTGCAGGGTTATCTGCCGGTCTCGGTTTAAAATTCAACTCCATCCGCATCGATTTGTCGCATGTGCGCTATCACAACTCCGGGAACATGAATATCATCGGAATTGCGGTAGATATGTCGGGCAGAGGTTATGAATAAAGCTCCGTTTTCATCGGAACATTTCTTACCTTTGTAAAACCATGAAAAAGCCAGTAATAGCCATTGACGGTTACTCTTCAACAGGAAAAAGTTCTATTTCCAAAGCACTGGCACAACAACTTGGCTTCATCCACATTGACACAGGAGCGCTTTACAGAGGAATCACCTTATTTGCGCTGAGAAATTTTCTGAACGAGAATGTGATTGACCTGCAAAAATTGCAGAAGCACCTCGATGAAATTCGGCTTGAATTCAGAAATATTAATGGGACGCTTGAACTTTTTCTGAACGGTGTAAATATCGATAAAGATATCCGCGATCCGCACATTTCAAAATATGTGAGCCAGATTGCAAAAGAACAGTTTGTGAGAGATTTTCTGCTGTCAACACAACAGAAACTTGCCGAGCAGGGAGGCGTAATTATGGACGGCCGGGATATCGGCACGGTGGTACTTCCGAATGCGGATTTCAAATTTTTTCTTACTGCCAGCATCGATGAACGGACACGACGCCGCTACGCCGAACTTATTTCATGCGGTACCGAAACAGATATGGAATCAGTTCGCGTAAATCTGCAGTTGCGGGATAAAATAGACAGCGAAAGAGAGGTTGCTCCGTTAAAGCAGGCAGAAGATGCAATTCTTATTGACAATACGTCTCTGGACAAAGAACAGACGACAGCTCTGATTCTCTCCTATCTGCAATAATCTTTTAACATTTTTTTATGAGTGACATAACGGCAGTTGGTATATTAATTGTTCGTTAACTCCCATCAATACTTAATTTAATTTAAAAAATCAAAACTATGTCAAAGAAAGGTAATAACACTTCCGCAGTATTAGCAGGATTATTGGCCGGAGCTGCTGCAGGTGTAATCTTGGGAATGCTTTACGCTCCTGAAGAAGGAAAAGAAACCAGAAAGAAAATTAAAAACAAAGCAACCGATCTTAAAGATCAGGCAGTTGACCAGTACGGAAAAGCAACTGAAAAAGCTAAGGAACAATATAACAACGTTGCTCACAAAGTAAAAGATCAGTACGGAAATATCTCCTCTACTTTTAAAGAAACTGCTGAAAACGTTAAGCACTCTGTAAAAGAAGGTTACGACAAGTATAAAGATCAGGCTGCTTCTAAAGCGGCAGATATCGCACGCGACGTTGAGAATGAACTGGAGGGAATGAAATAATTTCACCTGCACAGAAAAAAAAGGAACGGTTATGTTCCTTTTTTTTTAACCTTAATACAATAAACTATGCTTGACCTAATAAAAGACTATGCGCTAAAACGTGTGGACCTGCTGAAAATGGAAGCTACCGAAAAGGGAGTTGTATCTGCAGGTATCGCTACCGTGATCGCGCTGATTGCGCTCTTCTTTGTTTTCTTCCTTATTTTACTTAATATTGGTGTGGCCTTTTTGATTGGTAATGCCCTTGATAATTACGCCTACGGTTTTCTGATCGTTGCAGGATTTTATCTTCTCCTGATTGGATTGCTGGCATTGCTGATGAAGCCGATTAAGAATATGATTGCCAATAAACTGATCAAATTATTAAACAGCGACTAAAATGAGTACCAAATATAACAGCCTGGAAGAACTGCGCAGAAAAAAAGCCCTGCTGAAAACTGAGGTTTCAGAAATGGAGGATCTGCTCACATTCGACAATACAAAAGAGAGTCTGAGTGCCTTTACAAATGGACTTTCAGACGATTTTTTGAAAGAAGAACGCGATGAAGACGGCGAAGTAAAAGTAACGCTGAACAAAGAATCTATTCTCAAAAAGATAAGTTCCGGCGTTAAAGAACAGGTCATCAGCAGAAATGCTGTTATGGGTCTTGCAAATTCTGCCGTAAAAGGCGGTGCGATCGACGATGTATTAAGTCTGGGTGCTGTAGCGCTGGTTGGAGGCTTTGCCAGAAAAAAACTGGTCAGCAGTAACTGGAAGCAGAAATTACTCGGTATTGCACTGATTTATGTGGCGCCGATGGTATTAAGATTTATCCGTAAAAAACTGGAAAATTATCAGAAGAACAGAAGCGTTTCAAGCATGGAACAGCTTATCTAAATAACAGCCGTCATTTATGACGGTTTTTTTTTGCGGTTTCCGAAAATCTGTCCCAGAATAATTGCACCGGCAACTGAAACATTCAGGCTTTCGGTACTTTTTAAATTGCCAAAGCGCGGCACGGTGATCTTTTGATCAAGTGCTGCAACTGTAGCGTCACGCATTCCGTTGCCTTCATTTCCGAGAATAAGATTGATGCGGTCCGGAAATTCAAAATCATAAATATTTTCGCCTTCCATATCGGTTCCTATATTAGTATTTGCAGAATTCTTCATAAATTCTTCAAGCTGCGTATAGACTACCTGAACCCTTAGAAAAGAACCCATGCTTGCCTGAATAACTTTTGGGTTGTAAAGATCTGCAGTGTCTTCTGAACAGATAATTTTTTCGATCCCAAACCAGTCGGCAAGTCTGATGATGGTTCCCAGATTTCCGGGATCCTGAATTCCGTCCAGAATAAGCTGGAAATCAGATTCTTTATCATGCTGCATTTCAGGGATTTGACAAACTGCCAAACTGTCTTTTGGGTGCTGTAAAAAACTGATTTTCCTGAGTTCCCGGTCATTGATGCCGATTACTTCAAAGTCAGAAGTTTGCAGAAGTTCAGGATCGGTAGTGTAAATTTCTTGGATGTGGTAATCAGAATCTTGAAGTTCACGTATTATTTTGTTACCTTCAACCACGAACAAATTGTATTTTTGTCTGAATTTCTTTTTGTCCAAAGACTGAATAAGCTTTACTTTATGAGCCGTAAGCATCTGAAAAAATATTTTCAAAAATACCATATAATATTTGCTTCTGCAACCGCGATACTTCTGCTGTACGCCTGCAGTACCACTAAAAAAGTTCCGGACGGTGAGTATCTGCTTACCAAAAACAAATTTCATTACGAAGATGTAAAACTTTTCGAAGATGAAGTGGAATCTTCTGTGCAGCAAAAGCCCAATAAAAAAACGCTGTTTCTTTTCCCTGTCGGATTGTGGGTTTACAATCTTTCTAATCCGAAATACGATTCGCTTTTCACAGAATATATGACTTATCCGAGCGAAATGAGAGATCAGCGACTCAGAGATTCTTTGCTAATTAAATACGGAAAAAATGAAGATGTAGGGAAAAGTCTTTGGGGAGAACGTGTACTGCACACTTTGGGTAAACCTCCGGTAATACTGGATCAGGGAAAATCAGAAACGAGTGCCAATAATATCGAAAAAACGCTCACTTACCGCGGTTATTGGGAAGCGGAGGTAGATTTCGATCACAAACTGGATTCTGCAGCAAAAAAAGCAGAGGTCAATTATTATATCGAGAACAACGATCCCACCATGATCAGCGAATATTATTACGATATTCCGTATCCGTCCGTAAAGGCAATTTATGAGGAAGATCTTTCCAAAAGCCTGGTGCGTTCCAAAGCCATTCTCGATCAGACCGTTCTGGAAGACGAGGTAAAACGGGTTACCGAACTGATGAGAAGCCGTGGTTATTACCGCTTCAACAATGCCAATGATGAAATTTATTTCACGGCGGATACCTTAACGAGCACAAAGCAGGTTCCGCTAACGATGGAAATAAGAAAGGATACGCTTAATACACCTTACAAAGTGGCAACTGTAGGCAATATCAAGATGTTTATCGTGGACGATCTTTCCGACACTTTGAACGTAAAAAAGGATTCTCTGCGCGGAATTACCTTCTTCAAACAGAACGACCGGTTTAAGACAAGAGCCATGTGGAGACCGGTAATTCTTCAGCCAGGCAGGGTTTACGATCAGCATAATTTCGATCTGACCAAGAGGAACATCAGCGCGATGAATAACTTCAGCCTTGCCCGCTACAAGGAAGGATTGAGAAAAGGCAGCGACAGCATTATCGATGTTACCTATTATCTTTCTCCGCTCAACAGATATGATTTAAAACTGGCCTTTGATGCAAATTATTCGCAACTGCTGAATCTTTCCGCTGCACCTTCTGTGGATTTATTAAGCAGAAATATTTTTGGAGGCGCAGAAAATCTCTCAACGAGCGTTTCGTGGATTGTCGGTAGCATACGAAGTTCAAAAGATGAAAATAAACGCGTGCTCGCGCACGAACTTTCCGCACAGGCTTCACTGATGTTTCCTCGGCTTCTGTTGCCGTTTTCCTATTATAAAGTGATTCCGAAAAGATACTCTCCCACTTCCTCTATTATTCTGGGAGCTTCCTATCAGAAAAATATCGGAATGGACAGGCTGACGTTCAATACCGGTCTCAATTATTTTGCAAACGTAAATGATGTGGTGCAGCACCGTCTTACGCTTTTTAATACACAGCTCAGTTTAACCGGGAATAAAGATCGCTATTACGAATTTTTCCCGCGTGATCAGATTTACCGCGACCTTATTTTCCAGGATTATTCGCCGGCACTGAATCAGCAGTTTCAAAACGGACAACTTGATCTGGACGAATACGCTTCGATGATTATCAATGATCAGAATTATGTGAATTCACTGTCCGGCTCTACGCTGGACGGCTTCAACAGTTTCCGGCAGTCGCTGCTGAACCGCGACAGGCAGACTCAGGATGTACTCGTAGCTTCGATGCAGTATGGTTTTACCTACAACGAAATTGGTAAAAAGGAATTCGAAAATCCCTTCTTTTTCAGCGGGAAATTTGAACTGGCAGGCAATATTGTCAGTCTTCTCGGGAAAACGAACGAAAACCGGACAGCGATGGAAGGCGACCGGAAAGAAATCTTCAACATTCCGTATTCGCAGTTCGTAAAATTTGATTTTGACGTCAGAAAATATTTCTCTTTTGGCAGGCAGAATCTCGTGTTGAGACAGTTTATCGGACTCGGAATTCCGTATGGCAATTCCACCACTATGCCTTATATCAAGTCGTATTTCAACGGCGGATCTCTCGATATTCGTGCATGGAATGTTTTCGGCGGTTTGGGACCTGCAGATTCCCAGCTCGATGAAAGAATCCGTGCTTACGCGATGGACAACGTAAAATTAACAACCAATATCGAATACCGGATTCCGTTCACAGATATGTATGAAGGAGCGGTATTTACCGATATGGGAAATATATGGAGCCTGAAAGACAACGGTTTTGGCGACCAGTTTAAATTCAGCGAGTTTTACAAACAGCTCGGAATAGGAAGCGGCGTCGGACTCAGAATTCATGTTGCGTACATTACCGCGAGAATCGACCTAGCCTACAAAATTTACGATCCGAACAGACCTGTGAACGAAAGATGGCGCCTGAACAAATTCCAGCCGCTGAAACCGACTCTGAACTTTGCACTTGGTTATCCGTTCTAAAAATCAGACGGATTTACGAACTTTTCGGTCTCGACGGACGAACTTCGATTTTGCTCGGTAAAGTTCTCGGATTCATCTTAATAAGATCGATTACGAGTTCGCCAATATCTTCAGGCTGAATTTTCCAGGCATCTTTTTCCGAAGGTTCATTACCATTAAAATATGTAGAAACGGATCCGGGCATGATGGTGGAAACTTTAATTCCGTACTTCCGCAGATCGATCATCGCAGCCTGCGTGAAACCGACCAGCCCAAATTTGGAAGCATTATATCCCGAACCGTTTTCGAAAAAATTGGTTCCGGCCAGACTCGCTATACTGATGAAATATCCTTCTGATTTTTTGAGTTCCGGAAGTGATGCCTTCATCGTATGAAAAACACCGGTAAGATTGGTATCGATCATCTGGTTCCATTCCTGTGCGGAAAGTTCATCAACGGCTTTAAAAATTCCGAGACCGGCATTCGCGATCACATAATCCAGCTGCCCGAATTGTTCAATAATTCCGGAAACAGCCTTTATCTCGCTTTCTGCATCGCGAACGTCAGATTCTACGGCGAACACATTTTCCGCATCCGAAAGACGGGAGGCCGCTTCTTCAGCATCTTTTAAATTTCTTCCGGAAATGGCTACCCTGATTCCGTTTTTCAGCATTTCCTGTGCGATTCCAAAGCCGATTCCCTTAGTTCCTCCTGTGATATACGCTACTTTATTTTTCATTATGTATTATTATTATTTTCCTGATTAATCCGGTGAAATTCCCAACAGAAAATATCCTACTGCTAAAACTCTTGCCAGTATTTCCCGGGACTGATTTCTGTAAAAACTCTCCGGTTTCGTTACATCCTGCGCATCAAAACCCAAAGCATTCAAAGAATTATTTCTGGCAAAAAAAAGCGCGCGAAGATTATGGAATCCCTGTGAAACAATTATTATTTCTTTCTGTTTATAAATCTGTTTTGCGCGGATGATACTGCTGTGTGTATTAAAACCTTCCGGATCTTCAATGATGATTTCTTCCGGAACACCTCCCTGATAAATCAGAAAATTTTTCATGGCTGCAGGTTCATCATATCCCCTGCTTTTTTCGCCACTAACAATTATTTTCCGCACTTTTCCGTGGTGGAAAAGCAATGCTGCGGCATCCATTCTTTTGATGAAATACGGGTTCGCAGTTCCGGACATCGTTTTTGGTGAAGTTCCAAGCACAAGAGCAGTTTCCCGTGGCGGAATTTTAGAAATTTTTCTGAATGTACGGCCATCGGTAACGGAATAAACCCACATATTGGCGAGCAAAATAAGCAGTATTCCCATTTCTACGGAGCCAAAAAAAAACTTCATAATGTCCAGCAGTTTCTTCATTCGTCGAAATCGAGTTCAATATTTTTGTCGAGTGCGAAACTCATGCAGGCAAGTATTTTCCCTGAACGTTCTTCAGATTCCGTCAAATATTCATTTTCGAGCAATTCTACATCGCCTTTTTTCAAAGTGCAGATGCAGCTTCCGCATATTCCCGATTTGCACGAAAACGGAACCGGCATTCCCAACTCCAAAAGGCTCTGAAGGATTTTTGCGGAATTATTTTCCAGAACCGTGGTGTAATCTGATCCGTCCAATACGTATTTTACAGTTACATTTTCAATCAGCGGAAACTCCACTTCCATCGGATAAATATCTTCGTTAAATTCCTCAAAAAGTTCGAAATGAATATTTCTTTTCGGAATTCCGTTTTCAAAACTGGCGTTTGCTAATTCTTTAATGAACGGGCCGCTGCCGCAAATCAGCACTTCATCTACAGCATCCCAGATGGTGCTTTCTTCATCGGTATCATCATAATTAAGAATCTGATTGATGATGAGTTTTACTTTATGAAGGTCTATTCTTCCTGCAAAAAATCCTTTAACTGATTCATCCTGTGTGAAGAAATAATGAATCTGAAAGCGGCCTCCCGAATCCAGAGCCAGCTGATCGAGTTCCTTGCGGAATACCGTTTCTGAAGGATTTTTATTTCCGTAAAACAAAAAAATGCGTGTTCTTGGTTCAGTGAATAAGAGGTTTTTGATGTGGCTGAAAATCGGGGTAATTCCAATGCCGGCAGCAAATCCTACAATGGTGCGGAATTCATGGGGTTTTGTCACGAGCGTAAATCTGCCTTTTGGTTCCGATACTTCCAGAAAACTGCCCGTGCTGCAGATTTCACTGAGGCTTTTGCTGCTTCCGAAATCCGGATGAAAACGTACAGCAATCTCGAGTGTTCCTTCATGAGGCGCTGAAGTGAAAGAATAATCGTTGATAACTTGCCTGCCTTCATGTATAAACCGGAGACCTACATACTGGCCAGCTTCGAAAATAAATTTTTCGCGCAATGAAGAAGGCACCTCAAACTGTAATGCAAAGCTTGTTTTGGTAAGCTGTTGCATTTTTTTTACTTTTAGACTGTGAAAGATGTATTGCCTAGATAAGGCATTGTGTTGATCCATAAACCATTCAAAAATAAGAAAATTTTATGAAGAATTTCCTCATGATACTCACTGTTGCAGCCACTTTGCTTTCGTGCAACAAGAAAGAAGCAGTAACTGAAACAGATTTCAGCTCAGACAGTATTACTGTTCCGGAAACCAATGAACCGGCACCGGTTTTTGCCGGAACAGAATATTCCGCAGAAAGACTTGCAGATCTGCTTTCTGAAAAACAGAATGACACGCTGTACGTTACCAATTTTTTTGCAACCTGGTGCGGACCATGCATGAGAGAGATTCCACATTTCAAGGAAAAAATGACTGAACTTCACAACCAGCCTGTGAAATTTACATTCGTGAGTGTAGACGATAAAGAGGACTGGCCAACGAAAGTGAAAGAATTTGCAGAAACGCAAAGACTCACAAAAAATATTATTTTGCTCGATGCGCTCGCACTTTCGCCTAAATATTTTACTCAGAATTTCAGTGAATGGGATGGCAGCTCAATTCCGTACACACATATCCGTAAAGGAGCACAGGTGGATGAAACAATTGGAATGATGACCAAAAGTGAACTCGACCGAAAAATTGCAAATTTTATTTCTGCTGCACCACAAACCGGTGAAACTGTGATTGCGGACAGCACCAATACTGCTGCACGAGTTGACTAAAATCAGGATCAGTTTTCAGAGCCTTTGTCTGCTGCTCGGGTTAACAGCACTGGCTTTGATCTGGCTTAACCTGAATACCGGATTCCTGCATCTCTCTTTTCAGGATTTTTTTACAGCAACAGCAAATTCGCAAATTGCTGAACTGCGCATCAACCGCGTGTTGGTAATGCTTCTGGCAGGTATTTCCATCCCGACATCGGGCTTTCTGCTGCAGGAATATTTTCAGAATCCTTTGGCCGGTCCTTCTGTTCTGGGTATTACTTCTGTGGCCAGTTTAAGCGTTGCTTTTTACATTTTTCTCGCTCAGGATATTTCTTTTCCTGAATTTCTGCAGAACAGTTTTCTAAGCTTTTCCGCAATTGCAGGAAGCATTTTACTGATGTTGATTTTGCTGGCATTTTCGAACCGTTTTCAGGACAAATCTTTTCTGATTATTTTCGGATTTCTTATTTCAGCACTCGCAGGAGCGATCGTTTCAATTCTGCAGTTTTACGCAGATAACCAGAGTTTAAAAAATTACATTTTATGGAGTTTTGGAGCCAATAATTCAGTAACCGGAAATCAGATTACAATACTGTCCGTGATCGTCTTCGTTGGTACTTTTCTAAGCTTCCGGTCGATAAAACCATTAATAGGAAACAGTCTCGGAACCGCATATGCACAAAGTCTGGGAGTGAATCTTAATGTTCTGAAATATCTGATCATCATCGCTTCTTCTCTCTTGTCAGCTTCTGTTACGGCATTCTTAGGCCCGGTTTTGTTTATAGGAATTGTAGTTCCGCATTTCTGCAGAATGATTTACAATCCTGCAAAACTCTGGCAGCAATGGATTCTGAATATGATTTTGGGAATACTCATTATGATTCTTTTTTCAACAGTTTCTGAGATGACGCAATTTCCGCTGAATGTGATTACTTCCCTGTTTGGAATTCCTGTAATTTTAACAATGCTTTTTAATGGCAAGAATTAAACATTGTAAAGTTGTTTTTAGAATTAAATGATACGGAAATCGGGTACAAAACACCTTTAATTAAAGGAGTTAATACTTCTCTGGATGTTGGTGAAGTGTGTCTTTTGATCGGTAATAACGGTGTCGGAAAGACAACTTTGATCAAAAGCATACTGAATCAGATTCCGTTGCTGCATGGTAATATCCTGCTGAATGGCAAGAAAATCCGCAACCTTTCAGGCAAAGAGATCGCCGCGCAGACAGCGGTGGTTTTTTCCAAGTCTACGCTTCCATCACATTTTACGGTAACCGACTTAATTTCACTCGGAAAATATATTCACTATCCTTATTATTTCGAATTATCTGAAATTGACAAAAAAGAAGTATCTGATATTGTAGATTCTCTTGGTTTAGCGCAATACAAAGATTTCAGCGTAAATAAACTTTCTGACGGCAACCTTCAGAAAGCGTTTATCGGACGTGCACTGGCTCAGAATTCTCCTTTCATTATTCTGGATGAACCGACTGCACATCTCGATGAAGAAAATAAAATCGTTATCCTGAAACTGCTTCGCGCACTTGCTGAAGATTTCGGTAAGCTGATTCTCTATTCCTCGCACGACTGGCGTCTGGCAAAAGAATTTGCGGACAAAATCTGGTTCATCAAGGAACAGAAACTGTATGCAGGTATTGCGGAAGATATCATTTCACAACATCAAGAACTTTCTCTTCCGCGTCTTTTTAATATACATCCTGAGTTTGTTCCGCCCCGGATTAACGCTCCGGATTTACAGAAAGAACTGCTTTTTTCGCTGCTGCAAAAAAACTTCAGAGAAGACCTCGGAAACCTTCAGTTTACATTTTTGGAAGGATTCTGGGAGATTTCAGATGTTAAAAATCAGGAAAAGGCAGGAAATTTTGAGGAAATTCTTCACATTCTCGCAAAACCCCGCTAAATCGGCATTTCAGGCGTCTTTTATAATTACTATGCATGCATAGTATTATGCGATTCATAAATTTTAAATTCTTGATATTCAATGTTATAAAATATTTAACATTCAAAATATACTATGCATGCATAATATTTTATATTTTTGGATATACACATTTTCTAACAAAAACAATGGAAAAAACTAGCAAAGACAAAATTGAAATTGACCTGATTCTTAAATCAACCTGGCTCGCAGTTTCCAAGATGTACTCGGAAATGGCTTCAGAATATGACAGCACCGCAGTACAGGCTTTAACGCTGCTGAAAATCGATCCGAAAGACGGCACGCGCAGTACCAATCTGGGCCCAAAAATGGCGATTGAACCGACATCATTAACCAGAATTATCAAACTTCTGGAAGATAACGGTTATATATACAAGGAAAAAACTACGGCAGACAAACGCGAAGTAATTATTAAACTGACCGAAAAAGGCCAACAACACCGCGAAATTTCCAAAGATGTGGTCGTGAATTTTAATAAGACGGTTGCCGAGAAATTAAGCAATGAGAAACTTGAAATTTTTACGGAAGTGATGGATTGCATCCTGAAAACAGCCGTAGAACTGAACAAGAAAAACAGGACTTCATAACCGGAAATAAGCAAACAAATCGAAAAATAAATGAAAAGACGTATTAAACACGTTACCGTTCTTGGTTCAGGAATTATGGGAAGCGGAATTGCGGCGCACTTTGCAAACATCGGCGTTGAAGTTCTTTTGCTCGACATTGTTCCTTTTGAACTTACTGAAGCGGAACAGAAAAAAGGTCTTACCAAAGACGACAAAGTGGTGAGAAACCGCATTGCGAATGAGAATTTTCTGAAACTGAAAAAATCAAGTCCTGCCCTGCTTTACTCGCAGAAATTTGCAGACAGAATTACGGTTGGAAACTTTGATGACGATCTTCCGAAAATCAAAAACACTGACTGGATTATTGAAGTTGTGGTTGAAAGACTCGACATCAAGAAATCAGTTTATGAAAAAATTGAGCAGTTCAGAAAACCGGGAACTTTGGTTTCTTCCAACACTTCCGGAATTCCGATCAACATGCTCGTGGAAGGCAGAAGCGACGATTTCAAAAAGTATTTCGCAGGAACGCACTTCTTCAATCCGGTAAGATATTTACCGCTTCTGGAAGTAATTCCAACCAAAGAAACCGATCCTGAAATTGTAAAATTCTATATGGATTACGGTGCGAAAATGTTGGGTAAAACCACCGTTTTAGCAAAAGATACTCCTGCTTTTATCGCAAACAGAATCGGAGTTTTCTCCATGATGAATCTGCTTCACGAAGTAAAAGGTCTTGGTTTAAATGTTACTGATATTGATAAACTGACCGGTCCGGTTATTGGCCGTCCAAAATCTGCAACGTTTAGAACCGCTGATGTTGTTGGTTTGGATACGTTAGTTCACGTGGCAAAAGGTGTTCACGGAAGCGGCGCTGAAGCCAACAATTTCAACAGTGTTTTTGAACTGCCGGATTACATCCAGAAAATGGTTGACAACAATTGGCTCGGTTCAAAAACAGAACAGGGATTCTATAAAAAGGTTAAAAACGCTGAAGGAAAATCGGAAATCCAAGGTCTGAACCTGGATACAATGGAGTACGAACTTCAGGGTAAATCCAACTTCCCTACTCTTGAGCTGACGAAAAATATCGATAAACCAATTGACCGTTTCAAAGTTTTGATTGGTGGAAAAGATAAAGCCGGAGAACTATACAGAAAATCTTTCGGTGCATTGTTCGCGTACGTTTCACACAAAGTTCCTGAAATTTCCGACGAAGTTTATAAAATCGACG
Organism: Bacteroidota bacterium; assembly: GCA_023460855.1. Lineage (GTDB taxonomy): Bacteria > Bacteroidota > Bacteroidia > Flavobacteriales > Weeksellaceae > JAEWOS01. The sequence continues at coordinate 122,189 of JAEWOS010000006.1, read as the reverse complement.
ATGCAATGCGTGCAGGTTTCGGTTGGGAAAACGGTCCGTTTGAAATTTGGGATGCAATTGGTGTTCAGAAAGGTATTGAATTAGCGAAAGAAGCCGGTTACGAAGTTTCTGATTGGGTGAAAAATGTAGAATCTTTCTACAAAGTGAACGAAAACGGTCACAAAATTTTCTTCAATCAAACTAAAACAAGCTACGAAAATATTCCAGGTCAGGAAGCATTTATCATTCTTGACAATATCAGAAAAGACAAAACGCTTTGGAGCAATTCAGGTTCTGCAATTCAGGATTTGGGCGATGGTGTTATCAACTTTGAAATCCGTTCCAAAATGAATTCTTTGGGTGGCGAAGTTCTGGACGGACTGAACCGTGCCATCGACTTAGCTGAAAAAGAATACGACGCTTTGGTGATCGGAAATCAGGGAACTAATTTTTCTGTTGGAGCTAACTTGGCGATGATTCTGATGATGGCGATTGAGCAGGATTGGGACGATCTGAATATGGCGATTGCTTATTTCCAGAAATCAATGATGAGAGTTCGTTACTCTTCTGTTCCTGTAGTTGTTGCGCCGCACGGAATGACTTTAGGTGGTGGTTGCGAAATGACGATGCATGCAGACAGAGTTGTCGCAGCAGCAGAAACGTATATCGGACTGGTTGAAACCGGAGTTGGTGTAATTCCTGGCGGTGGCGGAACAAAAGAACTGACGTTGAGAACTTCACGTGAATTCGAAAAAGATGACGTAAAAACCAACCGTCTTCGCGATACTTTCATGAATATTGCGATGGGTAAAGTGGCAACTTCCGCTTATGAAGCGTATGATATGGGAATTTTAGAGCAGCACAAAGACATTGTTGTCGTAGATAAAAACCGTCAGATTGCAGAAGCGAAGAAAGTTGCAAAACTACTTGCAGAACAGGGTTACACTCAACCTATTGAGCAAAAAGTTACCGTTCTTGGTAAAGATGCTCTGGGAATGTTCTACGTAGGAACCGATCAAATGTTGGCCGGAAATTACATTTCTGAACACGACAAGAAAATCGCGGACAAACTGGGTTATGTAATGGTAGGTGGAAATCTTTCCGAGCCGACTTTGGTAACAGAACAGTACTTATTGAATCTGGAAAGAGAAACGTTCCTACAGCTTTGTGGTGAAAGAAAATCTCTTGAAAGAATTCAGTACATGCTGCAGAAAGGTAAGCCGTTGAGGAATTAAGATACGCTCCATAGGAGCGAACCGATAATAGCAGAATTATTGATATCTGTAAAGCTCCGTAGGAGCGGCCTCTCAATAACAGGTAATAGAAAATGGCAAACACTTATACCAATTTATTTATACAAATTGTCTTTGCAGTCAAAGGAAGACAAAATTTGATTTCACCTGAAGTCAGAGAAAAACTGCATAAATATATTACTGGAATTGTTTCCAATCGAAAACAAAAAATGTATGCTGTTTTCGCAATGCCTGATCATGTTCACATTTTGGTTAGTATGAATCCGAACATCTCCGTATCAGACTTAGTTAGAGATATTAAGGCGGGATCATCAAAATTCATTAATGACCATGGATTGATCAGAGGAAAGTTCAACTGGCAGGAAGGATACGGCGCCTTTTCTTACTCTAAAAGCAGCGTAGATGCTGTAGTAAAATACATCAATAATCAAGAAGATCATCACAGAAAGAAATCTTTTAAGGAAGAATATTTGGAATTGCTTCAAAAATTTGAAATTAAATATGATTCAAAATACGTTTTTGATTGGGTAGAAGATTAACGGGTCGCTCCTACGGAGCTCCGCAAAATCGCATTTTTTCAGCTATTAATAGTTCGCCTCTAAGAGGCTCACTTTAAAACAAAAAATATCAAGAATTATGAAACAAGCATATATAGTTAAAGGATACAGAACGGCGGTAGGAAAAGCGCCGAAAGGTTCCCTTCGCTTCACGCGTCCCGATGTAATGGCAGCAACTGTCATTGAAAAACTGATGGCCGATTTGCCGCAGTTGGATAAAAACAGAATCGACGATTTAATCGTTGGCAACGCAATGCCTGAAGCAGAACAGGGACTGAATGTTGCACGTTTAATCTCTTTGATGGGATTGAATACTGACAAAGTTCCGGGAGTTACGGTAAACAGATATTGTGCATCCGGTTCTGAAGCGATAGCAATTGCTTCTGCAAAAATTCAGGCAGGAATGGCAGATTGCATCATCGCAGGTGGAACAGAATCCATGAGTTACATTCCGATGGGTGGTTACAAGCCGGTTCCTGAAACCGATATCGCAAAATCCAATCCGGATTATTATTGGGGAATGGGTTACACCGCTGAAGCAGTAGCAAATCAGTACAAAATTTCGCGTGAAGAGCAGGATGAATTTGCATTCAACTCTCACATGAAAGCGTTGAAAGCCAATGAAGAAGGAAGATTCGCCAACCAGATTGTTCCGATTCCGGTTGAATATAATTTCCTTGATGAAAAGCAAAAAATGCAGACTAAGAAATTCGATTTCTCTGTAGATGAAGGTCCAAGAAAAGACACTTCACTGGAAGGTTTGGCAAAACTTCGTCCGGTTTTCGCAAACGGAGGTTCTGTAACAGCAGGAAATTCATCACAAATGAGTGACGGTGCTGCTTTCGTAGTGGTAATGTCTGAAGAAATGGTGAAGGAATTAGGTCTTGAACCTCAAGCAAGATTAGCGGCTTACGCTGCAGCAGGTTTGGAGCCAAGAATTATGGGAATGGGTCCGGTTTACGCAATTCCAAAAGCTTTGAAACAAGCAGGTTTGGAACTGAAAGACATTGATTTGATCGAGCTGAACGAAGCTTTCGCATCACAATCAGTTGCAATTCAGAAAGAATTAAATCTTAACACAGATATCGTAAACGTCAACGGAGGCGCAATCGCTTTGGGTCACCCACTTGGATGTACCGGAACTAAACTCACTGTTCAGCTTCTTGATGAAATGAGAAAGCGCGGCAACAAATACGGAATGGTAACGATGTGTGTAGGAACGGGACAAGGAGCAGCGTCAATTTTTGAACTTTTGTAAAGAGAAAAGAAGAAAGAAGAAAGAGAAAAGACTGAATTATGAAGCATAATTTCAAAAATCTGAATATTTGGAAAATGGCGATGATATTGGCTTCAGATATTTATGCAGAAACTGAAATTTTTCCGAAATCGGAAGAATTTGGTTTGAAATCACAAATTAGAAGATGTGCAGTTTCAGTTCCTTCAAATATTGCAGAAGGTTCAAGCAGAACTTCAAACAAAGATTTCAACCGTTTTTTGGAAATCAGTCTGGGTTCTCTCTTTGAACTTCAAACTCAAATTCTAATAGCAAAAGACAGAAAATTTATTGATGAAGAACACTCAAATAATATTGAAAATACAATAATTGAATTGCAAAAAATGATTTCAGGTTTCAAAAAAACATTGAATTAAAGTCTTTTTTCTTTTCTCTTTATTCTTTAATCTAAAAAATTTAAAATCATGTCAGATACAACAACAAAAAAATCATTAATCGGCGGGGATTTCCTGATCACTGAAACTCCTGCTGCAGATATCTTCTCTTTGGAAGAACTTACTGAAGAGCAGAAAATGCTTCGCGATTCTATCCGCGAATTCATCGACAGAGAAGTAATTCCACACAACGAACGTTTCGAAAACAAAGATTACGCACTTACTGAAGAAAGTATGCGTAAACTTGGTGAAATGGGCGTTTTGGGCGTTGCAGTTCCTGAAGAATACGGCGGATTGGGAATGGGATTCGTAACCACAATGTTGGCTTGCGACATCGCTTCCGGTGCAAATGGATCTTTGGCAACAGCTTATGGTGCTCACACAGGAATCGGAACGCTTCCTATCCTGCTTTACGGTACTGAAGAGCAAAAGCAGAAATATCTTCCGGCTTTGGCAACAGGTGAAAAATTCGGAGCATATTGTTTGACTGAGCCTGATGCAGGTTCTGATGCAAACTCCGGAAAAACCAAAGCAAGATTGTCTGAAGACGGAAAACATTACATCATCAACGGACAGAAAATGTGGATTTCCAACGCAGGTTTTGCCGATACTTTCACGTTCTTCGCAAAAATTGATGACGATAAAAACATCACAGGTTTCGTAGTAAACAGAAGTGAGCTTGAAAACCCTGAATCAATGACATTTGGTGAGGAAGAGCACAAACTCGGAATCCGTTCTTCTTCTACGCGTCAGGTTTTCTTCAACGATATGAAAGTTCCTGTTGAAAATCTTTTGGGAGAAAGAAACAACGGTTTCAAAATCGCTTTGAACGCACTGAATGTGGGTAGAATTAAACTGGCTGCTGCAAACCTTGACGGACAGAGAAGAATTACCAACTACTCTATTCAGTACGCCAACGAAAGAAAACAGTTTGGTGTTGCAATCTCAACTTTCGGAGCTATCCGTAAAAAAATTGCTGAAATGGCAACCGGAATTTTCGTTTCTGAAGCAGGTTCTTACCGTGGAGCAAAAGATGTTGAAGATAAAATTGCGGAACTTGTTGCAGGTGGAATGAACCATCAGGAAGCTGAACTGAAAGGCGTTGAAGAATTCGCAGTAGAATGTTCAATCCTGAAAGTGTATGTTTCAGACCTTACCCAAAAAACGGCTGACGAAGGAATTCAGGTGTACGGTGGAATGGGATTCTCTGCAGATGCGCCAATGGAAGCAGCTTGGAGAGACGCAAGAATCGGTAGAATTTACGAAGGAACCAACGAAATCAACAGACTTTTGGCGGTTGGAATGTTAATTAAGCGTGCAATGCAGGGTAAACTGGATTTGCTTTCTCCGGCAATGGCGATTTCTAAAGAACTGATGGGAATTCCTTCATTCGAAGTTCCTGATTATTCTGAATATATGTCTGAAGAAAAAGCAATTCTGGCTAATCTGAAAAAAGTGTTCTTAATGGTTTCCGGAGCAGCGCTTCAGAAATACATGATGGAAATCGAGAAACAGCAGCATCTGTTGCTGAACGCTTCTGAAATTCTGAACCAGATTTACATGGCAGAATCTGCAATTCTGAGAGCTGAAAAACATTTCGCTCAGGATTCTGTCGAAGCTGCAATGGCTCAGCTGAACCTTTATAAAGCAGTTGACGCAATCATCACTGCAGCAAAAGAAGGAATTGTTTCTTTCGCAGAAGGCGACGAGCAGAGAATGATGCTTTCCGGTTTAAGAAGATTCACTAAATACACAAACACACCAAATGTTGTGGCGCTGACTGAAAAAATTGCTGCTCATTACGTGACAAAAGGAACATATTAATTGATTTTGATATTTGATTTTGAACGCTCCGGATTATTTCGGAGCGTTTTTTTTACCTTTACAAAAATAAAAAAATGAAAGTCCTGACTTTTTCGATGATATTATTTTCAGGATTGGTGTTTTCCCAACAGGAACCGCTGCACAAATTCAGAGAAAGACTGAATGATTCACTGAAAATTCAAAAAGCTGATCCGAAACTGTTCGAACAGCTAAAATCGCAGGCGAACAGTGTGCGTTCTGATTCCGGTACGCTTTATAAAATTCTCAACAAAAAAACTGAAAATCCGGAGCAGTACACCATGCTTATTAAAAAACCGGATACTGATAAAATCATCAGCATTCCGAACAAATTTCCGGACAATAACGCAGTAGCTGCAGAAACAAAAATCCGCGAAAAAATATTCAAGAAATAATCCGGCAGTTTTATCGAAGCGGATTTCAAAAAAACGAAGTTTTTTCGGACAACTTTACTTCAACTGAATATTCCTGTATTTCTATCTGGAAAAATAAAGATTCCCATTATTTTTTAAACCGATTGGAGCCAATTCATCTTGCAGACGCTCGGCGATTTTAGTATTTTTGGGCAAATGACTTTATGGAGCATCACCTACCCGATCTGATCGTCGATCTTGCATTAATTCTCATGGTTGCTGCTGCTGTGGTTCTGATTTTCAGAAAAATCAAGCAGCCTCTCGTATTGGGTTATATTATTGCGGGATTTATTGTGGGTCAGAATTTCAATCTGTTTCCTTCCGTCCTGGATTCCCAAAACGTGGAGACACTCGCCGAAATCGGGGTTATTTTCCTGCTCTTTTCACTCGGTCTTGAATTCAGTTTCAAAAAACTGATGAATGTCGGCGGATCCGCCTCCATCACGGCATTCGTCGAAATCATATTCATTACGCTTGCCGGATATTTTACCGGAAAAATGCTGGGCTGGAGTACCATGGACTCTATGTTTCTCGGAGGAATGCTCGCAAGTTCCAGTACCACTATTATTATCCGGGCTTTCGATGAACTCGGCGTAAAAACCAAGAATTTTGCAAAAACGGTTTTCGGCGTTCTCGTTGTGGAAGATATTGTCGTAATCCTTCTGATGGTTTTGCTTTCCACAATTGCCGTAACAAAAACCGTTGACGGAGCCGACATCCTGTTTACCGTAGCGAAACTGTTGTTTTTCCTGGTTCTTTGGTTTCTATTGGGAATTTATCTGCTGCCGACTTTTCTTCGAAAAATTAAATCGCTGGTGGATGATGAAATTCTGCTGATTCTGTCTATCGGACTTTGTCTTGGAATGGTTCTTCTGGCGGTGAATGTCGGTTTTTCTGCAGAACTTGGCGCTTTTGTAATGGGATCACTGATTGCGGAAACCACTGTTGCGGAAAAAGTGGAACATGTGCTGAAATCTGTAAAGGACCTTTTTGCCGCGATCTTTTTCGTGTCGATCGGTATGATGATTGATCCGCAGGCAATGGTTACGTACGCAGTTCCGATTCTTGTGGTTACCTTTCTTACATTATTTGGAAAAATGTTCAGTTCGGCACTTGGAGCTTTGATTTCCGGGCAGCCTTTAAAACAGTCGGTTCAGGTGGGAATGAGTATGGCGCAAATTGGGGAATTCGCCTTCATTGTTGCAACGCTGGGTATGTCTCTCGGCGTCATTTCAGATTTCCTGTTTCCGGTTGCAGTTGGAGTTTCCGCCATAACCACATTTACAACACCTTACCTGATCAAACTCTCCGAACCGCTTTATAACTGGCTCGAAAAAGTAATTCCGGAAAAAATACTGGACCGCATTAATGCATATTCTTCCAATACACAAAGCATACAGGCAGAAAACAGCTGGAGAACGCTTCTGCAGGGTTATTCCAAAATTATGGTGATTAACGGCATTCTGATTATGGCGATTTATCTGCTCTGCTCCAATTTTCTAATACCTCTCATTAACAACCAGATCGACAATAATGCCGTAAAAAATGTGATCGGAAATGTAGTGCCAATTATTCTGATTTTTCCTTTTTTGTGGGCATTTATGGTGAGAAAGCCGAATATTACCGCATTTTATGAACTTTGGGGAAAAGCAAAATACAATCTGGGACCGCTGCTGATGTTTGACATTGTACGTGTTGTTCTGGGTGTGCTTATTTTAGGATTTTTTCTCGATCGTTTTGCTTCCACACAGATTTCATTCTTCATTACAATTCCGATTGTGGTGCTTCTGATTTTCGTTTTTTCGGCGAAACTGAAAAGCCTCTACAACATGATTGAAGAACGGTTTGTTACCAACCTCAACAGCCGCGAAATTCAGCAGGAAGAATATCTTAGAAATTCAGGACTTCCGCAAAACAATCCGGAAATTTCTTCAAAACTGGCAGCCTGGGATGTTCACATCGTCGAAATGGAAGTAAACCCGAATGCGCCTTATATTGGCGAAGAACTGCTGCGTTTGCAGTGGCGCGAACAATACGGCATCAACATCGGATATATTCAGCGCGGCGAAAAACTGATTCACAGTCCGTCGCGTTTTGAAGTACTGCATCCGAATGATAAAGTGGGAATTATTGCAACAGATGAGCAGTTTCAGAAATTCAAGCCGGTTTTCGATGCGGTGGAACTCGTGAGCGAAGCAGACCGTTCAGAAATAAAACTCGGCAAAATTCTCATCAATTCCAAATCCGCTGCGAACGGTAAGAGCATACGTGAATCCGGAATCCGGGAGCGCACCGTCGGACTTGTTGTAGCGATCAGACGTGGCGAAAACAGAATTCTGAATCCGGAATCAACGGAAATCTTATTAACTGATGACATCGTGTTCGTCGTAGGCGACGGCAAAAAAATTGAAGAACTCAATATGCAAATCTAAATACAGGAATGACAAAGGAAGAACAGCTGAATAAAGCCATACAGATTGCAGATATCGCACATGCAGGACAAACCGACCGTTACGGCGCGCCTTACATCGGACACGTGCTGCGCGTTTCAAACCTTGGAAAAACGCTTGATGAAAAAATTGTAGGTGCGCTTCATGATGTTGTGGAAGACTGCCCGGAATATGATTTCGACTACCTGCGTTCACAGGGATTTCCCGAATACATTGTATTTGCCGTAAAATGCGTTACAAAACTCAGTGATGATGAAAATTATGATGACTTCGTAAAAAGAACGGAAAAATCTCCGCTCTCGGTTGCCGTTAAACTGAATGACCTGACCGATAATATGGATCTCCGCAGATTTACACGCCCTATTTCTGAGAAGGACGCAAAAAGGCTGAACAAATACCTGAAAGCCTATCGCTATTTATCAGGAAAATATTAAAAAAAACAGACCGGTCTTTTGCAAACCGGTCTGTATCGTTATTGAAATTATCTTTTTTTCATCAAATGTGTAACGAGATCTTTTAAGAACTTTTTCATATCTGTTACGTATTTGTAGCACAATAATACAAAATTCTGTGCCAAATATCAATTAGTTTACGAAAATTATTGCTATTTAAGTGAAAGTTTAAAGTAATATATTCCTAGCTCGATATTGTTATCATGACAACGAAACCTGCTGATTCGCAATTTCGTTCAGCAAAATAATAAGATTTGAGACCATATCTGCATGATGCGACGGCACAACATGCTGCTTGTCACCGCTCTGAATCACATCTTTCTTTGGTCCGACCGATGCGGGATTTTCTTTCATTTCAGCCCAGGTTGTTGTCACGCTGTCCTCCATCAAATCTCTGCTGATAATTCCGTTTTGAGAAATAACCAGACCGTAAACGCCGCCGAACAACGGTTTATCCACAATTCCGTACATTAAATCCGCAACCTTATATTTTTCGGCGAATGCCCGGAGTTTCTTCTCATTTTCCGCATAACTTTTCAGCGTTCCCTGCAAACCAAGTTCTGTGATTCTTGTACGGATATCCGAAGTTTTCGCTGATTCTTCCGGAAGATTATTTTGCTGTTGCAGTTTCGGCAGCGCAATTGTGATTACGTTTCGCAACGCTTCTTCCATAGCATTAAGCTGTTCCTCTGGAATTGACAGAGTGTTCCTGGCTGTAAAATCGTTCCACAACCTGGTGCTGATTTCATCGGCGTTTGTGTTGCGGGTAAAAACGTCAATCTGCGCAGGTTTCGCAGTACCAATTACTGAGAAATCTGTTTGTGTAAGCACGCGAAAGGCGGTAACTAAAAAACCGATACTGTCTCTGCTTCCGGTAAGAGCAGTCTTTGCATGAACACCGATAAAAGCCAGAATTTTTTCGCCCGGAAGAGTTCGCGCCGGCTGCAAAATCTGCCTGTCTGCCAGCGCAATAATTTCCTGACTGTCATTCCATTGAGGATTGGCTGCATCAGGAACGAATAAAATCTGCTGAATCTCCTCTTTTGCATTTAGCAAGTAATCTGCGGTTGCTGTTGTAATCTGTTCCATTTTATTGGTTTTTGTGATTCTCTTCTAATTTATAGAATTTTTCAAAGCAGACAGCCATATTTTAACACACAGCATTTACAAGGTATTGATATTCAAAGATTCTGCATTGTAGCAGAGGCTGAATTCAGCTTTGTGACGCGTCATTCAATGCAGTTACTCCGGCAAGACTCAATACGGCAACAATAAAAAACAACAGGGAGATAAAAATCATAAAACGCGTGGCAAGGCGGTTTAGAAATAACTGTTCGGCAATGACAAATTTTTCCGGATGGTTTTTATCATAGAGCAATGTGAACTCTTTTCCCATTACGTTTTTGAAATTCTGAAATTTATTGATGTCGCTTGCCGCGTAATAAAACGGTTCTTTCTCGATTACATTTCCGTTCATACATATAAACCTGATAACCGGCGACTGATAACCATACCTATCCCGGTTTTTGCCGACCACCGTTCCTATTGTCCGCACTCCATTCTTTTCCAGATTATTAATCCCTTTCAAATGATCAAACGCAATATAAAATATTATCGACGAAAGCAGCAGGAAACTGAGTTCTATCTTCACATAGGCAAAAACAGCGAACACTACGACAATAAGAATCCAGTATTTTTCAATGAATTTCATAGCGGAAATGATATCTCAGATTTAGGAAAGAAAGGAAACATAATAACCCTGTATTTCTGCTGAACTAATTTACAGATTTGCTTTTTTCCGGATCAGTTTTCCGTTTTCGTCATTAGCATCTGTTTCATAGAAGTAAACGGCATTATTCTCTTTCCGGATTCTCTTCTGAACTTCTTCATCATCAAACGGATCACAGCCTGTAGGAATCAGGCAAGTCTCTACAATTTTCTGCCAGATTCCGCTTTTAAAAGTCCAGGCAGTCATCGAATAAGTACAGCCATTCATTGGAGCCTGAAAAACAGAGATATCATCGGCTCCGTCGTTATTCAGATCGCCTTCATTGATCAACCGGATTTCGCAGCATCCCGCTTTCAAAGGTTTCATATTTTTTGCCGAAAACCGGATCTCATATTCGTCGGGCGTTCCGTCTTCGACAGGATTTCCGTATCGTTCGCCGATTTTCACAGATTCTGCCACCTCGGGAATTCCGTCACCGTTAAAATCTCCCTGAATCTTTTCTCCGACTGCCGGTAATGTTGCAGTTGCAGATTTCTGATGATTTATTTCGGTTTTTCCCTGATAAGATTGTCCGCAGGAAATAATCGAAAATATAATGATGACAAGGATTCTTTGCATTTCAGCGCGATTCTGGAAAATTTTAATGCCGTTCAAGTTCGGCTCTGAGAATATGGTGGCTTTCATCATCGAAACTCACCAGCGTAACTTTTTCAATTTCGCCGTTCCCCGCAAGGAATTCTGAAATGGTTTGAACCGCAATTTTTGCAGCCTTTTCTTTCGGAAACCGGTAAACTCCGGTGCTGATCGCAGGAAATGCAACGGTGCTGCAATTGTTTTCCACGGCAAGCTGAAGCGAATTGATGTAGCAGTTTTTCAGTTTTTCAGCTTCGTTATTATTTCCTCCGTTCCAGACCGGACCAACCGCATGAATTACGAATTTTGCAGGCAGTTTTCCGGCTGTCGTGATCACTGCTTCGCCGACTTTGCAGCCTCCCTGTTTTGCCACAATTTTTATGCATTCGTCCAGAATCTCTGCACCGCCGGCACGATGAATTGCACCATCCACACCTCCACCGCCTAAAAGCGACGTATTTGCGGCATTTACAATAGCATCCGCTTCGAATTTTGTGATATCGCCCTGATGAATTTCTATTTTATTGTTCGCCGGTACTGAACTATTCATTTACTGTTTTTTAGATTGCCGGTTTACGTTTGAATGTCCTGATCACATTGCGGATATCCTCTTCAGCCTGTTTGCTTCCCTTTGCATAAGTTCCTACAAAGAGATAATAACCGCCGTCTTCTTCAAATAAAATGACCTGATACAGTTCCTGATCTTCCTGATCATTGTTTTTCGCATAAAGTTCGTAACCGCTTAATCCATCAATTTTTATTTCCTTCAGTCCTTTCGCCGGTATCATGGAGAAATCCTCAGGATATTTCTTTATGCGGGAAATACAGAACAGTTTTTTGTCTTTTATTTCCATTTTTGCGTAGGAACGGTCCGTAATTAAAGTCGCTCTATCAGCACTTTTGGTCGGTGTTTTTAAATCTCTGTTAAACAGCATCCCATTTCCCATCACAGAATGGAATTTTAAACCGCCTGCACTTTCACTTATGCTATAAACCAGTGCTGCTCTCGGATCGGAAATTAATTGCTGATCAACAACTGTTGTTAAAATGCTTTGTCTGATACCGCGCCCTGTCTGCAACGAATCTTTAGGGAAAATTCCGTTGATAAGAGTGCTCGATTCACTGTTTCCGTAAATGAGAATATCCTTGGAGTAAACCTGTTCATTTACAGTGTGATCAACCTCCGCAAGAACGCCGTCAAACTCTCCGATTTTCACCGCATTTTTAGATTTCAATTTCATGTCTCTCGTTTTAAAAGCATCGTCATTAATGCTTTTGGCCACCTCTTCATAAGGTCCCTGAATTTCCATGATCATGATCATCGATGCCGGATCAGACTGAGAACTGAAGCCTTTAAAAATTTTTGCAGGCACGAAACCCGAAGGCGGAATCATCAGGATGTTTGTTCCGGCTATAAGATGATGCTCAGCAGTTTTAGCAGCAGGAAATGTCTGCCCGAAACCAAGTATTGCAACGGAAAGCATCAATATTGTTACCCGTAATTTTTGAATCATTTGTCAGAAAGTGATTGTTTTAAAATTTCTAGTGTAATAAGTAAGGATCTGTGAAGTTTGGTGAGATCATCATTTTATAATATTTTGATTTTTAAATACTTATATCTCGATTTCAAATCAAAATCATATTTCTCAACGTACAGCGTACGATCGTCTGTCCAAAAACCGTCTCTTGCATTACAAATCATAAAACCGGTCTGTTTTTCAGTTTCCTGCTCTAAATCTATAATCTTTTCGAAACTGCCGTTAGTAAATTCCTGCAGAAAATAACCGGCACATTCCTGTCCGTCATAGCTTCCATTCATGCGAAATCTGCTGTTGGGTGAAGTAATGAAAAATTCCGGATTTCCAGTCTCACTAGTTTCTTTTCCGTTTGCGAGAGTAAAACTGATATCCGTAGAATGGCCACCTTCACACACCAAAATATCTTCTGACGGATAATACGCAGTGAAAGCGATGTGGTCGTAAATATTCTCATGTATGTATACTTCCCCATTTCTGAAATTAATTTGCTTTAAACCCATAATTTCATTGCTGTCATCAAGAGCCGAAAATTCTACTACCCCTTTCAGCAGTTCGCTCGCCACTTCGAAATCCGTGATTTTTTCCGGTGTCCTGCTTATAAATCCCTGCGCCTGCTTAACAGAATTATATTCGAGGGAATCGATAATCTGCACTTTTACGCTGTATTGCGCATCGGGCTTTTTTTCAGTGATCGCTTGCTTTGTTTTTGTAACGTTGATATTATTTTTACTCCCGCGCCTGTTACAAAACTCTTTTTTATCACTGCAACTTTGAAATACACTCAGACAAATCCAGATGAATATTAAGAAAGAATGAAAATACCTCATCTGTTTTTAAACAGTTTAAAAATCAGAATTTCATCCTGTCCCGGAATCTGCGCAGCGATGGTATAATAATTTTGCCGTTTGTTGATAACGGTGTAATAATACTTCTCGCCTTTTCGGCTGAACGCTTTTCGTGCTTCATTATTGCTCTCAATATGTTCCAGCGCAAACATCGCATCATTTTCCCAGTAAAATTTATTTTTAGAATAGGAATTGTCCGGAAATTCCTCCATCCATATTCGGTCTGCTATTTTTACGTTCGTAATTTCATTTCCGGCGCCTTCGAAATAGTAATAATTCGCATGGCGATCAAATTCTTTTTTCTGCGCTGAGGTAAACTCAATTTCGGGCATTTCGGAAACGGCTTTCCAGTTTTCGGTATTGCTGGTGTCGAGCAGAAACTTTCTGAATTCCGGACATTCCTTCTGAAAACGGAAATACACCGCATCACCCACCGCATTGATTTCCTCATCCGGAAATTTCTCCAGATAGGCATACAGAAATTTCACAAACAGATTTTCTACGCGCTCTTTATCGCCAAGATCCGGTGTGTTCTTAAATTCCGCACACATTTTTGCGATCACTGCCTCTTCTTCGGAATTATGCTGTGAAATCGCAAAAACCGGAATCAGAAAAATTAAGAGAATTAAGAATTGTTTCTGCGTAATTAGCGTGATTGCTGCAACTGATGTAAAGACGTTCATTTGTCAGTTTTAAACTCTGACCAAATTAACAAAAAAATGAACCTGAAATCAGATAATAAATAAATTAATTCCGTTCGTTTTTGAAACGAATCTATTTAGAGTGAATCTTGCCGGTATTCATCTAACCAACATGCTATCTTAGGATTTTGGCGGGAAAAAATAATCTTTTGTGTTTCTCCAATTTCATAATTATTCAGGAAAAGTTGTTTTTCAATTCCATCATATTTAACAGTTGTGATATCGATGCCTTTGATACTCTTCGATTTATTTTCAATTCTCACATCAGTCACCTTTCCATATTTTTTTAAATGATACCGTTCAAGAGCATTCAAATAAGTATAAGTTAAGAAGAGAAAGAAGACGCTGGTTATTAGAAATACCAGTTGATTTATCAACTTTATTTTTTGGTATTTGGATTTTCCGATTTTTTCAATAATCCGGTTTACCTGATCATGATCTATTATGAAAACCGAAAAATTTGAGTCTTTTGGCGCAATAAATTTTTGAGTAATAAAATCCGTAAAGAGCAGAGACGAACCCTAATAAGAAAAATGAAACAGCTCCACGGGAAAATGGGAAGTCAATTTCATTCCACCAGTAATGCTGCGTGAATAGCAATCCTGAAATAAGCAAGATGACTGATAAAATTAACGGGGTTGTTTTTCTTAAATATAGTTTTTGTACTTCCAATTAAATTTTGAAACCGGTTTCGAATTATTCAATTAGTGATCAGCGACTAATTTACAAAAACTAATACTCCAAACTCTTTTATGCATCTCTTTTAGCGTTATCGAAGTGCGCTGCTTTAACGGTTTTTGTACCAGTTAAGAGCGTTAGTTTCTTCGGCCTTGATAAAATCATTTTTTGCAGAGTTGTAATCGTTGCCGTCTTTCCAGTCCTGTTCGCCTAGATTTTCCTTAAGCTGCTGATATTGTGTTCTGATTTCCGGAAACGCTCTCAAATATTCCCTGAATGCAATGTGACGCAGCCAGTGCTCCGAATTCACGCGCAAAATATGAATGTGAGCGAGGCGCTGCTGAATTTCTTCGGAAGTTGCCGGAATCCGGTCCCGTTCCGAAATAATTTGCGGAACAGATAGTTTTTTCGGATTGACTCTGTGTTTTACAAAAAATCTTCGATAAGGCATCACCTCATTGTAGCAGGCGTAATACACAAAATTTTCACGAAGCATGGGTTCAATGGTCCGATCAAGGTCTGCTTCAGAATTTAGTCCCACCAGAATATCGATGACCGGTTTTGCAGATAGCCCGTTCACGGAAGTGCTTCCGATATGTTCGATGGCGGGGTTCAAAAATCCGAGCAAGTGCAATAATTGAGATTTAAGTTGCTCAAATTCCTTGTTCCAGTCCGAATTGTAATTTTCTACTATGATTTTCACTCTGGGAAATTTTAACCGGAAATTCTTCTAAGAAATTACCGTCGTTTTTAAGCGCATTCAAAATAAACCGGCATTTCTTAACCGGCGGTGTTCAGCCTGATGAATTTCAGTCTGCCATTTTTCCATTCAAATTCCCAAAAATGCGTGAATTCCTGATAATAAGGTGAATGGTATAGATCTTCCTTTACCTCTTCTGACCCTTCGTCGTAATCGTAAATAAAGGTGATCTCACTGTCCGAAATTATCAGTTTATAACCAACTGTTTCCTCTAAATTATCCACAACTACCTGATAATGTCCCTGTTTTTTGAACCAGTTCAACTCATCAATATCTACTTTGCGTAAAACTTCTGAAAGGTAACTGCCATTTTCATCACTGGCGTCAAAACTAAACCGCGACTTCAAAATCTGCCTGCTATTCTGCAGAAAAGCAGTTTGAAAAGCTTTTAGTTCCTGGGTGAGCTGCTCCCGGTCTTTCAGCAGTTCGGACGTTCTGTCCTGAAAAGTTTTAATGTTTCTTTTTTCGGTTTCGGAATAAACGATCTTGCTGTTATCGCTTACCGGTTTGTACCAGTTTTTCTCTGAATAATAGAAATCGATTTCCTCATTCTTAAATTTATAGCCCTTTCTTGCAAACAGGTCATTTGTAAGAAACCGCAATTCGTCAATGCTCAGATTCTTGATCTGTTCGGATTTTATAGTTTGACCGGCACATTGGGAACAGTCTTTAATAGTCTGAGCAGAAAAACTATTGAAGCAAAAGAGAATTAAAAAAAGGCAAAATCTGTTATTCATAAGAAACCGGGATGTTAACCAATTGTACTTTTAAATAGTATTCTCGCAGCGCAGGCTTCTTTGCATTTAGGTCTAAAGAAAACCGCCACGAGCAAATAGATATCCATTGCCTAAGGTAACAAATAAAGAAGATATAAACCGATACGCATTAGGTATTATCAGAACGACAAAATATCAATCGAAGAACTTCAGTCGCGCTTTTGGTTAACAGTTGTGAGCACTAGTTTTATATGGTACTATTCAAACTCACGATTTTACCCTGAAATACTTTAAGATAGATACCGTATCCTAAGGGGACATTATGATTTTCCCCTGCTAATTCAGTGATAAACGAATTAAATCTTGCTTTGCTATTGAACAAACCTCCATTTTTTTCGTATTTATTCTTGTCGAGTAAATATATTTTTTCAGTGATTCCAATTTCTTTTTTATACGCTGCAACTGCCTGATCTACGTTGTCTTTATACAGTTCATCTGCAATCAAATAATAAGCTCTATTTTGGGACGAAAGCTTTTTCAGGTTGCTAGTTAGCTTTGGAGTATAGTCATATCTTCCGGGGCAGGTCGAACTCACCATACTGACGTCAACAGTGTCCTTACTACTTTGCTTTATTATTTTCTGTGCCTCTATCGTTTCAAGATTTGTCGAATAATCAAGATTTTCCTGGTTGACAACAAACCTGTCCGCTAGGACAATTAATAATCCAAGTATTACGGCAATTGCAGCGACAATTTTTAAAAATTTTTTCATTCTTTCTTTTCTCTAGATTTGATACGAGTTTTCTGCTAACACTTGCGGTCTTTGAGTTCGGGTGGTTTTTTTTCCCTGGCTAAGTTAACAAATAAAGGAAGTGGAAATGCAATTGAATTCCCAACGAAAAAAGTAAAAAAAACATTCTTTTTTTACATGTTTTTTGCCATAGAATGCGTTAGCAGAAATACTTTATTGATCGAATATTACAGCTTTATTAATTTCTATTGGATTATAATTTTTCCTTTTGCTTTCCTGTATGATTTTCCTTACATCATCCAAATCTTTTGTTGATTTTATTTCTTTTCCATAAGCTGAGAAAGTATAATTTTCTCCTTTCTCCAATTTTGTTCGTATTTCAGAATAAGGATTATTATATGAGTTTAAAAGAATTTCATTGTATTTTTCGAGAGAAAGTGGAATATATTTTTTGCCGAAATTAGTATCAATTATTCTACTTGTATCATATTCACTATCTAATTTCTTAATCTCAATTAAATTGAAACTGAAATGTTTTCTTTCGTCTTCAATTTGAAAAATTAGCCCGGGTAAGCCTTGAAATTTAAACGGCCCTTGATTAACAGGAATATCTTTTGAAAACCATGCTGTCCAATTTCTACCGCCAAATTTTGTGGTGGCTTTTTGCAGATTATAATTATTCTGCATTTTTGTATCAGGTAATATTTTCCAGTCTATTTTATCTGTAGTATCGTACTTATAATAATCCGTATCGATAAAAACATAATTTTCGTTCTTGAAACTATTTGTTTTTCTTTTTATCAATAAACTATTTGATAGAGACATGCCCGAATTATAATTTTTTGTTGCTTTTTGGGTAGAGTCAATTTCGTACAATTCCTGATAGTAAAATTTTACTTCTTTATCATTTGTATCTAAAAAAAGAATGTTCGTCAAAGTATTATTTGAAATTGTATCTCTGACAAATTTCAGTTCATAAATAAACCGATTATTTGATTGCGAATATAATTGATTAAATAAAATCGTTAATATTATTACAAATGCTTTATTCATCTATGTTTACAGGTGTTAGTTAAGTTTTCTAGCGCTAAACCCGCCATTTTGCCAAACTGCTTTTAGCTGTGGTGCTTCTATTTTTCATCTAATCTGAATTGAAATTCTACAACTGTATATGACTGAACTTTTTTGTTGTCTTTAGTGGCCGGAACAAATTTTAAATTTTGTATAGCTTCTTCAACTTCCCGAGCAATTCGACCATTGTCAGCAACTGAAAATTCTTTTTTTATGACATTTCCGTTTTCGTCAACTGTCACGAAGTAAGTGTAACTTAAATCATCATCCTGCGGATATCCTTCAAACAGTGAAAGAGGCGCTTTAAAATTTGCTGAAATGTGTTCTGAGTTTGTCGGTGTAGGATATTGATCTGCTGTTTCCAATTCACGATTTGTCAACCATTCATTTTCCATTTCACAGCGTATTTCGGTTACAACGAAAAGATTTTCAAACATTGGGAACTCTTTTTCAGAAATTGCATCACCGTCCTTGTAAACCGTTTCTTCTTTGATTTTACCGTTCTTATAATAGCTACGGGTTATTCCATTTTCCATTCCGCTTTCCATCTCCTGGTAAAGAGAGATTACCCCATTATAATATGTGTATTGTTTTCCGTGTCGTTTGTAGTTCTTGTATTCCTGTTCATGATGCTCTACATTTCCAGCCCAACTACTGTAATCATAAATATAAACACCCGTACCGTTTTTAAGTGTTTGTTCTCCGCTTTCAAGCCAGCAATTATGAATTAAAAAATCTCCGTTTTTAAATTCAGCTTCCAATTTCTTTTTACCGTCTTTATGAAATTCAAGCCATTCGCCATTACGATCGTAGTTTGATATGTAAGTTCCTGTTTCAGCTAATTGTCCGTTTTCATACCATTTTTTATAAGTTCCAGTTCTTTCGTCTTCATCAAGTAGTTTATGCTCAAGTTGTTTTGGATTTCCGTTTTCATGATACCAATAATGTTCAAACTGACTTTTGTCGGTGAGTTTTCTAACTGTGTATTTTCTGTTCCCGTTCTCAAAATATTCTTCTCTTTCTCCTGTTTGTTCACCATCGAGATACTCTATAAATTCATTAGGTTTTCCATTCTCATAAAAACTTTTGAATGTGCCGGTTATTACTCCTTTGTCAAGGTTGAAAAGTTCCTTCACCTGGTTGTTATTATGGAAAGTTTTATACGCTCCGTTATACATCATATCAAACTCCTTTCCTTCTTCGTCAAGGCAAAATTCGTTAGGGTTTTTTCTGATATACTTTTCAAGTCTTGTCATTGTCGTTTCATTGATTTTATAGTACTCGTCGTCCAACTCTGACAATTTTTCAAGTCTTTCATAAAGATCGCTGTCGAACAAATCCTTTTCTTGGGCTTTATCAATGAGTTTTTTGTTTTTCTGATAAATATTGTCGGCTCTTTGAATTAAGTCAGCCATTTTCTTGTCGCCAATGTGTTCAAGACTTTTAATGATTGTCGGAACATATTGTCCGTAGTCATTGAAGTAAAACTGAACAAATCCGCCATTTGTTACTTGTGCATCAACATACCACCAATAATACAAAGCCTTTTGTCCGTACGAGAGGGATTTACCTTTTGTAATTTCTCCTTCCCTGTCTTTGATAAAGTTTGAAATGGGTTCAAGAACAAACCAGCCAAAGTCAAAACCTGTCAGCCGAAAAAAGTCACCTTTGTTAAGTTGTGGTCTGAAATGAACTGTTTTGTCAAACTCCCAATACGGGTCTTCTTTGTGTTTGTCTTGTCCGAATAAATTAAATATGTTCATTTTCAATTTTGTAATTATTAAAAGTCTACCGAAAAACGTTTTTTCGTATTCGTCATTTTTATACGGTTATTATTTTAGCATCACAGCTAACTCCCCAAATTTATAAACATTTCTGCGTAGCGGTGATCTTCTGCAATCAATTCTGAGCGATAGAAAAAACATATTACAATCAACGTTCATTCAGAAGCCTTCTGGCTCAAGCTGGTAGACATTATAACCGGAAAAAATCAATTGGGCATCGAGCCAATTCCAGTTCCTGAACTGCAGTTCCCCGAGTTTGTCGACATTCTGAAAAAGCGTGAAATTGTAACCACTGCTGCTTTTTGCGAGATATTGGGACATCTGATTCTTATTTTTCTAAAAAAAAACCGGAATTGTGATATTCCGGTTCCGTTCGCTTCCTAACCTATATTCAGATTAGTGGTTTACCTATTGATTGTCTTCAGCAAACTCACCTTCTTCATACAGGTCGTTTATTTCTTCAAATACTGGTTCGTTATTCTCCAAACCTTCCGGCACATTCGATTTGAAAATTGGCGAACCTAATAATCTTCCGCGTACACCCATAACCTTAAACAGTGGAGTAAGTCCCTCACTTGAAATTATCTTCGTTTCAAGACCTCTGGAAAACTGGGGAGAAAATTCAAATCTGCCGTCTGCAATATCAAAATTTGCAGCACCTACATTAGCATTTGCTTTTAATTCGATTTTTCCGTCGGACTGATTGGAAATAATAATTGTAGCGCTTTCGGCTTCAATAAGTTCTGTAATGATCATCCAATCTTTGTCCCATTTTTTTTCCTCGTACAATTTCAGAATTCTTTCTCCCAAGGAAATCGTATTCCTAATTGAATTTGTCGTGGTGTTAAGTGCTTTAAATAAAGTTGCATTTTCTTTGCTAAATTCAACGATAATTCCTGCATCTACATCTGAAAGTACGCTGGCTTGAGGAGAAATCGCTCCTGATAATTTGGTTGTTACTTTAACGCTTCCTTGTGAAGAATGCTCCAAAGGTGTTTTTGTGGGGTCATGCCTGATATCGAATTCGATATTGAAATCATCTAATCCGGAAATCCGATTAAAAACGTTCTTCTTGAAGTATCCGACATCTCCCAATTGTAATGGTGACCCGGGATTCCAAGTTGCGTAGTACCCAAATTTCCTATACATTTCATTGGTGTACTGTTTTTGCGCTGAGCTCATGGTAAAAAGATTTTTAGTTTTTGCTTACTCTATTGTACAGTTTTCAGCTTCGCTGCTTATTTCATCTCATTTTATTTTATTTGAACATTCAAAAAGTAGATCGAAAAATTATTGGCTAAGTAATGTTGGTTCAAACATTTATACTTTTCCCGCTCACTAAATTAATCAAATATCAGAAGGTTAACCCATTTTTTTTCAAAAAAAAGAAACCATGATCCTTAGTAGATAAGAAATCCGCTAATCTTCATAATATATCAGCTAACGGAAAAAGCATTTGTGAAAGCGGATAAAATTGGTTCCCGAAATAAAAGGATTTATTAACATCATATATATACAAATTCCAATACCAATTATCGCATTCACGATTGCAAGTCTTGGCGCTTATTTTTATTCAAACCACAAACCATAAGCGATCGAGCCTTTTAAAGTAAACATAAGAACTATTAAATCCTAACGGTGAAATAACTTCGGTCGTTGCAAGGCATAAAGTGATAGTCAATTTCGTCAATAAACAATCCTAAATTGGAATTATTATCCCTTAAATCCGAAAAATAAGAATTCCAAGTAAATATTTTAATAGAAAGCGGTAATAATTCTCTTCTGCGGTTAATGAATTTTTTTTAATTCTCAAATTCTACCCCCAAATATACACGACAGACTTTCCCCACCATTTTTTCCGTAATTTTGCAGGTCTTTATTTTACTATGGCTACCGCAGATCAAATAGATATAAAAAAGGAAATTTTCGTCAAGAATGCGCATCTCAATAATCTCAAACATATTGATGTGCACATTCCAAAAAATAAACTGATCGTCATCACCGGCGTTTCCGGCTCCGGAAAATCGTCGCTGGCTTTCGATACCATTTACGCCGAAGGACAGCGCCGCTACGTGGAAAGCCTCAGTTCCTACGCGAGACAGTTTTTGGGAAAACTCGAAAAACCTAAAATCGACGATATCAAAGGACTTGCGCCTTCAATTGCGATTCAGCAGAAAGTAATTTCCTCCAATCCAAGATCAACGGTCGGAACTTCCACCGAAATTTACGATTACCTGAAACTGCTGTTTGCCAGAATCGGCAAAACCTTCTCCCCTGTTTCCGGCGAGGAAGTGAAAAAAGATTCGGTGACAGACGTGGTAGATTTCATCAAAAATTCACCCGGAACCGTGTTCCTTTTACGCGCACCGCTGAATTTTGAAGTGAAAAACTTCGGTGAACTCCTCAATACACTCAAAGTTTCCGGCTTCACCAGGCTGGAAGTGAACGGCAATGTTGCCGGAATCGAGGATCTCGAAAGCTTTGGCTTCGTCCCGGAAAAAGACATGGAAATTCAGCTCGTGATCGACCGTTTTTCGTATGACGACGACGAACATTTCCTGCAGCGTCTCGCTGATTCCATACAGATGGCATTTTATGAAGGCCATGGTTACTGTTCCCTAAAAAACACCGAAACCGGAAAAATCCGCGAATTCTCGAATAAATTTGAACTCGACGGCATGGAATTTCTGGAACCGAATGTTCATTTTTTCAGCTTCAATAATCCGTACGGCGCATGTCCGGTTTGCGAAGGTTACGGCAAAGTAATCGGCATCGATGAAGATCTTGTGGTTCCGAATAAGAATCTCTCGGTTTATGAAGACGCCATCGCATCCTGGCGCGGAGATTCGATGAGCGAATGGAAAAAAGCCTTCATCAGAAGAGCCGGCAAAGAATTCCCGATTCACAAACCTTATCACCAGCTTACCAAAGAGCAGAAAAATTATCTGTGGAAAGGCGACGAATCGGCAAAATTCCCTTCTATTACTGCATTTTTCAAAATGCTTGAGGAAAACCTGTACAAAATTCAGTACCGCGTCATGATTTCGCGCTACCGCGGAAAAACGCTCTGTTATGAATGTGAAGGGCTGCGTCTCCGGGAAGAAACAGAATGGGTAAAAGTAGACGGCCACAATATTCAGAGCATGATCGAGCTTCCGCTGGATGAACTGCTGCCGCTGATTCAGTCGCTTAAATTATCCAAACATGATCAGGAAATTGCAAAAAGACTTTTATACGAAATTACCACGCGACTCGATTTTCTGCTGAAAGTCGGTCTCGGATATTTAACCCTGAACCGTACTTCAAACACGCTTTCCGGCGGAGAATCGCAAAGGATTAATCTGGCGACAAGCCTCGGAAGCTCTTTGGTCGGTTCCATTTATATTCTCGACGAACCTTCGATCGGACTGCATTCCCGCGATACGGAAAATTTAATTCAGGTTTTAAAAAATCTGCGCGATCTCGGAAACACCGTTATTGTGGTGGAACACGATGAAGACGTGATGCGCGCTGCCGATTATATCATCGATATTGGTCCGGAAGCCGGATATCTTGGCGGCGAACTCGTATTTGCCGGGAATTTTAAAGAACTGAAAAATGCTGACACCCTTACATCCCGATATCTGAACGGTGAACTGGAGATTAAAGTTCCGGAAAAGCGCCGCAAAGCAAAAGAATTTGTGCAGATTAAAGGTGCGCGACAGAATAATCTGAAAAATATTGATGTCGATGTTCCGCTTGAAAGTTTGGTGGTAATTTCCGGTGTTTCAGGTTCGGGAAAATCGACGCTGATGAAAGATATTCTTACCACCGATATTCAGATTCAACTGGGAATGGGCGGCAAGAAAGGCGATTACGATTCGGTTACTTTTCCAAAGAAACTCATCAAGAATATTGAACTGATCGATCAGAATCCCATCGGAAAGTCTTCGCGCTCGAATCCTGTAACGTATCTGAAAGCCTACGATGACATCCGCGATCTTTTTGCGAAGCAGAAACTGTCTAAAATGATGGGTTACAAAACCAAACATTTTTCGTTTAATGTGGACGGCGGACGCTGCGAAGACTGTAAAGGCGAAGGCGTCATCAACGTTTCCATGCAGTTTATGGCGGACATCGAACTGGAATGTGAAACATGCAAAGGGACGCGTTTCAAGCCTGAAATTCTCGAAGTAAAATTCGATGATAAAAATATTTCAGACATCCTGCACATGACGGTGGATGAAGCCCTGGAATTTTTCAAAGACAATAAGGAAGACAAAATTGTAACGAAACTGAAACCGCTTCAGGACGTTGGTCTGGGATATCTTCAGCTCGGGCAGAGTTCTTCCACGCTTTCCGGTGGTGAAGCGCAGCGCGTAAAACTCGCATCCTTTCTGGTGAAAGGCTTTACCACGGAAAAAACGCTTTTTGTTTTTGACGAACCTTCTACAGGACTGCATTTTCATGATATTCAGAAACTGCTCAAATCGCTGCAGGCACTGATCGAACTCGGGCATTCCGTCATTGTGATCGAACATCAGCCGGACATAATCAAATCAGCTGACTGGATTATCGATATCGGTCCGGAAGCCGGAAAACACGGCGGCGAAATCGTTTTTGAAGGAACGCCGGAAGATCTTGCAAAGAGTAAAAAATCGCATACGTCGAAATATATCGCGGAAAAACTGAAATAAATATTTAATAATTTACAATCGGCAACACATCGAATCCAATGGCTCTTACCTACTCCAAAACTTTCAGAATAACTGAAGAACATCTCGACCGGAATCAGCACGTGAACAACGTTCAGTATGTGCATTGGGTTGAAAAAGCTGCCGGTGAACACTGGGAATTGGTAAAAGACAAAACGGATTATACAGACGATTACTGGGTTTTGGTGGATCATCACATTCAGTATAAAAAGCAGGTGTTCCTGGGCGATGAAATGACCGTGAAAACCTACCCTGAAAATCCGGCAGGCCTGAAGCAGCCGCGAAAAGTGGAGTTTTATGTAGGTGGGGAACTGGTCGTAGATTCAAGAACGATCTGGGTTCTTTTTGAAGGCGAAAATCAGCGAATCCGCAGAATTGATGCAGACTGGCTGGAAAAACTGGAGAAGAATTTACAAGTGTAAAATTAATCTCCCTGAAAATCAGCGTTTTCCACAATTTGATGTGGATAACCTGTGAATTTTAACATACAGTTTACGTTTGGTACCATTTTTAGTTCTATATTTATAAAAGAAATAAGAACACAGGTGAAAACAGTTTTACTTTATTCAGTTTCAGAAATATTTACACTTAATATAAAAATTTAAGAGAAGGAGTTGTCGCCTTCTCTTTTTTGTTGTTGTTTAACTAAAAAATGAGATGTTCTATCTACTCAGTCCGCTTCTAAAGAGCGGGCTGTTTCATTTGATCTATTCTGATTGTAGAATTTACGGGAATTTTTTGCAGATTAATTTATAGTTTTGTGTAGAAATCGGCTCCATAGTTCAACGGATAGAATAGAAGTTTCCTAAACTTTAGATCCAGGTTCGATTCCTGGTGGAGCTACAAAAACTCAACGTAGCGGTCTGGATCCGATGTTTTCCCTGTTCTTCATCCAGCACCAGAAAACCGGATATTTCAAATCTTTAACTTGGTGTAGCGCATATGAAAACTACAATACAAATAATAATTTTGATTTTAGCTCCATTCAATATTTTCGGACAATCAGAAAATATAGATTCGGGAAAATATCATCCGGCAAAAGAAATCTTTAAAAAAAATATCAAAAAAGAGAATATAAAAAATTTAATAGATCTCAAATTCAAAAGTAATACTTAACAAAACTAAATCAATTGAATACTTTGAGAAACTTGAACCTAAATTCAAATTAATTCTGCATAATGGATTATTGGACCCATTCGAAATTAATGGAAAATTCCACCTCAAACTGACTTCTTTTGATGAATTAACTCTACTAAATCCCAATCCTCAAATTAAAAGATTTAAATTTTGGATTTATCCAACAAATGGAAATTCTAATCAAGATAATTTAGTGAAGATTTTATCTAGCAGAATAAATCCTGATGAATATTATTTGAACTAACCAATGAAAATGCGGATTTAAATACAAGTTTTGAAGATTTCTTAAAAGGGGCAAAACTAACTTTTCTCATTTATGGAACCATCGTAATCTAAAAACTGCACAGTAGTGTATTTGCAAGATCTTTCCCGAGCATCGAGAAGACGGGGTTGAAACTTAACGACGTAATTCGACGAAGTCAATCTATGATTTCCACTTCCTTTATTTTCGTAATTTAGTCAGTGGAAAAAATATTTGGCTAAAGGCGGCTTTCTTTCCGACTTTTTGTTTAAAGTAGCCCGCCAACGAAATTACTTTTCTGTTAGCTGCAATTTTAATAGAACGTCCGAAAATGAAGGCATGTAGATTAACCATTTTTATTATTTTTTCATTTTTTTTATCATGTGCTACTAATAATGAAAATCAAAAAGAAGAGAAAAAATTACTTGGAAAATGGCAACTGACTAATTCTTATAGTCCTAATCTTAAAAAAGTAATTGAATCCGTAACAGTTTCTGTAAAAAAGCCTGACAATTATAGAGGTATTTTATTAGGATCTATAAATTCATTTCCACCAGATCAAGATTCAGTAAAGGCTTATGACAATTTCAGCGAAAAAGATAAAGTGTATAACTTCAAGAGTGACCATACTTTTGAAATCACATACCTAAATTCTTATAAATTAAACGAAGAAGGAGAATTTATCAAAACTAGTTTTTCAGAACCAGACACTTTTGAAGGAAAATGGAAATTAATTTTTAAGGGTAAAGTTGAACTTGATTATGACGAAGATGACTATTTAAAGTGTTGCGTTTACGATTGGGACGGACAACAATGGAGCAATTTAAAAGCAAACAAACAACTATTAGAAAAAAGAAAAAATTACCTTTTGTTTATAATAAGATTTCCAATGATTCACTTTATATTCATGAGGAAATATTTGAAAACAACGTTAAAAATTATAAATTACGGAAAAACATTTATCGTAAAATTGAATAAAAAAACTGCAAGTAACAGTGTATTCGCAAAAGGCGGGGTTGAATACATAAAACCACTATTCGATTCATTTAGCCGCAACTTGCTTTTCATATTGCTATTTTTCTTAATTTAACAATCTGAAAAATCGATTAGCTCCGGTTGGTCGAAATTGAACTTTTTATCCAATTTATCCCACCCTTCGCAAATACTTTTTCCGTTATGCGACATAATATAAAACAGAAACCAAAATGAAATTTACAGCAACTATTTGCACAATTTTACTTACTTCAAGTACTCTATTTGCACAAAATTCTCAAATCGATAAATCAATTGATATTGTTGAAAAGTCAATAGAAGCACAAGGCGGAAAAAAATTACTTGAAAGTATAAAAACTTTGTATTCTAAGTCCGAAACCATTATGGACGGTAGAAATGTTTTTTGGATTACAAAAGAAATGGAACCAAATAAAGGCAGTTTCGAAATTGAATATCAAGGAAGAACTGTTTATAGATCTTTTTATGATGGAAAAATTGGTTATAATATAGTGAATGGTCAGAAAACTGTTGCTGATCCAGAGCAATTCAAGGACAAAAACTATCGAAAACATATCATGAATTCATTGGATTACCTTGATGCTTCTCTATATGATTTGGAATTTATTGGAGAAGAAAACGTGAACAATAAAGATTGCTATAAAATCAAAGCAACTTTAAGTAATGGAAAAGTGACTTATCTATTCTATGACAAAACGTCAAATCTCTTAGCAAAATCCGAAGTTGTAAAAAATCCTGAAAAAGACTCATTCTCAACTGTTCTGTATGACGACTACAAAAAGTTTGGTGATTTGACTTATGAAACTAAACAAACCTTTGTATCTGAGGAAGGCAATCAAGTTGTAAAACTTATCGATTTGTACTATAATAAGAAGATTTCAGAGAAAGACTTTAAATAGTTACGTCGCATAACATATATTTGCAACTGCAAAAAAAATCTGTGTGAAATATAAAATAAAACAAGCTTCACCTTTTAACTACGTAGTAACTTTTTTGTTGACTTTTTTCATTGGAATAATTATCTTAATCAAACTATCTAATGAAGAAATTATTCCAAAAGGCCAACCTCTGATTTTCGTTATATTTTTTGCACCAATAATTCTTCTAGCATTTTATTTACCAAAATATACTTCTGTCGCATTAATTGAGATTTCAATCGACGAAAATGGAATAACAAAAAGATGGTTGAAACAATTCCCGTTTAGAAAAAAGAGTAACGAAGTCGTTAAATGGAATGAGATTAAAAATTATATTTTTCAACCAGATAGACAATTTGACAAATTCAGATTAAATTTAAAATCTGGAAAAAAATTTGTTTTTTACCATAATAATGACCACGATGAAAAAGATGATTTTAGACTTTTTTTGTTTGATTTCATTACTAAAGTTGAAATTATTAATACACAGGAAAATAGCAGTTCAAGAGAAAAAATAAAACTTGGAAAGACAATATATGAAACAACTGGTGGTTTAATTTTAGCATTTCTATCCATATTTGTTTTGGTTGGTCTTCCCATTTTGTATATATTCTCACCACACAAGGAATCAATAAAAACTAGTAATATTTTTATGTTAGCATCTTCATACATTGGAGCAATGTATTACGTAATACAAGTTTATATTCATAGAAAAAAGAGAAAAGAATATGACAATAAAATTGAGTAGAATTTGAAAAAAATAGTAAATAATTAAATGCAGCAGCTAACATATTCTATAACAAAAAACAAGTAAAAAAAAAGAGATTATTTTTCAGTTTTTTTATTGGGAAAAGGTCCTCATTTCCACTTCCTTTATTTTTGTAATTTAGTCAGTGGAAAAAATATTTGCTCAAGGCGGTTTTCCTTCAGATCTTTTGTTCAAAGTAGCCCGCCCTTCGCAAATACTTTTTCCGTTATGCGTCACTTTAACGAACACCCTACAAACATTGAACTTTGGTTGACAGAGAACGAAGAAAAAAACTTGCATTCCACTTACGACATTTGGCAGTCGGACTTATCAGCAATGACGAATTTGAAGATTACATAACTGATGACGTAACTTTTGGTTGGCTTCCCGAACAATATTATCGTTCAAAAGAAGCAAAGTTTGACGACCCAATCATTAGACCTATGCTTGAACTAAGTTGGTGCTTGTATAGTGACTTGAAAGAACATAAGTTGACAGGTAATGACAGGCTTACTGACGAAGCACTAAAAGACATAGCGAGATACATTTTATTTCTACATTCTGACTTTGAATACGAATGGCCGTATCTTGACCTGACAAATCCACTTATCCGATTTTCAATTAAGGACTTATTGTTAAGTGTGCTGACTTTGGGGAAACATTACCGACACAAGATGACGGAACGACAACAACAGTTTGACGAATTAAAAAATACAGGCGACTATGACTTATGGCCTTTTATAGACAAAGGCCAATACGAACAACAATTAAAAAATCAACCCTTTTTCGCAGGACAAAAAGCTGAATTAATTTAGCGTTCTTTTTTTGTTGGCGGACAAAAAAGCGAACGCACAACAAGGGTTTTGCAATAGTGGGGCGAAACTGCAAAGTTCAACGTTAGTTCTTCGATTTAACTTTTGGTCAAAATTGAAGATTTGCGCTTCGATTGCCCCACCATCGCAAAGCCCCGAAACGTTAACCGTAATTCTATGACAGCACCTCGTATTAATTCCACGATTATAATAATTTTACTTTTTTTACTTATATCTTGTAATAAAAGAAATTTTGAATTCTTGAGATATGAAACTGGTGGATTCGGAGTACCAAATTATACACTAAAAATTAAAAAAGATAGGTCGTTTGAAATCGATATTCACCATAACCCTTTCAATGAAGTAATTGACAGTTCTAAAATTGGCAAATTCTACGGTAAAATTTCTGAAAAAGAAATGATACAAATTCAAAAATCAATCTACAAAATAACCTGAAAAGGATATGACTATAATAATCCTGAATTCGTTTTAGATGCTGGAGTTCACGAACTTTATATCGAGAGTGAAAATTCACAGAAAGTCTTTCAAACCACCAACGCAACCGAAAGCTTTCAAGTAGATATCATTGAACCATTTCAAAAAATTGCTGAAAATCAGGTAAAGTTCAAAATAGAATAAAAAGAACTACGGTTAACAGTATATTTGCAAGACCTGTCCCGAGCATCGGGAAGCCGCGGTTGAATATATAATAGAAAAAACCGTTGCATTTATTCGCGCCTGCTTTTTTATTCCGGTTCGTTTTTGTAATTTCACTTCATAGAAAAACCATTCGCTTCGGTTGGTCATAATTGAACTTTTTGTCCAATTTAGTCCGCCATTGACTACGTCGAATCTTCGATTTCGCAAACACTTTTTCCGTTATACGACATTTTATGAAAACCCTTACCAACAGTGAAAGAATTTAAAGGTTGTCTAATTTTATTTTTGTCTTTTTCTTTGCTCATCGTTGGCGGAATTTATTTTTACATTCAAAAATTGAATAAAAATTTCGTTGAGGACCATAAAAAAGTTGAAACTTCATTTGCTAAATTAAAATCCGAATTAAACAAGCGAAATCAAATTCTGAAGACCTCAAATTTTTCTGATAGCGTTAAACTACTTTCAAGGAAATCTGACTCATTTCTTTCTTCAACAACTGATGCAAATAAATTGATTTGGACAGAATTTAAACTTAATGAAAAAACTTTTCAAAGCGATTCTCTAAAATCGACAAATACAAAATTAAATCCACTGAAGGACAAATATAATTCTGACTTGAGAAGCTTTACTTTTACTTGGGTGACTTTTCCATTCAACCTGATAAAAATGCGTCAAAAATTTCCTGAATATAATTATTTGGAAATTGATTACGGAAAAAGTAATCAAGAAAACATGAAACGTAGAAAAAAAGCCGAAAATTGGATTGAAACAGGTGAATGGAAATAAAAAACGTCGTATAACAGCGTATTTGCAAAAGGCGGGGTTGAATATATTCTGTGAGAAATCAGTTAGCAGTATCCACAAAATATTTTTTCCTATGGGTCTTTATTATTTTTGATGGAATCGGAGAAACCTAACGAAGTGGTTCGGCGGAGCCAATCTTTGATTTCCACTTCCTTTATTTTTGTAATTTAGTCAGTGGAAAAAATATCTTGCTCAAGGCGGTTTTCCTTCCGGCTTTTTGTTCAAAGTAGCCCGCCATTGACTACGTCGAATCTTCGATTTCGCAAATACTTTTTCCGTTATAGGCAACCGGAATTGCGATCCGTTATGAAAAAGAATTTTGGATAGATACCAAGAATTGGTATATTTGATTAAATTATTGGTGATGGCAAAAAATACTTCAATACTATTGGGCGATTATTTTGACAATTTTATTTCGCAACAAATTCAATCCGGAAAATTCTCTTCTGCAAGTGAAGTTGTGAGAGCTGCTTTGAGAATGTTTGAACACGAGGAATCTAAAAAAAATCAATTGATTAATGAACTTAAAAAAGGTGAAAAATCAGGATTTGTCAAAGATTTTGACCGAAAAAATTTCTTAACAGGACTTCATAAAAAGTATGCTTCTGATAATGAATTATAAAATAAGCACGGAAGCAGAAAAAGATTTAGAAAAAATTTGGCTTTATACTTTCGAAACTTGGTCTCAAGTACAAGCGGATTATTATTACGATTTATTGTTAGATGAAATTGAATATCTTGCCGAAAATCCTAAAAACGGAACAGATTTCGGTCAAATAAGAAAGGGATATTTCCGTTCAAGAGTTAAGTCGCATTTTATTTTTTACCGAATAAGTATTAAAAGCAACGAAATTGAAATTATTAAAATTCTTCACCAGCAAATGGATTTTGATTCACAACTAAACGAGTGAAAAATCCCGGCTGCATAGAACTATGGTAAAAAGCAAGAGAATTATGTTAAAATTGAGTCATGGTTTTCATCATATTTTTTACCAAATTACGAAATCCCGAACGTCTATCTTTTCTTTTACTTTCGTCCTTGCATACATTTCATGACAGGATTTGTTTACAATGGTTTTCTTAATCAAAAAAGACAGACCATTTCATGATCTGTCTTCAATCGTGTCAAGCCATAATTTACCTCGTATTACTGCCGTCCACTACAATTCTGGCTTCGCGGTTTGCGAGTTCCCAGGCTGTGGCAAAAATCAACTGCGTTCTTTTTTGTAAAAGCGGATAATCGATTTTGTCCGGCGTGTCGGTCGGTTTATGATAATCTTCGTGAATGCCGTCAAAGTAAAAGGCTACCGGAATATTGTTTTTTGCAAAATTATAATGATCGGAACGGTAATACAGCATTTGCGGATCTTTCGGATCGTCGTATTTATAATTGAGTTCCAGATTCGTGAATTTTTTATTGGTTTCTTCACTGATCTTTTTCAGTTCCGAACTCAGCATCGCAGAGCCAATGACGTAAACGTACTGCTTGCCGCGGTTTTCGGGATCGTCTCGCCCGATCATGTCGATGTTTAAATTCGCTACGGTATTCGCAAGCGGAAAAACCGGATTTTGGGAATAGTAGTCGGAACCAAACAGTCCGTGTTCCTCTCCCGTAACATGAAGAAAAAGCACCGATCTTTTCGGACCCTGTTTCGCATCACTCGCTTTCTTAAAAGCTTCGGCAATTTCCATCACCGCAACCGTTCCGCTTCCATCGTCATCAGCGCCGTTATAAATTTCTCCGTGTCGCATTCCGACATGGTCATAATGTGCCGAAATAACGATGATTTCGTCAGGTTTTTCCGTTCCGGGAATGAACGCGAGGATATTTTCGGAATCTTCGAGTTTGGTTCCCCGGCTTTTTTTATTCATAAATGATGCGGGCACATCCTGATAATAGGAACCAAGCGCTGCGGGAAAACCGATCCCCCTTTCTTTGTAATAATTCACCATGTACTCCCCCGCTTTTTTCTGTCCGGCACTGCCGGTTTGGCGGCCTTCCATTTCATCGGAGGCAATCACGTACAGATTTTTCCTGAGTTCCGCCGCAGTAATGGAATTGTAGGCTTCTGTAAACACTTTCTCAGTTCTGGCAGAATTCTGCGCGGTACATCCGGTTAGGGTAAATGCTACAGCAGCCGCAGAAATAATGGTGGTCAACTTCTTCATAGGGATTTTTTCTGAATGCTAATATAGTTTATTTGATGAAAATTGCATGGAATGCAGAATATTTTCAAAATTTGGGAGATGTTGCATTTAATGGAATTCACGGGTATTAAAAGCCTGGGTTAAGAGTTCGTAAGAGCTTTATCGGGAATAAACACAATTGGTCAGGGAAAACCGGTAAAATATATGTACACTATACAATTTCTTGTTGCCGTCCGGCTTTTTACGGTTGATGACGAAAAACGAAAGCGATCCTCTTACGTAGATCGCTTTCTTTGTATAACGTTTGGATAAAATTTTAATTATTGTTTCCACCGCCGCCGTCACCACTTTCGCTTCCGCTTCTGTTGCCACCACCTTCATTTGAACCATCGCTGCGGTTTCCGTGGCTCGTTCCGGGATTGTTGTCATTATCCTGTCTTCCCTGTTGGTTGTCGTTGTCGCGTCGCTGTCCACCCTGATTGTCTTTTCTGTGTGGATCTGCATCTCTGCCGGTTCCGGGAATTGGTCCGCCATCACTGTTCTGATAACCTCCGCCGTCTTTTTTAGGCTCGCCTCCGTTGTTTTGCTTTCCTTCATTATTGCGATTTTGATCGTTATTACGCCCATTTCCGTTGTCTCCGCGGTTGTTTCCTTCATTTTGGGAATTGTTTCCGCCCTGTTGATTTTGATTGTCTGACATGATATTAAATTTTAATGATTAATGTCTTACAATAATATGCTGAAAATATCATAAAAATATATACAATTAATTAGCAGATTTATATAATTTGATGTTTATGATTAAATTCTGTTAAATCTAAATTTATTCCCGAATATCATTTAATCAAGACAAATCCAAACAGTGTTTCTTTTGAATTTAAATAATTCCTGAAAGCCAATTGAATCTCTTAATTCAAAAAACAGGAATACAATGCTGAAATCTTAGTATATTTATCTTATGGATCTCAAGAGAAAACACAGCGGAAAAGACCTTACGATATTTTCAGAAATGTCAGCACTCGCGCAGCAATACGGAGCCGTGAACCTTTCCCAGGGTTTTCCTGACTATGAAATTGACATCCGGCTGAAAGAACTGCTACACGAAGCAGCACAAAAAAATTACAATCAGTACGCGCCGCTCGCCGGAAATCCTCTGCTGATCCAAAATCTCGTCACATTTAATTCCGGCCGTAAGAATCCGCTGCAGGTTTCGGAGAATGAAATTACAATAACTCCAGGTGCAACCTATGGAATTTATACGGCACTGACCGCAATTCTGCAGCCCGGTGATGAAGTAATCGTTCTGGAACCGTGCTACGACAGTTATGTGCCGTCAATTGAAATGAATGGCGGTGTTCCGGTATTTGTTTCTCTCGACGAAAATTTTGAACCCGACTGGAATCTGCTCGAAAATTCGATCAGTGAGAAAACCCGGGCGATTATCATCAATTCTCCGCATAATCCTTCCGGAAAAGTTTGGAACAGAGAAATTTTTGACCAGCTCCATGATCTCATCAGGAACACTGAAATCATAATTATTTCTGATGAAGTCTATGATATGCTGGTTTACGATGATGCTGAATTTTACAGCTGCCTGCATCATGCCGGTTTGCGGGAAAGGACGTTCAGTATTTTTTCTTTTGGCAAAATGTTCCACATTACCGGCTGGAAAATCGGTTACGTGATCGCCGCACCGAAATTGACCGGTGCCTTCCGTTGCGTTCATCAGTACCTTACCTTTTGTGTGAATTCACCTGCACAATATGCTCTTGCGAAATATATTGAGATATTTGATGCTGCCGAAAACCGTTTGTCAATGCAGTCGAGAAGAGATTTTTTTACGGAACTGCTCGCAGAAACACCTTTTGAAATTACGGACAAAGCACAGGGAAGCTATTTTCAGGTAGCCGGTTTTAAGAATTTTAAGCCTGACCTCAGCGATAAAGAATTTGCAGTATGGCTCACGAAAAATGCAAAAGTGGCGGCAATTCCGGTTTCCGCATTCTACCACGATGAAAAAAATACCGGACTGATCCGGTTCTGCTTTGCTAAGAAAAAAGAAACCGTTGCTGAAGCGATGCAGAATATTAAGAATTTCATGTAATCAAGATTAATCCTGCAACCATGCCCAATTTCAAAAGCCGACATTCAGGAAAAGAGACAAATATCTTCACCGAGGTTTTTGAACTTGCTGTGGCGAACAACGCAGTAAATCTCTCGCAGGGCAGTCCGGATTATGAAATGGACCCAAGATTACGGGAATTCCTGATCGAGGCAGCAAATGAAGATATGAATCCGTACGCTTCAAAATTTGCGCTGCCTTATCTGAAGCAAAGCCTGATCCGCTTTAACGCCGCAAGGCAGAATCCGCTTTTCCTGAAAGACAACGAAATTTCCATTGTTCCGGGGGCAACCTATGGAATCTACATTGCTTTTTCCACATTTATTGAACCCGGTGATGAAGTAATACTGCTCGAGCCGTGCTACGACACGTATTTGCCGGCAGTGGAAATGATGAAGGCAAATCCGGTTTGCGTGGCACTGGACGAAAATTTTGACGTTGACTGGAATTTACTGGCAAAATCCATTTCGGCTAAAACCAAAGCGGTCATCGTTAATTCTCCCCAGAATCCTACCGGAAAAATCTGGACCGAAAATGAATGGAACAATCTCTGGGAACTGATCAAAGACACAGATATCATCGTCATATCTGATGAAGTTTACGACCTAATCTGTTACGACGGAATTCCTTTTATCAGCGCTTTTCATCATCCTGCCATCAAAGAACGCTGCTTCTGCATTTATTCTTTTGAAAAAATGTTTCATGTTTCCGGCTGGAAAGCAAGCTATGTAATCGCTTCTGAACAGTGCACGAAAGCATTCAGGCAAATTCATCAGTATTTAACCTTCACAATTAACCTCCATTCCCAGCATGCGATCGCCAAATATCTGGATGTGTTTGATGTAAGCCTGCATCAGGATTTTCTGCAACAGAAAAGAGATCTGATGCTGCACATGTTTACCGGACTTCCTATACAGCCGGTTCATATTGCGCAGGGTGGCCTGTTTCAGACATTTAAATATGCTACTTCTAAAGGTTTTGATGACACTGATTACGCGTATAATTTAATCCGCCGGGCAAAAGTGGCTTCTATTCCCTATTCGGCGTTTTATTCAGATGGAAGAAGCACGGGCCACATCCGGTTCTGTTTTGCGAAAAGAGAGGAAACGATCAAAGAAGCTGCGGAATTACTTCACAATTACTGGAAATAAAAAACGGGCGCTTACAAAAAGCACCCGTCATTTTATAAAATAAATTCTGTACTACAGCGATAACACCCGTACATCAATTCTTCTGTTCTGCGCTTTACATTCATCCGTATCATTAGCGGCACAAATCGGAAACTGCTCACCATAACCTTCCGCTTCAATACGGTCAGCTGCGATTCCGTTTTCAATCAGTTTCAGTTTGGCAGTCTGTGCGCGAAGGTTTGAAAGCCTTACATTACTTTCCGGCATTCCGGTATTATCGGTATAACCTCCCAGTTTAATGCGCATCGATGGATAAGCGTTCATCATTTTGGCTAGGTTGTTCAGCTGGATTTCGGAACCCGGCTTCAAATCACTGCTTCCTGACGCGAAGAAAAGATTTTCCAGCGTAAACCAGTTCTGATCATTCAGTAAATTCTGATCTTTAAGGCGCAGACCTTCATTCAGGTTCAGCAGCTGACTGTTCGCACCGATCTGCATCAGTTCACCGTTCGGAAGTGTAACCTGTGTATCCGGTCCTAAAACATATTGATAATCGCCATCCGCATTTACAGTTCCTGTCGGAGTAACCACTACAGGATCACCCGCTTCATTAATTGCCGTAACGTTATCTACAGCAGGTCCGTGAACTGTTCCTGCAGAAGCAAGTTGTAAAGCAGCCAGTTTTTCTGCACGGTTCTGCTGAATCTGATCAGCATGCATT
Source organism: Bacteroidota bacterium (assembly GCA_023460855.1). Taxonomy (GTDB): domain Bacteria; phylum Bacteroidota; class Bacteroidia; order Flavobacteriales; family Weeksellaceae; genus JAEWOS01. The sequence goes on along the minus strand of JAEWOS010000006.1, from coordinate 85,224 downwards.
ACTGCAAGTGTTGGTGCAATTACCAGTGAAACAATCGACATTAATTTGATCAGAATGTTCATGGACGGACCGGAAGTATCTTTGAACGGATCACCAACCGTATCTCCTGTTACAGAAGCCTTGTGCGGCTCAGAACCTTTGTAAAACGTCTTTCCGTTGATATCAACACCTTTCTCAAATGATTTTTTTGCGTTGTCCCATGCGCCGCCGGCGTTATTCTGGAACATTCCCATTAAAACTCCGGAAACGGTAGCTCCTGCAAGGAATCCACCTAAAACTTCAGGCCCAAATATAAATCCTACCAATAACGGAGAAATAATTGCGATCGCTCCCGGAAGCATCATTTTTCTGATCGATGCATCTGTAGAAATTGCCACACACTTTTCATATTCAGGCTCGGCTTTCCCTTCAAGGATTCCGGGAATTTCGCGGAACTGTCTTCTTACCTCTTCCACCATCGCCATTGCAGCTTTTCCAACAGCTGTAATCGCCAGTGATGAAAAGATAAAAGGAACCATCGCTCCGACAAACAAACCTGAAAGTACATCTGCGCGGTAAATATCGATGCCGTCAATTTTTGCAATTCCTACAAAAGCGGCAAAGAGTGCAAGTGCCGTTAAAGCTGCAGACGCAATTGCAAATCCTTTTCCTGTTGCAGCAGTAGTGTTTCCTACAGCGTCCAGAATATCTGTTTTCTCTCTTACTTCTTTTGGAAGTTCACTCATTTCTGCGATTCCACCTGCGTTATCTGCAATCGGGCCGAAAGCATCAATTGCAAGCTGCATAGCCGTTGTAGCCATCATTCCGGCAGCAGCAATCGCCACACCGTAAAGTCCGGCACACAAATAAGATCCATAGATTCCACCTGCAAGAACCAGAATCGGAAGCAAAGTTGATTCCATACCTACGGAAAGTCCGCCGATGATATTGGTTGCATGTCCTGTGGATGACTGTCTCACAATACTTGAAACAGGTCTTTTGCCCATTGCCGTATAAAATTCGGTGATGATACTCATCAGAGTTCCCACCACAAGACCCACGATAATCGCACCGAAAACACCCATTTTCGTGAATTCAAAACCGCGAAGTACCATGGTTTCAGGTAATAAATAGTTAACCAGGAAATAAGAAGTGATTGCCGTAAGTACAATACTTCCCCAGTTGCCAATATTCAAAGCGTTCTGAACAGCAGAAATTCCGTTTCCAGCCGTATCGCTGATTTTCACAAAGAATGTTCCGACAATTGAGAAAATAATTCCAAGACCTGCAATAAGCATAGGAAGCAAAATCGGTGCATAACCTCCGAAAGCATCTTCAGAGAAGGTTTCGCGGCCGAGAACCATGGTTGCAAGTACGGTGGCCACATAAGATCCGAAAAGGTCAGCTCCCATCCCCGCAACATCACCAACGTTGTCTCCAACGTTATCTGCGATAGTCGCCGGATTTCTCGGATCATCTTCCGGAATTCCTGCTTCCACTTTTCCTACAAGGTCAGCACCAACATCGGCAGCTTTAGTATAAATACCGCCACCAACTCTCGCAAAAAGCGCAATGGATTCCGCACCCAGTGAAAACCCGGTCAGAATCTCGATGGTTCTTTCCATTTCATGGCTGTCAACAGGAGCATTTGGTGCAAAAATCTGCTTAATGATCAGGTACAGTGCACCTAAACCAAGCACGGCAAGACCTGCAACTCCCATTCCCATTACGGAACCTCCGGTAAATGAAACTTTCAGTGCTTTAGAAAGTGAAGTTCGCGCTGCTTCAGCCGTACGCACATTCGCTTTTGTTGCGATTTTCATTCCGATAAATCCTGCCAGTGCAGAAAATATCGCCCCAATCACAAAAGCCACACCGATCGTCCAGTGCGAATTCTCGCTTGTTGTTCCCATGATACCCAACAGAACTGCCACGATCACTACAAAGTAGGTCAGAATTTTATATTCTGCCTTCAGAAATGCCATTGCACCATCCGCAATATGGCCGCTGATCGTTTTCATTCTTTCATTTCCGGCATCCTGCTTACTCACCCATTTACTTTGAATAAAGGTGTACAGCAATGCCAGCACTCCGAAAACCGGAACCAACCAGAATAAATCCATAATTTAATATTTAATGTTAAAGTTTATTAAAAAGCAGGCGTAAAGATAATAAAATGCCATAAACACACAAGCACTGAACAAAAGGGAACGAATTACGCGCATAAAAAATTCCGGACTATGCCGGAATTGTAAATATTAAATGTGACTTGGAAGTTATCCGCCAAATTTGTTTGCGTAATCCTGTCTGGAAGCGTCGATTACCTCTCGCGCGTGCTCCGCACCGTACACTTCCTGAATGCGGCATTTTGCAGGCTCATCCGGTAAATTCTTGTAAGTGAGGAAGTAGTGCATCAGTCTTTTTACTTCTGCCTGCGGAAGTTCAGAGATATCGAGGAAATGTCCGAATGCGTGATCGCCTTTCATTACGGCCACAATTTTATCGTCAGCTTCGCCTTTGTCAATCATTTTGAAACCGCCGATCGGAATTGCTTCCATCAGCATGCCGCCTGCGTGAATACTGTGCGAACTCAACACACAGATATCCAGTGGATCATGGTCGCCCATCGTTACATCATCTGCACCGCTTTCCACGGCAAGCTGCATAACCTGATCGTGACAGTACGTTCTTGGGATAAAACCGTAAAGCGCAGGAATAATATTGGAAAACTGCTGCGGCCTGTCCACTTTTAAATAACCGGACTGCTTGTCGATCTCGTATTTAATGGTATCGCTCGGTACTATTTCCACAAAAACATTCACTACATCGGGCGCACTGTCTCCGGCTGAAATTCCGTGCCATGGATGTGCTTTAAAATTTGGTATCATCTGTTAAGTTATAAATCAAAAATAAGAGAAAACGGACTGGTTAATTTCCTGCAAAATCTAGGTAACCAGCAAAACTTCGCGGCGCAGACTTTCAATTGTATCGCCAATAAAATCTTCCCCGTTCATATAATTCATCAGGAAAACCGTTTTCAGTTCCTCCAGATCTGCGTTGGAATTTAAACCGTTTAAACTGTCATGAAGCATTTTTATAAGTGCGCTTTTCGCATTCTGGATATTTACCCAGGAATTCTTCGTAATGTAAAGCTGTTGAGACGAATTATATTCGAACTCATCATTGACCGATTTTTCGGTGAGGAACACAAATTCATGCGGCGCAAGGTCCCGGTCGAAACGGTTCACCACATTGGAAGGCTTGATGCGGTCCAGGAAAAGCACCATTCTTTCGTAAGCCTGGCTTTTATTTTCCGCATTTCCTTTCACTGAAAGCATCTTGAGTTCCTTGTCTTTCATGTTGATGTAGGTATACACAAACTGGCGCAAAAGCACAATAAAAGGCAGTGCCATCACCAGCGCAAAAATGTATGGAAAGAAAGGTGAACTGAAAAAGCTGTCGAAGCTTGTCATATTTAAATTTGAGACTGCAAAATTACGCAATTAAACGCCTTTAACAGAATAAAGCATTTAAAATTTTTATGAACTGAATGCTTTCCGTACCACTTTATAAATGATCTCGCGGTTTCCGTCGCCTAAAGCCATTTTTTCTCTTTCGGCTGCAGAGAAATTCCTGCGGTAATCGATACGCTCCACAGAAACTTCAGGTTGTGAGATCCTGGCCGCGAAATCCTGACCGTAAAGCCGCTCCAGATCCGATTCGCCGTAGATTTCCAGTTTCTTCTGAGGTGATAATTCTGTATTATCTTTTTCAATTGTTTTGTCCAGTTTCTGATCCAGCAACGAAAGCAGAAAAAGATTTCCTCCGGGTTTCAGTACACGGTAAAGCTCTGAAATCGCCTTTTGTTCATCCGGAATATGCCCAAGAACATGCGAACAAATGATATAATCAAAATGACTGTCGGGAAATTGTATATCAGTAATATCCATCGCAACACTCGCAAAATTCGGATTGATATCCACATCAATGTAATTCGGATTGGGGCTCAGTTTTTCCTTAAGAATGGTTTCCGGTGCGAAGTGAAGCACTTTTGGACTTCCGGAAAATATCGAAGTTTCATTTTGCAGATATAGGTAAAGAAGTCTCGTTCTCTCAAGCGAACCGCAGTGTGCACATTCCGCATTTTGGCGCAACGTAATTCCGTTTCCTTTTGCGAGAAATTTTGAAGATGAATTTCCGCAGCACGGACAAAAAAATTCGTCGCCTTTTAAACGTGCTGCCTTCAGTTTCCGAAAAGCAATGTGGAACTGAAGCCTGAGTTTTTCAGGAACCATCTGTCTGTATAGTTTCCTAATCATCGTGAAACCCGGTTTTGTCTTACGAGCGATTTAATTGCAAACAGCAGGTATTCTGAAGTAATAATTTCCTCGCCGCTTAATTCTTCATATTCCATCAGAACACGATGGTGATGCTTCGGAAAATCATCCGGTTTGATTCCGGAGATCCCAAAAGATTTGGAAATTCCACCTTCCTGATACATCCATTCAAACAGTTCATTTTTAATCTGATGATCGCCGTACGGAAAACAAAAATACAGTTCTTTGGTTCCGAGTTCCTTCAGGAACCGGTTCACTGAAACAATTTCTTCTTTCTGCTGTTCAAAATTAAGCGTATTAAAATTTCTGTGGGTGCGACTGTGATTACCGATGTTAAAACCCATTTTTTTCAGCTCGATAATTTGTGCTGTGGAACAGTACGGTTTTTCTTCTTGCAGATAATCTTTGAAACTCAGTTGAATCAAATCGGCAATTTCATCTGTCTTATTTTTTTGGGAATATATTTCTTTTTCGATTTGGTTTTCGCTGCAGTTCAGAAATCCGGCAACTTTCGTTCTGTTGTGCGCTGAATTGTTCATCTCTGACAGAATCAGACTGATTTTATGAGAACGGAACATTGTTTTGTTGTCGAGAAAATCGGCAGTGATAAAAAAAGTTGCGTCGAGTTTTCTTTCAAGTAAAAGCGGAGCAATCACATGATAAATTTCCGACATTCCGTCATCGAATGTCAGGTGAAATCCTGCACTGCCCTCACCGATTTTTTCAACCGGAATATTTTCAAAATTGGCGGTAAGAAAATCGAGATCTTCAACAAACCGTGAATAACTTCTGGAATAGCCAATATTCGAAAAATGCGGTTTTTTTTCGCGGAAAACGGTATGGTAAAAAGGCAGAATCTGTTTCCTTCCTGTTATTCTGCAATAATTATCCACAGAAATCTGTCTGGCAAAACTTTTTGATATGTTGAAAAAACTGCGCTTCAAAACGATTTAAAAAAGAAGAACTGATTTGTGCAAAAAGTTCCGAATGGATTTTTACTGTCGCAAACTTACTAATTTTCTTTGCTGGGCGATCACAGCAAGAATAATCAGCAGATAAAAGCCGACCATCATTCTGTTTACGAGCATCGGGAACACCAGAAAACGCACCATTACCGTCATGTAAATTGCAGCAATCAGCAAAATTCTGTTCTGATCTGCTTTGTTTAATTGGCAGTTTCTATAAAATGTTGCACCAAAAACCAGGACTGCGAATAACAGCAAAATAACAAAGTAGGAAGAATTGAATTCCAGCAGGATATTTTCTTTCAGATAACGAATATACGCCGACTGATCAAACGCTTCCGGTGCCGAAACCGGGAAGTATTGTACTTTAATGAACTGATTCATAACCAGCGTTCCCCAAGAAACCTTGTTTGCCAGCTGGATAATTCCAAAAGAAGATACGATGAAAAGAAGCCCGGTCAGCAGTTCTGTGTTTTTCTTTACGGATTGCTCCAAAATAATTTTCAGCACGGTGAAAATCGCGAAAAGCAGCATGAATTCCGGTCGCGCTAAAACCGCGAGCATCGCAAAAACCGTGTATGCAACTTTGTTTTTCGTATAAAAAAGACAATAAAATGAGGCAAGCAAAAAAACCGCAGCCAGCATATCCGGCGAAGCATGTCTCGTTGCGTCCTGTAATGGTTTGAACAATGAAATCAGCATCGCAATCAGCAACGCAATCAGATTATTTTTCCACAGTTTTGCGGTAAAGATGAAGACTCCCATAATAATCAGTAGATAAGATATGATTACGGGAACGGCGGTTGCTTTGGAAGCCGAAAATCCGAGTTTATAAAAAGCAAAATTGATCCAGTTATACAGCGGTTTCACTTTGAACAGTTCGAGCTCTTCACCAAAAGCATCAGGATTTTGAGAAAGTACTTTGTAATAATCGTTAACGCCGATGGTCGTTTCTTCCACATCAGGAAATTCGAAAATGTGCGGCGCTTCAGTTCTCAGTTCTGAATATACTCTCTGATGAATTTCGGCGACCGGCATTTCAGGATCGTCGAGCGTATAAATTATTCCCATATATGCTTCTATATCCCAGTTGTAGTACTGTTTGTTCCAGAAATAGACCGACATTGCAGCCAGATAAAGCAGCAGCAAAATAAGACAGTTCCTGAAACAAAAAATTTTCATGAGAAATTCGTTAGCATATTTTTTAACAGTTCCTTTTTCGAATTTCTGATTATTGGATAAGGCTTTAACTGCGGTCTGAATCCGCGGAAAAATTCTGCAATTGCGGGAACATCAGAACCTTCAAAATCAAAATCGTGCGAAGCAATATGCCTTTCTACAGCACGGTCCACAAGAATTGAAGCGCCGTTCAGTTTAATTTTCTCGCGGCTGTTGAATGTTCCGAGCAATACGGCTGTTTGCTCATCTTTATAAATGGTTACGATATTGATTATTTCGTCTTCGAGCAAAAAAGCTTCATGTTCCAGCTTTCCGTTTTGGTCGAGTTCCTTAAGTATTCTAAAATATTCGTTCCGGAGTGAATCATTGTGCAGTCCGGGAACGTGGTTTTTCATAAAACCTTCTCCTTCGTTCCAGGTAATTTTCCGGATTGACAGTTTTGATTTGTATTCATCATCGATGATCAGTTTTCTGCGGCGCTTTGGCGAATATTTCTGACGCACTTCTTCATAACTGTCCTTCATTAACACGTAATTATTCCGGACAGGCAACTGCGCTCGAAAAGAGTTTTTGTCATTAAAAGGATAATAGGCAATTCTGTAATTATCCGAAAAAAAAGCGAGAAACTCTTCATTCGTTTCGGTGCGGTCTTCGGTGGAAAATATTCCTAGCTGCTGACACAAAACCGGATTTACCACTACTTTTAATCCGAGTTTTTTCACAAACGGAACAGGCATAACCGCATCGTAGTCGCCGTGCACAATGATTTCCCAGTTATCTCCGCAGCAGATTTTCAGAAAACCGGTTGTGGCCGAATATTTTCTCTGTGCGGAATTTTCCACACAATGGCTGTACTTTTCAAAATCAATGTCGCTGTATTTTACCTTCCTCATCATAACAAGCTTTCGTCGGCAAAACTGAAATATGTGTGCTGATTCAGAATCAGATGATCAATCAGGTTTATATTCAGAATTTTCCCGGCTTCCTGCAACTGTTTAGTGATTTTACGGTCATCTGCACTCGGTTGGAGATTTCCTGAGGGATGATTGTGTGCAACAAAAATTCCTGTCGCAAAATGTTCCAGAGCAGTTTTAAAAACGATGCGAACATCCACAGCCGAAAATGTGATTCCACCGCTCGAAATTTTGCCGTAATGAAGCACGCGGTTATTCTGATTGACAAAAATTGCCCAGAATTCTTCCGTCTGAAGATCGGCAAGATGTGGCCGAAACAGTTCGAAAGCAATTTTGCTGTCCGTTATTTTATGTCTTTCAGGGACATCCTGCGCTGCACGTCTTCTGCCGATTTCAAGTGCCGAGAGTATTTCAATTGCTTTTACTTTGCCGATTCCCTTAAATCTCTCGAGGTCTTTAATGCTGAGCTTCGACAGGTTGTGCCAGTTGTTACCTACAGAATTCAGAATCTGCCTTGCCAATTCCACAGCTGACATTTCTTTGTAGCCCATTTTCAGAATAATCGCAAGAAGTTCTGCGTCTGAAAGTGAATCTTTGCCTTTCAGCTCGAATTTTTCGCGCGGGCGGTCATCTTCTGCCAAAAGTTTTAAAGACATGGTTAAAAGAGATTTTTTTGCAGAGTATCTATTGAATTAATCAAAGTTAATAAAATGCATATAAAATGATCGGCTTTTGCGATGCATCGATGTACTTTGCCGCAACTTTGAAAAACTTCGGAGACAACATGGGACAACCCAGGCTTAAACACGCAGGCTCTGCACTTTCTTTATCACCGATACAGTCATAAGGATGCAGTACGATAGCACGTTGCATCGCTTTTGAATTGCTTTTATCCAGACCAACCAAACGATAGGATTTCCCAAAACTGCCGACATAAGATTCTGCAATCTTATATTTTCCCAGCGAACTTTGATAGGAATCGGGCGTATTGCTAAAAACCAGTTCATCTGAATTTTTCACTTCTGAACCGGAGCCGTGCGAAACGATAGCTTTTTCCAGGATTTTATTCTGTTCCAGATCAACGATAAAAAACCTGTAATAATTTGAAGGTATTCTGAAATCGATAAAAAAGGCTAATCTCTGACTGTAATTCTTATTCTTCACAAAAGTTTTTATCTGATCCACTTTTTCCTGCTTCAAATGATAATCTCCCTGAGAACGGGCTACAGTGAATGCAGTAATAAGTATTAATAAGAACAGTTTTTTCATGGTAAAATTAGAGCATGATCAGTCCGTCTTTCATCACGAGTTTCCGGTCGGTGATATCTGCAAGATTCGGGTTGTGCGTAATGATCACAAAAGTCTGATTGTATTTGTCGCGTAAATCGAAAAACAGCTTATGCAGATCTTCCGCGTTTTTGGAATCGAGATTTCCTGTCGGTTCATCCGCGTAAATAATTTTTGGAGAATTGATCAGCGCTCTTGCCACAGCTGCACGCTGAGCTTCTCCACCCGACATTTCGTTTGGCTTATGATGAAGCCGGTCTGCAATATTCAGATCTTCGAACAGCGCATACGCTTTATCGAGGCTTTCTTTTTCGTTTTTCCCGGCAATTCTGGTAGGAAGCAACACGTTTTCCAAAGCAGAGAATTCAGGTAAAAGCTGGTGAAACTGAAATACAAATCCGATATTCTGATTTCTGAAACGAGAGAGTTCCCGGTCTTTCATATTGATGAACGACTGTCCGTCGATCAGAATTTCTGTTCCGTATTTTTCCGGTCCGGTTGGCTGATCCAGCGTACCGAGAATCTGCAGCAGCGTTGATTTTCCTGCTCCCGATTCGCCAACGATTGAAACCACTTCCCCTTCTCGAATGTGGATATCCACACCTTTCAATACTTCCAAATCGCCATAGGATTTGTGAATATTCTGCGCTCTAATCATAGCTTCGAAAATAGTGAAAATTAGCGAGAACTTTTATGCATTTTTGAGGCCATTATGCTGCTCCTTTTCAATCCGCTGCCAGCAGCAATATTTCCCCAATATTAACCAATATTAGAAATTTCCGGCACAAAAATTCCGCACGGGATTTTACATAGAAAATCACGAATCACAGCATAATGAATTCTTGTTCAAAATACCGTTTAATATGTTCTGCATAATTCAAAAATAGATGATTATCCTTTAACATTTCTTTAACATTCGGCGGATAGATTTGCAGTGCAAACCAAAAAAATTTATTTGCTATGAAAAAAATGTTAAAAACATTGGGAATCTTAACGGTGCTGTTCGCGCTGTTATTAACGAGCTGTCAGCAGGACAGAAACGACGATCAGCTGATGGTCGGAAACCAGTCGGTTTCTATTGCTGATCTGAAAAAGCATGTGACGCCGGTTACAGGAGGTCTTCCGGAAGCTGTGCAGAACCAGATTGACTCTTCAAAAATTAATCTGGCAAAGTACACCGGAAACAAACTGAGAATCGACGCAATCGAAATTCTTGGAACAATCAATTCTGAAGAAGGAGTTTCAGTTGCAAAAACACTTCTTGCAAGCAAAAACAACACTGTTGCAAGCGGAAACCTGATGGAAATGGAATCGTTCACTGTCGGAAAACTTTCAAACCTTGGAAGCGCTCAGGATGTAGAAACTGCTTCACAGAACATCACTGAAATGACGAAATCCCTTATTACAAAAGGAATGAACGTTATGGAAATCAGCTGGACTTACGGAAACATGCAGTTCAAATCAGTTGGCATCTATACCAATAAAGGTATTGTTTACGATACGGCAATGATTGGAATTATTATCATGGATCCAAAGGGCGTGAACGAAGAAACCAACCAGCTTGGAAAAGCATCAAGATCGACAGGAAATTACTGGACAGCAGGCTGGCTTTGGGGATCAAAACGTGGTGAAATGGGATACAGAATCACGATTTACTACAGCGGAAAAACAGTTTCTAATGTGGACAGACAGGACTGGGCTTACATCACCCTTGGACACGCAAAAAGCGAGAGCAAAACTATTAAGAACTCTGGAAGCTACGGAAAAATTCAGTATGCACTGGGTCTGAGTTCTCCGATTGGATCTCTGGGCTTCGATTACAAAAATTTCAAGGTATCATTTACAGGTCTTGGAAGCAGTATCATTGCTAACGGAACGAAAAGTCTTTATCCTTAATATTTAGATTATAACAGCAATCGAGGCAGGGAGTATAATTACTTCCTGCTTTTTTTATGAGGTTTATTCACCAAAAAAAAATTCCTTTCAAAAAAATCTGAAAGGAATTTTATTTTATCTGTTATTGGATTACAGCAACAAAGTGAGCGGCTGCTCCAGATATGTTCTTAAAGTCTGCAAGAATTCTGCACCGGTTGCGCCATCCACCACTCTGTGATCACAGGCAAGTGAAAGTTTCATGGTATTGCCTACGACAATCTGACCGTCTTTTACAACCGGTTTTTCTACAATTGCGCCAACAGAAAGTATAGCCGAATTCGGCAGATTGATTATCGAGGTAAATGTTTCAATACCATACATCCCCAAATTGGAAACAGAGAATGTGGAACCTTCCATTTCGTTGGCTTTCAGACCTTTGGATCGTGCTCTTCCTGCCATATTTTTCACAGCTGCAGAAATTTCCATATAATTCATACGGTCTGTATTGCGAAGCACGGGAACAACCAGTCCGTCCGGAATGGCTACAGCAACACCAACATTGATATCGCCATGGTGAATAATTTTATCTCCGCCCCAGCTGGAATTTACCATTGGATGCTTTCTGAGCGCCATCGCAGTTGCCTTGATGATCATATCATTGTAGGAAATTTTGGTATCCGGCAAAGAATTAATCTGTTGGCGCGCTTCGATTGCCCTGTCCATATCGATTTCCACAATAAGGTAATAATGCGGAGCCGTATATTTACTTTCTGAAAGCCTTTTCGCGATAATACTCCTAACCTGCGAATTCGGCGTTTCGGTTGTTTCTCCCGGTGTGTACTGCACTGAAGGCTGCGCTGTTGCAACTTTTGCTGTTGCAGCCGGTTTTTCCTGAGTTGATTCTGCTGCCGGTTTGTAAGCTTCGATATCTTTCTTTACGATACGTCCGTTTTCGCCGGTTCCCTGCAGACTGCTTACATCTATTCCTTTTTCCTCGGCCATTTTTCTGGCTAAAGGAGAAATTGCAAGGCGTCCGTCGTCAGTTGATGTTTCTTCTTTCTTCTCAGCCGGTTCTTCTTTCTTTTCAGTAGTTTCCTGTTTTTGCGTTTCTTTTTCGGCTGAATCTTCTTTTTTTGCTTTCTTGCCTCCGGCTAAAATTCCGGAAACATCGGTTCCTTCAGGTCCGATTACTGCTAAAATCTGATCAACCGGCGTTGCGTCGCCTTCTGCAACACCCTGATGTAAAAGAACACCGTCAAATTCAGATTCAAAATCCTGAACTGCTTTATCGGTTTCAATTTCTGCAAGGATATCTCCTTCCTTCACCTGATCTCCGACATTTTTGAGCCATTTCGCAACTTTTCCTTCCGTCATCGTATCGGAAAGGCGCGGCATGTTGATCACTTCAACTCCTTCCGGAATTTCTGCAGGTGCCGATTCTGCGCTTTCCTGCTCCGGTTTTTTAGTTTGCTCACCGGAGGATTCTCCATTTTCTTTTTCAACCGGTTCGGAAGTTTCTACGGCAGTATTTCCGTCTTCCGTTTTAAATTCTTCCGGAACACCTTCTTCTGATGAAGAGGATGATTCTTCTGTTTTTTCGGAATCCTCTGCTGATTTTTCTGCTGATTCTTCTTTTTTGTCACCACCATTTCCAAGATGTGCGGAAATATCTTCTCCTTCTTCACCGATAATTGCCAGAAGCGAATCAACAGGAGCGGCATTACCTTCTTCAATACCAATATGAAGCAGAACTCCGTCGAATTCAGCTTCGAAATCCTGAACCGCCTTATCTGTTTCAATTTCGGCAAGGATATCGCCTTCTTTTACCTGGTCTCCAACGTTTTTATGCCATTTTGCGACTTTACCTTCCGTCATGGTATCGGAAAGACGCGGCATATTTATTACTTCTGCCATAATATTTTGTTGATTTGGAATTTAAGATTCGATAATTGAGATTCAAGGAATGTCAAACATCAAATTTCAAATAATATTTGTTTCTTAGTTTTCAAGTTTGTCCAGGAAAGGATAATCTTCCTGAGCATAAACATAGTCGTAAATTTTTTCTTTATCCGGATATGGTGAATTTTCCATGAATTCAATACATTCATCTACAAAATCCCGGGATTTATTTTCCAGCGCATCCAGTTCTTCCTCTGAAGCCCAGTTATTGTTGAGAATTCTATGTTTCACGAGTTCAATCGGATCATCTTTTTTGTATTCCTCCACTTCTTCTTTAGTCCGGTAATGCTCTGCATCCGACATAGAGTGACCTCTGAAACGGTAAGTTCTCGCTTCCAGAAAAGTAGGGCCTTCCCCTCTTCTTGCACGCTCGATTGCTTCATAAGCAGCTTCTGCAACTTTTTCGGGATCCATTGCATCAACAGGCATACACGGCATTTCATAACCGAGGCCGAGTTTATAAATATCTTCGTGATTGGCAGTTCGCTTTACAGAAGTTCCCATCGCATACTGGTTATTTTCCACCACAAAAACTACCGGAAGTTTCCAGTTCATCGCCATATTGAAAGTTTCGTGCAGGGATCCCTGTCTTGCAGCACCATCACCGAAGAAGCAGATGTTCACTGCTTTTCTGTCGAAATATTTATCTGCGAAAGCGATACCAGCTCCCAAAGGAATCTGACCGCCGACAATTCCGTGACCACCATAAAAACGGTGCTCTTTGCTGAAAATATGCATAGAACCGCCCATTCCTCCGGAAGTTCCGGTTGCTTTACCACACAGTTCCGCCATAATTCTTTTCGGATCAACTCCCATTGCCATTGGTAAAATATGACATCTGTAAGCCGTGATCATGCTGTCTTTGGTAAGATCCATCGCATGCGCGAAACCGGCCGGAATTGCTTCCTGCCCATTATATAAATGGAGAAATCCGCGGATTTTCTGTTTCAGATAGAGAGAACGGCACTTGTCTTCAAACCTTCTCCACATCGTCATATCTTCGTACCACTTCAGATAAACTTCTTTCGAAAATTCTTTCATTAGAATCAAAATTGAATGGCAAAAATAGGAAAATTTCCCGTTTCTAAACTCATGTAAAACCTCATAATTACGCCAAAAAACCTATTTTTGAAAACAGATAATAATAAATGCCAAATTCTCAGAATTCTTTGCTGACAGTCAGTTCCCGGCTTGTTTCAAATATTTTCAATCCACTTACTTCACTTCTGCTTTATTTCGTATATTTCAGTTACCAACATTATACCTGGAAGGAAACTGCAGAACGGTTCTGGCCAATTCTGCTCATTGTTGCGCTACCGGTAAGCGTCTGGATCGTCTGGAATGTGAGAAAAGGAAATTACAGCAATCTGGATGTAAGCAACAGGAATCAGCGGAAAAGTCTGTATGTGGTTATTGCAATTGTAATGCTTATGTACCTGCTCATTTATTATATGATGAACGGCGAAGTGGATTACATTATGCTGCATTTGCTGATTCTCCTGTTTTTGATGCAGATCAGTAATTATTTTATTAAAAGTTCGATGCACACGGCTTTTAATGTGATCACGGCAGCATTTTTCTTCACGCAGAATACCTGGCTTGGAGTTTTTTGGCTCATGCTTGCAGTGGCAGTCGGTCTCAGCAGAATTGTACTGAAGCGGCACAATCTTTCGGAAGTTTTAATGGGTGGTTTTTTGGCTGCAGTTGTTTCAGCCTTCTACATTTACTACAATTAAGTTGAATAAAAATATTTGCCTATGAACCTACAACAGCTCACCACTTCCGAAGCACAGCTCATGCAGCTGCTCTGGAAACTGGAAACTTTTTACCTGAGAAATGTGCTTGATGAACATCCGGAGCCGAAACCGCATCAGAATACTGTTTCCACTTACCTTAAGATTTTGTTGGAAAAAGGCTTTCTTTCCAAAGTTACAGAAGGGCGTATTTTTAAATATTCCACTGCTGTAAGTGAGGAAGCTTACCGGAATTTCCTGCTGGAAGATCTTGTTAAACAGTATTTTCCGGAAGGCGGACAGCAGATTTTAAAATTTCTGTTCGAACATAATTATCTTTCGCAGCAGGATATGCTGGATTATTTTGACCTGAAAATTGAGGTGAAGGAAAAGGAAAAAGAAAGCGAAGCGGATTATAAAATCGCGGATTCCATCCTGAAAGAAGACAAAAAGAAAAAGAAGAAGAAAAAAGACAAGAAGAAAAAGAAGAAAAAGAAAGAATAATCTGAACTTCATCTTTACATTTGTTCCTGTTTTTTAAGTTTTTTCAATTTTTTGTGCGCTGACATTATGAAACAGAAAATCCTGGAAACCTGGCGGAAAACGGATGATATCACTCTCCGTTATCCGATGGTACTTGTAATGGCTTTTATCGCTGCCTGTTCGGTTGTAACTGTCATTGAAATGGACAGTCATCTGAATCATTTCCCGCTTGTGAAACTGATTATCACGGGTTGTCTGGGAATTTCGCTGATGTTCGGGATCAAAATGCTTTCACAGCGCATTGGCAAAGGCTTTATTCTTGAACTTGCAGGTACGCTTTTTCTGATCGGACTTTATTTTTATCTGCCGGATCAGGAGCGGGATTTCACGGAAGTTTATGCTTTTCTGCTGATTCCGCTCTTTATCATGTCGCATCTTTTCGTCTCTTTTGCGTCTTATCTGAATAACTCCGCAGAACTGAAGTTCTGGCAATTCAATAAAAATCTGTTCATCAATATTTTTCTGACTGCGGTGTTCACCGGAGTGCTCGTTCTTGGTGTAATTCTGGCTATTCTTGCAGTAGATAATCTTTTCGATCTGAAACTTGATGAGATGCTGTACCCGAAAACAGCCGGTTTTCTCGGAATTTTCGCAAGTGCGTTCATCTTTCTGCTCTTCGATAACAGTGGACTTCCGGAACTGGAAAACACCAACGACTATCCGCAGATTCTGAAGTTTTTTACACAGTTTATACTTATTCCGCTACTGATTATTTACCTGGTAATTCTCTATTTCTACTCAGGGAAAATCCTGATCAACTGGGAACTTCCGCGGGGCTGGGTTTCCTATCTGATTCTGGCTTATTCTGTGGTGGGAATTCTTGCGCTGCTGTTGGTTCATCCGCTGAAAAGTCAGGACTCCAAATCGTGGGTGAAATTATTTTCCAAAATTTTTTACTATACGCTTATTCCGTTGCTCGTGCTGCTTTTTGTGGCAATCAACACGAGAATTCTGGAATACGGTTATACCGAACCGCGTTACTTTGTATTGCTGATTGCTTTATGGCTGGCAACCGTTGTTGTTTACTTTATTCTGTTTAAAAAAGCAACCATCAAATTCATCCCGGTTTCTCTTTTTCTTTTTGGAGTAATTGCACTTGCACTTCCCTACTTTAATGCTTTTGCGGTAGCGAAAAGAAGTCAGAAAAATGAACTGATGCAAATTCTGAGTGACAACAGCCTGCTCGAAAACGGGAAAATAAACTTCAGTAAGAAAATTTCGTCAGAGACTGCTGATGAAATTGCGAACAAGTTCGATTATCTCTATCAACGAAAAGAAAATGATTTCATCTTCGGTCTCTTGAATACCGCACAAAAAGAAAAAATTGAGAAATCGACCGCAAGGTACAACCGCTATATCGGCACTGAAATAAACTCCTATTTTACAAACACCACACAGTCTGACCCGATAAATTATTCTGAAATTTTTACTGAAAACACGATTGTTGACGTCAGCGATTACGAATTTGTATCACAGTTAACAGCTTTGCAGCCGGAAGCAGTAACACTGGGAAATGACCGGTTTCGCATTATTAATTTACCTTTTGAGCAGGAATATTTTTTTGTCATTAATGACGACCAGAAATACGATCTTCTCCCGTTTTTTAAAAGTGTATTTGAAGTTCGAAGAGCCAGACAAAACTTTGTTCCTGCAGAGGACCTTTCGCACGAATTCGATTTGGGGAATTATCATATCAGAATTTTCCTCAATACCCTGAACAAAGACCAGTATCATGAAGACCGTTATCATTTCAATGAAGGACTCGTATTAATCCGCAGGAAAAATCAGTAGAATTTTGCAGTGTTCATTTTTGCCGGGAAAGAAACGCATCAGAATTTTCGGTAAAAACCCTTTTTTAATGGTCCCGGATTGCCCTCCTCTCTGATGAATTCAGTAATTTTGGCGAAAAAGAAACTATGAAGAATCTGATCGCTCTGCTGATGATGCTGATTTCCACATTTTATTCAGCACAGTTTACCAGTCCCGGAAACGGAACCTCTTACACTTTATCGACGCTTTCTGCTGCTGCACCGACTGTACTGGTGAACAACGGTGCAAATTATACGATGACTGCAAACATCACCATTTCTGCGGGCGATACGTTACTGATTAATGAAAACACAACGCTCATCATGAATAACGGTGTGAAACTTACTATCTCCGGTACATACAATACAACAGCCACAGATTTAACCATAAAATCTCCTGTTCCGGCCGAAACTTTTAACGGAATCCAGTTTGATGCATCATCAACCGGAACCATGAAAAATACCACGCTGGAATACGGTGGCGGAATACGCGTTTCTACGGGTAATTTCCTGATGGAAAACTGCATAGTACGTTATTTTAAATCGGGACTCGTAACCGGTGGGACGATGTCTTTTTCTACGGGTTCACCAATCGTAAAAGATTCGCAGTTTATAGAAAACGATTTTCCTGCGTTTTCTTCCGCCGCAAATGCGACGGTTTCTGCAACCTTTCAGAATAATTATCTGTTTGGAAATTCAAAGTCCAACACCAACCGTCCGCAAATAAATATGGGACCTGCCGGAAACGACAGCATAAAAATTCTGAACAATCAGATTATGGGAATTCGCACACACAATATGGTTGGCGGAATTGCTGTAGCAGCTCTGATTGGCGGACCGAATAAATTCAGAATTCAGGGAAACACCATTAAGGATAACCGCTACGGAATTACTATTGCAGGAACACTTTCCGGCGGATATATCAAAAATAATATCATCGAAAACAACGATACACAGGGTTTGCCGCTTCAGGGCGGAAGCGGAATCGCGATGAATTCCACATCGGGCGATGTTACCATTATTTCAGGCAATCAGTTTCGCGGAAATCTGTGGGGAATAACGCTGCAGAACAATGCACAGGTTAATCTTGGCGATGATACGCCGGGAATTAACAGTCCGGGACAAAATATTTTCTTCAACAACGCGAACGGCGGTCAGCTTTATGCGCTTTATAACAACACACCGTCTCCGGTTTCTGCAAAATTCAACTGCTGGCGCGAAAACGAACTTTCGACTCCCGCAATGGTGGAAGCCGTGATTTCGCATCAGCCGGATGATTCTACTTTAGGACTGGTTACATTTACACCATTCAACTGCGCTGTATTGAAGACTTCCGAAGTTTCTCCGCAACAGTTTTCATTTTATCCGAATCCAGGTGACGGGACCATAAATCTGACGATGCAGGAAAACGGAAATATTGTAATTCGCGATACTGCAGGAAGAGTTGTGCTGTCGAAAAATGTGATTAAAGGACTGAATGAAATTAATTCAGGACTGAATTCCGGGAACTATTTGATGACCGTAATCACGGGCAAAGGAAAATCAACTGTAAAACTAATCATTAAGAAGTAATTGTATGCAACTGCACACCACCAATTACCGGAATACTTTTATAGAAGTTGCGGACGACTGTCCGGTTTCTGCGGCGGCTGCGCCGCCGCAGAAATCACCCAAAACAATTGCCGAAATGCAGTTCGAAATGGTTTCTAAAAATCCATATAAATATACTTCTGACGATATTATTTTTGAATGTTTTGCTCAAAAAAATGATATTTCCAAAGGTGCAAAACCGGAAGCACGACATCAGTTTTTTTCGAAAGGCCAGGCGTGTTTGCGGTCCTCTCCTCTCGCAAAAAGATACGGCCACGGCTTTCATCATGATTCAGAAGGAAAGGTAGCTGCATTTCCTGTGGAAAGTGAGAATTACCGGAAGTTCTTGCAGGATGACAGCATCAAGAAAGTAAAGGCCATGCGCAGCAAAAAAGCGAATTAAATGAAGAAAAAAGTTACTCCTGTTGAGGAAATGTCAGACGAAACTCTGCTAAAGGCCGAAAAATCGTTTCGCGGCATTGGTATTATCACAATAATTTCTTTTGTGATTATGGCTGTGCTGGCCGTTGTATTAACGGCGAAGAAAGGTTTCAGCGTTTTTACAGTAATGCCGGTTGTTTTCCTTCCGATATACCTCAATACGCTTACAACCTGGAAAAAAAACCGTGCTGAGCTGAAAAAGAGAAACTTGATCTGAAGATTGATTCTGTCAATCTGTGCGACCAATTGATTGCTCTCAATATTCATGGTAAATTTGCTGAAATCTAAATTATGAATTATCACACCAGAAAATGGATTAAGCCGGAAGATCTGAATCCCAATCATACACTTTTCGGAGGACGGTTATTACAGTGGATTGATGAAGAAGCCGCTCTTTACGCGATTGTTCAGCTGGAAACGCCGCGTTGTGTCACCAAATATATTTCGGAAATTAATTTCATCAGTTCTGCAAAACAGGGCGACATTATCGAAATTGGGATAGAAGCCACTGATTTCGGGAACACTTCGATCACACTACGTTGTGAAGTCCGCAATATGATGACGCGCCAAACGATTATTACGATTGACAAGATTATTTTCGTCGGTGTGGACGAAAGCGGAAAACCAACACGTCACGGTAAAACCAAAATCGAATACATCAGCGACCGGCTGAATGTTCCGGAATGAAAATTTTCATTAAAAATATGGTCTGCAGCCGCTGCGAAATGGCGGTTTCACAGATTTTTGAGAATCTTGGAATCGAAACCGTTTCGGTTGAACTGGGCTCTGTTGAGACTAAAGATGATTTAAATAATTCTGAATTGCAGAAACTGAATTCAGATCTTCAGAAAATCGGTTTTGAAATCCTGGAAGACCAGACAAAAAAACAAATCGAGCAGACCAAAAACCTGATTATTCAAAAAATTACTGAACTCGATATCAGCGAAGATTTTATCCTTTCCGAATTCCTGAGCGATCAGCTGCACCGCGATTACAGCGCGATTTCAAAACCTTTTTCGCAAAATCAGGGCATTACGCTGGAACAGTATTTTATACTTCAAAAAATTGAAAAAGTAAAGGAACTGCTTTTCTATAATGAATTTTCACTGACCGAAATTGCCGGAAAACTCGGTTACAAAAGCGTTCAGCATCTTTCTGCTCAGTTTAAAAATGTAACCGGATTTACGCCTTCAGAATTCAAAAAAGACCGCAATTCCGGCAGACAGGCGCTGGATTCCATCTGATTTTCCCTAAAATTGTAACTCTTTTCCCGGTATTTATAACTGCCTGAAAATTGCTCTTCGGAAATTTGCAGTATAAAATCGTGTAATGGAAAAAATATATAAAGTGGTCGGAATGACGTGTTCCGGCTGTCAGAAAAAAATATCAGAATCTCTGAATGCGATTGAAGGTGTTCACGCCGAGGTTAATCTGGAAGAATCTTCCGTCAAAATACATTCGCATCACGATATCAGTTTGGACGAATTGAATTCCAAACTGAAAGAAGCAGGAAATTACAGTCTTGAAGATCCGGAAAAACCTTCCGAAAATCAGGTTGTGCCGCCAAAAGACCGCGTTTCACCAAGTTCGGTTTATTACTGTCCGATGGAATGCGAAGGTGATAAAGTGTATTTTCAGCAGGAAAAACGCTGTCCGGTTTGTAATATGTACCTGGTTCCGATTGAGGAAAAACCAGATTTCAAAAGTAATGCAAAGACGCTTCAAACTGAAATTTCCAATCCTGAAACCAAAATCGGAGAATATTTCTGTCCGATGTTCTGCGAAGGCGATAAAACCTATAGTTCTGATGTTGGCTGTCCGGTTTGCCACATGAATCTGGAGGAAATCACACCTGAAAAAATTCAAAATTCAAAAGCCAAAAGCCATAATTCTGAGGAAGAAGATAATCACAAATCTCAAATCTCAAATCTCAAATCTTCAGCGAACGCCGGAAAATACTATTGTCCGATGTTCTGTGAAGGCGATAAAGTCTACGATACCAATGTAGGTTGTCCGGTTTGTGGAATGGATCTCGTTCAGATTCCCGGAAAAAAAGGTGAAGCTGCAGAGGATGATACTGTAAAAAAATTATCACGAAAATTTTGGATTGCGGTGGCGTTTACAGTTCCGGTTTTCATTTTATCGATGGGCGGAATGTGGATCGACTGGCCTTTCTCGCATAAAGTTCAGGGAATTTTAGAGCTGATTCTCACTTTGCCGGTTCTGTTTTACGCCGGTTGGTTTCTGATTGTCCGAGGTTACAATTCTTTCAGAAGATGGAATCTCAATATGTTTTCTTTGATTGCTCTGGGCGTTGCGGCGGCATTTCTGTTCAGTTTGGTGGCACTTTTCTTTCCGCAGGTTTTACCGCATGAAATGAGTCATGACGGGAAAATTCCGCTGTATTTTGAAGCGGTTTCAGTGATTCTTACTTTGGTGATTTTAGGTCAATTGATGGAAGCAAAAGCACATCAGAGAACCGGAAAAGCCATTGAAGAACTGATGAATCTTTCTCCTGATGAAGCCAATCTTGTCGTAAACGGAAACGAGAAAAAAATTCCGCTTTCTGAAGTGAAAGTAGGTGATATTCTGCGTGTAAAACCCGGAGAAAAAATTCCGGTGGACGGAAAAATTACGGAAGGAGATTCGAGTATTGATGAAAGTATGATCACGGGAGAACCGATTCCTGTTGAGAAACAACTCAATGATGAAGTGACTTCCGGAACCATCAACGGAAACGGAACTTTCCTGATGTCTGCTGAAAAAGTTGGCGGTGATACGTTGCTTGCAAAAATTATTGAAATGGTGAACAACGCGAGCCGAAGCAAAGCACCGATGCAGAAATTGGCGGATAAAATTTCCAAAATATTTGTTCCAACGGTGATTGCAATTGCGGTTCTGACTTTCATCGCATGGTTAATTTTCGGCGGCGAAAACCGATGGATGCTGGCTTTGGCCAATGCAGTTGCTGTATTGATCGTGGCTTGTCCGTGTGCTTTAGGTTTGGCAACACCGATGAGTTTGATGGTTGGAATCGGGAAAGGCGCGAAAAACGGAATCCTGATTAAAAACGCTGAAGCTTTGGAACAGATGAACAAAGTGAACGTTCTGATCACCGATAAAACCGGTACTTTAACCGAAGGAAAACCAAGTCTGGAAGAAATCATCACCAATGAAAATGCTGACAAAAATGAAGTTTTGAAACTTGCTGCTTCTCTCAATCAAAGTTCGGAACATCCGCTCGCAAATGCAGTTTTAACTGAGTTCAAAACAGAAAATTCTGAGTTTGAAAAAGTAACCGATTTCGACAACATTTCCGGGAAAGGAATCAAAGGAAACATCAACGGAGAAACAGTTTTATTAGGAAATGAAGCACTTTTGGAACAGTTCGGTATTCAAGTTCCTGAAGCTTTGAAACAACTGGTTGTTGCCAATCAGGATAAAGCAAGAACGGTTTCCTATCTCGCAAAAGGTGATGAAGTTTTAGGCTTCCTCAATTATTCCGACAAAATTAAATCAACTTCCAAAAAAGCAGTTCAGTTCCTGCAGAATGACGGCATTGAAGTCATCATGATTACCGGCGACAACGAGCACACCGCAAAAGCTGTTGCCAATGAACTCGGGATCAAAAAATATATTGCAAGTGCGCTTCCTCAGGATAAAATGGAAGAAGTGAAAAAACTGCAGAACAAAGGAAAAGTTGTAGCAATGACCGGCGACGGAATTAATGATGCTCCGGCTTTAGCGCAATCCAATATTGGGATTGCAATGGGAACTGGAAGCGATGTTGCTATTGAAAGCGCTGAAATTACTTTGCTGAAAGGCGATATTCTTGGTGTAGCAAAATCAAAAATCCTGAGTGAAAAACTCGTGAAAAACATCAAACAGAATTTATTCTTCGCTTTCATATATAATACTGTCGGAATTCCTATTGCGGCCGGTTTGCTCTACCCTTTCTTCGGAATTCTGTTGAGTCCGATGATTGCCGCTGCAGCGATGAGTTTTTCTTCTGTGTCCGTAATTCTGAATTCACTCCGATTAAACAGTACTGATCTGGATATTTAAGAAAATTTTAACAAAAAAGCATTATCTGTTTGTACGATCAGTTAAAACTTTTATAACATTAAAATATCGCTATTATTGGCAGCAGTTTTTAAAGTAGCTTTGAATAAACATTAACAATTTACAACTATGGCAAAGAAAACCACCACTGCAGGCAAAATTAAGCCGAAAGCAGATGCAGCAGATCAACTGAAAGATTTTATGCTGGATGGAATGAAAGATCTTTACTGGGCAGAAAAGCAACTGGTAAAAGCGCTTCCGAAAATGCAGAAGAATGCAACTTCCAAAAATTTGAAAACCGCAATAGACGGACATTTACAGGAAACCAAAAAACAGGTTACGAGACTGGAAGATGCTTTTAAGGCGATGAAGGAAAAAGCAGAAGCTGTAAAATGTGATGCTATGGACGGACTGCTGAAGGAGGCAGAAGGAATTATGGAGGAAACAGAACCGGGCGCTGTTCGTGATGCTGCGATTATCGCTGCTGCTCAGAAAGTGGAGCATTACGAAATTGCATCGTACGGTACCATTGCAACTTATGCGAAACTTCTGAAAAAGACAGACGTTTTGAATCTGATGCTCGAAACCCTTAACGAGGAAAAAACCTGCGACAAGGATCTCACAAAACTGGCCAAGAAGGAAATCAACCTTAAGGCAAAATAAACAAAGCGGTCTACGGACCGTTTTTTTCTTCAAAAATTTTCCGAAATAACCAAAATTACTATGAAAAATAAAAAGTCTGACGAAAAAAACACCAATAAAAAAATTGACGACCTGCAAAAGAACACCAGTTCAGGAGAAGATCAGTTTCTCACAACTAATCAGGGCGTAAGAATTAACGACAACAACAATTCACTGAAATCCGGAGAACGCGGACCTTCCCTTCTCGAAGATTTCATCCTGCGTGAAAAAATTACGCATTTCGACCATGAAAGAATTCCGGAAAGAATCGTTCACGCACGCGGAAACGGCGCGCACGGTATTTTTGAACTCTATGAAAGTCAGGCCGAAGTTACCAAAGCCGGATTCCTGAACGATACTTCCAGAAAAACGCCTGTTTTCGTACGTTTTTCAACGGTTGCCGGTTCTAAGGGTTCCACCGATCTTGCAAGAGATGTTCGCGGATTCGCAGTAAAATTTTATACCGAAGAAGGAATTTTTGATCTTGTCGGCAACAACATTCCGGTGTTTGCAATTCAGGACGCGATGAAATTTCCGGACTTTATTCATTCCGTAAAACCTGAACCACACAACGAAATGCCGCAGGCAGCGTCGGCGCACGACACATTCTGGGATTTCGTCTCACTAGTTCCTGAAACCATGCACATGACTTCCTGGGTGATGAGCGACCGCGGAATTCCAAAATCTTTGAGAATGATGGAAGGTTTTGGAATTCATACGTTCCGACTGGTGAATGAAGAGGGAAAATCACATTTTGTAAAATTCCACTGGAAGCCACTTTTGGGCGTTCATTCGGTTTGCTGGGATGAGGCGACAAAAATTTCCGGAAAAGATCCCGATTTTCACCGCCGAGATTTGTGGGAGAATATCGAACAGGGCAATTATCCGGAATGGGAACTCGGTCTTCAGATTGTTCCCGAAGAAGATGAATTTAAATTCGACTTTGACCTTCTTGATCCAACGAAACTAATTCCTGAGGAACTGGTGCCTGTGAAAATTGTAGGAAAAATGACTTTGAACAGAAATCCTGATAACTTCTTTGCCGAAACAGAGCAGGTTGCGTTCCATCCGGGACACATTGTTCCGGGAATCGATTTCAGTAATGATCCTTTACTTCAGGGAAGATTATTCTCTTATACAGATACACAACTTTCCAGACTTGGAAGCCCGAATTTCCACGAAATTCCAATCAACCGTTCCGTTGCGCCGGTGCATAACAATCAGCGTGATGCACATATGAGAATGACCGTTAATAAAGGAACTACAGCATATCATCCGAACAGTTTAGGCGGTGGTTGCCCATATCAGGCTATGATGAAGGACGGCGGTTTCACCAGTTTCCCGGAAAGAATTGATGCGCATAAAATCCGCAACAGAAGCGAAAGTTTCAGCGATCATTTTTCGCAGCCAAAACTGTTTATGAATTCACTGAGCGAACACGAAAAACGCCACATGATTGATGCTTTCGCATTCGAACTGAGCAAAGTGAATTATGACCACGTGAAAGAACGCGTTTGTCATAACCTGAATATGATCGATAAAGATGTTGCGAAAAAAGTAGCAGACAAACTCGGAATTACGATTCCGGAAACAGTGGACCTGCCGGTCAATCAGAATATCGGTGCAGATGAAGATCCGAAAAACCATCAGCCAAAAGATGCGAATTCCGTGAAGGAAAAATCGGAGAAACTATCGATGACAGCGCATAATAAAGGCGATATAAAAACCAGAGTTATCGGAATTATCTGTGACAACGGCGTTGATGAAACATCTTTAAACAATTACAAAAATGCACTGGAAAAAGAAGGCGCCATGTGTAAAATTATTGCCCCAAAAGGCGGTAAGATTAAAGGAGGTGACGGTACCGAAATGAAAGTGGATGACAATTTCCTCACTGCAACTTCTGTAGTTTTTGATGCGATGTTTGTTCCGAATGGTGTTTCTGACGAAGTGATGAATCACGGGGTTCCAAAACATCTGCTGAATGAAACCTTCAAGCACTGCAAGGCAATTGCCGTGGACGGAAACGGAAAAGACCTGCTGGAAAAGACAGAAATTCCGCAGGATAAAGAGGATCCGGCTTTGTTAATTGATAAGTCTCCGGCAGATTTTGTGAAAGCAATTGCTGCAGGCAGAAACTGGGAAAGAGAACTCAATCCTGTTGTTCCGGCGTAGATCTATTAAAATTTCTTAAAATTTAAGCATAATCAGTATTTATTGTAAAGGCGGCAAAATTCTTGCTGCCTTTTCTGTATTAAAAAAATCAATATTATGGCAACATTAAGTAATAAGAAAATTGCAGTACTTGCTGCAGACGGATATGAACAGAGCGAACTGGACCAGCCGGTTGAAGCACTGAAAAAAGAAGGTGCGACCGTGGAAATTGTTTCCCTGAAAGCAGGAGAAATTAAAGCGATGAAAGATCATGAATGGAGTACTTCTGTGAAAGTTGACAAAACCGTTTCCGATGCAAAGGTTTCTGATTATGACGGACTCGTTCTTCCCGGCGGTGTTCTGAACCCCGATGCAGTGCGTGCAGACAAAGACGCAGTGAAATTTGTAAAGGATTTCTTTACCAGTAACAAACCGGTTGCAGCAATCTGCCACGGACCGCAAACCCTGATTGACGCGGAAGTGGTGAACGGTAAAAAAATGACTTCTTATAAAGCCATTTCTAAAGACCTGCAAAATGCCGGTGCGAAATGGGAAGATTCAGAAGTGGTTACAGACGGAAACCTGACTACGAGCCGGAAACCGGACGATTTACCTGCTTTCAACGCAAGAATGATTGAAGAATTCAGTAAATAACCAAAATATTGCTGCCTGGTAAAACAGGCAGTTTTTTTATGAAAAATAAAATACCTGAACAGTACAGCGGCGCAAAGAGTGACACGGTTTCGCAGCAGGATTTTGATTCCGAAGACGCCGCAATCGATCATTTTGAGACCGTGAAAAAGCGTTTCCTCGATGTAAATTCCTGGGAAATGTTTGCGGGCGAAGAGAAAGCTTCCTTTTCGCTGCGTGACGAAAATGGTGAATTGCTGTTGAGAAAACCGCAGGTCGGAGATTTTTTCAGAATTCAGATTCCGGGACTGCATAATCCTTCCGGCGATGGTTTCGACTGGGTGGCAATTGAGAAATTTGAAGAAGAACATGATGCTCACAATTCCTGCATTTATATCAGAGTGCGGCCATCAGCAAATCCTTCAAAAAACAGCAACAAAACCGATCACTTTTTTTGCGACAAGGCTACATCTAATTTTTTGATCAGACGCGAAAACAATTCTGTTTTTGCCGAAGTGCACGGAAGAAACGAAGAACCGAACACCGAAAATCTTTCTGCCATGGAAAAAGTCCGGAATTTTCTGGTGGCAGTCGGCGGAATTATTGCGGGAAGTAAATTTCAGTGGAAATCGCTCACCGAAGGACTTATTAAGAAAAATGAAAGTTGAAAACTACTGAAGCGAAAGGTTCTGTTTTCATTGGCTGCTCCGGATTTTCAGAAAGTTTATGGAAAGGATTTTTCTATCCGGAAGATCTCGCTTCAAAGGATTTTCTGCAGTTTTACTCACGGAAGTTGAATACCGTAGAAATCAACTCAACTTTTTACCGCAGACCGCGGTCTTCCACCGTTCAGAAATGGTATGATGAGACGCCGGATGATTTTAAATTTTTCATCAAGGTTCACAAATATTTTACCAACACCAAAAGATTACTGGATTGCCTCGACGACCTGGAAGTTTTTAGAAGCAATATTTCAAACATCCTGAAAGATAAACTGGCCGGTTTTCTGTTTCAAATGCCGCCATCATTTAAATTTTCAGACGAAAATCTGGACAGAGTATTAAAGATTGAAAATCCGGATTACCTCAATGTAACAGAGTTTCGTGACAATAGCTGGTGGAATGAGGAAATTTCCGGGAAACTGCAGGAAAAAAATATCATTTTCAGCGGGGTTTCGATTCCAAAAAACATTCCTGATGATGTGATCATCAACAACCAGAATTTACTCTATTACAGGCTGCATGGCGTTCCGCAATTATTTAAGTCAGAATACTCCGAAAGTTTTCTGAATGAACTGGCTAAAGAAATAAACCGGTTTACAGGAACGAAATTCATCTATTTCAACAATACATTCGGCACTGCGGGAATAAAAAATGCGTTATATTTAAGTAAAATTCTAAAATGAAGAAGAAATTAGTCGTTTTATCCGGTGCCGGAATATCAGCAGAAAGCGGAATCAAAACTTTTCGCGATTCGAACGGTCTCTGGGAAAATCACCGCGTGGAAGATGTGGCAAGTCCCGAAGGATTTGCAAGAAATCCGCAACTCGTACTGGATTTTTATAACCTGAGAAGACAGCAGCTGAAAGAAGTACAGCCAAACGATGCGCATAAAATTCTGGCGGAACTCGAGCAGGATTTCGATGTGCAGATTATCACGCAAAATGTGGATGACCTGCATGAACGCGCCGGTTCCACGAAAGTACTGCATTTACACGGCGAACTTCTCAAAGCGAGACCGGTAAATTCTGACAGCAAAATTATTCCGTGGGAAAAAGATCTGAATATTGGTGATCTCAATTTTGAAGGCATTCAGCTTCGTCCGCATATCGTTTGGTTTGGCGAAATGGTTCCCGAAATGGACCGTGCGATGCAGATTGCGGAAACTGCAGATATTTTTCTGGTAATTGGAACTTCGATGCAGGTTTATCCTGCTGCAGGATTAATTCACTACATTCCGGACGACTGCGAAATATTTGTAATAGATCCGACTCTGGAACAAAAATACGCGCGCTCGGAAAACTGTTTCCAGTGTTCCGCTACCGAAGGCATGAAAAAACTGAAAGAGCGACTGCTGACGTAAGAAAAAACAAAAGCCGACCAAAAAACTGACCGGCAATTGATTTCCATCATTCGTGTGTTTATCTTAGAAGCCTGGTCAAAGTTAGAATTAGTTTAGATAAAAAATAGGGGAATTTTCCCCTTTTTTAATCCAGATTATTTTTCAGTGCAAACATCACCACGCCTACTCTGCTTCTTACATTCAGTTTGGCAAACAGCTGGTCGCGATAATTATCCACTGTTTTCGGACTAAGATTCATTACCGAAGCGATTTCTTTATAAGTCATTTCAGTGCAGGAAAGTTTAATCAACTGTTTTTCCTTTTCTTTCAAATCGGCGATAATCGACTGCGCTTCCATTTGCTCGGTCCTCACTTTCAGAGCAGATTCAGCAATCGTTCCGTCCGCATGCAGATATCCATATTTGTGAACTGTGTTTATGGCAGAAAATAAAACATCGGAGGTCATGTCTTTCAGTAAATATCCTTTTGCTCCGGCTTTCAGCATTTTGATAATATTATCCTCACCGTCTTCCATCGTTAAAGCAAGCACGCGCACTTGCGGATAATTTTTGGTGAGTTCGCGTGTGGTTTCAATGCCGTTCATAATCGGCATGTTAACATCCATGAGCACTATTTCCGGCGGCTCTGCCCCTTTTTTCAGATGCTGAAGAAATTCATCGCCGTTGGGGCAGGTCATTATCACTTCAAAATCCGGATTTGTGCTCAACAGGTTTTCCAAAGCACTGGAAACCATCTTATGATCGTCCACGATCGCAATTTTAATTAGTTCCATATCACTTTTTGTTTTGGTATGCTATACTTATTGAAGTTCCTTCTCCCACTGATGATTTTACGGAAAACTTTGCACCGACCACCGCTGCACGGTTTTCCATATTATATAAACCGCTGCCCGCAACGCGGTCGTCGTTAAACCCGACTCCGTCATCCGCAACTTTTATAAGAATCGTTCTTGGATTAGACTGAATTCTGATCGAAAGATTCCGTGCTTTGGAATGCTTAAGTGAATTATTCAGGCACTCCTGCACAATGCGGAATAAAATGAGCGCATGCTCTTTCGGTATCAGGCATTCTTCACCGCTGTTTTCAAAAGTAATTGCGGGAATTTTGAGTTTCTTTATACGTGTTACTTCCAGTTCGATGCTTTCGATCAGGCCGTAAAATTCAACCTGTCCTGAAATAAATGTCCGGGAAAGATTCCGGATATCCTGAATGCACTCGCCGATAATTTTATTGATTTCCTGAACATCCTCCTGAAGATCAGTCTGAACTTTAGAGATCAGCATGTTGTTCATGAGTTTCGCAACTGACAGTTTCTGTCCGAGATCATCGTGCAGTTCCTGGCCTACATAAGTCAGGGTCTGTTCTTTTATTTCAATCTGCGATTTCGAAAGTTCCTGCTGATATTTTGCCTGCTCTATTTTCTGCTGTAGAATAAATTCTGCTTTTTTTCGCAGAAATTTACTGTAGACCAGTGCAAGCATCATCACAAGCATCAGCAAAATTACTGTTACAATGACGACAAACAGTCTGCTATCAATGGATTCCATGGTCTACTTTAGGAGTTTCCAGCTTCCTTGCCAGAAAGATTCCTACTAATATACCACTATAACCAATAAGATTTACTGAAAAAAGTAAAATGTCGAATATTTTTCTGTCAACATCCGTATCCAGATGAAACCTGAAATACATGACCGGAAAAATACCAACATATATAAACAACAGCCCAAATGCGACGTAAAAAGGATAATACGTAAGAATATTCAGGATTACGTCCGAATTATACATTTCGTACAAAAAAAGCCCAATAGAAACAATCAGAATTGTAAAACTGGTGTAGAGCGGCCAGCCTTTCAGCGTTTCCCGAAAATCTGCACTTAGGATTAATCCCGCCGTTATCGTCAGTAAATTTGCGATCAGTAAAACAGTCTGAATCCTTCTGAACTGGCCTGAAAGCGCCAGATTCTTAAAGTAGGTAATAAAGAGCGAAACGGTGCCGCCAAGGACAAAAACTGCATAGATGATCCCCATGTACTGCAACATATTCTTCATCACAAAGGACTCTCTGACAAAGCCGTTAAGCTCAATCAGCAAATTTAGCAGAATGGCAAATAAAAAGTAAAAAATGGAATCTCCCAATTGTTTCCGCCGCAAAAATCCGAAGATTAAAATCAGCAGGTATAACAGAAAGAGAAACTCTTTTGCAAACTTAAAGATTGCCATGAATTTAATTTAGTAAGGAGGTCTGATTCCGGTAAAATTCAGACCTTCCGTGTTATCGAGATCAACATCTGATTCTGAATTCACTGCCTTAAGGAAAATCGTTTGATATCCTCTGTAATTCTGATTCATTCGGCTGTCCGGATGAGATTCCGGATACTGCGCCATACAGATTTTTACGGTCACATTATTAATCCCCTGTTCATTTGCATGATTTCTAACATACTGCAGATATTCCTCGAGAATATTCAGATTAAAACTGTATTCCAGCGAATCCGGCTTTCCTGCTTCACGCGAAGCATTAATTACCGCGTAATTTTTCGTTTCGTATTCTTCGCGCAGTTGCTGCTGCAGTTCTGCGTTGATCAGATGGTTTTCCATACCTCGTGCCTGTTGGTTCATAAGTTTTCATTTTATTAGTAGATCAAAATTATAGTATTTTTGAAAAATCAATATCAGGAAAAATCCCTTTTTTATGTCCGAAACAACCCTGCAGACGAACTTTATCAATCTAAAAAACAATCTGCCTCAACAGGTAGAGCTTGTTGCGGTCTCCAAAACACATCCCGTAACCGCAATTCAGGAAGTTTACGATTGTGGCCAGAGAAAATTCGGTGAAAACCGTGTGCAGGAATTAACCGAGAAACAGCCAGAGCTTCCAAATGATATTCAGTGGCACCTGATCGGACATCTGCAGACCAATAAAGTAAAATATATCGCGCCGTTTATCTCACTGATTGAAAGTGTGGACAGTGAAAAGCTTCTCCGTGAAATCGACCGTCAGGCAGAAAAATACAATCGGCAGATTGATGTTCTTTTACAGATTAAGATAGCCGACGAAGATGCGAAAACCGGCATGGAAACCGAAGATGCTTTGGAAATTCTAAAACACTATGATACCGGTGAATTTCCGCATGTGAAAATAAAAGGTCTCATGGGAATGGCTACTTTTACAGAAAATGAAGAACAGTTGAGAAAAGAGTTTCTTTTTTTGAATGATTTTTACAACAGCCTCAAAGAAAAATATCATTTTGAAATTCTTTCCATGGGAATGAGCAGCGATTACGAACTCGCTGTTGAATGCGGTTCGACTTCAGTACGTGTTGGCTCAGCTATTTTCGGACATAGAAATTAATTACCATTATAACATTTTACCTAACACTTATAACTTTAAAAATAAAAGCAGCGGGGAATAATATTTGCTGCTAAAATTGGTAATTTTGCCCTTTATTTTTACAATCTACAAGCCAAGAGCGTTATGCAGAAAATTTTGATCGTTGAAGACGAGAAAGCGATAAGCGGTGTGCTGCACAGCATATTGTCCGATGAACTTACAGACCACGAATTCGTTGTTGCAGAAGATGGACTGGAAGGATTAAAGCAAATTGAAAAAAATGACTTTGACCTTGTTATTTCAGACATTAAAATGCCGAAACTTTCCGGTACCGAACTGCTTAAACAGGCACTTTCTGCTAAACCCGAAAGTACTTTTGTAATGATTTCCGGACATGCCGACATCGATACTGCTGTAGATTGCCTGAAAGAAGGTGCTTACGATTTTATCTCCAAACCGATTGATATCAACCGGCTGATTACCAGTGTTAAAAATGCACTGAATAAGGAAAAACTGCTGAAGGAAAATCAAAATCTTCAAAAAGAAAATCAGACCCTCAAGAAAAAAGTAAATAAAAAATACCAGATGGTTGGTTCCAGTGCGGCCCTGACCAAAATACAGGATATGATTGACAAGGTCGCAACTTCCGATGCAAGAGTACTGATTACCGGTCCAAACGGTGCCGGAAAAGAACTGGTAGCCCATGCAATACACGCGCAAAGCGACCGCAGCAAAGGACCGATGGTAGAAGTAAACTGTGCCGCAATTCCATCCGAGCTGATAGAAAGTGAACTTTTCGGGCACGTAAAAGGTTCCTTTACCGGTGCAATCAAAGACAAGCAGGGAAAATTTGAACTGGCGAACAACGGAACTATCTTCCTTGATGAAATTGGTGACATGTCACTGGTTGCGCAGGCCAAAGTTTTGAGAGCACTTCAGGAAAGCAAAGTTTCTCCTGTCGGTAGCGATAAAGAAATAAAGGTCGATGTACGCGTTCTCGCGGCAACCAACAAAAATATGCAGAAGGAAATTCAGGAAGGACGCTTTCGTGAAGACCTTTATCACAGACTTTCAGTAATTGAAATCTATGTGCCGCCCTTGGATGAAAGAAAAGAAGATATTTCGCAGCTCGTGGAGCATTTCGCAAAAATGGTGGCTTCCGAATCCGGAACTGCCCCACGTGAATTTGATCCGAAAGCGATTGAAGTGCTGGAATCATTCAGCTGGACAGGAAACATCCGTGAACTCAGAAATGTTGTG
Source organism: Bacteroidota bacterium (assembly GCA_023460855.1). Classification (GTDB taxonomy): domain Bacteria; phylum Bacteroidota; class Bacteroidia; order Flavobacteriales; family Weeksellaceae; genus JAEWOS01. The sequence continues at coordinate 52,414 of JAEWOS010000006.1, read as the reverse complement.
GAGCGACTGATAATTCTCGGCGGCAGTCCAGTTTCACCTGAAGATGTACAGGCATTTGTGCGCAAATAAGAATAATAAAATTAAAGTAATCCGGTGTAAAGCCGGATTTTTATTTCTGTAAATTCCTGTTTCTGTTGAAAAACAGATACACCGGCAATCCTGTCAGAATAAGAAGAAAACCCGGCCATGTATATTGCGGCTTATATGCGATAAGCAGCAGGCAGAATGCAGTTCCGATGATCAGATAGATTACCGGTGTAACCGGATATAGCCATGTTTTGTACGGTCTCTCAATTGCCGGTTTTTTTATTCGAAGATAGATTACACCGAAAACGGTAATCATGTAAAACAGCACCATCACGAACGAAATCATATCGAGCAAATCGCCGTACTGTCCCGACAGCGCCAGAACACAAGCCCAGATTCCCTGCATCCATAAAGATTTTTCAGGAACGTCGAAACGGTTATTTTGCTGCGCAGCCCTGAAAAAGAGACCGTCTTTCGACATGGTTTGAAAAACACGAGCGCCCGCAAAAACGAGTCCATTGATGCATCCGAAAGTGGAAATCATCACCAGAATTGCAATGGTATAAGTTCCATACGTACCAAGAATCTGCTGTGCTGCTGCAACTGCAGGCCGGTTTTGATCTGCAAAAGCGATTTCATCCCTGCTTAAAATATTCAGATAGGCAAGATTAATCAGTAAATACAGCACCATCACCGCAGAAGTTCCGATAATCATGGAAAGCACCACATTTCTACGCGGATTTTCCACTTCACCTGCCATAAATGTTACATTTTCCCACGCCACGGAACTGAAAACCGAGCCAACCATCGCAGCTGCAAGAGCGCCCATCAGCGCAATTCCCGACACATGCTGCCATCCGGAACTTTGCAGTACATTACCATGCAGAATTCCTGGATTTTTCATTGCCTGCCAACCGTAACTCATATTTTCCCAAAACTGAGAATCTTTTACGAGCAGAAAGCCAAAAACGATCAGTCCAAGCAATGCCAGAACTTTCGCACCGGTAAAAATATCCTGCAGAATTTTTCCGTTTTTCAAACCCCTCGTGTTAATGAAGGTCAGAAGCAGGATAACGCCAATCGACAGTATTTGGATCCAGGTAATTTTGAAATTGACGGACTGGTAAATATTGGGAGCGTCTTCCAGCACCGGAAACAGATACGCTGTAAATTTTCCGAATGCCATCGCTACGGCAGCGATCGTTCCGGTCTGAATCACGGTGAAAAGTCCCCATCCATAAAGAAATCCAGTTAATCTCCCGAAAATTTCTGTCATAAATGTATACTGTCCTCCAGCTTTCGGATAAATGGACGAAAGCTCCCCATATGAAATAGCTGCAGCAACCGTCATAATTCCCGTAATAACCCATGCGACAATCAGCCAGTATCCGGAACCAAGATTCCGCATCATATCGGAACTTACAATGAAAATACCGCTTCCGATCATAGATCCCATTACGAGCATTACTGCATCCCAAAGCTTCAGTTTTCTGGACATCGTATTTACTTTATTAGATTATCTCGAAATCTACCGGAGCGTCGAGTTTCGGATATTTTTTTTCTGATTTGAAATATTTGCCGGTACAGTCGATCTCTTTCCAGCCTTTGCGGCTACCGCAATCTCCCACTTCCATCACATAGTGTTTGAAAGTGATATCGTCGTCGCCTTCTGAATATTCTTCCTTAAACTGCACTGCAATATCGAGAATGCAGGGAAAATTAGTGTTCAACTTCACATTCCTGTAAATGATGTCGTAATGAGATTCGCGGTTCTCAGGAATTTCTTCGTAGAGCTCATAACCATTTGTAGAACCTTTCAGTTCACCGATTGCTTTCAGTCCGTAATAAAGCGCGATCGTATAAAATTTCCTCGTCTGCACTCTTTTATAATCATCGGGAAAATGTCCTCCTTCAAACAGAATGCTTGGTAATCCTGATTTCATCAGGTTATCTCCGACTGAAGTCGGGTAAAACTCATCATTGTAACGCGCAATCTTATCCGGCAACTGCGTTCTCATATCCCGAAAAATTTGTGCAATCACAGCCATTGCCTTCTTTCTGTTTTCTGTCAGATTACGCGCTTCATCCTGTGAAGGAGCGAGAAATGATAGCGTTGCGGGATCTTTTCCGTTCGTGGAATATATCGTGCGCTGTTCATGAAGATTGAGGGCGTAATCGTAATTACCCCGCTCTGCAACATTTTTCAGAATGGGTAGCTCCTTGCTCGATAATTTTAGAAAATCCCTGTTAAGGTCAATTTCCAGCGCATTTCTGCGGCTCCAGGTTTGGGAACCGTCCGGATTTAGCTGAAAAATAAAATCGAGTGTAATATTCTCAAAAATTTCATCACCAAGTTTTTCCGCTTTCTTAAATGTTTCAAGCATATCGAGAAGGGCATGAGTAGCGTTACTCTCATTTCCGTGCATTTGCGACCAGGCCAAAACTCTGGTAGGGCCTTTTCCGACTGACATCATCAGTATCGGTCGCTCTTCATATGAATATCCGATTACCGAAACGAAACCGCTGAGATTCTCCTGTAGAAATTCTCTCAGCTGTTCGGGCGAAATATAACGGTGTGGGAAATTAGGATTGGGGACGTAATAATCTTCAAAACGCATTCGGCTGTCATTTTACAAGAGTCAAAAGTAATTCAAAAAACCACATGAACAGCTATTTACATTTGTAATAACCATTAAACAGGGTGAACTGTCATCATGTCTGTTAACAAAATTGTGGATTAAACAATTAATAATCAATAATTTTATTTTATTGCAAACCAATATTTTATATTAAATATATCAAGTTGTAATATAACTTTACTTTAAGGTCAAAAATGTTTGTTTAATGCCGTTTTCTAGTTACTATTTTAAACATTTCGTATGTGGATAACTACGGTATTGCAGTGTTATTTACATTTGTTAAATTCTGCAAATAATAGCTGATTTAGTATCTTTGCGCATATTTTGACGAATGAGTAGTGAAACTTTGTTTCTGATTGGGTTTATCGTTTTTGTAATTTGTATTCTGGCGATTGACCTTAATTTGGGAAGAAAATCCGGCGGCCATGTTTCTATGAAGAAAGCCGGAATCATGAGCTTTATAGTGGTTGCACTTGCGCTCGGTTTTTATTTTATTCTAATTACGTACGGTCATCTGCTCCACGGAATCACCGATTCTGAAAAGCTGGAGATGATCATTGCCAAACATCAGCACCCCGTCAAAGTAATTCCCGGAAATTTTGAACAGTCGATTAAACTCTACAATCAAAATCTGGGGCTGGAATATATAACCGGTTATATTGTAGAGTACGCGCTTTCTGTTGACAATATTTTCGTGATGATCATGATCTTCGGTGCCTTCGGTGTTGCACAGAAGAATTACCACCGGGTGCTTTTCTGGGGTATCCTCGGTGCGATTATCATGCGTTTTATCTTCATTTTCCTAGGTGCAGCGCTGATTGCGAAGTTCTCCTGGATTATGTATGTGTTCGGCATATTCCTGCTGATTACAGGTATCAAGATGTTTTTCGAAAAAGAAAAAGAAGAAACAATTGACATCAATAACCATCCTATTGTAAAATTTGCGAATAAATATTTTAAAGTTCACAACCATTTCGTCGGGGAAAAATTCTGGGTTACGATCGACGGTGTAAAGAAAATCACGCCGCTGTTTATCGTTTTGCTCATCATCGAAGCCACCGATTTGATTTTTGCAGTGGACAGTATCCCGGCAATTTTCCTGATTACCAAAGATCCTTATGTGGTTTTCTTCTCCAATATTTTTGCAATTATCGGGCTTCGTTCGATGTTCTTTTTATTGGCAGGAATCATTGATAAATTCCGCTTTCTGCATCTGGGGCTCGCAGTACTTCTTGTCTTTATTGGACTGAAAATGATGCTTCATGGTTATATGGAGCAGATTGGTTTTGAAACGAGTCATTCCCTGTTGGTTATTGTGGGAATTCTCGGAACCAGTATCGTTGCTTCCCTGTTATTCCCTAAGAGCAAAAAAGAGCGAAAACTGAAATATGATCCGGAAAAAGATGATCATTTGCACCGGTAGTTTACAATCATAAATAATTTAAATTTCAGAAGTCCAGTACATTACGTACTGGCTTTTACTTTTGTAAAACTTTTTGCCGGCACTTAGTTTACATTTGTATGATATTATTGTAAACAGTATTTGTTACATTTGTAATTGTAAATTTACATTCTTATGAAAGATCTGAACGCACGAATTTCCGAAATCATCGAATATTCCGGATATTCATCATCTGAATTTGCCGATGAAATTGATGTGCAGCGGTCGTCTATTTCACACATTACATCCGGCCGTAATAAACCCTCACTGGATTTTCTGATGAAAGTAAAGCAGCGATTTCATGAATTGGAATGGGAATGGCTGATTACCGGTGAAGGCGAAATGCTGAAATCTACAGACAAACCTGAAGAAAGGCCGGTAGAAACCCCGGTTCAGAAGCCTACTGCCCTTCCCGATCTGTTTTCACTTATTGGTGACGAAGAACTGGGTTTTACGGAAAGCGAAGACCGCACTCAGCGTAAAGACACCGATTTAAATTTCAAGAATGCTCCAGAATCGGAAATTTCGGTGCGGAATTCAAAACCAACTGAAAATCCGGATTCTCAGCGATTAGACAAACAAAATGATTTAGTTTTAATACAACAACCTGAAAATCAGAAAGATAAAGTGAAAAGAATCGTTTTATTTTTTGAAAGCGGCAAATTCGAAAGTTTTGAACCATAAAAAAGCACCTCATCATAATGAAGTGCTCTGTATTTATATTTCGGTATAATTTAATCAACAACCATTTCCGGAATTTCTCCTTCCACGATCAGATTTGCTTCGGTTGCGTTCACGATGTCTTCAACAGAAACTCCGGGAGCTCTCTCCCGTAATTTGATTCCTTCCGGAGTGATATCCATCACTGCAAGTTCAGTCACTACCCTTTTTACGCAGTTTACGCCCGTAAGCGGAAGCGTACATTCCTTCAGAATTTTGCTCTCTCCTGCTTTATTTACGTGCATCATTGCCACGATAATATTCTCTGCAGAAGCTACGAGATCCATAGCTCCACCCATTCCTTTCACCATCTTTCCGGGAATTTTCCAGTTGGCGATATCTCCTTTTTCAGAAATTTCCATTGCGCCTAGAATCGTGAGATCCACTTTCTTGCTGCGGATCATTCCGAAGCTGAAAGCACTGTCGAAAAATGAAGCTCCTGGAAGCGTCGTAATGGTCTGTTTTCCTGCGTTTATCACATCCGGATCTTCTTCACCTTCATATGGAAATGGGCCCATTCCAAGCACTCCGTTCTCACTCTGGAACTCTACATTCAGGTTTTTCGGTACGTAATTCGCAACCAGCGTCGGAATTCCGATGCCCAGATTTACGTAGTAACCGTCCTTTACTTCCTTTGATATCCTTTTTGCAATCTGTTCTTTCGTAAGCATTATGATTCTCGTTTTCTGGTTGTTCGCTGTTCGATTCTTTTTTCAAATTTTTCACCCTGGAAGATGCGCTGCACCATGATTCCCGGAATATGCACGAAATTAGGATCGAGTTCTCCCGGCTCCACAAGTTCTTCTACTTCGGCAATGGTAATTTTTCCCGCACCGGCCATCGGATGATTAAAATTCCGCGCAGCACCTTTGAAAACTAGATTTCCGGCGTGATCTCCTTTCCAGGCTTTTACGATGGAATAATCCGCTTTAAAAGCGTGCTCCAGAATGTGCGGTTTACCGTCGAAATCCTTTACTTCTTTGCCTTCCGCCACTTCGGTTCCGTAACCTGCAGGTGTGTAAAAGGCTGGAATTCCGGCCTGTGCTGCGCGGCATTTTTCGGCAAGTGTTCCCTGTGGAGTCAGTTCCACTTCCAGTTCTCCGGAAAGCATCTGCCTTTCAAATTCCGCATTTTCACCTACATAAGATGAAATCATCTTTTTGATCTGTTTTTTCTGCAGCAGCAAACCCAAACCGAAATCATCAACACCTGCATTGTTTGAAATACAGGTAAGATCGGTTACGTTGCTGTCTACAAGTGCATTAATGCAGTTTTCAGGAATTCCGCAAAGCCCGAAACCGCCAAGCATTAAAGTCATGCCGTCAGAAATTCCGGCGATGGCTTCCTCTGCATTTTTTACTCGTTTGTCAATCATTCTTTTATTGATTTTTTACTGTGCAGTCCAGCCTCCGTCCAGTGTAAAACTGGCTCCGGAAACCGAAGTTGCATTATCTGCAGCTAAAAATACGCACATTTCCCCAATTTTCTCTACCGGAACGAAACTTTTTACGGCCTGTTTTTTCAACATGACCTTTTCCACTACCTCATCTTCGGACATATGATGCGCTAATGCCTGATCTTTAATCTGTCCTTCAACAAGTGGCGTTTTCACATAACCCGGGCAAATTGCATTGCAGGTAATATTGAATGGAGCGCCTTCCAGCGCGAGTACTTTTGTTAAACCAATTACGCCGTGTTTTGCAGTAACGTAAGCGGATTTAAATTCCGACGCGCGAAGACCGTGAACCGACGAAACATTGATGATTCTGCCGAAACTCTGCTCTTTCATTCTGCCAAAAACTGCTCTTGAAGCGTAGAACACGGAGTTCATATTCAGAGCTATAATCTGCTGATATTTTTCTAACGGAAAATCTTCAATTTTCGCAACATGCTGAATGCCTGCGTTATTCACCAGAACATCGATGGAACCGAACTGCTGATATGCAAATTCTATCAGTTCCGAAACACCTTCCGGCGTCATCAGATTGGAATTTTTGAAAGCCGTTTTTACGCCGTATCTGCTTCCGATTTCTGCTGCTATTTCGGCACCGTTTTGTTCCAGTCCGTTGAAGATGACATGATCGCCGTTTCTGGCAAAAGCTTCCGCTATTCCAAGGCCTATACCACTTGTACTTCCTGTAATTACAACATTTTTAGCCATTTACAAAAATTTTAGAAGTACTTCATTGAGTTTATCAGCCTGGTCTAGAACGACACCGTGCCTGGAATTTTCAATGATCGTCAGTTTCGCATCGGGCATTTTTCTTACGAAATCTTCTTTGTATGACACCGGTGTATAATCCTGATCCGATGCAATGACCAGAGTTTCATTCTTAATTTTAGCTACCTCATCACCAATACCCCATTTCATCAGTTCTCCGAATGTTTTTAAATAAGCTTCCTCATTATTCTGTACAAGCCGCTGTTTAAATTCTTCCCGCCATTTTTCCTGATTCTCACCGGGAAACATTCCGACTGAAATAGTTTCTGCCAGTGATGTAAATCCTTCCCTTCTGATTATCTCTGTGCGCAAAGCAAGTATATCAACGCCTGCGTCATTAGGACGGTTGAAATCGGGACCGGAGTTTATGATTACCAGTTTCTCTGTGATTTCAGGATGCGAAAGTGCCATTTGAAAGCAAACTGCACCACCCATGGAAAAACCGACAAAATCTGCACTGGAAATTCCGAGCAATTTTAAAAGCTCATAAATATCAGCAGTCATAAGCTCTACGCTCTGATCTTCCGGAATTTTCGTCGATTTACCGTGTGCGCGGAAATCCGGAGCTATCACCCTGAATTTTTGGGACAGAACCGGGATCTGAAGATCCCAGTCCTGATTTGTAGAACCTAATCCATGCAGAAGCACTACCACATCGCCTTCACCTACATCTGCATAATTAATTTCCACCCCATTAACGCCTTTTACAGCCATCATGAAAAATTTAATTATTTTTATTATTGAAGAAATCGATGTTGTATTTGAATTCCAGGGAAACCAGTCTTTTTATGAAAGGTGAACCGGCAAATTCGCGGATATTGGCGTTAAGCAGGTTGGTTACGTTCGCACCGATTGTCATCCCGTTCGAGAAATTATACCCGGCATTCATGTCAACCGTAAATCCGCCCAAAGGTCCGTAGTTCCAGGTTCTAGCCGGAGCATAGTACGCGTTTTCAATGATATCAATGGATCCGTTTCCGTCCAGATCCTGTGTTCTTGCTGCCGTGGAAACTCCGGAGAAGAAATCGTAATCCTGAACCCATCTTCCGTAAACCGCTCCAAACCATTTCGGTGTAGCATAATTAAGCCCTACTGTAATTTTATTCTCAGGAGTGTTGATCGGTAAATCAGTGTCGAGAACTTTTCCGTCTTTATTACCGTCGTTATTCATATCGGCGGTATCGAGTTTTCTTCCGAAGTAGGAATAGTTAACCACTCCGCGCAACGCATCGGTGAAATAATAATTCAAACCAAGGTCAAAACCGTAAGTGTCAACTTTCCCAAAGTTGGAATACGTAAGCACGAAAGCCGGATTTGCTCCCTGAATTTCAGCAATTGGCTGATCACCTCTGTGCGTAACTGTTCTTCCTGCGGTCGCGAGCTGTGTAAGCGGACTTATGAAGTTTTCAGATTTGTTGTAATACGCGTTTGCGTCGATATAGAATTTTTTGTCAATGGAACCTTTGTAGCCAATTTCAAATGAATCAATCGTCTCAACTTCCAGCGGTTTGATAGTGGATCCGTCGGAAAGCGTAAAGCCTACCCCGTTTCCAAGAATTAATCCTCCGAAAAGATATCCTTCCAGATTCATAATCGATGGCACTGCCATTCCTCTGCCGTAAGTTAAACGGAACATTCCGTCGCCCAGTTTTTTAGTTAATGCTGCTTTAGGAAGTATGTTGGTTCCGTAATAATCGTGATTATCCACTCTTGCTGCTGCAAGCAGCCCCCATCCGTTAAATTTATATTCTGCCTGACCATAAACACCGAACTGATTTACATTAATCGGTCCGTCAAAATCCAGCATGTACGTATTTTTTGTATAAGCCATATCGCGCTGGAACTGTGCACCAACGATTCCGGTAAAGCCGCCCCAGGTTTTGTTGTACTGCCCTTCAGCAACCCATCTTTTGGAGTCGTCTTTGAAGCGCGAACCTCTTTGGAGAACCAAACCACCGCCCGGAATTCCAGGAATTGCAAACCACTGCTCATCGTAAGATCTCTGACGCGCAACTTCTTCAGAAAAACCACCGTTGATCCATGAAACGTAGTTTTGGGTTCTTTGGTTGATCGCATAAGTATCTTCCGTATTGGAAGTCTGATAATAGGTGTTCAGGAAGAATCTCGGATGAACGTATTTCAACTGATATTCGTTGATTTTCCAGTCTTTAATCTGGTTTCTACCAGCCGATGTTACAGCGAGATTGGTATTGTTGCTGTGCCCGAAAAATGCGATCAACTCGCCCACCGAAAATGGTTTGAAGTTCAGCTGCCCGTTTACTTTCTGTGATGAGAAATCGCGGTCCAGATCGAGTTCAGGATATGCGATATTGTTTACATATACGGAATCATTGTAGTTAAATTCTGTTCCCTGCGTGTGCTCGAAAGCCACTTTGAAAGCCACTTTATTGCTGAAAGCCTGCGCATGTCGCACTCTTCCCGTAAAAACGTTCTGATTTCCCGCGCCAAGTGCAAATGTAGTTCCCTGAGATCTGAACGGATTTTTGGAAATGCTGTTTACCAGACCATTGTGTGCATTTGGTCCGTACAGCGATCCGTTTGGTCCCAGAAGAATCTCTACTTTTTCTATATCTTCTTTGATAACTGTTGAGAACGTTCCGAAAGGAAGGCCGGTTGCGATTAAGGTAGAAACGCGGTCATCTGTGATCTGAAGGTTTTTCGAGTTGAATGCAGAGTTAAAACCACGGATGTTAATTCCAGTTCCAAGAACGCCGGCGCGCACGAAATCCACACCTTTCTGTCTTGCTGCGAGTTCCCCGATATTGAAACCTGTAAATTCTTTAATGTCTTTTGAGCTGATTACATTTACCGTAGCCGGAACTTCTACCACTTTCTGCGCTTTTCTGCTCGAAGAAATAGTAACCTGTTCGATATCTCTTACTCTAACGGTGTCTGTTACCTGAGCATGCGCAACGAGACCGGCCAGTGAAAGAGAAAGTACAACTGCTTTTTTCATAATTATCTGATTTTTTTATCTGTTTACAGGTACAAGAATAAAGCATCCACGCACCCTAAAATCCAGAAATCAGAAAAAAATGGACTATGACTTAAAACTCAATATTCGAAAAAAGAATCATACATTAAAAGAAAACCTCTGTATTAAAAGGTTTATTTAAGATATGACTTAAATAAAGAGCGCAATTCAGGCAGAACCTGAATCAGTTTCTCGGCAGTACCTGCAATGATGGAACGGTTAGATGCCGTCATGGAAATCTTCGCAAGGCTTCCTGCAATTTTTTCATAGAGCAGTTTACGGTCAGTTTTACTTTCCATATACGATGAAACTGCGATCATCCATGATAAATTGGGGATAAATGACGTTTTTTCTTCTCTGTCTGACAAACCGAATCTGTTCGCAAGTTGTAGTATTTCAGCGTAATTTTCCTGCAACAGCAACACTGTGAGATAGGATGTAAAAAAGTGATGCCATCTGTACTCGAAAATTTCCGATTCAAATTTATTCAGAAAATAAATCCCGATGTTTTCTGCTTTTTTCAATTGTCCCTGTTCGGCAAGAACCCGCAAATAATAGGAAATATAAGTGATTTTCTGAAGGTCGTTATGCGTATTCTCGTAAACCGCTTTATAATTTTCGAGCAGCTGAAGCGCTTCTTTGATATGGCCGGTGCGTAAATAAACCGCAACGAGATTATTCACATACATCAGTGCATCTTCATTCGTCTGCCTAACCGCAAGTTTTCCGAAATAAATTGCTTTCTCGTGGTCATTGAGCTGCGAATGAAGCAAAATACGGCTTGAATAGTAATTGTACAGCACTCTCCTGCAATACATTTGTCCCTGACTGAAATAAACATCGATTCTGTCAAAAATTTGCTGCAGTTTATGCGTGTTTCGTTCAGTGTTGTACATAAAAGCCAACAGAATAAAGGCTTTGTACCGGTTGATTCCGTTGATTTCTTCATTCACAAAAACCTGCATGAGCCATTTTTCCCACGGAACAGTTTTGTTGCTTTTCGAAGTGTACTGCAGCGTGATTTCTTCAGTGGCCTCGTACAGTTTCTGCTGAATTTTCACTGCTTTCGCATTTGCTGATTCGAAACGGTCGAGAAAATCTTTTACAATCAGGTGATCATCGTAACGAAGTCGCATCAAAAGATAGGAACGATACTCTTTCATCACATTGTACAGTTGCTGAAAATTGAAACCGATACGCCTGTAATTCTTGATGTAATCCAGCATTTCACGCTCATCAGACGCAGTTACCAGATCCAGTGAAAGTTTCTTGAAAAAATCCAGAATCCAGGCTCCGACTTTGTCAACATCGCGCTGATCGAGTTTCTTTTCCACCCATGTTTTGATGTGGTGGTATTTCCTTTTATCAATATCCGGGTTAAAATCCTTTACCGAATCGGCATTCAATGCATTGTGAACGAGAATGTCGAAGATTTCCTTTTTCTCTGAATCCACAAAACCAGCCAGAGATGTCAGATATCTTGCTTCATGCGGAAGCAGACTGTTGCTGAATTCTTCGAATACTTTGAGCTTCGGTTTCATTCGTTTATCGTTCGTGAAAAATAAGAAAGTTACCTAAAAAGAAAAAGGAAATTGCCAATAATATCAGCAACTTCCCAAATACAAGTAATGAAAAATATTATTTTATAAAATTACGGATCGCGGCATTTACTTCGTGCGGTTTTTCAAACATCAGGAAGTGCCCCGCTTCATTTATCAATTCTGTTTTGCTGTTCTTTACAGAGTTTTGCGCCTTATTTGCTACATCTTCTACCGTCATTCCCATATGAAGATAACGGTTCGGGATCAAAAGGTCATTCTTCCCAAAAAGAAATAGAGTCGGCGTATTAATTTTGTTCAGGTCGGCAATTACTTTATCATCGAGCATCCCGTGAACACTTCCGACAATCGCATCCGCGTGCTGACCAAAATCTGCTGAAGATTTAATCGCTTTCCGGTCGGCGATCATTCTGTTTGCTTCAGACGGCATTTTAAAGAAATTAACCGCATAATTTTTCTCGATCTGTTCGTCAGACGTATTTTCAATAGCAACTCTGGTGGTAACCATTTTCATGGTATTGCCCTCAAATTCTGTGAATTCCTCGATTCCGGCAGGTGCTATCAGAATCATCTTATCTAATTTTTCAGGATATTCTGCAGCAAATTTCAGGGCAGCCTGGCCTCCCATGGAATGACCAATTATGGAAAACTTCTCCACATTCATTTTATGCGCGAATTCCCTGATGATCTCTGCAAAATATCCCGGTGTATATTTTTCAGCTTTCAGAAAAGACTTTCCGTAACCGGGCAAATCTATCGCATAGCATGTATAATTGTTTTTCAGTTCTTCAATATTTCTGTACCATGCATCGCCGTTGCTGCTCAAGCCGTGAACAAAAATCAGGACTTTATCTCCGTTTCCTTCCTTGCTGTATGCAAGCTCGCCGTCCTGCAGTTTCACATGCCTGGTTTTGAAATGATAAGGTTGCAAAACATCTCTCATGTTATTGGTTTTTTCTTGTTGCACTGTGCACGAAAATAAACTGATGAATAGCAAAAACAGAAGTTTTCTCATTAGTTCAGGTTTTTATTTAAATTGTTCTGTCTGTAAATTTTTACGAGATCTTTTCTGGAAACTTTTCCGAAACCGGTCAGAGGAAATTCATCGAGGAAAATGTACTCTTTTGGATGCTTGAATTTGGCAAGCTTATCTTTCAAAAACTCCTGAATATCTTCTTTTCTCAAATCAGGATTTCCGGATTTTATGAAAACCACCCCTCTTTTACCCCATGTTGAATCATCGAAAGGAATCAGCTGTACGTTCAGAATATCAGGATGGTTTTTCAGCACATTTTCGATTTCGTGAGGAAAAATATTTTCACCGCCGGAAATATACATATCGTCCATTCTGCCTTTCAAATAATAAAAGCCGTCTTCATCTTTACAGGCAAGATCGCCGGTGTGAAACCAGCCATTTTTTATTTTGTCCCTTGTTGCAACAGAATTATTCCAGTAACCCGGAGTTACAATTTCGCCACGGATACAAAGTTCTCCGGTTTCGTTTGCAGCAGCTTCTCGACCCAGTTTATCAATAACTTTTAATTCTACATAAAAATTCGGTTTTCCGATAGAAGCCGGATTTTCCAGTGCGACATCTTCGTGAAGCGACGTAATGCTCGGTCCCGCTTCAGTGAGACCATAACCTGGACGAATACTGATGTTTTTGAATTCTCTCCAGGTTTTGATCTGAGCAGCCGTAATTCCTTCGCCTCCACAAATAATATATCGTAACGACCTGAGGTCGGTCACTTCAAAATCTTTTACCCGCGAAAGCATCTGCAGGATTGTAGGCAGCGCCATGAACAGCGTAATTTTTCCGGAAGAAAGTTGCTGCAGAATTTTTGCAGAATCAAACTTTTTCTGAATCATAATTTCACCTCCGTTATGAAGCAAGGGTGTAAGAAAAATATTCCAGCCTGAAGTGTGATACGGCGGAAGAATATTGAGGGTTTTATCGCTGGATGTTATTCCGAGCTGCATCGAAGTATTCAGGCTGTTCCAGAACAGCATTTTCGTAGTGTATAAAACACCTTTTGGCCTTGCTGTCGTTCCGCTTGTATAAAAAAGAAAGACCGGAAGCTCTTCCTTAACACGAAACTCATCCGGAGAAAGTCTGTAATCATTAATGCTGCGCAATTCATCAGTGAAATCAACGAGCCTGATGGTTTCCAGCTGATCTTTCAGAAAGAAAACCGTATCGTCAAAAATTTCGCTGTAAATCAAGACAGAAGGCCTGCAATCGTTCACCTGCTCCTGAAGCTCTCCTGCAGAAAGACGGTAATTCAGAGGGACGAGAATTGCTCCCAGTCTTTGACATGCAGAAAAAAGTGCAACGAGATACGGAGAATGTTCCATTAATACTGCAATCCGGTCGCCTTCTTTGATGCGGTCTTTGAAGTAATGACAAATCCGAGTTGAAAAATTGTCCAAACCGCGATACGTGAATTTTTCACCGGTTTCCAGATCGGAAACTGCGGTAGCATTAGGCTTCAGTTGTGCCCATTTTGAAATCCAGTCGAGGTTCTTCATGCTGTTATGGTATCAGTTTTTTTGTTGAATAAATGCAGTAAGATTGCAACGCATACCGAACTAACGATCGCAATCGCAGCCGAAACTCCGGGATTCCCAACCGTTCCCTGCATATAAGGCGTCAGTTTTCCGTAGAAAATTCCGAAATGGACCACAATTGCGACTACTGATCCGGTGAAAACCGTTGAAGACTTTACATTTTTCACAAATGTACCGAAAAGAACAGGAACAAAAGCTGCCGCGAAATATCCGTAAACTCCGTTCTGACCAAAGATTCCGACGCTCAAATTCGGATGCTGAATCTGGTCCCAGCTTAACAGGAAACTCACAATTGCCAAAACTACTATCACAAATTTATTGATGACCAGTCCGTTTTCAGCGACTTTATCACCAAAAAGCGGTTCCAGAATATCTGAAGTTACCGTAACCGAAAGCGACTGAATGAGTCCTTCCAGCGTAGAAAGCCCGGCAGAAATCAGTCCCACAATAACCAGAATTCCGGCGGCTGCAGAAAACCTGTTTACAACATAAGTCGGTATAATTTCGTCCATTTTCATTTTCTGTCCGTTTGCTGTAAGATCAGGAAACATAATTCTCGCATAGAAACCAGCAACTACAATCAGGAAAAAGATAATCATGGAAGCAATTGCGAAAAACAGATAGGAGTTTACTCTGTCCGGACTCTTAAGCATCAGTGATTTCGTCATGATGTGCGGCTGACAGACAATAGCGATCCCTACAATAAACTGGCAGATCACCACCTCAAAGAAATCCCGGTAAAGTGGACTGGTTTCGTTAAAAGTTTTAGTAAGATTCGGATCGATAGCGTTGAGTTTAGCGGCAAAACCGTTTAAACCTTCAGCAAACAGATTATTTCCCGAAAAAATCATCATCAATGCTACAATAACCATGATTATGGCCTGTACGGTATTCGTATAAACCATCGAATTGGCACCGCCAAACATCATATAACCAAAAACGAAAACGGTGATACCCAGTAAAACGTAAAACGGTTCCACCTGCAGAGATTTTGAAATTACCTGTGTGAGACCTACATTAATCAGCACAATAAACGTGATCAGCAGCATCGCAACCACTGCAAAGAAAAACTGATAAGCTTTATTATTGAATCGGTTTCCGATCCATTGGGACATTGTATTTGCTTTCACAGCTTTTCCAAATTTTGCAAAAGCCTTGGTAAAGACAATCAGGGAAGCGAAGGCAGCCACCGGTAAAACTATTGCCATGGAAATAAGTCCGGCAAGACCGTAAAGTGCAATAAAGCCCGGATTTATCACAAAAGTTGCAGCGCTGGTCATTGATGCAGCAAGTGAAAGCCCGACAATCCAGGAAGGAAATCCAAGATTACCGATTCCGTAATCGGAAATGCTTCTCGTTTTAAGCGCACCTCTGATCACGAAAAACATGATCACGACTGCATAAACTGCAAGTACAATTCCGATGTAGAGTGGCCACTGATTTTCCGAAGTCATAAGTTTTATTTACAGCAAAAGAAAGAATTTCCATTCACGTGACGTTCCACAAGACCAACAATTCAGCTATGACTTAAGCCAATTTTCAAATAAGTTTCTGTTCAAAAGTGTTTAAAATGGTACACAAGCTAAAATCGGACTTATAAAATTAAGAAAAATCCGCTTTTATGTACGCTGACGCATGCCAGATGAAAACGTAATTACCGGGTTAAAATTTATACAAATATTTTCTGTAAGTTATTGGCTGTGTGGAAAAGATGTGGTATTTTTGCAGCCTGTTAACCAACCTCTGACGATAGCCGTGAAAGTTGCTTGGCATTAATTTATTTTTTATTAATAATGGATTTATTAAAGTACGTACAGGACAAGTACATTACAAAAAAGGAATTTCCTGAATTCAAAGCCGGTGACACAATTACCGTTTACTACGAAATTAAGGAAGGAAACAAAACAAGAACACAGTTCTTCAAAGGTACAGTTATTCAGCTGAGAGGAACCGGAGCTACCAAAACCTTCACCATCAGAAAAATGAGCGGTGATGTAGGTGTAGAAAGAGTTTTCCCTTTGAACATGCCTGCTCTTCAGAAAATTGAAGTAGACAGAAGAGGTAAAGTGAGAAGAGCAAGAATCTATTATTTCCGTGATCTTAGAGGTAAGAAAGCGAGAATTAAAGACGCTGCCTTCAAGAAGCACTAATAACATTTCAACAACAACAATAGAAAAGCCATTCAAATTCGTTTTGAATGGTTTTTTTCTTGCGGGGTGTATCGAACTTTCAACCGGAACTCATATCCGAACTCCCAAAGCTATAATCCAGAATAAAGAGTGTTTAAGATTTCCTGGAATAAAAAAAGCCGCTGAAAATCATCAGCGGCTGTTATTATATCTAATGCTCTTATTTTTTAACCATTAGCTTCGAAGTGCTTTCCAGGCCAAGACCTTTCACTTTTACGATATAAACACCGTTTGTAAGCCTTGAAGTGGAGAACGCTTTTCTATCGCTCGGATCAACTCTGTCTTCAGACATTACCAGTCGGCCTGCAGCGTCAAAAACTTCTACTTTTGCTTTTCCAAGCTGATTTGTAGGGAAGTTGATGAAGAATTCGTTCTGAGCAGGATTCGGATAGATGCTGATCGCATTCGCCGCGCCGCTTTCCTTAGTACCGATCAGACAGTCTGCCGGAACAGTGAAATCTTCCGTCTGGTCATTGATATTCGTTTTTGAACCGGCTGAAGCATTAACACCCACACCTCTGGTTGCGAAAGCCTGCCATATCATACATCTGTCTGCACCATTGGTAGTTGCCATTTCAGCAGCAAGAATCGCATCACGCCCTGAAACAAAAGTCGGACTACATTCCTGAAGTTTCAATCCGTCCATAACCAGTTGCAGAACTCTGGAGCTTCCGTTGGTAGCATTAGCCGTAACATCCGCAGAGTAACCGTATTTTTCAACGTATTTCCAGTGAAGATCCCACAGAATAGATGCGAAAACGAATCCAATCGAGTGAACGTGTGGAACCATTACTCCATTGCTCAGATACTGCATTCCGTTCGTATCGCCGTATGTATAATTGTTGTACGCAAAATTCGGGGAATATCTTGCAGGTCTGATTCCGCCTCCGGTTGGCTGCTGGCCTGCAACATAAGTTGCCATTCCTCGTGGAACTGAAGCATTATCATTTGGCTGATTTGTAAGCATCATTGCAAAGAAATCGGACCAGCCTTCTCCCATCTGTTCTTTCGAATTGGAAGAACTCAGACACGCATAACCGTTACCAGTATTTCTGTTGGAAATACCGTGACCGTATTCGTGGATAATTACACCATTATCAAAACTTCCGTCCAGTCTTCCGTACAGGGAAGGATCATCTTTCAGCGTAACATTCACAGTGGTTCCTGCAGCCAGTTTGGCTTTGATGAACTCACCTTCTGCATTGTCGATAAGAATTGAAGGAATTCCGATTGTCGGATCTGTTCCTCCCATGTTTACAACTCCTACAAATGAAGGTCCGTTATAAATGATTGCACCTGTACCACCGGCATCCTGAACATTTTTAACTTTTGCGGTAAATGTACAGTTGGAAGTTCTTTCTACCAGCCCGATTTTACCTGTCAAAGAATTTGGTGTAAGCGGAGAACAACCGTCAATAACATTGGCAAGCTGCACATTCCCCATCGCCCAAACGATATCCAGTCCGGGGCCGAAATTAGCTTTTCCTGTTACAGGTCTTCTCGGAACTGCATCTGCCGGAGAATTGTAAAACAAATATGGTCTCATGGTTGGATTCCACAAATACATCTGCATTCTCGGCTTACCTCCGTCCGAAGGTGTAGCAAAATTTGCGTTATGTGTACCGCCTCCATCGTGTGCTTCGGCGTTCACATAGTCGTTTCCTGCGCCTCCAAGTCCAAAATTAGTCTGCTGGAAATTTCTGGCAGGCGGTGTGAAACCAAACTGATAGAAAATATCGTGCACCATGTTGTTTGCGTAAAACAGGTTGGTGATTGCCGCATTTCTGTTGAACGTCGGACTCTGCTGCGGAACAAACGGGAAATCAAATACTCTGGTAGGTCCGCCCTCCGCTGTATTTCCAGGGACATTGGAATTCGACATATCTTCATATGCATGAACATTGTTACCACGCGTAATAGTATATCTTGTAGCTCCGTCATAATGCCATCCTTCAGGTGAAGAAGCAGCGATGTAAGGATTTACAACAAGACTTCTGGAACCAAACGTCGGCGCTTCAATAGGAAACGGAAAAACGTTATACGTAGCTGCATCCGGAGCAAGTGCCGCAGCAGTAAGTACTGAGCTCTGCGTCTGATGATCATGACCACTGTGATTGTGAGGTCCGATAAATTCTTCTCTTCCGTAAGCATCATGGTAGAAAGTACAGGAAAGATTCAGGTCGTCTTTCTTCAGAACTGCCCCTGTAGTTGCATCTACGTAAATATTCCAGTAGTTATTCTTACCCGGATGCGGAAACATGAATTCATAAGACAGTTTCAAATCTTCGCCGGACTTCACATAAATCAGACGGTTTTTCGCAAAGTTTCCGGTATCTGCATCAGGCTGATCGAAGGTAAGCAACTGAAAATCTGATGTATTATTAATTTCCACCGCCTGCGCAGCCTTATCGAATGCCGTGCTCAGCGAAAGTCCCGGAGTTGTTGCGGGTGTATTGTTATATTGTCTTTCGAAATTGTCGGTAAAGTAAATTACGCTGCCGTTTTTTACCAAAGCACTTCCGACACCGTTGTAAACAGGATAGCCCTGGAAAGTCTGCTGAAATTTAATTACGTTCCCTTTGAGGGATTCAGAAGCATCATTGGTGATCACTTCGAGATTTAAAAGACCCGGCTTCTGGAAGGTACTTCCTTTCGTTTCCTGAAAGTGGGTTTTAATCAGTGCGCTGTAATCCTGCGCAAAAAACGTCCCGGTTGCAAACAATGAAAGTACTGCAACACTCAGACGTAGGGGTAATTTTTTCATTTTATGATAAAGAGATTTTATATTATTGGGCAGCTAAGTTACAAAAATTCAATATAAAAAAAGAAACACTGCGAAATTTGCAGTGTTTCTTTATAAAAGATATTCAGCAGGGATTAATTAGTTCCCGCCTTCCATTTTCTTCTTCAGCTCAGCAAGTGCATCAATATCTCCAAGCGTTGTTTTTTCTTCGCCTGAACCTGCAGATGACTTCACTGCGTTGTCCTTCACATTTCTTCTTTCTTCATCTCTGAAAATTCCGGTATGTGAAACCACCACTCTCTTGAACTCCTTGTTGAATTCGATTACTTTGAAATCGGCAGATTCGCCTTTTTTCAGTTTGGAACCGTCTTCTTTTTCCAGAAGTCTTGCCGGGCAGAATGCTTCTACTTCAGCATCTTCGAACTGAACCTGAGCTCCCTTATCGAAAACATCAGTTGCAGTACCTGCGTGTACAGTTCCTTCTGCATATTTGGTTTCGAATTTATCCCAAGGATTTTCCTGCAGTTGCTTATGACCCAAAGAAAGTCTTCTTGCAGCAGTATCAAGTTCCAGTACTACAACTTCCAGTTTATCACCTACGTTGCAGAATTCACTTGGATGCTTGATTTTCTTAGTCCAGGAAAGATCTGAGATGTAGATCAGTCCGTCAATTCCTTCTTCAAGTTCTACAAAAACACCGAAGTTTGTGAAGTTTCTCACTGTTCCTGTATGCGTGGAACCGATTGGATATTTCTCTTCGATATTAGCCCATGGATCGTTGCTCAATTGCTTCATACCCAGGGAAATTTTTCTGTCTTCTCTGTCCAGTGTAAGAACTTCAGCTTCTACTTCGTCACCAACTTTTACGAAATCTCCTGCGCTTCTCAGGTGAGTGCTCCAGGACATTTCTGAAACGTGGATAAGACCTTCAACGCCTGGCGCAATTTCAACAAACGCACCGTAGTCTGCTAGAACTACCACTTTTCCTTTTACTTTATCTCCAACTTTCATATCAGCTGAAAGAGCATCCCAAGGATGAGCTTCCAGTTGCTTCATACCAAGCTGAATTCTTGTTTTCTCATCGTCAAAATCAAGGATAACCACTTTAACAGTCTGTCCGTCTTCAAGAACTTCAGAAGGGTGGCTAACTCTGCTCCACGAAAGATCTGTAATGTGGATAAGACCATCAACACCTCCAAGGTCAACGAATACACCGTAAGAAGTGATGTTCTTAACAGTACCTTCAAGAACCTGTCCTTTTTCAAGCTGAGCGATGATTTCTTTTTTCTGATCTTCGATGTCTGCTTCGATAAGTGCTTTGTGAGATACAACCACGTTTTTGAATTCCGGATTGATTTTCACCACTTTGAATTCCATTGTTTTACCAACGTACTGATCGTAGTCTTTAATTGGCTTAACATCGATTTGAGAACCTGGAAGGAACGCTTCAATACCGTGAATATCCACGATCATACCTCCTTTGGTTCTTGATTTTACAAAACCGTTCACCACTTCGCCGGTATCGTGAAGTTCATTCACTTTATCCCACGCTTTAAGCGTTCTGGCTTTTTTGTGCGACAGCTGAAGCTGTCCGGTTTTGTCCTCTCTTCTGTCTACCATCACTTCCACTTCGTCGCCAACGCTAAGGCCACTGTTGTAACGGAATTCGTTCAGAGAGATTACACCTTCAGATTTGAAGTTGATGTCTACAATCGCTTCTTTGTCCGTAAGTCTTACAACTTTACCGGTAAGAACGTCGTTGTCTTCCAGATCGGTAAGGGAACCTTTGTAGATTTCCTCAAGATCTGTTTTTTCTTTTCTTGCATCAGCGTCAAGTCCGGATTCGAATGAATCCCAGTCGAATTGTTCAGGTGCAACATTTTGGTTCATCAGAACCTCGTCTTTAATTTCAGACATAAATAAAAATTTGTATTCCTTCTGTTTTATCCGGCAAATGCGGGAGAATAAAATTCCGGAAGTAGTTTAAAATGAATCTTTTAGCTTTTCTGCCTGTTACCCACAAAAAGCGGCTGCAAAAATATAAAAAAAACAGTAATCCTGCAATAAAGAGGCGTTTTATAAAATTACCATGTTAACATTTTCTCCGCTATAGTTTTTACTGCTATACTGCAATAAAGTGATTTTTTAGGAAATCATAACGAATTTAACCTCTTTACTTCAAATATCTGTATGCCATTATTCATTTTGATTCACAGGCTTCAGCTGATTTTTTTTAACAACTTGTTAAACATTTTTAAAAAAGAGAATCCTGAGCAGTTTTGACATGTTTTTTGATATGCCTTACATATCACATTATTAATCATAAAAAATTAAAATTATGGCTTATACAGTTATTGGAATGTTTCCAAATTATGAAGATGCTGAAAAAGCATCGAACAAACTCGACAACAACGGATTCGAAAAAGAGGACTACAGCGTTTCGCGATACAGCAGAACTGAAGAAATAGACCGAGACATCGACTATGATTACGACGAAGACGAAAATACTTCCGGTTTCTGGTCGTGGTTATTCGGTGAAGACGAGGATAACAGAAAAAGGTACAGCTATGCCGGTACCAGGAGTAATATGGTAACTGTTTATACGGACGATGTTGACCGTGCGGAAAAAGCACGCGATATTATGAACGATATGGGTGCAATTAACGTAAATGATTTCACAAAGGATTATTATCCGCAGGCTGAAGAATTTACCGATACTGGCGCTAATACCATCAGTGAAGCAGAACGTGCAAGAATTATCAACAAAGCACGTAACAATGCTTACATGCCGGGAACAGAAAGATCTTACGGCTTTAGAAAAAGAACCGGTATTCAGGATTCTATGGATTCCACCGGAGATACAATCTAATTTTAAATTTTACCAAGTTCGGGCGGCTCAATTATTTGGGCCGCTTTTATATTTTTATAATTTTGTACGATGGCAAAGAATATTGAACTTCCGGACAAGCTGTACTATCCTATTGGAGAAGTAGCGAAAGCGTTTGACGTAAACACCTCACTGATCCGTTACTGGGAGCAGGAATTTGCCATCCTAAGACCGAAGAAAAACAAAAAGGGAAACCGCTATTTTACACCGGAGGATATTAAAAACCTTAAAATAATATATCACCTGGTAAAGGAGAAAGGCTATACGCTTGATGGCGCTAAAATTGCGCTGACCACCAATAACAAAATCTCAGACACGGTTTCGGTAATAGACAGACTTATTTTCCTGCGTGCCGAACTACAGAAGTTAAAAGATTCACTAGTCGATCCGGAAGAACAATAAGGGAATTTTCCTGATAACTTTCTGGGAATTAACCTGAACCGTCACTGATTGTGGCGGTTTATTTTTGTCAAATAATATTACCATTATGATTGGCAAAAATGAACATATCAAAAATCCGTTAATCGGAATTCTTTTAATCGGCGCAACCGTTTTCGGATTCAAATTCGCAAATGCGGAAAAATCAGTCACAGAAAAAAATTCTGCTCCTGAAATCGCGTTTACAGAATTTAAAGCAACAGGAAATGCAGTTGCTGCTAGCGCTGAATTTGATCCCAATGAACTGTCTGCAGATGACTGGCAGAAAATGGGTTTCTCCGAAAAACAGGCCGCAACTATTCTGAAATACAAGAGCGTAGTGGGCGGTTCATTCACTTCAAAGCAACAGCTAAAAAAATGCTACGCCATTTCCGAAGATGCATTCAGCGCAATGGAACAGTATCTCATGCTTCCTGAAACCACACCAAAAAAAGAAAAATTCTACAGTTATGAAAAGCGTAATAACCGCAGTTTAAAGATTTCAAAAAGATTCAATCCGGATTCATTTTCAGCTTCGGACTGGCAAAAAATGGGATTTTCCGAGAAACAGTCGGCTGCAATCCTGAAATACCGCGATTATCTGGGCGGAAGTTTCCGCAGTAAGGAAAAATTCAAAGAATGCTTCATCATCAGCGATGAAAATTACGAAAAACTTGAACCCTATCTGATTTTGCCTGAATTTTCTGTTTCGCAGGAGGGTAAAACGGATTACCGTAAACCAAATTCTTCAAAAATTCAGCACAAATATGAACTCCGTAATTTCGATCCGAACGAACTGGATGTAGATGGCTGGAATTCGCTTGGGTTTTCGCGAAGGCAGGCCGAAGTGATCGTTAATTACCGCAACAGCATTCTGAAAGGAAGTTTCAAAAATTTGGAACAGATTCAAAAATGTTACGTCATTTCCGCAGAAAAATTTGAAGAACTGAAGCCATTTATTCAGTTGAAAACAGAACCGGTGAATGCCGCAATAAGCGACTCAAAAGCAGAAAAATCCGTTGTCGCAAAAACAGATTTCAGCAAAATCAATCTTAATGAAATCACCTTCAAACAACTGGTGGAATTCGGATTTACCGAGAAATCTGCGGCGAGTTTCCTGGGTTTCAGAAAAAATCTGGGCGGATTTGTGAACGAAAATCAGATTTTTGAGGTGTACGGAATAGACCGCACTTTAGGCGAGCAACTTGTTTCCACAGCATTCCTGACAAGCGGAAATGTAGTGAAGTACACACTGACCGAAGCACCGGAAAGCTGGCTGAAAACTCATCCGTATTTCCGTTACTCTGCAGATCGAATCATTTACTACCGAGTTACTTATCCGGATGACAAAAAAATCTGGAAACAGCTTAAAACAAAACCGGAATACGAAGCGAAAATGAGATTGTACTTAAAAGAATGATTTCTTAATCATTTAAAAGTCTTGCTGGAATCCCACAGCAGCAGATTCAGCTGATCGAGTTCCTCTTTGGTGAGATCGCGCCACTTTCCGACCGGCAAATCCAGGTGAATGTTCATGATGCGTATCCTTTTCAGTTTTTTCACTTCATATCCCAACGCTTCACACATTCTGCGGATTTGCCGGTTTAATCCCTGAGTCAGCACAATCCGGAAACTCATCGTATCGAGTTTTTCCACCTCGCATTTTTTAGTGACGGTATCCAGAATCGGAACACCATTGCGCATTTTTTCAAGAAATTTTGGTGTGATCGGTTTATCAACACGAACGATGTATTCTTTGCCGTGATTGTTTCTGGACCGCAGGATTTTGTTCACGATATCGCCGTCTGATGTCAGCAGAATTAAGCCTTCACTAGGTTTATCAAGTCTTCCGACCGGAAAAATTCTTTTCGGATGACCGATATAATCCACAATATTATTCTTTTCGCGCTGCGTATCGGTTGTACAAACGATTCCTACCGGTTTATTAAACGCGATGTACACGTGATCCTCATCGGTTTTCCGGATCGAAACACCGTCCACTTCAATTTCATCTTCATCGGAAACTTTGGTTCCCATTTCGGGAATTTTGCCGTTGATTCTGATTCTGCCTTCTTCCAGAAGTTTATCTGCAGCTCTTCTCGAACAGTAGCCAACTTCCGACAGATATTTATTGATGCGTGTTTTTTCTTCTGACATTTTATCGGTTAATTTTCTTCAGCAAATCTGAAATCATTTTCAAGATATTCTTTTTTTGCATCCTGCACGGAATATTCACCGATTTTCGTTCGACGCAGATTGGTAAGATACGCACCCACTTGCAGTTCCTGTCCGATATCATGCGCAAGGCTTCTGATGTAAGTTCCTTTGGAGCAGCCCACCGTAAAACGCACGAAAGGCAGTACAATTTCAATATCGTGGATATAATGAACCGTTGTTTTCCGGCTTTTCATCTGTACTTCTTCACCTTTTCTGGCCAGATCATAGGCTCTGTTACCGTCAATTTTTATTGCAGAAAAAACCGGTGGTTTCTGGTCGATTTCCCCAACAAATTTTTCCAGTGCGGTGATAATCTGCTCATGAGTAATATGGGAATAATCCTGATGAAGAATTTCGGGTTTTTCGGTGTCGTAAGATTCTGTCTGAACACCGATTTTTATTTCGGTAAGATACTCTTTGGGCGCGTCCTGAATTTCAGGAATTTTCTTGGTAAATTTTCCGGTGCACACTATTAACAGTCCTGTAGCTCTGGGATCAAGCGTTCCGGCATGGCCGATTTTAAATTTCTTGGGAAGATCAAACTCCCTCTTCAGTTTATATTTCAGCTTATTCACTGCCTGAAAAGAAGTCCAGTCCAGCGGTTTATCCACCAGTAAAATCTGTCCGGCAAGTAAATCTTCAGTTTTCATTTTCAGTACGGCCTATCTCGTTAATTTCATCAAAATTCTCGTAGCGATAACGGAACTATTTATCAGGATCAGAAAAACAATTGCGAACCCCAGAATAATTACGAAAGTTGAAGTGAAATTAAAGTTCAGAATGGAGATTAAACTTTGATAAAGGGTTGGCAGCATCACGATTATCAGACAGACATTCATCCAGCGTACCACATCCCGTTCCTTCTCAAAAAGTTTCACACACACAATCACTGAAAGAACACCGGCTATGAGATAATAAATCAGATTGACCCACTCGAAATTCCGCACGAACGCTCCCACAATTCCGGACAACATTATGAGCGTTAAAACCGGAACGAAAACAGCTGAAATCCAGTACAGAATTCCGAACCGAAAGACGCGTTTCTTCATTACTGAAACTGCGTAAAGTAAATCAGGAGTGCAATTCCCACGATGATTCTGTACCATCCCCATGGTTTGAAACCATATTTCGTAAGCACTCCGATGAAGAATTTAATTGCGATAACTGCCACTACAAAAGCCACCACATTTCCCACAAAAAAACTCATGGTATTTTCTGAACTGTTGAAAATCATTTCGAAGCCTTTCTGTTCAACACCGTTATAATTCCAGTTTTTCACAAAAACCGAATACACGCAGACCGCGAGCATTGTAGGAACCGCCAGGAAAAATGAAAATTCAGCAGCTGCCTTTCGCGTCAGTTTCTGCTGCATACCACCGATAATCGAAGCAGCACTGCGGCTGACACCGGGCATCATTGCAAGACACTGATAAATACCGATCATAAACGCTTTTTTGTAGGAAATTTCCTTCTCATCATCAATCGTATGAACGGTGAAGACCTTATCGATAAAAAGCAGAAAAATACCGCCGAGAATCAATACGACAGCAATAGGAACAGGATCGCCGAGAACACTTTCAATTTTATCATCGAAAATATATCCTAAAATCAGCGCCGGAATAACGGCAACTGCCAGTTTGAAATAGAACTTCAGGTTCGTAAAATCAAAGAATTTTTTCCAGTAAAGAAATACCACCGCAAGTATCGCCCCGAACTGAATGGAAACCTGGTACATTTTAACAAACTCATCTTCCTGAATACCAAAAATGGAGCTCGTGAAAATCATATGTGCCGTTGACGATACCGGCAAATATTCCGTGAGGCCTTCCACAATTGCGATGATTATTGCTCTTAGTAAATCCATGTTTGCTTTCCCTTGAAAATATTGTGCGTGTAATTAAATAAAAAGTCAATTGCACTGCAACCGACTTTTCTGCTTCAAAACTGTTGAAATTAACTTTTTTTCAGAATGGCGTAAACCTGAACTGCAAAACCGGCAATTACAAGCAGCGGAGCGATTCTGATCCTTCTTACAGAAAAAATGTCATCGTTCCATGCATTCGGATCGAATTTTCCGTTCACGGTATTTGCGTCCGGCCCCATCATCAGAATAAATCCAAGCAGGATCAATCCGAGACCGATCAGCATCCATTTATAATTCTCCCTGGAAAAATAAAAAGCGCCTTTTTTTGTTTCGACGGTTTCAGTACCGATGTTTGCCGCGCTGAACTTTTCCATTTTCTTTTTATTTTTAGCCATAATCAGGAGTAATAAAGATCATCAATATTGCTGCGAAGGAATCTCCATGTTGCAAAAATGGTACTTGCAACGGTAATGATAATTCCGATTGCGAAAACCAGCACAATCAGCCAGATATACTGATTGGTATCCTGTACAAATGGTGTTTTGATGGTTTCTGTGAAGTAATACCATACGCCGAAAAGCGCGAGCAAACCAACTATGGAACCAATGACGCCAAGAATGATGGCCTCCTTGATAAAAGGCATCAGTACAAATCTGCGCCTTGCACCAACGAGTTGCATTGTTTTTATGATGAAACGTTTCGCGTAAATTTTAAGACGGATCGAATTATTGATCAGAACGATTGCCAGTACAAGAAATAATGCAGAAAATGCCAGAATCCATTTCAGAATGCGGTTCAGATTTTTGTAAATACTCTGAGACTCAGAATCGTTTTTAACCTCTTTAATTCCCGGCACGCTGGCAATTTCTTTGAGTGCCTGATTTACTCTTGCAGAATCCACAAATTCCGGTTTCAGCGCCACTTCTACAGAAGACGGAAAAATATCTGCGTCAAAAAGTTCCTGCCCGTCGATTCCGAGACTTTTTCTGGCTTCTACCGTTGCCTGGTCTCTCGAAATATAGGTTGCTTTTCTTACCGGATTCAACTGGCTGATTTTTTCCACGGCTTCCATTTCCTGTTTCACCAGTTTCGCGGAATCCTGTGGATTATAATTTTCGTCAAAATATGCGTTCACCACCAGTTGCTCCTTCAGATAATCTGAATATTTCTGTGCATTGATCAGAATCATTCCGCAAAGGCCTACCAAAAAAAGCACCAGAGCAATACTCACAACTACCGTGATATTGCTGGATCTGAGCCTTCTTTTGTTAAAATCGTCCGTTGATGTTGGCATTAAGTCAAAAATTTTCGGCTAAAATAGAAAAAACTTCCGAAATTTGCGGTTTTACGGCGCCTCTTCCGCTGTTAAAAAAACCTTAAAGAACCACAGCTTTTTTTGATCGCATCCTTCGAATCTGCTGTTTTTCTGCTAATTTTCCGATTATGAATGTACGTGCGAAAAAACATCTGGGGCAACATTTCCTCACCGATCTCAATATTGCGAAAAAAATTGCCGGCAGCTTATCGCTGAACGGTTATAATCAGATCCTGGAAATCGGACCGGGAACCGGAGTTTTAACAAAATTCCTACTCGAAAATAAGGAACAGAAACTTTTTCTTGCGGAGATTGACCGGGAATCCATCGATTATCTGATGAAGAATTTCGAAGCTATCGGCGAAGAAACTTTTGTCGGCGATTTTTTAAAAACGGATTTTGCATTTGCAGAAGGTAAACAGCTCGCTATTATCGGCAATTTCCCATACAATATTTCATCCCAGATTCTTTTTAAAATTGTAGATCACCACGAACTGATTCCGGAAATGGCAGGGATGTTTCAGAAAGAAGTTGCGGAACGCACGGCTGCTCTGCCAAGAACGAAGGACTACGGAATTCTGTCGGTCCTGATTCAGGCGTATTATGACGTGGATTATCTTTTTACTGTTCATGAAAACGTGTTCAATCCGCCGCCGAAAGTAAAATCAGGCGTCATCAGAATGGTCCGGAATTTAAAACCGGGTCTTGAAGGCAATGAAGTGCTGTTCAAGAAAATCGTGAAGGCCGGCTTCAATCAGCGAAGAAAAAAACTTTCGAATTCGCTGAAGGTTCTTGGAATTCCAGAAGATTTAAAAAGCCATCAGTTTATGGAAAAAAGGGCGGAAGAGTTGTCCGTTTCAGATTTTATTGCATTTGCTGACCTTTGGCGGCAAAACAAAAAACCGCTCCTGTAAAGAAGCGGTTTCTTTATTCATAATTTCATGAGTCAGTTACAGTTTGCAGCTACCGTTAATTCTTCATCATCAATAATGTATATTAGTGTATTTTCGGTGTTCTGATACATTGCTTCAGAAAAATTATCATACTTTTTTACATTGCGTATTTTTTCGAAATTCACTGTACACTTATTAAGACCGGTGAAAGCAATAACCACTTTTTCATAGCCTTCAAAAGGATGTAAGATCCCGGTATCGCCTATATGCTCTGCTGTTTCAATATTGGTAAGCTGTACAGACTTATTTTGTGCAATCGAATGTACTTCCGTGTTCGAAGCTTTAGTAAGTCTGAGTTCCACCGCGTGCGGTGTGGCATTTTTATACACAAAATGTGTTACAATAGGCTTCTGATGCTCTTCCCTGCAGGAGAACAGTACTAATAACCCAACAAGGCTAACTGAAATTTTTACCATCGCCTATTAATTCCAATAATTAAACAAATTATCCAGATGGTTTTCAGTTGGATTAGGATACATGTTTTTAATGTTATCTCTCCAATTAACCCATGTCTTTTTACCGTTTAAAGCATCTTCGATTTGTCTAATATTATAGCCATTAACATTGTCTCCAGAAATACCGTCCAGACCATAAAAGCCATCATTGTCCAGCATATCCTGAACAACCAAAGTATATTTTGGACGGCCTGCAATTGCATTATAGTTATTGTAAGTCATCCTCGTTAAATCCCATTCAACTCCTCTTGCCCATGATTCCACAACCTTATCATCGGTTCCCATAAATGTTATCCTTCCTCCCATTTTGGAATGAGATGCGTGTGCTAATTCATGAATAGTGGTTGCATAAATATTACAAGCACTTCTCGACGGATTGTAAATTCTGATAGAAGGAAGTATTCCCAAAAATCCTCTAAAACAACTATAATCACCATTTGTACCGCTGCTTTGGTCCATCGCTCCAATTTTCATTTGAGTATTCCAAAAACCATTTTCTGGAGGACGACGCAAATTTTTTATATTTTTATAATAATAGTGGAACGCAGCCCGGTGAATATGCGAATAATATTTTGAAAGACCTCCATTAAAAGTAATATTCCAAGCATATTGTTTGACATTGGAAGGACCATGGGTTTCAGCTTGCCCAAAAAGACCAGATCGTATACTATATTGATACCTCTCCCATTGCAAAACATAATTAGCTTTACCTCTTACACTCCCCGTTTGAAAATGTCCGTTTGCATCCGTTATACCACTTTCAACAGTAAACCATTGCCGAATTAGTACTTTTGCTCCTTCTAAAGGAATAACCGTAGAAGAGTAAGGAGGTGATCTCCTGGTGCATTCATCTGTAACATTAATATTGCCGCTAGGCCACCATTTTGTACCAAAAATCCACTTTCCAGCTGTATTTTCGTAATCTACAAAATCTCTTTCATTATTTGTATTTTTAAAAGCGTAATATAGAAGATGATTAAAAAAATCCGTTTTATTATTTACTACACCATTTAACAAATAATCCCTCACATCTAGTACATCAGAAAAGTAGTTTTCTTGTTCAGGAATATAGAGCTCATCTAAAATTTCATACCGGACATCAGGTAATTTACTGATATCAGCTTGTTTAACCGCCGTATAATATTTTGTAATTGAATCTAAAGTATTAGCACCTCTATTTTCCAAATATCTGTCAGCATATAAACAATCTAATCTATAGTCGAAATAAGTTCTAGCAGAGTCTTGCTTTAATAGACCAACTTCCTCATCTGAATTCGGTTTAAACATGATATAGAGATGTGTTGGTTTGATTACGAATGAAGATAAATCTTTAAAT
Organism: Bacteroidota bacterium; assembly: GCA_023460855.1. Taxonomy (GTDB): domain Bacteria; phylum Bacteroidota; class Bacteroidia; order Flavobacteriales; family Weeksellaceae; genus JAEWOS01. The sequence goes on along the minus strand of JAEWOS010000006.1, from coordinate 21,868 downwards.
TCACTGTTCGGATTATCATTCCGTATCTGGTCTAGAGCTTTTTGCATCTGAGCAACGTTATAAGGATTTTCGAGCAAGATTGAATCGCCGGTGATTATTCGGTGAGTTGATAACAATTTATCAGTTTCACCTTTTGCGCCACTTCCGGATATCAGTCTATCATCGTTACACGACACTAAAAAAAGAGCTGAAAGCACAAAAAATCCCAAACATTTTAAGATTGTGCTTTTTTTGGTCATTTTCCCATTAGTTTTCATATTTAATAAATTTTAAAGTAATCAAATGTATACAATAAAAAGATTTCTTAATTAGATTACCAAAAATTTAACATTAAAATTGAAAAGTCATTGGTAAATTGTAATAATTATTGATGAGATCTATCAATAGACTCAAAATAATTATTTGTGTTGTAAATTTTACAAACTACTTTTCTTCAAAAACTTCACCTCGAAATAATGTTTTGAAATTTAGTGCAATGAAATGGACCTTAATAGTTGAATGAACATTGAATATTTAAACTTGTTTCTTTCTACCTTTTAAAAATATTAGAAAAAAAGCATTGTTATTTTATTATTTAACAAATAGGATTTTATTTATTTGTTTTCATTATAAATTTCAAAATTTTTTAAAAAATCTATATTTTCATATTTTAGATATTATACATTTGGCATGTTTTAGATTGTGTTTGTCAATAACAGATTTTCCGAATACTTGTACTAATGAATCAAAAGATGTGAATACGATCAGTTCATCACACCTCCTCCAACATTCTAATTTAACTAATTATTAATTTTTAAAGAATTATGAAACGTAAACTTTTAATTACAACGTTATTACTACTAGCAATGAAATCTTTTGCAGGTTACTGGACAAACACTAGAGCCAAGTGCAAGTGGTGGCAAAAGAAATATGCTGCAAATGCATGGACATTTTCCGGTTATCCTGATTATATGCACAGAGGAGACTGCAATAGCGCCTATGTTGCCATTTATAAATATTGTGTCTTTCAGACTGCTTATAGTGGACCCAGCGGCGAATGGGGAAATGGAAGTGTAACAAATAGGTTTTGTTCAAGGGGCGAAGAGGTTTCGAAATTTGATCAGTTTTTTATACCTGATAACAGAAATAATAGCAGTTATATCGAAGAATCTTCAATCAATACTAATCCTATCGTTTTTGATTCAATATCAAATTCTGTGGCAATTGATAACATTTCTGGAAAAATAAATCTGCAAAAAGGAAACGGGTATTTTTCTAAAATTAGATTGTCAATCTGGAAACCATCTGATGACGAGCAAAATTATGTAGAAGACACTATTATGGATTCTAATGAGGTTCTGCATCAATTAGAGATAACTGTCACAGATAATGGAGTTAGCGTGAGAGGTGATATTGCTTCAAGAGATGTTTTGTCAAAAATGCAGATTGTAAATAATTTGTCAGAGGCAAGCGTTAGATTTTCTGAAATTGCGATAAGAAAAATTATTGATCCTGCTATAGATATTAATAAATTAGCTGTAAGAATAGAAGGTGATGGTGCGCCTGATAAAGAGGAGAATATTAAACGGTCTTTAGCTGGAACAGACAATTTATTAACGCAAAATAGTACAACATTCTCTGTCCATCCCAATCCTGTCTCTGATATTCTCAAGATAAAATTCAATAATCCAAAAAAAGTTTTCACTCAAATAGCCATTTATAATTCAAAAGGTGACTTTATAATGGAAGTTGATAACAAAATTGTCGTTAATAAAAAAGAAGATGATTTCGAAGTTAATGTTTCTCATTTACCACTTGGCCTGTACTTTATATTAGTGGATAGTGGAGGATCAAAATATTCCAAACAATTTATTAAAAAGTGATTTTAATGAAGCCGTTTCAAATCTTAATGAAACGGCTTCTTTTGCTCATTTCTCTGGGACACCATTCTGAATTAACATGTTAAATACCAAATATCAGCTGGACGTTATAATTACTGTTACTCCTATTTAATTGTGGCAATTATGAATTTATTTTTTGTTTTATTATTAATTTTCTTTTCTAATATTTTAAATGCTCAAAACCAAAACAAATTGGGGCTCACTGCAGGCATCGGAATGAATATATTTGATAATCATCTTTCTACAAATTCCAGTCATTATAATTTCAACAGAAGTTTTGCCGCTCTGGCCGGTGTAAAAGCCCTGAAAATTTTGGGAAACGGAGACAGCTTTTATGGAGAATTTCTATTAGAAAGAAAAAAAATAGCCGTAAAATATGATTTCAATGAACCTGCGGTTCCTTTCGAAAACACAGAAAAACTAGGTCAGAAATATATGGTTTTCAGCATGGGTTTAGGGTACAGAATGCAGTCTTTCACTTTCAGTGAACGTTTTTTTGCAGAGACCGGAATTTTACTGGATTATAATCAGAACAGTGTCAGATCACTGGCAGGAAATGCAAGCGCGACGGGCAATTTGACAGGTTCGATAGATTATAAGTATTATTTCAACAGCAACCTGGACGAACGGACATGGTCAGCCGGCGCAAAAATTGCGGCCGGATATTCCTTCGGGAGTGACGATCAGTTTGATATCTCTCTGGCACTGAATATTCCGTTCAGCAAAATTCAAAAAAATGAGTCTGAAATCTATTATGAATGGAAATATGGCAGAGAGGTCTTCCGCCACGATCAAAAATTCATTGGTAAAATATATTATCCCACTTTAACCCTAACCTATTATGCATTCAGATAAAAGCCGGGACAAACGTCATGCAGCGTTATTCTTCGTTTTTTAGATGTTCTATTTGCTTTTCCAGTTCTTCAATCTTTTCCCGCAAAGATTTAATGGCAGTTTTATTTATCGAAACGTTGCTTTTCAGCATAACATTTTTTGCGCGCTCCCAGAGTTCATCCTCTTCGTCTTCATCGTCTTCATTGAATTCTTCAATGTCTTCCTGAATGTCCTCAATATCGTCACTGATTTCTTCAATATCCTCAGAAATTTCCTCAATATCTTCAGAGATCTCTTCAATGTCTTCCGAGATTTCTTCTATGTCTTCCTGAATATCTTCGATATCTTCCTGAATCTCCGTAACATCCTCCCGTAAAACTTCAATATTTTCGGAACTTTTGTTCACCGACATCTGTATAAAAATAGCCAGATAAATAGCTTCGAGAGAAAGAATCGTTGTGAGCACCAGCAGCATCTGCTCGAACCGAACCACGCCAAAAACCGGCAGCAGAAAAGCGGTGATGAACAGAATAGTATGCACGATCAGTGAAGGAATCGAACCGATCCACCACATGATTCCATTGGCAACTTTTTCCAGAGCGGAAATCTTCTGCATGTTTTCACTGCTCACCTTCATCGTATAATTATTTATTCAAAAATAAACGATTTCATTTAAAATCTCCCGAAACACCGAGACCAAACAATGCAAAATCGTATTTTGCCGGATCGAGCGCATCCAGTTGACGCACAGCTTTGTCGAGTTCTGCCACCGCATTCCAGTCATTCTGTTTGCGTGTCAGCATTCCGAGTTTTCTGGAAATATTGCCGGTATGAACATCCAGCGGAATCGAAAGTAACGCCGGACTGATGCCGGTCCAGATTCCGAAATCCACTTTTTTGCCGTCATTCCGCACCATCCAGCGCAGGAACATCATCAGTCTTTTAGCCGAAGAATTTTTGTAGGTAGAACTGATATGTTTTTGGGTTCTCGGCAGCAAGTCGCATTCCACGAAAAAATTTCGGAACCGTTCAATCGGATGATAGAAATCGAGTTCCGATTCCTGCGGCAAAAACAGACTTTCCATCGAATCGTGATTTCTGTAAACACGCTGCAGACTGTTGAGGAAACAAACCAGATCATCACCGTTAAATGTTCTGTGAACCGGCTGCCCTTTTATTTTCTCCAGATCCTGAGGCTGAAAATTCGACACGAAATCGAAAGGAGAATGATCGACATAATCCAGCATTTTTTCAGCTGAGTTGATGATTGCTTTGCGGTTTCCCCACGCAATTGTTGCGGTGAGAAATCCGGCAATTTCTATATCCTCTTTTTTCGAAAAACGGTGCGGAATCTGCAGCGGATCATTTTCTATAAAATCCGGCCGGTTGTACTGTTCCACTTTTTCATCCAGAAATTCTTTAAGTTCCGGTATTTCCATTGTGATGATGCTGATTGGTTAAATTTTAACTGCTTCTAAAGCAGTTGGTAAAAAAGAATTCGGAAAAACAGTTCGCGCTTCGTTCGTGAACACCGTCAAATCTGTGTAACGGTTTGAGAAATGCCCAAGAATCAATCTGCCGACGTTCGCTTCCTTCGCCGTAATTGCCGCTTCCAGAGCTGTGGTATGGCCGGTATAATCTGCCATTTCTTTCAGATCATGCAGGAAAGTTGCTTCGTGATACAACACATCGACGTCCTTGATTATCGGGACAATTTCCGGACGAAACCGCGTATCGCTGCAAAATGCGTAAGATTTTGAAGGCTGCGCTTCAATGGTCAGAACATCGTTCGGAATAGTGTAACCATCAGCGAGCGTAAAATCCTGCCCCAGTTTTATGTTGTAATAATCGCAGCTTTTTATTTCGGGATATTTCGAAATTTCTGCCATATTCAAATGCCTGACTTTCGGCTTTTCGCGAAACAGATAGCCGTTGCAGTAAATCCGGTGATTTAAAGGGATGGTGAATACCTCTACCCTTTTATCTTCAAAAATCTTCACCGATTCGCTTCCTTCAAGTTCATGAAAAATCAATTCGAAACCACGCACCGTTTCTGTAATCCGGAAAATAGTTTCAAGCATTTCTCTGATACCTTTCGGACCGTAAATATTCAGCGGTGTTTCCCTGCCGAGAAGACGAAAAGAAGCGATTAATCCCGGCAAACCGAAACAGTGATCGCCATGCAGGTGAGAAATAAAAATATGGTTGATTTTGGAAAACCGTGCTTTGGCTTTCCTCAGCTGAACCTGCGTTCCTTCACCGCAATCGATCAGAAAATATCTTTCTTCCATAACCAGAAGCTGGGAAGTGGGTGAAGAATTTACGGTAGGAATTGCTGAATTAAATCCCAGAACTGTAAGATATGTGCTCAAAAGATTCTGTTGAAATAAGTCTGTAAAGATAGAATTTTGCAGGAAATAAAACTTATGACACCTGCGGAATTACTTCGCGGTAACTTTCACCAATTTCTTTATTTCGGCGAGTTTTTCCAGCAGTTCTTCACGCGACGATGCGACGGTATTTACATGCCCCATTTTCCGTCCCAGTCTTGTTTCCGTTTTGCCGTAAAGATGAATATAAGTCTGAGGCATTTTCAGCACTTCTTCAATTCCGCGGTATTCTACAGGACCCGATGCATTTTCCTCTCCGATCAGATTCACCATTCCCGAAAAACCTTTTGCACACGTATCTGCGAGCGGCAAATTTTTTAAAACGCGGTAAAACTGCTCAAACTGCGAATTGCTGTTTCCTTCCTGCGACTGATGACCGGAATTGTGAGTTCGCGGCGCCGTTTCATTCACCCAAACTTTGCCGTTTTTGTCCAGGAACAGTTCTATTGCGAACAGCCCTGGAGAATTTACAGCTGAGATAAAAGTTTCGGTAATTTTTTCAATCTGCTGCTGTACATCACTGTTTATTTCAGCCGGACAAACATTAAAATCCAGCAGATTCAGCACAGGATCCGCAACCATTTCCGTCACCGGAAAAGTTTTTGATTCTCCGGCTTCGTTCAGCGCTACGATTACGGCGAGCTCTTTTTCGATGTCTACCAGACTTTCCAGCACTGAAGGTTCATCCCATAAATTTTCTAACTCCTGCTGCGTTCTGATAATCTGCACACCTTTTCCGTCGTAACCGCCGGTATTCAGTTTTTGAACGAATGGTAAAGGGAAATCTGCTTCGGATTTATTCTGAATAATCTGAAAATCGGGACTTGGAAGCTGATGTTCCAGGTAAAATTGTTTCTGAAGAATTTTTTGCTGAATCATTCTTACAACTTCCGGTTTAGGAATGACTTGTATGCCGTTTTTTTGTATTTCATCCAGCGCATCAGCATTAACATGTTCTATTTCGATGGAAATGACGTCCTTTCCTGTCGCAAAATCAACCACCTGCTCAAAATCTGCAAAACTTCCCTGCGTAAAAGTTGAAATGGTGCTGCACGGCGCATCTGCTGCAGGATCAAGCGTAAACCACTGATCATCATACTTCAGCGCTTCTTGAATCAGCATTCTTCCCAATTGTCCGCCACCCAAAATTCCAATTTTCATGTAAATCCTTTTTGCAAAAATAACAAAACCGCGCCCGGTTTATGGTTTAGGATCAACAATTCACCGAAAAGTCTGCATGTAAGGAAATGGTTTTTATTTAGATTACTTTTGTAAAAAATTCGGCAATGGACAATTATCTGGAATTTGATTTTAAAATCGAGCCCTTAAATCCGTGGAATGAAATCCTGATGGCAGAACTGATCGAGATTGGTTTCGACAGTTTTACCGAAGAGCACGACGGTATTCTGGGATACATCCGCAAAGATTTATGGAATGAGGACGATTTAAAGGATATCTGGCTGCTAAATTCCGACGATGTGAAAATATCGTACAGTTTTAAGGAAATGCCCAATATCAACTGGAATGAAGAATGGGAGAAGAATTTTTCACCAATTTATGTTGCGGATAAAGTCCTGATTCGTGCCGAATTTCATCAATCTGAACCCGGCTTTCACGAGATTGTCATTCAGCCTAAAATGTCCTTCGGAACCGGGCATCATCCGACAACGCATTTAATGATTCAGCAAATGCTGGAAATGGATTTTAACGGAAAAACCGTTCTGGATATGGGTTGCGGAACATCCGTTCTTGCAATTTTCGCAAAACAGCGCGGTGCTGAAAAAGTTACTGCTATTGATATCGACGAATGGTCCGTAGAAAACAGCCGCGAAAATGCTGCGCGAAATAATGTGGAACTGGATATTTCTCAGGGAACCGCTGAGAATTTAGGCAGTGAAAAATTCGATATTATTCTTGCAAATATCAACCGGAATATCCTGATTTCAGATATCCCGGTTTACGTATCTGTCCTGAAAAAAGGCGGTTCGCTGCTGCTTTCCGGGCTTTGTTTTTTTGATGTGGAAGATATTCTTGCAGTCTGCAATGAGGCGGGATTAACGCTTGAAAACAGGCAGCAAATGGAAGAATGGATGTCGCTGCTGCTGGTAAAAAATTGATTACAGCATTAACGAAGCACTAATCTTTGCGGTTTTTTGCTTCAATCCATCTGCTCAGATATTTCACGGCATTCAGCTGATGATGCTGTAGTATCTGCCCCATGAAATTGCGATTCCGGTGTTGCGCAAGATTATTTGATATTTTTTGAATTGCTGAAAACAGTACTGCTAAAAAATCATTCCTGTTAAAATTCTGATTCAGAATTGCAAAACCGGTTTGCTGCGATTTTTCCCAAATTTCGCTGTTGTGGTATAATTCTGCAGAGCTCTCCGCAAATTTTTCAGGATCATCATCGATAAATCCGCTCCACTGTTGTTGCACAAACATTCCTTCAGCTCCGGCTGTTGTGGTAACATTCGGACAACCGTAAAGCATGCTTTCCCACAGCTTTCCTTTCAGACCTGCACCAAATGGAATCGGCGCAAGCAGAACTCTGTAATTTTTGAATATTTTTTCGGATGAATCGGCTCTTCCTTTAATCAAAAAACCTGCTTTTTCATCATGTAATCTGAATACTTTATCTGAAGGATAAGCACCGTAAATATGAACTTCAGCACCGGGAAGTTTCCTGCGGATTTCGGGCCATATTTCCCTGAGTTTTAAAACCGTCTGCCAGTTCGGTTCGTGCAGAAAATTGCCAATACTTGCAAAATTTAGTCGCTCTGCAAAACCCGGAACATTTTTATCGATTTTACCGGTCAGAAAAGGCAGATAGAACAGGATTTCAGCGGGAATTCTGAAATTTTCAGCCAGCAAACGATATTCAAATGCGGAAATGATGAGTGAAAGATCACAACGGTAAACTGAAGCAATCTCCCTTTTGAAAATATCGTTAATCAGATCGCTTTCGGTTTCTTTTCTGTTTTCGTGAAACGCTTTCCGGCGTGCAAATCTTAGAAAATGGAGATCTTCCGTGTCCAGAATTTTCACTGCATTTGGACAGATTTCAGAAATACGCCAGCCAAACTGCTCTTCGGTGATGTAACGGTCGAACAGCACGATATCCGGCGCAAGTTTTTCGATCAATAAATCGAATGAGGTATTATTGATTTCTATCTGAAAACAATTAATTCCAAATTCTGATAAATTCTCGCTGTACTCCGAATCTGACGCGGAAGAAAGGAACGTAACGGAAAACTCCTCTTCCCGGAACGCAGCAATCAGCTGCATCATGCGTTTACCTGCGGCTGTAGATTCCGGTTCGGGAAAAACCGTCCCGATGATAACCAGTTTATTCATATAAAAAAGCGCATTTAGAAGTAAATGCGCTGATTAATTATTTGCCGGGATATTTCTGCAATAAAGCCTGAAGAATCGCCCAGGTCTCAATATCGACTATTCCGTCGTATTTCTGCGGCCGGAAGTGATACTGAAACGCTTCCACCACTTTCATATTTTCCTTGTCCCAGGTTCCGGTCGGATTTATACCATACCCGAACTTCTGAAGAGCAGACTGCACCTGAAAAACGAACTGCGGCGCATTTTGTTCTACTGCAAAAGTTTCAGGGTTGATTTGCGTAAGAAAATTCTGTCTGGTCATATCATCATACCACATCCCGATCTGATGCTGATCGTACAGTTTTTTCCATGGGAAAAGCGGTCCCGGATCCTGCTTTCTGGTTGGCGCCACATCTGAATGCGCAAGGATGTTGGTTGCAGGAATCTGATAGCGGTTTGCAATATCCTTCACGAGCGCAGCCACTTTGCTGATCTGTGCATCATCAAAAGGCTGAAAAATTTTCAGACCTGCTGCATCTGCGGTGTAGCCGGGATTTACAATTTCAACACCGATAGAAGTATCGTTCAGGTTAATATCATTTCTCCAGGCACTTATTCCGGAGTGATATGCCCTTTTATTTTCATCAACAAGCTGATAAATTTCATTATTACCGGTATTATTCACCAGATAATGGGAACTAACCTGCTGTTGCGTGAGAACCTGCTTCGATTTTTCGTCGTCGAGCGCTGTGTAATGCAGGATGATATACTTCTGGCGGAAATTCTGTGCAACAGCCGGAAAATGCGTCTTTACGACTTTGTAACCGGCAGGATTTGCGGTAACGATAGAACCGTAGCTGATGGTATTATCGTTCTTTGTGATATCGCCGATATTCTTGGTATAGAATTCAACGCCGGGAGGAAGTTTTTCAACTGTTTTCGTCTGTGTGACAGTTTTCGCAGTGGTCTGCGTTTTTGCAGGTGCCACATATTTTCGTGTGGTTGTCTTTTTCTGAGTTGCACAGGAAGTTAGCACCGTACCTAAAGAGATGATAAATAGCAGATTACGCATGAATCGGTAGTTTAAAAAGAATGTTTGTCCAAAAGTAGAAAAATTTTAGCAAAAAAAATTTTGGTAAATATTGAAAAGCTCATTATATTTGCAACCGCAATTAAGGACAGAGACGATCTTACAAAAATTGCAGGGAGGGTTGCCGGAGTGGTTAACGGAGCAGTTTGCTAAACTGTCGACGCGCAAGTGTCGCATGAGTTCGAATCTCATACCCTCCGCAACGAAGAAAAAATTTCGGGGTGTAGCGTAGTCCGGTCATCGCGCCTGGTTTGGGACCAGGAGGTCGCAGGTTCGAATCCTGCCACCCCGACCAAAGAAAATTCCTTCGGGAATTTTTTTATTTAACGCAGTATCTGCCGTCTTCAGTGCAGAATGATGCAAACATGGGTGCGTAGCTCAGCTGGATAGAGCATCCCGATTCATGGGGACGGTCTCAGGTTCAGTAAAATACGAAAATAACGGGTGCGTAGCTCAGCTGGATAGAGCATCTGCCTTCTAAGCAGACGGTCCCAGGTTCGAATCCTGGCGCGCTCACAAAAGAGAAATCAGAAATGGTTTCTCTTTTTTATTTTTGTATATGTGCTTTACATATATTCTTTATTCAGCGGATTTTGACAAATATTACGTGGGACATTGCTGTGAAAATCCCGAAGAGAGACTGCGGAAGCATTTGACGAGCCACGCAGGATTTACTTCCCGCGCAAAGGACTGGCAAATTATTTTTACAGAAGAGTTTCCGGACAAGTCTGCTGCTTATCGTCGGGAACGGGAAATAAAATCCTGGAAAAGCCGAATTAAAATAAAGGAACTAATTAACTCAGCGAGATAGAGCATCCCGATTTATCGGGACGGTCCCAGGTTCGAAACCGAAGGTTCGGCGGAGCCAATCCTGGCGCGCTCACAAAAGAGAAATCAGAAATGGTTTCTCTTTTCTATTTTTGTATATGTGCTTTACATATATTCTTTATTCAGCGGATTTAGACAAATATTACGTTGGACATTGCTGTGAAAAGCCCGAAGAGAGACTGCGCAAGCATTTGACGGGCCACGCAGGATTTACTTCCCGCGCAAAGGACTGGCAAATTATTTTTACAGAAAAATATCCGGACAAGTCTTCTGCTTATCGTCGGGAATGGGAATAAAATCCTGGAAAAGCCGAATTAAAATAAAGGAACTAATTAATTCAGCTGGATAGAGCATCCCGATTTATCGGGACGGTTCCAGGTACGAAACCGAAGGTTCGGCGGAGCCAATCCTGGCGCGCTCACAAAAGAGAAATCAGAGATGGTTTCTCTTTTCCTTTTTTATTCATTTATGTTATCGCTTCGAGATCTTAAAGCATAACATCTAAGAGAACTTTAGCCTGATAATCTGCAATACGTTATCAAACTTACTTGCTAAGATGTCAGGCAACAGACCTTTCTAACCACCAAGTATTTCTGCCAGTGCTTCTTCTTCTTCTTCAGTAAGTTGTGTTGGTAAATATCCAAAATATAAGTTCGCCTTAGCTTCTATAAAATTGAGGTGAATTGTGTTTTCCTCCCAGTTATATACAGCTTTCACCTCTGCAGATGCTACTTCCATATCCAAAATAACATAATCCTTATATATTTTCCAGTTTTTCACTTTGAAATCTCCCATGTTCTGGCGTCCAACAGTCATCTCAAAGTAGACTTCGCCGTTTTCCCAACCACCTGTTCTAACCCGGCCTTCTATATCTTGCCATTCGCGAATGTTATTAAAAGTTATTGCTTCATCACCAGTACGATTGGAGACGCCTTTATTAAAGCTAGAGTAGTGTGTCTGACAGTTAATTAACGATACAAAGAGTAAGGCTAAGAATGTAAAAAAGGTTTTCATTGTATTAGTTTTTTGTAAAAATATAATTATAGCCAATTGCTTACAATACCACTAAAGTGGTATTTTTCAGAATGTTCCGTCACCTCATAGAATTGTTACAAAGAAACTAAATATTAAAATAAATTCATATTTATAAATTTTATCAAACCCAATTATTAAGAAACTGTTCCTGTAAAGCAGTTCAACAAAAGAGCCGGCATTAATTCTAATGCCGACCCCAAAATAAAAAGTAAAAAAGTAGTCTTATGGAATTGGTTTGAGGTCCTGAACCTCGAATTCTTCAGCAGCGGTGTAAGTCTGCCCGTACATATCCGTTGCGCGAACTTCAACCCGGTGTTTTCCCAGAGTAAGATCGCGGCCGAAACCACTGCTCCAGATATGGTTGGATGGTTCCGGATTGGAAGGCCTGCGTCCGTTAAACAAAGCCGGAGCGCTGTCCCATTTAAAAACGGAAAGCATGTACTGCGGATCAAAAGTTTTCATGAATGACATTTTTTTCCATTCACCGCCGTCAATGCGGTATTCTACGAGATCTTTTTCGCTGCCTGAGAAAAAATTGGCAAAAAGCCTGGCCGAACTTCTCGTTCTGGAAATGACTTTAGGAACATGCAGCTTGATCATGAAATCTTCGGGTTTTCCCGCAACTTTATACTGAACCTTGTACTGATTGTCGTTGAAACTGATAAACGAGTAACCGCGGTAAGTTCCATCGCGCATCACCGAAGAAGGAACGCCCTGTTCATTAACTTCACCGGAATACCAGTCGCCGGAAGTAGTTCCCATATTGATTTCATGAATCGGTTTTACACCTTCCCAGCCTTCATTTTTTCCGTAAAAAAGCTGCGTCTGTTTATGCGTGTGCGCAGACATCATCAAAACGTTCGGAAACGGTTTCAGAATTTCAAATAATTTCTGTCGGTCCGCCATCCGGAAATGCTCCTCACCTTCCCTTTCCGGCGTCATCTGAATATGAAAGGAAACGACAATCAGTTTATTCTGATCAACGAGTTTCAGGTCATTTTCAATAAATTTCAGCTGGTCTTCGCGGAAACCTCCCCAGTAACCTTTGCCATCGCGCGGATCCGGATAAAGAATATCATCCAGAATCAGGAAATGGACATTCCCGTAATTAAATGAATAATTTGCAGGACCGAAATTCGCTTCAAAGGTTTCATCGCTCTGAAGATCATTCGTTGCTTCGTAATTCATATCATGGTTTCCCATCACATTGTACCACGGCAAACCAACCTGTTTCACCGCTTCAATATAGGGCTGATGCAGCGTAAGATCGTCTCCCACCAAATCGCCCAGACTGATACCGAAAACTGCATTTTTCCTGTTGTTTTTTACCTCGTTGATGATTCCCCTGCGGAAATAATCGATTTCCTGCATGGTGTAAGGCTGCGGATCACCGAAAACGAGAATCTGAAAATCTTTTTTCTCAGGATTTCTGTACAGCGGAAAATTGAGTTCTTTCGGAAGCGTGCCTGTTGCAACAACACCTTTGTATTTAAAATTCGTCGGTGAGCCGGAAGGTTTGTAATTGTAATAAAATTCCGGCAGGTTGTTCTGATTGATTTTAGTCTGATAATCAGCCGGTTTCACCACAAAAATGATGTTATCGCCATAAACAGGCAAAGTATAACGGCCGTTGCTGTCGGTTTTCACGACTTCGATGCCATTGGAAACGGCAACATTCGCAATTCCCTTTTCACGGCGGTCTTTTACGGAATTTTTATTTGCGTCTTCATATACGAAGCCCGAAACGGAATTCTGCGCAAAAGCAAGTGCGAAAGAAACCGAAAAAAGAAGTGATAGTTTATTTCTTAGTTTCATTGTTAATTTTTAGAAAAAGATCGGGAATATTGGTTGTTACGAAGCCAATACCCATATCTTTCAGTTTTTTGAATACTTCAGGATCATTTACAGTCCACGAATTTGTGATAAGCCCCAGTTTTCGTGCTTCAGAAATCCATTCCGGATTTTTTTCCGTCAGCACTTTGTAATGATAGTCGAAACCGTCGATATTTAAGCCTGCGAGCTGTTGCGGCGAAAGGTCGCCGTTCAGATACTGAACTTTGGCTTCCGGATTCAGGCGTTTTATTTCTTTACAGATATTCAGAGAGAACGAAATAAACTCACACTGATTTTCCATCCTGAGTTTGCTTACGAGTTCCAGCGCTTTCTGCACCATTTCGTTTTCTTTTTCAACTGTTTTGCCCGGCTTCAGTTCAACAATCATTTTAACATCATCGAATTTCCTTCCGTACTTCAGATATTTCTTAAGTGTCGGAATTTTCTCGCCGTTTCCGAGCCGGAGTTTTTTCAGATCTGCGTACTCAGTTTCTGAGATTTCCATGCTTCCGTGATGTTCGTCGTGGTTTACAACGAGTTTACCGTCTTTGCTCATTCGAACGTCGAACTCGGAACCGTACACGTGCAAATCCATTGCATTGTCGAGCGCTTTAATGGAATTTTCTGTGGTTTCGGGATTCGTTTTCCAGAATCCGCGGTGTGCGATAATTTGTGTCTGTGCCTTCAAAAGTGTTGAAAATAAAAGGACAGTAAAAATAAAATATTTCATTTATTATGGTTTATTCCACCACATTTTCACATTGATGTCATCGCCTCCCATTTGCTGTGCCGCAGCATTATAATTTTCTGTATTCATAATTCTGGTATTGGTTGGATACAGCATTCGTTGAGGCATCTGTCCGTTATTCAGAAGTCCGCCGTTATTTGGCATCACTGGCAAACCGGTTCTGCGCTGTTCGTACCATTGCTGATGATCCACAAAAAACAGCGATACATATTTCTGCAGCATAATCTGCTCTAATGTTCCGTTATACGCAACATTCGCGTTGGAGAAATAGTTGGCAGGAACTGTTTTCCCCCATTCTTCAATCGTCGCCTTTACCCCGTTTTCATAATAGGTTTGGGCGCTTCCGCTAATAATTCCTTTAAAAGAAAGCTCAGCCAGAATAAACTGAAGTTCTGCGTAAGGCATCACCAAAACTTTCAGCGGCGCTCTTGCAAGATTCTGATTCATATTTGAAGGCTGATAAGTGAAAGTGGTTCCCGGCGCATAACCAGCAGGTGCTCCTCTAAAACCGATGTTAGCATTTCCCGGAATACTTTTCGCCTGCGAGAAAAAATCAGCTCTGCGCGGATCTTCATTTGCATTCAGAACATCTACAAAAAATTCACCGGCGGCTCTGTAAGCGGTGAAATCCTGTGGTCTTGCAATTGGCGGCAAGAAAGGTGCAACTCCTGAGATATCCATCGTTGCCCCGTCTGCAATATTCTGGAAAATCGGATAAGTTCCCGGATTATTTACAATTTCCTGGATGCGCTGATGTACATTAACCTCACCGTTTCTGTTCAGGATTCTGGTAAGAAGCCTCAGTGAAAGTGAATTTGCAAATTTCTTCCACTGAGTGATGCCCTGTGCATTGGAATTTGCCTGATAGAAAATATCGCCTTCTGAAAGTTCTTCCGTCGTAACAAACATTGCATTTGCATTTTTCAGATCATCGAGCAGACTGACATAAATATCTTTCTGGCTGTCGTATTTCGGTTTCTGTATATTCTCTTCAAGTCGTAATGCCTCAGAATAAGGTACATCTCCAAATGCATCGGTAAGGTTTGCAGTAATCCACGCGTTCAGAACCATCGAGATAGCAATATAATTCGGATCATTTTCCTCTTCCGCATATGTTCTCATTTCCTTCACCGCTTTCAGCCATCTGTAGGAAGTGTTCCAGTAACCGTTTCCGGTACTTTCCGTGATATAATAGCGGCTTACTGTATTTCCTTCGTTCGGAAAAGGAAGCGCCACCTGCATAATCTGGAACGTAAAATCGTCGGCACGGTTGTAACCGTAAGATGCCATGTTATATTCTATCGGTACAAGCAGACTTCCTGCTGAAGGTTTCGTGATACGGCTTGTGTCGTTGTTGATTTCTTCGAAGTCCCTGCTGCATGAATTCAGAACCAGCGCAGCACCCGAAATACTGAGGATTAATAATATCTTTTTCATTTCTACTTTTTTAAAATTTTACATTTAACTGAATACCGACCGTTCTTGCGGAAGGCAGCTGCCCGATTTCCACACCAGGCGTAATCGTAGCATCATCCAGTGTTGCCACTTCCGGATCGAAGAGCGGGAATTCCGTCCACATCCAAAGGTTTTTACCAAAAATTGCTACAGAAAATTCTGAAAGATTCATCGAAGAAACCAGTGATTTCGGGAAGGTATAACCAATCCTCGCATCACGAAGTTTGATGAATGAAGTGTCGAAGGTGTTGGTTTCCACGTTGGCTCTTCTGTAGTAATCGCCGTAATAGGACGAAAGAGTCACCGGTTTCGTATGTGGGCTGAATGTTCCGTCAGGATTCTGAACTACACCGGCTCCTACAATCATACCGTTCGGATTATCCCTTCCCATCAAAGTATGTCCCAGTTTTCCCTGTTCCGACATCTTGTGATGCGACTGCGAATAGGCCATACCGCCATACTGTCCGTCGAATGAAAGGCTGAGGCTGAAGTTTTTATAACGGAAATCATTCTGGATTCCTGCTCTCCATTTTGCAAACGCATTTCCTACTTTTTCTATCCGGCTTGGACGCGCCGGAAGTCCGTTATCACCGTAAATCACCTGTCCGTCCGGTGTACGAAGTAATTTAAATCCATACAAATCTCCAAGAGAACCACCTACCACAGCGTTAAAATAAACCACGCCGCCAACCGAAGACATCGTGTACGGTTCGTTTCCTACTGCATCAGGAAGCGTCATAATCCGGTTACGGTTCATAGACCAGTTTGCATTCAGGTTCCACTGAAAATCAGCACCGCTTACCGGTCTTGTATTCAGTGACATTTCTATACCGCGGTTTCTCACTTTACCTCCGTTAATAATTCTCGAAGCGAAACCCGATTCATAATTCACCGGAATCGTGATAATCTGATTTTCGGTATAATTCTCGTAAACTGTAAAACTGTAGTTGACTCTTCTGTTGAAGAATGAGAAATCCATCCCGCCTTCAAGGTTGGTATTTTTTTCCGGCAGAAGATTCGGATTCGGATACGTAGTCGGAACCGTTACAGAACCCGGAAAATCACTTACCGCGTAGTATTTCTGAAGCTGGTAAGGTCTTGTATCGTTACCCACCATTGCCCAGCTCAGTCGCAATTTCCAGTAATTCATAAATCCGGTACGCAAGTCGAAGATATCAGAAAGTATCGCACTGGAACTCACGGAAGGATAGAAATAGGAACGGTTATCACGCGAAAGTGTGCTGCTCCAGTCATTTCTCGCCGTAACATCTAAAAATACTTGATTATTCCAACCAAAATTCATTAAACCATACACGGAATTCACCTGCTTATCAAACGGAGCCGGCAGTCTGGTAATGAGCGACATTGCATTGGTCAGCTGATATTCTCCGGGATTTTTCAATCCTTCCGCGCGGTAATCATTCATTACATACTCATTATAGCGTACAGCGCCACCGGCAGATGCCGTAAAATCGAGTTTGCCAAAACCATTTTTATAGGTAAAAAGTAAGTCGTTGTTATATTCCTGGTTTTTGATGTACTGCTCGCGGTAGAATCCGTTCGCATAATTGGCAGAACTCCAAGGTCTTCTCGTAGTTCGCTCTTCGTTGAGCCATTCAATTCCTGAACGAAGCATCACGCTCAGGTTCGGATTAATCTGATAATCAGCTGTCAGATTTCCGGTGATCATTCTTTTGTCCACACCATTCAGCATTTCGTATGCGATCAGATAAGGATTATCGATGAATGAACTGAAAGGGTGAATCTGGTCGATCTGATACTGGTCCTTTTTCCAGATTGGTCTATACCAGGCAAGATCCACGTTCGGATTCTGGAAAATCATGAAATAGGAAATCGACTGATTGTTGTAACCTGTTGCCGGTAAATTATCGGAATTCGTTCTGTTCAGCGCAAATTTGGTCGAAATTCTGAATTTGTCGCTTAGTTTATGCGATAATGAACCACCAAAATTCAGCCTGTTGAAACCGGTGTTCGGCATCATCCAGTTATTCTTCAGATGCGTAAGAGATGCACGGTAACTCGTTCTCTCATTTGAATTTTCTACAACGAGATTGTTGGAAAATGTGGTACCGGTTTCCCAGAATCCTTTGATATTATCGCGGTAAGGTCTCCAAGGCTGCCTTTCCAGGCTCTGCCCTTCAATTGTCGGATCGTACTGGAAATAATGCTGACCGTTAAATGCGGGACCGTATGCGCTACTCGTACTTCCGGTATTTACACCATCCGGCGAAGCACCGTACGAATAGTAAAATTCCCCAGCGGTATTTTTCTGTAAAGTTCCCTGACCATATTCATACTGATAGTCCGGCCATTTCAAAACGGTGTCAAAACTCGACGACGAATTAAAACTCACCTGCATTTTTCCATTCCTGCTTTTACCGGATATTGTAGTGATCATAATCGCACCGTTTGCTGCACGCGATCCGTATAAGGCAGCTGCAGATGCTCCTTTAAGAACGGTAACGCTTTCAATGTCGTCCGGATTGATATTATTTAATCCGTTTCCTAAATCAATCGGCAAATCCCCTCCTGTTCCTGCGCCGTATGCAGCGGTTCCGGTTCCGGTTGTGGAATTACTGAGTGGAACGCCGTCCACAACAATTAATGCAAAATTATTGTCCATATTCATGGAAATATCTCCTCTTAAAGTAATCCTGGAAGATGCAAGCGGACCTGCACCGGCCGTCTGGATTTTAAGATTGGAAACTTTACCTTCCAGCGATTGTGCCCAGTTATTGTTCTGGGTTTCCTCAAATGTGCTGGACTCTACTTTCTCTGCAGAATATCCCAAAGAACGGTCCTGCCTTTTAATTCCAAGCGCAGTAACAACCACTTCTTCAATCTGCTGTTCTCTCAAGGTATCCTGCCTCACCTGCGCCGCTACGGGAACAGAAACCAAACCTGCTAAAACCAGTGCCGACAGCACTTCAACTCTCTTTCTCACGTTGCTTTTAATTTTGTGCAAAAGTAGAAAGGTCATTGCTGCAACTCTTTAACGACGTCTTAAGAAATATTGAACTTTCGGTAACGCAATTATTAATCATATGTTAAGCATAACAGCAAGTAATTGTAAAGCAGTGCATTGCATAATATTTCGAAATGTTAATATTGATTACCGGAAATATTTCACGAAATTATACGGAAATCTCAACTCTGAAGATCTCCCAGAGTTAAAGTATCCAAATAGATATCCAGGAAACATCTGGTCTTTCTCCAGGCATTCAGTGATATTTTCTGGTTTTCAAAGAGAAAAATTATTTACCTAATTTTAAGAAATGAATCCACAGCAGGAGTTTGCGCTTTTGTCCGCTTCTTTCATTGACATTTCCAACGAATGGGAATACCGTTCGGGACTGGGAAAAACCGAACTGGAATCACTTTACATGATGCGAATCGGAAACTACCAGTTACAGTTACTCGAAATCCAGCTGGAAATCCGTGCGATACAGCGCAAAATAGAAGAAATAAACATTTGCCTTAACAGAAATGAGCAGCCAAGTTTAGCCGTCATCAATGCTAAAATCCTTGTTGAGATGGCCGAATTTTATGAGCAAATCAATCAAACGAGTCAGCAGATTACCGCAGCAAAATTATTTATGTTGATTGCTGAGCCCGTTAAGAATGAAGCCGAACTGAAAAAATGCTATAAACAACTGGCAAAAAAAATCCATCCGGACCTGGTTCCTGAATTCACTGCTGAACTCAAAATGATCTGGGAAAAGGTTGTCAATGCCTATAAAACCGGAAATCTTGAAGAACTTCAGTCGATTGCAATTGTTTATGCTGCGGAAATTGAAAACCGGACAGAAGATTTTTCCGATGCCGAACTGAAGTCGAAAAACGAACATTTAAAGAAAAGTATAAAGAGGCTGAACCTCCAGCTTCAGAAATTGTATGAATCTTTTCCGTACAGTCATCAGCAGAAAATTTTGGACGAAGACTGGATCGTTTCCGAAAGAAATAACATCCTCGAAAATATCACGCAGCACAAAACCGTCCTGGAAGAATACAGGGAAAAATATTTAAATTTGATCAATGGACTCGAATCAGAATAATGCCCTCATAAAAACAAATTCCGGACTTGTGAATCTGCTGGCTTCACAAACGCTGAACCTGAATGTTTTGCTGAAAGACATCATCGTTCTCGAAACCAAAGTTGCAGGAACCATGTTTTATGAACCGGAAGAATTCGAGCCACTGCTGCAGATAAATACCGTGCTGAAACTGCTGCGCGAACCCGAAAATCCGCATGATAAATTTGCCATTGCGCTTTTGTTTGAAAATGCGAAAATCGGTTATATTCCACGGAGTCAGAACGAAGTTATTGCCAGGTTGATGGATGCGGGAAAGGAATTTACCGCAACTGTACGCAATAAACAATGGTACGAAAACAGCAACGAGCTGAAAATTGAGATCGAAATTTCGATGAAAGGATAATCCATCCTGAATCTTTGAGTATTTTTGCTGAAAGCCTATTCCGATGACCGAAATCCAGCGTAAAATCGAAGCACTTCGATCTGAACTGCATCAGCACAATTACAACTATTACGTGCTTGATGAGCCGACAATCTCCGATTTTGAGTTTGATGAAAAACTGCGGGAACTTCAGGATCTCGAACTGAAATATCCCGAATTTCTGGATGAAAACTCCCCTACTTTGCGCGTTGGCGGCGCTGTTACCAAAAATTTTCCGACTGTTCAGCACCGCTTCCGAATGTATTCTCTGGACAATTCCTACGATTATAACGATCTTGAAGAATGGGAAAAACGTATTATGCGCACCGTGGATGATTCTGTGGAATTTGTTGCCGAACTAAAATATGACGGTGCTTCAATTTCCATTCTTTACGAAAACGGAAAATTAAAAGAAGCCGTGACGAGAGGTGACGGATTTCAGGGCGACGACATTACGGCGAATGTGCGCACCATTTCCGACGTACCTCTTACATTGCACGGAGAATTTCCCGACCGGTTTTTTATGCGTGGAGAAATTTACCTGACTGCGAAAAATTTTGAAAAAATAAACAGGAACCGTGAAGAAGAAGGTCTGGATCCTTTCATGAATCCGAGAAATACAGCATCAGGAAGCCTGAAACTTCAGGATTCTGCTGAAGTACGGAAGCGCGGACTTTCGGCGGTCCTTTATCAGTTTGTAGGCGATGAACTGCAGGCGGAAACGCACTGGGATTTACTGCAAAATGCAAAATCATGGGGCTTCAGAACTTCGAAAGAATCAAAATTGTGTACGAATCTGGATGAAGTAAAAGAATTTATTGCGTTCTGGGATGAAAAGCGGCACGAACTGCCATTCGAAATCGACGGAATCGTATTGAAAGTCAACTCTTTAAAGCAGCAGACACAACTAGGTTACACCGCAAAATCGCCAAGATGGGCAATGGCTTACAAATTCAAAGCGCAGAAAGCCGAAACACAACTGCAGAGCATTACTTATCAGGTTGGAAGAACGGGAGCGATTACCCCGGTTGCCAATCTGAAACCGGTTTTACTTGCGGGAACGGTTGTGAAACGAGCATCGCTGCACAACGAAGATATCATCAGAAAACTGGATCTTCACGAAAATGACTCCGTTTATGTAGAAAAAGGCGGTGAAATTATCCCAAAAATCGTCGGAGTAAATACGGAAATCCGAAATCCGGAAAATCCGGCTGTACAA
This sequence comes from Bacteroidota bacterium, assembly GCA_023460855.1. GTDB lineage: Bacteria > Bacteroidota > Bacteroidia > Flavobacteriales > Weeksellaceae > JAEWOS01. Next base: position 744 of record JAEWOS010000006.1, on the reverse strand, counting down.
TACATAACACACTGTCCGGAATGCGGCAGCGAACTAATAAAAATTGAAGACCAGGCCATTCATTTTTGTCCGAACGAACTGCATTGCCCGCCACAGGTTTTAGGCAGGATGATTCATTATGTTTCGCGAAAGGCACTGAACATCGAAAGCCTGGGACAGGAAACAATCGCACAGCTGTACCGCGAAAAACTGATTGAAAATGCTGCAGATTTTTACGCGTTGACAAAAGAACAGCTGCTTCCGTTGGAAAGAATGGCTGAAAAATCAGCACAGAATATCATCGACGGAATCGAAAAATCCAAATCAATTCCTTTTGAGAAAGTGCTCTTCGGAATCGGAATTAAACACGTTGGGGAAACGGTAGCAAAAAAGCTCGTTAAGAACTTCTCCTCAATTGAAGAGTTGCAGAACGCGAGCGTAGAAGAACTGACTCAGGTGGAAGACATCGGCATCAAAATCGCGCTGTCCATCGAAGAATTTTTTGGCAATTCTGAGAACCTGCTCATGATCGGAAGACTCAAAAATTACGGGGTCCAGTTAAGCAGAGCAGAAAATGCTAACGCAGTAGTCAATAATATTCTCGAAAACAAAACCTTTCTGTTTACCGGGAAACTTTCCCTTTTCACCCGGGATGCTGCGGAAGAAATGGTGGAAAAACACGGCGGCAAAAACATCTCCGCAGTATCCAAAAACCTGAATTATCTGGTAGTGGGCGAAAAAGCCGGCAGCAAACTGAAAAAAGCG
>JAEWOS010000005.1 GCA_023460855.1 Bacteroidota bacterium | reverse complement strand
CAAGACTTTTGATGGTGTCATCATCAGTACCGAGGAAAAATTCCGGTAATTCGGGATAGAACAGCATGAGGGCTGCCGTAAGTCCGAACAGGAATCCTACCACACCAAAGACAACCGTCGCGTACAGGAATGCCCGGACAATACTATTGTCATAACTAAACTTTTGTGTTTCCATAAGATATAAAACTCTTTTCTTTAGGTATTTTTGCTTTCTGAATTGTTTTCTTCAGCCGTCTGTTCCTCTCCCTCATAATCCCTGTCCAGAAGAATCCGCACCGCCGGTGATTCATCATCTTCAAATTGTCCTTTCCGGGCGCTGTAAATGAAAATGATCAGGAATACTACCGCCAGAGATACACTACATATGATCATTAGGTACAGTATATCCATCAGGGATGACAAAGTTAACGCTTACTACCGGCCAAATTTATAGAAAATTACTGATATTAATCACCAAAAGTTAAAATTAGTTAACGGTTTTTTGGAGAATAGTGCAGGTTATGATTTTTTCAACGGAAAATACTTTATGCTTCGCAGCCAGGTGGCAGCCGTGGTAAAAGCCACAACGCTGATCGAACTTATCGGCATCAGAATAGCCGCAACCAGTGGCGACATTTTTCCTAAAACAGCAATGGTTAGCCCGATAACATTATACAGCAGACTTATTACAAAAGTGATTTTCACAATGGTCATCGCGTCGGAGCCAAGATTCAGAAAACGATGCAAATCTGTTACTTTGTCGCCGCCCATGATGATGTCTGAGGAAGGGGTAAAAGAATTCGTATCGTCTGCTACTGCGATTCCGACATTACTTTGTTTCAAAGCGCCTGCATCATTGAGGCCGTCACCAAGCATCGCTACTTTTTCTCCGCGGTCCTGAAGATCTTTGATATAATTGAGTTTGCTTTCCGGATCCTGATTGAATTTCATTTCGGATACCTGCGGAATCAGTTCCCGAATTTTGTTTTTCTCCGATTCGTTATCGCCACTCAGAATATTTACCCGGTATTTGCCCAGCTTGGTAAAAAGCGAACCCAGCCCTTTTCTGTATTCATTCTTGAAAATAAATTTTCCTAAAAGCGTATCGTTCTTGCTGATATAAACGGCGGTTTCCAGCTGTTTTGCCTGTTGTCCGGCAAATTTTGCCGAACCGATTCTGTAATTATTGCCGCGAATGTCTGCCTGATAACCGGAGCCGGGAAGATCCAGGAAATTGTCAACCGGAAGATGCAAATCCTCAGTTTCCAGATAATCGTAAAGCGACTTTGAAAGCGGATGGTTCGAATGAAGCAGCAGCGATTTAATATTTTCGAGGTCGAACTCGGGGATCTCACTGCCTTCGAAAGTGATATTTGATTTTTTGTTCTGAGTTATTGTCCCCGTTTTATCGAATACGAGCGTGTTGATTTTCGACAGTTTCTCAATAGTGAGCGTATCTTTTACATAAAATTTATTGCGGCCCATAATCCGCATAATATGTCCGAAAGTGAACGGAGCGGAAAGCGCCAGTGCACATGGACAGGCGACAATCAGCATTGCGGAAATCACCTGAAACATTTTTTCCATGTCTACCGTCGACCAGTAAACCGCTGCAAGCGCCGTAATGGTAAGGATGATGATCGTAAAATATTTGCTGATTTTGTTGGTCAGCGTATCGAGACCGGTTTCACTTTTCTTAAATGCTTCTTTGTTCCAGAGCTGGGTGAGATAGCTTTGATTCACATTTTTGATCACCTCCAGTTCGAGGACCGGACCGTTCTGTTTACCGCCAGCAAAAATTTTGTCGCCCGGATTTTTGGTAACCGTAGCACTTTCACCGGTGATAAAACTGTTGTCGATATTTCCCGATCCGCTGATCAGAATGGCATCAACCGGAATAATTTCCTGATTTCGCACCATAATGCGGTCGCCAACCTTTACATCCGAAAGCAAAATGTTATCCTGTTTTCCGTTGAAATCCACTTTTGTTACAGCAATCGGATAAAATGATTTGTAATCGCGTTCGTAAGACAGCGAACTGTACGTACGTTTCTGGAAATACTTTCCGAGAAGCATGAAGAAAATAAGTCCGCAAAGCGTGTCGAAATAGCCCGGTCCGTAATCTGTGAGCATTTCGTAGATGCTTCGTCCATACAGAACGATAACTCCGAGCACAATTGGCACATCGATGTTGATGATTTTATTGCGAAGTCCGAAAAGAGCGGATTTAAAATAATCTGAAGCCGAGAAAAAAACTACCGGTGTGGACAGCAGAAAAAGGATAAAGCGGAACAGGTGTTTGTATTTCTCCATCCAGAAATCATCGGTTCCGAGTATTTCAGCAGCATATTCCGGATAGCTGAAAAACATTCCGTTCCCGAAAGCAAAACCGGCGACTGCAAGCTTTGTTATCAGTGAAACATCGGTTTTTTCTTCGGTTTTGTCAGCAGTTTCAAGATTGATCACGGGTTTGTAACCAAGATTGGTGAGGAATTTGGCGAGTTCGGATAGTTTCAGGTTTTCCTGATTGAAAGACATCTGCACTGTTTTTCTCGTAAAATTCACCTGAGAATAGCGGATGTCCTGATTAAGGGTGTGCAAACTTTCGAGCAGCCAGATGCACGAAGAGCAGTGAATCACAGGTATTTTGAAGGTTACCAGCGTAAATGAACCCTCGGAGAAATCTGTAATGCGGTCGAAAATTTCCGGCGTGTCCAGATAATCGAACTGTGAAACATTGCTGTCCGGCTTTGTACCGGCATTTCTGTTTAATTCGTAAAAATTACTTAAATTATTGATATTCAGTATTTCGTATACTGATTTGCATCCCGTACAGCAAAACAATTTGTCATCAAAAAGGATTTCTTCCTTTTCGGTCGGCTGGCCGCAGTGAAAACAGTTTTGAGACATTAAAATGTACGGATTAACCGACAAAATTATGATAAAAAAACTTTGTCCTCCATTGCAAAAGTCCTATTTTTGCTGATAAATGTCATAGAAATGTCGCTGGAAAAACAGAATGTTATCGAAGAGAATTTCAGAAAACTTTTCACCGAAGAAAGCTTCAGGGAGCATATGTCTGATGAAGAATTCCGCCGCTTTAATGCATCAACTGAAAGAATGCATTTTCAAAAAGGGGAAATCCTTTTCGGCGAACAGGAAGCGCCGAAACACGTGTTTTTCATCAACAGCGGAACTGCCAAACTTTCTAAACTCGGCGCCTACGGAAAAGAACAGATTCTGCGGTTTATTCCGGAAGGAGATATTGCAGGTTACCGTTCTTTGCTTTGCGGCGAAAACTTCCAGGCAAAAGCAGAAGCGATGACCGATGTAACTGCAACAAGAATTCCTGCAGAGCAGTTTATGTCCCTGCTAGAAAATGATGTTCGCTTTACGTTTGCCATGCTTCAGAAATTTGCATTCGAACTCGGTGAAAGTTCCAACACCATTACGTTTCTTGCTCAGAAAACGGTTCGTGAAAGACTGGCTGAAGTTCTGGTTCTGCTGGAGCAAAAACTCGGTACAGATCCGGAAGGTTTCATCAACATTTCACTTACGCGGGAAGAAATTGCAAACCTGATCGGCACCGCTACAGAATCTGCCATTCGCCTTATTTCCGAATTCAAGCAGGACAAACTGATTGAAACGGAAGGCCGGAACATCAGAATTCTGAATCATGATAAGCTGCGTAAAGTTGCTCACGTTCAGCTGTGATATTCCTCATCCATTTTTTCCATAATTATTCTTGATAAAATTTACTACGATTTTCTATGTCCGTTCATTCTGAAATAAAAAAAGTGACCACCGAAACGCTGCGCAAAATGAAATTTGACGGCGAGAAAATCACCATGCTTACTGCGTATGATTTTACTACGGCAAAAATGGTCGATGCCGGTGGAATTGATACCATTCTCGTTGGTGATTCTGCTGCAAATGTGATGGCCGGATATGAAACGACCCTTCCGATTACGCTCGATCAGATGATTTACCATGCACAGTGTGTAACACGAGGTGTGGAGCGTGCGCTGGTTGTGGTAGATTTGCCTTTCGGAACTTATCAGAGCAATTCTGAAAAAGCGCTGGAATCGGCGGTTCGGATCATGAAAGAGTCTGAAGCTCATGCCATTAAACTGGAAGGCGGCAGCGAAGTGAAAAAATCCATAGAAAAAATTGTGAATGCGGGCATTCCGGTAATGGGACATTTGGGACTTACCCCTCAGTCTATCTATCAGTTCGGAACGTATAAAGTGCGTGCGAAAGAAAAAGAAGAAGCAGAAAAACTGATTTCCGATGCCAGATTGCTCGAAGAGCTGGGATGTTTTGCGCTTGTGCTCGAAAAAATTCCGGCGAAACTTGCGAAACAGGTTTCAGAAAGCATCAGCATTCCGACAATCGGAATCGGTGCCGGTGCGGAATGTGACGGACAGGTCCTGGTTTACCATGATATGGTAGGGATGAACAAAGATTTTTCTCCAAAATTCTTGAGACGCTATCTCGATCTTTATTCAGAAATTACGGGGGCAGTTTCTCAGTATGTGAAAGATGTGAAGAACCGCGATTTCCCTAATCAAAACGAAAGTTACTAATATGAAAAATGTACAGAATATGCAGATGCTGCAGGGAATTTTAGCCATTGCAGCTATCATCTGTCTCGGAATAGGATGGTTTCAGGTATTGTCGCCGGAAGTGAACGATATACTACACAATAAAGTATTCTATGTGCTGATTGGTTTGAGTTTTATCCTCTCTGCGCAGACTTATCCTAATCAAACCTATAAATACATATCTTATGCTGCTGCAGCACTTTGTATTGTAGGGCCGTTTCTGCCTGCAAATCTCGCTATGCTGAAAACCGTCGGACTTCTTGCCGGTGTTATTCTTTCTTTTTTCGGAAGACCAAAATTGCGCAGGTAACTGTTGATCAGCAATTCAACTGAGATTTCAGATTCAAATTTTGAAAACAGAAATGTTTTGAAGGGGAAACAGAGTTTTACGGAAAGTCAGATTGTCTATGAGGACAATCACCTGTTAGTCATCAATAAAAGGGCAGGACAACTTGTACAGGGTGATAAAACCGGCGACCGGTCACTGCTCGAACTGATCAAAGACTTTCTGAAGGTCCGCGATAATAAAGCCGGCAATGTATTTCTGGGGCTCGTTCACAGAATTGACCGGCCGACTTCAGGACTTGTGATTTATGCAAAAACTTCCAAAGCTCTTTCGCGACTCACACAAATGGTGAAAAACCGCGAGATTACAAAAACCTATTGGGCAATTGTTCCAAAAGAAATGATCCCGCAATCGCAGAATCTCACACATTATCTTCAAAAAAACGAGAAAAACAACAAGGCAATTGTGTACATCAGACCAACTGAAGGCGCAAAGGAAGCGAAACTCAGTTACGAAGTACTGAAAATGCTGGACAATTACCAGTTACTGGAAATAAACCTGGAAACCGGCAGGCATCATCAGATTCGTGCGCAACTTGCAAAAATTGGTGTTCCGGTTAAAGGCGATTTGAAGTACGGAGCTCCGCGTTCCAACGCAGATGGAGGAATTTCGCTTCATGCCCGCAACCTTCAGTTTATTCATCCGGTAAGTAAAGATGAAATAACTGTAACCGCGCCCGTTCCGGATGATGCACTTTGGAAAAGTGCAGAACAGCAATAAAAAAAAGACCTCTGAAATTTCAAAGGTCTTTTTTCTATCCGGATTTTTTACTTATTAAAGTCGATTTCCTCTTCCTGGTTAATCGCTTCGTTAACATTTTCTTCTTTCCGTCCCTGGTTTGTCGCCGGTCCGGTATTTTCGGGTTCAACAATCACCGGGTTTTTCAGTTCATCCAGCGTCTGTAAACCGCCTTCGTCACCGTATCCACCGCCCATTCCGCGTAAGTCATCACAACCGTTTGTCCAGTCAGATGGTTTTATAAATTTATCATCAGGCGTAATTCCGAGTTCTTTATCAGCCCAAACTTTTTTCATAAAAATAGCCCAGATTGGTAGTGCCATTTTAGCACCCTGTCCTTCACCTGTGCTTCTGAAGTGCGTCGCACGGTCTTCCCAGCCAACCCAGACTCCTGTTGCAAGATTCGGAACGATGCCCATAAACCAACCGTCGGAATTATTTTGTGTCGTACCTGTTTTGCCAGCAATTTCAACACCTTTGCTGATGCCTCTTCTGCCAAGTTCGCCGGAAGCTGTACCGTATTCCGCTACACCTTTCATCAGTTCGATCATGGTGTAGGCATATTTCTCATTCATCACTTCCTTCTGCTCATTCTTAACTTCCTTAATCACCCTGTTATTTGCATCTTCAATACGCCAGATCATTTCGGGTTTGATATAGTTTCCGTAATTCGCAAATGTGCTGTATGCACCCAGCATTTCGTAAATGGTAATGTCTGATGATCCAAGCGCAACGGCATACTCGTTCGGAATTTCTTCTGTTACCCCGAGATCTCTCGCAAGCTGAATTACTTTTTTAGGAGTTGCCATTTCAATCAAGCGGACAGCAACCGGGTTCTTGGAATGTGCCAAAGCGTCTTTCAGCGCCAAAGATCCGCCGGAACCTTCCACCTTCCACGAACCTTTACGGTAAGTAGCATTGGAAACCGGTGAACACGGTGTCATGCCAAGATTCATGATCGCAGTAGCGTATACAAATGGTTTAAATGTAGATCCAACCTGTCTTTTTCCCTGTTTAATATGGTCATACTGGAAATGATCCCAGTTAATTCCGCCGACCCAGGCTTTGATCTCACCTGTTCCCGGAGCCATCGACATCAGGCCGGCCTGCGCGATCTGCTTGTGATATTTGATGGAATCCCATGGCGTCATTTCAACTTCCTCTTCTCCTTCCCAGGTAAATCTGGTCATTTTTGTAGGCGTGTTAAAATCCAGCATGATGGAATCTTCCGAAACTCCGGCTGCTTTAAGCTGCTTATATCTGCCTGTTCTTTTTACGGCTGCCATCATAATATTATTGGCTTCTTTGTCTGAAATGAGATAGAATGGTGCAGATTTTCGACCTCTCTGCTCGCGGTCAAAACTTTTCTGCAGATCTGTAAGGTGTTCCTTCATGGATTCTTCTGCGTATTTCTGCATTTTGGAATCCAGTGTTACAAAAATTTTAAGTCCGTCCCGGAACAGGTTCAGTTCTTTGCCGGTCTTCTTGGCGTACTCTTTCAGATAACCGTCAATTTCCTTTCTCAGATAAAATTTGTAATAAGCTGAGTAACCGTCTGTGATTTCACGAACCGGACGGAAATCCAGCTTTATCGGTGTATCTACTGCTCTTTGATAAGTCTCCTGATCGATATACTGCGTTTTCAGCATCTGATCGAGTACAAGATCGCGTCTTCTTTTGGCACGTTCCGGATTTCTCAACGGGTTGTTGGCGACCGGTGCTTCAAGCATAGCTACAAACATTGCTGCTTCCGGAAGTGTAAGGTCTTTTGTATTTTTGTTGAAGTAAATCCGTGAAGCCATCTCAATTCCGTTCGCATTATTTACAAAGTCGAACTTGTTGAAGTAAAGCGTGATAATTTCTTCTTTGGTATATCTTTTTTCAAGGCTAACCGCAACAACCCATTCTTTAAGTTTCTGAAATGCTCTTTCAACTTTATTTTGTGAAGCCTGCCCCGTAAATAAAAGTTTTGCAAGCTGCTGTGTGATGGTGGAACCACCACCTCTTCCTCCGGTGTACACGATGGCACGTGCAACTGCCTGAATATCAATTCCTGAGTGCTCTTTGAAGCGCTCATCTTCCTTAGCCTGCAGCGCATAAACAAGATGCGGAGGTAATTCTTTATAAGTTACCGGCTGTGTTTTTTCCTTTTCAAATTTTCCAAGCAGCACATTATCCGACGAATAAATTTCCGAAGCCACGAAAATATCCGGGTTTTCGAGTTCCTTCACGTCAGGCATATCGCCCAGAAATCCCTGTGAAACAGAGAAGAACAGAGCGCAAAGCCCAAGAACTGCAACAACGACTCCGATCCAGATCAGTCGTACCCACTTTTTCCAGCCGGTACGGCGTGGTTTCGTGTTTTTAGGAGGCAAAGGAAAAGTTGTATTTGCCTTTTTTGGAGTTTTTGCCATCGGTATTTATGGAGTGTTTGGTTCTATTTTAATTCCTAAATCTTCAATTCCCTGCAGCGTGTCTTTTCTCATAGCCTGCTTTACAGAGAACTGATATTTGCCGTTGTTTGGAAATTTATAATCAGTCCGGTACGCAAAGTTTATTTCCTTGGTTTCTCCGAAGCCTTTTCCGAGCCATTCACCGTTAGATTTCGCTATCGTGAAATTAACGGTATCGGTCTGGGCTTTCTTCGTCTGCATATCAGTCTGTGTTACAAAAAACCTTACGTTACTGAACGGATAACTGTTGTTATTCCGCACTACAAAAATAATGTTTTTAGGGTTCTGCGCATCATTAACTGTAAACTCAAAATTGACGGATTTATTTTTCTGCCAGCTATTATTAACATTCTGTATCTGAATGCTTTCGTTTTCGTTTGTGCAGCTCCATAATGCAGAGATGGCTATAATTACGGCCCAGGTTTTATGCTTCATTGTCGTTTTTCGGCGGGGCTTTCTTGTTAAATTTCTTTTTCGAAGAGTTGTTTCTGTTAGGCTTTTCGTTTGCTGTACCCTGTTCTTTTCTCGGCGCAGTCGGCTTTTGATTATTTGAATTCTGATTGCTTTTCGGGCGCTCCTCTCTTCTGTTATTTCTGTTGTCCGGCTTCTTATTGTTTCTCGGTTTGTTTTTACGTTTTTTGTCAAAACGGTCAACGTTGTTTTCCTGAATGAGATCCACAACTTTTACGTTTATCTCCGTATTCAGGAAGTCTTCCAGCGGCGGTGCCTTTTCTCCTCTTTTATTGGAGGAGATCATTTTCTTAACATCCTGAATATTAAGGTCATACCATGCCACTGGATTATCGCTGTAAGCGAACCACATTTTTTTCTTGAAAACGTCGATTTTAATACAGAAAGCCCTTCCTTTTTCAGTATCCAGAACGGTGGAGGAAGACGGAAATTCGGACAGCGCATCAATATAACTGTCGAGTTCATAGTTCAGGCAGCATTTCAGTTTCCCGCACTGTCCGGCAAGTTTTAGCGGATTAATGCTGAGTTGCTGATATCTTGCAGCATTGGTGTTAACGGAACGGAAATCGGTAAGCCATGAAGAGCAGCAGAGTTCACGGCCGCATGATCCGATGCCCCCGATTTTTGCCGCTTCCTGGCGGAAACCGATTTGCTTCATATCAATCCTGGTACGGAAAGCTGAAGCGTATTCTTTGATCAGCTGGCGGAAATCAACCCTGCTTTCAGCGGTATAATAAAAGGTGATTTTTCCTGCGTCACCCTGAAATTCCACGTCTGTTATCTTCATCTGAAGGCCGAGACCACGCGCAATACGGCGTGATTCCACCTTTACCTGTTCTTCCCTCGCTCTTGCGGCCTGCCAGATTTCTATATCTTTCTGTGTAGCATGCCTGTAAATTTTGAGCATGCTGCTCTCATCAAAATTTTTTTTCCTGGCCTGTATTCCTGCCAGTTCTCCGGTAAGGCTCACTACTCCTGTATCATGTCCCGGTGAAGCTTCCACTATTACAACACTTCCAATATGAAGAGGAAGGTTATTTACGTTTTTATATATGCACTTTCTGTCATTCTTAAACCTCACTTCCACCAGATCTGACGTCGGTGCGGCGGGATTTTTTATTCCTGATAGCCAGTCGAAAACGTTCAATTTATAACTGTTACCGCAAGTATCTACACTTGCGCAACCTGTAGCGGATTTTGTTCCGCAGTTATGGGAAGAATCGCCGGATGTTTTGCATCCACAACTCATAAATTCCTTTGTATTTAATCTGCAAATTTAAGATATTTTTACTTTACCCCTGTTTTATGATTGAAATAACAGAATTTCGATTCATTTGCGAAAAACGCTTAGGTATATTAATTATTGTTAGCTGTTAATTTTGCTGAATCTATTTGATACATAGTGATTCTTTGAATATTTACATAAAATTTAACGAAGCTTAACATCTGTCTTCAAAATAATATTATATTTGAATTTCTATTAATCTATGAATTATGAAAAAAGTTTTAATTGCCTGTGCAATGCTTTCGGGAATCATTTCTTATGCCGGTGGATTCAGGGTTTCGCTGCAGGGAGTAAAGCAGCTTGCAATGGCACACACCAGCGCTCATGCTGAAGATGCCAGTATTGCGTTCTTTAATCCGGGAGGTATCTCATTTATTCCAAACAAACTGAGCGTTGCTGCCGGTGGTTTCGGAGCATTTTCTACTGTTACTTATCAGAATACCAACACGTTGCAGTCTTATGAAACTGACAACCCTATTGGAACGCCTATCTATGCGGCGGTAGCCTACAAAATTGTTGATAATGTTTCGGTTGGTTTCAGTTTCACTACACCGTACGGAAGTACAATTCAGTATCCCGATGACTGGAGCGGAAGAGAGATGGTGCAGAAAATGTCGCTGAAGTCGATGTACTTTCAACCGATGGTGTCATTTAAACTTGCGCCGTGGGCTTCTCTTGGTGTAAGCTATATTTATGCGACCGGTTCTGTGGACTGGGATAAAGCAGCAACAAATATCGGTGGAACCGTCAATATTAAGGACGAGAAAGCTAAAGGAAGCGGTTTCGGAATGGGATTCTATTTCAAACCATCCGACAGACTCGATATCGGTCTTGCCTATCGTTCAAAAGTTGGCATGAAGGCTGAAAACGGGATTGCATCGTTCAGTGTTCCAAGTTCTTTGTACGGAAGTTTAGGCCTGAATTCAGCAGGGCAGGACGCCTTTACAGCGACACTTCCGCTTCCTGAAGAATATACTATTGGCGCAACCTATAAAATTAAGCCGACCTGGAAACTCTCTGCAGATTTCAACTATACAGGCTGGGAAGCATATGACAGACTCACACTGGATTTTGCAAACGCACCGATCGGAAATCAGGCAGATCCTACGGTTCTTGTGAATCCTAAGAATTTCAAAAATTCCAAGACGTTCAGAGTAGGTACCGAATATCAGTTCTCTTCAATGATTGCGGGCAGATTAGGATGGTTTTACGATGAAGCAGCTTACGAACCACAGGATTTTACTCCGGAAACGCCAAGTTTTGATGCACATGCTATTACAGCCGGTTTCGGTCTGAGATTCCGAGGTTTTGGTGTTGATGTTGCGGCAGCAAAAACTTTTCCTCAGTACAGGACATTCCATAATATGAATACCAATTTTTCAGGACAGGCTAAAGCCAGCACACTTTATGTGGGGTTAGGCCTTTCTTATAATGCTTTTTAATTTTTCAAAGACATGAAGAAAATATTAATTTCAGGTTTTGCGGCAGCGCTTGTTTTGAGCACCACAGCCTGTAAAACAGATTTTGACACAGACGTATCGGAAATTCCGGTTACCAGTGGAACTGCGGATTTCACCAGATACGTAGCGCTCGGAAACTCGCTTACTTCCGGATATCGTGATGGTGCATTGTATGTGGACGGACAGAACGAGTCGTTTCCTAACATGATTGCTGGCCAAATGCGTCTTGCAGGCGGAGCTGCAGTTTTCAAGCAGCCGATGATGGCAGACAACTGGGGCGGAATTCCGGCTGTGAATTTTGGAGATAAATATCAGCTGGTTGTTAAAAATGGAGCACTTACTCCGGAACAGTCACCAACCATTCAGGGATCAACAACGCTTCAGAGTATTTATTCTCAGGGACCATTCCAGAATATGGGAGTTCCAGGTGCTAAATCCTTTCATTTGGTAGCTCCTGGTTACGGAAGCATGGCGAACCTTGCTGTTGGTGCTGCCAATCCGTATTTTGTAAGGTTCGCTTCTTCGGCTTCAGCAAGTGTTCTTCAGGATGCAATGGCGCAGAACCCGACTTTTTTCTCACTATGGATCGGAAATAACGACGTTCTTTCCTATGCAACGAATGGCGGAACCAATTCCCAGACAGTTGGCGGAGTTACTACTTATACACCTGCAACAGTGCAGACCGGAAATACCAATCCTGCAACGTACAAGTCAAACGATATCTCAGATCCGAATGTGGTAGCAGGTTCTATTAAGGCGATTCTGGACGGACTGGCAAGTGTTGGTGCAACTAAAGGAGTAATCGCAAATATTCCGAATGTAACCACAATTCCGTTTTTTACAAGAGTTCCTTACAATCCGATTCCGCTGGATGCAGCTAGAGCTCAAACGCTTAATACTTCTTTGATCGGACCGCTAAAGCAGGTGCTTACAGCTTTCGGACAGGGATCCCGTCTAAATCTGGTATCTGCCGGAAATAATCCTGCCATAATCGTCGATAACTCACTTACAAATCTTTCGGCTCAGCTTACTGCTGCACTTACCGGCGCCGGATATCCTGCAGCGCAGGCGGCATTAATCGGTAATGCTTTCGGACAGGCAAGACATGCTAAAGAAGGTGATCTGCTGCTCTTGAGAGCAAGTTCAGTTCTTGGAAATGACGTTATGACCAATCAGCCGGCAACTCCTACTTCGCAGTTTATTTACGGTGCTTCATTCCCGCTGCCAGATCAGTTGTCACTTACCACAACGGAAGTTGGCCATATCACTACTGCAGTAAATGCTTATAATTCTGCGATTTCCGCAATGGCAACATCATATGGTCTTGCACATGTTAATGCGAGTGCTAAAATGGGAGAACTCGCAGGAAATTCCGGGATTATGTACGACGGAGTGAAATATACAGCCACTTTTGTAACCGGTGGTACATTTTCACTGGACGGTGTGCATCTGAACGGCAGAGGATACGCTGTAATTGCAAATGAATTTATCAAAGCAATCAACGCAAAATACGGATCTACACTTCCTCAGGTTACTCCCGGATCGTACTCCGGAATCAAATTTCCATAAAGGAAACAAATATTGATATCAGAAACCACCTAATTATTTCAGGTGGTTTTATTTTTTGTTAAATTTGCGCAAGAATAAAACCAGGAAATGGCAGATCAGGCGACCTATTTATTTTCAACCAGAACAAGCAAAGTTTTAGCGGAAAAAATTGCTCAGCACTACGGGCAAAGTCTCGGAAAAATTAAATTTCAGGAATTTAGTGACGGCGAATTTGAACCAATCCTGGATCAATCCGTGCGTGGCGGGCGCGTATTTCTGATCGGTTCTACTTTTCCACCGGCAGATAATCTACTGGAGCTGCTGTTGATGATTGACGCTGCAAAGCGCGCTTCAGCAAAAAATATTACGGTCGTAATTCCTTATTACGGACTGGCAAGACAGGACAGAAAGGATAAGCCACGGGCGCCTATCGGTGCGAAACTTGTCGCAAATCTGCTTACTGCAGCCGGAGCTACACGGATTATGACGATGGATCTGCATGCTGATCAGATTCAGGGATTCTTTGAGATACCTGTTGATCATCTTTATGCTTCGACCATTTTTGTAGATTATATACAGTCTTTAGGTCTTGATAATCTTACGATCGCTTCTCCGGATATGGGCGGCGCAAAACGTGCAAAAAATTACGCAAGCCATCTTGGTGCAGAGGTCGTAATCGCCTATAAGGAAAGGAAAAAAGCCAATGTTGTTGAGGAAATGTTTTTGATTGGTGATGTTACCGATAAAAATGTAATTCTTATTGATGACATGATCGATACCGGCGGTACACTTTGCAAGGCAGCAGATATTCTGATGTCAAGCGGTGCAAAATCGGTTCGTGCTATGGCAACTCACGGTGTTCTTTCCGGAAAGGCCTATGAAAATATCAATGCATCCCAACTCACGGAGGTTATTGTAACAGATACCATTCCTGTGAAGAGTGAGGCTTCAGATAAAATTAAAGTATTATCTTGTGCAGAGCTGTTTGCCGATGTAATGAAAATGGTTCATGAGCATAAGTCCATCAGCGACAAATTTATTATTTAATAATCAGCACAATATATAATGACCTCCATTTCACCGTGGAGGTTTTTTTATTGGGATAAAATTGTATCTTTGCACCTCAAATTTTTTTAAATTTTATAATGAAATCTATTACAATCCAAGGCGCAAAAAGAGAAAACGTGGGCAAAAAGTCAACAAAAGCTCTACGTGATGCTGAATTAGTTCCTTGTGTTGTCTATGGAGGAAACGGACCCTTGAACTTCTCTACTGAAGAGAAAGCTTTCAAAAATCTGGTTTACACTCCGGAAGCACACACAGTAGAACTTGTAATTGACGGGGAAAACATCCCTGCAGTTCTTCAGGACATTCAGTTTCACCCAATTACAGACAAAATTCTGCATGTGGACTTCTATCAGTTATCAGATGATAAACCGGTAGTAATGGAAGTTCCTGTACGCATTACAGGACGTGCAAAAGGTGTGGTTGCAGGTGGTGTTCTTCGCCAGTCTTTCAGAAAGCTGCGAGTGAAAGCACTTCCAACCGATCTTCCAGATGAAATCGTGGTGGACGTTACTCCGCTGAAAATCGGTAACAAAATTTATGTAGGCGGTATCAAAACTGAAGGATTCAGTTTTATGCATCCGGACAATGCTGTAGTTGCAGCTGTTAAGATGTCCAGAACTGCAATGAAAGGCGGAGCAGGTGATGATGAGGATGAAGAAGAAACTGCAGCACCGGCTGAAGGTGAAGCTCCTGCAACAGAAGGTGAAGCACCGGCAGCTGAATAAGCAAAAGAAATTTATTATAGCAAACCTGCCTTTTCCGGCAGGTTTTTTTATTCTGAATTGAGAGATTAGTAGCTCTACCTTTTTTATCCGTTGCATTAAGATCGACAGTTATTAATTATATATCGTAAATTTGAAACATTCTAAATTACTCGCAGCGATCTGTTGAACGGAAACAGAATAATGCCGCGAATTTTTTACTGCTAATCATATGGATATCCAGAATATACGCTCTCAGTTTCCAATACTTGAAAGGAAAATTAACGGAAAACCGCTGGTTTACCTAGATAATGCGGCTACTTCACAAAAACCGGTCTCTGTGCTGGAAGCCGAACTGAAATATTATGAAGAACTGAATGCCAATGTACATCGTGGCATTCATACTTTAAGTCAGCTCGCTACAGAAGAAATGGAGGCGTCACGGAAAAAAATCCAGAAATTCATCAATGCAGAGAAGGATTACGAAGTACTTTTTACGCGTGGAACGACGGAAGGCATCAACACTATTGCATATTCTCTGTCAAATACCGGACTTATTCGCGAAGGTGACGAAATAGTAATTTCTTATCTGGAACACCATTCCAATATTGTTCCGTGGCAAATGCTGTGTGCGAGAACCGGAGCAAAACTCCGCGTAATTCCGATGAATGATCAGGGAATTCTGCAAATTGATGTGCTGGATGAAATTCTGTCCGAAAAAACGAAAATGGTGGCGTTCAGTTATGTTTCAAATGCGTTGGGCGTCATCAATCCGGTAAAAAGTATTATTGAAAAAGTCCGCAAGAATTCTGAAGCCTGGATTTTGGTTGACGGAGCGCAGGCGGTTCCGCATTTTAAAATAGATGTCCAGGAAATGGACTGTGATTTCTTCGCGTTTTCCGGTCACAAAATGTACGGACCTACAGGAACAGGAATTCTGTACGGAAAAGAGGAAAAACTGATGAAGATGGAACCTTTTCTCGGCGGTGGCGAAATGATTGATACCTGTACTTTCGAGGGAACTACATTTGCAGCTCTGCCTTTCAGATTTGAAGCCGGAACTCCTAATATAGCGGGAAATATCTGTATCGGCGTTGCTGCAGATTTCATTTCATCTGTCGGACATTCGGCTATTCAGAAACATGAAAATGAACTGCTGCATTATGCGCAAGAAAAGTTGCTGGAAATCGACGGTTTGAATATTTATGCTGAAAATGCAGACAGAACCGGAGTGGTTTCCTTCAATCTCTCAAATGCGGGAATTGCATCAGATACGGGAATGATTCTCGACAAACTTGGCATAGCAGTTCGTACCGGACATCACTGTACGCAGCCCATCATGAAATTTCTTGATATCGCCGGAACAGTACGGGCGAGCTTCGCCGTTTACAACACGCTGGAAGAAATAGATATTCTTGTTGCGGGCGTAAGAAAAGCACAGCAGATGCTATCCTGAAGTTGAATTACAAAAATTACATCGAACAGCAATTGTGCCGATGTAATATTTTGAAAATCAATTATTAAAGTGTATTGGAAATAATCAGATTATGGTTTCCATTCGACCACTGCTCTGATAAATGCTTCAGCATTTTCTACCGGAATGTTTGGCAGAATTCCGTGGCCAAGATTTGCGATATACCGGTCTTTACCGAATCCGGAAATCATTTCATGAACCATTTTTCTAATCGTTTCCGGTGACGAATGCAGTCTTGCCGGATCGAAATTTCCCTGAAGCGTAATCCCGTTATTTGTAAGTTTTCTCGCAATCTCAGGCTTTAAAGTCCAGTCCACACCAAGTGCAGAAACCGGCGAATTCATCATTTCCTCCAGTGCAAACCAGCAGCCTTTTCCAAAAACTACGACATGCGTCAGTTCAGCAAGCGCGTCAACGATCTGGCGGATATACTGCCATGAAAATTCCTGATAATCCTGCGGAGAAAGCATTCCGCCCCAACTGTCAAAAATCTGAACCGCGGAAACACCTTTTTCCACTTTTCTTTTAAGATAAGCAATTGTGGTATCGGTGATTTTCTGTAACAGTAAATGTGCTGCTTCAGGCTGCTGAAAGCAGAATGATTTTGCGATGTCAAATGCTTTTGAACCTTTTCCTTCCACACAATAACAGAGAATCGTCCAGGGTGAACCTGCAAAACCGATCAGCGGAATTTCGTTATTGAGTTTTTCAAGCGTCATTTCAATGGCATCAAAAACGTAACCCAAAGTACCGTTAACATCCGGAACCACTACATTCTTAACCTGTTCCATAGTGCGAATCGGAGTGTCGAGCCAGGGTCCGACGTTTTCTTTCATCTGAAAATCAATTCCCATTGCCTGTGGAACAACAAGAATATCGGAAAACAGAATAGCCGCGTCTAACGGAAATCTTTTTATCGGCTGAACGGTAATTTCTGATGCGAGTTCCGGCGTCTGGCAACGCGTAAAGAAATCGTATTTGTCTCGCAAAGCACGGAATTCCGGCAGATAACGTCCTGCCTGTCTCATCATCCAAACCGGCGGTCTTTCAACAGTTTCGCCTCGTAAAGCTCTTAGATATAAATCGTTTTTGATCATATTTTTATTTTTCTTTCCGGAATTAAGCTAATCCGGTCAAAGATTTTCCTTTATTAATCTGAGTAAATCTTCCAGTGTGTTTTCGGTACTTGTAATGACGTGCTCCGAAGTGAAATTCCTGATTTCTTTTTCCGTAGTTGCGCCAATTGAAAACAATTTTTCACCTTCGAATGAGTTCCGGTCTGCAAAACTACGAACTCCGCTCGGACTGAAAAAAACCAGAGCATCATATTTATCCCCAATTACCGGATTGAGTAATCTGGTTTCGTACACGGTAATTCTTTGATACTTAATTTGTTTTTGTCCCAGCTTCTCTGCTAATGTATCCAAAGCTTTGTCTCCGCAAAAATGCAAATATTCGAGATCATCATATTCCTGAAGTAGTTTTTCAGCGAAAGATGCTGCGTTTTTTTCGGTTTCCTGAATCTGATAACCATTTTGCTGCAGGAGTTTCGCTGCTTTTTCTCCCACGCAGAAAATATGGTTTTTGGAGGAAGTGCTGTAACCATTTTTAAGAAATCCCCGAACACCATTTACACTGGTGAAAATCAGTGCGTTATTAGCTAAACCTGTGGGTGTGGTTTTTCTGAATTCTGTTTGAATGACGTCCAGAAAACTGCATTCATGCACGTGTCCAAAAAAACTGCTGATCTGTTTCTTATCGAGATCTGTTTTGGTAAAAAGGATTTTCAAAGTATTTCGCCTTTTTGTAATTCCTGAAGAATTACTTTAACTGTGTGCGGATCGAATCCATAATTTCCTGCCCTCCGTTTTGCAGTATTTCGTTGGCAAGTTCCTCACCGTGATTTTTCTCCGGACTGTATTCGAAAATTTTATCGATTTCGATACAGTTCTGACCGTCTAATGAACAGATTCTGCCTTCAAAACGGATTTTCCCGTCAAGAAACTGTGCATAAGCACCAATCGGAGCGGTACAACCACCTTCCAGAGTGCTCAGAAAATTCCGTTCTATTGCTACACAAACTGCAGTTTCTTCATCGCTGATTCCGTTCATGATGGTGTTGATCTGTGCATTTTCGCTGTGTCCCGTTACGGCAATTACACCCTGGGAAGGAGCGCAGATCATCATCGGAAGTTCTTCGTAGTCAATATTATACTTCATCCTTTTCAGGCCGGCAAGCGAAAAAATAGTCGCATCGAAATCGCCTTCTTCCAGTTTGTCGAGTCTCGTCTGTACATTTCCGCGTATATCGCAAAATTCGGTATCCGGAAATTCTTTAAGCCAGAATGCACGGCGTCTCAGGCTGCTTGTTGCAATTTTTAGTTCATGGAGCGGTTTGTCCTTTGCGCTTTCTTTACGCACAAGTACATCCTGATGATAATCGCGTTTCAGATATGTGATAATTTCCAGGTTTTCAGGAAGTTGTGTGGGAATGTCTTTCAAAGAGTGTACAGCAATTTCAACCTGGTGATTCAGAAGCGCAACATCGAGGTCTTTTGTAAAAATACCGGTAATTCCCATTTGATACAAAGGCTGGTCCAGATTTTTGTCACCTGAAGAAACAATCGGTGTAATTTCTGTCTTGATATTGCGGTTCTGCAGTTCTCTCGCTACTTCGCGGGCCTGCCACAAAGCCAGCGGCGAATTGCGTGTTCCGATTCTAATGTTCTCCATGGTCGTCTTTCTTAAACTGGTCCACCATAATTTCTTTCATCAGCGCACTGATTTCTTCAGCTTTTGAAGGATTGTCGATGATGTATTTGGCAAACCTTCCGGTGAGTTTATTTATCAGCATTTCAGTAAGTTCCATGTCTTCAATGTCAACATATCGGAACTTCTTGTGAATTTTATGCATTTCGTTGCGCTCAATTTCTGTAAGCAGATCCTTGAAATGATGAATCTTCGGGACCATCTTACGCTTGCTTTCCCATTCTGTGAAATCTACCGTCATTTTTTCGATGATTTCCTCCGCTTTCGGTATTTCCTTCCGTCTTTGCTCGAGTGTATGGTTGATTTTGAATGAAAGTTCGTCCACATCCACTAGTTTTACATTGGGATTTTCCACCACGTCTTTTTCAACGTTGTACGGAATTGACAGGTCGAGAATCAGCGTTTCTTTTCCGTTCGGGAAATGGCTTCTGTTGATTATCGGATGAGCCGCTCCTGTTGCAACGATCAGGATATCCGTTTTCTTGAGTTCTTTATCAAGATCGGTGAACTCTATATGCGGAAGCTGGTATTTTTCTGCAATTTTAATTGCTTTTTCAGCGGTTCTGTTCATCACCTTTACATTCGGCTGATGAATGTGCTTTACAAGATTTTCTACCGTGTTTTGCCCGATTTCGCCCGTTCCGAGAAGAAGAATGTTTTTGTCGGCAACCTGATTCTGATTGCTCAGGATATAATGAACAGCTGCATAAGACACCGAAGCTGCACCATTGGAAATTCCTGTTTCATTTTTGATTTTTTTGGAAATCTGAATCGCGGAATTAATGGCTCTTTCAAGGTACGGATTGCTGTATTTTTTTTCCTTTTTGAACCGGTTGTAGGCGTTTTTGATTTGCCCGATAATTTCAAAATCTCCCAGAATCTGACTTTCCAGACCTCCTGCTACACGAAACAAATGGTTTAAAGCATCATCCTGCGTAAAAATATTGGCAAATTTCAGAAAATCGTTAAGGCTGACACCGGTGGTTTTACAGAATTCCTGCGCTACCGAAAGATAATTCTGTGTGGTGGTATAGATTTCCGTGCGGTTACAGGTGGAAACCACGAATGCATCTCCGAGCTGTTCCTGATACAGCGAAGCGAGAAAATCTTTGATGTGCTCTTCAAAAAAAGCAAATTTACTGCGCGTTTCGGCGTCGGCTTTCTCATAGCTGACACTTAATACGGCAAAATTGGCGGTTTTCTGAAATTCCGGATTTCTGTACATGGGCAAGCGCAAAAATACGAAATTTTGAGAGCATCCCAAATGATACTTGTCAATGACAGCAACAGCTAATTCCTATTGTTATTATAAAAGCGGATACAGAATTTAACGATAAAGAATAGCAGCAGGGCTGCGAGTATGATGAAAGCAATCTGTATAACAAAAAGCCCGGAACTGAATTTTTCCATTAAACAAATTATTTTTATCTCATAAAAATACAAATTGTTCAAGAAACGAAATCCTGATTGCATGATGAAAAAAGTTTGTCACTGAGCAGAGTGCTATTTTCAGTGCTTTTCCCGATGAAAAGAGTTCTTTTTCACCGGTTTATCGGGAGTTTGATGTTTCCTTTTGGCTGTCAGCCTATTTTAATAAAATTTTAACCTAAATAATACCTGCGCCAGCTTTGAAGATGGTCTCATTTTCTTATCTTTGTCCCCTTAATTCCACATACAAAAATCAGGACTAAAAAATGGGCTTATTTGATATGTTCACGCAAGAAATTGCGATTGACCTTGGCACTGCTAACACTTTGATTATCCATAACAACAAGATCGTGATTGATCAGCCATCCATCGTTGCTATTGAGCGTTCCTCAGGAAAACCGATAGCTGTTGGTGAACAGGCGAAACACATGCAGGGTAAAACCCATGAAGATATCAAGACCATTCGTCCGCTAAAAGACGGTGTAATTGCTGATTTCCACGCTTCCGAACACATGATCAAGGAATTTATCAAGAAAATTCCGGGAATCAAGGGTAAATTAATTCAGCCGGCTTTAAAAATCGTGATCTGTATTCCGTCCGGAATTACAGAGGTTGAAAAACGAGCGGTGCGGGATTCTGCGCAGAAGGTTAACGCAAAGGAGGTCAGACTGATATATGAGCCAATGGCTGCTGCGATTGGTGTCGGAATTGACGTTCAGAAACCGGAAGGAAACATGATCATCGATATCGGCGGCGGAACTACGGAAATTGCAGTGGTTGCACTTGGTGGTATTGTCTGCGATAAATCCGTAAAAATTGCTGGTGATGTTTTCACGAATGATATCGCATATTATCTCAGAACACATCACAATCTGTATATCGGGGAAAGAACCGCAGAACGTGTGAAAATTGAAGTAGGTTCAGCCGTTGAAGAACTCGACGTGGATATTGAAGATATCCCTGTTCAGGGTCGTGACCTGATCACCGGTAAGCCAAAAGAAATTATGGTGGGGTATAAGGAAATTGCAAGAGCGCTGGACAAATCCATTATCAGAATTGAAGATGCGGTAATGGAAACCCTTTCTCTTACTCCTCCTGAACTTGCGGCGGATATTTATAAAACCGGTATCTATCTTGCAGGTGGTGGTGCGCTGCTGCGCGGACTTTCCGACAGACTGCACCGCAAAACCGGGTTGCCTGTTTTTGTGGCAGAAGATCCTTTAAGAGCGGTAGTTCGTGGAACGGGTATAGCGCTTAAAAACATGGATAAATTCAACTTCCTGATCAAATAAAAATTTTTCTGCTGTTCCGGGATGGGGTTTTTGATGAGATTATTTTCGAAGAACGGCCTGCTGCTGTTTTTTATACTGCTGCAAATTATTGCGCTGGTTCTCATCTTTACCCGGAATTCTATGCAGCAAAGCTGGATCGCGGCGCAAAGTGCTGCTTTTAATTCCTGGATTTCCGGTTATATCGACGAAGGAACTTCCTATCTGAAACTCAAGCAGATTAACGAGCAGCTTGTTTCTCAGAACAAAGCGCTGATGGAAGAACTGTATGGTAAGGATGCAGTGAAAATTCCGCAGTTCCGAAAAGTTCATGATACCATCGGCGGCGGCCAGATATACACTTTTGTTGATGGCGAAATCGTCTTCAACTCCATTAACAGGAAGGACAATTATTTTACCATTAACCGAGGGAGAAGAGACGGCGTTATGCCAAAAATGGGTGTGATGGCTCCTAATGGAATTGCCGGAATTGTGATTAATACCACCAACAGTTACGCACTGGTGCAGTCGGTTTTAAGTGTGAATAAAATCAGAATTAATGCGGCACTAAAAAAATCAGATTACTTCGGAACGCTGACGTGGCGCGGAGAGAATTCCCGGATTATGCATCTCGCGGATATTCCGAAATATGTTCCGTTACAGGTTGGAGATACTGTTGTTACCGATGGTAAATCTGCGATATTTCCACGCGGTGTGATGATAGGCAAGGTTTCCGGATATGAGGTCGACAGCAAGACCGGTTTCTGGGATATTTCAGTGGAACTGAGTGAAAAAATGGGAACACTGAACAAAATTTACGTTGTGAAAAACCTCAAAAAAGCGGAGGTTCATAAGATACAGGACACTTTACAGGCAACTATAGACCGCGAAAATGATTAGCAGATCCATTTTTACAGATATTTTGCTGATGGCGTTCCTGATTGCGCTGCAGATTTTCGTGCTGAACAGAATCCGTCTTTTCGGCGAATACACGCCGGTTCTTTATCCGGTGTTTGTGATGTATTATCCTTTTTTTCGCAATAAATTTCAGTTTCTTGCGCTGAGTTTTCTGCTTGGTTTAGGCGTTGATGCTTTTCTTGGAACTTGGGGAATCAACGCGTTTGCAACGACAGCCATTGCATACTTCAGAACACTGATTTTCAGAACGTCAACAGATACCACTACCGACTTTTTTTCGTTTTCCAGCCTGCAGTGGCCTCAGTTTCTTCTGTTTATTTTATCCAGCATTTTCTTTCACCAGCTGCTCGTTCAGTATATTGAATTTTTTAAATTCAGCAGATTTTTCATTATATTACTGGATGTACTAATTTCCAGCATTATATCGTTTATCTTTATACTGCTTTACACACTGATTTTTAAAATCAAACAGAGGGTTTGAAACCGCAGTTTTACAAAATACTTATTGTCCTGGGAGTAATCGCTTCAATTTTTGTGGCGAGGCTTGCCTATTTGCAGCTTTTTACTGACCGATATGCGTTAAATGCCGCGAACACTTCCATTAAAATTGACTACGTAATTCCTCAAAGAGGTGTAATCTTCGACAGAAACGGAAAAATTCTGGTAGGAAATCAGCCGGCTTACGAAATTTCCTTTACCAAAGTTTTGATGCAGAAGGATTTTGATACACTCCAATTCTGTCAGCTGGTCGGCATTTCCAAGGAAGATTTCATCCGGAGAATGAATATTATCGATGCGGATATCAAGGCGAAAAAATTCTCACGTCTGCAGCCGGCAACATTTCTAAAAAATATTGCGCGCGAGGATGTTGCCAGAATTCAGGAAATTATTTTTAAATATCCTGCGTTCAGTATTGTCAGAAGACCGCAGCGACAGTATGAAGTAGGAACTTCCGGGAATTTACTCGGATACACGAATGAAGTGAGTCCGGGCGAAATCAAAAAAGATTCTCTGTATTATTTACCCGGCGATTTAATCGGCAAAAAAGGTGTTGAAAAATCGTACGAAAAAGTGCTGCGCGGAGAAAAGGGAATGCGCTACATTCAGAAGGATATTAAACTGCGTGATGTCGGTCCGTACAAAGACGGCGAACTGGATAAAGACGAAGTTACCGGAAAGGATATTACGCTTACCATCGATTACGATTTGCAGCGAATGGCGCAGGAAATGCTCGTCAATAAAAAAGGTGCAATCGTGGCGCTCGATCCGAATACAGGTGAAATTCTCGTAATGGCAACCGGACCGGACATCGATCCGAATCTGTTTACCGGCGCGGATAAAACAAAAAATCTGTACAAAATTGCGAACGACACCATTATGGACTGGCTGCCAAGTTTCGACAGGTCAGTTCAGGCAGGATATCCACCTGGTTCAACTTTTAAACTGTTAACCGCTTTGGCCGGAATGCAGATGGGCGTTATGGACGAAAAAACGATTTTCCCGTGCGGCGGCGGTTTTAATTACCGGGGATTACGGATTAAAGGTCACGGTGGTGCTGATCCGCTTGTTCCCGCAATTCAGGTTTCCAGCAATTGCTATTTTTCTCATGCCTATCTCGCAATCGTTAATAAATATCCGAACAATCCTTCAAAAGGCGTTGATGAATGGTACAAAATCATGCGGAGTTTCGGACTGGGCGATTACATGAACAATGATCTCGCTTCCGGAGCGCCGGGCAGAATTCCTGACGGCGAATTTTATGAAAGAAGAATGGCTTCCATTTACAAAGCCAGCGGAAGCACAAAAGATCCTAAAAACTGGGATCCGCTCGCCACCGGTGCGGTTTTTAACGGAATGGGACAGGGCGATGTGATGCTTACACCTTTGCAGATGGCTAATGCAGTTGCCGCGATTGCTAATGAAGGCTGGTTTATCACGCCTCATATCGTAAAATATATTGACGGAAAGCCAAATCCGGATCCGCGTTTTAAAGTGAAAAAGCAAACGCTCGTACAAAACAAAGAATTTTACAAGTATGTAAAGGAAGGAATGGAACGAGTGGTATTGGCGGGTACGGCACGAAGCTTAAAGTCAAACGATTTCACGCAACTGGCAAAAACCGGTACGGCGCAGGTTCCGCAGGGAAAAGATAACTCCATCTATGTAATGATTGCACCAGCAGATAAGCCAAGAATTGTGGTAGCTGCAGTGATGGAACACGCCGGTTTCGGTGGAACATGGGCAGGTCCGGCAAGTTCGGTAATTGCTGAAAAATATATCACCGGTGAAGTAAAAAGAGAACATCTGTACAAAAAACTGGTCAATGCGAGTTTTATTCCTGAATACAGAAGACAGTGGATTGTAGATTTGAAAAGAAGAGGTCTGTACAAAGAACCGAGCAGGGATTCTGTCAAGCTTGTTCAAATCGAGGACAGTATAAGAATCACCAAGGATGCCCGACTTCTGGAACAACTCCAATACCGGCGCGATTCTTTAAAATTACGACTGATCGAGGCTAATAAACCGAAAGCTCCTGCCAATGCACCCGCAACAGGTCAACAATCTGCTACTGTAAACACACAAAACAGAAACCGATGAAGTGGGCACAGGGAATTGATAAGATTGGATTAGGACTGTACCTGCTTATCTGCAGTTTTGCAATTCTGAATATTTACAGTGTTGATGCAGCGAAAGGTCTAGGACTTGGAAACAAACAACTGATTTTCTTTTGTCTGTCGCTGTTTGTCGGCTTCATCATTTTTATCTTAAGAGCTAAATTTTTCGAAAATTTTGCGGGAATCATCTATATCGGAGGTGTTTTGTTGCTCATCGGGCTCTTTCCTTTTGGTACGGAAATTCTGGGGCAGAAAAACTGGTACCGGTTTGGCGGATTTACGATGCAGCCGGTGGAATTTGCTAAAATCGGAACCGCACTGATGCTCTCCAATTATGTTGCCGGTCCTGATTTTAACCTCAAATACAAAAAATCTTTATATACGGCGCTTGCAATCGTCGGGATTCCTGCAATTGTTACGCTGGCAATTCCTGATGTCGGGTCCGTATTGGTTTTTACCGCGTTTTTTATAGCGCTTCACCGCGAAGGATTAAGCGGCTGGCTTTTCGGTGTAGGTCTGATTATCGCTGCCGTATTTCTGTTATCCATAGCAGTTGATCCGCTTTATATCGTTGCGGCAATTGTGATTATCACGGTGATATTTCTTTTATTAAACTGGCGGAGAATTTCCTGGAATGTGTTCAGTATCGGTAAAGTTGCGGGGTCGGTTTTGCTGCTTTCGGCGCTTTCCGTTTCTGCGCCTGTAATTCTTGAAAAAATGCCGAAGCACCAGCGCGAACGTATCGAAGTGTTGTACAAAGGTGAAAAAGCTTTCCGTGATACTTCAGGATATAATCTGCTCTATTCCAAGACGGCAATCGGTTCCGGAGGATTTTTCGGGAAAGGCTACAAACTCGGATCTGTAACGCAGGGAAGTTTCGTTCCGGAGCAGGAAACCGATTATATTTTCTGTACCGTTGGTGAAGAGTGGGGTTTTCTTGGCAGTTCACTTCTTATCCTGGCGTATGCGCTGTATATTGCCAGAATATATTATCTCGCAGAAACGCAGAAAGCTGTGTTTAACCGGGTTTTTGGGTATTGTTTTGCTTCAATCCTGCTCATGCATTTCAGTATTAATATCGGAATGGTGATGGGGCTTTTCCCTACTGTGGGAATTCCGCTTCCTTATTTCTCATATGGCGGAAGTTCTTTACTCGCTTTTTCAATCATGACTTTCATTTTCTTTAAGCTGAATTACAACGATAAGAATTCGCTGGTGTAGTGTCAATCGAACAATTCGGTTGTTGATAGACGTATATTAACTTTCTGCCGGCGTTTAGGATATTGTAGCACGTTAGTCCAACTGTTCTATTATTGGTGCAATTATGTTGGATCCGTTATGGTTTTACAGGCTATGTGTAGGAATGAATTTTCAGAAGAGATTTATAGCTGAAGCCCGGCCAATAATTCAAATTGAAGTCCGGTTGTTAAGGGTGTAAAAAATTGAATTAAAAAAAAGACCCTGCAATCGCAGAGTCTTTATTATTTATTAATGAGTAATCTAATTAATTCAGATTAGTAGTTGCCGGCTTGTTCATGGCAAGATTCTCGGTCATATTCACGTAATCCGCAGTAACGATTCTTTTCGCAAATCTGAATCTCGGCGACCAGTATCTGTCTGTATTCAGTGTTGAGATCATGACACCTCTGCTTGAAGCCGCGTGGATAAATTTGATATCGCCTTCAGGAGAAACGCTTTCCACGATACCAACGTGAGAAATTCTTCCTTTACCCTGAGAGAAAAACAACAGGTCTCCTCTCTGAAGTTCTGATTTTTCAACTCTTTCACCTTCCTGAGACTGTGCTGCTGCAACTCTTGGAAGCGTGATGCCCGCTGCAGATCCGAAAACAGAAAGTACAAATGCAGAACAGTCGATTCCTCTTCTGGTCATGCCACCGTAACGGTAAGGTGTTCCCAGATAAGTTTGTGCTTCGTCAAGAATCTGATCAACTTTTTGTGTGATTTTGATGGAAGTTGCAATGTGAGCATTTTTAACAGCTGCGTTTGCACTCTTCGCTTTCGCTACAGTTTCTGATGCGAAACTGTTCATGAGAATTTTTTTGTTTGCTTCCAGTCTTTGCTCCTCCAGGCTCTGAACTTTGGCATCCGATTTGTATTCTTTCTGGTACAATGTCGGAGCGGAAGCAACGTAGTTGGTTACACATGATTGTAATGAAAATACTGAAGTAATTACAGTCAGGTAGAATAAAACTCTTTTCTTCATATATATTTGATTATTGTGTTAAAAAGGTGACCCTTTCTTTTCAATTGCAAGGCAAAAGTATAGAAAACCTTCAAAAAGCGCTTAAATCCTCGATTTTCGGGCTTTTAGTTTAACACACTTTAACATAATTTTGTGTTGTGTTAAAGAAAAAAAGGCCGCAATCACCCATTTTTACGTGATTCGGCTTTTTTTTTGTTAAGTTTTTTTAACATTTTACCCGAAAAATCTTTTAATTATATAACTCCACGTGATAAATATGTAATTTTCCGGTGTTAGGCATTCTGTTAATATTTAGCATCGTAATTGCCTGAAACTCCGTACAGAAAGGCGATAGAGGATTGTCGATTATGTTAAATTAAATCATGCCATAATTCTAAGCACTGCAAAAAAAAATACCTGCAATATCCTGCAGGCATTTTACAAATATGGGAGTAATATTTATCTCGTGAAAAGTAATTCCCGGTACTTCGTCATTGGCCACAATTCATCATCAACCATCATTTCAAGCGAATCACTTGCGTCGCGAATTTTATCAAATCTTGGTTTCACTTCGTTGCAGAATGATTCGGCCTGCTTCTGTAAATCGGAGATAGAGTTTGCGTGATCTTTCGCGGCCAGCAATTCATCAACACCAACCTTAATCTGATGTACATTCGCAGAAATATCACGGATAAGATCCATTTGTTCCCTTGCAAGATCTTTAAATTCTTTCTCGCCAAAAATTTCCTTTAAACCTTTCACGTTTTCAATCAGTCTGTTCTGATAGTTCAGTGCTGCCGGAATAATATGATTTCTTGCGATATCAGAAATCACTTTTGCTTCAATATCAATGTTCGCGGAATATTTCTCGAGTTTTATTTCGTTTCTGGCTTCATATTCACGCTCATTATATATGCCTACTTCTTCATAAAGCTCGATGTATTTTTTTGCCATCTCACCTTTCAGCGCTTCCGGAGTAGTCTTCAGATTATTTAAACCTCTCTTTTTGGCTTCTTTCGCCCATTCTTCGGAATAACCATCACCTTCAAACAGAATGGTTTTGCAGTCCTTTATATATTCTCTTAGAATATTGAATATCGCCTCGTCCTTTTTCAGGCTTTTCTTCGCTACAAGTGCGTCAACTTCTTTCTTAAATACCGTAAGCTGTCTTGCTACCATTGCATTCAGCGCAGTCATCGGTTCAGCACAGTTTGCTGAAGATCCCACGGCGCGGAATTCAAATTTATTTCCCGTAAAAGCAAAAGGAGATGTTCTGTTACGGTCTGTGTTGTCCAGAAGAATCTCAGGAATTTTACCAACCACATTCAGTTTGAGTTCTGTTTTTTCCTCAGGAGAAAGTTTTCCGTCGGTTACTTTTTCCAGTTCCTCCAGCACGCTGAAAAGCTGGCTTCCGATAAAGGCTGAAATAATTGCAGGCGGAGCTTCGTTTGCACCAAGTCTGTGGTCGTTGCTTGCCGATGCAATATTCGCACGCAGCAAATCAGCATAATCATGAACAGCTTTTAAAGTGTTCACGAAAAAGGTAAGAAACTGCAGGTTTTTCTTTGGATTTTTTCCCGGACTCAGCAGATTTTCTCCGGTATCGGTTGCAAGCGACCAGTTATTGTGTTTCCCACTGCCGTTTACACCTTTAAAAGGTTTTTCGTGGAAAAGAATGTGGAAATGATGCTTGTGCGCAACTCTCGCCATGATGTCCATCAGCAGCGAATTGTGGTCCACCGCAACATTGGTTTCTTCAAACATCGGTGCAAGTTCAAACTGATTCGGCGCAACTTCATTGTGTCTTGTTGTTACCGGAATTCCGAGTTTCATACACTCTATTTCCAGTTCCTTCATGAAATTCATCACTCTCGTCGGAATGGAGCCGAAATAATGGTCGTCCAGCTGTTGTCCTTTTGCAGGCGAATGTCCTAATAGTGTTCTTCCGGTAAAAATCAGGTCCGGTCTCGACTGATACAGTGCGCTGTCGATCAGAAAATATTCCTGTTCCCAGCCAAGTGTCGGAACTACTTTCGTCACATTTTTATCAAAATAGGCTTTGCATACTTCTGTTGCAGCCTCATCAACAGCATGAAGTGCTCTTAACAGAGGAGTTTTAAAATCGAGCGTTTCACCCGTATATGAAATAAAAATGGACGGAATGCACAGTGTTGTTCCCATAATAAATGCAGGAGAAGTCGGATCCCATGCAGTGTATCCTCTGGCCTCAAACGTGTTTCTGATTCCGCCGTTCGGAAACGAAGAAGCGTCCGGTTCTTGCTGAATCAGCATTCCTCCGTTAAATCTTTCAATTGCGCGGTCGCTCTCAAACGGTGTGAAGAAACTGTCGTGTTTTTCGGCAGTGCTTCCAGTTAGAGGCTGAAACCAGTGTGTGTAATGTGTGGCTCCTTTGGAAAGCGCCCAGTCTTTCATAGCAACCGCAATCTGATCTGCAATATGCCGTTCTATTTTGCTTCCTCTTTTTATGGCGCCCTGTATGGAAGTGAATGCTTCTTTTGTAAGGTAGGAACGCATTGTCTCTTCAGAAAAAACATTTTCGCAGAACAGTTCAGATAATTTCTTTGGAACTTCTACGGCATTGTCTTTTCGGAAATTACGGAAAGGCAGTTCCGCAAGTGCTTTGAATCTTAGTGTTGACATTTTAGACAGATTTATTCTGCAAAATTAAATAAAAAGGTTAATATATTGACTTATGCCTCAAATTTTTTAGGGTATGGAAGATAAAAAATTGTGAACGCTGATTAAGTGCTGGTTTTTTGACAGGGGTGTGGCAAATATTTTTCATTTTTTTAAAACAGGTTTATTTTTTTTTACAAATTCAGTAGATTTACGTCAATATGAAATTGAAAACCCCTGAACCCTTCTGGCTGGTAAAAAACGGACTCATTAACAGCTATCCGTCGATCAGAGAAAATGTGAAAACTGATATCCTTATTGTTGGTGCCGGAATTACCGGAAGTATGATCGCGCACCAGTGTATCAAAGACGGATTTGACACAGTTATTCTGGACCGGCGCGAAGTGTGTAACGGAAGCACGTCGGCAACCACTTCAATGCTGCAGTACGAAATAGATGTTCCCCTGTACGAATTATCAGAGATGATCGGTGAAGAAGGTGCCGTTGAAAGTTATCTCGCTTGTTTCCAATCAATTGATGATCTTGGTAAAATCGCTAAGGAAGTAAAGTCCGGAGCGGGTTTCGAAAAGAAGAAATCATTATTTTTTGTTGCACATAAGAAAGAGCAGGAATGGGTGCTAAAGGAATTTGAAGCAAGAAAAGCTGCGAAACTGCCTGTAAAATGGCTTTCGTCCGAAGAAATTAAAAAGAAATTCGGCATTGAAAAGACATACGGA
This sequence comes from Bacteroidota bacterium, assembly GCA_023460855.1. GTDB lineage: Bacteria > Bacteroidota > Bacteroidia > Flavobacteriales > Weeksellaceae > JAEWOS01. The sequence goes on along the minus strand of JAEWOS010000005.1, from coordinate 12,531 downwards.
GGAATTCTTTCCGATCAGGGTGCAAGTGTGGATGCCTTTAAACTTGCGCACGATTTGCTGGCATACAATCACGCAAAAGGACTCCGCATATTCGATAAAACGGAGATTACAGAAACGAAATACGGTAACTCTCAGGTTAAAGTAAATACCGAATACGGAAATACGATCACCGCCAAGAAAATTATTTACTGTAATGGATTTGAAAGCGTTGAAATTGTGCCGGAAAATTTTGTAAAACTACTTTCGACCTTTGCAATTGTCGGTGAAAGTACAGCGCAGAATCATGGTGCGCTCGATGATCTTGTGGTGTGGAATTCTGCTGATCCATACCTTTATATGCGTACAACGGATGATAACCGAATTCTGGTTGGTGGCGGAGATATGGATTATGTTGACGAGACAAAACGTAATAATGCACTTGCACGAAAGACAATCAGTCTCGAGAAAAGCGTCAAGAAACATCTCCCGAATGCTGATTTCCGGACAGATTTCAGTTGGGCCGGAGTTTTCGGTGAAACTAAAGACGGACTGCCTTACATCGGCGAGCATCCCCAATTTCCCGGAGCCTATTTCGTGCTCGGTTTTGGCGGCAATGGAATTACCTTTTCAGTAATCGGAATGGAAATGGTTTCCGCTTTCCTGAAAAAGAAACATCATAAACTTGAAAAATACTTCAAATTCGGCCGGTAAATTCAAGGAAAATTATAATCCTTTTTCCAGAATTTTCCTGTTGATGCTGCTGATCAGCTCGGGGCCTTCATAAATAAATCCCGTATATAACTGAACAAGAGATGCGCCGGCTTCCAGTTTTTCTATTGCGTCTTCAGCGGTGTGAATTCCACCTACGCCGATAATTGGAAATGCTTTGCCACTTTTCTCAGAAAGAAACCGGATAACTTCCGTGGATCTCTTGGTTAAGGGTTTTCCGGACAGGCCGCCTGTTTCGTTTTTGTTTGGAGATTTCAGGCCTTCACGCGAAAGTGTGGTATTGGTTGCAATCACTCCTGCAATTTGCGTTTCTTTGACGATATCGATGATATCTAATAATTGTTCATCAGATAAATCCGGAGCAATTTTCAGGAGGATTGGCTTTGGGTTTTTCTTTTGCAGATTAATTTTTTGCAGTTCACCTAAAAGTTTAGTTAAAGGTTCTTTATCCTGCAATTCACGCAGATTGGGCGTATTCGGCGAAGATACATTCACCACAAAATAATTCACATAATTAAACAGCTTGTTGAAACAAATGACATAATCGTCAACGGCGTTTTCATTGGGCGTAATTTTGTTCTTGCCGATGTTTCCACCGATGATTACGTTGTCGTTTTTTTTCAGTCTTTCCACAGCTGCGTCAACACCTTCGTTGTTAAAGCCCATTCTGTTGATAATCGCAGAATCCTCCACCAGCCTGAACAGGCGTTTTTTGTCATTTCCCGGCTGCGCTTTTGGTGTTAAAGTGCCAATTTCTATAAAACCGAATCCAAGGTTTGAAAATTCCTTGAAGGCAACCGCGTTTTTATCGAGTCCGGCTGCCAGTCCAACAGGATTTTTAAATTTTATGCCAAAAACTTCCCGTTCCAGCCTTTTATCCGTAACCGGTTTAGGGAGAAAAAATTTCGAGGATCCGCCAACACTTTTCAGCAGTGAAAAGGTAAAATGATGTGCTTTTTCAGGATCGAGCCTGAACAGAAACGGGCGCAGAAGGCTTTTATACATTGCAAAAAAGGGTTTCGCAAATTTACAAAAAACGGCACGAAGAACTGCCGCATGATTTGGTGTTCTACTACAATCTTTAGTAAGCAGTATATTATAAAAAGGGTGCAACCTGTTGTTCCCTTTTTTACTTTTACATCCACCCGAAAACCTTATTTTTGTAAATTAAAGAAATTGAAATGGCTAAACAGGAAGATGTTTTCAAAAAAGTAGTTTCCCATGCTAAAGAGTATGGTTTTATTTTTCCCAGTTCTGAAATCTATGACGGGCTATCTGCAGTCTACGATTACGGACAGAACGGTGCGGAACTGAAAAATAATATCAAAAGCTACTGGTGGAAAGCCATGGTACAGCTGAATGAAAATATTGTCGGTATCGATTCGGCAATTCTCATGCATCCTACAACCTGGAAAGCTTCCGGCCATGTCGATGCGTTCAACGATCCGCTGATTGATAATAAGGATTCCAAAAAACGTTTCCGTGCAGATGTTCTCATAGAAGATTATTGTGCAAAGCTGGAAGACAAAGCGCAGAAGGAAATCTATAAGGCCGCAAAAAGATTTGGTGACGCATTCGATAAAGATCAGTTTGAGACGACGAATCCGCGCGTGATGGAATACCGCGAAAAGCAGAAAACCATCCTGGGCAGAATGACAAAGTCGCTGGAGAATGAAGATCTGGCTGACGTAAAAACGCTGATTGAAGAACTGGAAATTGCAGATCCGGATACCGGTTCGAAAAACTGGACAGACGTACGTCAGTTCAACCTCATGTTCGGTACAAAACTGGGAGCTTCGGCAGAAAGTGCTATGGATTTATATCTGAGACCGGAAACAGCACAGGGAATTTTTGTAAACTTTCTGAATGTTCAGAAAACTTCACGTCACAAACTTCCTTTCGGCATCGCACAGATCGGGAAAGCTTTCCGTAATGAAATCGTCGCCAGGCAGTTTATTTTCAGAATGCGTGAATTTGAGCAAATGGAAATGCAGTTTTTTGTCGCGCCGGGAACGGAACTGAAATTCTATGAAGAATGGAAACAGAAAAGACTCAACTGGCATTTGGCACTCGGTCTCGGCGAAGAAAATTATAAATTTCACGATCACGAAAAACTTGCGCATTATGCCAATGCTGCGGCTGATATTGAATTCCGATTTCCTTTCGGCTTCAAAGAACTTGAAGGCATACATTCCCGGACGGATTTCGATCTGGGTGCACACGAAAAATTCTCCGGCAGAAAACTTCAGTATTTCGATCCGGAACGAAACGAAAATTACACGCCTTACGTTGTAGAAACCAGTATTGGTTTAGACCGGATGTTCCTGGCTTTAATGTCGCACTGCCTGAAAGATGAGGTTCTGGAAGATGGTTCAGAACGTACCGTTTTATCGCTTCCTCCTGCTCTTGCGCCGGTGAAAGCTGCAATTTTGCCATTAATGAAGAAAGACGGTCTTGGCGAATATGCAGAGAAAATTTTTGAAGATCTGAAATATGACTTCAACCTGATCTATGAAGAAAAAGACAGTATCGGAAAGCGTTACAGAAGAAATGATGCGCTCGGAACTCCTTTCTGTATTACAGTCGACCACCAGTCTCTGGAAGATCATACCGTAACGTTGAGGGATCGCGATACCATGAAGCAGGAAAGGGTTGCAGTGGAAGATTTGCGAAGAATTATCGATGAGAAGGTAAATTTCCGGACTTTACTCTCAAAGATTTAAATTTTTCTAAAAGTGTTACTCAGGAAAATTTTAGCGGGTTTCGGCGCCGGTCTTGTAGGCAGTTCAATTGTGTTGTGGGCCACAGGAAACGGATTTTTACTGAAAGCTGTCGCTATGAATTTACGGAAAGGAGCATTTACACCGAGTATCGACGATGTGGACCGCTTCCCGTTTCATCCTGTGTATAACGATATACCGGAACGCTGGGAAAAAGCAGAGACTTTTAATTCTGTTGCACTCCCGGAAACGGTAGAAGAAGAACTGAAAAAAACACGTGCTTCTGTTCTTATTGTCGTAAAGGACGGAAAAATCCATTATGAAAAATACTGGAGAAACCACCACGCGCAATCGCTGATGAATTCTTTTTCTATGGCGAAAGGCATTTTGTCCATGCTTGTCGGCGCCTGCATTGATGACGGTTCGGTTAAGAGTGAGGAGCAGCTTTTTTCCGATTTTTATCCGCGGTATAAAACAATGGAGTTTGGCAAAGAGCTAACGCTGAAACATCTGATGACTATGCAGGCCGGCCTGGACTGGCAGGAGGAATACCGGCATCCATTCGCACCGAATTCGCGTCAGTATTTTCTGGATGACATGGGAGAACAGGTATTTGATCGTGAATTTGTGCAGAAGCCGGGAGAAAAATATGATTATCAGAGCGCTGCGCCGCAATTGCTGGGATTTGCCGTGAGAAGAGCCTGCGGAAAAACACTCGCAGAACTGCTTACAGAAAAAATCTGGTCTAAAATCGGGATGGAATGCGATGCGAAATGGAGCACAGATGAAGACGGAATGGAAAAAACATTCTGCTGCATTCATGCTACAGCGCGCGATTTTGCAAAAATTGGTCAGCTGTTGCTCAACAGAGGAAAATGGAAAGGTGAAACAATTGTGAGTGAGGATTTTATCGACAGGATGCTTCAGCCAACAGAAGAAAACAAAGCATTCGGTTATACGGTTTGGGCAAACGACGATGCGAAAGTAAAATACAGGTTTCTGTACGGTTTTTTAGGTCAGTTTATCATCATCATTCCCGAAAAAAACATGGTCATTGTGAAAATGGGTCATTACAACAGGCTGGAAGTAGATGATCTGTTGCGTCCTTTGCAGGTGCAGACCTTCGCAGAAGAGCTTTCTGCAATTTTCTAGAACCGAAAACAATTTGTTAACTTCGAGCAGCTAAACGGAATGAAGAATTTTCTAAACCGAATCATCCGCCCTGTAGTTCTGATCATTGCAATTCTGATCGGACTTACTTACGTGTTCGATTACGATTATCTTTTTCGTGGAATCAGAAAAACCTATCTCCGGGGAGAAGGAACAGCAACAATAAACGACGAAAAACTTTTCGAAACCAATATAATCTCTGCCGGAAATGCGAATCCGTGGCGCCGCGATTCTCTTTACAACAAGAAGAAATTACCACAGGCTCTTCAGAAGAATCTGGAAGAAACGAACACAGCCTCCTTTCTGATTGTAAAAAATGGCAAACTTCTTTATGAAGAATACAGCGACGGATATTCGGCCGCAACAAAAACGAATTCTTTTTCGATGGCGAAAGCGATGACCGTTCTGCTGCTCGGAAAAGCCGAGGAAGAAGAAGCGGTGAAAAGTATACATCAGAAATACTCTAATTTTTACGAAAACTACGGCAATGTGGAATATGGTAAATTCCTGACACTGTACGATTTGGCCGCGATGGAATCAGGACTAAACTGGGAAGAGAACTACCGGAATCCTTTCACTCCGAATGCAAAACTGTATTACGGCAGCAGCCTTGCAGAAGCATCATTCCTGAAAAGTTTCACCGAAAAACCTGGTACGAGTTTTCAGTATCAGAGCGGCACCACACAATTGCTTGGATTTGCTGTGCGCAAAGCCGTAAATATGCCGTTGGCAAACTATCTTTCTCAGAAATTCTGGCAACCGATGGGTATGGAATCCGCTGCTTCCTGGGGAACCGATGATTACCAAATGGAAAAGGCATATTGCTGCGTTTACGGAATCAGCCGTGATTTTGCCAAATTCGGACAGTTATTTCTGGATAACGGAATGGCGAACGGAAAACAGATCATTAACGCAGAATTCATCGAAAAAATGCGCACCCCTACCAAACTTTCGCGTGGGACATATGGTCTCGGATTATGGATCAACAATGATGTTGCCGCGAAACATTATTTTATGCTTGGTTTGCAGGGGCAATACGTTATTGTGGTTCCGGAACACAAACTGGTAATTGTGCGAACAGGCAGTTATATGAATCAGCCGAAAAATGACCGCGGACGCCCGGATCAGGTAAAATTTATTGTTGATCAGGTGGTTAACGGTTACGTAACTAAATAAATTTGAATATGAGTTCATTCGATCCGAAAATTGATGCCTATATCGAGAAAGCACAGCCTTTTGCAAAACCGGTTTTGGAATATCTGAGAGAAACCGTACACGAATATTGTCCTGAAACTGAGGAAACGACAAAGTGGGGGATGCCGTTTTTTACGTACAAAGGAAACAACCTTTGTTCGATGGCCTCTTTTAAAGCGCACTGTGCTTTTGGTTTCTGGCTGGAAAATAAGATGAAGACGATGAAGGAACTCACGAAAGACATTGAAAAAGATTCGATGTATTCTTTCGGAAAAATAAAATCAGTGGATGATCTTCCGTCAAAAGCACAGCTTAAAAAATGTATTGAAGAAGCGATGGATCTTGCAGACCGCGGTGTAAAAATTAAGAAAGCACAGCCTGCTTCTGCAGAACTGCCGGTACCGGAAATTTTGAGCAGTGCGTTGAAACAAAATGCTGCAGCAGAAAAATTTTTTGCGGGTGCTTCTCCATCTTTCAGAAAAGAATATATTTCCTGGATTAATGACGCGAAAACCGAAAGTACAGCACAGAAAAGAACCGATCAGGCAACAGAATGGATTGCGGAAGGAAAAGGCAGAAACTGGAAATATGAAAAGCGTAAATAATAAGGACCGGATTTTGCTGTTATTAAATTATCTGTAAAATAATCGAAATTTCATGCGAGCGCTGATTTATATTTTTTTCTTTTTTCTGGCGATTCCGGCTTTTGCACAGCAAAATACTGAATTTGCGCAGGTTAAGAATTATTTCGGCCAGCACCGGATGATGATCGAAAAGGAATTTCAAAATCGGACCGCGCGTTCTTCTCAGCTATATAACAAAACTTTAATGTCGCAGGACCGTAAGATATTCCTTCAGAAACTCGACAGTCTTGAAAATTCAGCGTATCAGTACGCGTTGCTGACTGTGCGAAATAGAGAAGATCTCGGAAAAATCCGGCAGTCTCACAATGCTGATACCGCTAGAACTGAACTGAAAAGCATTTCAGAAAAAGCACTTTATCCTGGAGGTCTGGAGAATTTACGTCAGCAAATTGCAGGTTTACTTTACATCGATGCATTTGCTGCAGATTTTCCCGCATCAAAAGCAGATGTTTTTTTTACTGTGGAACCGGACGGAAGTATTACTTATGTTCATGCTGAAGGTTTGAATCCGAATTTTAATAAACAGGCAGAAATCGCAATTTACAGGCTCCCGGAAAAATTTACCCCGGCCATGAAAGACGGAGTTGCAGTCCGGTATAAATACAGGATTCCTGTTACGCTCAGTTTAGCAGGCAAGTAAAATTCAGCCCTGAAACCCAACATGAAACAATTTTTTACTTTTCTTCTGATTGGATTCTTCACTTTCGCAACAGCACAGCAGAACCGTAAACTTCTGAGAATCAAAGAAAAATATGACAATAAGCTGAAGAAACTGCAGGACCGTTGTTTTGGAAATTCGGAAATCAAAGGAAATCCGGAAAAAATGAGAATTCTCGACAGCGAATGTGAAGCGGAAGAAAATATTCTTGAAACCAGGCGCAGTGCTGAAAAAGCGGCAGAACTTGCCCGGATTAAGACTCGAAGCATTGAGAAGAAGTCAACTGCAACTCAAAAAAGATCCGAAACCGGAGTTGTAAAATTATCGTTGCCACAATATCCTACCGGAATCAACGGATTTCGAAATGAAATCACAAAGAATTTTAATACGGCAGTTATCAGCGGGAAAAATGTTCTGAGAACAGAAATCAGATTTGTGGTCGAACCGGACGGAAGCATTTCGGGTGTTGAATCGAAGGGGAGCAACATTCAGCTTAACCGCGAAGCGGAAATTGCGGTTTATTTGGCAAAACACCGCTGGAAACCTGCGTTAGAAAACGGAGTTGCGGTGCCGTACCGTTTTAATCTTCCCATGACTTTTTATTTCGAATGATTTTTTCTGACGAATATTTTATGCGTCTCGCTGTGCAGGAAGCTGAAACTGCATTTGAGAAGGATGAAGTTCCGGTTGGCTGTGTGATTGTTTCCGGCAACCGGATTATTGCCAAAGCCCACAATCTAACCGAAACGCTCAACGACGTTACCGCGCATGCGGAAATGCAGGCGATCACCGCTGCTGCAAATTTTCTGGGAGGAAAATATCTGAAGGACTGTACACTTTATGTGACGCTGGAACCTTGCGTCATGTGCTGCGGTGCTTTAAACTGGTCGCAGATTTCTAAAATTGTGATCGGCGCCAGAGACGAGCAGCGTGGGTTCATCAATAAAAATCTCTCTCTTCATCCAAAAACTGAAATGACTTTGGGCATGTTGGAAGCAGAATGTGCTTCGCTCATTAAGAATTTCTTTAAGAATAAAAGGTAAGATTCCGCTAATCTGTTCTCGGAGCCGCAAATCCAAACGCTACACCAAATGATGCGAAACTGTTTTGGGAGATCGTTCCCTGCGCTTTTAAGGCTACATATGAAACATTGGTCTGTTTTGCCCGGAAAAACCGTAATGTAAAATCCAGCGGCACACCGACATGAGATTGTTGGGATTTCACCGTGTTATAAGAAGCTGTATCTTCGTCGTAATCATAATTCTGTGAAGAAAAGCGTATCATACGCAATACCTGCAGAGGTGCTGAGCAACATCGTTTCACTTAGAGGAAACGTTCTGCCGTAAAGCAAAGCCACATCACTGATGATGACTCTGCTTTCACTGGCTAAAAAGCCCTGAAACCTCATGTTATATACATAATTGTACTTCACTGTGACCAGGTTGCCATTGAAGCCATAGCTGTAACCGGTACCGAACAGAAAGCCGACACGGTCTTTAACTGCAGCAAAACCGGTGCTGACATCGAAGTGATGGCTTTTCGATGCAAACTGGGCACTGTATAAATTGATCGCCAGAAAGCAACTGATAACCAGGAATTTCATTTATAAATTTTATTAGTAATGTTCCTTCCCGAGGTAATACAGCCCTTTCAGCGTGTGAAGCCGGTCTGCCACATGAATTTTGTCGGTAAGCGGTTTGTACACATGGGAAACGCCGCCGGTTGCCACCACAAAACAGTCTTCTTCCACTTCATGGTTGATGCGGTCTATAAAACCTTCCACCATGCCGAGAAATCCGTAAACCATACCGCTTTGCATGCAGGTAACCGTATCCAGTCCCAGCACAGATTTAGGTTTTATCAGTTCAATTTCAGGAAGTTGTGCGGTTTGGCCAACGAGGGAATTCAAAGACGTGATAATTCCCGGAGCGATAATTACGCCCAAAGTTTCACCATCGGCTGCGACACAGCTTGCGGTAAGTGCCGTACCAAAATCCAGAATAATTTTTTTGGAACCGGGATAAAGATGATGTGCCGCAACCAGATTTGCATAAATATCGGTTCCCATTTGTTTTGATTTGGCTCGCACGCCAGAAGCAGTCGTTCTGTCCACCAGAACCGGCGCTTTTTTATGCAGTTTTTTTATAGCCCGGATTACATCCTGCGTAATTTGAGGAACTACCGATCCCACAATGATCTGATCAATTTTTTCAGCATCTATTTTATGCGTCTGATACATCATACTGAACTGCAGGATCATTTCGTCACTCGTTTTGTATGGTTTCGTATTGATGATCCAGGAAATGTCACAGTTGTCGTCGTCAAAAAGTCCAAACCGGATATTGGTATTGCCAATATTTATTACGATTGAGTTCAATGGAAACTAAATTTCTGTAAATTAATCTGTTACTGCGGTATTATCGGCCGGATTAACGTCGGCAAGTCTTTGCGTAAAGTCGATGCCGAGCATGGAGAGCTGATCTTTTCTGTACGGAACGGTAAAAGTGTAGGATTTCCGTGTCCACGGCCAATAATCGAGCACCTTGAAAGTTCCGTTGATGTCTTCTGTTTTCCATACGCGGGTCATATTCATCGGAATTTGATAATTCACAATAGATTTGTCTTTCAGCATCAGTGAAAAATCAATCGGCATCGGAACTTGTCCTTTGTTGGTAAGTGTAATGGTGGTGGATGCCGGCCCGTATTCTACATTTTCAATCGCATAGTCGATTGTTTTAGTGGTATTAATCCAGTAATGGTGAAACCACTTCAGGTCCATGCCCGAAACTTTTTGAGCGATGTGCAGGAAGTCGCGGTCGGTAGGATGTTTCATTTTCCAGTCCTCAAAAAACTGCTTCATAATCTGCTGCATCTTTTTTTCGCCGACAATATATCCCAGCTGCACGAGATATGTTTCGCCTTTCACATAGCTCGCGATGGAATACGCGCTTCCGCCGTCATGATGATCGGCCAGCCAGCCTGCAGGTTCTTCTTTTCCGGTTTTCGTAAAACGCACATAATTGCTGATGGAATTCACGAACGGATTGGGTTCCGGTTCTGTGGGCGGAAACAGCTGCTGCATCACAATGCTTTCGGCATAGCTCGTGAATCCTTCGTCAATCCACGGTTTTGTGCTTTCATTGGTTGCCAAAACCTGCTGAAACCACGAATGCGCACCTTCATGAACCATGAGTCCGACCAGTCCGTCCAAACTTCTTGCTTCTCCCAGGATCATGGTAGTCATTCCGTACTCCATTCCGCCGTCGCCACCCTGCACAAAGGAATAGCTCGGATAGGGATATCTGCCGAAACGCGCGTTCATAATCTGGAAAAATTTGGTGATCAGCGGTTTGCTCTGTTCCCAGAATGCTGTTTTTTCTCCTTTCTGATAGACATAAAAGATTTTCGGACCATCGAGGATTTCAAAACTTTCAACGGTATAATCCCGGTCTGCGGCCCAAGCAAAATCAAGCAGGTTTTTCGCGGTCCATTTCCAGGTAGCTTTGCCGTTCGCATCGGTTTTTGCTGATGCGGCACCGTAGCCTTTTACTTCGGTGGGATTTTGCAGTGTTCCGCCGGCTCCTACAACATAATCTTTGTCAATTTTGATCGTTACATCAAAATCAGCAAAAGGGGCATGGAATTCACGTCCCACATAATCGAATGTTGCCCAGCCTTCGTAGTCGTACTCTGCAATTTTCGGAAACCATTGCGTCATTGTCATGTCAATGCCTTCGCGGTTGTTTCTTCCGGATCTGCGGATTTGTTTAGGGATTACGGCATCCCATTCCAATGTAAAAGTGGTGGAAGAATTTGGCTTCAACGGTTCTGCCAAAGTCACTTTCATAATGGTTTCCTGAATTTCGAACTTCAGATTTTTGCCATTCTGCCTGATCCATTTAATATTCTGTGCGCCTTCTTCATTTTTGGGAATGCTGGCGAGTCTGGAAACGCCGTTCTGCTGCAGACGGCTGTCACCCGCTGCTCCCTGGCTTCTCGCTCTTTCGTCCATCATGGAACCAGGTTTAAAGGCATTCCAGTAGAGATGGAAGTATACGGTTTCCAGTTGATCCGGTGAGTTGTTGGTATAAATAAGCTGCTGTTTTCCCTGATAGGTAAAATTTGCAGCGTCCACATCAATATCCATTTTATACTTTGCGAACTGCTGATAATAAGGATGCTGCTGGGCAGTGGCAAAGGTAAATAGGGCAACTACGATTATAGAAAGTAGCTTCTTCATTTTTTTTGAAAATCTTAATTAGGGCAAGATACAAATTTTGAAAATTCTGGATTCTCAGAAATCAAGCCGGCAAACGATTCAGAAACGAAGTTTTAACAGCCAAAAACCGCCGGGTGGCGGTTTGGGTTTATTGTTTTGTGAAAACCAGGTTTTGGGTTATTGGAAGATAAATTATTAATTCTTGACCTGCTGGGCAGCTTTGATCCGTAAGTGTGGTTGAATTAGGAACATAACTCCAGTTTATTTGGTTATTAGAAATATCGCTCAGCTCTATTACTCCCCAACCAACACCGCAATGCGTACCACTATAATAAAATAATGCTTTTGAACCCGAATTCTCTAAGCCATAGCTGTATACGGAAAAAAAATCCGAGGCATTTACCAATTGCATATTTTCTGTTGATTGAAGAATAGAGTTTTGAGTGTTATTTTTCACTGTATACTTAATCAACAAGGTGTCTTGGAATAAGTTTAGGTAATCAATTTTCTTATTTATGATTTTAGATATTTTCAAAATGTAAAATTTCCCGTTGTTAGATGCATGCCATGTGCCTACAAATTTATCTAATTCATTTCCAGCATCGTTCATATAGGAGTTTGGTGGTAGTTGCAAAGGATTTGAACTCATGGGATAAGTGTGCTGCGCCTTGCAGGAAATTGAAAAACCTGTTATGATTGCAAGGATTGTACATTTAAATGATTTTTTATATTTATTCATGGACATAAGATTGGAGGGTTAATTGTTCCATCTGGATTTTGCGTGATATTGTAAATTTCATTTTCTTCTACTCTTTGCAAGGTAATTAGACCTTGGAAACCCATTCTTTGGGTAGAATCAAAAAAAATCTGTTCCAAACCAAATTCATTGATAAGCCCATTATCAGGTATATTCTTGTTTTGGTCATGTATTTTTTGCTTAAATACAGCTTGCAAGGCAGTCAAAAACTTGATCTGCTGCTCACTAAAAGGTGACAAAGCTTCCAGTTGCTGCCTGGTTCCCGTAAACCTGATAACGTAGTGTACATATTTTATACCATTGGGGCAGCTGGAGCAGGGCTCCTTAGCAATCATTCCCACGCTGTCACAAGAATCCCTTCTTCTGGTCTTTCCTCACCTTGCAGCTAAGTTGAAAAACTCCCGCCGTTTGGGCGGGAGGGTGAGTTATTGTTTTGTAAAAACCAAGTTTTGGGTTATCGG
>JAEWOS010000004.1 GCA_023460855.1 Bacteroidota bacterium | reverse complement strand
CGCCGTGTGCGGAAACCACCTTTTTTATTCTACGTCCAAGTTTGCATCCAGCTGTGGCTGGCCCAGCTTTTTTGAAGCTGATAAAGAAGGTGTTTCCTATAAAAGGGACAGTTCGCACGGCATGGAAAGGATTGAAGTGCTTTGCAAACGGTGCGACTCACATTTGGGGCATGTTTTTAATGACGGTCCTCAACCTACCGGTATGCGCTATTGCATGAATTCTGTAAGCCTGGATTTCGAAGCATATGAGAAGTAAAGTAATGCGATTTTGGCGGAAATCATTTGGGTTGATGGTCATTGCAGCCCTTTGCTCATGCGAAAAAGAAACGTCTGCAGAAACGTTGAAGGTAACACTGCCTGTCATTAATAAGGCGCAAACGGAAGCGGACGCCTTGAAAGTTTCAGCTTTTTTAATTTATGACGACGGAACCGAATCCTCGTTTGATATTTTTAATGGAAAAGATATCGTGCTGTACAATGTGGTAGCAGGTGGCGGTTCGGCGAGAAAGCCCGCACATCAGCTCAAACTGGTTTTCACCGGCAATCTTGACGGACTGTACGCCCAGATTGAGGAATACGGCAGAAAGGAATTCAGTGAAAAATTTCCTGTCAAAAGCAGGGTGCATGAAATCCTGATGAAGGACATCGGCTGCAACAGCATTTACCTGGTTGTGCGCGATGAAAATACCAATATCTACGACAACTCCATACCTTTCGGGTGTGGTGAATAATTTTGAGTATTCAGCTGATTATCAGCATAAATCTTAAAGTTAAATTGTTATAAAACTTCGTTAAACTGTTATATTTTCTTCATATTTAGGATGTGATTGGTTATTTTTGCCACACCAAATCATTTAACATAATATTTATGAAGAAACTATTGCTGGCGCTTTCCGCCACTTTCGTTATCGCCACTTCTTATATCAATGCAGATAAAATAGCTGAATATACACCAGTCACGAATGATGCAGACACAGTTGCTGCAGCGGTAATCAGCCCGAAAGCAATCGCCGGTGAAATGCCGGTTTCCACCATATCTAATACACAAACGCTTTACAGTAAACTCGATTTCACAGGAAAGAATACCTTGAATTTTGAGGTGTTCGAAAAGGCCATGAAAGGTTTTGAAAACCTGAAGAAAGCCGGAAAAATTGATGCTGAAACAAAACTGTTGACGGTTTGCGATTTCTCTTTATCATCCAATAAGAAAAGACTTTGGATTTTCAATATGGAAACCGGAGAAATTCTTTTCAACTCTTTGGTTGCGCACGGAAAGAATACGGGAGAAGAGTTTGCCACGAAATTTTCCAATACAGAAAGTTCACTGCAGAGCAGCCTTGGTTTTTACCTGACGGACGCTACTTATCACGGTGAAAACGGTTATTCCCTGAAACTTCTCGGTATGGACAACGGTTATAATGATGCCGCGCTGAAAAGAGCAGTGGTAATGCACGGAGCAGATTATGTGAGCGAAGAATTTGCCGCACAGCACAAAAGAATCGGAAGAAGCTGGGGTTGTCCCGCAGTTCCAAGGGCGCTTGCTGAACCGATTATCAATACGATTAAAGGAAAGAACGTGCTGTTTATCTATTATCCGGATCAGAAATATTTGAGCTCGTCAAAATGGCTTAATGCTTAATAATAAATAAGTTACAAAAAAAGGAACTCATCACGAGTTCCTTTTTTGTTCGAGTAATTTGGAAAATCAGAATTTAACATCCAGTCCCAAATAGACATTCAGCGGCATGATTGGCGCGTACACCATTCCGCCGTCAAAATAATTTCCGAATGGATTCTGCGCATCAATTATAGGATTTTTCTGCGTGTACGAGGTCAGGTTTTCTGCACCTGCATAAACTCTCAGCCTGTTGCTGAAATCCTTCGCAATCTGCGCATTCCAGGTCATATACGGATCGGAATAAGCCGGTAACTGAAATGCTGCAGGATTTCCGGTCATTTCCGGAAGTCTTTGTTTACCTACCAGATTAAACGTCGTATCAAAAGACCAGAATCCTCCTTTTTCATTCTTCGTCGTAGCATAGGCAAGATTCAGGAAGCCTCGGTGCTTTGCCATAAACGGAACATCACGTCTGCCGTCGCGATAGTCTGCCTGAACATCGTAGAATTTGTAGGCAACACGTACGTCAAAATTTTTCACGGGAGAAAAATCCCACTGCGTCTGAAAGCTGTTCGCCCACGACTTTCCATCCAGGTTGTAGAACGCAATTGTATGTGGCGACTGATCCAGATCGATCAGAACCTGATCCTGAAAATCGGTACGGAAAAAATCGGCAACAATCATCGATTTGTTTCCGAACAGCCTGAATTCCTGCTGTAAACTCGCGCCGTAATTCCATGCGATTTCCGGTCTTAACCCATAAATTTCGCCGTTGTTCTGCTGAATATCGATAAAACGGTTGGAAGCGAAATATGCCTGGCTCTCGGCAAAAATATTTGCTGTTCTGAATCCTCTTCCCGCAGATAATCTAAGGATCGTTTTGGCTGCAATATCGTATTTGAAATTAATTCGCGGTGTGAACTGTGTTCCGGCAAGATTGTGGAAATCAGCTCTTGCGCCTGCCACCAAAGTATATTTCAGGCCGGTTAACGTGTACTCAAAGAACAGTCCGGGAACGGTTTCAGTTCTCCTAAAATTTTGTGAAAGATAGTCTTCATCGAATCTGTCATACAGAAAACTCGCGCCGGTTTTGTATTTGTGATTGGTATTTCCAATGATACTTTCGAAAATCAGGTTTCCAAAATAAGACGTCTGCTTTCCAAAATAATCTCTCAGACCGAAGAAACTGTCCTGCTGATGATAGGTGAACTGATTCATCAGACCAATGCTCTGGTACGGTTTGTCTTTAAAAATATGTCCGGTTTTGTTCCATACCTGAAATCTGGATATATCGATTCCGACTCCATACGCTTGCTGTTCACTCTGGTCAAGCTGTCTGTTGAAATCCATTTGTCCGGCCTGCCTTTTATCCTGAACGAAATTAATTCCAAAGTGCGAACCCCAGCCTGTGTGATCCAAATCGTTGTAATCCAGCAAATAAGCAGCGTTCAACTGTGTTCCAGTTGGCTGGTCCAGAAAACCGTCACCGTTATAATCCATTTTCGCCAAAGTTCCGTTACCGTGCAGCAGAATGGCATTTGCCCAGTGTTCAGAAAGGTTCGAGGTGTGGGTGATATTTGCCTCCGTTCTTGCATTGATGTCTGCGAAAAGATTCATCGTAGTTTCGGGTGTTCCCTGGAATTTTAACAGTTCGGTGTTAATTTGTCCCGTAATGCTTTCATAGCCGTTGGTTACGGTTGAACCTCCTTTCGTAAGCTGAATTCCGCCAATCCATCTTCCGGGAATCAGGTTCAGGCCATAAGGTGTTGCAAGTCCGCGGATTTCCGGAAGAAGTTCTTTCGTTAATGAAGTATATTTTTGGTCGAGACCGAGCATTTTGAGCTGTTTGGTTCCGGTAACTGCATTGGAAAAGGAAACATCAACTGTAGCGTTGGTTTCGAAGCTTTCAGAAAGATTACAGCACGCCGCTTTCAACAGTTCCTTTTGACCGATGTTGAAAGTGAGATCTGCCGATTTTCTACTGAGTGCTGTTGCTTCCTGCGCTTTTGTAATAACTACGCCTTCAATTGATTTGTCGTAATGATCTTCGTGCTGAAGCATCGCTTCGCGTTGTTCTATTTTTCTGTCGGTTTCAGTTTCGAACTGCATCGGGTTTGTTGCATGTCCGTCCTGTAGTTTAACCTGCTCTCCTTCTGCAGGAAATTTTGCGCTGCGGTCGTAAAGACAGCATTTCGGGAGCGCGGAGTACGTTGCGTCGGAAGTTTTGTATTTCTCATTATCATGACCGACGTCAGCCAGTTTTCTGAGTAAATCGTCTGCAGTAAATTTATTTTCGTCAAAATGAACCGATAAGGTTTGCGACTCTACAGACCAGGAAGCACTTTCGGCACCCATCTGCAAAGCAGTATTTTCAATTCTGGATTTACACTGCACGCAGTTACCCTTCACGAAAAAATCCTGACCATGGCTTTGGATCTGTGAATGTGGCTGAGATGTGGTGTTCGCGCCCGGAACGGGAATTGGTGCGGAACGGTCGTAATGACAGCAACCCGGAAGTGCATCGTACACTTCCTGTGTGGTCCTGTATTTTTCATTGTCATGACCGGCTTCTGCGATTTTTTTAAGAATCAGGTCGGCCGAAGTTTTGGCTGCGTCGAAATCAACGTTAAGCATCTGTGTTTCGGCACTCCAGCTCGCAAATGTTGCACCGGCCTGTTTAGCCGTGTTTTCAATGCGGTCTTTACACATTCCGCAAAGACCTTTCACGAAATAACTGTTGCCCGTATTCCCGATGACGTTGCCGCTCTGAGATTTCAGAAATGAAGGTTCGCGGTCGTAAAGGCAGCAACCCGGAAGTGCATTGTACACTTCCTGCGTCGTGCTGAACATTTCGTTATCATGGCCAACTTTGGCAATTTGTTTTAAAATGGTTTCAGCAGCAGATTTCTTGGGATCAAAAGTGACCTGCAATTTTTGCGTTTCGCTGTTCCAGTTTGCAGTTTCAGCACCTGCGATTTTTGCATTTTCCTCGATGCGGTCTTTGCACATGCCGCAGTTTCCTTTTACCAGGAAGTCCTGTGTAATGGTTTGTGCGAATAAACATGTAGTGATGAAAAACCCGATAAGTAAAAGGATTTTACTAAATATTTTCATTGTAAATAAATTAATTAAAATGGATAATGATACTGTTTCCGTTGGGGAAAGAGCATAATTTGGGATATAAAATTTTAATTAACCTATTTTAGGCGGTTGCCAGATGGATTGGGAAATGCCGGAGAATTCCGGTGTAATGTAAGTGAATTTCTTCTTTTCTACATCAATCTTATTGAAAGAAGTGAACTGTTCATCCTGTTTTTTATAGAAAAAGATCGCGGTAAAATGACAGCTTGAGCACGATGTACAATGATCGCCGCAGCTGTTCTTCTCACCGGAATCATGACAGGGTTTTTCATCCTGCTGCTTGGTTTTACAGCAGTCTGAAGCAGTGTCAGAAGATTTGCAGCAGGACATTTCCGTATTCTGGGCAAAAAGCAACTGATTGGGAAAAATAAAAGTTCCCAACGCAAAAATCATCAAAAAGATCTTCAGCTTTTTAGCCATGTTCTGCTGCAAATTTCTATAATATTATTTTAAAGGCGATCCTACCGGAATATCGCAACGGTGTCCCGGTTGTCCGTGTGGCGGATTCATTCCCGGCGCTGTTGGCTGTGCTGCAGTATTTTGTGGAACAACCTGAGTCTGCTGTGGAATTACTGGTGCTGCAGGCGCTGCTGCTGCAGGATTCTGTACCGGCTGACTTAAAGAAGAACCAACAGGAATATCGCAACGGTGACCCGGTTCTCCGTGCGGAGGATTCATTCCGGGTGCAGTTTTTGTTGCCGCAGGAGCTGAAGGCGCAGCTGCAGAAGGATTAATCTGAATCGGCTGTCCCGGCTGCGTCGAAACATTCATTGTCGTTCCGGAAGTAGCGTTAACCAGAGCAGCTGTTGTTGTACCGGCTGTCGCAGGAGCTGCTGCAGTTTCGGTTTTGGTTTCATCGATATAGGTTGCCTCCATATTTTTCTTCTCGCATGAGGAAACAGCAAGAAACGCAGTGATTGTCAGTATGGTTTTGTTTAACATAACATTTTAAATTTTGAGAATACAAAAATAGTGAATTCTCATTTAGGATTAATAATTCCTGTTAAAATTCAGGAAATCAGTTCTTAACGAGAAGACGGAATCCTTCACCGTGAACGTTGATAATTTCAATACCCTCATCTTCCTTAAGCAGTTTTCTGAGTTTCGCAATGTACACGTCCATACTTCGCGCTGTGAAATAATTCTCCTTTTTCCAGATTTTTCTTAGTGCGAGATCTCTCGGCATAAAATCGTTGCGGTGCAGGCAAAGCAGTTTAAGGAGTTCATTTTCTTTCGGGGAAAGCTTGTATTCATTATCGTGAACGCGTAACTGGCGCAGCATCGAATCAAAATAGATATTCGAAATTTTAAACTGTTCCTGCTCCTCGTTTTCCACGGTTGAACTTCTTTGCAGAATAGCTTTGATTTTATACAAAAGCAGTTCGGTATCGAAAGGTTTGGTGATATAATCATCCGCGCCAATCTGATAACCTTTCAAAATGTCTTCACGCAGATTTTTCGCAGTAAGAAAAATAATAGGGATGTTCTTGTCTATTTTCTTTACGTCTTCCGCAAGGCTGAATCCGTCTTTTTTGGGCATCATTACATCGAATATACAGATGTCGTAGTCGTTTTCGGTAAACTCCTTCAGTCCCTGTTCTCCGTCTGTAGCGAGTGTTACATCGAAATTATTGATTGTGAGGTAATCTTTCAGTACCGCACCAAAACTTTGGTCGTCTTCTACCAGTAAGATTTTATTGCTCATAATATGTTGTTTTTTTGGTTTCTTTATTAATTCAAATTCAAATAGTTAAGCCTGTGCTGTATTCATAGGAAGGCGGACCGTAAACGTCGATCCTTTTCCTTTTTCACTTTCCACGGAAATCTGACCGTGATGCAGTTCTATTATCTTCTTCACGTACGAAAGTCCTAATCCCTGGCCTTTTACATTGTGGATGTTTCCGGTTTCCTCACGGAAAAATTTCTCGAAAATCCTTTTCTTGTTGTCTGCATCCAGCCCCATTCCTTTGTCGCAGATTTCAATGACATACCAGTTATTTTCATTCCTGGTTCTGACTAGAATTTCAGGTGCTTCAGGAGAATATTTATTGGCGTTATCGAGCAGATTGACCAGTGCATTCGAGATGTGGAATTCATCGACTTTCAAAATATAACGGTCTGCTGCAAATTCCTGCGAAAGCGTTCCATTACGCTGCTGAACTATGAGTCCGAAGCTTTCCGAAAGTTCCCGGATCAGGTTTCGCATATTGGTTTCCTTCAGGAAAAGCTGAACTTCATTTCGTTCCAGCTTACTCATATTCAGGACGTTTTCCACCTGTTTTTTCATGCGCAGGTTTTCCTGCTTAATTAAACCTGAGTAATATTTTACTTTCTCCGGGTTGGTCGAGATTTTATCATTCGCCAGGGAATCTGTTGCCACCGAAATTGTCGCAAGCGGTGTCTTGAACTCGTGCGACATGTTGTTGATGAAATCGGTCTTAATGTCAGCAATTTTCTTCTGCTTCATCATATAGTTAATCGATATGATGTAAATGCCCAGAATGGTAAGCAATGACAAAAATGTTCCCAAAAGCATGGGCAGGTTATTCTTTGCCAGTGAATACCCTTTACGCGGAAAAACGAGCGAAAGCATGTACTGAATGTTCTCTTTGCTGTCTATAAACAGCGGATAATCGTAGCTGTCAGCATTTTTTTCAGTTTTGAATATATCATTAACGAGCGCAGTCGGTTTTTTGTCTTTATCGAGAATGGCATAACCGAATTTCGTTTCGATACCTTTCATGCGGAGCTCCTTTGAAATCACAGAATCCAGTGTTTTCGCATCAACGCGCTGCTGAATCGGGAGGCTGTTGCCTACAACTGTTGCAAATTCTTTCAGGTTGTATTCGCCGCTTTCTAAAGATCTTGCAAGATCGGGCGTCAGCAATTCCAGTCTGTTGCTGTCATTCTTGATCTTAATCAGGGCTTCATCCGTGTGAACTGTGGTGAGTTTCAGGCTGTCTCCACGATGAGAAATCGGAATATCCTTATTCTCAATAATATTTTTGGTATAGGTAATTGTTTTCCGTACTGCTGAATCTTCTACCTGCTGAATTGCCGTTAGTGTCGGTGCTTTCGAAGCCGCGATGATGGTACGGTCGATATTTTTATACTGTGCGTAATATCGTTCGGTTTCGAGGTTCTGAATTTTTTCGCTCGATATTTCGAGTGCTTCGTGAACTTTATTGGAAAAATCCTGATCGAGCGCTTCGTAATAACTTTTCAGCCAAAATGACTGAAGCGCCACGAAGACGATCAGTGAAATGGTCATGAAAACGGTAATAACAGGAATAAACCTATTGTTCATCAGCTATCTTCGTTGTTTAAACTGTTAAAATTAAACTATTTAACAAGACATAAACAAAAAATAAGCCATAATATTGTGTAAACTTTCTTAAAAAACGGTTTTTTAACAGATAGAATTAAATTCTTCTGCTGTTTAGAGGTTTTCCGGTCTATAAGCCTTTATTCGGACATCTGTGAAAGAATTTCCGCATCGAATAATCCTTCGTCAAGAAAATACTGGATTACTGCTTTTTTCATCAGCAGTTGCTGCTCATTGCTTTTAAGTTCCGGCAGCGGCTGAACTTCATCAAAGTGTGGAAAACCATCATCATCGTAGTGTGAAAAGGCAAAATAGCCGAAAGGTTCAAGCAGTCTGCAGACCGCAATATGGATGAGATTTACTTTATCGTCCTTGGAATATTTCTGTTGACCGCTTCCAAGTTCCTGCACGCCAATCAGAAACAGCATCGTTTCCAGTGGCACATTTTTTTCCGCATCGAAGGTAGTTTCGAAAAATTCCTCTACTTTTTTCCAGAGTTCGGCATCATTCAGGCTCATTTCTTAGATTTTATTTTCGAGTTTTAAAAGAAAGGCGAATTCCAGCGCATCATCTTTCAGGCTTTCGAATCTTCCGCTTGCGCCACCGTGTCCGGAACTCATATCTGTTTTGAAAATCAATGTATTACTGTCTGTTTTCAGATCGCGAAGTTTGGCAACCCATTTTGCAGGTTCCCAGTACTGAACCTGGCTGTCGTGCAAACCTGTGGTAATCAGAATATTCGGATATTCTTTTGCTTCGATGTTATCGTAAGGCGAATAGGATTTGATGTAATCATAATACGTTTTATCGGCCGGATTTCCCCATTCATCATATTCTCCGGTAGTTAACGGAATGGTATCGTCCAGCATTGTAGTCACAACATCCACAAAAGGAACCTGTGCAACAATTCCATTGAAAAGCTGCGGCTCCATATTCGTAATGGCACCCATCAAAAGTCCGCCTGCGGAACCGCCCATTGCGTAAAGGTGTTGCGGTGAGGTATAGTTTTCTTTAATCAGATATTTTGCAACATCGATAAAATCGTAGAAGGTATTTTTTTTATTCAGCATCTTGCCGTCTTCGTACCAGTTTCTTCCCAAATATTCTCCGCCGCGAATGTGTGCAACCGCATAAACGAAACCGCGGTCGAGAATGGAAAGCCGAACATTGGAAAAACTGGCATCAACTGTATGTCCGTAACTACCGTAACCGTACAAAAGAAGTGGTGTGCCGGAATTCAATTGCGTATCCTTATGATATACAAGCGAAACAGGAATTTTCGTTTTGCCGTCGCGCGAATCTGCCCAGATTCTTTCTGAAATATAATTTTCCGGTTTAAATATTCCGCCCAAAACTTCCTGCTGCTTCAGAAGATTTTGTTCCTTCGTAAACATGTTGTATTCAAAAGTAGAAACAGGTGTGGTCATCGAAGTATAGCCGTAGCGTAACATTTCTGTGTCGAATTCCAGATTGATACCTATAAAAGCGGTGTAAGCAGGATCTGAAAAAGGCAGGAAATGCGAATTTCCCGTTTCGTTTTCTATTATTCTGATTTGCAGCAGGCCTTCCTTTCTTTCTTCGAGCACGAGAAAATTTCGGAATATTTCAAAGCCTTCAAGTAAAATTTCGCTTCGATGCGGAACCACATCTTTCCAGTGTTCCCTCGAGCAATTCTCAACTTTCGTTTTTACCAGTTTGAAGTTAGTGGCTTCATCCGCATTGGTGATGATGTAGAATTCATCCTGATAATGCTCAACCGAATATTCCAGATGAGGAGTTCTTTCCTGTAAGATTTTAAATTCAGCATGAGGATCAGATGCCGGAATGAAACGCTGTTCATCTGAAATAGTTGAGGAACACGCGATGAAAATGTATTCCAGCGATTTGGTCTTGAAAATATTTAGATCAAACGTCTCATCCTTTTCGTGGTAAATAAGCACATCATCTTTGGAATCAGTGCCGAGTTCATGGCGAAACACCTGAAACGGCCTTAGATTTTTGTCCTTTCTGATGTAGAAAAAATGCCGGTTATCATTTGCCCAGACGGTTTTACCGGTAGTATTTGGAATCAGGTCGGGTAAAATTTCGCTTGTCCGTAAATTTTTTACTTTTAATTCGTAAATCCTTCTGCCTACAGTATCAGTGGAAAAAGTGGAAAGGCTGTTATCCGTGCTCACCGCTGCACTGCCCATTTCGAAAAACGAAAACCCTTCTGCCAGCGCATTCACATCGAACATAATTTCTTCCGGAGCTTCGAGCGATTCCTTTTTTCTTGTGAAAATGGGATACTCCTTGCCGTTTTCGTAGCGAACGATGTACCAGTAATGATTGAAGAAGTACGGCAGCGACTGATCGTCTTTTTTGTACCTGGCTTTCATCTCTTCGAAAAGTTCATTCTGCAGTTTCACGGTGTCTTTCATCACGAATTCTGCATAGCGGTTTTCTTCGTTCAGGTATTCCAGAACTTCAGGGTTTTCACGTTCATTCAGCCAGAAGTAGCTGTCGGTTCGCTTGTCGCCGTGTTTTTCGAGAATTATATCTTTCTTTATTGCTTTTGGTGGCTGCATAGCTGCTTGTTGAGGCTTTATGATGCAAAAGTAACTGTTTTTTACCGCTGTTAATCTGCATAAAAAACCATCTGATTCGTGGAAAAAGATGGTGATTATTATTTAATTCTGATTGATTTCAGACTATTTGTTCATGTTGCGGATATATTTTTCAATAGCCATCGTCATGCTTGGAGTTTCTTTGGTAGGAGCCATTACGTCTACTTTCAGGCCCGATTCTTCTGCGGCATTCTGTGTCGTTACACCGAAAACTGCGATTTTGGTTTCACCCTGACTGTAATCTCCAAAGTTCTGATGAAGAGATTTGATTCCCTGCGGACTAAAAAATACAAGCATGTCGTAATCTTTGATTTTTATATCAGACAGATCGGAGCATACTGTTTTGTACATAATGGCACGGGTCCAGTCGATGTTCGCTTTATCGAGGGTTGCCGGTATTTCCGGTGACATTACGTCCGAAGTTGGTATAAGGTATTTTTCACCCGGAAATTTCTTGAAGAGTGGTGCTAAATCAGCAAATTTCTTTTCTCCGAATGAAATTTTTCTCTTTCTGTAAACGATGTGTTTCTGCAGATAGTTGGCAATTGCTTCACTCTGGCAGATGTAACGCATCGTATCCGGAACCTGGAACCGAAGCTCTTCTGCAAGCCTGAAATAATGATCAATGGCATTTTTACTCGTGAAAATAATTCCTGTGTACTGACTCAGATCTATTTTTTGGGTTCTCAGTTCTTTGTTATCAACACCTTCTACATGAATAAAAGGACGGAATTCTATTTTGATTTTCTCTTTTTTTGCCATTTCCATGTAAGGAGACGATTCGTTGGGAGCAGGCTGAGAAACAAGGATCGTTTTAATCTTCATTGCCAAAAAATACTAGAAAAATAATAAATTCCACAGTGCTATTGCAGGCACGATTTGGAGGGTGCAAATATACAAAAATTTATAATACCATTCCTCCGGAAGTATGCGGTTGCGGTGAAGCAGGTAATACAACACCTTGAAAATGAAGGCTGCCGCTACGCCGGCAACATAATAAGGAAAGACGATGTGATGATCAATCGGGAAGAAATAATGAGCTACACAAAGTATCATCAAAATGAGTGATGCAGCAAAAAAATAACGGGTCCCGGTAAAATAAAAAACAGGCCAGTGCTTGCCGTTACCGGTAAACTGAAAAAACAGATAACCG
Source organism: Bacteroidota bacterium (assembly GCA_023460855.1). GTDB lineage: Bacteria > Bacteroidota > Bacteroidia > Flavobacteriales > Weeksellaceae > JAEWOS01. Next base: position 79,620 of record JAEWOS010000004.1, on the reverse strand, counting down.
GCCAGACTTTTGCTCAGATAAAAAAGCAGAACAGCAATAAATGTAAAACCGAATTTATTCAGCTGGTAACCCGCAAGTCCGATTTTGGCGAAAGGTTCCGGAACGATTGGAATGTACTGGGAAATCATCACGGAAAATGTGATGCAGAATACAAAACCAACGATAATCCATGATCCAAGTCCGTTACCGGCATCACTGTATTCCTGTAGGATAAAATCCTTCACAGTGGAGTCGCGAAGCAGGCTCACCATCATAAAAACATATAAAAATGCACAGCCGAGCAATATGAATATCACCCAGTCGTTATTTTCAGGAATTCTTATTTGATTGGCGATGCGCAGAAGCGGGAACATCGGGAAATTTTTTGCAAAAGTAAGATTAATTTGAAAAGTAAGGGCAGTGGTCAATTTAGATTATCTTTGCACCCAGAAATGAAGAAGCTCGTCATTATACCAACCTATAATGAAAAGGAGAATATCCGCAACATTATTTTTGCTGTACTGAATCTGCAGCAGCAGTTCCATATTCTCGTTGTGGACGATTCTTCACCGGACGGAACCGCAGAAATTGTGCGGGAACTGCAGCGCGAACATCACGATTTCCTGCATCTTACCGTAAGAAAAGTGAAGGACGGGCTGGGCAAAGCCTATCTTCACGGTTTTCAGTGGGCACTGCAGAACGGCTACGATTTCATCTTTGAAATGGATGCCGATTTTTCACACAACCCCAATGATCTCATCAAATTATATGAAGCCTGCAAAGATGCAGACATGAGTGTCGGATCGCGTTACAGCAACGGTGTGAACGTGGTAAACTGGCCAATGGGAAGAGTCCTGCTTTCATATTTTGCATCAAAATATGTGCGTTTCGTTCTGGGGATTCCGGTGCACGACACTACCGCGGGATTTGTATGCTTCAGGAGAAAAGTTCTTGAAGAAATCGGTTTGGATGACGTGAAACTTAAAGGCTACGGATTTCAGGTAGAAATGAAATTCCGGGCATTCAAAAAAGGATTCAGGATCAAGGAAGTTCCCATTATATTCACAAACAGGGTTCAGGGCGAAAGCAAAATGAATGGCGGAATAATTGGCGAGGCTATTTTTGGGGTCCTCAATCTCAAATGGAAATCCATAACCGGAAGATTATGAGGATTTGCGTCTTGTTATTTTTGATGCTGTCCGTGTTTTCCTGTCAGCAGTTAACCGAGAAACCGGAAAATTTAATCGGTAAAGATCAAATGTCCGAAATTATTGCCGACCTCGCTCTTAATGAACAGGCGATGACTTTCAGTAATGAAGCAAGCATTGAAGCGGGAACGCGTTTTATTTTTCAGAAACATAAAGTGTCCGCCGCAGATTTCACGGCAAGTTATAAATATTACACAGTAAAGCGGCAGATGGAAGATATTCTGAACGATTCGCAGGAACTTTTGCTGGACCGCCATCCGGAAGCCAGAAAAGTAATAGAAGAAGCCAAAAAGAAAGAAGAAAATACGCAATTGAATTAAGCATGCAGAAATTTTTCGAAATTGAACAGAAAACAGAAGGAAAAGCAAGAGCCGGTGTTGTCACCACGGATCACGGTGTTGTGCAGACGCCTATTTTCATGCCTGTAGGAACTGTTGCTTCTGTAAAAACTGTTCATCAGCGGGAACTTAAGAAAGATATCAAAGCCCAGATTATCCTGGGAAACACCTACCATCTGCTGCTCCGTCCCACAATGGATGTGATGCAGAATGCAGGCGGACTTCACAAATTTATGAACTGGGATTTGCCTATTTTGACGGATTCCGGGGGTTTTCAGGTATTCTCGCTGTCCGATTCCAGAAAAATGACGGAGGAAGGAGTGAAATTCAAATCGCATATAGACGGAAGCTATCATTTTATTTCTCCTGAAAAATCTATGGAAATCCAACGGCAGATTGGCGCGGATATCATGATGGCTTTTGATGAATGCACGCCTTATCCATGCGAATACAATCAGGCTAAACTCTCGATGGAGATGACGCACCGATGGCTGAAACGCTGTATGGAATGGTGTGCGGAAAATCCTGAACTGTACGCTCATAAACAGCATCTTTTCCCGATTGTTCAGGGTTCTACCTACGCAGATTTGCGTAAAATTTCTGCAGAAGTTATCGCGGAAGCAGATGCGCCCGGAAATGCGATCGGCGGACTTTCCGTTGGCGAACCGGAAGATGAAATGTACCGCATTACCAACGAGGTAACAGATGTTTTACCTGTTGAAAAACCTCGTTATCTGATGGGAGTCGGAACGCCGTGGAATATTCTTGAAACCATTGGCTTCGGTATTGATATGATGGATTGTGTAATGCCGACGCGGAATGCGAGAAACGGAATGCTTTTTACATGGAACGGTGTAATGAACATGAAAAATGAGCGCTGGAAAAACGATTTTTCTGCTCTGGATGAAATGGGGACAAGTTTTGTTGACCGCGAATATTCAAAAGCATATGTAAGGCATCTCTTCGTTTCTCGTGAATATCTGGCTAAACAGATTTCCTCAATCCACAATCTTGCATTTTATCTCGATCTGGTAAAAACGGCGCGGGAACGTATTCTTGCCGGGGATTTTTACAGCTGGAAGGAATCCGTTATTCCGGTTCTGAAGCAGAGGCTATAAGTTTTATGGGTGTAATCGACCGTTATATCATCAAAAAATATCTGGGAACATTCGGATTTATCCTCGTGTTGCTTACGCTGATTGTGCTCGTAATCGATGTGCAGGCGAAAGAACCCAGAATCAGGGATAACGGTTTTACGGTTAGCGAGTTCCTCGTAAATTATTATCCGTACTGGATTATTTACCTGATTATGACGTTTATGTCAATTCTGGTATTTATCTCGGTTATTTACTTCACTTCCAGGATGGCGAATAATACAGAAATTGTTGCCATAATAAGTAGTGGTGCGAGTTTTCACCGTTTTGCACGGCCATATCTGATCACATCGCTTTTGATAGCTTTGTTTGCGCTGGTAGTGAATCACATGGTTTTACCATGGGCGAATATTCAGAAAAATGAACTGGAAGCCTATACGATGAATGCTGTAAAAAGGGAAAAACTTCTCGGAACGGCGCCGGTCTCTGCACAGCTTTCCAAAAACGAATTTATTTTCGTCAACAGCTACAATAAAAAGGAAAAAAGAGGTGGCAGTTTCGTTTTTCAGCGATTTGATCAGAATAAAAGGCTTGTCTATCAGTTCATCGCTTCCGATGTGATGTGGAATGAACAAAAACAGAAATTCATTCTGAATAATTACTACGAAAAAACGATTAATAAGGACGACACTGAAAAACTCACCAGCGGAGCCAGCATCGAAAAAAGTTATGGTTTCGGGCCGGAAGAGCTTTTCCCTGATCAAACGTTGGGACAGAATAAACCCACGCCCGAATTGCTGAAATTTATTGCCAGAGAGAAAGAAAAAGGCAACAGCAACCTGAACAGCTACCTTAACGAACTGCATCAGCGAACTTCGATGCCGGTTGCGGTAATAGTGCTTACTTTCTTAGCGCTTTCGCTGGCTTCAGAAAAAAGGAGAGGCGGTTTGGGATTGAATCTTGCGATTGGAATTGCGCTCGCATTCATTTTTGTGTTCTCGTTTGAAGCGCTGAAGGTGGTGTCAGAGAATAAAACACTCGAACCCGCACTCGCGATGTGGCTTCCGAATATTTTTTTCGCACCCATTGCCGCCGTTCTGTATTTCAGACGTGCGAATCAGTAAAGCATTGCGATTTCCTTGTGGAAGAATTTCGACAGTCCGTCATGTTCCAGATCAATCCATAGAAAACCGTTTTCGTCAGCACTTTTTATTATGCCATTTTGGCGCTGATTATTGAGCTGAAAACACGAAATCTGGTCTTTCCGGTAGAGATTGCTGTTGTAGTTTTGCAGGATTTCTTCTTTTGATGGTAGATTGGCAAGATTTCTTTCGAAAAAAGCGAACAGTTGTTCAGCAAGAATCTTCAAATCGTATTTTACACCGGTTTCTGTATAAATAGATCCTGCGTTGGGAATGTCCGCGAAATTCTCCCCTGTAACATTGATTCCGATTCCGGTTATCAGGTACGGCTCGCCGTGAATTTTTTTCTTTTCTATTAGTATGCCCGAAATTTTCCTGTCATTAATAATTAAATCATTCGGCCATTTCGTTTTCACCCCGCATTTTGTCAAATTGGCAACAAAATCACGCAGCAAAACAGCGGTATAATAATTGAATAAGGAATCCGCAAGTGTTATCAGCTTCACGGGAAGTGCAAGGGTGATGGCGATATTTTGGTTTTTGACCTCCTGCCATTTGTTTCCGTACTGACCTTTTCCTTTGGTTTGATGAAATGTGCAAAGCGCTGTGATTCCGGTGTTTACGGGATCAACGTAATCTTTTACAGAATCGTTCGTGGATTCACATTCAGAAACAAAGAACATGCGGTTCATTTGGGAAAGTTTTAAGATTTACACGCCCGTGAAAATAGATAAAAAAGGATAAATTTGCAGATTATATAAAATTTTAATGAATAAGACGAACAAAAAAGAATTACTTATACAACAAATTATAGATGCGATCCAGGACGTAAAGGGCGAAGATATTATGGTTTTCGACCTGTCCAAAATCGAAAACTCCGTTGCAGAAACATTCATTATTTGCAGCGGAAATTCTAATACCCAGGTTTCTGCTATCGCCGGAAGTATCGAAAAGAAAGTAAGAAACGAACTTCAGGAAAGACCGTGGCATGTTGAAGGAACCGAAAATGCGCTCTGGGTTTTGGTGGATTATGTTTCTGTTGTAGTACATGTATTCCAAAAGCATATCCGCGAATATTATGATATTGAGGAATTGTGGGGAGATGCGAAGATTACAAAAATTGAAAACTGATATTTTTAGACAATAATTAAATGAATAATAAAGGATTTAACTGGTTTTTTCCTATTGCCATTTTAAGTTTGCTCCTGCTTTTCGGATCGAACTTTCTGGGAGGAGAAACCAGTTCCAAAATTACCGAAGAAAGTTTTTTCGAGCTGGTAAAGGAAGGAAAAGTGGAGAAGGTTACGGCTTATCGTGATACCAATGAAGCAGATATTTACCTTACGCAGGCTGCAAAAAGTGCTACGGCTCAGAATTCTGCTAATCAGCAGAATCCGTTGTCAACACTAAGTTCAGCTCCGTCTCCGGATTATGTGCTGAAGTTTGGTGATCTAAGATTTTTCCTCGAAAAATTTGATGAGATTAAAGCCGAAAATCCGGCGATCAAAACGCCGATGCCTGTTGTAGATACCGCAGGTTCAGCATTTCAGGAAATACTGATCCAGATCGGGATCGGTCTTTTCATTATGATGATTATTTACTACGTGTTTTTCAGAAAAATGGCCGGTTCGGGTGGTCCGGGCGGACAGATTTTTTCTATCGGAAAATCGCGTGCGAAACTGTTTGATGAAAAAGATAAAATTCAGGTAACGTTTAAAGATGTTGCCGGGCTGGAAGGTGCAAAAGAAGAGGTTCAGGAAGTGGTAGACTTTCTGAAAAATTCAGAAAAATATACGCGACTTGGAGGTAAAATTCCGAAAGGTGTGCTTCTCGTTGGTCCTCCGGGAACCGGTAAAACATTGCTTGCGAAAGCTGTTGCCGGCGAAGCAAAAGTGCCGTTCTTCTCGCTTTCAGGGTCAGATTTTGTCGAGATGTTTGTAGGTGTAGGAGCTTCGCGTGTACGTGACCTTTTCGCCCAGGCAAAAGCAAAGTCACCCGCGATTATTTTTATCGACGAGATCGATGCAATTGGTCGCGCAAGAGGAAGAGGCGGACTTCAGGGAGGAAATGATGAAAGGGAAAACACGCTGAATCAGTTGCTTACCGAAATGGACGGTTTCGGAACCGATACCAATGTCATTGTAATGGCGGCAACAAACCGTGCAGATATTCTCGATAAAGCTTTGATGAGAGCCGGACGTTTTGACCGTTCGATTTATGTAGATCTGCCGGAACTTCATGAAAGAAAACAGATTTTTGATGTCCATCTTTCCAAAATTAAACTCGATTCAACAGTAGACCGCGAATTTTTGGCAAAGCAAACACCGGGATTCTCCGGAGCGGATATCGCAAATGTTTGTAATGAAGCTGCGCTTATTGCAGCAAGAAATAATCACGACGCAGTAACGAAGCAGGATTTTCTCGATGCTGTTGACCGTATTATCGGCGGACTGGAAAAAAGAAATAAAGCGATTAAGCCGTCAGAAAAGAAAAGAGTGGCTTATCACGAAGCAGGTCACGCTGCAATTTCATGGCTGGTAGAACATGCTGCGCCACTATTGAAAGTGACGATTGTACCGAGAGGAAGATCGCTAGGAGCTGCCTGGTATTTGCCGGAAGAAAGATCGCTTACAACAACCGAACAGATGCTGGACGAAATGTGTGCGACGCTTGGCGGAAGAGCTGCAGAACAAACGGCTTTCGGAAATATTTCTACCGGAGCGCTTTCTGATCTCGAAAGAGTAACGAAACAGGCTCAGGCTATGGTAACCATCTATGGTTTGAGCGATAATATCGGGAATATTTCTTACTACGACAGTTCAGGACAGTCGGAATATTCTTTCGGGAAACCGTATTCTGAAGAAACGGCTAAGAAAATTGATGTAGAGATCAAGGGAATCATCGAAACGCAGTATCAACGCGCCCTCAGAATTCTGGCTGATAACAGGCCAAAACTTGATGCGCTCGCATCCAAACTACTGGAAAAAGAAGTAATCTTCCGCGAAGACCTTGAAGAAATTTTCGGAAAGAGAGCATGGGATCCGGAACTTACTGAAAATCCGGTTACCAACGCCACAAATCCGACTCCAACCGTGGAGGAAGAAAACGTGATCGCTCCCGAGAGTAATACCCAGATTTAACATATTATGAAAATGCCTCCCGATAAGAAAAATATTGTGAGGCATTTTTCGTTAGGTTGATAAAAAATGGACAGATTTTTGTTCAATTTTTTGATACTTTTGCATTAAATAACTAAAAAGCAGCAGATTTTGAGCTTATTCAGAAAAATTGTCAGCAAGTTAAGAAACCAGTCCGAGGAAGATGATCAGACTAGTTTGGAACGGCTGGGCGATTCTCTCAAGAATGCTGATCTGGATTATAAATTTGCGCAGCTTTTCACACATTCCGGTGGATTTTTCAATTATTGCGGTGATGAAGCGGAGGCATTGCAAACGCTCAATCAGATCCTGAAAATTGAAGAAGTAAGTTCCGTATTCTGCTGCGATCCGGACCTCAAGAATTTTCTGGATGTTCTTAAGATTTCCCACACCGATAATTTGCAGAGCGAAAACGATGCGGCATTTATCACCTGCGAATATCTGATTGCTTACGACGCGAGAATAATGCTTTCTCATCACAATATCAAGCATTTCCATTCCTCGAGACTTCCGGGCAAAATTATTGTGATGGCCAATGTTTCCCAGATTGTAACCAATCTGAACGAGGCGATGAGCAAAATCAAACGCAACGGAAATGTTAAAAACCTCACTTCAATCAGCGGTACTCAAAACAAACTCGATGCGCCGGTTCAGCAGTCGCAGAAACTTTTCCTTCTCCTGCTTGAAGATTAATTGAGCAGTAAAACTTTTAAAACTTGGACAAAAATCTAATTCAACGGACGGTTTCAGGCCTCGTTTATATTATTATTCTGATTGCGGGTGTTCATCCGATCGGCGCGGAATTGATCAATAAAGTTGTTCCGGGACTTGTTCAGCAGCATCAGTTGTATTACGGATTGATGACAATCCTTTTTTTAGCCTGCACCTGGGAATGTATCCAGATTATGAAGTTCGGAAAAGGTTATGAAAAGTGGCTTGTACTGCCTCTCGCACTTTTTGTGTTTTACATTTTCTCCAAAAGATATTTCAGCTACGGATTTTATTTCGATTTCAGATTTACCGAAATGCTGGCGATATCGCTGATTCTGATCGCAGCAGTTACCCTTTTCAAATTTACGAGTGAACTGTATTTCGACAGCGGAAAACTGATATTTATTGTCATTTATCTCGCAATTCCTTTTGGCTTAGCGCTTGGACTTCCGAAGATTTCCGCAATGCAAAACATCTTTACTTTAGAAGTGTTTTTTCTTTTTATTCTGATCTGGGCAAGTGATACTTTTGCGTACCTCACCGGAAGGTTTTTCGGAAAACACAAAATGGCACCCAAAATTTCGCCCAAAAAAACCTGGGAAGGTTTTGCCGGAGGAGTTGTTCTAACGCTTGTGCTTTCATTTTTTATTGAAAAATACTTCCCGGAAATGCGCGGAAACTGGATTGTGGTAGGTTTGCTCGTATCTGTTTTTGCGCCAATCGGTGATCTGATGGAGAGTAAATTAAAACGCAGTTTCGGCGTGAAAGATAGCGGAAAACTGATTCCGGGTCACGGCGGAGTGCTGGACAGACTGGATAGTTTTATTATTTGTGCTCCTGTAGTATATTTGTACTTTGTATTATCAAGATTGATCTGACCATGAAATTACACCGGGAATCTACGGGAACCATCATTGTTGCAACAGTAGTTTTTGCGATTATCGCTTTTCTGGCTGTTTATTTTCTGAAAGTCTGGTCTTTGCTGATCATCGTTCCGCTCCTGATTCTTTACGGACTGGTTTTCTGGTTTTTCCGAGTACCGGAACGCGATATTCTCGATCATAAAGAAAATGTGGTGGCACCGGTTGACGGAAAAGTGGTGATGATTAAAGAAGTGGAAGAAACAGAATTTCTGAAGGAAAAAGCCATTCAGATTTCAATTTTCATGTCGCCGTTGAATGTGCATATCTGCCGTTATCCCGTTTCCGGAAAGGTGATCTACAAAAAATATCATCCGGGAAAATATCTGGTTGCATGGCATGAAAAATCTTCTACAGATAACGAAAGAACGACCGTTGCGGTTGACAGTTTAACACACCATAAAGTAGTGTTCCGGCAAATCGCGGGATATGTGGCGCGACGTATCGTATATTACTGTAATGAAGGAGATACGGCAAAAGCTGGTACAGAATACGGTTTTATCAAATTTGGATCTCGGATGGATGTATTTCTTCCGTTAGATACGGAAGTGATTTGCAAAATCGGGGATAAAACGAAAGGCGGTATTGACGTAATTGCCAGAATGCAGGAATAATTTTCTAAAAAGAATACAGAAAACTGTAAATTTTGTTTTTATTTAAATTTCTAAATTGCCTTCCGGCAATTTTTTTATGAAGAAACTCAAAGCAATTTTCAGCCTGTTTACCCAGAAGGAAGAGTACGAGGAAGTCCGCGAGAATATTGAGAGCAATATTCCGTTTAAGGGCACGAATCTCTGGATTCTCATTTTTGCCGTTTTCATTGCGAGTTTAGGACTCAACGTCAATTCAACAGCCGTTATTATTGGCGCCATGCTTATTTCGCCTTTGATGGGACCGATCATGGGCGTTGGTTTTGCCGTTGCAGTGAGCCACCCGAAAATTTTGCGGAAATCGATCGTCAATTTCTTTTTTGCGACTGTCGCAGGTCTCGTTACTTCCACACTGTATTTCTTTATTTCTCCGTTAAGTGAGGCGCATTCCGAGATTCTGGCGCGAACTGCTCCCAATATTTATGATGTGCTGATTGCGTTTGTCGGCGGTTGTGCGGGAATGCTTGCAAACGGCAGTAAACTGAAAGGAAATGTTATTCCAGGGGTTGCCATTGCTACAGCTTTGATGCCGCCACTTTGCACCGCAGGTTTCGGGCTTGCAACCGGACAGTTCAATTATTTTTTCGGTGCATTTTATCTGTATACGATCAATTCGGTTTTCATTGCGGTTGCTACTTTTATTATGGTGAAAATCCTGCAGTTTCCGGATCACAACTTTACGGAACCTCAGACCGAAAGAAAATGGAAAATATTTATGTGGGTTCTTACTGTGGTAACGCTGATTCCGAGTATATGGTTCGGTTATCAGATGATTCTGAAAAATAATTTTGAGCAGAATGCCAACCGATATATTACTTCAGATGCGCTTTTTCCGAATAATTTCCTGCTTTCGAAGAATATTTCCTTCGAAAAAAATGAAATTGAACTTACGTACGGCGGTGAAAGGCTGACTCAGCAGGACTTTGCGGCGATGATCAAAAAGGGCGCAAAATACGGACTTCAGGGAACCAAAATAACCATTAAACAGGGTTTCAATTTTACTTCTCAACCGAATACGCTGGATCAGAACCGTACCCAAATTGCGCAGGATAATATGAGAAAAGTGATGAGCATCCAGGACAGCATCACCAATGAAGAAAAACGTTCCAGGGAGATTTTCGATGAGCTACGACTGCAGGATCCTGAAATTTCCGGCTTCTCTTTTACGAATACAAAAATTCAGCGCGATTCCGTTCCGGGTGCAACAAAAGTGGCGCTCGTTATTTCCACCGACAATCTCAATGCGGCGGAAAGGGAAAACATCGAAAATTTTCTCAGAATAAGACTGAAAGATCCGGAAACAAACGTCATTTTCGAATCGGAAACCGAAGAGGAATAAGAAAATTCTTTTTTACTCGAAATTCTGCAGGTCCACGAGTTTACGGTAGATGCCGTCACGATCGTACAGTTCGCTGTGGGTGCCCTGCTCCACAATTTTGCCGCGCTCCATTACCACGATGATATCTGCTTTCTGAATAGTGGAAAGCCGGTGTGCAATTACCAGGGAAGTCCTGTTCTGCATCATATTGTCGAGCGCTTCCTGAACAAATCTTTCACTTTCCGTATCCAAAGCGGAAGTGGCCTCATCCAGAATCATGATTGGCGGATTTTTCAGAACGGCTCTCGCAATTGAGACCCGCTGCTTTTGTCCTCCAGAAAGTTTTCCGCCTGCTTCACCGATTCCTGTCTCATAACTTTTTGGCAGTTCAGAGATGAAATCGTGGGCATTGGCAATTCTCGCAGCTTCCTCCACCATAGCTTCGCTGGCCTTCTGATTTCCTAGCGCGATGTTATTCCGGATGCTTTCGTTAAACAGAATATTATCCTGGGTTACAAGCCCGAAGAGTTTGCGGTAACTGCTTAGTTTAAGATGCTGGATATTCATGCCGTCGATCAGAATTTCACCTTCCTGAACATCCCAGAAACGCGTAATTAGATTTGCAACGGTACTTTTTCCGCTTCCGCTCTGTCCCACCAGTGCGACGGTTTTTCCGATAGGAACTGTGAGCGTAAAATTTTCAAGTACCTTTCGGTCTTCATAGGCAAAACCGACATTCTTAAATTCTATTTTATCTTTAAACTCGCTGATTTCCTGCGCATTTTCCACTTCTTTTATTTCATAATCGGCGTCAAGAACATCAAAAACCCTTTTTGCGGACACTTCGCCTTTCTGAAAATTTGAAATTGAATTTGCCAGTTTTTTCAGTGGATCCAGAATTGTGTAAAAAAGTGCGATATAAGCAATAAATTCTGCTCCGCTCAATCCTTCACCTTTTAACGAAAGCCTTCCGCCAAAATATACGATCATGCCAATTGTCAGTGCGCCCAAAAGTTCACTCACCGGTGATGCAAGTGCTTTTTTCTTGAATAACCTCAGGGAAAGATTCCTGATTTTGTTCAGCGTCTGATCGAATCTTCTGCTGATTAGTGATGACGCGTCGAAAATCTTGATTACTTTCAGTCCGACAAGCGTTTCATCAACATAAGAATACATCTTTCCGAGTTCCTGCTGTGCTTCGCCCGTGTCTTTTTTCAGGCTTTTACCAATCATGGAAATCAGCGTTCCCATAATCGGAAAAACAATTAATGTAAAAACGGTGAGCTGAAAATTGGAATAAAGCAGATAACCCATTGTTATAATGATCACAATCGGCGATCGTACAATATCGATGAGACTGTTGAGGATATTTCCTTCAATTTCGCCGACATCTGAGGTAATTCTCGCAAATACATCACCCTTTCTGCTGTCTGAAAAAAAAGCAACGGGCAGATCGAGAATTTTGTTATGAAGGTTAATTCGAAAGTCGCGCGAAACACCTGTTCTGGAATATGTAAGGTAAAATTCTGACAAATAGCTGAAAATATTACGGAACATAAACATTGCGATGAAGAAGATGCAGGTGATTAGCAGCACGTACTCCGAACCTTTGGTTGCATCGAGTTCCTGAATAAAAAAATTGAAACGGGCAGTAGCATAATCTCCGATTTCACTTATTTTTCCGCTGTATACAGGTTCCTGCGCTATTGGTGTTGTTTCGGTATCAAAAAGTATTTTAAGAACCGGAATAAAAAGCACAATGGAGAAAATATTGAAAATGGCATACAATACATTGAAGAAAATACCGGCAGCCAATGAGCTTTTGTACGGTAAAATGTACTGAAGCGTTCTCTTATAATAATTCATAAAGCGGGATGAGGTGCAAAATTAAGCATTTCCGTTCATGTGAATTAGCTCACCTGCAGGAACATTATAATAAAAAGACAGTTCCCGGATAAGGAACTGTCTACACACATAAAAATCGTTGCAGGGTTAGCGCAGTCTGTCTACAGATTTTACGAGCCTCTCGTCTCTGCGTATGTTCAGGTTTGCCAGAAAAAGGCAGAACAGCGCAATGAAGGGAAATACCGGCTCAATACCTTTCTCAGGAAAATCAATTCCTCCAGATAATGTGAGCAGCCAGTAAAGCAGCACACCAGTCAACAAAGCGTTTATCATCATGTTGAAATTATTCAGCATGATCTGTCGGGGTCTGTTTTTATAACTGAAAACGGATACAAGGGATAATACGAAAGAAAACAGCGTAGTAGCTGCTAGAATGTAATGGTTTCCGAAAATTTTCACATCCATTCCTGTGAAGTGAAGTGCTGCTGCAGAAAGTGCAGCGATTATCAGAAATATGGTTTGAATTCTCTGTAACATTCCCTTGTTAAGGCCACAAAAATAGGATAAATTTTGCACAGTTCAAAAATTAGTGTAGATTTGCATCATACACCAAGTATTAATGTCGCCTGACATTATGGTCTTCGGATTACTTTTTCCACAGACAATATATTACAACATACCTATCATTTTATATGTTCAACATTGAAACGTTACGGTCTAAATCCGTTTCAGAACTGCAAAAGATCGTGCAGGATTTAGGCATAAAGGTTGCGAGAAACAGCGACCAGAACACGGTGATTTTTGCAATTCTCGATTTCCAGGCATCCAACACCAAAACAGCAAAAGAATATTACAGCGCTACAGAAACAGGAGCGGAAGTAAAAGAAGAAACAACAGCTGCTGAAGCTCCGGCTCCAAAAAAACGCGGTCGCAAAAAGAAAACAGAAACAGCAGAAACTACTGAGCCAAAAGATACAGAAGTAGCTGTTCCTGCAGCTGAAGAAACACCGGTTGCTGCTGAAGAAGCTGCAGTGCAGGAAGTTTCTGCGCAGCCTCAAAAGACGCAGCGTACGAAAAGACAAAGAGCGCCGAAGCAACAGGAAAACGCAGAAGCAGCACAGAAAACTGAAATTACTGAGCAGAAAACCGAAGCTGAGGTCCCTCAGAATCAACCCCAAAGGAATTCCGGAACTCAGGGCAACCAGCAAAACAGCAACCGGAATCCGAATCAAAACCAGAATCAGAATCAGAACCAGAACCAGAATCAGAATCAAAACCGGAATCAGCATCAGAAACATCAGAACCGTAATGCTGAAAACCAGGAAGGCGGCGAAGCAAAAAAAGAATTCAACTTCGACGGTCTTGTGACGATTGAAGGTGTGCTGGAAATTTTACCAGATAATTACGGCTTCCTGCGTTCATCCGATTTCTCTTATATTTCATCACCCGACGATGTGTACGTTTCTACGGCGCAGATTAGAAATTATGGTTTGAAAACTGGAGATACGGTAAAAGGTATCGTTCGTCTTCCGAAAGAAGGCGAGAAATATTTTTCACTGCAAAAACCACTGGAAGTAAACGGCCGTGATCTCGATTTTATCAAGGACCGTGTCGCTTTCGAATATCTCACACCGCTTTTCCCGGAGGAAAAATTCAATCTTGCAGGTAAAGGCTCCACCAATTCTACGAGAATCGTTGATATGTTTGCACCAATTGGTAAAGGACAGCGTGCGATGATCGTTGCTCAGCCGAAAACCGGTAAGACAATGCTTCTGAAGGATATTGCGAATGCTATTTCTGCAAATCATCCGGAAGCATATATGATGGTTCTGCTGATCGATGAAAGGCCGGAAGAAGTAACTGACATGGAACGAAGCGTAAATGCAGAAGTGATTGCATCTACTTTTGACGAAGCTGCAGACAAACATGTAAAAGTAGCAAACCTCGTTCTTGCAAAAGCACAAAGGCTTGTAGAATGCGGTCATGATGTGGTAATTCTCCTGGATTCCATTACCAGACTGGCAAGGGCTTATAATACAGTAACGCCGGCTTCAGGAAAAGTGCTTTCCGGTGGTGTGGATGCTAATGCACTGCACAGGCCGAAGAGATTTTTTGGGGCGGCAAGAAATATTGAAGGCGGAGGATCGCTGACCATCATTGCAACGGCACTTATCGATACAGGTTCCAAAATGGATGAAGTAATTTTCGAGGAATTTAAAGGAACCGGAAACATGGAACTGCAGCTGGACAGAAAAATTGCGAACAAGCGCGTATTCCCGGCGATCGACCTGGTTGCTTCGAGTACACGTAAAGATGATCTCCTGCTAGATCCTGCAACGAGCCAGAGAATGTGGATAATGAGGAAGTATCTTTCCGACATGAATCCGGTTGAGGCGATGGAATTTGTTGAGAAAAATATCAGAGGGACAATCAGCAATGAAGAATTCCTGATGTCGATGAACAGATAAGATCTTTCTGGTATAAAAAATCTTTGAGAATCTGTAAGCCACTTCTTCTTTTAATTTGGTATTTTTGAGGTAAATATTTTAAAAATAAAAATTCAAAATTATGGCATTCGAACTACCGAAATTAGGTTACGATTATGATGCGCTGGAACCTACCATTGATGCAAAAACAATGGAGATTCACCACACGAAGCATCATCAGGGTTATGTAGATAATCTGAATAAAGCAATTGAAGGTACTGATCTTGAAGGAAAATCAATTGAAGAAATATGCAAAACAGGATCTGATAAAAAAGCTGTACGTAATAACGGTGGCGGACATTACAACCACACGCTTTTCTGGGAAATTCTGACTCCGGGAGGAAGTAAAGAACCTGTAGGAAAAGTAAAAGAAGCAATTGAAAAATTCGGAGGAATGGAAAAATTCAAATCTGAATTTACAGAAGCTGCGAAAACAAGATTCGGTTCCGGATGGGCATGGCTTTGCAAGAAAGACGGTGGTGAGGTGGAAATCTGCTCTACTCCGAATCAGGATAATCCGTTAATGCCGGATACTGATTGCAAAGGAACGCCGGTATTGGGACTTGATGTTTGGGAGCACGCATATTATCTGAAATATCAAAACAAGCGTCCTGATTATATCTCAGCATTTTTTGATGTAATCAACTGGGATAAAGTTGAAGAGCTTTACAATAAATAGAAAATTCACATTTTCTAACCGATCCGTCTCAAGAAATTGAGACGGATTTTTTTTGATAATCTAAATAATTGACGTTGTTTATAAAAATATTATAAAATTTATAAGTAATAATTGAATATTAATAATAAATTTGTTATTACCAACATAACATAATTATATGAGAAAAATTTTATCTTCGTTCTTACTGGCTTTGTTTTCAGTAACAGCGTATGCTCAAATTACGATCGGCGGTGGAACTACTTCCAACCTGATGCCGGTGAGTACACAGTACGGCTTCACGTACTCGCAGCAGATTATGCCACAGCCCGGTATCGGAGCCGCGGCAGCAGGCAATATTACGGGACTCACATTTTATCTTCCTGTAGCATCATCAATCGCGAATTCAAATAACTGGACCGTTTATCTTGGCCACACAACGAAAGGTTCTTTTACCACAACCAGCGACTGGATTCCTGTAACCACCCTTACGCAGGTTTTTTCAGGAACTGTTACGGTTGTAAACGGGGAAGTGAATATCGTTTTCACCACGCCGTTTGCCTATAATAATACAGAGAACCTGGTAATTGCTGTAGATGAAAATGGACCCGGAAATGAAGGTTCAAATCTTTTCTATAATTATTCCGGTGGCAGTAATACGGTGATCTATTACAGAAACGATCTCACCAATCCTGATCCGAATTCGCCACCGGCCGGAAGTCGTACTGCAACCAAATCAGTAGTAACTTTACAGGGACTTACAGTTGCAGCGGCACCTTCGTGTCCATCGGTCACCGCACCTGCTAATAATGCAACAGGTGTTTCTACACTTCCTACTTTTACGTGGGGTCTGTCACAAAATGCGGCCGGCTATCGGATTACGCTTGGAACGACGCCGGGCGGTACAGATATTTTGAATAATGTAGACCTGGGAAATACAAACAGCTATACACTTGCAACTGCGCTGAATAACAATACGCAGTATTATTATACAGTTTCTGCCTACAATGCTGCAGGATCTTCTACATCTTGTACGGAACGAAGCTTTACTACCATGGCGCCTGCACCTGCAAATGATGACTGCAGTTCTGTTGCTCTGGTTACTGTATCGCCGTTTTCAACGTGTGCTACTGTAGTTTCAGGTACAACGCTGAATGCAACTGCTTCAACAGATGCGCTTTCACCATGCACAGGATCCGCTGATGATGATGTTTGGTATTCGTTTATTGCCACAGGGCCTGAACATATAGTTTCTCTTTCCAATATCGTATCGGTGGGAACTACTACCACTACAACGGTTTACCTGCAAGTGCTGAGCGGAACCTGTGGAGCTTTAACCAGCATCGCCTGTGATACAACGGATGCAACTCCAACCTTTCTGACAGGATTAACTACCGGCCAGATGTATTACGTGCGAGTGTACACTTCCTTAAACGGTCCGCAGTATGCAGTAGATTTCGATCTGTGCATCAGTACTGTTCCACCCGCACCGGTAAATGATGAATGCGCCGGAGCCATCACTCTGACGGTAAATCCGGACGGAAGTTGTGCTGCTGTCTTATCCGGAAACACCTTAAGCGCCACAAACTCCGGTACTGCAGCTGCTCCCTGCACCGGAAACCCAGATGATGATATCTGGTATTCGTTTACAGCATTATCTACTTCACATTACGTACAGCTAAGTAATGTAGCTTCTACTGGGTCTTCTTCTTCCACAACACTGTATATGCAGATCTTCAGCGGTGGATGTGCAGGAATGAACAGTCTTGCCTGTTCTACTAACAGATTGGCGGTCCTGAATGGTTTAACGCCGGGACAAATTTATCTGGTTCGGGTTTACAGCAGCCTCAACGGAACAAATTACAGCCAGAGTTTTGATATTTGTGTTGGAACCGTGCCGCCGCCGCCTGCAAATGACGACTGCGCTAACGCAACATCTTTAACTGTAAATCCAAGCATGTCCTGTGGTGTGATAACGGCCGGAAGCACAGCCTGGGCAACAGACAGTGGTGTGCTGTCAACATGTACAGGTACGGAGGATGATGATGTTTGGTATACATTTACTGCAACTTCGGCAAACCATGCAGTTCAGCTCAACAATGTGGTTTCTGTAGGTGCAACTTCATCTACAACACTTTATATGGAAATTCTGTCGGGCAGCTGCTCAGGACTTACCAGTATGGTTTGTTCTACCAATTATATCGCAAATCTTAGCGGATTGACAATCGGCCAAACTTATTATGTACGGGTCTATTCCAGTGGAACAGGCTCCAATTACGCGCAGACCTTCGAAATCTGTGTTACTACACCACCGACGAATGTGCCGGCAAACGACGATTGTGCAAATGCAATTGTGATTCCATCATTTCCGTATAATTTTACGCAGCATGATGGTATAAACGCTACAAATAATGCGGGCAACATCACCACATGTTCCACATCAAATGACGGTTTGTGGTATACATTTACAGGCGATGGCGGAAATGTTACGATAACAACCACCACGACAACTCCGTGGAATCAGCAGCTGAATGTATACACCGGTTCATGTGGTGCCTTTACCTGTGCGGATTTTTCAGATTCTTCATCAAACGGAACAGGAAACGTTGAAACCGTTACTATATCTACAACTCCGGGAACAACTTATTTTATCAATGTTTCATACTTTACATCTACAGCCGGAGATGAAGGAAATTTCAACATCAGCGTAACTTCTGATGTAATGTCGACTTCAGAAACTTCTGTAAAACCAATCGCAGTTTATCCGAATCCATTTACAGATATACTTACGATCACGGATGTAAAGAACATGAGTACGATACATATTCTGGACTCGTCTGGAAGAAATGTGAAAATGTTTAGTAATCCTTCTTCGGAATTAAATCTGTCTGATTTGAAAACTGGACTTTATATTCTGAGGATCAAGTACAAAAACGGCCTTGTGAAAAGTGTGAAAGTCATTAAAAAGTAATTCAGACTTCTTCAATAAAAAATAACTGCCCCGAATCTCCGGGGCAGTTATTTATTTTTTTTGGTATTTAATTTATCTTACAAATTCACGCTGCAGAACTGTAACCGCAGGAAAGTGGTCGCTGTATCCGCCGGTAAAACGGTCTCCGTCCCAGGATCTGAAGGGATAGCCTTTGTACTGGCCGGCTTTGTTAATAAGATACGGTGCAGCAAAAATCTGCGTAGCAAAAACTGAGTATGTCGGTGTGATCTTTTCTTTAGAATACAAGTTTTGCGAAATAATAATCTGGTCAAAAGTATTTGCTGCATCACGGTAGCCAAGCGTTGCCACACCTGCTTTATACATATCGTACATCAGGTTATAATATGGCGAGCTGTCCGATAACTGGTTTGGTTTGCCCACTGCTCCAAGATGCTTGCTTAAACTCTGGTTTACCGGATCATCGTTGAAGTCGCCCATTGCAATAATTTTAATTCCCGGATTTTCACTTCTTACCTTATCCATTTCTGATTTCAGCACAGCAGCTGCAGCGTTTCTTCTCGGCATCGAACCTGCTTCACCTCCGCTTCGTGAAGGCCAGTGATTCATGAAAAATGCGGTGCGTTCCCCGTCCAGAAGGCCTTTTACAACTAGAATATCACGTGTGTAGCTTCTTTTTCCGTCATTCCCAAAAATTTTCACTTCTTTTTTATAGGAATCTGTTACCAGGAAGCGGTTTTTCTGATAGATAAGTGCTACATCAATCCCTCTGGCGTCAAAAGAGTTGTAATGTACAATACCGTAATTGCTTTTAGCGAGCAATGGCTGTTTGATGAGGTCTTCAATTACATTTCTGTTTTCCACCTCTATCAGGCCTACCACAGCAGGATTGTCGTTTGTATAGTTGCGGCCGAGTTCTGAAATCACCTGAGCCAGATTCTTCAGTTTTTGGTTGTAGAATTTTGTTCCCCATCTTTTGCCGCTTTCCGTAGTAAATTCTTCAGCAAGGATCTGGTGTCTTATTACTTTTTTACCAACCAGTAAATCGTTGGACCATTCACCTTTGTATTCTTCCGTTGTTGCAAGTAAAGGCAGGGAATCCAGGGGAACGCTTCTGTGGAAAGCCGGATTGCTAATATCCTTAGTTCCGTCGATATAATCTGCTGAAGGAATGGTGTCCCACAGGTTTTCCACATTCATAAAAGCTACAGCAGCTCTTTTTACCTGTTTTTGCGAATAGATCATTCCGAAGCAGATCATCGCAGCAAAAAGAAAAATTTTTTTCATTATACAGTTACTTTTTTCAGCGCCAAAATTAGTTATTTTAAATAACCTGCAGGCATCATTGATTTTACATTAAGATTACAAATCGATAACAGTGTTAAACGCGGCCGGTGTTTGTTCATAATTTATTAATATTCATGATTAATATCAATGTGTTAAAATACTGTAACTTAATCAAATAAAGTTCTAAATTTGTAGTCCCAAAAATTCTGGGGAATAGCAGGAAAAATATTGTGAAGAAATGATAAAAAAATTATCCTTAATCTCTCTGTTTACTTTGCTTCCGGCAAGTTTTTATTACGCGCAGACTACAGTTTACGCTTACGTGCAGGATCAGGAAGGCAAAGCGATAGAGAATGCAGAAATTGATCTTTCTGAGTCGACCAACGATCAGGTTGCCGACAAAATCGGTTATTTCCAGTTCGTGGATCTGATGCCCGGAAATTACACCATCACTGTTTCACGGCCAAATTTCGATGCGAGAATTATCGAATTTAACGTAACGGAAGGTGAAAAGAGAAAAGATCTTGGGATCATCAACCTGGTGAGAACTTCGGTAGAAGCCGGAATTGTTGTAATCGACGATTCGGCAGCAGACACCGAAGACGGAGGTTCCAGCATGCAGCCTACTTTAGGACTTCTGAGTTCCGGTAGAGATGCTTTCGCAAACATCGCAGCTTTTGAACTTGGTGCGTACTGGTTCAGGCCAAGAGGTGTTGAAAACCGCTACGAAGATGTGCTGTTTAACGGTGTTTCGATGTCGAAAAACGACGACGGTAAGATTGAGTTCAGCAACTGGGGAGGTCTGAATGATATTACACGTTATCCGTACGAATTTGTAGATAATATCAACCCTTCGGAATTTACATTCGGAAATCTGGGAGGTGTGGCTTATTACAATACCAGAGCTTCAAGTTTCAGAAACCAGACTTCACTGGCGTACTCCTTTACCAACAGAAGTTATTTCCACCGTGTAATGGCAACTTACGGGTCCGGACTTACCAAAAATGGCTGGGCTTTCACCCTTTCTGCCAGTAGAAGATGGGCAGACCGCGGAATTATCGACGGAACATATCAGGATTCTTACGCATATTTTGCTGCTATTGAGAAACAGTTCAGCGACAGACACGCAATCAATCTTACTGCTTTCGGAGCTCCAACTTACAGAGCTTCAAACTCGCCAAATACTCAAGAAGCTTACGATTTGATGGGAAAAAACTACAACTCTTACTGGGGTTGGCAGGATGGTGAGAAAAGAAATTCGCGCATCAGAAAGATGTTTGAGCCGGTGTTCCAGCTTACAGATTATCTTAAACTCGGAAAAACCAGCAACTGGAATAACACTGTTTCCTATCAGTTTGGCCGCGACGGACGAAGCAGGCTGGACTGGTTCCACGGCCCAGATCCAAACCCTACCTACTACAGAAAACTGCCGAGTTTCTGGTTTGATGCCTATATGCAACCGAACAGTGAAGGCGGCGAAGTGATTACCGCAAACGAGCAGGCACAGTACGATGCTTTGGTAAACAGCTGGCAGAATGACCAGAATGTTAGCCAGATCAACTGGAACCAGCTTTACCTGGCAAACCAACTGAATAAAAACGCTAATGGAGTAGATCGTGGTGCCATTTACACCATTGTGGAGGACGTTAATGAAGATAAGACTTTCAACTTTATTTCGCATTTCGATACACAGCTGCAGCCAAACTGGAAACTGAACCTGAATTTCGCGTATCAGAATTTAATTTCTGATAATTTCCGGGAAGTGAAGGATTTACTTGGTGCTAATTTTGCCTCGAACCTGAACGCATTCGGGGGCGACCAGCCATTTGATGTCGACGGTCCGATCCAAGTAGGAGAAGGAGACCGTACGCAGTATTCATACGAACTTCACCGCGACAGCTATAATCTGCATGCCGGAACGGAGGTAGATCTGGAGAAATGGAATTTCGTGGCTTCCATCTTTGGTGCATACAGCGAGTCTCAGCGTATAGGAGACTTCAGACACCATATTTATTTAAATGACTCGTACGGCGAAAGTGATATCTATAAAGCTTTTGATGCCGGTGTAAAAGGAAGAGTGACTTACCGTATCGACGGACGAAACTTCCTGGTTTACAACGGAACTTTATTTACACTGGCGCCCACACTCAACGAAATTTTTGTGAATCCGCGTACCAATAATTTCAGAACGCCGCAACTGCAGAATCAGATCATCAACTCCAATGAGATAAGCTTCATTTCCAGAGGGCAGATTTTGAAATTGAGGCTTTCCGGTTATTATACCACCATGAATAATGGAACTGATGTCGCTCGTTATTACGCAGAACAGGCAGACGGTGGCACCAATGACCTTTTCGTTACCGAAATTCTGGCAGGAATTGACAGACGTTATATGGGAATTGAAGCCGGTGTTGACTGGAAGATTACCCCAACCATCAATGCGCTTGCCGCGGCTTCAATCGGCGATTATACTATTACAAACAATCCTAATGTCTTCTATACGGCCGATCAGGTGAACAGAACACAGGGGTTTGAACCTATGGGCCCGGCAAATCTGAAAGGATATAAAGTTGCCGGCACGCCGCAGAAAGCTTTTACCTTGCAGTTAAAGTATAATAGTCCGAAATACTGGTGGATCGGGGCATCTGCCAATTATCTGATGGACAGCTATCTGGATTTTTCTGCACTGAACAGAACAACCAATTTCTATAGAAATCCTGCTACCGGCGACAACTATTATTACAACGGTACCATGGTAACCCAGGATATGGTGAACACGCTCTTGCAGCAAACGAAATTCGACGATCAGTTTATGCTGAATGCCAACGCAGGAAAATCATTCCTGATTGGAGGCTACAGATTAGGGATCAGTTTAAGTGTGAACAATATCCTGAACAACAGGGATTATATTACCGGAGGTTTCGAACAGGGCAGAAAGTCCAACTACATCGAAGCACTGCAGGATTCGGAACGTGCTACGCCGTTCTTTGGACCAAAACTTTGGTATGACAGAGGAACTACTTTCTTCGCTAACGTTTATTTAAGATTCTAACAAAATCAATGATATGAAAAAATATACATCAATTTTAAGATACTTTTTCATCCTGTTTGCAGCGCTTACACTGGCGTCGTGCGTTCATGATGATAAATATGACACTCCGGATCTGAACGGATACAAATGTGGCGAACTAACGCCGACAATGACTCTGGCAGATGCTAAAAATCTGCCTCAGAATACCACTATTACTTCTGATGCCATTATTGAAGGATACGTTTCCTCTTCAGATGAAAGCGGTAATATTTACAAAACCATCTATCTGCAGAATGCACCTGAAAATCCAACGCACGGTTTTGTAATCAGTATTGACGCGGTGAGCACCTATGCACAATTTTCACAAGGTTCCAAAGTTTATGTAAAACTGAAAGGTCTTGCAATGGGAACTTATGGCGGTGTAAAACAGCTTGGTTATATGACCGGTTCCAGTTTCGGAAGAATTCCGGAAGCTAAAGTTAGCGGCGCACTGTTAAGATCCTGTGCTGCAGCTACTGAAATGAAGCCATTACCGATGACACTTCAGGGTATGCCGGGAAAGGAAGCTTTGATCGGGGCACTTATCGTAGTTCCTGACGCAGAATTCGATGCTAAAAACCTGTGTAGTGTTTTTGCACCGGACGGTGTAAGTGTTGACAGACAGATCAACGACCCGACAATGTCCTCAACAACGCGTGTAGTCAGAAACAGTGGTTTTGCATCGTTTGCGAATAATATGATGCCTTCTGGGAAAGGTAATCTTATCGGGGTTCTGAGCAAATTCAACAACACCTGGCAAATTTATCTGAACAGACTCGCCGATGTAGCTGATATGACCAAATTTCCAAGAAAGGACGGTATTGCTGCAGATCCGTGTACTCCTGCTTCAATGGGAACTGAAATGACAATTGCGCAAGCGAAAACCCTTCATACTACCGGTGCTTTCCAGCAAATTACGGCTGATGCATATATTAAAGGTATCGTAACAGCAAATGATCAAACGGGTAACCTGTACAAATATTTCTATATTGAAGATGCTACAGGCGGTATTAAAGTGAACGTTAACAAAACGAATCTGTATCAGGATCCACGCTTTATTGTTGGAAATGAACTGAAAATCAAGCTGAAGGATCTTTATATCGGTAACAGGAACGGCGAAATTCAATTGGGCGGTCTGTTTAACGGTAATTTGGGGAACCTGGAAGAAAATCAGATGTACAAACACTTTTTTGATACGGCAACGCCAATTCAGAATGTGATTCCAACCGAAAGAACTATCACACAGCTTACGCAAAGCGATATCGGTCGTTGGATCAAAATTAAAAATGTACAGTTTATCGACTCCGAATTAGGCCAGGCTTATGCTCCGGGAAATTTCGCTCAAAACCGCACGCTTGAAGATTGCGCCGGCAATACCATTAAATTAAGAACCAGCAACTTTGCAGATTTTGCTAAAGTACATGTTGATGAAGGAAACGGTGATATCTATGCGATCCTGAGTTACTTTGTCCCAACAAACGGTAATCCACCGGAATACCAGCTTTGGATTCCAAAACAGGTACATGCGGACTTCGATAACAACAGATGCGACGGAACTGCTCCTGCTGTGGCAATTTTCAATGAAACGTTCAGCGGAACTCTTGCAGGTTGGTATAATGTTTCCAAATCCGGTGCGCAGGTATGGAATATTCAGAATTTTGGAAATCCGGCACCTTGCGTTGTTATGTCCGGATACGACGGCGGAAATTTTGAAAATGAAGACTGGTTAATTTCAAAACCGATCAGCCTGAACAACTATTCGCAGGCAACACTGTCATTTGAATCTGACAGAAATTACGGTGGAGATGATATTATCGTGTATGCTACCGATAACTACACCGGCGATCCTGCAACGACGAACTGGGTTCAGCTTCCTGCGATTCTCGATACTCAGGGCGGATTCGGTCAATGGGTTAACTCCGGGAACATCAGTTTGAATCAGTTCCTGAACAAAAACGTTTCGATTGCCTTCAAGTATACATCTACTGCAATGGATGGTGCGACTTGGGAAATAGACAATGTCAAGATTGTGGCGAAGTAATTCACCAATCGTTTTAATTGAGCAGCGACCGGCATTGTCCGGTCGCTTTTTTTGTGGGTATCAATGCACCTTTACTCTGAACAGAATACAGTTTAGTTGATAGTAGTATTCATTTCATTTAGGAATTGATGTAACTGGGAAACCATTTCCTAGTTTCAATCGTGTTTGGCAGCAGTTGCGTATGCCCTTTGTGTTAAATACGACAATCAAAACAGCGCTTTCGATGATTACCGGCCGCGTACAAAAAAGCCGGTCAATTTCTTGCCGGCAATAAATTATTCTGAAGAGGGATTGTTAGAAAGTTACTTCATTTACCTCTTTCCCTCTTTGGAAATTCATCGTTTTCTGTTGGCCTTTGTACGCGATATTTAGCAGATTCTGCTGCCTTGGAAATGCTCCCAAAAGAATCGTGTTCTTTATTCTGATGCGGTCAATAGCAACAACGCCTCCTGTCTCAAAATAAACCCACACAGATTCACCATTTACCTGGCTTCCTGTGAAAGTAAGCGTCTTTGCCGATCCGTTGATGAATACATCGAAGTTGTTGTTCACGTATTTTTTTACCTCAGCTTCGAAGCCTGCAGTGTTCGGATGAATCTTAATCGCATCAGAAACGTGGCTGGTGTTAAGCTTGGTTGTAAATTTTAAGGTTTTGCTTCCTTCAACATAATCAACCTTCGTCATTGAGGAATAAAAATCTGCTGCAGCGAAACTCATCATCACAAAAACTGTTAAAAATCCAAATATGTATAAAAATTTTTTCATTTGCATTCTATTTTTAATAACTGCGTGGCAGTTGTCCGTTTAAGGTCAAATTATATGCCAATTAGAAATTCACACTGATTGAGTACTTCTCGTAAAATGCGCGAATATGCTCGGCTGCTTCTTCTGCAGTGTCCACAATTCTGTACAGATGCAAGTCTTCTTCAGAGATCATTCCGTTGTTAAGAAGGGTATTCTTAAACCAATCCAGCAAGCCGCTCCAGAACTCGCTTCCTACCAGAACAATAGGGAAGCGTGCGATTTTTGCAGTCTGAATCAGCGTGATTGCTTCTGAAAATTCATCCAGCGTTCCGAAACCGCCCGGCATTACAATAAAACCCTGTGAATATTTCACAAACATGACTTTTCTCACAAAGAAGTAATTAAAGTCCATCGAATAATTTTTGTCGATATACGGATTGAAATGCTGCTCAAAAGGAAGGTCGATATTAAGCCCGATCGATTTTCCGCCCGCATTTCTTGCACCTTTATTTCCGGCTTCCATAATTCCCGGACCGCCGCCTGTGATGATTCCAAAGCCGATTTCTGTAATTTTTTCGGCAATATCCACAGCCATCTGGTAATATTTGCTTTCCGGCGTAAGCCTTGCCGAACCAAAAATAGAAACACACGGTCCGATTTTCGCCATTCTTTCATAGCCGTCAACCAGCTCCGCCATCGTTTTGAAAACCATCCAGCTGTCTTTGGTCAGCTTTTCATCCCACGTTTTTTCGTCGAAATGGCTCTGAACACGCTGATCGAATTCGAAAGTAGGTCCGGATATTTCTTTCGTAAGGCCTTTGCCGCGCTGTATTTTACTCATAAATTTTCTTTTTTACTTAAAATGCTGTTCTGCTTCCAGAACGGATTCCGGTTTTCCGACATCAACCAGAATACTTTTGTGTTTGAATCCGTGGATTCGTTCCGTCTTCATCAGGTCCAGATATTCTTCCATGATGGAAAACTTGCCTTTTCTCTTGATTTTTGTAAATATTTCAGGACTGATACAATGTATTCCGCTAAAAGCCAGTGCTTTAAATCCTTTGTTAAATTCTGCGAGACGCTGTTCTCCGGTCTGCACATTCATCCATCCTTTCAGAATCATATCCGGATTAAATAATAGCTTCCTTGAACTGTCACGGTCCGAAACCGCTAAAGTAGCAAAATCTTCATTTTCGCTGTGGTATTTTACAAACTCATCGATGTTCAGATCCGTGAGAATGTCGGCATTCATAATCAGGAAATCCTCATTATTATCTAGAAAGTCGCGCGCAAATACCAGTCCGCCACCGGTTTCCAGTAATTCTTTGCTTTCATCAGAAATTTCTATTCTGGCGCCGAAAGAATCATTTTTTTTCAGAAAATCGACAATCTGTTCGCCAAAATGATGAATGTTGATTACAAAATCATTGATGCCATAGCTCTGCAGATAACGGATATTTCTTTCAAGCAACGGAATGCCGTTCACTTTTGCCAGCGCTTTAGGATGATGATCGGTAAATGGTTTCAGTCGCGTGCCTTTTCCGGCCGCAAATATCAGAGCTTTCATTGTTCTATGCCTGATGATTCAGTTGCGGCTGCTCGTCGTGATGCACCGATATTTCTACCTGCGGATATTTTTCCCGGATAAATTCACTGATCCGCTCTGCACAGTAAACGGAACGGTGTTGTCCGCCGGTACAGCCAAAATTGATCTGAAGATGTTCAAAGTCGCGCGACAGATAATTGTCGATCGAGATGGAAACGAGTTCCTTCACCAGTTCCAGAAAGCGGGGCATCTCTGTTCTGCTGTGCAGGAATTCCTGTACGCCTGTGTCTTTGCCAGTCTGAATCTTAAATTCTTCGAGCCGTCCCGGATTCAGAATTCCGCGGCAGTCAAAAGTAAAACCTCCGCCGTTTCCGGTGTCATCTTTCGGGATGCCTCCCTTTTTATATGAAAAACTGTGAATGTCAATCTTTAAACCCATAAAAATGTTTATGATCAAATTTTGTAATGTTACAAATATAAGGGACTAACCTTTAAATTAATAAGTTTGCAGAAATTTTTACCATAAAACCGTTCAGATTTCAGCAGTTTTCCGTTCGTCAGAATAGTGAGGTTTTTCGTGTAGGAACCGACGGTGTTCTGCTCGGAGCGCTGTGTAGTGTTAAAGGAGCCAAGAATGTTCTGGAAGTTGGAACCGGAAGCGGTCTCATTTCTTTGATGATCGCTCAGAGAAATCCTGGTGCAAAAATTCTTGCCATCGATATTTCTGAAGCGGCAGCTGAACTTGGACAATCGAATTTTGAGGAATCTGTGTATGCAGAAAGACTGTCCTTGCATCATGTTGATTATAAATCATTTAAGTACGAAAATGTATTTGATTTAATCGTCTGTAATCCGCCTTTTTTTGAGCCTAATGATTCGCTTAAAGATACCATTGCGAGGCAAACGCTTGAACTGGATGCAGAAACTTTTCTCTGTAAATCAGCAGGATTTCTTGCAGAAAATGGAAGGATTTCGGTGATTATTCCGGCCGATCAGGCTGGGCTTTACCAAAAAGCCGGACGTGCTTATAACCTTTTTCCAGTCAGGAAGATTGATATTTACGGAATTCAGGATGGCGAAATGAAGCGGAATATTCTAGAGTTTTCAAAAAACAGACAGGATCTGACTGTGGAAACTTTCGTGATAGAAAAAAGTCCGAGAAAATACTCGGACCAATATCTTGAACTCACCAAAGAGTTTCATGTATTCGGAAAATAATTTATTCGAAAAGTTCCGCAGTATCAAGTACATGAACGCGGCCGTCTTCGCAACGGATCGCTTCACCCGGAAAATTCTGAATCATATGATAATCATGGGTTGCCATCACTACTGCAGCATGGTTTTCCTGCGCTACACGCTTCATCAGTGTCATAATTTCGTTCGAAGTCTCCGGATCGAGGTTTCCGGTCGGCTCATCCGCCAGAATAAGTTCCGGATGATTCAGCAGTGCGCGTGCAATGGCAACACGTTGCTGTTCTCCTCCTGAAAGTTCGTGCGGCATTTTGTGTTTCTTCGATTTCATATTCACACTGCCCAGAACTTCATTGATTCTGTCTTCAATTTTTTTCGCATCGGTCCAGCCTGTTGCCAGAAGAACGAATTTCAGATTTTTTTCCACGGTTCTGTCTGGCAGCAGCTGAAAATCCTGAAATACGATTCCGAGCTTTCGTCGGAGGTCCGGGATTTGTCCCATTTTAAGTTTTGCAAGGTCGTAACCTGCCACATTTCCCTGACCTCCTGCCAAAGGAATATGTCCGTAAAGGGTTTTCAACAGTGAACTTTTCCCGGAACCGGTTTTCCCGATCAGGTAGCAGAATTTCCCTTTTTTGATATGAAGATCCACATTATGAAGAACGGTGAAATTTTTCTGTGCTACGGTTGCGTTGGACAGATTGATGATGTTTTCGCCGGTGTCGTGTCTGTGAGGCATCCTTAAATATTGATGGTTGAAAAATATTGATTGATCAGCTTCAAAAATAAAATAAAAATCTGGTCTTTATCTTCAATTTTAGAAACTTTAACAACAAAAAATGCCTGAAAAATTTCTTTTCCAAGCATCATCGTTTATGATAATACAAGAATTATCTCTTAGCGCGTACAGCACTAACGGTCAAACTCTTTCTGCCTTTCGCTCTTCTTGCAGCCAAAACTCTTCTGCCGTTTGGCGTGGACATTCTTTCTCTGAAACCGTGCTTGTTTCTTCTCTTTCTTTCGGATGGCTGGAATGTTCTTTTGCTCATTGCTAATATTTTTAGTTATGAAACTTCTTGATTTTTCAGACCGCAAAAGTACTAAATTTTTTGTTCACCGCAAATTAATTCTGAAAAAACTGCTGCGGTGTTACATAATGTTGCAAAAATAACTGATTATTCGCGCTGCGGCAAAGGTCAGGCTTAAAAAACTTATCTTTGAGGCCCTTAATATTTCTATTGAATGTTTACTGCTGCAGAACTTCTCGACATCAATCAACTTCTTGTTCCTGAAAACAAAATCGTCATCCTTACGCATTTCAATCCGGATGGTGATGCAATCGGTTCGTCTCTCGGACTCAGGCATTATCTGGCGAACAAAGGTCTCGATGCAGAGATTGTAGTGCCGAACGATTTTCCAAAATTTTTGAAGTGGATGCCTGACGCAAAGAAGATTACGATAGCCGATTACAAGCGTAAAAAGGCAGCTGAAAGAATCTTTGACGCAGATGTTATTTTTATTCTGGATTTTAATGCTTCGCACCGCGCCGGGCAACTTGTGGGTCCGTGGATTGACAAGGCAAAAGGAAAAAAAATCCTGATTGACCATCATCAGCAGCCTGATGATTTCGATTTCGTTTATTCCGACACTTCAATTCCGGCAACTTCCCAGATGATTTATCATTTCATCGAAGCGATGGAGGAGGAGAAACTGGTTAACAAAGATATTGCAGACTGCCTTTATACCGGAATCATGACGGACACCGGTGGTTTCCGTTTCCGTTCGACTTCTGCCACAACACACAGAATCGTCGCTCATTTAATTGAACACGGGGCAGATCCGGCTGCAATTACTTCGAGCACGTGGGATACAAATACGGTTTCGAGGTTACAGTTGCTCGCACTTATCTTGGGCAGAATAGAACTCGTGAAGGACGGAAAAGTGGCAGTTTTGTGGTTAAAGCGTACCGAACTGCAACAATACGGTTTTGAAAAAGGCGATACGGAAGGTTTTGTGAATTATGGTCTTAGTATTCTCGGCACAAAAATGTCCGCATTTTTTATGGAAGATCTGTATGAGAATTTTATTAAGATCTCATTCCGTTCCAAAGATACCGTTGATGTGAACCAGTTTGCCAGGAAATATTTTAACGGCGGCGGACACATAAATGCTGCAGGCGGCAGATATTATAAAGATATTTACGAAACAATCGACGATTTCAAAGAAAAAGTCGAGGAGGAGGATTTCTAGGGTTCATCGCAATCCACCGTTTCTGTTTTTTCGAATAGATTCTCAAATTCCCGGTACATTTTCTCGTTTCTTTCCACGCGGGGTATTTGATCGTTTACGCAGTTTCCCCAGCCGAATGTGATCAGGTCGATCATGGCATAATCCCTGAATTCTGAAGATGCGCTTTCGATTCGGAAATCTGAACGTACTTTTTCGGGATCTCCGTTCCTGGAAGCCTGGAATTCGATGTGGTTTTCCCATGCTTTTCTAAGCGTTTGTTCATCAGAATTCAGCGCGGTAACGTATTTCTGACATGCTTTTGAGAATCTGGATTTTTTCAGTTCTGCGGGATCGCTGAACGCCTTCGCCTCTGTGGCATAATAGGAATAAACATCTTCTAAAGTCCGCAAATCCGTTTTCCGGACGTTCTGCCAGAATGCGGTTGGCGGTAAATCCATTTTTATAAGGATGTTTTTCTGCTCATTGTATTGCTGTTGAATATTCTGTAAATAAGTATCGGTTTCCCGGCGGAATTTTGGCAGAGCCTCTAAATAATAAATGCCGGGCGACGGAAGACTGGTGTATTTATTCTGCCAGAGTGCAAACGCATTTTCAAGCTGAGTCTTACTTACTTTTGCAGGGTTATAGATGCCTCTGTATTCACATAATTCATCATGGTAGGTATAAACTTCCACAATCTGACTCGTATCAATTAAAGAATCAACCGTTGCAGTTTCAACGGTATCTTTAGTTTGCTGAGCTGTAACTGTAGTTACCTCATGATCTTGCGCGGGAGAGAGATTTTCTTTTTTACATGAGAAAAACATCAGCAGAAACAAAGCGACAGTTGAAATTCTCATGGTAAACGATTTTGAAATTTAGAAAACGAAGTGCTTTGGCAGATTGTGCAGCAGTTCTGTGTTGATAATCGCAGCACAGATTTCCGGCTTTTCCCAGTGGCCATTATGGCCACAATCCAGAACGTAGGATTTGATGTTTGTTTTATCAGGAAGTGCACTGATCATCACATCGGTTTTCACGGCATTATCATGTTTTCCGGCAATTACCAGAATTTTTGCATCCAGATTTTCAAGGATTTCTTTCTTGTCGGTCCGCTCAATCATACCTTTTACTGCGGCCAGAATTCCGTCGGTTTTCTGTGAAAGCGCAATTTCTTTTGCCAGTTCTATTTTTCCCTCGAGAATATCCTTTTCATTGGGATTGAAAAGATTCGGAACACCCGCATTTACATAGGTTTTATAGTTTTCGCTAATAATGCGGAAACTTTTCCGGCGCTGCTCTTTCTTTTCTTCATCATCAGGAAAAAAGGTGGAGAAAAAGAGCGTAAGACTTTTGAGTTTTTCACCGAATTCTGTGGCATAGGCAAGCGAAGCGTAGCCACCCATTGAATGTCCCAGTAAGTGAAATTTCTCGAGTTTTAATTTGGAAATTACTTTGTCCACTTCGGCGGCCATCAGTTCCATGGTATGAACTTCTCCTAATATGTCGCTCCTTCCGTGTCCGGGCAAATCGATTTTGATGAGGCGGAATTTTTTCGACAGAAATTCTTCCATTTGTTCCCAAATCAGAAGGTTTTCCATAAATCCGTGAAGCAAAACGAGGTTTTCGACGCCTTTGCCGCTTATTTCATAATTGAGCATTCTCAAATTTACTCAAAAATTTCAATTAAGGTTACTTGTGAATATCGATATATTCGATAAAACCATCACCGTTTACTTTGTCCTGCAGGCGCCAGTAATTTCCTTTTCCCTCATCGAGAAATGTTGTTTTTCTGGTTCTGGTGTAGGATGAACCACCAATTTTTTGCGAAATTTTTCCTTCGAAATTCAGATGTTTGGCGGATACGCGTTTGATCTTTCCGTCCAGGTTCAACCGGTTTGCAGATGAAGATGCACTTCCTTTCACATCGTATTCGTCCTGGCCGGTTTTAGACATTTCTACCGTGCCGGAAAATTTTGCATTGTCTCCGGTGTAACTTAACTGATGCGTACCGCTGAGATCCGCAAAACGGTTTTTGTCGTTCAGAATTTTGATGCTGTCATTGTATTTTGTTCGTGCCGCATTAATCGAATCAATTTTTGCGAGCGTGTCTGCCATTTTTGTTTCAGTGGTTTCCACGTTTTTCTTGCATGAGAACAGCGTGATCAGCACTACAGGAATCAGAATTTTTTTCATTTAATTGAGGGGTAAAAAGTTTTTTCTAGAAGTCGGTAATTATGAATGGACGGTTTCAATTACTGCCCACAGCGAAACCACCGATATAAAGAACCATAAAATAACACCGGCAATTAAAGGTTTTATGCCGATTACTTTAAATGTTTTGAAAGAAAGGCCGGTTCCGATCAGAAACAGTGCAACTTTTAGCATTGCGCGCGAAAAATCAGAAATGTACGGCGCAAATCCTCCAACAAAAGGAATGAAGGAATTAAGCAGAATAGCAGCAATAAAACCACCGATGAAATACGGAATTTTCACTTTCCCCTCAGATTTGGTCAGCAGCGAAAAGAGCAGCGCCACAGGAATAATCCAGAGTGCTCTTGCAAGTTTTACAGTAGTTGCCACATTTAATGCTTCCTGACCGAAACGGCTTGCAGCTCCCACAACAGAACTCGTGTCATGAATTGCAATTGCCGACCAAATTCCGAACTGCGTCTGCGAAAGATGAAGCAAATTACCCACTGCAGGAAACGTAAAAAGCGCAACAGCATTCAACACGAAAACAGTTCCGAGCGCCACAGAATTTTGCTGGTTATTGGCTTTCAGAATAGGTGAAACCGCCGCAATAGCGCTTCCGCCACAAATTGCAGTTCCTACAGATATGAGTTTGGAAATATTTTTGTCGATTTTGAATATTTTCCCGAGCAGAATACCGAGCGCCATCACCACAGCAATGGTAGAAACCGTAAAGATGAATCCGGTACTGCCTGCGCTTAAAGCTTCGCGGTAATTGATTCCGAAACCAAGACCAATGATGGAGTACTGCAGGATTTTTTTCGTGTAATTTCCGGTGTTTTCGTGCGGAGAACCGATGAAATTTACAAAAACGATTCCGAGCAACAAAGCGAGGGGCGGTGAAACAAAAGGCAGCAAAGATAATCCAGCAAGGCTGAAGAAGAGATATCTCGAAATCTGCGGACTTTTGATCATTGTGAAAATTCTGAACTGCTAAATTACGTCATTCTGAAATAATTCATTTGAAAGAATTGTTACAAATGTCTATTTTTATAAATTCTATTTATTAAACAATATATATTAAACGAATGAAAAATATTTTCAACATTTTAGTTTTGGCACTCTTGTTTTCGGGAGTTTCAGCATGTACTTCTCCGGCGACTGCACAGCAGGAACGAACTGTTGTGAAGGAGCAACTTCAAAACGGAGCAATACTTGTTGACGTAAGAACGCCTGCAGAATTCGCAGCCGGTTCAGTGTCGGGAGCAATTAATATTCCCCTGGGCGAGATCAGCAGCAGAATTTCAGAATTTCAGAATAAGCCGGGCGTAGTGGTTTTTTGCAGAAGCGGAAACCGAAGCAGCCAGGCGAAAGAAATTCTCGAAAAAAACGGAATTCAGAATGTGACAAACGGAATCAACGCTGACAATGTAAAAGCTGAAATGAAGTAAATAAATAATCCCGGTTTCTGCCGGGATTATTTGTTTGAAATTTCGTGATAAATCTGTTTCTCGTGGGGTTTCAGGTCGGTTACTCCGTAAATTTCATGTCCGGAAATGGCCATTTCATCCATTACATCAACGAAATTTTTATACGTTGAATCATCAGAAGGTTTAATAATTACGGTAAAAATTTCCGGCTTCGGAGCTGAATTTTTTAATTCTTTAATCAGTTTTGCCACTTCAAGTCCTTCCAGTGTTGTAGACTTAAGATCGCTCGAAACTAAATGATCGGCTTCTTTCTGATAGTAAAAAACCTCATTGTTTTCGCCGAGAATAAAAGTGACCTGATTCTTTTCGCCGATGTCAACCGGAACAGGAACCGGTCCTTTTGCAGGCAACCCCAAATCCATCACATTTGGTTTCGCGAAATTCGTGACCAGCATAAAAAATGATATGAGTAAAAAACCAAGGTCAACCATTGGCGTCATATCTACATGAATGTTTTTCCTTTTTGAATAAGATTTGCCGTGAGATTTTACGGAGGTCATTACTTCAGCCATTTCAATTTATTTTTAGGATTATACTATTCGGGGAATATCATAATGAATTCGGTAAAGAATATTTAAATCTGTAATCAATAAGAATGCCTAAAGTTAAAATTTGTTAAAGATTACATAAACGATTGTTTAGAAATAAATGTCAACGTAGTCTGTCAGTCCAAAACATTCCGTCATATTCTGAAGTCTCCAGTATTTTCTGTTTTGAGTCACCAGAAAAAGTTGTGGTCCGGTTCGCAGACATTTCCCTCCATTATTCTCGACAAAAGTTTCTATCGTTCCTTCGAACTGAAGCTCTTCATCAGAAATCTGTTGTATTTCACCGTCAATTTTCAGATAATCTTTTCCTCTTTGCTGAGATCCGGAAATTTTATACTCTCGCGGAGCGGTTTTGGTAAAGTTTACAACGCCCGGCTTTTCCCAGCTGATCCACTGAAGCGAAAGTGAATGTTTTCCGCTTAAATCTTTCAGTACAGTTTCTGTGTCAGCACTTTCGGTAACATGCCGGTCTTCTTCATCGTAAATAATGGTATTCAGGCTGTCGCTGTATTCAATTTCATCAGCAATAACTTCCGGCTGACTGTCCGTAGTGATGGTTTCCGTCTTCTTCTCGGAGCAAAACAGGAACATAAGAAAGGAAGAAATCAAAACAAGTTTTCTCATTTTTTTACTTTTTTGTAAAGTAAAGTAAATGAGGAGATTGCCGGTTTACAGATTTACTGCGAGTTTTTGTAATAATTGATGCCGCACTGCAGAAATTTCTTGAAAACTTCTTTGTCGCTGTTATAACCTTTAAAAGGATCATTAATTACTTTTCCGTCGGGTGTAAGCAAAACGTAAACAGGCTGCGTGTTATCATTGAAATTTATCGCCTGAAACATACTCCACTTATCACCAATGGTCGTCACTTTTTTCATCTGACCGCCACCCATATCAATTCTGGTCTGCTGTTCTTCCGGCAGTTTTTCTTTGTCGTCCACATAAAGAGAGGTCAAAACCACATCATTCTGCAGAATTGGTAAAACGTCCGGTTCGCTCCAGACAAATTCTTCCATTTTCCGGCAGTTTTCGCAACCGTATCCTGTAAAGTCGATCAGGATTGGTTTATTCACCTGTTGTGCAACTTCGATAGCCTTAAAGAAATCGTGTTCGGGCTTCATTCCAAGTATTCCGTCCTCTTCATCATGGAAATAACTTACGTTCAGCGGAGGTAAAATTCCTGAGAGCATCTGCAGTTTTGGCCTGTCTCCGGGAATCAATCCCTGAATAAGATAAATTACAAACCCGATTCCGAGCACCCCGAACAGTTTCCGTACCGGTGAAATTTTCGGATTTTTATCATCATGTTTAAATCTGATCAGTCCGAACAGATATAATACGAGACCGATAGCTATTACGATCCAAAGGAAAATAAAGAGTTCGCGTTTCAGCAGGAATGTTTTCGAAACAAGGTCGGCTTTTGATAAAAATTTCAGTGCAAGTGCGAGTTCCACAAAGCCGAGAACCACTTTTACCGTATTCATCCAGCCACCGGATTTTGGCAAACTCGCCAAAGCCTGTGGAAAAAGTGCCAGTAAACCAAAAACGATTGCCCAGGCCAGTCCGAAACCTGCGAGTGCAAATGTGAGAAGCATCGGAATGTCTGCCGAGCCTGTAATTACGCCGCCCAGCAACGATCCGAGAATCGGACCGGTACAGCTGAATGAAACAATAACAAGTGTTAATGCCATGAAGAAAATTCCGACAGCACCTCCTGCTTCTTCTGCCTGAGACGATTTGTTTGCGATGGAGCTCGGCAGTGTAATGTCGTAGTATCCAAAGAAACTGAACGCAAAAAACATGAAAATCGCAAAGAAGAACAGATTCAGCCAGACCGAAGTTGAGATTTGGTTGAAAATATTTCCTGCAATTCCGTCAACCAGGTGAAACGGAATACTGAGTGCCGTGAAGATGAAGAAAATGAACAATCCGTAAAGCATCGCATCTCTGATTCCTTTTGCCTTGTCTTTTTTTCCTTTCGTGAAAAAGGAAACCGTAAGCGGAATCATCGGAAATACACATGGAGTAAGCAATGCGATCAAACCCCCGATAAATCCGAGGAAAAGATAAGTAAGGAAGCTTTCTGATTTTTTTTCTTTCGTGTTCCCACAGTCAGTCAGTGGATTATTAATATCTATGCTGCTGATTTTCAGATTTTTGGGATCCAGTTTCGCAAAATCAGTTCCAGCGGAAACCGGTGTCGCTGTGAGCAGCGTATCAGCTGAAACCTGCGCAACAGCTGAATCTGCGGTCTGAATATCGGTGACTGCTTCTGTAGGTGTTGTTGCTGTTTCCGCAGTTGTTCCCACAGCCAGTTTCTTTTCGAATTCTATGGTATTTGGAGCCAGGCAAACGCGGTCGTCACAGGTTTGATAGGTGAATTCCGCGACTATTGTAGCAGCCTTTGAAGGGTTTTTCAGCCGGAATTTCTGTTTGAATTTTGCCGAATTGGAGTAGTAAACAATCTGAGCGCCAAAAGCTTCCGAAAATTCATCGTGTTTTTTTCCCACTTCCACAGTACCGCCAATCAGGTCGATCCCGTCTTTCGAAGTTACCAGAAGTTCCGTCGGAATTCCGCTGTCCGGTGGCAGATCCTTGGAGTAAATGTGCCATCCGCTTTCCATCGTCGCAGTAATTACTGCCTCGTACATATTTTCGCCGGCAGGCGTAACGTCGAACTTTAATTTTACAGGATCTTTGATTTGTGCCGACAAAGCAGCGATCATTAAAAGGAAAAGAGAAAAAAAGAATTTCTTCCTGAACATCAGCATATATTTTTAGCGTTTACATAAGTTATTATAAACGCGCGATTTTAGAATTTTATTTTGAAGCTGTCTTCCGACTCCCGTTCTATGGAGAATCTGCAATCCTGTCTGAGAGGAATTACCCCTAAAACCCGATCTTCAGCGTCGCAAAGCAGACGGATTTCCAGCCGCGCTAAAATAGGCATTTTTTCATCCTTAAGGAATTTTGAAACTGTTTTGCTTCCCGAAAAACCAACAGGGAAAAAACGGTCTCCGGATTTCGGAAGCCGGATGCGTAATGGAAACTGCAGCGCTTTTTTGTTGAAGCACCATTCCTTTGTGCGCATTCCGAACTCAGGAAATGTGGAAAATCCCGCCAGTGATATTTCATTTGTGCCGGTTTCTGCAAGGACCTGTTCTGTGAAATGTTCGGCGTCGTCTGTTTTCGTGATGACCAGCTGTTCACGGTCAGCCACAAGTTTGTACGCAGAATTCTGAAATGTTTTTCCGGTCTCAGCGCCGAAAATTTTTCTGATTTCCGTATCGCTTTCAAAACCAAATTTGCGGAGAATTTCGAACCTGATTAAGTCCGGTTGCTGTTTCAGTTTTTTTTTATCCAGAATAACGGCATTGTTTTGCTCTTTAGCCAAATCCCCGTAGATTTCTTCGGACTGTTTGCCGAGAAAATCAGCAGTTTGGCTCAGTTTATCAATTGTACCTGAAAAATTTACGAGAAAATCCGGGTTCAGATCAATAAGTTCGGGCACTATTCTGTGGCGGATGCGGTTTCTGAGGTAATCTGTTTTTTCGTTCGATTCATCCTCGCGAAACGCAACGTTATTGATTTCGGCATAATCAGTTATTTGTTTTTTTGTAAAAGAATTCAGCGGACGCAGTATCCGGTTGTCATTTTGCGGAATTCCCGTAAGACCTCTGATTCCCGTTCCGCGCGAAAGATTGATCAGGAATGTCTCAAGCTGGTCATTCAGATGATGGGCAGTAATGAGAAAGTCGAGTTGGCTTTCAGCCATAATTTCCCTGAAAAAACGATAACGGATTTCTCTGGCCCACAACTGCACGGAGTTTTCAGGTTTTTCCTGGTCAGGAACCTGATGAATATGCAGTGTCAGTCCGTTTTTTTTACAAACCAGCTCCACCAGCTTTTGATCTTTATCGGAACTGTCGCCACGAAGTCGGTAATTAACATGCGCAACTTCGAATTTCAGGTTGGATTTCATAAAAAGATCCAGTAAAACCATGGAGTCTACACCGCCACTTACTGCAAGTAAAAATTTGCAGTTCGCAATCTTAAACTCCGGTAATTGGTGCAGGAAATTCTCTTTGTTCAAAGGCAGCATTTCACAAAGGTATTAATTTAGATTTGCCTATTTTTGGGCAACAAAGAAGGTTAATATGAGTTTTTTCGAAGAAAATATGCCGGAAATGGACCGCTATCTGGAAACGCATGCATCGGCTGAACCCGAGCTGTTGAAAAATCTGCGGAAAGAGACCTATCAGAAAACCACCCAGCCACATATGATTTCAGGATATCAGCAGGGAAGATTGCTGACCATTATTTCTAAAATCCTGAGACCTTCAAAAATTCTGGAAATAGGAACTTTCACCGGATATGCTGCACTTTGCATGGCGGAAGGTCTGCAGAAAGACGGGACCCTGATTACGCTCGATATAAATGAAGATCTGGCCTATTTGCCAAAGAAATATTTTGCAGAAAGCAGTTTCAGAGAGCAGATTGAATTCAGGCTTCAGGATGCGAAAGAATTTCTGCAGGAAACCAACGATTTTTTTGATTTTGTTTTTGTTGATGCGGATAAGGAGAATTACGTGGAATATTTCCGCCTTTTAAAAAGGAGACTGAATTCCGGTGCGGTTGTTATTTTTGATAATGTGCTGTGGTACGGAAAAGTTCTGGATGAAGATCCCAAACAGCTTTCCACGCAGAAAATTCAGGAACTGAACCGTCTTATCGCCGCTGATCCGGATTTCGACAGCCTGATCTTACCTGTTCGCGACGGTGTAAATCTTCTTCGTAAGAAATAGTCTGCATTAATTACGCGTTTGCTCAGAAATGATGAAATATCAAACTAAAGTATCCGTGCTTCCCGTGATGGCTGAAGCTTCGAATCAGTCGGTAATGATTTCACAAATGCTGTTTGGTGAAACCTGTGAAGTAACGGGTAAAGAGCTGAATTTCGCGCATATTCGAACTGATTTTGATGGAACTGAAGGCTTCGTCGATTTTCAGTGTCTTGAGCCTGAAACTGAAACTGAGAAAACAGTCATCACAGTTCCTTATCAATCTGTTGAAATGCAGCAGGGAGCGGTTTTACTTTCGATTGGTTCCGAAATTCCCAAAGAAAAAATAACTGAAACTGGAGAGCGCAGTAATATTGCAGACCTCGCCTTAAAATTTTTGAATGTGCCGTTTATGCAAGGTGGCAGAAGTTTTTTTGGAACGGACGCTGCCGCTTTTGTACAGCTGATATTTAAAGTTACCGGTTACAAACTGCCGCGTACAGTTACGGAACAGGCGGAGCACGGAAAGGTTCTTGACTTTCTTGGTGAAAGCGCAGATGGTGATCTTGCATTTTTCGAGGATGAAGACGGACAGATCAATCATGTGGGAGTTGTGCTGAACAGCAGCGAAGTGGTGCACTGCTTTGGGAAAGTGAGAAAAGACCAGCTGGACACTGCCGGAATTTATAACCGGGATCTTAAGAAACATACGCATAAACTCCGGTTTATTCGCCGGATTGAAGTAAAAAACGGGTTAAATAACTCTTTAAAATAGATAATTAGTATTAAAGTTTGTTAATATTTAGATGTTATCTATTGAAATTTAGGAAAGTTTGTCAGGATTTCCGTATTTTTGCAATTCAAAATATTAGGATTATCAGGAAATTTTGGAACATATTGGTACTGCTTGTCTTTGTGAATTTCTTCGCAATGCCTACTGTTGCAGTTATTTTTGGTTTCGAACTTCCACAGACAAATGTTGTTGTAGCAGAAGAAGAATCGCACGGCGGTTCATTTGTGGTTTACGAAAAAATTATTCCGAAAACAATCAGTATTTACGATTTTCTTGATTTTGCCGAAGCTCAGAGCAGGTTACTTTCTATAGTAAATCATGATGAGCGAATTCACTTATCACCTTACCTCAGTATTTTTTCTCCTCCTCCGGAAGCATAATTTTTTGCCGTTTAGTCAGTTTTCGTAATCCTTTCGGGCTTCGTTGCAACTGATATTCTTCTTAAAATTATTTTGGAAAGACCTGCGATTGCAGCAGATGTGTCTATCCTAACAGAAAAAATACAATCAAATGAAAAAAGCGAAAAGCTTATTTGGTGGAATAAAAGAAAATCTTCCATCAGGAGTAGTGGTGTTTTTGGTAGCTCTTCCTTTATGTCTTGGAATTGCGCTTGCCTCAGGTGCACCACCTTTATCCGGAATTATTGCCGGAATTATCGGCGGAATTGTGATCGGAACACTTTCTAATTCAGCGATCTCAGTTTCCGGACCGGCAGCAGGTCTTGCTGCAATTGTTCTTACTGCAATTACTGATCTTGGTGCATTTGAACTGTTTCTTTGTGCAGGACTTATTGCAGGTCTTATACAGTTAATACTTGGTTTTATACGTGCCGGAAGTATTTCCAATTACTTTCCGAATTCGGTGATCGAAGGAATGCTTGCAGGTATCGGGCTTATTATTATACTGAAACAAATTCCTCATGCTTTAGGCTACGATGCCGATTTCGAAGGTAATGAAACCGTATTTACCCATGGTTTCGGACTGGATTCTATCGGGAATTATTTAACGAATGTGGTTTCGGCAATTCATCCGGGAGCTGTAATTGTTACACTGGTTTCTCTTGGTATTTTGCTGCTGTGGGAAAAAGTAGGTGCGCTAAAGAAAATGAAAATGCTGCCGGGCGCACTGGTTGCGGTTATTGCCGGAATTGTGCTGAATGAAGTTTTTAAAGCAACAGGCAGTTCACTGGCGATCACCACGGATCATCTTGTAACGCTTCCTGTACCACAATCTGCAGCAGATTTTGCAGCGATGGTTACGATGCCGGATTTTTCAGGATTCCTGAATACACAGGTGTGGATTGTCGGTGCAACGATCGCAATTGTAGCGTCTATTGAAACATTACTGTGTATCGAAGCTTCAGACAGACTTGATACCAGAAGAAGAATTACAGATACGAACAACGAACTTCGTGCACAGGGAATCGGAAATGTGGTGAGCTCATTAATCGGAGGTCTTCCTATTACTTCTGTAGTAGTACGAAGTTCAGCAAATGCAACAGCAGGCGCAACTTCGAAAGTTTCTACCGTACTTCATGGTATTCTGCTTTTACTTTGTGTATTAACGATTCCGTTCCTTCTAAACCTTATACCGCTTGCAACACTGGCAGCAGTACTTTTGCTGGTAGGTTATAAGCTGGCAAGCCCGGTTAAAATCAAGGAATTCTCTAAGAAAGGTAAATTCCAGTTTATTCCATTTATAGCGACCATTCTTGCGGTAGTGTTTACCGATCTTCTTACCGGAGTTGGTATCGGGCTGCTCATTTCAATCTTCTTTATCCTGCAGGGTAACATGAAGAGAGCTTATTATTTCAGCAGGGAAGAACTTAGTGACGCTGATGAGATTAAACTTAAACTTGCAGAAGAAGTATCGTTCCTGAATAAAGCGGCAATTAAAAAGACGCTGAAAAATATTCAGCCGGAATCCAAAGTTGTTATCGACGCAAAAAATACCTCCTACATTGCAACCGATGTCCTGGAATTAATACAGGATTTTGCAAACGTAAGAGCGGTAGAAGAAGATATACAGGTAGAATTAATCGGCTTCAAAACCAATTATTCAGAATTTTCTTCAGACCAGCACTCTAACATCAGCATTGCCCACAGAAGAGCAATGTAAATCAACCTAACAAATAATTATATGAAAGCACATACATCGGAAACACAGTCCACAATTACTCCTGAAAAAGCACTTCAGTTTTTAAAGGAAGGCAACGAACGATTTGTAAATAACTTAAAGTTTAACCGTAACCTTCTGGAGCAGGTTAACGATACTCGTGAAGGACAATGGCCTTTTGCGGTTGTACTTAGCTGTATTGACAGCCGTACATCGGCGGAGCTTATTTTCGACCAGGGTCTCGGTGATATTTTCAGCATCCGGATCGCAGGAAATTTCGTAAATCAGGATATTCTTGGCTCAATGGAATTTGGCTGTAATGTGGCAGGTTCAAAAC
Source organism: Bacteroidota bacterium (assembly GCA_023460855.1). Classification (GTDB taxonomy): domain Bacteria; phylum Bacteroidota; class Bacteroidia; order Flavobacteriales; family Weeksellaceae; genus JAEWOS01. The sequence goes on along the minus strand of JAEWOS010000004.1, from coordinate 36,801 downwards.
TCATCGTGGTTTTAGGACATACGAAATGCGGTGCGCTAAAAGGCGGCCTAGATGCAGACAAAATTTCAGAACTCGGAATGGATAACCTCAATCATCTGATTTATCATTTCGAGCCGATTATCGATGATATTATTGAAGATGGAGAGGAGAGAAGCTCCTCCAATTCAGATCTACTTGAGAGACTCAACAATCAGAATATACGCCAGACGATGGAAGATATTCGTCACGGAAGCTCTACACTGAGGAATATGGAAAAGCAGGGAAAAATAATGGTGGTTGGCGCTAATTACGACGTCGAAACCGGAACAGTAACCTGGCTGTAAAATCAGGTTTTTTTTTTAATAGTAGTAGGAACCGTCTCAGCAGTGAGGCGGTTTTTTTCTGTCCTGTTCCGCTGCTTTTCGAATTCTGGACCGGCATTACCAATCATATGCGGCTATTGTGTTTCTCGCAGTAAGTTGCTTTTATAAATTGGAAATTGCCCGTGGGAGAAACTTGCATGTTGATTCTTTTAGTAATTACTGGTGATACGTGATTCCCTCAGATTTTCTTGAATCAGGAATACCGATTTTAAGTAGCGCGCTTTCTTACGGTTGATCTCTTTACATCTGTTGCCCTGTTCTATATTTAATTTTGCCATTGATAATATAGAACCTGAAATTATCCGTGCTTTGTGCTCCACTGTCATCTAATAAAAAAAGCCGCTGCAAAATATTTGCAGCGGCTTTGTCATTAATGTATCGAACTTATTCTTTGATGAATTTCTTCTGAACCAGTTCGCCGTTGTTATCAACTTCTATAATATAGACTCCGTTGATCAGCTGGGAAACATTCACTTTGTTGTAAAGCAGGTTTCCACGCTGTACCAGTTTACCGATGGCGCTGTAAATTTTGTACGAACTACCGTCGTTAACTTTGGTAACATTCAGTTCGTCTTTTACAGGATTCGGATAAATCTGCGGGCCTTCGTCGGTTATGATATTACCCGGAAGTCCTTTAACGATTCTCACTTTGTAATCTTCCACCTCACCATTATCGAAATTGCTGCAAAGCATTGGGAAGTTGTCTCTTGCAATAACAACACGCATTACCATAAATCTGTTATTGTACAGGCTTACATACGCATCATTCGGTACAGAGAAGGTTGCGGTAACCGGCGTTACTTTATTCGCACCGCTGTTCAGAATCTTTTCATTGGTCTCGAAAATTCCGTTTCTGTTGAAGTCAATCCAAACACTTACTGTTTCGTCATAAGTTGTACCGCCCGTCCATGCTTTAGATACGGAAATCTGGTTATTGGTAGAACCTTGCACCAGTACGATCTCTTTAGTTGGATCGGTAATGTATTCAGAATAAGCAGAAGCAGTTGAATTGTTTACCATCTGCGGCATTCCGTTAGGAGTTACCGTTACATTCGAGATATATTCGACAGATGCACTGTTCGCAGACATTCCACAGTATTGAACTGTTGGTGTAGTAAACACATAAGACGCTGTAAATGCCTGTTGTCCTCCGTTACATACATTGGCTACCTGTACTTCGTACATTGTTTCCTCTGTAAGACCTGTTATCAGGTAAGAATTCGTCGGAAGACTTAATGTAGTCCAGGATGCTGCGCCAACTTTGCGGTATCTCAACACATAGGTTGCCCCAGGGAAAATATCCCATTCAACAAGAGCCTGTGTCATCGTAATATTGTTCACGGTGAGTCCTACCGGTGCCATTTCACAGGTTGGTCTTGTCAACAGTACTTTTGGAGGACTGAAAGCGTTGATATCACCTGAACAGTTGGATGCGATGCGCACTTCATACTGCGTATAAGGCAGTAAACCTGTAAGAGTATAAGTTGTAGCACCATTCACTGCAATAGGAGGTATTGATCCCCATGCATCACTGGCTTTTTTATACTCAAGCACATAATTTACAGCACCCGCTGTAGGATCCCATGTTACAACTGCAGAAGTTGAAGTGATATTGGTGAATGTTACGTTACTTGGCGCAACCGGGTCACATTTCGTTGTAAATACTTCCTGTCCGAAAGCACCCTGAACTCCGTTACAAACAGCTGCTACCTGTACTTCGTACTGCGTAGCAGGATCAAGTCCTGTCAGTGGGAATGTGTGGGTAGTTGCCGGGAATGCTAGAGCGTTGATGTTAAACGGTCCGTTCCAGGTTGTGCTTCCTACTTCTCTCCATTGCAGCACATAGCTTGCACCTCCTAAATCCTGCTGCCATGTTATCGTAGCAGAATTGTGGGTTATCGGATTAAATGTAAGCGCCGGCGGAGTAGATTCACATCTTGCGAAGACGATATTATCCAGTGCTGCAGGTGGCTGCGTGCCGACACTGCTGTCATTTCTCCACTGGAATACAAGACGTACCGTACTTCCTGCATAAGCTGTAAGGTTCACATTGTGTGTTTCCTGTTTCCAGGTTGTCTGGTCATTGTGGTTTCCGCCGTACTGTACACGGTTGGCACCTGCAGTAATCAGCGTTCCTGCTACCGGTGTATAAGTGGACGGTACCAGCCAAACTCTCATATAATCACAGCAGTTTTCTCCGTCATTTTTCCACTGGTATTTCAGTACGCCGGCAGTTGTTCCTGCAGGTACAAGAATATCACGGTAAATGCTGGAAACATTCGTTGTGTTAATTGTATACGTGTTGGATACACCGTTATCATCGGAGATATACATAGATCCCGGTGGATTTCCGGTTGCCATTCCCCAATGCCACTTGTTCGTCGCAGCATTTACCGGTGTGAATCCTCCATTGTCTGTATCAAATCCCGTAGTATAAGGGAAATTTGCAGGAATCTGCAGTGTGGTGAATGATGGTCCTTCAACCCAGAAACTGCGGTCTGATCCCAGACATTTGGATCTTACCCACCAGTAATATGTGGTACTGTCATTTAAAGTGTTCAGCACTACAGGCGGTGCCAGAACTGTACCAGTTGGAATTGTTGCCCCAGTTGGCGGCAGCGGATTCGTAGAAAGGTAATATTCATATCCGTTTTGTGGAACTGGTGCAGCCGGATTCCAGTTAAGGGTTGCTGTAGTTGTTCCAACTCCTGTTACTGTAGGGTTTACAGGTACCTGACAGGTTGGGATAACAAAATTAATGTTATCAACTGCTGCAGGTGGCTGTGTTCCTACGCTTCCGTCATTTCTCCACTGGAAAACAAGTCGCACAGTATTTCCTGCATAGGCAGACATATTGATGTTATTATACAGTTCCGTTTTCCAGGTTGACTGGTTGTTCATATTTCCGCCAAGCTGAACCCGACCCGCACCTGCGGTGATTAAAGTTCCTGCTGTCGGTGTATAGGAAACCGGTACCAGCCATACTCTCAGATAGTCGCAACAGTTTTCACCTACCGCCTTCCACTGGAAGTTCAGCGCTGCAAACGTTGTTCCTGCAGGTACCAAAATATCACGGTAGATACTGGACACATGCGTGCCGCTGTTTACTACATACGAGTTGCTTATACCATTGTCGTCCGAGATATACATCGATCCCGGTGGATTTCCTGTTGCCATTCCCCAGAACCACTGGTTTGTAGTGGCATTTACCGGAGTGAATCCCCCGTTATCTGTGTCAAATCCTGTGATGTACGGGAATGTTGCAGGAATCTGAGCAGTTGTGAAAGATGGTCCCTGAATCCAGTAGCTTCGGTCAGCACCTAAACAACGTGATCTTACCCACCAGTGGTAAGTAGTACTTGCCGGAAGTCCTGTCAGAACTACTGGTGATGCCGGTGATGTTCCTGAAGGAACTGTCGCCGCTGTAGGAGCTGTTGGGTTTGTGGAATAGTAATATTCGTATCCGTTCTGAGGTGCCGGCGTTGCCGCTGTCCAGTTTAAAGTAGCAGTGGTGGTTCCAAGACCTGTTACTGTAGGATTCAAAGGAACCTGACACGTAGGAACGCTTAAGTTAATATTATCAACCGCTGACGGAGGCTGTGTTCCACCTGAAGTATTATTTCTCCACTGGAATATTAGTCTTACCGTCTGTCCTGCATAAGGAGCAAGGTTAACATTGGTAAACAGTTCTGTTTTCCAGGTTGCCTGATTATAATAATCCGGGCCGATTTTCTGGACTGTCGCACTTGCGGTAATCAATGTTCCCGGAATCGGCATAAATGATGCCGGAGCAACATAAACCCGCATATAATCCAGTACACTTGTTCCACCAATTCCTTTCCAGTCAAACTGCAGTGTTGCAAGAGTAGTTCCGGCAGGGACGAGTAGATCTCGATAGGCATGAACGGTACTTTCAGAATTAATAGTATAGTTATTGGTTGCACCATTATCGTCTGATATGTACATGGACTGACCCGGGTTTCCGGTGGCAGTTCCAACTGTCCATTTATTCGTTTCATTACCATTTGCAAATCCAAAATCATTTGCTCCTGAGAAATCCTGTGAATAAGGCAGGGTTCCCGCAATCTGCGTGGTGGTAAAGCTGCCTCCTGCAGTCCAGAAACTTACATCACCTGAAGTACAGTCAGCACGTACCCACCAGTAATACATGGTATTCGGATTTAGCCCGGCTATAGTAGCAGGGGATGCAGGTGCTGTTGCATTTGGCAGCGTTGCAGCAGTTGGTGCGGTTGCAACTGTGCTGTAATAAATCTGGTAACCACCTGCAGGAGCCGGTGTCGGAGGCGTCCAGCTTAACTGAGCACTGTTCGCGGTAATATTTGCTGAACTTGTGTTTGTTGGTTGTGGACAAGTGGGAGGTGGCCCTATGATTACAGTGTAATCATGCACTTCACCCCATCCCGTACTATTACATGGAATAGGCATAGACGCATATCTGTCTGCCACCCGCATGCGATAAGAACCGTTGGGAGTTCCGGCTGGAATGGTAAATGTGCCATTTGTTATTGTTGCGGAACCGGAGCCAGTACTAGATCCTGACCAAATAAGTTCAGGCGCTGCATCCGTAAAAACTCCGTTATTATCAAAATCAACCCAGATTTTTGTGTCCTGATTGGTAAAACTATGGGTGATAGTAAACGGATAAGGAACTGTTGGCGTAAGATTGATGATCATCGATGTGAAATCGCCGTACGCTCCAGCAGAACAACCCGAGTTTAGATGTGAAAATGCTGCCGATGGGATGGTAAAGTCATCAATTCTGTCCCCAGATGTACAACCGCTTGGAAAAGTCGGTATACAGTACTGCGCATTGACCTGGGTAAAGGCGAGCATCAACATCACTATAAGAGAATAAAATTTCTTCATGCTATAAAAAGTTGATTAATTACTAAATATCAAAGAGAATTGCTTCACTTGCAAAATCTATCTAAAACACAAATTTAAATATTTTTTATTACTAATCAAGTCACTATTTTCTTAATTTTTCAAATATTCTTACAGAAATATCTGTAAATGAAAAATCCCCGGCAAAATTGCTGAGGATTTTCATTAGATATTTAACTAATTGCTATTTCTTGATAAACTTCACAGACTGGCTCTGCTCATCCTGTTTAACAGTAATTACATAATTTCCTGTTTTCAGGGATGAAACATTAAGTTTCTGATCTTTAATGGCTCCTTTCAGAACAATTTGTCCGGCAGTGTTGTGAATGGTGTACTCACTTCTGTCCTTAACGTTTGTTACATTCAGAATATCACCCGCAGGATTCGGGAATACAGAGAATACGTCCTGTCCGTTCACCTCATTTGTTGCCATTTGTGCCATCAGTCTGAAAGATGTAGCTTCATGGTCTGTGTAATTTCCGGTGCTGTTTCTAATGATAATCTGTCCGGTGGTATCAGTTAAAGAGTAACTTCCGCCGTTCATACCGTTTTCAGCACTGTCATATATGGTGAATGTATAGCACTGGTTTTGTGCAAGGTTCCATGTTAAATTAAGAGGACCTGCAGCTCCATCCGGATATGGTCCGCCTGCCTGAACGATCTGATTAACACCATTACGCAGAGTCCATCTGATTTCAGAACCCATACCATCTCTCTGCAGGGTAAACTTCACCTGGGTGAAATTATAGTTTGGTGCAAGCGGAACAGCGAAATAGTTACCGTTCGCTGTATTATTTGTTGCACGCTGATCTGCAGTAGCATTAACATTGACGATGTTTGCAGTAACAGCTCCTGCACCGGTTCCTGTAGGTACAGGCGCTACAAACGTATTTTCCTGATTAGGAGCAAGGTTACCTGTCCAGTTATAAGTCTGTGCAGCTCCTCCTGCAACAGAGTAAGTAATTGTTGCACTCGTTAAAGCTGAAGTACCACGGTTGTAAATAGTCATTTCAACTCCATCGACACAACTGTTACAACCCGCACGCACTTTCAATTCTGCATCATTGGCAAATAAAGGAATGGCAATGTCTTTGGTGGATGTTTTAAGCGTTGCTCTTCTTGGCGAATTATTCATTACAGTCGTCATTCTTTGTGCCTGACCCTGTGTGTAGATGTTCATACAGTTATCCTGTGTGTAATCCATGTAGTTTTCAAACATTTCGTCTGCAGTACCACAGGAATTTGGCTTTGGATGCGAAGGACAGCCACCGTTAGATGTCTGGTGTACCGGCGTGTCATTTACAAAATCAGTTCCACAGGTTGAATCGCCCCAGATATGTCTTAAACCAAGGTAATGCCCAACTTCGTGCGTCATCGTACGTCCTTTATTATAAGGAGCGGAAAGTATGAAACCTGTTCCAAGATCACTGGATCCGAAAAAGTTAAATCCGGCAACTACACCGTCTGACTGAGCATTCTGAGATGTTGGCAAACCTGCCAGTCCTGAACCTTCCGGAAACTGTGCATAACCTAAAAGGTCGGTTCTGAAGAAGCGCAAGCTCCACATATTCATGTACTGGTTTGGGTCCCAGATCGTTTGTGGTTTTACAACAGCATTGATTTGGTTTTGTGTCCACATATCCTGGCAAAGGTTTACACGGTTAATACCGTTTGTAGGGTTTCCGTTAGGATCCACTTTCGCAAGAGCAAACTGAATCATTGTATCTGCACCCACCGGATTGGTATTGAATCCCGGAGTTCCCGCCATTTTTCTGAAATCCTGAGACATAACCGTAATCTGCGATTGTACCTGTGCATCCGAAATATTAGGAGCTGTACCAACCGGCTGTCCGCTGTGAATTACGTGAACCACTACAGGAATAGTAATTATACCACCACTTTGCGACTTTTCAGCGTTTGCCATTAGCGGTGCAAGCCATGCTTCGAACTCAGCATCGGTCATTCTGTTAGGGTCCTGCCGTTGCAGCATCTGCTCGTATTCAGTGCTCGCACAGCGAATCACACCCATTGTTTCTTTCAATTCTTCCTTGGTGTAGGTTTTACCAAAGACTACTGCTTCTCCCGGCATTGGTTCCAGCAACGGCATTTGCTCTACCTGAGCTTTATAGAGAAATGTACCGCAAAAAACCAACAGGAAAAGTGTCAGTTTATTAAGGGAAATATTTTTCATAAGTACGTATATTATTAGATAGCAAATATAACGTTTTAGTGACGATTATCATATTTTTGTGCAGGAATATTTTTTCAGGAACGGAAATTGGCATACTTTTATACAACTATTTCCAAGTAAATATTTCACTATGAAAATCTTCAGAATTGCCATAATCTGTTCGGTCGCAATCTTTTCTTTGCAGTGTACCGCGCAGGATAAAGAAAAAGCTGCCGCAACAAATACCAATGCAAAATTGACGAAACAAACTATTCAAAAAGTTGAACTTGAGGAACTGACGAGAGGTACCAACAGAGTATTGGTATTCACACCGGAATCGAAATCAGTTACCCTTAACGGAACAGAAGGCACGCGAAATTTTTCAGCTGCTGAATGGGAAAATGTAGTAAAGGCTGTTGGCGCAATTGATCTTGCGAAAATTGATACTTATGAAGGGCCAACCACCGCAAGGTTCTATGATGGTGCACTCGCGGCCACAATCAGAATACATAAAGACGGGAAAGTTTATACTTCACAGTCTTTCGATTCCGGACAGCCGCCAAAAGAACTTGCCGCACTTTATAAACTGCTTGCGCCCGCTTTCACAGGAAGGTAATTTCTCAGAATTTGTAAGCGATATTCCACATAAATCCTATACCGAATTTGGTGGAGCTCTTACCGAAGCCGGGAACGATCATCGGCTGCAGTTCTTCCTGTCTGGTCGAAGCGATCAGATATCTCGGCTGAATATTCATGTCAATAAAAAAACTGGAGTCGAAAAGCTCTACTCTTCCGCCAATATTACCCTCAATCCAGTAGGAAGATTCTGATCCTGCCGGAAAACTCACTGATGAATTACTTCCTGCATATCCGCGGACGGGCACGGCGTCGTATTGCTGTCTGTAGAACGAGCCTGCCAGTTTGCCTCCCATATAAAAGCCGTTATCTGCGTTGTCGGGATCTTCCACAATCATATAAGCAGCTCCCAGCTTAACAAAAGGGCCTTTAGCTTCAGCGTCATAACCGTTTTTCCGGTAAACATTTCTCTCGAAACCGGCATCAGCTGTTGCCAGAAGTTTGTTTCTGATTTTTGAAGATATAAATCCCTGGTACAGTTTCCGTTCGGAGAAAAATGATATTCCTGCATTTAAAATATCTGCCCCCACCATAAAATTGGGTTCGTAACGCCATCTTACGGAATCTTCACTTTCCTGCGCCACTGCGCAGAGAGGAAGCAGACTAAAAAAGCAGAAACATATGAGTCTTGTTTTCATCCAGGATTTCATTTTGTTTTTTTTCGGTGCTTACCACCGGATTTGGCACCGACACAGTAGCATCCAGATTTTCATATAGTCTCTTGACGCCGCAGGCGGGAGAAACATACTGATTTTTGGTAGTATAACTGATCCGTACTGCTGAAGTATTGCCCTGCGAAGTGGTTTTTACAAAAATATCGGTGTACGGATGTTCATCCACACGTAATGGAATCATTACAGAATCCGTATTGAAGTTATTGGCCAGAACCTGAACCGGTCCTGAACCATAATCCACTGCGACGTGCAGCGTATCAAGCGTCCGAAGCTTTCCGGTTGCTGCGGTTTTGAATTTTATTTTTAGTCTGGGTGTTGCTTCACCGCTCGTGCAAATGTCGTCATCGTTTCCACAAGAGAACAAGAAAACCGACGCCATAAATGCGGTAAGAAAAGCCCGGTATTTATTATTAAATCTCATTTTATTTTCTTCTTAGCAGCGCGATGTTTTCCACATGGTGCGTTTGCGGAAACATATCAACCGGCAGAATTTTCTCCAGAACATAATGCTCTTTCATCAAAGCGATATCGCGTGCCTGTGTCGCTGAGTTACAGCTTACATACACAATTTTCTCCGGCATCAGATTCAGAATCTGGTCCACTACCTTTTTATGCATGCCGTCTCTCGGCGGATCTGTTATCAGTACATCGGCTTTTGGATGATTATTGAGAAAATCTTCGTTGAAAACTTCTTTCATATCCCCGCAGTAAAACGTACAATTATCGAGACCATTCAGAGCGGCGTGTTCCTTTGCGGCACTGATCGCTTCCGGTACACTTTCAATTCCAATGACGTGTTTTGCATTTCTCGCAACATACTGTGCGATGGTTCCAGTTCCTGTGTACAGATCATACACCACTTCGTTTCCGGTCAGATCTGCAAAGTCGAGGGTTTTTCGGTAAAGTTCCAGTGCTTGTCTGTAATTGGTCTGAAAAAATGACTTGGGTCCGATCTTAAATTTCAGGCCGTCCATTTCTTCCATCAGAAATCCTTCTCCGAAATAATTCTGTACATCGAGGTCGTAAATGGAATCATTTGCTTTGGGATTAATTGCGAAAAGCAGCGTTTTAATCTGAGGGAATGTGTTCAGCACAAAATCAAACAGTTTTTTTCTGTTTTCTTCCTCTTCGCGGAACAGCTGGAACAGAACCATCCATTCTCCGGCACTGTTCTGTCTCATCATCACCGTGCGCAGAAAGCCTTCCTGATTTTTTACATCGAAAAAAGCCAGATTATTTTCTTCAGCATAATTTTTTATAGCAAGTCGCAATTCATTTGAGGGATCTTCCTGCAGCCAGCATTCTTTAAGGTCAAGAATTTTGCTCCACATTCCGGGAATGTGGAATCCGAGCGCATTTCGGCTGTTAATTTCACCGGCGTTCTGAATTTCATCGGCAGTAAGCCACCTGGAATCAGAAAAGGAGAATTCCATTTTGTTGCGGTAGAAATAGTCTTCCTGCGAACCGAGAATCGGAAGTGTTTCAAAGTTCTCGATGCCGCCGATTCTGCGGATATTATTCACAACTTCATTCTGTTTGAACTCCAGTTGTTTGCCGTAATCAAGATTCTGCCATTTACAGCCTCCACAAACCCCAAAATGAATACATTTGGGCTGCACCCGAAACGGAGATTCCTCTATCAGTTCAGCAAGTTCGGCTTCATAGTAACTGGATTTGGCTTTTTTTACGCGAGCATTTACCAGATCTCCCGGAACTGCTCCTGCAACCATAACCGTTTTGCCTTCGTCCGTTTTTCCTATCGCGACACCTTTCGCGCCTGCTGAAACAAGCCTGATATTTTCAAGAATCAGATTCTTTTTTCTGTTTTTTGGCATGCTGCAAAAGTAATGTTTTTGCGTTGAAAAAATCCGTCGGTTGACCGGCGTAATATGATGCGATTAAAACGGTGTACTTCTTTCAGACGTTTCGCAAATCATAAGTAATAAAAAGCCCCGCCAATAAAATGACAGGGCTTTGGTTTTATTCTGCTGCTGCAGGTTCCGGAGCATTTTGCTGTGGAGCCGGAGCCTGTTGTGAAGGCTGTTGTTCCTGAGGAACGAGCAGATCGTTCTGCAGCGTGATTTCCGGTTCCACTTCCGGTGCTTTCAGTCCGGTAAGTTTATCCATCATTGTAATCAGTTCCGGATCACCAAGATTATAGAAATATTTGCTTGCGATTTTTCCGTCTTTGTCAACAAGCAGGAATGCCGGGTTCAGTTTGAAACTGTAGATACCGTATTTCTCAGCAAGTTCCGACTGCATGCCGCCTTCTGCATAAACGTTCGTACCGGTAAGCGATTTCAGCAGTGCGCTGCTCGTTTTATTGAACTGGTCTTTGTTATCGTCGAGGTTGATGAATACAAAATCCATTTTGCTTTTGTAAAAATCAATAACCTGCTTCAGAACAGGGACTGCAGCTTCCTGAATGTACGGATTCCATGATGCGTAGAACATCAGAAGTTTCGGCTTGTTTCCTGCTTCTGCGATATTGTAGGAAGATCCGTCGGCTTTTACGAGTTTAGCTGCAGGCGCCGCTTCACCGATTTTAGGACCGCTCACCACGAAATGCAGATGCTGAAGATCTTTTTTTACCTCTGCATCTTTGATGTCGTTATCGATGATGGTTTTCAGTTTGGTAAGGTTTGCAGGAGTCTGGTCCGGTCTCAAATCTGCCTGAACCATAATAAACGCAGTGAGGTAATCTTTAATTGTCTGCGAATAGTCTTTGTTATCTGCAATAAATTCTTTGAAAAGATCAGTGGTAAGAAGATCTGTCTGCCCATTCACTTTTGCCATTGCAAATTTCTGGAAATCGTCATTCATTTTTCCTAAAAGGTAGCTTCTGTACACCGGATGTTCTTTAATCATCTGTTCTTTATCTCCAACCAGCGTATTCTCGAAATCAGTCATCACCTTTGGTGTTTTATAAGAAGGATTGTCGGAGGTCTGTTTCTTAAACATTTCGTATTGACCCATAACGCTCAGGATTCCGGCGTTGGTTTCACGCTTCTTATAATCAACTACTTCCTTGTCTGCTTTATATTTTGAAGCATTTTCATCAATATTTTTATTGATGTCCGTCTGTATTTTCTTCATTTCCTTCACAAAATCAGCTTCGCTCAACTGCATTTTCTGATCCATCTGCAGTTTTGCTGAATAATCCATCAGATATTTCTGAGAATTTTTCAGGAAATCATTATTTGCTTTCGCATCTCCGGAGATTGTATATTCTTCAGGAAACGCCATGCCGTTCGCATTAAGTACGAGCGACTGTCCTTTTTTCAGGTAAATAAGATTCTGTCTGCCACCGAAAGATATTACGTACATACCGTTTTTTGGCGCATCAAAGGAACCTTTGAAACTTCCGTCTTTTTCAAGGCCGATGTTCAGCAAAGGCAATGTTCCCACACCTGAAGCATCGATGAATTCAATTCTGTCCAGCGGAGAAGCATTGGTAAGTTTACCGGAAACCTCTACTTTTTTGCTGCAGGACATGGCAATTACGGAAAAAATGAATAAGAAAAATAGTTTCTTCATTAGATTTTAAATTTCGGCAAAGATAAACTTTTCACGATTACGAAGCCGGACAAAAAATTCAGCAATTGCCAATAAAAAAGCCTCCCAAATCTGATGTTGAGAGGCTTACCATATTTAAAATGAAAACTTATCCTTTATCTGCAAGTGCCGCCATGTATTCGCGGTTCATTCTTGCGATGTTTTCCAGGGAAATTCCCTTAGGACATTCCACTTCGCACGCGCCGGTGTTAGAGCAGTTTCCGAATCCTTCTTCATCCATGGCTTTTACCATGCTCAATACTCTTCTTTTCGCTTCAACGCGTCCCTGAGGAAGCAGTGCGAACTGAGAAACCTTGGCGCCGACAAACAGCATTGCCGAACCGTTTTTACAAGATGCCACACAAGCTCCACAACCGATACAGGCTGCTGCATCCATTGCTTTGTCAGCATCTTCTTTAGGAACCGGAATTGCGTTTGCGTCCAGTGTATTTCCGGAAGTATTTACAGAAACAAAACCTCCCGCAGCCATAATTCTGTCGAAAGAAGAACGGTCCACCACCAAATCCTTAATTACAGGAAATGCAGCACTTCTCCACGGTTCAATAGTGATCGTTTCGCCGTCTTTGAACATTCTCATGTGAAGCTGGCACGTGGTAATTCCGGTATCCGGTCCGTGTGCGCGTCCGTTGATGTATAGGGAACATGTTCCGCAGATTCCTTCACGGCAGTCGTGATCGAAAGCGACAGGTTCATTGCCGCTGTTAATCAGATTTTCGTTCAGGATGTCGAGCATTTCAAGAAATGATGAGTCGGTAGATACATCAGAAATCTTGTAAGTCTCAAACTGTCCTTTTGATTTATTGTTTTTCTGTCTCCAAATTTTCAGAGTCAGATTAAGTCCTTTTTTTGCACTCATTTTCTTTACTGTTTTTGGAGGTTTATTTGTAGCTTCTTGCTTTCACTTCGATGTTTTCGTAGATCAGCTCTTCCTTGTGCAATACCTCCGCATTAATGTCGGTTCCCTGGTATTCCCAGACTGACACATACTGAAAATTCTGGTCGTCCCTTTTCGCTTCACCTTCTTCGGTGGCGTGATCCCATCGGAAATGTCCTCCACAGGATTCTTCTCTTTCCAGCGCGTCAATCGCCATCAGCTGGCCAAGTTCCATAAAATCTGCAACCCGGAAAGCTTTTTCCAGTTCAGGGTTCATGGCATTTGCTTCACCCGGTACTTTAACATTCTGCCAGAATTCACTTCGTACTTCTTCAATTTCCCTGATTGCCTCTCTCAGACCTTCAGGAGTTCTTCCCATACCTACCTTGTTCCACATAATGTGGCCCAGTTTTTTATGGAAATAATCTACTGAATTGCTTCCGTTGTTGCTCATAAAGAAATTGATCTTATCGTTGATTTCTTTTTCCGCTGCTTCAAACTCCGGAGTGTCTGTCGGAATTTTTCCCGTTCTGATGTCTGCTGAAAGATAATCGGCAATGGTATAAGGCAGTACGAAATAACCGTCTGCAAGTCCCTGCATCAGAGCGGAAGCCCCGAGTCTGTTTGCACCGTGATCGGAGAAATTTGCCTCACCTATGACGAAGCAGCCCGGAATGGTCGACTGCAGGTTATAATCAACCCAAACGCCGCCCATCGTATAGTGAACTGCCGGATAAATCTTCATTGGTGTCACATACGGGTTATCTGCAGTAATCTTTTCGTACATGACGAACAGGTTACCGTATTTTTCTTCAACCCATGCTCTGCCAAGATCGTAGATCTGCTGTTGAGAAGGATTGTGAATGTTCTTTTCAGTAGCTGATTCCATTCCCTTTTTCATGATTTCCGTGGAGAAATCGAGGAATACACCTTCTTTCGTATCGTTATTTTCAATACCAAACCCGGCATCGCATCTTTCTTTGGCTGCTCTGGAAGCAACGTCACGCGGAACAAGGTTCCCGAAAGCCGGATATCTTCTTTCCAGATAATAGTCGCGGTCTTCTTCTGCAATGTTCTCAGGCTTAAGTCTTCCTTCTCGGATAGCAACAGCATCTTCAATTTTTTTAGGAACCCAGATTCTGCCGGAGTTTCTCAAAGATTCAGACATCAGCGTCAGTTTACTCTGCTGCGTTCCGTGAACCGGAATACAGGTCGGGTGAATCTGCACGAAACATGGATTTGCGAAGTAAGCACCTTTTTTATGGATTTTCCATGAAGCTGAAACATTGGATCCCATTGCGTTTGTGGAAAGGAAATAAACGTTTCCGTATCCTCCGGAAGCAATTACCACGGCATGTGCGGAATGTCTTTCAATTTCACCGGTTACCAGGTTTCTGGCAATGATACCTCTTGCTTTACCGTCCACAATAACAAGTTCCATCATTTCGTGGCGGTTGTACATTTTGATGCGGCCTTTACCAATCTGTCGGCTCATTGCCGAATAACACCCTAATAAAAGCTGCTGGCCGGTTTGTCCTTTCGCATAGAAAGTTCTTTTTACCTGTACACCACCAAATGAACGGTTATCTAGTTGTCCGCCGTATTCACGTCCGAAAGGCACGCCCTGAGCAACACACTGGTCGATGATATTTGCGGAAACTTCAGCAAGTCTGTAAACGTTCGCTTCTCTGGCGCGGTAGTCACCACCTTTTATCGTGTCGTAAAATAATCTGTAGGTGGAGTCGCCGTCACCCTGATAATTTTTCGCTGCATTAATACCACCCTGCGCAGCGATGGAGTGCGCTCTTCTGGGTGAATCCTGATAGCAGAATGCTTTTACATTGTAGCCCTGCTCTGCAAGTGTTGCAGCTGCAGAACCTCCTGCCAAACCGGTTCCTACTACAATAATATCGATCTTGTCGCGGTTGTTCGGTGCAACAAGGTTCATATGATCTTTATGATTTTTCCACTTGTCTCTTAGCGGACCTCCGGGAATTTTTGCATCTAATTTGTTCATTATGTCCTGATATTATTGAGTTACGTAATGGAATACTGCTATAAAGATGAAACCCGCCGGAATCAGGATTGAATACCAGTTTCCAAAAGATTTTATTATGCGCGTGTATTTTGGATGCCTTGCACCGATTGACTGGAAAGACGACTGAAATCCGTGCGCAAGGTGCAGCCCCAAAAGCACGAATGCAATGATATAAACAATCACCCTCCAAAGGTCTGCAAATTTGTGATGAAGGTCGTTCCAGAATCTGTTTTCTTCAACAGGTAATCCTTCCACATATTTGTAATTCATCTCATGAAACCAGAAGTCGTACATATGCAGAAATATAAAGGCCAGAATCACTGCTCCTGAAATCAGCATGTTTCTGGACATCCAGGTGGAGTTTGCTTCTCCTTTATTCATGGCATACTTCACAGGACGTGCCCGGTTGTTTTTGATCTCCAGAATGAAGCCCATCACGAAGTGAAAAATCACAGCGAACATGAGCACAGGCTGCATCAGGAACTGTATCAAAGGGTTGTAGCCCATAAAATAGGATGCATTGTTATATGCTGTTTCCCCAAACACGGAAAGCATATTTACTAACAAGTGCATCACAAGAAAAATGAGCAAAAACATTGCAGACAATGCCATTGCGTACTTTCTACCAATGGTAGAACTCGTTAAACCTGCCATATATTTTTAGATTATGTTTTAGAATTTTACAAAGTTAAAAAAATGTTAAGAGAGGTGAAAATGAGAATTGTCACAATGAAATAGTTTGTAATCTTTCTAAATAAGCGGGATGGCGGAGTCATTTTTTTAGCCGAAAGTCCCTGTTTTACTAACATTTTCATTACTTTGAAACAAATATCCATTTATGCAATTTCATCAGCTCAATGACGGGAACCGAATTCCTGCTATCGGATTCGGTTCATATAAAGCTTCAGGAAATGAAGGGACAGAAGCGGTGACAACTGCCTTAAAATTTGGCTACCGGCTAATTGATACGGCAGAAATGTATGGTAATGAACGCGATATTGGTAAGGCAGTAAAATCCTGCGGAATTGAGCGATCTGAACTGTTTATTACCAGCAAACTGTGGCGGGATCATCTTGGTGCCGGGAACGTAAAACCACATTTTACAGATTCCCTGAAAAAACTCGGTCTGGATTATCTCGATCTTTATTTAATTCACTGGCCATGCAACGCCAACAGGTCTAAAAACTGGCGCGAAATCAATGCTGAAACATGGAGAGTTCTGGAAGAGTTGAAGAGGGAAGGACTGGTAAAATCGATCGGCGTCAGTAATTTCCTTTCGCATCATCTGGATTCTTTACTGGAAAACTGTGAACTAAAACCTGCAGTGAACCACATTGAGTTTCATCCTGGTTACTGGCAGCAGGAAACTTACGAAAAATGTAAGCGGGAAAATATTCTGGTCCAGGCCTGGTCGCCAATTGCTCGGGGAAAGATTCTGAATATTAAGGTTTTGAACGATATTGCTGAAGTTCACCAGAAAACAGTTTCGCAGGTTGCTTTACGGTGGATAATTCAGAAGGGATGTGTCCCGATTCCAAAATCCAGTACTCCTTCGAGAATTAAAGAGAATCTCGATGTTTTTGATTTTGAACTTTCTCACGCTGAAATGCAGCAAATCGGTCAGATTGAAGAGACGGGTTTCAGCGGTTATCATCCGGACCGTTTACCGTAGTCCTGATGTTATTTTTTAATAATCTTCTTAACCAGTGTGTGCGACTCAGTTTCTATGTTCAGGAAATATTCGCCGGTTGGTAAGCCGCTTAATTGTACAGTATTGTCCCGCAAATCCACTTCTATGCGTTTTCCGCTGACAGCATACACCTGAACTGCTTTAATTTTTTCTTTGCTGTGAATTGTTATAAAATCCGCCGCAGGATTCGGGTAAACGATAATCCCTGACGAATCGAAAACCGTTTCACCAGTGCTCAGGTCCGTGAATCCTTCAATTGTAAATGCTGCTCCACCGGTTCCCAGGCTTGTCCAGGTCGGATAGGCTGCAGCTCCCGAAAGATTAGAAATTGCTTTATAGGAAGGTGTTGCTGGATCGTGCCGGTACCATCCGAAAACCCTTGAATCATAGGTGCTGATGTTTGGTAAATCCAGTTTAGGCACAAAGAATAGCCAGTATGTAGTGTTGTCCTGTAGTGTCGGCTGCCCGGGAACAGCGCCAAGATCTATTACAAAATTGTAATTCGGATATGCGACAGCATTTGGTACAAAAACAAGACCGAAAGCCGGAGAAGTATTACTGATATCCAGCGAATAAAGCGGAGTGCCAGTTTGCAGAATCGGATGTCCTGCCGGTTCTCCGTTGTTGTCGGCATAGATATAGAGTATTGCTCCGGTACATATTGTGGGAAGATTCTGTGTCAACTGATATCCGTAGATCGTTACTTTCGACAAAGTTGCAGCCTGATTTAAAGTGAACTGACTTGCAAGGCTGATCAGATCGCCGTTATTGGCTTTGCCGGATTTTAAAGCAGATGATGATCCGTTCGGAGCGTAATAAATGGGCTGTGAAAAAATAACCTGTGCGTTTATCTGAATAATAAAGAATACCGCAAGAAGAAAATAGAGTTTTTTCATAGTTTGATTTTACCAAAACCAAAGTTATCATTTATTCCGGCTGGTTAGATGTCTGCAATATATTTTTTGAAAACTGTTCAAAAGTCCCTTGAAAATTAAACGTTATCACTTTGAAACGGAATTACAGACGAATTTTTTCTTAAAAATTGTAAAAATGCAGAAAAGATCAAAGCTCAGGAATGAGATTTGGAACGCTTGGGATTGTCAGCCAGGAGACGTCCAAATATAACCACCTGAAAAATAATTTTTCTGTAGAAAAGCATTTAGGTAACTTCGGCGTTGTATTTTTATTTTGATCAGAATTAATTGACATGAAAAAATTTTATTCATTCTTAATGCTTGTTTTTACAATTAGCTTGCAGGCACAGGATCTCAATTTAAGTTTTGAAAACGACAGAGATGGCGCACCTGTCGGTTGGAATGTGATGTCAGCAAAAGGCACTCTTACGTCTTTTGATCAGCAGATAAAACAACACGGAAAACAATCTTTCATGATTTCAGGTGATGATAAGGAAGGATTTCAGGGTCTGAATATGAAGCTCCCTAAAAATTATGAAGGAAAAAATATTAAACTTTCAGGATATATTAAAACAGAAAATGTTCAGGATGGATTTGCAGGTCTTTGGGTAAGGATTGATCCTTCCATCGCTTTCGATAATATGCAAAACAGAGGTGTCCAAGGAACAACAGACTGGAAGAAATACGAAATCAGTCTTACCATGCAGCCGGCAAAAACCTCAGATATATTTATCGGCGTACTTCTGGTTGGAAAAGGAAAAATGTGGGTGGATAATCTGGAAATCACCATTGACGGAAAAGACATTTCCAGAGCTTCAGAATACCTGAAACCCCTTTCCAAAGCAGATCTCGACAAAGAGTTTGAAAATAGTTCCAAAATCTCAGGGCTTGGAACTCATCCTCAAAATCTACAAAACCTAAAAACATTGGGTTTAATTTGGGGCTACCTTAAATACTATCATCCTAAAGCACATTCCGGAGATTTGAACTGGGATTTCGAACTTTTCAGAATTTTACCGAAAGTTAACGGCAAGAATAATAAGGAGCGCGACCGGATTTTATCTGAATGGATTTCCGGTTTAGGTAGTTTCGAAGTTGCAAAATCAGTAGCGTCCGGAAAGGAAGCTAAACTTCAGCCGGATTTGAAATGGATTACTGATTCAGGGCTGTCAAAACCACTTTCGGATCAGCTTCTCAAAATAAAAAATGCGAAACGGGCAGGCACAAATTATTATATTGATTTTGCACCCGGAGTGGGCAATCCTGTTTTCAAAAATGAGAATTCATACAAAGAAATGGCCTTTCCTGATGAAGGTTACCGTTTGTTATCGCTGTTCCGCTACTGGAATATGATTCAGTACTATTTTCCCTATAAAAATTTAATAGAAGAAGACTGGAAAAACGTGCTGGCTGAATTTATACCAAAATTTTTGAGCGCTAAAAATCAGAAGGAGTACACATTGAAGACACTTGAACTGATTGCAAGGATACATGATACACACGCAAATATATACGGCAGTAATGAAGTGATCAGTCAGTATCGAGGAACGAATTTTATCCCTGCTAAAGTAACTTTTATTGAAAATCAGGCGGTGGTTTCCGGCTTTCTTGATAAGGAAACCGGTAAACAGAGTGGCCTTGAGATTGGTGACATTTTAACAAAAATTGACGGAAAACCGGTTAGCGAAATAATCACTGAGAGATTGCCGCTGACTCCTGCTTCCAATTATCCGACTCAGCTGAGGAATATTGCAAACATTTTGTTGCGTACTAATGATGATTCTATTTTGGTAAATGTAAGCAGAAACGGAATCGATAAGGAGTTGAAATTGAAGACCTTTAATCGTAATGATGCCGCATTCGAAAGCCCGGCACAACCTGATTTCTTTAAAATGCTGGACGGAAATATTGCCTACTTCAACCTTGGAAGTGTAACCGTTGATAAACTAACGGAGTCGGTCAAAAAAATTCAAAACACGAAAGGTCTCATCATCGATATCCGGAATTATCCGTCGGAATTTGTTGTTTTCAAACTCGGTAGTCTGCTTCATGAAAAAGACACTGAATTTGTGAAATTCACCCAGACTTCCACGAGTTTTCCCGGAGAATTCATCTTTACCCCAACATTGAAAGTTCCGGGTACCGGAAAAAACTCCCATAAAAATAAAATCGCAATTCTGGTAAACGAAACAACGCAAAGTCAGGCAGAATATACGGCAATGGCATTTCGTGCATCGCCCGGTGCAAAAGTTTTTGGTTCAACTACGGCCGGTGCGGACGGAAATGTTTCCGGAATCACTTTGCCCGGAGGAATAGAAACCTTAATCAGCGGAATAGGAGTGTATTATCCTGACGGAACAGAAACTCAACGCGTAGGCATTGTTCCCGATGTCGTCGTAAAACCAACTGTTGACGGAATAAAAAATGGAAAAGATGAAGTTTTGGAAAAAGCTGTTGAGTGGATCAGACAATGATTATTTTTTCATGATTTTCTTTACCACTTTCTGGGTTTCCGTTTCTACGTGCAGGAAATAATTGCCGGAGGGTAAATGAGAAATATTGAAAGATTTATCAGAAAGGTTAAAGTTTATCAGTTTACCACTTACATCATAGAGTTTTCCTGATTTTATTTTCTCATTTGTACTGATATGGATTAAATCATGAGTAGGATTAGGATAGATTAATATTGGTGAATTATCAAACAGGACATCTTCAGTTCCGAGTTCATTCGTGCCTTCAATTTTAAATGCAGAACCACTATTACCAGCTGAAAGCCAGTTGTGGCAGAATGGTGCAGCAGAAATATTACACAGCAATTTCTTTACGGGAGTACCTGTAGCAGCATTATACCATGCAAAATGGTTAGTCGTACTTGGTGTTATCTGAGGCAGATTTAGCTTAGCAACAAAATAAATCCAGTAAGTTGTATTTGCATTTAAAATATGTGTGCCAGGAATCTGTGTAAAATCAATTCGATACTCATAGAACGAGGATGGAAGGCTGATCAATTCATATCCTGGGGAGTTGCTGCTAAGATCCGCAACAATAATTGGAGTTCCAGTTTGAAGAATAGGATTGCCTGCCGGCTCTCCATTATTATCGGCGTAAATATGCAGCTGTAAACCTGTAGAGAGTGCTGGAAACTGCTGGGCTGTCGACGCTCCATAAATTGTAATTTTGGTTATCTGTGCGCTTTGATTAAGTACAAAACTTGAGGCCGATGTGAAAACATCGCCGTTAGCCGCTTTAGCAGCGCGGTCTCCTGTCATAGCACCTCCTGGAAGAACGCCTATTGGCTGATTTAATACTGTGGTCTGCGAATAGAATAGCACAGATGTGCAAAAAAATAGAAAGAAATACAAATGTTTCATAGGATTGTTTTAAGTATCTTCAAAGATAAGGCTTTTTAGAGCCGAATTTGGCAAAATATTGATTTTCTATTTTTTAACTAAAAGGAACAACTATGAAATCTATGCAGTCTTATGGTCTATATTAGACAAAATGTTCAAAAAACCTTACTTTTGCACACGAAAAATTCAAGGTTCAGAATTCAAAAATCAAAGTTTCCAACGCCGAACCTTAAACCTTGAACTTTAAACCTTAAACTTTGAACTAACATGTTTCGCACGCACACCAACGGAGAACTTTCTCTGAAAAATCTTAATGAAGAAGTAACACTTTCAGGATGGGTACAAACTATTCGCGACAAAGGTTTTATGATCTGGATTGATTTGCGCGACCGTTACGGAATTACGCAGCTGGTGTTCGATGAAGACCGTTCTTCAAAGGAACTGTTGGAAAGTGCCAAAAAACTCGGACGTGAATTTGTGATTCAGGTGAAAGGAACTGTGATTGAGCGAGCTTCCAAAAACCCGAAAATTCCAACCGGAGAAATTGAAATTTTAGTTTCTGATCTTAAAATTCTGAACGCTTCTGAACTTCCGCCTTTCACGATTGAAGATGAAACCGACGGCGGCGAAGAACTACGCATGAAATACCGTTATCTCGACATCCGCAGAAATCCGGTGAAAGACAAACTGATTTTCCGTCATAAAATGGCGCAGAAAGTGAGAAATTATTTGTCTGACAAAAATTTTATCGAAGTTGAAACGCCGGTTTTAATCAAATCAACTCCAGAAGGTGCAAGAGATTTCGTAGTTCCGAGCAGAATGAATCCGGGACAGTTTTACGCTTTGCCGCAGTCGCCGCAAACTTTTAAACAGTTGTTGATGGTTGGTGGAATGGACCGT
Organism: Bacteroidota bacterium; assembly: GCA_023460855.1. GTDB lineage: Bacteria > Bacteroidota > Bacteroidia > Flavobacteriales > Weeksellaceae > JAEWOS01. The sequence continues at coordinate 14,712 of JAEWOS010000004.1, read as the reverse complement.
TATTTCCAGATTGTGAAATGTTTCCGCGATGAGGATTTACGCGCAGACAGACAGCCGGAATTCACCCAAATCGATTGCGAAATGGCGTTCGTAGAACAGGAAGATGTTCTGGAAATTTTTGAAGGAATGTCGGCTTCACTTCTGAGAGATATTACCGGAAAAGAATTCGGAAAATTCCCGAGAATGACTTTCGATGAAGCCATGAAAAAATACGGAAACGACAAACCAGACATCCGTTTCGGGATGGAATTCGTGGAACTGAACGACGAAGTAAAAGGCAAAGATTTCAAGATTTTTGATGATGCAGAACTCGTTGTCGGAATTAATGTTGAAGGTTGCGCGGAATACACGAGAAAGCAGATTGACGCTTTAATTGATTGGGTAAAACGCCCGCAAATCGGTGCTTCCGGAATGGTTTGGATTAAATATCAGAATGACGGAGTTGTCACTTCTTCCGTAAATAAATTCTATTCCGAAGAAGATCTTAAGAAAATCGCTGAAAAATTCGGAGCAAAACCGGGCGATTTAATGCTGTTGATGAGCGGCGAAACAGATAAAGTCCGCACGCAACTATCAGCATTAAGAATGGAACTTGGAAATCAACTCGGTTTAAGAAAAGGTGATGAATTCGCTCCGCTTTGGGTGGTCGATTTTCCACTGTTGGAATGGGATGAAGAAACCGGCCGTTATCACGCAATGCACCATCCTTTTACGTCGCCAAAACCGGAAGATATTGAACTTTTACAAACTGATCCCGGAAAAGCAAGAGCCAATGCGTATGATTTGGTGTTGAATGGAAACGAAATCGGAGGCGGTTCTGTAAGAATTTTCGACAAAGATTTGCAGAGCAGAATGTTCGATTTGTTGGGCTTCACCAAAGAAGAAGCAGAAGCGCAGTTCGGATTTCTGATGAACGCGTTTAAATACGGAGCGCCGCCTCACGCAGGTTTGGCTTTCGGATTTGACCGTTTGGTGGCAATTTTAGACGGAAATGAAGTCATCCGAGATTATATCGCTTTTCCGAAAAACAATTCCGGCCGCGATGTAATGATTGATGCACCGGCTTCCATTGCAGAAGAACAGTTGGATGAACTTTTCCTGAAAGTGGAAACGAAGGAATAAAACTTAATTCTTTAGAAAATACGAAGCAATTTCATTTTGGGATTGCTTTTTTTATTTTTTTCGTAATATTGGATAAATTAATTTATACCATTATCCGATATTAAAAATAAAATGAATACCTTTGTGAAATGAAATGGCAAAATTATCCATATCAGTTTGAAGGTCTTGAAAATCAACTTGAAAGAATTCAGCGGAAAAAAGCTGAACTGGATAAACTGCGCCCTATTCCGAAGTACGCCTTGCAAAGCGTTAAAGAAAGTCTTTCGCTGGAATGGACGTACAATTCTAACAGCATTGAAGGAAATACGCTGACTTTGCAGGAAACAAAAATGGTTCTTGAAGAAGGATTTACCATTAAAGGAAAATCTTTGCGCGAGCATTTTGAAGCCATAAACCATCAGGAAGCAATTGAATTTGTGGAATCCTTAATATCGGATAAATTTAAATTAACCAAAACCGATATTTTGAGAATTCATCATCTGGTTCTTCAAAAAATTGACAAAGATTTTGCCGGAATTTACAGGAGTTCCGGTGTACGAATTTCCGGCGCTAATTTCACGCCGCCAAATGCACTGGTTATTGATGAACTGATGGCTGAACTTATTCATTGGGTTGATCATTCAGATTTGCCAACATTAATTAAAGCTGCGGTTTTTCATCACCGTTTTGTCTGGATTCATCCTTTTTTTGACGGAAACGGAAGAACAGTACGGCTCACTTTTAATCTTTTGCTGATGAAGGAAGGCTTTCCGCCGGCAATAATTCTGAAAAATGACCGGAAGAAATACTACGATGCTTTGAATCAGGCAAACAAAGGTGATTATTCCAAACTTCTGTTGCTTGTTTTGCAGGCAGCAGAACGCAGTCTGGATATTTATTTAGGCTCTTTGAACAATACCTACGATCAGTTTCAAAACATTTGTGATATTGTAAAAGAACCCGATATTCCATATGGCCAGGAATATGTAAGTCTTTTGGCAAGACGCGGAAAAATTGCCGCACTGAAAGAAGGACGGAATTGGCTGACAACCAAAGACGCCGTTCTGGATTATATTGACAACCGCAAAAGAAAGCGGATTTTAGAGTAATTTGAAGCGAAGATTTTTTCTTCGCTTTTTTATGGCAGTTTCGCAACCAGACTTTCAGGCATATTTTTCAGCAGCAGATAAATCAGTTTCCATTTGATGTTTGGAACATTTACAAATCGGTTTCCCACATTCACAATTTTTTCTGCGACATAATCCGGTTCCATCATCAGCGACTGATTCAGCTCCAAACCTTCATTGATTTTACTTCGGATATAACCCAAAACGAAAACATTCACCCTAATTTTTCTTGAAGACAAATGCTGCCGCAATCCGGCCAAATATTGAGTAAAAGCAGACTTAGTACTTCCGTAAATGTAATTGCTTTTTCTGCCGCGAAGCCCCGAAAGTGATGAAAGTCCGATAATTCTTTCAAGATTTTTGTTGCTTTGATCTTCTGAAATAATATTGAGAATGGAAACCGCACCGGAATGATTAGTATGCATCATTTGAAGCGTTGCAGGAAAATCTTTTCGTGCTTCTTCATTCTGAACCAAAAAACCGGCAGCATACAGCACAACATTTGGTTTGAAAGTTAGTTCATCATAAAATTTCTTATGTGAACTAAAATCAATCGCATCAAAATAGAGCAGATTGATTTTTTCTGATTTCAGATTATTTTCCCTGATGAAATTTTCCATTGCAGAAATATTCCGCGAAGCCATCATCACACGGAAACCTTTCTGCACATACAATTTCACGCATGCTTTTGCGACATCAGAATTCGCACCAAGAATCAAAACAGTTTTATCTGAACTCATTTCGCAAAAATATTGATTCCCTGTTGCATACTTCTAAAAATTCCGAAATTTTGTGAGTGCAGATTTCCTTTGCTGATCATTATTGTAAATTTGCCGCGTAAAAAATTGAGATTCATGTTCGACTGGTTAGAAACTTTACTGCTTCCGGTAGAAAACCCGAATATCACACAATCACTCGTCTCCGTGATGTTGGCAATTGGAGCCGGGATTTTTTTGGGCAGGCTGAAACTGGGGAAAATAACATTTGGTGTGTCGGCCGTAATGTTTTCGGGCTTGATTCTTGGACACTGGGGTTATCGGATTGATGGCTCAATCCTGGATTTTATCCGTGATTTCGGGCTTATACTTTTCGTTTACGGAATTGGTTTGCAGGTTGGGCCCTCATTTTTTTCTTCATTTAAAAGCGAAGGGCTCAAATTCAATATTCTGGCAGTTTCTACTGTTGTTTTGGGTGGCATAATCACCTATATTCTGTTTAAAGTTACAGATTTAAGTATTGAAAATCTGGTCGGAATTATGAGTGGTTCTGTCACGAATACACCCGGACTTGGAGCTGCAAAAAATACGATTGAAGAACTGGGCAAAGTGATGCCCGACAAAGTTTTTCAGGATCCTACAATTGGTTACGCAATTACATATCCTTTAGGAGTTTTTGGAATTATCGGTACGATTATTCTTTCAAAATTCTTGCTGAAAATCCGTCCGGAGACGGAGATGCGGAAGTTCAGAATGAACAAGATCAACCGGGAAGAGCCGCTGATTCATATGAAAATGAGAGTCGTGAATCCGGAATACATCGGAAAAACACTGAATCAGGTTATCAAACAAATCGGTTACGATATTGTGGTTTCCAGGCTAAAGCATTCCGGTGAAACGGCGGTTTTTTCACCAACACTCGACGTCCGTCTCAGGGAACGGGACGTTCTGATGATTGTAGGCAAGGAAGCAGAACTCAGAGATTTTATCAGCAAAGTCGGCAGGCATTCTACTGATCTTTTTATCGAATCCGAATCCGAAATTAGCAGGAAGAATATTTTCGTAACAAAGCCGGCTGCAGTTCATAAGAAACTGTCGCAGCTTGATTTATATAATACCTACGATCTGAAAGTAACGCGTGTTTTCCGTGCGGGCAAAGAAATGATTCCGCGTCCGTCTCTGGAACTTTTTTACGGCGATATTTTGAGAGTTATCGGTACTGATGAAGCGATTATGGAAGCTGAAAAAATAATTGGAAATCAGGAGAAAAAACTCATCGAGCCGGATTTCTTATCACTTTTCGGTGGCTTGCTGCTGGGTATTATTCTTGGATCAGTGCCAATTATGATTCCAGGACTTCCAACACCTTTAAAAATGGGATTTGCTGCAGGTCCGCTGATTGTTGCACTGCTGATCTCGCGCTATGGCGGAATATCGGTCATTCATTCCTACATCAATACCGGTGCGATTTATTTCATGAAAGATTTGGGAATCTGCCTGTTTTTTGCCGCAGTCGGAATACACGCCGGCGAAAGTTTTTATGAGAATTTTGTACGTTTCAACGGCTGGACGTTTCTTCTCTATGGATGTGCAATCACGTTTATTCCGTTGATTCTTATGGTGTTAATAGGAAGGTTCGTTATGAAAATCAATTATCTGCAGCTGGTCGGTCTTATGAGCGGAAGTTACACCGATCCTGCAGCACTTTCGTTTTCAACCAATTATTTGGACAGTGATATCCCGATTCAAAGTTATGCCCAGGTTTACCCGCTGGTCACAATTTTCAGAATTTTTACGGCAAGTCTGCTGATTCTGCTGCTCACCTAATAAAAAAAGCATCCTGAAAAAAGGATGCTTCTTATTAACCTGTTATTTAAATTTACACTTCGTCGTCTGAATCGATGGTGAATGATCTTGATTTGAAGTCTTTATCGTGCTTTTCGGAAATTACATCTTCTCCTTTTTCGTTGATGATAAAATCGGTGCTTTCGCTGAACATTTCCTGAAATGCCTTGAAGTCCTCTTTATACAGATAGATTTTATGCTTTTCGAAAGTGGGTTCACCGCTTTCACTGAAGTTTTTTTTACTTTCCGTAATGGTTAAATAATAATCGCCCGCTTTCGTTTCGCGTACATCAAAAAAATAGGTTCTTCTGCCGGCTTTCAACACCTTTGTAAAAATCTCATTTTCGTGGCGTTCCTTGTAATCACTCATCGTACGGTTTTTTTGTAAAACTAATATAACAAATATAAATGAATAATTAATATTGCCAAATAAAAATGGAATTATTTCGCAATCAAAAGGGGTTATTAATGAATTATTGACAAGTTACGCAGAAGCAGATTCTTCTATTTCTGTGAGATTCAGGATTTTATCCGCTTTTTTGGCGCTGCTTTGGCGATGGGTAATAATGATGGAAGTAGCATCAGTAATATCGCGCTCAATATTTTGCAGAATATTGTCTTCTGTTTCGGTATCCAGTGCCGACAGAGAATCATCGAATATTAATATTCTAGGCTCTTTGATCAATGCTCTTGCGATGCAGATCCGTTGCTTTTGTCCTCCGGAAAGCATTACGCCGCGCTCGCCAACCCGTGTTTCGTACTGTTCTTTAAAACCGGTAATATTTTTGTGAACATCAGCTTTTTTGGCATATTCTATAATTTCCTCTATGCTCGGATCGTCCACTGGAAAACCTATATTATTACGGATCGTGTCTGAGAAGAGATAACTTTCCTGCGGAATGTAACCTAAACAGTTCCGGTACTGGTCCAGGTTGTGGTCTTTCAGGTTTTTACCGTCGATCAGAATTTCACCTTCTGTCGGATCGATCAGTCGGCTCAGTAAAAGTGCAATCGTTGATTTTCCGCTGCCGGTTTTTCCCATAATGGCAAGCGTTTCGCCGGCATTCACTTTAAAACTAAGGTTATCCAGCGCCTTAATTCCGGTGTTGGGATAAACATAGCTCACGTTTCTGAATTCGATATCGCCTTTGATGGAATAATCACTGGTATTGGTATTCTCAATTTCTGATTCCTGATCCAGAAATTCATTTACCCGAGCCATCGACGCTTCAGCCCTCTGATTCACGGAAGTAACCCAGCCTACCATGGAAAATGGCCAGATTAATGTGTTGATATACAGGAAAAAATCTGCGATTTTACCTACAGAAATCTCGTTTGCGAGGAATTTTTCACCCCCGATCCACAAAATGGCAACATTCAGCAGGCCAATCACAAAAAGAATTATCGTGAAGAAATATGCTTCTGTTTTGGCCAGATCCAGTGCTTTATTCTGATAATCTGTAACCTTAACTCCGTAGTTTTTTTCAATGTATTTTTCTTTTGCGAAAAATTTAATCACACGTATTCCGGAAAAACTGTCCTGAACGAAGGTGGAGATTGCAGACTGACTTTTCTGCATTATTTTCGATTTCCGGTTGATGATGGTGCTTACTTTATAAATGACGAATGAAAGTAACGGCAGCGGAAGAAGCGTCCAGAACGTCATCGCAACGTCGGTTTTCAGCATGTAAATACTCGTGATGATCATCAGCACAAAAAGATTCACCACATACATAACACCCGGACCAAGATACATGCGCACCGCAACAACATCTTCGCTGAGCCTGTTCATGAGATCACCAATCGTGGTTTTTTTGAACTGCGTAACGGACATTTGCTGATAATGGCGGTAGATTTTATTTTTTAATTCATATTCGATGCGCCGGGATGCAACGATGATGGTTTGCCGCATCATGAAGGTAAAAAAACCCGTGAGAATGGAAGAACCAACGATGATTGCAACATAAATAAGTACCTGACGGTTAAAACCCAGTGATCCGTTCCGCGAAATTTCGTCCACAGATTTCCCGACGAACTGTACTTTGTAAATATTGAAAAAATTACTCGCCACTATAAACAGAAATCCCCAGAAAAGTAAAGTCCTGTGTTTCCAGAAATACGGGTTCAGCGTGTTGAGTGCTCTCATAAAGTAGCTGCAAAAATAGCAATTAATACAGCCATTAACCGAATAATTAACCCTTTTTTAAGATTTGGCGCATGCTCAACCTTCCTCTGAATCACAGTATTTTACTATCTTTGCAGCTGTAAAATGCTCTTTGAAATGCTTGGAAGAAGACAGATACGTGAGAAAGTAGTGGAAGCGCTTTATTCTTATTATCAAAATCCGGTCAGCCATGATGTGCTGGAGAAAAATATGATCACGGAGATCGGGAAAATTTACCACCTGTATATTTATGAGATAAATTTTCTGGTGGCTCTTAAAGATCTTGCGCAACAGCAGATGGATATTGCGAAAAAGAAATATTTCCGCACCGCGTCTGAAGAAAATCCAAATGAAAAATTCATCGAAAACCAGGTGCTTCTGCAGCTGGAGAACAACAATGAACGCATTGAGTTCACAGCAAAGCATAAAGAACTGTCCTGGGATCTTCATGATGAACTGCTAGTAAAAACTTTTCAGAAAATCGTTGCCGGAAAGCGGTACAACGATTATATGAACGATCCGGAACGCTCATTTGATACAGACCAGAAATTTATCGGGAAACTGTTCCTGAAATATGTGGCCGAAAATGATGATTTTCATGCAAGGATGGAAGAAAAGGAAATGAGCTGGTCCGATGATCTTCACATTACCAATTCCATGCTTCAGAAAACGATTGGTTTTATGAAAGAAGGGCAGCAGCAGCATACGCTGATTAAAATGCTCAAGGATGAAGAAGACGAGAAATTTGCGAGAAGACTACTGAGGCTTTGTCTTACCAATTGGGAAGTGTCTGAACAGAAACTGAAGGAAAAACTTCAGAACTGGGAAATTGAGCGTGTATCGCTGATGGACAAAATTATTCTGGTTGCCGCAATTACGGAACTGGATCAGTTTCCGGCAACGCCTTCAAGAATCATCATCAATGAATACATCGAAATAGCGAAAGCATTTGCCACAGATAAATCGCATATTTTTGTAAACGGAATCCTCGACAAATACACAAAAGAACTAAACAGAATTTAATTATATGAAAAAGACCGTTTTAATAATGGCTGCAGCGCTTACCATCGCAGCCTGTAAAGAAAAAGAAACAACTGCCGTTGATTCGGAATTTGTAGAAACTACTGCAACAGACAACGCTGTGGTTGTAGGTGATACTACTGCTGCTGCAGTAAATCCGCAGGTTGCAGCGCAGGAAGATCTGATCCGCGAAGCGCAGAGCAAGCCGCTTACGACGCTTGCATTAAGTGAAAACCACCATGAATTTGGTAAAGTGAAAAAAGGTAATCAGGTGAGCCACGATTACACCGTAACGAATACCGGCAGCAATCCGTTGATTATTTCTCAGGTAAAGCCAGGTTGTGGATGTACAGCTCCTGATTTTACAAAAGAACCGATCATGCCAGGACAATCCGGAAAAATTACCCTGAGCTTCGATTCTACAAACTTTGACGGTATGCAGAACAAGCAGGCAGAAGTTTTCGCAAATGTTGAGAAAGCGCCAATTCTGCTTACATTCTCAGCTGAAGTGCAACCTTAAGAAACAGAATTTATGCTAACAGTATTACAGGCAGCACCGGCTGCAGGAGATGGAGGAATGTCGATGATCATCATGATGGTGCTGATGTTTGCAGGTTTTTACTTCCTGATGATCCGTCCGCAGATGAGAAAGCAAAAGCAGGAAAAATCGTTTCAGGAAAGCCTGAAGGTTGGTCAGCGAATCGTGACTACTTCAGGACTTCACGGACGTATCGCTCAAATTATGGAAGACGGGGTAGTGGTGGAAACGCTATCCGGAAAGCTGAAATTTGAAAAAGCGGCTATTTCCCGCGAATTTACCGCACAAAGATTTCCGGAAGCTACAACTGAGCAGAAGTAATTTTCTGATCATTATAAACAAAAAACGTACTGAATTTCAGTACGTTTTTTTTGGGTGGATGAGGGGTCTCGAACCCCCGACCTTCGGAACCACAATCCGACGCTCTAACCAACTGAGCTACAACCACCGTTTTGTGCGTGCAAATATAGTACTTTTCGGAAAATTACAAAACGAAAGAATCTAAATTCTTAACAGCAATTAATTTCTGTGTGTTAAAACCCTCGGCGAATTCGCAGCCAGAAAGTCTGCCCAGATTCTGTGCGCGGTAAGTAAGGCTTTCCAGAAAATCCTTCGTAGCAATAGGCGTCATCGGTTCATCAGATTTGGGATCGTAAAACTGTGTGGAATAGGCAAGGCAGGCCTGAATCTTCTTGTCCATAAAATCAGAAATGTCCATTACAAAATCCGGTTCGAGATCTTTCCACTGGATGTAATGGTAAATCTGTTTCGGCCGCCACGCTTCCTGCTTTTCACCGTCTAATTCCGTCTCAATTTTTATCAGTCCTGCAAGAAAGCAGGCATCTGCGGTTAATTTTGCAGCTTTGGCGTGATCGGGATGTCTGTCGTCCAGCGCATTTGCAAAGACAATTTCCGGCCTGTATTTCCGGACCATCTCAACGATTTTTAACTGATGTTCTTCGGTATTGAGAATAAATCCGTCTTTCATATCGAGGTTTTCTCGTGCAGCAATTCCCAGGATTTCTGTTGCGGCCGCCGATTCCTGAGCCCGGGTTTCTTCAGTTCCTCGTGTACCGAGTTCACCTCTTGTAAGATCAACGATGGCCACTTTTTTTCCTTCAGAAATTAATTTTGCAATCGTGCCGCCGCATCCCAGTTCCACATCATCCGGATGCGCACCGATTGCCAGTATGTCAACTTTCATAATTCTTTATTGAATGATTTAAAATACAAAAAACCCGGCAAAAATACCGGGCTCAGTAAAACATTGCTGTTTATTATTTATTCATCAGCTGATTGTTCAGATTTACTGCATCCTGATAAGAAGGATTTAGCTGAACAGCCTTGGCTGCATAATCTTTTGCTTTAGCTACGTTATCCTGCTGATTGAAAAATGCAACCAGATAATAAGCGTAAGAAAGCGTTACTTTGTTCTGCTCCTGTTCGGCAGGTGTAGAAGCTGTTACTGTATCGATGTATTTTTGATAAGCTGTTTCAGCCATGGCATTATTTTCCATTTGCTGGTATGCTACACCTTTCGCATAGTAGGAATAAGCCCATGTTGGAACCAGTGAAATCATTTTATCCCACGTAGCAATTGCACCGTTCCAGTTTTTAGCTTCCTGATACGCTGTTCCCAGTTTTACGAGAAGATCAGTGTCTGTAGGTTTTGCTGCACTTTGCTGCTTTAATGCTTCAATCGTCGGATTTGTAGGTCCGGCTGCAACTGCTGCAGGTGTAGCGCCACCGCCACCCTGAACTCTTGCAAGTTCCGTATCCCAGTCGAACGTTTCATCTTTCGCATTTTTTGCAATCGCAACTTTGTTTCTGGCTTCAGCCAAAAGGCTTGCCTTTTTCGCTGCGTCCTGTTCTTGTGCTGCCATTCCTGCTAAAACAAGTCCCTGAAAACCGTGATCTGCCGGCTGAATTCTGGATTTCTCAGCTGTGCTCAGAAATTTATCGATATTGGTTTTAGCATCCGTATAATTCTTATCCAGTTCGTACTGAAGGAATGCTTTCAACTTATATTTAATCGGATCCTCTACTTTATTGAAAACGTTATCAAGTGTAGTTCTTGAATTTGCAAAATCGTCAACGGTAAAATACAGTTTAGAAATTTCAAGCTGCGTATACGGATCTTCATCGGCATATTTCGCATAGTTCAGAAGGTCTTTTGCAGCGAGCGCATTCTGTCTGTAAATGATATTGTAGTTCGCCGCTGCCTTGTATGCTGGTGCATAAGTAGGATCCGTTGCAATTGCCTTATCAATGTTTTCCTTAGCTAATTTCCACTGTTGTGCTGCCATCCATAAAGTTGCCATTCTGGTATAAACCGATGCTTTATTGCTGGCAACTACCACTGCTTTATCATAAGCGGACATTGCTTCACCCGGCATTCTTTTCAGTCTGTAGGCATCTCCTAATGTATAGTAGTAATTCGCAGGAACACCGGCCTTTGTTGAACGTGTAATAGCTTTGTTCAAATAGTCAATCGCGAGATCCGGGCTGCTTGCATCATCATAAAGCGTAAGCGCCTCCGCTGCTCTGTAAAGAACTTCAGCATCTTTTTCTCTGGAATCTTTAACTACTGACTGAATGTCGGTGATTCCGGACTTGTCGCCGCGTCCCAGTTTCACAGTTGCGAGTCCGATTTTATTTAAATGACTTTTATTATTTTCTGCAAGACCCTGATTGAAATACTGCTGTGCTTTTGTGAAATCGGGTTCATCCTGGCTCAGATATGTATTACCTAAATAAAAATAGTTCTCATCCGTCTTGTCATTTCTCAGCATTGCTTCAAAATTCTGTTTTGCCTTCGCATATTTGTGGCTGTCGATACTCGCTATACCCTGTTGTACAGTTTGTCCGAACGCGAAACCTGTAAAGAAAAGTGCCGCTAAGCCGAGAACTGATTTTTTAGTTAAATTCATTATGTCTTTCATTTTTTATGGTTGTTGTAATAATTCACTATTATTTTACGCAATTTCCAGACCAAAAATAATTCTGGCAAAATCACGTTATAAATTACTGATTGTCAGCGCATCTGTACTTCGCGCATATAAAGGTTGTATTTCTGGAGACCTTCTTTCTGTACGATCATCTGCCCAAGATGGGTGCAGCTGTAACGGATAAATCCACTGGCTATGGCAAAGTTCCCTTCGTTATTGAGGAAATACAGAACTCTGGTAAAAGGGTAGGTCATTTCCAGCAATTCATTGGGAGTAGCTTCATGCAGTTTTCCCTTTTTTTCTACGGGCAGAATTTTAATCTGCTCTCTCAGTTTAGTCGCTTCTTTGCCATATGGTCTGCTTAATATATTCAGACCGATCGCCCCTACTTTTCCCGGATATTTTTCCAGTTCAGCGATGAGGTTTTCGCTGCCGCTGATAATGGAATACTTCAGGTCAGCCGGCTTTTTTTTTAGCGTCTGTGCCACGTAATTAAGGTCGCTTGAATTGGTTCCTGAAAAGATCAGTTCTTTATTCTCGGACTGTAACATCGCAACGATTTCTTCGTACGTAATTTTCTCCCGTGTGGAATTTTTTGGAACCACAAAAATTACGGCGTCTGCTGCAAAATTCGAAGGAAGAACTTCCAGATCAACATTTTTTTCGTAGGCATCAACTTCTTCGGGAGTCAGTTCCCGTGACATAACAACTGCTTTTACTTTCTTATTTATCAGATCAAGCAGTGCCAAATCCTCTTTTTTTGTTTCTACCGTAATTTTTGTGTCCGGATAGGTATACATATAACCTTCTGCAAGTGCCGTGGTAACACTTTCAAATGCCGGATCTGTAAGAATTGTAAGTTCACCTTTATGATAATCGGGAACCTTACTTTCTTTTTTCTTGCATGCACCTGTAGACAGGTACAAAACAGCAAGCAGTGTGAGAATTAAATACTTTTTAATCATTTCTTGGACTGTCTCATTCGGTAAACAGCACGGAAAATCCGGAAAATTCCATAAAAAACCATCAGGAGACCTGCGCTGTATGCGATAATATCGTCAAGTGGTGTCAGAAACCACTTTTTAGCAATTACGAATATTCCGAGAACGATATAAAAGAATCCCGTGACAACGGATAACCAGTTAAACATCATATGCACAAAAATACAAAAAGAGAGGCAAATCGCCTCTCTTGATTATTAAATTACTTCTGAAGATTATTCAAAGTTCATCGTAATAGGAAGTGTATAACGGTAACGTACATTCTGTCCATTGATTTTCGCAGGCTTCCATTTCGTTCTGATTGATTTCACCGTGCGAACTGCTTCCTCGTTGAAATATCTGTTTGAGCCATTTGCTTTAACGTCGGTGATGCTTCCGTCACGTTCCACTACAAATGATACGGTAGTTTTTACTGTTCCTTCGTCACCATCCATTACCGACTGGTCGAAATCTCCACCTACTCTGTTTCTGAAAGCGTTCAGTCCACCTGGAAATTCAGCAAGCTGTTCCACTTCGCTGTAAACCTGGGTTTCACTAACCTGAGGCTTTACTTCCACAGTAGTTGCTTTCGTTCCTGTTGAAGGCGGTGGCGGCGGTGGTGTATAAACCGGAGTTTTTACACCTTCCTGAGCTACCACACCAGTCTGTGTTTCCAACTGTCTGGAAATTGGTGGTGGCGGCGTTTCCACTTTTGGAGCTTTCTTCGGCTCGGGAACCACGTTCTGTATTATTTCCACCTGCTGCTCTTCCACTGGTGGTGGTGGCGGTGGTGGCGGTGGTTCTTCTTCAATCGGTTCCTCGATGATTGTTTCTTCCGGAAGAATATCTATGAGCTGGGCGTTAACTTCCTCTTTCTCCTTAGCATTCATCTGTTGAACCTTCATCACGATAAAAGGAGTAATTGCAACAAGGCAAAAGAGAATAGTTCCTAAAATGAAAGCTCTCGTAAGAATTTTCGGATAGGTTTTTCTCAGATCGTAGGCGCCGTACTCCTTATTTCTATTTTCGAATACAATTTCATCCAAAGTCGGATTACCATTGTATACATTTTCATCTGCCATATCTTAATAATATTTAGCGTTAATTACTAAGGATTTTCTGTAGCCGGTTCAGCAGGTGCAGCTGTTCCGCTTCCTGATTTCCTTTCGTAAACATCAAGTTCCCAACTTTTCGGATCGGTTACCCCGTATCTTTCATTTTTGGTAATTGCCATTTCGTCAAGAATATCTACAAAATTCCTGTATGCAGCGTCGTCTGTAGGCTTGATAATTACAGTAAACAGGTTCTTATCAGCGGCATTAGCCTGTGCTGCTCTAATAACTTTTCTAATTCCTTCTCTGTCGAAAGAGGTTTCATTCAGATTGGCATCTGTAAGGGATGTCTGATCCTGCTGATGCCAGAAAACTTTATTGTCTCCTCCCAGTAAGATGGAAATTGAATTAGAAAGTTTGATCTGTGTATCCGGTGCTTTCTGGCCATCTTTAGGTTTAGCCGGAAGCCCCAAATCCATTACATTCGGTTTGTTAAAAGTGGTAACTAACATGAAGAATGTAATCAAAAGAAAGGCCAAATCCACCATGGGAGTTAAGTCTACATGCGGTGGCTGCTTCTTCGACCGTACCTTGCCACCGTCACTACTATGGTCTTTTACTTCTATTTCTGCCATGTTTTTCTAATTTTCAGAGTTTACCTCCTGATTAGTAATCAACCAAAATTTAAGAAAATCGATATCTCTTAACCCTTCGAATAATGCTTTTACCCTTGGATATTTGGTGTTAGTATCTCCTTTTACTGCCAGTTTGTACTCCGGATTAACGGCCAAACTTTGCTGTACCCAATCTATCAGTTCCGTTTTGGTGCTGTCCATTGGAACTCCTGTCGGACTCTTGTATGCCTTCTTTTCGTCTTCAGACAATTTAAGATATCCTTTCAGCTGATTCATTGGAACGCCTACTGCCTGCACTTTGCTGAATTCAACTTTCTCCTGATCGGTGAAAGTCATATTGTACTTCTTACCCATGTTTTCCAGCAGCGTCATTCTTTCTCTCGGATTTTCTACCGGAGTGAAATAAAATCGTCCGTCTGTTGTGGAAAGAATAGTCATGAGACTCGCATCCGGTAACAGTTTCTCTGAAATTGAAGACGGTGTTGTAATGTTCTCAACATCGGGTTTTGCAAACTGGGCAGTGAGAATAAAGAAGGTAAGGAGTAGAAAGGACACATCGGTCATCGCCGTCATATCTACCCGTATG
>JAEWOS010000003.1 GCA_023460855.1 Bacteroidota bacterium | reverse complement strand
GTTCCCATTCCGAACACAGAAGTTAAGCCCTCTAGCGCCGATGGTACTGCTAACGCGGGAGAGTAGGTCGCCGCCAGTCTTTTTCAAATCCTCAATCACCAGCGTGGTTGAGGATTTTTTTTTGCTTTAAATATGAGCATGATATCAGAATAGCAGAAGTGAATCTTTTTTGCTAATTATTTGTGTACAATTAATATTCAAGCAAGTGTACAAAAACCCCACTATGAGAAGTTATATCACATTTATCTGCTCCTTTTTCTTTAGGCGTAATCTCATCAGCACAAATACAAGAGAAAAGTAATAATGTTAGTAATTCTTCCCTTACTGATTATGAAAAACGGGAATCACTCTAACTTCTTTAGATATATAATTTTGAACATAGCCCCGATGGAAGCGGCATCCTTTTGCGATGAGCTACGCGAAGAACAAAAGATACAGCGGACAGCGGGAAAGAAGCATTCTTACACCTGAACAGTGCCGTGCTCCAAAAATTAATTCACAATAAAAGCTCCGCTACGAATCAATTCAGCGATCGCAAGCATGTCCTTACCGATTTCCCGGTCGTCGGTTAATTTATCGACTTTCGAACGTAGTATTCCGTAATTTTCTTCAATTATTGCCGAACATTTTGCAGGTCTTCTGAATTCAAGTCCCTGTGCGGCGAACATCAGCTCTACAGCAAGAATGTTCACCAGATTATCCAGAACCTGATTCAGTTTTCTGCCCGAAATACTTCCCATAGAAACATGATCTTCCTGTCCTAAACTTGTTGGGATTGAATCTGCAGATGCCGGGAAGCAAAGTGTTTTATTTTCGGTTACCAAAGCGGCGGAAGTATACTGTGGAATCATAAAACCGGAATTCAGTCCGGAACTTTCTGTCAACAGTCTTGGCAAACCAAATTTTCCTTCCAATAGCAGGTAGCTTCTTCGGTCCGAAATATTCCCGAGTTCCGCAGCAGCCAAAGTGGCATAATCTATCGGAAGCGCAAGAAGTTGACCGTGGAAGTTTCCTCCGGAAATAGATTCCTCAGAACTTAAAACAATCGGATTGTCAGTAACTGAATTCAGTTCTGTTTCCGCTAAATTCTGTAAATGCTCAAATGCGTTTCTGCTCGCACCATGAACCTGTGGAACGCATCGCATACTGTACGGATCCTGTACTCTTTCACAATATTCGTGGGACTGCAGATTGTCGCTGTTTTTTAAGAATTTCAGCATTCTGGCAGCAACTTTTTTGCTTCCCGAAAATGGGCGGATATCGTGCAGCTGTTTCTTAAACGGACTTGCCGAACCACGGTACGCTTCAATAGACATTGCGGCAGTCATATCCGCAAGATCGAGCAGATATTCCATCTTCTCAAGAGCTTTTATCGCATGTGCAAGGATAAACTGCGTTCCGTTGATCAGGCCGAGACCTTCTTTTGGTCCTAACTGTAACGGTTTCAGACCGTGTTTTTTCAAAATTCTCGAGGTTTCCACCATTTTATCTCCCTGCCACACTTTACCAAGGCCGAGCAATGGCAAAACCATGTGTGCAAGCGGTGCAAGATCTCCGGATGCGCCTACTGAACCCTGTTCCGGAATTATCGGAATAATATCGCTTTCCAGCATGATCATCAAACGCTCAATCACTTCCAGCGAAACACCGGAAAATCCTTTAGACAGCGCATGAATCTTGGAAATTATCATGATTTTGGATAGTTCTTTGTCTATCGGTTTACCAACACCTACAGCGTGCGAAATAATCAGGTTATGCTGCAACTGTGCAGTTTCATCCGCTGAAATTTTCACATCGTAGAGCGGACCAAAACCGGTATTAATTCCGTAAACTGTACGGTCCGATTCTACAATCGCTTTTACATTTTCCTGAGATCTCAAAATCTGGCTCACGGCTTTTCCGTTGAGTGTGGCAAGATTAGGATCTGCTGCAATTTTCAGAACATCATGAAATGTAAAATGGTCAACACCGTAAATCATAGTAAAATATTATCCCGTAAATGTATGAATTTGGAAACTAAAAATGCCCGTTTTTACTCGTCTCAAACAATTTAGTTACCGTATTATTCACGATGATTTTGATGAAGTAAATCTGCCTTCTTTTTTTAGCTTTCGTTACTTTTGTGAAATGAATTCTGATCTGCAGCTACAGCTTAAAACAATTCCTTCGGAAGCGGGCGTCTACCGATATTATGACAGGGAAGGTCAGCTGCTTTATGTAGGTAAAGCCAAAAATCTGAAAAACCGCGTGCTTTCTTACTTTAACAAGAATGTTTCGGGCTACCGCACCAGAATTATGGTCAACAAAATTCACCGCCTGGAAACCACGATTGTTCCGAGTGAATATGATGCGCTTTTGCTCGAAAATAACCTGATTAAAGAGCATCAGCCATTTTACAATGTGATGATGAAAGATGACAAATCCTTTCCCTGGATTTGCATTAAGAACGAAGATTTTCCGAGAATTTTCCTGACCAGGAATAAAATCAAAGACGGCTCTGAATATTACGGTCCGTATGCGAAGGTGAAGCCTGCCAGATTTTTGCTTGATACCATTAAGAATATTTACAAACTCAGAACCTGTAATCTGAATCTCGCTCCCGAAAAAATAGCGGAAGGAAAATACAGGGTTTGTCTGGAATATCACATAAAAAACTGCGCCGGTCCGTGCGAAATGCTCGAATCGAAGGAGGAATACGACGAAAAAATCGAAGCGATCCGCGGTATTATCAAAGGCGATTTCCGCAAAGCAACCGACTACCTCACGAAACAAATGATCAGGTTTGCTGAGAATCTTCAGTTTGAAGAAGCACAGTCTGTAAAGGAAAGAATGGCATTGCTTGAAAATTATCAGGCAAAACATACCGTGGTAAATCCGAATATCGATGATGTCGATGTTTTCGGAATGACAAGCGATGAAACCGCAGCTTATGTCAATTACTTTAAAATCAGAAACGGAAATATCATTCAGAGTTATACCACAGAAATCAAGAAAATTCTGGAGGAAAGCGATGATGAAATTCTCGAGGAAGCGCTGATTGAGATCAGACAGAAATTTGCTTCAGACTCAAGAGAGATTTTTCTGCCGTTTCACCTGTCAGTTGAAATTCCGGGCGTGAAAATTTTGGTTCCAAAAGTGGGCGATAAAAAGCGGATCGTGGAACTGTCGGAAAAGAATGCAAAGGAATACAGGCTGGAAAAATTAAAGCAGATACAGATTGTCGATCCGGACCGCCACACGAACAGAATCATGGCCGAAATGCAAAAGCTGCTCAGGATGCCGGTGGAACCGCGACACATCGAAGGTTTTGATAATTCAAATATTCAGGGTTCGAATCCGGTTTCGGCTTGTGTGGTTTTTAAAGACGGAAAGCCGAGCAAAAATGATTACCGTGTTTTTCACCCGAAAACGGTGGACGGACCGAACGATTTTGCAACGATGGAAGAAGTGATTTTCCGCCGGTATAAAAGAATTCTCGATGAAGGCGGAAACCTGCCGCAGCTAATTGTAATCGATGGTGGAAAAGGCCAGCTTTCGTCTGCGGTCAAAAGTCTGGGACTTCTTGGTTTGCAGGGCAGAATCACGATAATCGGAATTGCGAAAAGACTTGAAGAGATTTATTTTCCAAATGATCCCGTTCCGCTGTATCTCGACAAGAAATCTGAAACGCTCAAAATTTTACAGCGTGTCCGCGATGAAGCACACCGGTTTGGCGTAAAACATCACCGCACGCGCAGAAAAAATACGACCATTAAAACCGAACTTGACGAAATTCCCGGGGTTGGTGAAAAAACGGTGGAGTTGCTTTTTCAGAAACTGAAATCCGTAAAAAGGGTGAAAGAATCCAGCCTCGAAACGCTTGAAGAAATTCTCGGAAAATCCAAAGGAAAAATTGTCTGGGAATATTTTAACAAATAGTTTGTACTATTTCGCCTTGAAGTTCATTACCTGTTTTCCTGAAGTCGAAGGTGTATCAACAATTATTTGGGAACCTTCATCAAAAGCAACAGTGGTCTGCTCTGAATTCAGTTTCACCAGATAAACGCCGTTTTTGCTTGTACGGAAAAATCTTGCGAATGGCAGACCGTCACTTTTTCGGATCAGACTGAAATTGCCGCTGTTATCAGCAACTTTTTGATATTCGTCGGATTTATAAACGTAGGAAACATTATTATTCGCCGGTACTGAGATGGCTTTTGTATTATTCACGACAGGTGGCGTAACCACTGATGAAGTTACTGCACTGCTTTGCGGATTTTTTGCAGGAACCTGTTTTAAAGCAGTTCTCAGGGCTTCCTGAAATCCTCTTTCAAAATCCTTAATGTCGGAAGAGGAAGGAACATTCGAAATTACTTTTCCGTTGCAGTCGGTAAATTTCAGTTCGATTTTAGTTTTGAAAATGTTGCTCGTGTCGGCTACATCAGCGGTCAGCGCTGAGCAGGGATTTCCGGCCTGAGCTAAATCTGTGATAATCGTGTATTGTTTTCCTGTTAAAGATGACCCAAGAAGTTTATTCAGATTGTACTGATTAGTTTCTTTAAAGTCGTTGAATTTCTCAGGAACCATGATGAATGCGTGGTCTGAAACTTGTTGTGCACTAAACTGCACTGAAACAAAAGCGGTAAGAACTAATACTATTTTTTTCATCGGTATTCAGTTGTAATTAATTGCTTCGGAACGCACCCATGTCGAATTTCAGTGAGAAGTAATTGGAGAAATAATTACTTCCGCCCAGTCCCGAATTTGTGATTGCATAATCCAGCGTCAAACCGCGGTAATGAATTCCGATCCCCGCACTTGGCTGAAACGAAACTTTTCGGTTAAGGTTTTCAATATCGGTGATTGTTTGAAATCTGTTAACTCCGAGCCTTACAAAAATCAGATCACTGTAGTTCATTTCCGCTCCTGCATAAGGCGTTAAACTTGCGAATTCTGTAGAAACCAGCGCGGCAGTTTTGGCGAAATCTATATTCAGTCCTGCTTCAGGAAGAATGCTGATGCTTTGGCTAAGTTCAAAATTTTTGCTGATACCGGCATTCAGTTTCGGCATGGTAAGTTCCATTTTGTCTTCCGGTGCCGGGTTGAATTCTTCACCGTTTACAATCGTGGAAAGTTCCTGCTGATCAACATTCCAGAAATTTACGGTGGTAGTGATATCTCGAGCCATGAATCCGTAATTCCAGCCGTTATCGGCATTGTAAATCGCACCAACATCAAAACCAAAACCGAAAGCGTTCGCAAATTTTCCTACATTTCTGTACACCAGTTTCGCAGTCGCACCAACACTGAGTCTGTGATTGCCTCCCGGACGAAATGCGTATGAAATCAGTGCGGCGTAATCTGCCTGCGAAAATTTGGTAATTCTGTCGTAGTCTATGTTTCCTTCCGGATCGATCATCTGCGTGGTGTTAAGGATATCGTCAACACCAAGCCGTACGATTGAAACTCCGAAAACGCCGCCTCTGCTGTCAATAGGTTTTGCAAAACCGATATAATCATATTTGGCGATGCTTTCAAAATATTCCGCGTGCATTGCTGCAGCCTGCCAGTCCTGGTCAATGCCCATTAAACCTGCGGGATTCCACATCGGCGAATATACATCGTCCTGGCTGGTAAGCACTGCGCCTCCCATTCCGAGTCCGCGCGCGCCGGCACCGATATTCAGGAATTCGTTGGAATATTTTCTTACAATCTGAGCCTGATACATCACAGAAAATATCAAGAGCAGCAGTGTGCCGTATTTTTTCATTTTGTTTCTAATTTTTGTTGCGCCTGCCTTCTGGATTTTAAAACTCCGTTAACAGCGATTGCCAGAATCATTACCAAAGATGCCACATAAAAACCTGTGCTCATTTTTTCGGATTCCCCAAAGATAAAAAAAGCCAGTAGAATTCCGTAAACCGGCTCAAGATTTACCGTGAGAACCAGCGTGAACGGCGAAATATATTTCATCAGATTCACAGATTCCAGCATCGGATAGGCCGTAAACACCGATGCGAGCAGAATTACTAACGCCAAATCCCTGAAACTTATTTCATTAACTGCGGCAAGTTGTCCCGTAAAGAGCAGAAAAATGGCCGTAAGAAACCAGCCGCCGCCAATTTCGTAAAGAATGATATTCGTGGAAGATGTTTTTCCGTACAGTTTGCCGTTAAAAACCGAAAAAACAGCACCTCCCAAAGCGGTCAGTATTCCAAAAAAAATACCTTCCTTATAATGAAACTCTACCTGAAAAATCATAATCATGCAGCCTACAATTACCAAACCCATAATGATTTCAGAGAGGTCGATCTTTCGTTTAAAAATCAGCGGTTCCAGCAATGAAACGAACAGTGTGGACAGCGACAGACAACTGAGCGCAATGGAAACATTCGAAACCTTGATGGAATGAAAAAAGCAAAGCCAGTGAAAAGCCATCACTCCGCCAACTGCGAGCAACTGAACTGCGAGTTTTCCGGGCAAGCGGATTTTTTCTCTTTTGACAAAAACCGCGAAAATAGCCAGAAAAACAGCGGCAAGCAGCATTCTGTAGAAAACAAGAACCTGCGCATTCGCCTCAATGAGTTTACCGAGGATAGCGGTAAATCCCCACAGGAAAACGATGAAGTGCAGCCGGAAAAGTGCAGTTTTTTTCATGATCAGTTAAACCTGCAAAATTACGTTTCCACCACAAATATTCGTGAGTTTTTTTTGAAGCACAACGTGCAGCCGTTCCGTTCGTCTTACTACCGGCTTTACGCTGCAATCTTTTTTGGCAGCTCCTTTTCCGTTCTACAAAAAAGGATTTACGCTGCAATCCGGGCTATGTTCAGGGGAATTTTATAATTCACGTAGCCACAGCAACAAAGAAAATCCCGCAGTTTACGCTGCGGGATCATCAACTATTTAACTAAGAATTTATGAAACTGAATAATCTTGGGGATTCAATTATCAGTAGATATTAAACGAAGGCGCGCAAAGATTATTGCAGGATAAAGCCTCTATATTATGTTAAACTTTGTTAATATAATTATTTGTATTACAGAGGTTTATCAGCCTTTATGCTGTAGCAAAGGGTTTGCCGAAATTTAGCTATCTTTAAACTCCTAAAAATGCCAAAGGATTAATGGATTTAGAATTTAATAAAAGAGAAGATCAGAACAGACTGAAACTGTCGCAGCTCAATAAACTTCTTGCAGAAGTAAAAAAAGGAGGTGGGGAAAAACGCCTTCAGAAACTGCATGATGAAGGGAAAATGACTGCCCGCGAAAGAATTGATTATTTGCTGGACAAAGGTTCGGAATCCATTGAAATCGGCGCGTTTGCCGGTTATGAGATGTACGAAGAGCATGGCGGCTGTCCAAGC
The DNA here is from genome assembly GCA_023460855.1 of Bacteroidota bacterium. Lineage (GTDB taxonomy): Bacteria > Bacteroidota > Bacteroidia > Flavobacteriales > Weeksellaceae > JAEWOS01. Next base: position 371,657 of record JAEWOS010000003.1, on the reverse strand, counting down.
GGCGGCGTGGTTGTCGTGATGGGATACGTTTCCGGAAGACAGTGTCTAGTGGTCGCAAATGATGCTTCCGTGAAAGCCGGCGCATGGTTTCCGATTACCGGAAAGAAAAATCTGCGAGCTCAGGAAATTGCCATGGAAAACCGTCTGCCGATTATTTATCTTGTGGACAGTGCCGGTGTATATCTGCCAATGCAGGACGAAATATTCCCGGACAAAGAACATTTCGGTAGAATATTCCGCAATAATGCAAAAATGAGCTCCATGGGAATTATCCAGATTTCTGCAGTGATGGGAAGCTGTGTTGCAGGTGGCGCATATCTTCCGATTATGAGCGACGAAGCCATGATCGTTGATAAGACGGGATCTATTTTCCTTGCCGGAAGTTACCTCGTAAAAGCAGCGATCGGAGAAAATATCGATAATGAAACGCTTGGAGGAGCTACCACACATTGTGAAATTTCAGGCGTTACCGATTATAAGGCAAAAGATGACAAAGATGCGCTGGACCGTATCAAAAACATCATGAAATCGGTCGGAAGTTTTGAGAAAGCCGGTTTCGACCGTACAGAATCACATCCGCCAAAAGAAGATCCGTCCGGAATTTTTGGTGTGATGCCGGTTTCGCGTTCCGAACAGTATGATACGCATGAAATTATCAAATGCCTCGTCGATAACTCAGAATTCGAGGAATACAAACCGGATTACGGTAAAACAATTATCTGCGCTACGGCAAGGATCGACGGTTGGAGCGTCGGTATTGTTGCCAATCAGCGTAAGCTTGTGAAAAACGGTAAAGGCGAGATGCAGTTTGGCGGAGTAATCTATTCCGATTCTGCTGATAAAGCGACACGTTTTATTGCCAACTGCAACCAGCGAAAAATTCCACTGGTATTTCTGCAGGATGTTACCGGATTCATGGTAGGCTCAAAATCTGAACATGGCGGCATTATTAAAGACGGAGCGAAAATGGTGAACGCAGTCAGCAATTCAGTTGTTCCAAAATTTACCATTATAACCGGAAATTCTTACGGTGCCGGAAATTACGCGATGTGCGGAAAAGCATACGATCCACGCCTGATTGTAGCTTGGCCGTGGGCAGAACTTGCCGTAATGGGTGGTGCACAGGCTGCAAAAGTACTCGCTCAGATTCAGGAATCTGCACTGAAAAAGCAGGGGCAGGAAATTACCGAAGAACAGCATCAGGAAATTCTGGATACCATTTCGCAGCGTTATCAGAAGCAGACGGAAGCGGTTTACGCTGCTGCAAGACTCTGGACCGATGCAATCATCAATCCTGCAGACACCAGAAAATGGATTTCGATGGGAATTGAAGCGGCAAATCATAATCCGCATATGGAAAAATTTAACCTGGGAGTCATTCAGGTTTAATCACTAAAAAAACAAGTCAGATGAAAAAGCTCTTTACAGCATTGTTTTTATGTATCATTCTGCCGGCATTTGCGCAGTGCACAATCGAAGGCAAAAGCAGTGCTGCAGTCGGCGAAGAAATAACACTCACAGCAACCGGTGCCGAAGCGCAGTGCGCGGAATGTCATCTCTGGGTTGCAGTTGGAAATGCAGCAGCGGTAAAAGGAGATTCACGGCTGAAAACTGTAAAAGTTGCGTCAGCAGTTCCGGGAAGGCAGGTGATTTCGCTCGCAGTGCTTACACCACAGGGTTTGGCACAGTGTTCTAAAAATATAGATTTTACAGCAGCCACTTCTGCAGTTCCTGTTACTGCGCCGGAAGTTTCAACAGTACCAGCCGTTGCGGGAGAAAGTGTTCCTCCGCCAGCATCGCCGGTTTGCGATATCCCTGCAACAAACTTTAAAGAAGTAAAATATGACGCAGGTACGGTGAGTCTGTTCCCGGATTCCGACGGTGGCACTTTCCGCTATAACTGGACAGCTACTTACAATGACGGAACAACTTTTTCTTCACAGGAAAAAGTGCCGAGAATACCGTTCAGCAAAGGAAAACCGATTACCGTTGTAAAACTTCAGATGGTTTCGCAAAAGTGTATGAAGGAATTCACAAAAAGATACGATGCGAACTTTTGGTATTATTTCTGATTATCGTTGCGGTATAATCTTACTATTGCGTAAAAAATTTTGAAATTAATGAGGATTTAGATTTAACTATTGGAATATGATAATATCTAATCAGTAAATCGCAGCATTGCTGCTCCTTATATATTTCACTTCTATTTTAACCGCCGGACATCTTTTTCCGGCGGTTTTTTTTACTTCTCTGTTGATCTTGCTATATTGCAGGTAAATCAGGTAAATTGAATCAATGGCCAAACTCAAAACAGCATATTACTGCCAGAACTGTGGCGTACAGTATCCGCAATGGTCGGGGCAGTGCAAAAACTGCGGCTCCTGGAATACCATGGTGGAGGAAATTGTGGGGAAATCTCCTGCTAAATCTGCCGTGGATAAGAAGAAAAACCACATCATCAACATCATCGAAGTGGAAACCTCTGATGAAATCAGAATAAAAACCATTTCCGAAGAGTTGAACAGGGTTTTAGGCGGCGGAATTGTTCTCGGATCCGTTATTCTGATCGGTGGAGAGCCAGGAATCGGAAAATCGACTTTGCTGTTGCAGCTTGCTCTGAAAATGAAGAAGAAAATTCTTTACGTTTCCGGCGAGGAAAGCGCGTCGCAGATTAAAATGAGAGCCGACAGATTAACCGATGCTCAAAACCCGAACTGTTTTCTGTTTACGGAAGTTTCCGTTGAAAAAATCATTCATGAAGCAAAAAAACTGCAGCCCGATTTGCTGATTGTCGATTCTATCCAGACTTTACATTCGCAATTGCTGGAAAGTTCACCCGGAACAGTTTCCCAAATCCGCGAATGCAGTAATGAACTCATCAAATTTGCCAAAGAATACAGTATTCCAGTAATTCTCGTGGGTCATATCACCAAAGACGGCCAGATCGCCGGTCCGAAAGTGCTGGAGCATATGGTGGATGTGGTACTGAATTTTGATGGCGACCGCAATCATCTGTTCCGTTTGCTCAGGGCGCAAAAAAACAGGTTTGGCTCTACCGCCGAAATAGGTATTTATGAAATGATCGCACAGGGATTGAAGGAAATTAAGAATCCTTCTGAAATCCTGATCACGAAGAAATTTGAAGAGCTTTCCGGCAACGCAATTGCTGTTACGCTTGAAGGAAACCGACCGATGCTGCTGGAAATTCAGGCACTTGTTTCTACCGCCGTTTATGGAACTCCGCAGAGAAGCTGTACCGGATTCGATTCCAAAAGACTGAACATGCTGCTCGCAGTTCTGGAAAAAAGAGCCGGTTTTCAGCTTGGTGCCAAAGATGTTTTCTTAAATATTACGGGAGGGATAAAAACCGATGATCCGGCTCTGGATCTGGCTGTAATTGCTTCCATTCTTTCCTCGAATGACGATATTGCCGTTCCCGAGAAATACTGCTTTGCCGGGGAAATCGGACTGAGTGGTGAAATCCGACCGGTACCGCAAATCGAGCAGCGCATTTCTGAAGCTGAAAAGCTCGGATACGATAAAATTTTTATTTCTAACCTGAATAAAATTCCAAAAAGGAAATACGGAATAATCATTGAAGAAGTAAGCAAAATTGAGGAGTTTCACGAAAGGCTGTTCTAACACTATCAGATGAATTTCCTTGCGCACAGTTACCTGAGTTTTACTGACGAACAGATTGTCGGACAGTTTCTGCAGGATTTCATCCGGAACAAAGAACGGTTCGGTTTTCCGGAAAAATTTCAGCACGGAATCCGGCTGCACCGCGAAATCGATACTTACACAGATGCGCATCCCGCCGTACATCTTGCAAAAGACAGTTTCAGGCCGGTTGTAGGGCTTTATGCCGGTGCTTTCGTCGATGTTGCCTTTGATTATTTTTTAGCTAATTCTCTGAGTGATAGTCATTTGAAAATGCATTCTGTACGGGTGTATTCCGTGCTGAGAAACCATGAAAAGATGCTTCCGTCAGGCCTGATTCGGATGCTCGGTTATATGGAACGGGACAACTGGCTTTATAATTACCGTTTTGACTGGGGTATAGAATTCTCGATGAAAAACGTACTTCGGAAAGCCAGATATCTGCAGGAAGATTTACCGGTTTTGGAAGCTTTTCTCCTGAATAAAGAATTTTTGCAGGAAAATTTTGAGGTTTTTTTTCCGGATCTGCTGCAGCACTGTAAGTTGATAAACAGTTCTTTCGAAAGCTGAATCAGAAATTTTTGTACAGATAGCGGTCCGGATAATTCAGTTTATGGCTCTGCCTTTTTCCGTCAACAATGATATGAATGATGTTAATCTGGTCATCGAACAGATTATACAGGAAACTGACAGCGGTTTCCACTTTTTTTGGATTTTTTACCGGCGTGCTTTCCAGATAAATCTGCACAGCTTCAGAATCTTCTTCGTACCCTAGATAATTCAGCTTAACAAACTGATTGTCAACCTTCAGTTTTAAATGTTCCTCGCAATATAATTTCAGATTCCGCTCCATTGCTGCTTTGCTTTGTTCGTCATGAAAAACAATATTGCCACCGAATTTCTTCTTCAGTGCATTTTCTGTATCGTCAAGAAAAAAACGCCCGGTTACTTCGAAAGTTGATGATTTATTGTTATAGTTAAATTCCACAGAACCAACATGATATGGATGCAGTTTCGCGAATGACGAAAATGTGACTAAAATTCCAAGTAAGAATAAAAATACTGTTCTGTACATGAGAGAAATGCAGTTATCTTCGATTAGGATTCTGCAATTTTCGCAAAGTTAAAGATTTTCGTATCATCGCATGATTATTAAATTTTCAGATGACCGATTTCATGTTTTTTCTTCAGTTGGGTTGGGAACATATAATTTCTGCCGATGCACTTGATCACCAGTTATTTGTTATTGCGCTGATCGTAGCTTACGGCTTGAAAAATCCCGGGAAAATTCTGATTCTGATCACGGCATTTACTATTGGTCATTCCATCACTCTTGCCCTCAGCGTTTTTGATCTGGTACGTATTGATTCAGCCTGGGTTGAATTTCTTATTCCGCTCACAATTTTTCTCACGGCGCTGGATAACGTGTTAATGTACCGGAACAAAGGAACTTTGATGAAGATGAATTATGTGCTCGCACTGATTTTTGGTTTAATTCACGGCCTTGGATTTGCCAATACGGCAAGGATGATGCTTGCAAAAGAGCAGTCGATCGCGATACCGCTGTTAGGTTTTAATATTGGCCTGGAAGTCGGACAGATCGTTGTTGTAGCAGTTTTTATGCTTATCTCTTATGTAGTTCTGCGGTTTCTGAAGGTTCCCGAGAAATACTGGACAATCGGTATTTCTGTGCTTATTGCACTATTCTCCCTGAAAATGGTGATTGAAAGGATTCCGTTTTAAAAATTTCAGCAGTTTTTCTGCAAAAATTCTTTATTTTTGATGGTTAAATAGCACAATTCCGGCAAGCATGAAATTATTTTATACCATTCTGACACTGATTTTTTCGATTTTCCTGTCGGCACAGAATCATCAGAACAATCCTGAAAGCAATCACGGAAATAAATTTGAAGCTCTGGGAACCGTTCTTCCGACCCCGAATGTTTACCGTACAGCTTCCGGAGCTCCTGGTCATGCATACTGGCAGAACAGAGCCGATTATCAGATCGATGCTTATCTGGATGAAGACAACAGAATTCTGCGTGGCTCCGAAACCGTTACTTATTACAATAATTCGCCGGATGATCTCGATTATCTCTGGCTGCAGCTCGACGAAAACCAGCAGTCATCAGTGAAAAATGCGGGATACGCATCTTCGTCTACAATCGGAAGAGATGCCAATTTTGACGGCATCCGAAACACGCAGCTTCCGGTTCAGGATAACGGCTACGGGGTTAATCTTGTAAAGGTGACCGATGCGAAAGGTAATCCTCTGAAATACCAGGTAAACAAAACGATGATGCGCATCGATCTGCCACAGATTTTGAAAAGCGGTCAAAAATATAAGTTCAAAATCGACTGGAATTATAAAATTCCAAACCGAATGTCGATGGGAGGACGCGGCGGTTATGAAAATTTTCCGGAGGACGGGAATGATCTTTATACCATGACGCAGTGGTTTCCAAGAATGTGCGTTTACAGCGATTTTAAAGGATGGCAGAACAATCAGTTTACCGGCCGCGGCGAATTTGCACTGGTATTCGGAGATTATAAAGTAACAATGAATGTTCCGGCAGACCATATCGTCGGTTCTACAGGAGAATGTAAAAATTATTCTAAAGTGCTGACCAAACAGCAGCTTGAACGTTACAGACAGGCCGAGAATGCGAGTGAACCGGTTGAAATCGTAACACTGGAAGATGCCAAAAGAGCTGAAAAAACCAGATCCAAAGACAGAAAAACATGGATTTTCGAAGCGAAAGATGTCCGTGATTTTGCTTGGACTTCCTCTCGAAAATTTATCTGGGACGGAATGAGTGTGCTGATTCCTGAGAATAATAACAAAGTAATGGCAATGAGTTTCTATCCGAAAGAAGCTTACGGTCTGTACAGAAAATTCTCCACAAAGGCTGTGGCGCACACTCTGCGAGTTTATTCCGAATACACAATTCCGTATCCTTATCCTGTTGCACAGTCTGTGGAAGCAGCAAACGGTATGGAATATCCGATGATATGTTTTAATTTCGGCCGTACGGAAGCAGACGGAACGTATTCCGAAGGAACAAAAAACGGAATGATCGGCGTAATTATTCATGAAGTGGGGCATAATTTCTTCCCGATGATCATCAATTCCGATGAACGACAGTGGACGTGGATGGACGAAGGTTTGAATACTTTTGTGGAATACCTTACTGAAGAACTCTGGGATAATAAATTTCCGTCGAGAAGAGGTCCGGCTCACACGATTGTGGATTATATGAAACTTCCGAAGGAGCAACTGGAACCAATCATGACGAATTCTGAAAATATCACGCATTTTGGGCCGAACGCATACAGTAAGCCTGCAACAGGTCTCAATATCTTGCGCGAAACGATTATGGGTCGCGAACTGTTCGATCATGCTTTTAAAACCTATTCCAAAAGATGGGCGTTCCGACATCCGGAACCGGCAGATTTTTTCAGAACGATGAATGATGCAAGCGCGGAAAACCTGGACTGGTTCTGGAGAGGCTGGTTTTACGGAACAGATCCTGTTGATATTGCCATTAAAAAAGTAACGGTTGCAGAACCTAATTTTGATGTGAATGTTGATCCGGTGGAAAGAAAGTACCGTGTTGATGAGCCCAATACGCCGAAATTTGACGATATCTCCAAAGTCAGAAACCGACAGGATCCTTCGATTCAGTTTGAGGTGGAGAAGGATAAAAGCCTTCAGGATTTCTATTACCGCTACAACCGCGGTCAGGAAACCATCAGTGGCGTAACCGAATACACTATTAAATCTGATACAAGAGAAATTGTACCCGTAACAGAAAGACAGAAAGTGCAGAATATGCGAGCATATCAGATCGATTTTGAAAATGTTGGCGGACTGGTAATGCCGATTATTCTGGAATTTACATTTGAGGACGGAACCAAACTCAGCGATAAGAAAGCAGCCCAGATTTGGCGCAAGGACGAAAAGAACGTGTCTCTTACTTACTGGTTTGATAAAAAAATAAAATCTATTCAGCTCGATCCGATGCTCGAAACTGCCGATATCGATACTTCAAATAATTTCTGGGGCGATATTCCGGCACCGTCAACAAAGTTTAATGTGTTTAAGCAGAAGCAGCTGAACACTGCGCGCGGAGCGGCTCAGGGAAGGGTAAATCCGATGCAGGCCGCCGGAAAGAATTAATTAAGAAATCAATCACTCTGAAAAGAGTGATTTTTTTTTCAATACGTATCATCGTTTTTTCCAATTTAGATTTGGCCGGTCTTCCGGGTTTTAAGAGGTAAATTTGAGCAACAGTAAATAATTAAAGTATGAATAAGATAAAATATGGTAATACCGGAGTGAATGTGTCGCCGATAATTTTTGGAGGAAATGTCTTCGGGTGGACACTCGATGAAGACAGGGCATTCACAATTCTCAATGAATTTTTTGAAAAGGGTTTCAATACCATCGACAGCGCGAATATTTATTCAAACTGGGTTCCCGGAAATGCCGGCTCAGAAAGCGAAACCATTATAGGAAAATGGATGAAGCAGAAAAGCAACCGTGATCAAATGACGGTCATTACGAAAGTTGGCGCTCCTCTGCAGTCCGATAAACCGAATACCTCCAAAAAATATATTCTGGAAGAAGTGGAAAGATCGTTGAAACACCTGCAAACAGATTATGTCGATATTTACTTCAATCATTTCGACGATACCGTAACACCGGTTGAAGAAACGCTTGAAGCGTTCGATGAAATTGTAAAAAGCGGTAAGGCGCGTGTAGCTGCTGCTTCAAACATTTCTCCGGAAAGACTGACGGAAAGTCTGGCTGTATCCGACGAAAAAAATCTCGTTTCTTATGCCGGGCTGCAACCGGAATACAACCTTTACGACAGACAAAAATTCGAAGAAAATTATCTTGCCATTGCCGAACAGCACGGTTTGGCGGTCACTCCTTATTACAGCCTTGCAAGCGGATTTTTAACAGGGAAATATAAAACGGCCGACGATTTCAAAAATTCTGCAAGAGGTGCAGGAATCGAAAAACGGTACAACAATGAACGCGGAATGAAAGTGCTGCAGGCATTGAGGGAAGTTGCTGTGAACAACGATACGGCAATGTCCGTTGTTGCGCTGGCGTGGATGATGAAACAGCCTTTTATCACCGCCCCGATTGCAAGCGGAACCAAGAAGCAGCATATTGAAGATTTTGCGAAAGCGGTAGCGTTTAACCTCACTGATGAGGATTTCAGTAAACTTCTGAATGCAAGCGAATACTAAAAATAAAAGTCACCTGAACGGTGGCTTTTTTTCTGCCAAAATTTCACGTCTGTTTACCTAAAATCTGCCAAATTAACTTTGAACCCTGAATTTTGAACCCTGAATTTTCAATGGCAAAGTTTTAGAGAAAAAGAGGGCAAGTAAAAATTTTAATTATATACATATTATGTCAGTAAATTTCAAACCACTGGCGGACAGAGTTCTTGTAGAACCAACCGCTGCTGAAACAACCACTGCTTCAGGAATCATCATTCCGGATACGGCAAAAGAAAAACCACAGGAGGGAACAGTTGTAGCTGTTGGTCCGGGTAAAAAAGACGAACCTACCACAGTGCAGGTTGGCGACAAAGTTCTTTATGGCAAATATTCAGGATCTGAATTAAAACTCGACGGAAAAGATTATCTGATTGTAAAGGAAGGTGATTTATTGGGAATTATTGGCTAATAGTAGAAAGCAGTAAGCAGCAGGCAGGATGCGGAATTACAGAAAATATGAAGTCAAGAGGAATTTGAACTTGTTGCAATTCAGCTGAATACTTTAAGACAAAAATTAATTCAATTACGAAAAAAAATTATTAGAATAAACAGCGGGAAAAGCCTCCGGCATAAAGCTTCCTGCTTAAAACATTAAAAATTATGGCAAAAGAAATAAAATTTGATATCGAGTCGAGAGACGCACTGAAAAGAGGTGTTGATGCTCTGGCTAATGCAGTAAAAGTAACTTTGGGACCTAAAGGTCGTAACGTGGTAATCGAAAAATCTTTCGGTGCGCCGCACGTAACGAAAGACGGTGTTTCAGTAGCGAAAGAAATCGAACTGGAAGACAAAGTAGAAAACATGGGAGCGCAGATGGTAAAAGAAGTTGCTTCCAAAACCAATGACATCGCAGGAGACGGAACTACCACCGCTACAGTTCTTGCGCAGGCAATCGTTCGCGAAGGTCTGAAAAATGTTGCAGCAGGTGCAAATCCAATGGATCTGAAGAGGGGTATCGACAAAGCAGTTGTGGCTGTTGTTGAAAACCTGAAATCTCAGTCGCAGGAAGTAGGCGATACTTCAGACAAAATCAAGCAGGTTGCTACGATTTCATCCAATAATGACGAAACAATCGGTTCCCTTATTTCTGAAGCTTTCGGAAAAGTGGGCAAAGAAGGAGTAATCACTGTTGAAGAAGCAAAAGGAACAGATACAACAGTTGATGTGGTGGAAGGAATGCAGTTCGACAGAGGTTATCAGTCGCCATATTTCGTGACAAATCCTGAAAAAATGCTGACGGAACTTGAAAATCCGTACATACTTCTGGTTGAGAAGAAAATTTCTTCTATGAAAGAACTTCTTCCGGTTCTTGAGCCAATCGCACAGGGCGGAAAATCTCTGCTGATCATTTCTGAAGAAGTAGAAGGTGAAGCTCTGGCAACTTTGGTTGTGAACAAACTGAGAGGTTCCCTGAAAATCGCTGCAGTAAAAGCTCCGGGATTCGGCGACAGAAGAAAAGCGATGCTGGAAGATATCGCAATCTTAACCGGTGGTCAGGTAATTTCTGAAGAGAGAGGATTCACCATGGAAAATGCTACTCTGGAAATGCTTGGTACTGCTGAAAAAGTAACTATCGACAAAGACAATACAACAATTGTAAACGGTGGAGGTGAAGATGCGCAGATTAAAGGCAGAGTAAGCCAGATCAAAGCGCAGATGGAAACAACCACTTCAGATTACGACCGTGAGAAACTTCAGGAAAGACTGGCGAAACTTGCAGGTGGTGTAGCTGTACTTTACGTTGGTGCTGCTTCCGAAGTGGAAATGAAGGAGAAAAAAGACAGAGTGGACGATGCACTACACGCAACAAGAGCTGCTGTGGAAGAAGGTATTGTTCCTGGTGGTGGTGTTGCTTTGGTAAGAACTATTTCTTCCATGAACGAACTGAAAGGTGCAAACCAGGATGAAGAAACCGGAATTAAAATCGTGAAAAGAGCAATCGAAGAGCCGTTGAGACAAATCGTTGCAAATGCAGGTGGCGAAGGTTCTGTAATCGTGGCAAAAGTTGCTGACGGAAATGCAGATTTCGGTTACAACGCGAAAAACGATGAATACGTGCAAATGTATGAAGCCGGAATTATCGACCCTACGAAAGTTGTACGTGTAGCACTTGAAAACGCTGCTTCCGTTGCAGGTATGCTGTTAACAACAGAATGTGTAGTTACAGAAATTCCAAGAGACGAGCCTGCAATGCCAATGGGCGGCGGCGGAGGAATGCCGGGAATGATGTAACAGTCAGCGACTGATGCAATAAAACAATCCGTTCAAATTTTTGGACGGATTTTTTCTTAACCTTTTAGCCTGTTTTCTATCTATTATTAAACATCTTATGAAAACTCCCGGTGCTTTTTTGGCTGTTGCAGTTATTACCGTTTTATCGACAGGTTTCTTTTCATCACAAAAAACCGACCCGCCTTCGCGCAGTTCACCAAAGCATGATAAGGTGAAGACCAGAGAAATTCAGGCTGACCACCACAAAGTGAATGTTCCGGTTATGGCAACCAGACAGAATATTTCGTTGCTGATGAAGCAAAAGCAGGCGGTGTTTGTGCATTACGGATTTGCACCGCTTTACAACAGGGAGTTCGAAAAGAAATACGGCGTGAAAATTCTGAACAAAGGTTGCGTGGTGATGCCAAACGATCAGAAAGTAGCCAGAGAAAATAACCGGCTTGTTGGAAAATTTCTGACTAAAACTTTCGGTGAAGGCTGGAAAAAAGAACTCGGATTACCGCTTTCCGGTATTCAGTAATTGAAATTCAAATAAAAACGCCCGGCAAAAATCTGCCGGGCGTTTTGTTATATAAAGCAGTGTTTTACTGTTTTGCCTTTGTGTAATATTCTGCAACCTTGTTCCAGTTTACCACATTCCAGAAACTCTGGATATAATCCGGTCGTTTGTTCTGGTATTTCAGGTAATAGGCATGTTCCCAAACGTCCATTGCAAGTACAGGAGTTCCGGAAATTTCTGTTCCCGGCATCAGCGGATTGTCCTGATTTGGTGTGCTTCCCACGGAAAGTTTCCCTGAATTATCTGAAACAAGCCATGCCCAGCCTGAACCAAAACGGTCGGCTCCGGCTTTTGAAAACTGCTCTTTGAACGCGTCAAAAGATCCGAAATCACGCTGAATAGCCTGCATCAGTTCACCGGTCGGTTCTCCGCCTGCATTTGGACCGATCATGTCGAAAAACAGATTATGATTGTAATATCCACCTGCATTATTTCGCAGTGCGGAATTATTCATATCCATATTTCTAAGCACTTCTTCAATGGTTTGCGAAGCCTGCGCTTTTCCTTCCACTTCTTTGTTAAGCTTGTTCAGGTAACCCACATAATGCTTGGAATAATGTACGTTCATGGTTTTCGCATCGATATTATCGCCTAAAGCATCGTACTCATAAGCCAAAGGAACGATTTTGAAAGTTCCGGGATCCGCGGTTACATCTGCCGGTTTTCCTAAATCTTCATTTGTCGCTGCTGTTTCAGTCGTGGTTGTGCCTGAAGTATTGGTAGCGTCAGTAGTTTTCTGCTCACACGAAGAAAGTGCAAAAGCAAAAACTGCTGCCGTAATGGTGGTTTTTACGAATTTCATATTTTTTGATTTTTTGATTTGATTGCTGTCAAAATTAGGGAAAACATAACGGTTTACTCTTTCAGATACTTTGGAAATTATTCCAGAATTAACCGTGTAAATATTTTTAAATCAGGAATAAGCTTCTTTAAACTGTGCAATCAGGTCATCGATTTTTTGAAGATTGAGATAAACAGTTTTCACATCATCATATCTCGGGGATTTGTAGAAAACTTCATGGAAATCCATATTTCCGTTTCCAATTTTTACGATTTTAATTACTTCAATACCGAGATTCTTAAGTTCCTGTTTAAATTCCGCGAATTCGTCCTGAATATGTTCCATTTGTAAATATTTAAAGTTCAAAATAACTTAATTTTTCTGAGATACGTGTTGCAGAAATCACAGAGATTTTTGCACCTGTTTTTATGTGAATGTTTATCTTCGCGCGGCAAAATACTGTTCTATGCTTTCAAAAATTATCGTTCACAGAGTCGGCAACAAAATCAACCAGGAAAACCTGATTCTTTCGCAGGAAGAACTGAAGATCGACGAAGACATGACGGAACTTTTGTCAGATTTTTTCCTGAAAGCATTCAAATCGGAAGAGCAGTTTCAGTTTTACCACGATTCCTATCTTACCAACAATCCGGTTTACAGTTCGGTATCCGAAATCTTTGAAGATCCTTCGAAATTCGTGTGGGAAAGTGAAAATATCGCGAAACATCTGTACGATGCCGCCGAAAATCCGCGTGTTCAGGGCGGAGAACTGTTCATCTGTTATTTCGAAGGCGAAGAAAACGCTGACGGACATAAAATTGATAAAATTGGTATTTTTAAAACCGAAAATAAGAATCCGTTTCTCAAAATTTTTCCGAATCAGGACACTTTCGACATCGAAAAAGACTTCGGAATCGGTCTTTCAAAACTCGATAAAGGCTGTCTGATTTACAATAACTTTCGCGAAATGGGATTTGCAGTCTCTGTGGTCGATAACAATAAAAACGGCGACGAATATTACTGGTTTGAAGATTTCCTGAAGGTAAAGCAGCGCGATGATGAATATTTTCACACGCAGGAAACTCTGCAGGTGTACAAAGATTACATTACGAAACAGTTGCCGACGGAATTTGAGGTTTCCAAAGCAGACCAGGCTGATTTTCTGAATAAATCTCTGACATTTTTCAAGGAAAAAGAACAGTTCGATTACGATGAATTTACAAAAGAAGTGCTGCAGGACGAACATGTAATCGAGAGTTTCACGAATTTCAAAACCGATTACGAGCAGGATATGCAGGTTTCGATTTCAGAAGAATTCCCGATTAATACTTCAGCGGTGAAGAAAAACCAGCGGTATTTTAAATCGATTATCAAACTCGACAAAAATTTCCACATCTACGTACACGGCGACCGCAAAATGATTGAAACCGGGCAGGACGAAAAAGGCAAATATTACAGACTGTACTTCGAGAAGGAAGATTAAAAGACGATGAATACCGGTGCCGGCCTAAATTTCACCCGAAAAATTTGGATCTCGGAGATCTATTATTGGTGAATTGTAAGGTAATTCTTACTTCAGTTTAATCCCATATTCCTCTGCAATTTTTAATGCCTGTGCTCCGTTGCCTTTCTTCTCCATCTCCTGATAGATGGCAGAAACGAAAACCTGTGCGTCTTTCAGGTAGGGATTTTGCGTCTCATGATAAATTCTCAGAGCTTTGCACATATTGCGCAGTGCGTGTTCATGGTCTTCCAGGAGTAAGTTTACCTGGCCAAGCCCGAAATATCCTTCTGCATTTTCAGGATAATACGCTGCAAGTTTTGTATACAGTTCTTTCGCAGGTGGAAAGTTTTTCATTTTCATGTAAGCCACAGCTCCGTTCATCAGCGCAAATTCGCCTTCCGGGAAAACAGCCAGTGATTTTTCGTAATATTTTACGGCGGTATCGTATTCCTGCAGTTCGCGATAACTTTTCGCCATGTCATCAAGTGCAAGAACATAGTTTGGGCTTTCAACCACAGCTTTTTCAAAATAGGAAATCGCTTCGCGGAAATTACTTTTTTCCATCAGTTTCTTACCGCTTCTGTACAGTTCCATGCTTTTTGCACTGGGATGACTGCTGTACACGGAGTCTCTTTTTGCAATAATCGGGTCCCGAAGTACTTTCACATCACAGGTTGTGTCCAGTCTGGCCTGTACCGTTTTCAGCGTTTCCAGCATTCGGTCAACATTTTTTACTTTTTTCCTGATCAGTTTTTTATCGTCGCTTTCGGCAAGTGCGTTGGCGAGCGCCGTTCCCATACAGTCTGTGTATGCGTCCTCGGTCACGGAAGGCAGATTCCGGATGCATTTACACGTTTCATCTGCAACCCTGTCTTCCAGGCTTTGCGCAGAAAAATTCAAGAATGACAGACATGTAAAAAATAAAATCAGTTTTTTCATCGGTTTTTAATCTTGCTGAAGAGTTTGTATATGTAATGATACGTTTTTTTATCATTCAAAATGCAGACGTTTTCATTGCCGTGAAATTTATTTTATTTAAGAAAAGAAATCTTCAAAAATTGTCCAAGTTTTCTACATTTCGTAAATTTGAAATCCAAATAATTCACATTCACACATTCAAAATTTAAAAATTCAAATGTTATGAAACCGTAAGGTTCCGTAATACCTTTAAAAAACAATAAATAAATATATTATGAAAGTTACCGTAGTTGGAGCCGGTGCCGTTGGTGCATCCTGTGCAGAGTACATCGCAATGAAAAACTTCTGTTCAGAAGTGGTTTTGGTGGACATTAAAGAAGGTTTTGCCGAAGGCAAGGCAATGGATTTGATGCAGACCGCATCTTTGAACGGTTTCGATACCAAAATTACCGGTACCACTGGAGATTATGAAAAAACTGCAGGTTCAGATGTAGCAGTAATCACTTCCGGAATTCCAAGAAAACCCGGCATGACGCGTGAAGAACTGATCGGCATCAACGCCGGAATCGTGAAAGAAGTAACCGCAAACCTGGTAAAACATTCACCGGACGTAATCATCATCGTGGTTTCAAATCCAATGGATACCATGACCTATCTGGTTCATAAAACTTCAGGACTACCAAAAGAGAGAATTATCGGAATGGGCGGAGCTCTGGACAGCGCGCGTTTCAAGTACAGACTTTCCGAAGCTTTGGGCTGCCCGGCTTCAGATGTGGACGGAATGGTGATTGCTGCACACAGTGATACCGGAATGCTTCCTTTGATGAGCAAGGCTACAAGAAATGGAGTGGCAGTTTCCGAATTCCTCGATGAAGAAAAACAGAACTACGTAATAGAAGAAACAAAGGTGGGAGGCGCAACCCTTACCAAGCTTTTGGGAACTTCTGCATGGTACGCTCCGGGAGCAGCGGTTTCCGTGATTGTTCAGGCAATCGCATGCGATCAGAAAAAAATGATTCCTTGTTCCTTAATGCTGAACGGCGAATACGGACAGAGTGATATTTGTCTGGGCGTTCCTGCAATTATCGGCAGAAAAGGCGTAGAAAAAATCGTTGAAATTCAGTTGACAGACGCAGAAAAATCGAAATTCGAAGAAGCTGCAAACGCAGTTCGTGAAGTAAACGGCGATTTGGGAGTTTAAATTCTAGCCGTAAATAAATGGAAACGCATCTTTCGGGGTGCGTTTTTCTTTTTCAGGAGCAACGCGTGTCCAGCTTCTTCGGCTTGCATACCCGCTTTCCGCTGCAATCTTTTTTGCCTTCGCTCACCACTGCTAAAAAAGGATTTCCGCTGCAATCGGGGCTAGGATTGTGTTTCGGTTTCTCTTTTCATAGTTTCTTGATTTCTCACAATTTATCTCTAATTTCAGAAAATCAAACACAACACAGATGATTCTCAGATTTCAATCGTTACTCTTGCTATTGGCCTTATTTTCCGGCTGTAAACAGGAAACTGAAGTTGCGCAGAAAACTGCTGAAAAGAAAAAGGAAGTTCGCGAAGCGACAGTTCCGGACAGTTTACGGAAAAACAGTGTCTTTATTGCTGAGAACGAAAATGGCTTCTTCACGCTTTTTGTCGATTCTGAGGAATCGCGCGGAAAATATTTTTACGCAGACACGCTGAATGTGATCATGGCTGAAACGTACATAGCGGAAAACGGCAGGGATAAGAAAACTGCCTCTGCGGAAATTTTCAGCAACGAGTGGAGTTACCTTACTATAGACAGTACCAACATCAGGAAAGAGAAAATTAAAGGACGGGATTTTCTGTTTTTTTCCGGCAGATCAAGTTATATGGGAAAAGCAGTGCCGGAGCAACAGGTCTTTTTCTGGGCCATAAATCTGAATGATGTTTCTGAAAACTATGGCCTTTCGTACTTTGGTTATCCTGGGAATTTCTGCGATACCTGCATCAAAGGAGCGTTTGAAGAAAATGAGAAGCTCAGAAAAAATCCGGAAATTCTGAAGGCTTTGCAGAAATATGCGAAGAAATCACCGTTGATTTATCATCCTGCCCCGGAAGAAAGCGACATGTCGAACTTCAGGAATTACGAAGAAAAGTGGCAGCAGGACAATCAGCAGAGTTCGCAGTATGGAGCCGGTTTTATTGGTGAAATGGAAGAAGTGAAATCTACCTACTACAAAGAAAATCTGTTTGAGATTAATGGTGGCTCAGAGCAGTCCATAGAAAACGACCTCTATATTCTGATCAGTTATTTCCGCGGAAATCTGGTCGCTTACGATAAGGTTAAGAAAAGGTATTTCCCGGTGGTGATTGAAAGCTGCTCGTATTTCTGCAATAAAAGTATCGAATTTTCGGGCGCCGAAACGGTGCGGATTACTTACGAAGACGGTTCCGTGTGGGAACTCGATCTTACCAAGGTTCAGTTCAGTAATTAGGAAGTTGCTGCATCCGGCGACTGAAAACCCCGCCGTAATTTTACTTTTGCTTAACACAGTTCTCAGGCTAAAACTTTAAATTTGCATTTCAAAATATTTCAATAAAATGCTTAGAAAACTGCATATTTTAATGCTGATTTTTTTATCGGCAAGCCTTTTTAACGCACAGAATAACAGAAACGACAGCGGCCCGAAACCGAAACTCGTCGTTGGTATCATGGTCGATCAGATGAGATGGGATTTTCTGTACAAATATCAGAGACATTACGGAAAAGGCGGTTTCAACCGTCTGATGAATGAGGGCTTTAACCTGAACAACGTGATGATCGATTATGTGCCGACCGTTACCGCAATCGGACATACGTCTGCTTATACCGGTTCAGTTCCTTCGATTCACGGAATTGCCGGTAATGACTGGACCGACCGTAAAACTGGCGAAAATGTTTACTGCACCACCGATAATTCGGTAAAAGGTGTTGGCGCTTCTTCAGAAAAAATCGGAGCACATTCACCGCACAATCTTTGGAGTACCACCATTACAGACCAGCTGGGAATTGCTACAAATTTCCGCTCAAAAGTAGTAGGTGTTTCCCTGAAAGACCGGGCATCAATTCTTCCGGCAGGACACAATCCGACCGGCGCATTCTGGTTTGACGAAGGGACCGGACATTTTGTGACAAGTTCCTATTATATGAACGATCTTCCGCAGTGGCTGAAAACATTTAACGCACAGACCTGGGGAGAAAAACTGGTTGCAGACGGCTGGAAAACCCTGAAGCCAATAGCTGAATACCGTGAAAGCACAGCCGATAATGTGGAATGGGAACATTTGCTTGGAAGTGCGACATCGCCTGTTTTTCCGTACAATAATCTCGCAGCCGATTTTGCGAAAAAGAAAAGCGTAATCCGTACAACGCCATTTGGAAACACCCTGACACTGAAAGCTGCAGAAGCTGCCGTTAACGGTTATAATCTCGGGCGGAATTCCGACACTGATTTTCTGGCCATAAATCTTGCTTCTACCGATTATGTAGGACATTCTTTCGGACCGAATTCTGTGGAAGTTCAGGACACGTATATGCGTCTGGACAAGGATATGGAAGATTTCTTCGTGATGCTCGATAAAAAAGTAGGAAAGGGCAATTATCTCGTTTTTCTTTCGGCGGATCATGGCGGCGCTCATGCAGAAGGATATATGCGTGCAAATAAAATGCTGACCGGATTTTTTGATGACGGACTGCAGAAAAATCTCGAGGAAGATCTCAAAGCACAGTTCAAACACGAAAAAATGATCTGGGCAATCGACAATTATCAGATTTACATCAACCATAACCTGATCGCTGAAAACAGTCTTGATGAAGAAGCGATCAAAAACCGCATTATTACGCAGCTGAACAGAGACCCGCGCGTTTTATATGCAGTGGATCTGAAAAAAGTAGGAGAGTCCGCAATTCCGGAGCCGATAAAAACGAGAATTATCAACGGTTACAACTGGCAGCGCAGCGGTGATATTCAGATTATTTCTCATGACGGAATGTTGCCGAATTACGCCAAGAAAGGAACTACGCACAGCGTCTGGAATTCCTATGACGCACATATTCCGCTGATTTTTTACGGAACCGGAGTGAATAGAGGTGAAAGTGCAAAGCCGTATAATTTGTCGGACATTGCGCCAACACTTGCGCAAATGCTGAAAATAGAAAACCCGAGCGGAAATATCGGAAATCCGATCGTGGAAGTTTTCGAAAAATAATCTGCCGAAGATTAAATAAAAAAAGGTGCCTCATCTGAAGCACCTTTTTTGTTTTTCTTAATCTGATTAATATCCGCGCTGCTTTTCAACGGTTTTCCCGAGCATCACTTTAATTTTGTCCACAGCACCGTCGAAAGCTGCTTTCTGCGTGGAACCGTTACAGGAAACTCGTTCCGGATTTCTGCCTTTCATTCTCGCTTCAATTACGCATTTCTGATCGCCTTCCACTTCTTTGTTGCTCGCTTCATCCGAGAAGAATACTTCAAAACGGGTTACATATTCGTCAAACCTTTTCAGGGAATTCTGAAGTTCTTCTTTATAAAAGTCCTTTGTTGCCTGATCTGCCTCTACATGATTGTCTGAATTGATTAGTATGTCCATAAATAAAATTTTAGTTTTCAGTGCTGCAAAAAGCAGTCCTTTTTTGTTAAAAAACAGAATTTAATCTTCATCTTCATACTGCTCCAGATAATAGCTGAAAGTGAAGTCTTCCATTTCTTCATCCGCATCTTCCAGCGTGGTTAGCAGATCCTCAAAAGTTTCGAGCTGATCCACGCTCATATTTACAAATTCCAGATGCAGAGGAAGTTCTGTTCCGCCCGTTATTACGTCGTAAAGAGCATCGAGATTGCTTCCGAAATAATCCGGTAGTGTTATTTTTTCTTTCAGCTGATCATAAAATTCTTCGTAATCACCGATGTCTGTAAAATCTACATAGGCTGTTTTCATGCTGTTCGGCTCGTTTTTAAATAGTGTTTTCTTGTGATTTTCTGAGTTCCGCCTATTGTTTATCGAAACTGTTGTAATGATCGTGCGTCAGCCACACATCGCCGTTCTTGGTATAAACGATCCGGTCTGCGCCGCGGTTTCCGCAATTGTAGTTTACATCGGCTTCAAAATACTGATCACCTTTCGGTAAAAGTTTCTCTCTGTTTGAAAATTTATCGCCACCAATCGCTTTTCCGGGAAGCACATCGCATAAATTTCCTTTCGAAGCGATCCAGCCTTTTTCGCGGGCTTCAGATTTTGTCATGTAATAATCAGGAAGTCTGTGATTTTGTTTTACAAAGGAAATAACGGTTTCTTCAGCAGTGAGCCGGTCAATACTTTCGTAGATATTTGTGGACGACTCATATTCCTTTTCATTTTTTTTGGTGTAACCGGAGTTCTGTTCAGTTGCGGGTACCGGATCTTTTTTTTCAATCTTATACGTTTTGAATAGGTACATGGCAAGCATGCCGGAAACTGCACCAACCACAAATAAAACGAAAAGTTTAATTTTCTGGGAATTCATTCTACTATTTATATCGATCGCAAAAACACCACGCAATTATTCAACAACGCTCTACTCAACCACTCTCACTTACCGCCATTCATCCGGAATTTCACAAACCGGAATTGGGTTTATTTTATGCTGTGCAGCTTTATTCATTTTTGAGAATATCCTGTAAACTTCCAGGTCTCTTGCGCTGTAATCGGCTTCGGTTTTGGTTCCCCATTCCTTTTGTATTTTTTCCAGTTCAGGATAGGTCGCGCCAATTTGCTGTTCATCGGTGCGGTCAACATCCCACAATCCGTCTGTTGGTATTGCGTTTTTGATGGATTCTGGTAAATCGAGAACTCTGGCAAGTTCATAAACTTCCGTTTTATACAGGTCGGCAATCGGTGAAATATCAACGCCGCCGTCACCGTATTTGGTGTAAAATCCAATTCCGAAATCTTCCACTTTGTTTCCGGTTCCGCAAACCAGATATCCGTTAATTTGGCCGTAATAATACAGGGTGAGCATTCTCAGGCGGCTTCTCGTATTGGCAAAAGCCAGTTTTTCTGCCGGAAATTCATCATCCTTAACGTCGAAAGTTCTGTAAAGCGCTTCGAAAGGTTCGTTCAGGTCCACGCTCTTCGTTTTCACATTCGGAAACTTAGCGGCCAGAAAATCCAGATGTTCCAGTGCACGGTTTACCTGATCCTGTTTCTGGCGGATCGGCATTTCCATCGCCAGTAATTCCAGGCCGGTCATGGCGCACAGTGTGCTTACAACACCTGAATCCACACCTCCGGAAACTCCGATGACATATCCTTTCACTCCTGCGTTTTCGGCATAATCCTTAAGCCAGTTTACAATATGGTCGATTATTTTCTGTGTCTGCATTTTGGTACTTGTTTGATGAATGGTGAAAGCATATTGCTGAAGGTCTGCCGGTATTTTAGACGGACAGTCTGCCTTTTTTTAATTACTTTTGTATGCTTTAAAAACGTGGTAAAAATAATGAAGTTTTTTAGAATATCTGTGTTGTTATCGGCGCTGTTTTTCATCTTTCAGTCCTGCAAGAAGGAACGGGCAGAGATCTGGAATGTTGAGGTAAAGGTACCCGAAAAACAGGTGGAAATAATTGATATTTCAAAGGAATTTTTCGATCCGAATGTTCCTACAGATCAGTTCAAAGCCAAATATCCGTGGTTTCAGGGAACTGTAAAAGACGAGCATTTCGAACTGAGAAGAACCAATCCGGAGGAAATCAAGGTTTATAAAGAAGCGGTTTCAAAAATTGACCAGGCAAAGCTGCAAAAAGAATTGTCGCAGCTGTTTGCGCGGATTACCCATTATTTTCCAAAGTTTACACAGCCGAAAGTTTATCTGTTTTCTTCAAGCACGCAACTTTATCAGGAACCGATTATCTTCGATCCGCAACAGGGGCTTCTGTTTATCGATATTTCGAGTTTTATGGGAAGCAAAAATCCGGTGTATAAAGGAATTGAAGAATATATCAAGAAGGCGATGAATCCTGAGAATCTGGTGCCGCGCGTTTCCGAAGCCATCGCGTTTACCATTGTTCCTTTTGACCGTATTGAACAGAAATTCCTGAATCTTATTACCTATAACGGCAAAGTGATGACGCTGCAGGATGCTTTTCTGCCGGATACGCCTGATCATCTTAAAATGAGTCTTACGCAGGAACAGTACGCGTGGTCAGTTGCGCATGAAACAGAAATCTGGAATTATTTTATTGAAAATGATCTGGTTTACAGTCCGGATCCGCTTCTGGTTCAAAGGTTTATCGCACCCGGTCCTTTTTCTAAATTTTACACAGATGCGGACAATGAATCTGCACCACAGGTTGGTGTTTTCACCGGATGGCAAATTGCAAGAAAGTATTATGAAGAATTTCCGGATACCAAACTGGAGGATTTTATGAATATGAGCGCACCCGACATTTTTACGAAATCCGGGTACAAACCGCAATAATTAATTACCTGGAAAGTGAGGCGCAGCAAGTGCTCCGGATCAGGATAAACGAAATAAAATGAGAAAAACGCAGATTACTGTTGATGTAGAGCTGGATGAAAACCATATTCCGGAAAAAATGACCTGGAATGCCGCAGATGGCGGTGTAGAAAAACAGGAAACAAAAGCCACGATGATTTCTGTGTGGGATGATAAGAAAATGGAAGCCCTGCGCATAGATTTATGGACCAAAGACATGCCGCTTGATCAAATGAAAATGTTCATGCATCAGATTTTTCTTTCCCTTGGGCAAACCTATTTAAGAGCTTCCGGAGAAGAAGATGTTGCAGAATGGATTGAGCAGATGGCCGAAGAATTTGCGATAAAATCAGCAATAAAAATGTAAAATAAACCGGAGGCTGAAAGTTTCCGGCATAAAGCAAAAAATTATGAATTTCAATACCAAAGTAATCCATGGCGGTCAGCAGCATGAACCTGTAACAGGCGCTGTAAATGTACCGGTATTTCTAACTTCTACTTTCGCTCAGAAATCTCCGGGCGAACATTCGGGATACGAATATTCCCGCGCTGCAAATCCTACGCGTCAGGCGCTCGAAGACGCACTCGCGAGCATTGAAAACGGAGCACGCGGACTTGCATTCGGTTCCGGACTTGCCGCAATAGACTGTGTGCTGAAACTTCTGAATCCGGGTGATGAGGTTATTGCCTGCGATGATTTGTACGGCGGAACTTACAGAATGTTCACACGTCTGTTCGAAAAATATAATCTGAAATTTCACTTTGTCAATATGGACGATGTGAATGCCGTTTCAGAAAAAATAAATGACAAAACTAAACTGATCTGGCTCGAAACTCCGACCAATCCTTTGATGAAACTCATTGACATCAAAGCGGTCTGTGATCTTGCTAAAGGGAAAAATATTCTGGTTGCTGTAGACAATACCTTTGCAACACCTTATCTGCAAAGACCATTGGATATGGGCGCTGATATTGTGATGCACTCTGCCACGAAATATTTAGGCGGGCATTCCGATGTAATTGCAGGTGCGTTAATCACCAAAGAAAAAGAACTTGGTGAAGAACTGCATTTCATACAGTTTGCAAGCGGCGGAATTTTAGGGCCACATGATTCCTACCTTGTTCTTCGCGGAATAAAAACCCTTGCGTTGAGAATGCAGCGACATTCCGAAAACGGACAGAAAGTTGCGGAATTTTTGCAGAATCATGCGAAAGTTAAGGAGGTTATTTATCCCGGGCTCAGTTCGCATCCGCAGCATGAACTCGCAAAATCACAGATGATAAATGGTTTTGGCGGAATGGTAACTTTTACCTTTAAGTCCGGAGATCAGGCAGATTCAAGAAAATTCCTGGAAAACCTGAAAGTTTTCACGCTTGCAGAATCTTTAGGTGGCGTGGAGTCACTTGCAAATCATCCGGCATTGATGACGCACGCTTCAATTCCTGCAGAAAAACGTGCAGAACTGGGAATCACGGACGATTTAGTTCGCTTAAGTGTCGGTATTGAAGATGCTGATGATCTTATTTCAGATCTGGAAAAAGCATTGTCCTAAAGTAATACAGAAATTTGGAAGAAATTGTTCAGGTTTTAAAAAACGGGGGCATCATCCTTTATCCTACAGATACGATCTGGGGAATTGGTTGTGATGCAACGAATCCTGAAGCGCTTTCCCGCATTTTTGAAATAAAGAAACGGGATAAAAGCAAATCCGTAATCGTTCTCGTAGAATCTGAGAAACGGTTGCAGGATCATGTCGACGTTCCGGAAATGGCGTGGGAAATTATTGATCTGTCCACAAAACCGGTGACCATTGTTTACGAATCCTGCAGGAATTTACCGCAGGAACTGCTTGCGGAAGACGGCAGCATTGCAATCAGACTGATTAAAGATGATTTCTGCAGAAAACTGATTTCAAAACTGAACCGGCCACTGGTTTCCACTTCTGCTAATCTGAGCGGAGATAAAAGCCCGATGGTTTTTGCGGATATCAATCCGGAAATCATCAGTCAGGTTGATTTTGCCTTTGAGGAAAACCGTTCGAAAGTGTCAGAATATACAGGATCTTCGGTGATCAAAGTCTGGAACGACGGCCGGATAAAAATCTTACGCGAATAAAACGCGTCATTTCATGAAAATAAATCTTCTTCAGAACAGAAATTATAAACTGTTCAAAACGATTTCACAGGTTGCTGCGAAGAATAATCAAACGGTGTTCATCGTTGGAGGTTATGTTCGCGATCTGTTAATGGGAAGAAAGGATTTAACAGATATTGATTTTGTTACCGAGCAAAGCGGAATTGAACTTGCGAAAGCTGTTGCAGAAGAAATTAATCCCAAACTTAAAGTTTCGTTCTTCAAAAATTACGGAACTGCTATGTTTAAATTTCAGGGTCTCGATCTGGAATTTGTTGGTGCCAGAAGAGAAAGCTATTCAGAAAATTCCAGGAATCCCGAGGTAGAATCCGGATCCCTGGAAGATGATCAGAAACGCCGTGATTTCACTGTTAACGCTATGGCAATTTCGCTGAACAAAGAAAGTTTTGGGGAACTGATCGATCCGTTTAACGGCAGGCAGGATTTACAGGATAAAATTCTTCGGACACCGCTGGAACCGCATCAGACTTACAGCGATGATCCGCTCAGAATGATGCGTGCCATACGTTTTGCATCCACACTGAAATTTACGATTGAGCAAAATTCGCTCAAAGCCATTCATGAAGAAGCCGGCCGCATTGAAATCGTCTCAATGGAACGGATTATGGTGGAATTCAATAAAATTATGATGTCCGAAAAACCCTCTACAGGTTTGAAACTGCTTGAAGAAACCGGACTATTAAAAAGAATTTTACCTGAGCTCGTCGATCTGAAAGGCATTGAGAATATTGACGGACAGACTCATAAAGACAATTTTTATCACACCCTGGAAGTACTCGATAATATTTCAACTCAGACAGACAAACTCTGGTTGCGGTGGTCAGCCTTACTTCACGATATTGGTAAAGCTTCAACTAAAAAACTCGTTGAAGGAACCGGCTGGACCTTTCATGGTCATGAATATTTAGGTTCGAAAATGCTCAAGAATATTTTCAGAAGACTGAAATTACCCATGGGTAGTGAATTGGCCTATGTTCAGAAAATGGTGCGTATGCATGCAAGACCAATTGCGCTGATTGACGACGGCGTTTCCGATTCTGCCTTGCGTCGCCTGCTTTTTGATTCCGGGGACGATCTGGAAGATTTACTGATACTGTGCAAGTCGGATGTTACCACTAAAAATATGGCGAAACAGCAGCGCTTCCGTCAGAATTTTGAATATGTGGCACAGAAAATTAAGGAAGTGGAGGAGAAGGATCAGGTCAGAAATTTTCAGCCGCCTGTTACGGGCGAGAAAATTATGGAAGTTTTTGGCATTTCTCCAGGCAAAGAAATCGGTATTCTTAAAGAGCAGGTAAAAGAAGCGATTCTGGAAGGTGAGATCCGGAATGATGCAGATGAAGCGCTTCAGTACGTTATTGAGCAGGCTGCAAAATTAGGCCTGAAACCGGTTTGATTACGCAATTTTTACGCGGTAAATATCCGTCTTATTTCGTTTGATGTTCGGAACATAAAATCCGCCTTCTTCTGCAATCAATTCCTGCAGGTCGAATTCCTGACAGCCTTTCGGAAGCCCTGAAAATATCAGGGTAAACCAGAAATCTTTAAACGGCGGAACTTCCGTCCAGTATGGCGACATGGAAATGTTTTCGGCGTGCACGAGTTTGCTCATGTGTCCGATTTTCTGATCTATTAGAAAGGTCGACGGCCAGATTCTGATCAGGCTGCCCAGTGCATAATCACCAGGAAAACAACAGTGAACGATAACCTGTTTTTCAGTTTCGTTTAACGTCTGAATCTGTTCTAAAATTTCAGGTGCAATTACAGGCTTGATGATCGTGTCTCCCATGATTCTGCGAAATTCCGGTTAATATTTCAACTGTAGTTTTTCTTTTGTGAATGATCGTACTTCTTCCAGTAACGCCGGGTTTTCCGCAAGTTTCTTTCCATATGAAGGAATCAGCTGCTGAATTTTTGGAAGCCATTCCGAATTCATTTTGTCCGGAAAGAACTTGTGAAGCACCGTAATCATTGCTGAAACCGAAGTTGATGCACCGGGAGAAGCTCCGAGAAGACATGCGATATTTCCGCGTTCGTTTGCAACAACTTCTGTCCCGAATTCTACTTTACCTCCCTCATCTTCATCTTTTTTGATAATTTGAACACGCTGTCCGGCAACTTTCAGTTCCCAGTCATCAGGATTTGCGTCTTTCACAAGTGTCCGCAGATGCGCAATTCGTTGCGCTTTCGTCATGGCAACCTGCTGAATGAGGTACGAAGTCAGCGGAATATTGTGCCACCACGCGCCAAATAACGAACGGATATTATGAAAATTGATGCTTTCAGGTAAATCCAGATACGAGCCTTCTTTCAAAAATTTGGTAGAAAAACCGGCAAACGGACCAAAGAGCAGTGCTTTTTTACCATCGATAATCCGCAGATCAAGATGCGGGACACTCATTGGTGGAGCGTCAACAGCTGCCTGCGTATAAACCTTTGCTTCATGCTGTGCAATGAGTTCCGGGTTGTGCGAAACCAGCCATTCGCCGGAAACCGGAAAGCCTCCGTAACCTTCGCCTTCCTCAATATCTGAACTGTCCAGAAGCGGAAGTGCATAACCTCCTGCACCGATAAAAACATTGTCGGCAGTTAGTTCCAGTTTGTGGTTATGAAGCCTGTCCGAAATAAACAGCTGCCAGTTTCCGTCGTCGCGCGGATCGATGTCTTTCACATCGTGGTAAAGATAGATTTCCACATGAGTTTTTTCGAGCAGATAACGCTCCATTTTTCTGGTGAGATTCCCGAAATTAACATCCGTTCCGAGATCCATTTTTGTTGCAGCGATGATTTCATCTGCTTCTCTTCCCTCCATGATCAGCGGAATCCACTGTTTCAGCTGTTCGAATTCTGTAGTGAATTCCATTCCCTGAAAAAGCGCAGATTCGGTTAGCTTTTCGAATCTTTTTTTCAGGAATTCTTTATCTTTTTCTCCGAAAACCAGGCTCATGTGCGGACATGAGTTGATGAAATCTGCCGGACTGTTTATATATTGTCTGTCGATCAGTGATGCCCAGAACTGTTTGGAAATTTCAAACTGCTCCGCGATATTTTCAGCTTTCGTAATGCTGATGCTGCCGTCTTCTTGTTGTGGCGTATAATTGAGCTCGCAAAAAGCGGAATGTCCGGTTCCTGCATTGTTCCAGGCTGCAGTGCTTTCTTTTGCGAAATTTCCGAGCCGCTCAAAAATGACAATCTTCAGTTTAGGATCGCATTCATATAAAAGGACCGCAAGCGTCGTGCTCATAATGCCGCCGCCGATGAGCGCGATGTCGTATTTTGGTTTGGGTGATTTATGAATCAGATCAATCATGAGCTGAAAGTACGGTTTTTACTAATTAATCTTTGCTGTAAGTTTCTGAAACTGTTTTTCTGCGTTTTTTCCTTCGTAGAGAATACCGTAAATAGTATCGATGATCGGCGTTTTCAGTTTTTTTTCTTTCGAGGTGGAATAAATGGAATCGGCTGCGTAATATCCTTCAGCGATCATATTCATGGACTGAATTGCAGATTTTACGGTGTATCCTTTTCCGATCAGATTTCCGAGATTCCGGTTTCTGGAAAAAAGGGAATAGGCAGTAACGAGTAAATCGCCAAGGTAGGCGCTTTCATTTACATCGCGTGGCGCTTCATAAATGGCTTCGAGGAAAAGTTCCATTTCCCGTACCGCATTGCTCACAAAAATGGCGGTGAAATTATCACCATAGCCCAGTCCGCTTGCGATTCCGGCACCGATCGCATAAATATTTTTGAGTATGGCGCTGTATTCATTTCCCAGGATATCTTTGCTCGGATTAACCCGGATAAAGGACGAAGTGAACAGCAGATCCAGTTTTTCAGCAACATCATCTTCCACCGTGGCAATGGTTAAATACGAAAGCCTCTCCATCGCAACTTCTTCGGCATGACACGGCCCGGCAATTACGGCCTGGTTTCTGAATCCGATTCCGAATTCATCACGCAGATAATGGGCAACGACGTCATTCACTTTCGGCACTATTCCTTTAATTGCAGAAACAAAAATTTTGTCGCGATAATCCACATTCATCTGTTCCATCGCATCAGATAAATAAATAGAAGGAGTAGCAAGTACGATAATGTCACACTGGGAAACCAGTTCATTGATATCGGTGCAAATATGGAGTTTACGAAGATTGAAACTCACCGACGGAAGATAGGTCGGATTGTGCCCGCGCATTTCAATAGCTCCCTTTACAAATTCATTCCGCACACACCAGTGCACAGTTTTGCAGTTTTCTGTAAGCATCTTTACGATTGCCGTAGCAAAACTTCCGCTTCCCAGTACGCCCACTTTGCAGTTTGCAATGGTTTTAGGATCAGTTTTCTTGGTTTTTACAGTGCTCTTAGTCGATTTTTTTGCCATGAATCGCATTTTGGAGGAAATACAAAGATAGTAAAATCAAAAGCTGACAAAGTAATGCTCTAAAGACAAAACTTAGCAGATTTAAGGCGTGAATTTTATAAAATTTTGTTAAAAAACAGCACGCCGTATAATTTTTAGATAATTTTGCCGTCCTAAATTCAGACATTTTAATTGTTAATGAAAGAATTATTCAGAAAAAATAAAATAAAAATTTTAGGGGCACTCGCTGCAATTGTAGTGATTGCACAGGCAGTTGTTATTGCACTTCTGTGGAGCAGCAGAGATGACAGATCCTACGAAGTAAATCTTGTGAAAATTAATTCCCAGAAAGACAGCGTGAATTATGCCAAAATGAAATATGATTTGCAGCAGGTTGATGAAGCGGTAGGTGATCTCAGCGGCTTTCTTACCGAAAAGGGAATTGCAAATGCCAGAATCGAAATGCTCGATATGGACAGTCTTGCAAGTGCGGTTTATCTGGCAAAACAGTCGAACCGGTACAGCCAGTATTTGGTTGACCTGGAGAAAATGCTTCAGCAGGTTCCGCTTGGTATGCCTTCGGAAGGCTATGTTTCGTCTAATTTTGGGAAAAGAAAAAATCCAATTCCTTACCGCACAGTTCTTGCAGCGGTAAAAACGGAAGCGAAACCGGCCGCAAAATCTGCACCGGCTGCTGCAGCACCGGCAGTTGCCGCTGCTCCTGCCAAGAGAAAAGTGATTTCCGCTCATATTGTGGAAGAAAAAGACAGTGCCGGAAACATCAAAAGAGTGGTGGTGCCTGTTTATGCACCGGAAGAAAAAACTGCAGCGGTTCCACCGGCGAAAAGCTCGGGTGTTAGCGTTTCCAATGCTTCACCGGTTGCCAAGAATACGCAGAAAGCAGTTCCTGTAAAAGAAGTAAATAATCCACCGGCGGAAGCAGATCAGATTCAGTTTCATAAAGGAATTGATATCGCGGTTGCTTACGGTTCGGACGTACGCTGTACAGCACAGGGAACCGTTATTTTTGCAGGTGTGAAAGGCGGCTACGGAAACTGCGTGATTATTTCGCACGGAAACGGACTTGCAACACTTTACGCGCATCTCAGCGATATTCTGGTTCGCGCAAACGAGCAGGTGAAAGTTGGGCAGGTTATTGCGAAATCCGGAAACAGCGGGCGTTCCGCAGGACCGCATCTGCATTATGAAGTACACAAAAACAACACGCCGGTTAATCCGAAACTGTTTCTGAATTTTTAGAAAAAAGCAAACCTAAAAACGAAAGTCCTGCAAATGCGGGACTTTTATTTTTTTCTGATCAGCAGTTCCGATTTGAAAATCAGTTCCTCGGTTCGACCTTTCAGTTCAAATTTCTTGTGGACGAGATTTTGCGCGAGTTTTAGCATAAACTGGTCTTTATCGACAAGTTTCCAGTAGGAATCTTCATGAATTCTCTTCGGCTCACGGATATTGTAGAAATGCGTTTCCCAGTTATCTGCATCATGGTAAAACTCAATAATTCCGCAGTGATCGGGGATTTCATCATGTTTAATCATTCCCATCGGTAAAAGAAAACTGAATGCATTGCAGACGTAATCGCCGCAGCAGATTTTATCGTGTTTCAGAAATTTTTCTCCTGTTATTGGGTTGACAAACGACTTTTTGAAATCATTCTTAAAATCTGATTTTGAGAGTTTGATTTCTATCTCATGGCTGAAACCTTCGCGGTCTACAATCAGTAAATCGGCTTCCCAGTCTGCATGAAAATAATTCGTGAGGAGAAGCTCTTCACTGAAATCGTGAAAAGTATGGAGGTAGTTAAAAACAAGTTCTTCAATTTTCAGCATTCTTCCTGAAACTTTTTTCCGGGACAATTTTACCGAATTTCCGGCTGATCATCAAGGAAAAACAGCTATAAATTGTTGCGAAATGATCAGTTAATCATTACGAAACCAACAGGCTGCAGCCTCTGATATCGGAATGGTCGATTCTTCCCAAAACCTGAAAACCCGGATGCAGAAGCTCGTTCTTAAATTTGTTGTTTACGATTTTTCCCAAATCCTGCGTTGCAATAAAACTGCAGGAATGACGGTTTGCCAGATCGATGATATTAATTGCACCGGTTCTTCCGTGTGCTGTGTAGGAAAAGGGATCTTCGGGGTTTCGGATCAGAATTTTCATCCAGTTCGGCGTCTGATAAACCTGGTCCTCGAGCGAATATGCCTGTGAAAGCAGTTCCGTCATGGAATATTCCGAAAAAATTCGCCGCGTTCCAAAACCGTAATGTAAAATGGCAAGCAATTCATCTTTCGTCATTTCTTCTTTTCTGCCTTTCATTCCGCCGGTTTCAATGACGGTTAAATTTGGTAGTGCCGGAATTTTCCTTCCGGATGCAGAAATAAACTCCAGAAAATCCAGCAGCGCGAAAGAAACACCGAACAGGATTACTTTCTTATCGGTGAGTTTTTCCAGCAGTTCAAAAAGCTCCGCATGATTGTACAGAAAATATCCGTTCTGTGTTTTTCCAGACTTGTTCATCAGAAAATCTACCATATAAATTAACGATGAATGTTGATTTTCGGAATAATTGGGCAGCAAACCGAGAAAAATATAATCTTTGGGATTCCCGATAAACTGCGAAAAACTTTCCAGAATGCTCTGTTCGTACAGATTAAAATCTGCGATATAATGTCTGGAACGCACCGTCATATCTGTAGTTCCCGAGCTTTGAAAATAATTTTCCGCTTCGGAATTTCTGTCCAGAACCCTGTGATTTTTAAACATTTCAATGGGCAGAAACGGAATTTTTTCGAAGGAATCCACCGCATCGGGCTTTATCCCCAAAAACCCGGTGAATTTCCTGTAAACATCAACATGTTCAGCCTGATAACGGAACGTTTCAAGGCAGGCTGACTGAAAGTCTGCTTCCGACTTAATATGAAAAATAGCTGCGTTCAAAATTTTACTTATTCCTCGAAAGTTTTCAGTTCGAATTCACTGTCAAAAATGCCATAGGTGTAATAATGGATCCAGTCGCCAAGATTCACATGTTTTGCGCCGTTTTCCAGCGGGAAAATCATTGGCAAATGGCGGTGTCCGTAAATGAAATAATCGAAATGTTCTGCTTTTAATTTCTCTTTGGAATACTGAATCAGAAATTCCTTGTCTTCACCGAGAAATTCTTTGTCTTCTTCGCCGGAAATCATCTTGTTTTTCTGCGACATATAAATCGCAACTTTCATCGCCAGATCCGGATGCAGCCAGCGGAATGCCCATTGCGCAACAGGATTGGTAAACAGTTTTTTCATACGTTTATAACCGTGATCGCCCGGACCAAGACCGTCGCCGTGTGCGAGCAGGAATTTCTTCCCGGAAATTTCATAATGCTGCGCCGTATAATAAACCGGAATCCCAAGTTCTTCGGTGAAATAATCTTTCATCCATAAATCGTGGTTTCCTACAAAAAAATGAATGTCAATTCCGGAATCCTTCAGTTCTGCAATTTTTCCAAGCACGCGGATATAACCTTTCGGAATCACGTATTTCCATTCGTGCCAGAAATCGAATAAATCACCGAGCAGGAAAAGAACCTGACCGTCTTTCTTCACCATTTCAAGCCACCGGATAAACTTTTCTTCGCGAATTTTGCTCGAAGCTGCATCCGGCGCGCCGAAATGCTGATCGGAGGCGAAGTAGATTTTTTTTCCTGGCTGTAAATTTATCGTCGTCATCAGGTTCAGTAAAACGTCAGGCAAAAATAGCAATTACATTTTGCAGGAGATCAAAATAAAAAAGGCGGAAAAGAATTAAAAAATCTTTTCCGCCCAGAACCCAAAAAAATCAAATAAACTATGAAAAAAAAATTTTATTTGGGCTCCATAATACTGATCGGCACAATGCATTCTTCGAGAGAAATACCACCGTGCTGATAGGTTTCTTTATAATAATTAACGTAATGGTTGTAGTTCTTCGGATACGCGAGGAAAATATTGTTCTTCGCAAAAATATACTTCGAACTCAGGTTTCCTTTTGGCAGGAACAGTTTTTCCGGATTTGATACCGCCCAAACATCATTCGCTTCGTAGGTAAGGCTTTTACCGGTTTTATAGCGGATATTCGTGGAAGTTTCGCGGTCGCCGACAACTTTGCTCGGTTTTTTCACGTAAATAGTTCCGTGATCTGTGGTGATCGCCAGTTTGAACCCGTTTTCTGCAGCCAGTTTAATAATTTTGATCAGCGAGGAATTTTCAAACCAGTTATAGGTTAGGGAACGGAACGTTTTATCGTCACGAATCAGCTGATCGATAATGTGGTTGTCGGTTTTCGCATGGCTCAGAATGTCGATGAAATTATAAACAATTACCAGTAAATCGTTGTTTTTATGCTGATTGAAATCGTCGAGAATTTTTCTTTCAAAATCGGCATTCAGGATTTTCAGGTATTTCATCGATTTTGATGAAAGCCCGATGCGCTTCATCTGGTCTTCTAGAAATTCACGCTCATGTTCGTTTTTGTTACCTTCCTCGTTGTCGTTGAACCATTTATCCGGGAACCTTTTCTCAATTTCACTCGGCAGAAGTCCCGCAAAAAAGGAATTTCTCGCATATTGTGTGGCAGTTGGTAAAATACTGTAATAATAATCTTCAGACGTTTTATTGTAATATTTTGCAAACAAAGGCTCAATAACTTTCCACTGATCGTAACGCAGATTGTCCACCATCAGCAGCAATACCTTATCTTTTTCGAGCTGAGGTTTTACTTTTTCCTTGAAAAGCGTGTGACTCATCACCGGTTTTTCCGGACTGTTGAGCCAGTCTTCGTAGTTGTTTTCAATAAATTTCGCAAACTGAATATTCGCTTCTTCTTTCTGGCTTTGCAATAGATCTGCAAACTCGCTGTCGAACACTCGGTCAAATTTGATCTCCCAGTTCAGGATTTTCTTGTAATAGTCTGCCCATTCATCGAATGTCCTCAGATAAGAAAGTTCCATCGAGAGATTTCGGAATTCCTGCTGGTAACTCTGAATGGTTTTTTGTTCAACCAGGCTGTCTTCCTGCAGGTTTTTCTTCAATGAAAGGAGAATCTGGTTCGGATTTACGGGTTTCAGGATGTAATCGGAGATCTGCGAACCAATTGCTTCTTCCATGATGTGTTCCTCTTCGCTCTTGGTAACCATGACGATTTTCACCGAACTGTCCTTTTCCTTGATCATCGGGATTGCTTCCAGGCCGGAAATTCCCGGCATATTTTCATCGAGGAAGGTCAGCGCAAATTTTTCGGCATCGATCATCTCCAGTGCTTCATTCACATTGTTTACCGGGGTAACGCTGTAACCCTTGTTTTCAAGAAAAACGATATGCGGTTTTAATAAATCGACTTCGTCATCTATCCAGAGTATTTTTGACATAAATTGTTTTAGAATTAATAAATTGCCGGAAAACATGTTCCGGCCGGATTGTCAGTTGACAGATAGGAAATTATTTTCTCGGTTGATATTTCCTCTAATTATGAGGTTCAAAAATACGACCAAAAGGTCTTAAAATTAATCTAAAACTATTTCGGAAACCGTTAAATCTATGTTAAACAATCAACGGAACACATTCGGAGCTTCATTCTTTTAGCCGGATTGTTTGCAGAATAAAGTAAATTGCAGCAGTTAACCGGTATGAAAGCCCAATGCAGAACAAGCTTAAAATCATCAATGATCCTGTTCACGGATTTATAAAAATTCCATACGAAATTCTGTTTGATGTTATTGAACACCCCTATTTTCAGCGGTTGAGGAGAATCTCGCAGACCGGACTTCTGAGTCTCATTTTTCCCGGAGCAACACATACCCGGTTTCATCATGCTCTTGGAGCCATGCATCTGATGTTTACGGCGCTGGAAACCCTGAAACTTAAATCTGTGGCTATTTCGGAAGAAGAGGAGAAATCGGCCATGCTCGCAATTCTGCTGCACGATGTTGGCCACGGTCCGTTTTCGCACGCCCTGGAAAATATGCTGATGGACAACTGGCATCACGAAAAACTCTCGCTTTTGCTCATGCATAAACTGAATGAGGAATTTGGCGGGCAGCTTACCATGGCGATACAGATGTTTAAAGGAGAATATCCGAGAAAATTTTTCAATCAGCTGATTTCATCACAACTCGATGTGGACCGGCTGGATTATCTGAAGCGCGACAGCTTTTACACAGGCGTTTCGGAAGGGAATGTAAACACGCAGCGCATTATTTCCATGATGAATGTTGCTGAAGGTGAACTTGTTATCGATGACAAGGGAATATATTCCATCGAAAATTTTCTTACAGCGCGAATGTTTATGTACTGGCAGGTTTATTTTCATAAAACCTCCGCTATTGCTGAACACCTGCTTGTAAAAGTTCTTGAACGTGCAAAATTTCTCTATTCAAAAGAAAATAAATTGCCGGCATCGCCAAACCTGCAGTATTTTTTGGAAAATCAGACATTCAAGGAAGCTTCGGAAGAAGATATACAGCGTTTTACCGAACTGGATGACAATGATGTGCTTCAGGCGATGAAATTCTGGACAAAATCTGATGATACCGTGCTCGCTTATCTGTGCACATGTATTGTAAAGCGCAGATTTCCGAAAACTGTTATTTCTTCGGATCCGTTTTCGGAAGAACTGATCCGCGTAAAAACGGAGCAGGCTGACCGTCTTTTCAACACAGATGAAGGTTCGCATCTGGTACATCACATTAAAAGGTCCCTGTTTCCTTATACAAGTGATTCCGGGAACATCAGGCTTTTGAGAAAAAACGGAGAGGTAATTCCTTTGGAACACTCGCCTAATCAGATTCTCACTTCCTCGATTTTAGAAAAAAACACCAAGTTTATACTGTCATATCCGCGCGAAATTCACTGACCGGTTTGCTTTACCGGAAACCACCGTAAAAGATTAAGCAGAACAGCAAAAAAAACAGATATATTTCAATAATTTTTATCTTTGCAGGATATGGAATTTACAGCATCGCAGATTGCAGGTTTTATCGATGGAAAAATCATTGGGGACGAAAACGCACAGATTAGCGGTGTATCACCTATAGAACGCGGAGAAGCAGGGCATCTTTCCTTTGTAGCACAGTCCAGATTTGCGCAGTATCTCGATTCTACGGAGTGCTCAGTTCTTGTGGTTTCCGAAAATCTTCTGGAAGATAAAAAATACAATCCGACCATAATTGCTGTAAAGGATGCATACCTCTCTTTTCAGGTGCTGATGAATCTGCATGAACAGATGCGCGGCAAGAAAAGCGGTGTAGAGCAGGGTTCAAGCATTCATGAAACTGTTGAACTCGGTGAAAATATTTATGTTGGTGCATTCACCTATATATCAGAAAATGCCAGAATTGGCGACGGTACACAGATTCATCCGCAGGTATACATTGGAAAAAACGTAAAAATCGGTAAAGACTGCAGAATAGACAGCGGCGTAAGAATTTATGATTATACGGTAATCGGCGATCACTGTACGATACATTCCAATTCCGTTATCGGAAGCGATGGTTTTGGTTTTCAGCCTTCTGCAGACGGTTATACCAAAATTCCGCAACTGGGAAATGTAGTGCTTGAAGACCATGTGGAAATTGGATCAAACTGCAGCATCGACCGCGGCACGATCGGTTCCACCATTGTTGGAAAGGGGACCAAAATAGACAACCTGATTCAGATTGCCCACAATGTGAAAATCGGCAAAAATAATGTGGTTGCAGCGCAGGCCGGAATTGCCGGAAGCACAACAATTGGCGACTGGAATATGATCGGCGGACAGGCAGGAATTGTTGGGCACATCGTGATCGGAAATCAGGTGAAAATTCAGGCGCAGAGCGGTGTCAATTCTAATACAGCAGACGGAGAAATTCTGTATGGTTCACCAGCGATAAATGCCGGAGATTACCGCCGAAACTACGTGCATTTCAGAAACTTTAACGAAATTGTAAAAAGACTGAATAATCTTGAAAAGAACTCAAATGGAAGTACAACAAATGAGTGATAAACAAAAAACGCTGAAAGAGGAAGTCAGCCTTTCCGGAATTGGCCTGCATACGGGAAAGCAGGTAAATCTTTCTATCAAACCGGCAAAAGAAAATACAGGTTTTGTTTTTGTAAGAACCGACCTCGAAGGAAAACCTCATATTGAAGCAGACGTCAATCACGTAACCACCACCGAAAGAGGAACTACTCTGGAAAAACTGGGCGTGCGCATTCATACCTGCGAACACCTTCTAGCTGCACTCGTTGGATGTGATGTTGACAATGCCATTCTTGAAATGAACAGCGCCGAACCGCCAATTCTTGACGGTTCATCTAAATTTTTCGTGGAAGCAATTGAGAAAGCCGGAGTTGAAGAACAGGATGCTGCCAGAGAATATTTTGTTGTAAAAGAAGTGATGAGCTTCAGTGATCCCGCAACAGGTTCTGAAATTACCATTATTCCTGCTGAAAAATATGAAGTGACGGCTATGGTGGATTTCGGTACCAAAGTTCTGGGAACGCAGAATGCCACGATGAAAGATATTTCTGAATTTAATTCGGAAATCGCTTCGGCGAGAACATTCAGTTTTCTGCATGAACTTGAAATGCTGCTCGATGCCGGACTTATCAAAGGTGGAGATATTTCGAATGCCATTGTTTATGTGGATAAAGAGCTGACCCCGGAAACCGCCGAAAAACTGAAAAAGGCTTTCGGAAAAGACAAAGTTTCCATCAGGCCAAACGGAATTCTGGATAACCTCACGCTGAATCATCCAAATGAAGCTGCGAGACATAAACTGCTGGATGTAGTTGGAGATCTTGCACTGATCGGTGTGAAAATAAAAGGAAAAGTTATTGCCAATAAGCCGGGACATTTTGTAAACACGCAGTTTGCCAAAAAACTGAACCGTCAGTGGAAAATGCAGAAAAAGAAAAATGTACCCGATTTCGATATTTATAAAGAACCTATTTTTGATATCAACGGAATCATGCGGCTAATGCCTCACCGTTATCCTTTTCTGCTGATTGACAAAGTTCTGGAACTTTCGGACAAGCATGTGGTTGGTCTGAAAAACGTAACGTTCAATGAGCCGTTTTTTGTAGGGCATTTCCCAAAGGAACCTGTAATGCCGGGTGTTCTTCAGGTTGAAGCGCTTGCGCAGACCGGCGGAATACTTGTACTTGCAGGTGTTCCCGATCCGGAAAACTATTCCACTTATTTTATCAAGATTGATAAGGTGAAATTTAAAAAGAAAGTAGTTCCCGGCGATACCATAATTTTTAAGATTGAACTGATTACCCCTATCAGAAGAGGTATCGTACATATGCAGGGTTACGGTTATGTAGGAGACAGCATCGTTGTGGAAGCCGAACTGATGGCACAGGTTGCAAAAAATAAAACCGACGAATAACATGATTCATCAACTTGCAGCAGTAGACAAACGCGCAACAATCGGCAAGAATGTAGTGGTGGAACCTTTTACCACGATTGCTGCAGATGTGGAAATCGGTGACGGAACATGGATCGGTCCAAATGTAACAATCATGGACGGTGCAAGAATCGGAAAAAACTGCCGGATTTTCCCGGGAACGGTGATTTCGGCAATTCCTCAAGATCTTAAATTTGACGGTGAAGATACACAGGTAATCATCGGAGACGGAACAACCGTACGGGAATGCGTTACCATTAACCGCGGAACAAAAGCTTTAGGATATACCAAAATCGGGAACGAATGTCTGATTATGGCTACATCCCACATCGCACACGATTGCGTCATCGGAAATAATGTGATAATTGTGAATGGCTGCGGAATTGCAGGCCACGTTGAAATTGGTGACTTTACGATTATGGGCGGACTGTCTGCGGTGCACCAGTTCGGGAAGGTTGGAAAACACGTGATGATTTCCGGCGGAACCCTTGTACGGAAAGACATCCCGTCATACATCAAAGTTGCGCGCGAGCCGATGTCTTATGCGGGAATTAATTCCGTAGGATTAAGAAGACGCGGTTTTTCCAATGAGAAAATTTTTGAAATCCAGAAAATTTACCGCTATCTGTTTCAGATGAAACTCAATGTTTCCCAGGCTGTTCAGCATATAGAAAAAGAAATGCTGCCGACTGCGGAGCGCGATGAGATTCTGGAATTCATCAAAAATTCACCACGAGGTATCGTTAAAGGTTACGGTACCGGAAAAGAGTAAAAAATGAACATCCAGACTTTTTGCATAATGTTTTTTCTTGCACTGTCGGCAGGAGTTTCTGCGCAGACAATCAACTTCCGCGAAATCAAAAAGAATGATTCGCTGGCAGTGAACAATGTGCAGGAAATCCTGTGGAATGCGAAAGAAAATTATCAGGAAAGAACTTTTGTAAATCCGGCACCGTCAGAAATCAGGATCAACGCTTCGATGCTGAACCGCAATAACAGAAGTTTCAATCCGCTGGAGCCGAGGAATTTTGAAATCAACAACGATATTCATTATTTGCCGCCAAACATCAATCTTCCGCCGGTTGGTCTGCAGAAATTAACAGAGATCAGAATCTATCAATCGAAATAAAATTTTAATCAAGCATATTAATAAATGGCTACAAGCAACGATATCAAAAAAGGCATGTGCATTGAGTACAGCAATGATATTTACAAAGTAATTGAATTTCTGCACGTTAAGCCCGGTAAAGGTCCGGCATTTGTGCGTACAAAACTGAAATCAGTAACCAACGGAAAAGTTCTCGATAACACGTTTTCCGCAGGACATAAAATTGATGAGGTAAAGGTGATCACCCGCAAATTCCAGTATCTGTACGATGATGAAAACGGATTCCACTTTATGAACAATGACGATTTTTCGCAGATCTACCTTAACAAAGAAATGATCGAAAACGCCCAGTTTATGAAAGCCGGAGAAGAGGTAACCATCATTCTGAAGGAAGCTGATGAAACCCCGCTTTCTGCAGAAATTCCGCCGACGGTTTATCTGGATGTTGTGGAAGCTGATCCGGGTGTAAAAGGCAATACCGCAACCAACGCGCTGAAAAATGCGATCGTGGAAACCGGTGCAAGAGTAATGGTACCCTTGTTTATTGAAGCCGGTGACAAAATAAAGGTGAACACCGAAGACGGAACATACCTCGAAAGAGTAAAATAAATCGTGAAAGCAGCAGGAAATTTCCTGCTCTTTTTTTTAAAGTCAATTTTCAGTTTTTATGATATTCAACCAGCCACAGCGTTTAGAAGACATAGCCGGAATTATCGGTGCAAGTTTTGTCGGCCACCCGGATTTTGAAGTTTTGGGAACCAATGAAATCCATATGGTAAGGCCCGGAGATATCGTTTTCGTAAATCATCCGAAATATTACGACAAAGCCCTGAATTCGGCAGCAACCGTGATTCTGATCGACAAGGAAGTGGAATGTCCTGAAGGCAAATCGCTGCTGATTTCTGAAGATCCTTTCCGCGATTTTAATCTGATTAACACGCACTTTACGAAAATCAATAATTTCCGCGAAGAACTTCACAATACGGAGGTTGGGGAAGGTACAGAAATCCATTCATCGGTGGTGATTGGTAACGATGTGAAGATCGGAAAAGACTGTCATGTCTTTCCAAATGTGGTGATTGGCGACCGAACCGTTATCGGCGACCGCGTCATGATTCAGGCCGGAACCATCTTGGGCGGAGAAGCATTTTATTACAGAAAAGTGGACGGAAAATTCGACCGGCTGATATCTGTAGGAAATGTGGTTATAGAAAATGACGTGCAGATCGGAAATATGTGTACCATCGATCGCGGTGTTACAGATTCTACCGTAATCGGTGAAGGTTCTGTGCTCGACAATCAGATTCAGATTGGTCATGATACCATTATCGGAAAACGGGTGCTGATCGCTTCCCAGGTCGGAATTGCAGGCTGCTGCATAGTCGGTGATGATGTTACGATGTGGGGACAGGTTGGGATGGCTTCCGGAAACAGCATTGCGGCAGGTTCGGTGATTATGGGAAAAACCGGTGTTAACAGAAACCTCGAAAAAGGCGTTTATATCGGGATGCTTGCAGAAGATTACCGCGAATATCTGAAAAATGAAGTGAGACTTAAAAGCCTGATCAGAAAACAGTAAAAAATCTTACACCACCGATTATCCGGCCGTTTTAGTTTGCAGTCAACAAGATGAATGAAAACGGATGTTTTCGTTTCAAATTACCGCAATCTGTAGCTCCCAATTGCGCAAAAACTTGTAAATTTGTGGGAGCTTAAATCAAAGTAAAAAAATATTAAAAAATAATTCATGGCAGTATTAGTAAACAAAGATTCTAAAGTTATCGTACAGGGTTTTACCGGTAATGAGGGCACGTTCCACGCGGAGCAGATGATCGAATACGGAACCAATGTAGTAGGAGGTGTTACACCGGGAAAAGGAGGTTCGGAACACCTTGGAAAACCTGTTTTCAATTCGGTAGCTGAGGCTGTGGAAAAAGCCGGAGCAAATGTTTCTATTATTTTCGTACCGCCTGCATTTGCTGCAGATGCGATTATGGAAGCTGCAGATTCCGGAATTAAAGTAATTGTTTGTATTACTGAAGGAATTCCTGTTGCAGATATGGTTAAGGTAAAATCTTATATCGCAGACAGAGACTGCCGACTGATCGGACCTAACTGTCCGGGAGTAATCACTTCTGATGAAGCAAAAATCGGAATTATGCCGGGCTTCGTTTTCAAAAAAGGAAAAATAGGTATTGTTTCAAAATCAGGAACTTTAACATATGAAGCTGCGGATCAGGTGGTAAGAGCAGGATACGGAGTTTCTACTGCAATCGGAATCGGCGGTGATCCAATCATTGGTACCACCACAAAAGAAGCACTGGAACTGTTCATCAACGATCCTGAGACAGAAGCTGTTGTAATGATCGGTGAAATCGGTGGTTCTCTTGAAGCTGAAGCAGCAAGATGGTATAAAGAATCCGGATCCAAAAAACCGGTTGTTGGTTTTATCGCCGGGCAAACAGCGCCAAAAGGAAGAACGATGGGACATGCAGGAGCAATTGTGGGAGGTGATGAAGATACTGCGCAGGCAAAAATGGAAATTATGCGCGAAAACGGAATTACGGTGGTAGATTCCCCTGCAGATATCGGTAAAACGGTAGCAAAAGTTCTTGGATAAGACACAAACACATTTATGAAAAAAATATTTTTAACGGCGGGAGTTCTGTTTTCTACGTTCTCCTTTGCACAGATTGATTTTGGAAGCACCAGATTCGGTGTTACGGCAGGTTACAACTATTCCCGCGTGCGCCATGCACATAATCCTTCCGGACCAAGGCATACATTGCAGGGAGGTGTGATGGCGCTGATTCCTGTTGGCAATGATGACCAGTTTTACGTACAGCCCGAAGTTGTTTATTACGGAGCGGGTGAAACTGGCAAGAACAAAGATGTTCAGTATCATCCGGGATACAATGCGGTGTACGGAAACAGCTACATCAGTGTTCCGGTTTATTTTAAGGGATATTTCTCGGAAGCAGAATCTGAATTTTTTGCGATGGTAGGTCCAAGATTCAACTTCTTGATCGGACAGACAATCGAAAGTCCTGCCCAGCCATATTACACTGAAGAAGGTGTTGATATTAACGGCGAGAATGTAAACGGTAAAGCTACAGGATTCACTACAATGCTTGGCGCCGGATTTGGTTTCAGCTACATGCGTAAACTGGAACTTGCGGCAAGAGTAGATCTCGGACTCAGCAATGTTTACAAAGGACTGATGAACGAGCCTGGTATCGATCCGAATATTCAGAAGAAAAAGCGTGAAAACGTTGTAAGCGTAACATTGTCTTATATTTTTGATTAAACGCTCAGACCATAATTACAGAACCACGCAGAAAATGCGTGGTTTTTTGTTGAAGTTTTAATTTTTTCTGTGTTTTGAATGGCACAGCTTGAACAGCTCCTTCTTTATGAAATATATTTTGTCAGTCTTAATCGCTTTCCCGGCAATTTTATTCTCTCAGAATTTACGAACGCCATACGAAAAAGGCAATGGCAATCAAACAGCTGATTATGCAGAAATGCGGCTTTTTTATGATTCACTCGACAGAAATTATGCGAATATTTCCATCAAAAAATTTGGACTGACCGATTCCGGTGAACCTTTACGGGTTGTCTTGTTTAACAATGGGCAGAATTTTAATCCTGCAATACCGACAATACTGATTAATAACGGAATTCATCCCGGTGAACCTGACGGAATTGATGCTTCGATGCAGCTGCTGCGCAATCTCGCAGACGGTACTTTAAAAATACCGGATAACGTAACTGTTGCCGTGATTGAATGTTACAACATCGGCGGAATGCTGAACCGCGGAAAATATTCACGGGCAAACCAGAACGGTCCCGAGGAATACGGATTCAGAGGAAATGCGCGAAATTTCGATCTGAACCGCGATTTCATCAAGGCAGATTCGAAAAATGCACAGAGTTTTCAGGAAATTTTCCATACATATAATCCGGTTTATTTTATCGATAACCACGTAAGCAACGGCGCTGATTACCAGTATACGCTAACCTATATCACCACAAATAAAGAAAGGCTGGGAAAAGAGCTTGGAAATTTTCAGCACGAAATACTGGTGCCGGAAATCAAGCAGAATCTTCTAAAAAAAGGTATCATTTCCATTCCTTATGTGCAGATCAATGGTCTTAAACCGCAGAACGGTTATGAAGCATTTATGGATTCGCCCAGATACGCAACCGGTTACACATCGCTGTTCAATACGATGGGTGAAGTTCCGGAAACTCATATGCTGAAACCGTATAAAGACCGGGTTGCTGTTACCTACGAAAATATGGTGTCGTCAATTGAATTTGTTTCTAAAAATCTGCAGAAAATACAGTCAGTTCAAAAGAAAAACAGGGCACAGTTCTTACCTGGAAAAAAGTACACCGTAAACTGGAAACTCGATTCCACAAAATTTCATCTGATGGAATTTAAAGGATATGAGGCAGCGCTGAAGGACAGTGAAATTTCAGGCAAACCGCGACTGTTTTATGACCGTTCGAAACCTTATTCAATGAAGATTCCGTTTTACGACACGTACGAAGCTGAAAAACAGATCGAAATTCCTGAATTTTATGTACTTCCTAAATCCGAATGGCGCGTGATTGAACATTTGCAGCGGAATAAAATAAAAATGAAACCGCTGAAATCAGATTCAACGATATCGGTAGAAGTTTACCGGATAGCTGATTACAAAACTTATACGCGACCGTATGAAGGCCATTACGTTCATTATGATACGCA
Source organism: Bacteroidota bacterium (assembly GCA_023460855.1). Lineage (GTDB taxonomy): Bacteria > Bacteroidota > Bacteroidia > Flavobacteriales > Weeksellaceae > JAEWOS01. The sequence continues at coordinate 327,422 of JAEWOS010000003.1, read as the reverse complement.
GATTTCATCTTCCCGGGAACAGGTTAATTTCAGAACGGGCGATGTGCTGATTCCTGTCAATCAACCCGGCGCAAAATATCTACTTGAAACGCTGGAACCGGAAAGCGTCGATTCATTTTTTAACTGGAATTTTTTCGATTCCTTTTTGAGTCAGAGAGAATATTATTCAGATTACGTCTTTGAGGATACTGCGCCCGAAATCTTGCAGAGCAATCCACTTCTAAAAGCAGAATTTGAAAAGAAGAAGTCAGAAGATCAAAAATTTGCGGAGGACGGCGCTGCGCAGCTGAACTGGGTTTACCGTAATTCGGAATATTTTGAAAAATCTTATTTACGGTATCCGGTTTACCGAATCAGGCAGTAAAACCTATTGCGTAATCCATTTCCACAGTTCCTTCATGGTCGCTTTGTTTCCGTACATCAAAATTCCGATTCTGTAGATTTTTCCGGCGATATAAACCATTGCAACGGTCGATAAAACGAGCAGAAGCATGGCAAGTCCGATCTGCCAGTACGGAACGCCGAAAGGAATGCGCGCCACCATTGCGACAGGAGACGTGAACGGAATTATTGAAAGCCAGAAACCCATTGGTCCGTCCGGATTATTGATGATGGTGAAACTTCCATAAACGCCGATCATCAGCGGAATTATTGCGAAAAGGGTAAACTGCTGCGTTTCTGTTTCATTGTCAACCGCTGATCCGAAGGCTGCGTACATAGAACTGTAAAACAGATATCCGAAAAGGAAAAAGAACAGGAATACGAAAATCACCAGCGGCACATTCATCTGCAGCAAAATCTGCGAAACTTCACCGGCAATCTGCTGGAAATCCATTTTTTCAATCGCTTCGTCGCTTCCTTCAGGCAATTGCTGAGACAGCGTACTGAAACCGGTATTCAGGACTAAAGCGCCTGCAACAGCCATGGCAATCCACACGATAAACTGGGTGAGAGCAACCAGCGTTACACCAAAAATTTTTCCCATCATCAGTTCAAACGGTTTCACCGACGAGATGAGGATTTCCACCACGCGGTTATTTTTTTCTTCCAGAACGCTGCGCATTACACGTACGCCATAGATGATGATGAACATGAAAATTGCGTACATCAGGATCATTCCCAGAATATATTTTACGCCGAAATCGAGATCGGTATCTACCTGGTTTTTATCGTTGATATTGCTGCTTTTCAGCTCAAAATTCCGGTCGAGCTGTATGATCTGATTCGGATCGATATTGAGCGCTTTCATTTTCACTTCGCGCATTGTTTCAGATAAATCGGTTACGATTTTCTGTTTTGTTTCGAATCCTATTTTGCTGTTGATCAGCAGCTGCGACTGTTTTTCGAGCCCGTCGAAATCCTGACCGTTTAACGGAGCGAGAAGCAGTAATCCATCGGTTCCTTCCATCGTTTTTAAGGAGGAAATCATCTGTTTTTCTGATGCGGGATTTACAAAAACGTATTTCAGTTCTTCATCTGAGGTCAGTTTCCCGGCGAAAATTCCACTTTTGTCCACCACATTGATCACGTATTGCTTCTCATTGGCTTTCAGCATTACGCCTACAAAAACACCGAGCCCAATCATCAGGATCGGAGCCATAATTGTGAGTATGATAAAGGATTTCTTTTTTACCTGGGTAAGAAACTCCCTTCTGGTAATCAGCCAAATATTCTTCATCGTTGCGTAAATATTAAAGAGTTACTTCAGTTACAGGTTTGCTTACGGCACTGATAAATACTTCGTTCATGCTGGGAATTTGTTCACTGAATGAGCGAAGACTTCCAACCTGAAGTAAATTAGAAATAAGATGTGAAATATCGCCTTCGTTTGCGGTTTCAAAATAGGTAAGTCCGTTTTTACGGCTGATATTCTGCAGGGCGAAACTGTTGCTGAATGTGTTGAGTTTTTCTTCGTCCGCATCGGCAAGCACGACTTCAAAAATGTTTTTTTTGAATTTTTCACGCACGTCGAAAACTTTACCGTCCAGTATTTTTTCGGCGTTGTTCAGCAGTGCCACGTAATCACACATTTCTTCCACGCTTTCCATTCGGTGTGTGGAAAGTATGATGGTGGTCCCGTTTTCTTTCAGTTTGATGATCTGATCTTTGATCATATTGGCATTCACGGGATCGAATCCGGAGAAAGGTTCATCCAGAATCAGCAGTTTCGGGCGGTGAAGCACGGTTACTACAAACTGAATTTTCTGCGCCATCCCTTTGGAAAGTTCACTGAGTTTCTTTTTCCACCACTGATCGATATGCAACTGTTCAAACCAGTATTTTGCTTCATTCAGCGCATCGTTCCGCTTCATGCCTTTCAGTTCTCCGAAGTAGAGGAGCTGATCGCCGACAGTCATATTTTTGTAGAGCCCGCGTTCTTCCGGCATATAGCCGATGTCTTCAATATGGCTGTTGCGGAGTTCTTCACCGTTGATCCAGATCTGTCCGCTGTCCTGTTGTGTTATCTGATTGATGATTCTGATAAATGAAGTTTTTCCGGCACCGTTAGGTCCGAGCAAACCGTAAATGCTTCCTTCGGGAACATCGATGCTGAAATTCCGCAGGGCTGTTTTTTTTCCGGCGTTATAGGTTTTGGTAACTTGTTCGGCGCGAAGCATGGCGTAAATTAGAATGTGTAAAATAAAGAAAGAAAAGTTACGGATGTAGCTTTTCCTTCAAAAAAAATCCTGAAAAATTTCAGGATTATTGTTTAATGATTTGTTTTACTTTCTGTGTGTTGTCACTCAGCGTATATCTCATCAGATATTTTCCCGGGCGGAGTCTTTCAAGATTAATTTCCGCCGCATTCATATTGACATTATAACTCAGCACCGGAGTACCGAGAATAGAATAAAAACTCACCGATCTGATTTTCAGAGAAGAGTCTTTCGCTTTTACAATTAAAACATCCTTGGTAGGATTTGGATAAGCAGCGAGGATTGTATCGTCACCTTTTTGCGTACCGCTTGTCTGCTGCTCCCTTGAACTTTGTGCCTGAAGCGTATTAAAACCCAGCGTAAAGCCCATCAGCATTAACATTAAGAAAAATTTTTTCATAAAATGCGTTTCAACATTGTATTTAACCTTGCGAATATAATCAATCGCATTCAATTCTGCAAATAGTTTTTTTGGTCTACTATTGCTAAATTTGTCGTCGCAAAAATAATACCAACCTACAGTCTGATCTCATGATTTTATATTCCAGAAACCGCCGACTTCGTACCAGTGCTTCCATCAGATCCCTGGTGCAGGAAACAGTTCTTTCTCCTAACGACCTCGTTATGCCAATGTTCGTAACGGAAGGTAAGGACAATGCGGAAGAAATTTCATCAATGCCCGGAATTTTCCGCCGTTCTCTGGATCTTACGGTTAAAGAATGTAAAGAACTTTACGCGACCGGCGTTAAAGCGGTTAATCTGTATATGAAAGTTTCGGATAACCTCAAAGACAACACGGGAAAGGAAGCATGGAATAAAAACGGACTGATGCAGGACACGATTAAAGCAATTAAAGATGCCGTTCCTGAAATGATTATCATGCCGGATGTTGCGCTGGATCCGTATTCCATTTACGGACATGACGGAATTATTACGAATGGTAAAATTGATAATGATGCTACCAATGACGCCCTGGTAAAAATGTCGGTTTCCCATGCAGAAGCCGGCGCTGATGTTGTGGCGCCGAGCGATATGATGGACGGCAGAGTTGCCGCAATTCGTCAGGGACTCGAAGAAAACGGATTTACCGATGTGGGAATTCTGAGCTATGCAGCCAAATATGCGAGTTCTTTCTACGGACCGTTCCGAAGTGCGCTGGACAGTGCTCCTAAAGAAAATATTGAAATTCCGAAGGATAAGAAAACCTATCAGATGGATTTTCACAATTCACGTGAAGCAATGAATGAAGTATTTAAGGATGTGGACGAAGGCGCGGATATTATCATGATAAAACCGGGCTTGCCTTATCTCGATATTGTTGCTAAAGTGCGTGAGGCGATAGATATTCCTGTTGCGGTTTATAACGTTTCCGGTGAATACGCAATGCTGAAAGCTGCAGCACAAAACGGCTGGCTCGATAATGACAAAGCGATTATTGAATCATTAACCTGCATCAAAAGAGCGGGTGCAGATATGATTTTCACGTATGCGGCAAAAGAGGCAGCAATATTGCTGAATCAATAATAACGCAGAACACGAATCAACTACCAGTAATTAAAACCACGGCTTTTTGTTGATGATATAGGTGTGGACGAACTGGCTGTCGCTCATGGTCAGATAAATGATGCCTTCCACAAGCGGAACGATGAATACTACAGCGTACATCGCACTTCCAATGCCGCAAGTGATGATGGTGAGCAACGGCAGAATGACCAGTGTTGAAAGCAGCAGAAGGACGCCTTCTTTCGGATAACCCATATAAAATTTGTGAACGCCCAAAGCTCCCAGTAAAATAGCGAGTATTCCGGAAGCCAGTTTCTTTTCCGACCGGTAATTCGGATCATGCGGAGGCTGATTGGCATTTTGCGGGTCGTTGTATCCGTAAGTTTCCATAATTTTTTTTGTTTGGTTAAAATGGCCTTTTTTAGGCTGAAGCGATTCGGTTTAAAATTACAACTTTTTAACGTGCTGCTGAACAGTCATTAAAAATAACTTGCCTTATTTATTCTATCTTTGTCTTATGATTCTACGCGGAGAAAATATAGTGAAAGAATACGGTCCGAAGAAAGTGGTGAAAGGCGTTTCCGTAGAGGTTTCCCAGGGAGAAATCGTCGGACTGCTCGGTCCGAACGGTGCCGGAAAAACAACCAGTTTCTATATGATTGTTGGCCTGGTGAAACCAACTTCGGGCAAAATTTTCCTGCAGAATAAAGACATTACTTCCGATGCGATGTACCGTCGCGCACAGAACGGAATCGGTTATCTTGCGCAGGAAGCCTCAGTTTTCAGGAAACTTTCAGTTGAAGATAACATTCTCGGGGTTCTCCAGTTTACTAAACTTTCGAAACGCGAACAGCAGATTAAATGTGATGAACTCATCGAAGAATTTTCACTTCAGCACGTGCGGAAAAACCGTGGTGATTTGCTTTCCGGTGGTGAAAGAAGAAGAACGGAAATCGCAAGATGTCTCGCTACAAGTCCAAAATTTATCCTGCTGGATGAACCTTTTGCAGGGGTAGATCCTATTGCCGTGGAAGACATTCAGAAAATTGTACGAAGCCTTACCGACAAAAACATCGGTATCCTGATTACCGACCACAATGTTCAGCAGACACTGGCGATCACGCATAAAACTTATATCATGTTTGAAGGCAGAATTCTGAAGGAAGGTCTTCCACAGGATCTGGCAAACGATCCGCAGGTTCGTGAAGCGTATCTCGGTGAAAACTTTGTCTATCAGGATATTCTGAATAAACCGGCGACACGGCATTTTGTGTACAATATCTGGGGCGGCAATTTCGACAGCAAGTCGCAGTTTCAGCATTATGTGGATCAGAATTTCGCCGGAACCGACAATCTGCGTCTTATTTACGGTTTTGAAGAAATCGGTTTTGCATCGCTTGCAAACTCAGAAATTGAGCATATTTTTTATTCGATGGTTGATAAAAATGCGCACAATTCATTTCTTTTTCAAAAAAAGGAAATTACGGACAAATATCCGCTTGAAATGGCAGAAAGCGATTCAAAATTAGCGTCCAAACCAGAACTGATTTATCTGAATTCATTTTCGTTCGGCGGTTAATACGATTCCCAGCGTAATTATTAAAGCATTTGCCGAAAGTATAGAATTCCCGTAAAAATCGGATTGCTTATTTTTAGGGGTCGTAACAAAAAGGCGGCACTTCAAAATTCTTATGGCAAAAGTCCTAAAACGCACCGTTACACTTATCAATATTTATCAGCAGATTCTTCCTTTTATCAAGCCGTATAAATGGATGATTTTCGGAACGCTTTTCCTTACTTTCATCGGCGCCTTGATGGCACAAGTAAATCCGCTGGTGCTTAAATATACCGTGGATGAAGTAGAGCAGCTGATCAAACTTCCGGATCCGATGTCTGAAGGAATCCACGTGCTGGTGGTAATTACCGCTATTTTACTCGGAAAAGAACTGCTGAATATTTTCATCAATTTCGGGCAGAAATTTTATGGGGAAAAAATCAGGATTAATGTAAGTTCGGTGCTTGCACAAACCGCTATCGACAAAATTCTCACCTATAAAGTTGCGTATTTTTCAGATGAACATCACCAGTCGGGGAAACTGCAGACACGTATTGATCAGGGAATTTCCAGTCTGACAAGACTGGTACAGAATTTTTTCATCGACATACTGCCGCTTTTTTCAAATGCGATTATTGCACTCGTCGTCATGTACATGCAGAATGCCTATGTTGGTCTCGTGTCCACAATTGTCGTCCCGATTTATTTTTGGGTGAGTTCGCTTCAGGCAAAAAGACTGACCGGCGTACGAAGAACACTCCGCGATCAGCGTGAACAGAAAAATTCCGGCCTTCTGAACCTGATCAATTCCATTATGGTGATCAAAAGTTTTGTCAGGGAACAGTTTGAAGGTAAAAAACAGTACGATCTGCAGATGCAGCTGATGGAAAGCCAGATGGAAACGCGGCGCACCAATTTTATTTACGACGGAATTAAAACATTCATCGAACAGATTGGTGTTGTACTTATTATTCTGTTGACGGTTTATCTCGTGCTCGATCAGCAGATGACTATTGGTGCGATCATGCTTCACATCATGCTGTTTAACAATATTTCGGCGCCGATTCGCCAGCTTCACAGGATTTATGATGATATGAATGACGCGATGATTTATGCAGAAGGCTATTTCGATGTACTGAATGCAGATGACCAAAAGGAGCCAAGCGGAAATCAGAAACCTGCTATTAAAGGCAGATTCGAACTGCAGAATGTAGATTTTTCGTATCCAAACGGTACCAAAGCGCTGCATGATGTTTCAATGATTATTGAGCACGGGAGAACAACTGCACTGGTTGGTTTAAGCGGTGCCGGAAAATCTACTGTGATCAATCTTTTGTGTAAATTTTATCTGCCTGATTACGGAAAGATAATGCTGGACAACATCGACCTGAATGATTACGACAATGTTCACCTGCGCGATGATATCGGACTCGTGCTGCAGCGCAATCATATTTTTCAGGGAAGCATTGAAGATAATATCCGTTACGGAAATATGCACGCCACTTTCGAAGAGATTCAGGAAGCTGCAAAGAAAGCTTATCTCCACGCGCAGATTATTGAACTTCCGGAGCAGTACAATCACGATGCTACACAGCTTTCGGGTGGACAGCAGCAAAGGATTGCAATCGCGAGATTATTCCTGAAAAATCCGCCGATTCTGTTTCTGGATGAACCTACGGCAAGTCTCGATGCAATAGCAACTGAACAGATTAAGAATTCCCTCGACGCAATTAAAGAAGGAAGAACGGTTATAATCATTTCCCATTCGCTTTCCCAGATTCTGGATTCGGACGCTATTTATGTGATGAAAAAAGGAAGAGTGGTGGAAAACGGAACCCACGATGAGCTGATCGATCTTAACGGAACGTACCGTGAGATTTTTGATGCATCCGCTAGAAGCCTGAATCTTGATAAACTCGTACATTCGTACCGGGAAAACTAAATGAAATAAAATAAAAATGATCAGAATATTTTCGGTGCTTGCGATATCACTAGTTCTTTTTTCCTGCACAAAAATTGAGGAAACCGTGAACAGCACGGTAACCACAGCAAAAGAAAAAGCGCGTGAGAAAACAAATGAAATCGTTCAGGAAACGGTGAACGAACAGCTCAGTAAATTTATCAATGCCGAAACAGTGAAATTCGACAGTATTTTTCCGCATCAGAATTCTCTGGTGATTGAAAATGAAAGCGGCAGGAAAGTAATTCTTCCGAACGGCAGCGCAGTTTATGTCTTTCGTTATAAATCTGCCCAGAAAGATTCTTTACTGAATACGCTCGTTGCGCAGCCAACCACTGATGAAAGCCAGTCGTCCGCAAAATTTTCTAAAATAGACGGTGCTTCTTTTGTTGAAAAAATAACGTTCCTGGAAAAGTTTCTTCCTCAGGGAACAATTGATACCACTTTTTTGGATGATATTAAGAATGATAAAAATATCGAGTATTACCGCGTGAAACGTTTTCCAAATATCAGCACCATTATCTACAATCCCAAATCACAGATGGTGTATCAGTTTGTGGAGGTGAAGTAACATAGAAATGTTTGATGAATGATGCAGAAATTAGAATTACAATAAAAAATAAATCATGAAAATATACACGAAAACAGGCGATAAAGGAGAAACGGCACTTTACGGCGGAACACGCGTTTCAAAAGCTTCAGCAAGAGTGGAATCGTACGGAAATATTGATGAGCTCAATTCTTTCATAGGACTGGCAAAAAGTGAAATTCAGGTGGAGCATGTGATTGTCCAGCTGGAGAAAATACAGTTTGATCTGTTTACACTCGGTTCAGAATCTGCAACTCCTACCGATAAACTGACGCTTACGAACGGGAAATCACGGCTGGATCTGATGATTTCCGACTCAGAAATTACCGAACTCGAAAACTGGATGGATGAATACGAAGAACAGCTCGAACCTCTGCAGTTTTTTATTCTTCCGGGCGGCGGAAAAGCGGCAACGCATCTTCATGTGTGCAGAACGGTTTGCCGGAGAGCAGAAAGAAGCCTCGTATTCCTGAACGAATCGGAAGAAGTCCGGCCTGAACTGATTAAATATCTGAACCGCCTTTCCGATTATCTTTTCGTTCTTGCACGATACGTTTCCAAACTCGACGGCAAGACGGAATCGTACTGGAATCCTTCAGAAAGACAGAAATAAAAAAAAATTCTGACGCTTTTCAAATTATTTCTAAGAAAAAACCGGTCAATTGAAAGCCCTTCTTTTTATTAACGGAGTACCGCCTGAAAAACTGCCGTCGTGGAACGATTTTGAGATCATCGCCTGTACGGACGGTGCTTTTCATTATTTAAAAGAGAAAGATTTTCCGCTGCAAGAACTCGATTTTATTTCCGGTGATTTCGATTCGCATCTGGGTGAAGATGAAGAAGTTTATCGCGAAAAATTTATTTATACTCCGGATCAGGATGAAACCGATTTCCATAAAGCCCTCGAAATTTTGCTGAAGAAGGATATTACGGAATTACATGTGTATGGCGGAAGTGGAGGAGAAATGGATCATTTTCTGGGGAATTTAACCACGGCTTCAGGTTTCCGGAAGCAGCTTCAGATCACTTTTTTCGACGAATTTTCCACCTATTATTTCGCTGAAAACCCGGTTTTGCTTCGGAATGTGAAAAATAAAATGATTTCTTTGTATCCTTTTCCTGCAGCAACAAACGTTTCCACAAAAGGTCTGAACTGGGGACTTAAAGACGCTGCACTTTCCGTTACGGATTTTATTTCGACGCGCAATTATGCAGTTGAAGATGAGGTGGAAATAAGATATTCTGATGGATTGCTGATTGTTTTCATCAGTCATCTGCCTTATATCTGATTTTCGTGCATTTTTTAAAACAGTCGCAAATACTGAAGTCGACTCATTCTTTTTTCGCATTTTTGTACTTCCAAAAATTTCAGGTGCAATTATGAAAATCAAGTATTCCGAACTGATCGATCAGACGCTTTATTTCCCTACCGAAGAATTCAACGTGGTGGAAAATAATCTGCAGTTTCACGATATTCCTCTGATGGATGTGGTGGAACAGTTTGGAACGCCCCTGAAATTCAACTATCTTCCTAAAATTTCGATGAATATCCAGCGCGCAAAAGGCTGGTTCAAGGAAGCGATCGAAAAGAACGAATACAAAAAAGGCTACCGTTACTGTTACTGTACCAAGTCCAGCCACTTCAAATTTGTACTGGATGAAGCGCTAAAAAACGATATTTCCATTGAAACTTCTTCCGCTTACGATATGGATATCGTGAAATCTTTGTACGACGAAGGGAAGTATGATAAAAGCATCGAAGTAATCTGCAACGGTTTTAAAACCGATGATTATCTGCAGAAAATCGCCGACCTGATCAACAACGGTTTCGAAAATATCACCCCGATTCTGGATAACTACCGCGAACTGGATAAACTCACCGAAAGTATTGACTCGACCTTTCAGATCGGAATCAGAATCGCATCAGAGGAAGAACCGAAATTCGAATTTTATACATCCAGACTTGGCATTGGTTACAAGGATATCATTCCGTACTATTCCCAGAAAATTGCGGAGCATCCGAATGCAAGGCTCAAAATGCTGCATTTTTTCATCAATACCGGAATCAAGGATACCGCGTATTACTGGAATGAACTTTATAAATGTCTTCGCGTGTATGCGCGTTTGAAGAAAATTGCGCCGGAAGTGGACTGTCTGAATATCGGTGGCGGATTTCCCATCAAAACCTCGCTGAATTTCGATTACGACTATCAGTACATGGTGAACGAAATCGTTACTCAGATCAAGAAATTCTGTGAAGAGGAAGGCGTGGAAGAACCGAATATTTATACAGAATTCGGAAGCTTCACTGTAGGTGAAAGCGGTGGACATTTATATAAAATTATTTCCCAAAAACGCCAGAACGACCGTGAAAAATGGAATATGATCGATTCCTCGTTCATGACGACACTTCCGGATACATGGGCGATTTCAAGACATTTTATCATGCTTCCGGTAAACCGCTGGGATGATACGTATGAACGGGTTTTTCTTGGCGGACTTACCTGCGATTCGGATGATTATTACAATTCCGAACAGCACACCAACGCGATTTATCTGCCGGTGTTCAGCGATGTAAAACCTCTTTATATTGGGTTTTTCCATACCGGAGCTTATCAGGAAACCATTGGCGGATACGGCGGTGTTCACCATTGTTTAATGCCGCAGCCAAAGCATATCCTGATTAATAAAGACGAAGAAGGAAATTTCACCTACGAACTGTTCCGCGAAGAACAAAAACCGGAAGAAGTACTGAAGCTGCTGGGTTATACGGTTTAAAATCCTCATTTGTTTTAGTTTTCATAATCTTTTGCTTGGGAATCATTTAATCGGTTATAAAACTGATTCCACACGATTATTGCTGTTTTACCGTTATAAAAGCTGTGCAATCTTTATAACTTCACGCAGATATTTATAAATTTTACAGGGAATATCGGCACAGGAGTTGGAATAATAGCTTTGTCAATCAGAATTCGGAAGTGTTGTAAATCGAACCGGCACTTGTAATTGTTTTTATATAGACTTGAATCCTGCACATTTCCTGAATATGAAAATTGATCATTACAAACTGAAAAAATGAATCCTCTTTATAAATTATTAGCCACGCTTGGTTGCTTATTGCTGCTGCTTATTCCGGTGAAGGGAAACAGCCAGGTTTCTACTGAAAATGACCTGCAGAAACTCAATCTGAAAGGAAAAGTGAAATCTGTTTCTTCATATTCCTATGATATTTCGAGCACCACAAAAGATTCCATCGACAACGGATATTGCGGTACGCTCGAAGAAACTTTTAAACATCTGGATGATATCTGCGTTCAGACTACGGAATTCGACAGAAAGGGCAACATTGCGAAACTGACCAGACTTAACACAGAGCTGCGCGAAAACATGGATGTTTACCATTACAATAAGGCAGGTCTTCTTACCGAAGTTGAAACTTTTATGAATAACGGTCAGCTTCTGGACGACGGAACTTATGACGATATGCATCCTTCAGAGCAGCCCAAAACTCTGGTAAAACGATTGACCTATATTTATGACGCAACAAACCGCGTTCTGAAAGAGGAATTAAAAGGTGTTACCGCACGGGAGCCGGAATACACCACAATCTATTCGTACACGGAAGATTATCCCAACGTGAAAAAGACCACCACAGAAAATGACTTTTCAACCGGCGAGAGCTACATTTTTTTTGAAACCGATCAGTACGACGAAGAAAACAGGCTCATCGGAATTGTGCGGCAGTCCAAAGACGATCCTTCAACCGTAACTGAAAAATTCCTGTATAACGATGCAGATGTTAAAATCGGGCAGGATGAATATGAAGGCGATATTCTGTCCGGCAAACAGTATTTAATTTATGATAACAGAGGAAATCTTACAGAATATACCACGGTTTCACTCGATCAGTTTTTAAGTCGCGACCGCGAAACACTCACCCTTAAATATAAGTACGACCGGTTCAACAACTGGATTCGACGAGAAGCTACTCACAAAATGAAGGAAAGACCTGATATTACGGTTGTTACAGAAAGAAAAATTGTGTATTATTAAATTGCCCCGAGAAAATCTCTGCTTGCGATTGTTAAATTTCTTGCGCGGAAATTCTGTGGGTTAATTAATCAAAATACTTCGAAATCTTATCGTTTTGCAAATCTTCAAAATCGTAAACGAGGATGTCTGCAAGTTCATAATCCTGAAGTGTAGAATGTTCGCTGGGATAACCTGCACAGAAAATTCCGGCGCCGTTTGCTGCTTTTATTCCGTTCGTGGAATCTTCAATTACCATACAGTTTCTGCGCGGTTCGCCGCTCATTTCCGCGGCCAGTTCAAAAATTTCCGGATGCGGCTTTGATTCTCTGAGATCAGCTCCGCTGATTTTCGCGATGAAGTAAGGATCCAGTTCAAATTTCTCGAAAACCCAGTTGATCGTGTTCATGTGCGCTGATGAAGCGAGCACCAGTTTAACACCGCTTTCAAAATAATGGACAATCAAATCTTTTACGCCTGGAATCAGATCGAAATCGGGATCGTTATCAAAATAATGCTTGAAGTGACTTCTTTTCACCGCAGCAAGTTCATCCCAGGTTGCGTCAATACTGAATTTTTCGATCAGCTTTTCGCACACGCTTTTCGTGGAAGCTCCGGTAAAAGTGGAAAAAAGCTCTTCATCAACATTCGCCCCGAACTCGTCAAACATCGTGAAATAGGCTTTTCTGTGCAGTGGTTCCGTATCCACAATTACACCATCCATATCGAAAAGTACAGCTTTTAACGGCATTTCTTTTTTTTTGCGAAAATAACGATTGATGGATTAAAAGACAACCTTTTGTGGAATAGCAATGGTTATCTGCGCTTCAAAATCCAGGAGGTTATTTTCTGCAGTACGACAGGAGCAAAAGTTTCTTCGATTTTTTCGTATTCGGCCGGATTTCCGGTTTCGGCATGCTGAAAGAGATGATTCAGGTCCGGAATCTCCCGAGTTTCAAAATTTTTATTTCCGGCTGATTGCAGATTTTTTTCAATTGCTGCCAGATTTTCTTTTGCATTTACCTGCAGGTCTTTGGAACCGTTCAGCGCAAGTACCGGAATTTTTATTTTGGAAAGATATTCAGCAGGATTCGATTTCAGGAAATACGTAAACCAGGGCAGAGCGACAATCTCCGATTGCTGTGCTGCAACTGCCTCAACCTGATCCGCAGGAATGTCTTTGAGGTTTTTCTTTATTAGCTCTTCAACATCTTTTTTTAGATTGTTCCCTTTATAATCTGAAACAAAACTGTAAATTTTGCTGTTCAGTTCTGCATTGTTTTTCAGCATTTGTTCGCTTAATCCCGATACTTTTCCGATATCATCTGCCTGTTTCAGCAGCAGCTGTTTTCCGGAAACTCCGGGTGCCGCGAGCAAAACGAGAAATTTTACATCATTATTTTTTGTGGCAACCATCGGCGCGATCATTCCGCCTTCCGAATGTCCGATCAGCCCGATATTACTAAAACCCTTGTGTTTTAGAAACTGTACGGCAGAACTGATGTCACCTGCAAAATCTTCGCTTGTGGCGCCCTCTTTTCCTTTTTCCGAATTTCCGGTTCCGCGGTCATCAATACGCAAAGAAGCTATTCCGTTGCGCGCAAGATGGTCGGCAATTACCAGAAAAGGCTTATGTCCCATGAGTTCCGAATCGCGGTTTTGCGCACCGCTTCCTGAGATCAGGATTACTGCAGGAGATTTTTTTACGAAATTTTCAGGAACGGTAAGTGTTCCTGCAAGTCTGTTTCCTTCTGCTGAATTTGAAAAAGTGACTTCTTCGTCATTGTAGGGAAACGGTGCTTTCGGATTTTGAGGACGTGCTGCAGTAGTTTCATTCGGTGCATTAAAGAATCCGACAATTTTACTGTCGCCGTTGAAAGCAACCATGATATTCTGATATCCGTTTTCGAATTCAGATTTCATGATGATTCTTTCGTAATCTTCGATTTTTTCAGTTCTCAGAAACGTCGATTTAAGGTAATTTCCTTTCCCTGCTGAAATCTGCATGGAAGCCATTGCAAGAACCTGATCCGAAATCTGGCCCTTTACTTCCTCAGCGAAAAACGCGCCCGCTTCCGTATATTTTTTGTTGAAAAGTGCATCCAGGAATTTTTGTGCTTCGCTGCTGTTTTGTCCGAACGAAAATGCAAAGACCAGAACGGCAATCAGTTGAATTATTTTGTTTCTCATATTTAGATGTTGTAAATGATATATTTTGAAAGAATTTCTGCAAGAATCAGCGCAAAAACAAACAGAATCCAGTGTAAAATTTTCTTAATGTTAGTTGCAGTGCGGAAACCGTTTACCAGCAGGATAATACTCCATGCAAACATAAACATTACCACGCAGGAAATCACCAGAACAATAGTCAGTTCCGTGGTGTCCCCGTAAATATTTGTCAGATCCGCGGGATTTTCCATCACGCGTTTCGCAAAATTATCGAGTATTGGATTTGCTGAAATCAGTGCAGCAAGATAAGTCGGAATCCGGGCAATAATTGCAGTATTCACAAGATCGATAAATCTGGTTTTTCTGTTGATGATGAGCCCCAAAAAAAACAGAATTGCTGCGACGGAAATAATGTTGATCACATTCTCGGTAATGCTCTGCAGAAAATCGGATTCGGCAGGATGCACATCCATAAATCCGTCAAAAGTCATATTAAGATAACCACCGATAAAACTTCCGGCAAGCGTTGCCGCAATTCCGGTGATTAACAGGGGCCATTCACCGAATTTCGAAAAAGGATTAAAAATGATTGACGGGTTCATTTAATCGGTTTTTAAACTGTTTATTTTTTCGATGAGGTCGTCCATTTTATTCCGCATCGTAGGATACGAAAGCGCAGCCTGTTTCGCCATTTCCTTGATGCTTCCGCTGCTTAGGAAAAACTGCAGAATGAATTCCTGCTCTTCGCGCGAAAGTTTCAGATAAAGTGGTAAGTCGTAATTTCCGTTCACTTCCGTTTCGCAGTAGCTGCACTTCATCTGACTTACGTTCAGCGAATTTTCACAACTCGGACATATTATTGGCAGTTTCATTCAGGCATAAATTAATCCAAATATAAAGAAAAATTTAATAAAAATAAATATTATTAAAATAAAATTTAATAAAGTTAAAATTTGATTTCCTTTCAGAGGTTTTAAAACGCTAAAGAAAATCGCCGTCAATGCAGCTTTTTATCTATATTTGAGATCTTAATTTCCACAAAACAAAATCTAAATGTCAATGAGAACCTACGCCGGAATTCCGGAAGAAAATGCAACGCTTGAACATGCAGAAGTAATGCTTGTTACCGTTCCTTACGATGGAACTTCAACCTGGGGAAAAGGCGCCGACAAAGGCCCGGAATTATTTCTCGATGCTTCCGAAAATATGGAACTGTACGATATTGAAACCGGCACGGAACCTTATCTGAATGGTGTGTGGATGGCAGGAGAAATTTCTGAAAACTCTTCTCCTGAAGCGATGACGGAAGCCGTTTACAGCAAAACGAAGGAAATGCTGCAGAATGAAGGTAAGCTGTTCACGCTGTTTGGCGGCGAACATTCTGTTTCTATTGGTTCTATCCGTGCAGTTGGTGAAAAATATCCCGATTTAACCGTTTTGCAGCTCGATGCGCATACAGATTTGCGTCCCGATTTTCACGGTTCCACTTACAACCATGCGTGCGCGGTTTTCGAAGCATCACAGAAACTGAATCTGGTGCAGGTCGGAATCCGTTCCTGCGATGTAGAAGAAATGCAGTACGTTCCGGAAGGACAGTGTTTCTGGGCTCATGAAATTGCGGCAAATCCAAACTGGATCGACGATGTTCTGGAGAAAGTATCAGGAAATGTGTATATCACGATTGATCTGGATGCGTTTGATCCTGCAATTGCACCTTCAACGGGAACTCCTGAACCGGGTGGACTGCAATGGTATCCTACACTGGAACTTCTGAAAAAAGTCTTCGAAAAATGCAATGTGGTCGCATTCGATATTGTGGAACTGATGGATTCGCCGTATGCAAAACCAACAGCTTTTCTTGCCGCAAAGCTTTATTACAAAATGCTAGCGTATTATCACCTGAAAGGATAATTAATCTGAAAAAAAACAAAACGTCTTTTAAAGGCGTTTTTTTGAGTATTGGCATTATGAAAAAACTCATTCTCCTGTTGGCCGTTTTTTGCTGTGCAGTATTTTCGGCGCAGAGAATCGAAATTACCGGAAAAGCCGAAGATGTCAACGGTAAATCTATAGAAAATGCCACTGTTTACCTGTTGAAGGCAAAAGATTCTGCCATCGTTAATTATTCCGCAACTGGAAAGGAAGGTACGTTCTCACTGAAACTGGATGCTTTGAATGAACCGGCGGTCATTGCGCTGGAAGCTGACCGTTTCAGATCTTTTACCAAAAGGTTTGAATCTCTGGACAGTTCTGTAGATCTCGGAAAAATAATTCTCGAGAAAGATACGGTGTTTAACATCGATGAAGTGACCATTACAGCATCGCCGGTGCGGATTAAAAAAGACACGATAGAATTCAGCGCGAATGCGGTGAAACTGCGTCCGGACAGTAAAGTGGAGGAACTGCTGAAGCAGATTCCCGGAATAGAAATCGGAAATGACGGAAAAGTTACGGCGAACGGAAAGGAAGTAGACCAGATTATGATCAACGGAAAGCCGTTCTTCGATAAAGACGGCCGGATTGCCATGCAGAATTTGCCGGCGGATATGATCAGGAAAATTCAGATTACCACAACCAAAACTGCAGAAGAAGAAGTTCAGGGTAAAAGAGGAAAATCGGACAAAGCAACGATCAATCTTACCATCGACGAAAAAAAGAACAAAGGCCTTCTTTCCAGGCTTACTGCCGGTTACGGAACGGATAAACGCTACGAAGCCAGCGGAATTCTGAGCTATTTTAAGAATAATACCAGAGCAAGTATCATTGCGTCTTCCAATAATATTAATTCGCAGGGATTTTCCAATGATGAAATTTTTGACAGCATGGGACAGGGAAGAAACTCGTGGCTGCTTCAGTCGGGAGGAAGTGTGATACGACGTGGCCGGAATACTTTTTATACATCTGGAGGTACAACAAAAGGAATTACACGTTCAACAGTGGTCGGCGTTAATTTTAACGACAAACTTTCGAAAGAAGTGGATCTCACCGAAGGAAACGGCATCCTGATCGACAATGATCTCGAAACAAGATCCAAAGTTTCACGCACGACACTTCTGCCAGATTATACGCTCGGAACTTATTCAGAAAATTCAGGTAATAACAGGAACACGCAACTCAATGTGAATACCACCTTCCGCATCAAGCCGGATTCACTTACTTCGATCAATATTTCGCCAAATTTTTCTACTACTTCCGGACTTGCAGAGAACAGAAACTCCTCACGAACTACCAGAGACGGAATTCTGCTGAATGAAAACGAATCTTTCTCCAGATCTGATTCGGAAAGCAATAATTTTGGGTCTTATATTTACTTTTCGCGCAAATCTGCAAAGAATATAAGAAGACAGATTTACGGAAATATCAGCAACAGCCTCAGCAATTCCCGAAATGAAACGATTAACCGTTCATCTACGCTGTTTTTTCAGAGCAGCCAGCCAAACGATTTACGGGACCAGATTTCCGATATGGACAATGATTTTCGCAGCATCGATTATTCCTTAGGTTATACGGAGCCGCTTTCAGATTCAGTTGCGCTGAGTTTTGAAATGAGATTCGGAAGAGAATCTGATTTAGACCGCCGAACGGTTCGCGATTTTGATCCTGCAACACAGAGTTATTCAGCGTATAACATTCCTTTATCGTACGAACTTCAAAGAAAAATCGATAATCTCGTTCCCGAAATTTCATTCGAAATAGAAAAGGAAAAAATCGATTTCTGGACGACCGTTCAGATGAATCTTACGGATCTTAAGGTGAATTCTTACTACAGCGGTCAGCATTATGAACTTGCAAGAAGATACGCGCTGCCGGAATTTAACATGAATTTCCAGTACAAATTTTCACAGAGTAAAAGGCTCGGGATGTACAATTATTCGTCCTATGATATTCCGTCGGCAATGCAGCTTACGCCGTACACAGATATTTCCAATCCTTTGATTTCTTACCAGGGAAATCCGGATTTAAAGCCACTCTGGCGTACAAATACGAATCTGTATTTCAATAATCACATCATGGAAAAAAACCTGAATCTGTATTCCAACCTGGGTTTCAGCTATTCCAATAACGCCGTTGCAAATTTTTCTTATTATGATGCTTCCGGAAAGCAGTTTGTAACTTATGTGAATGTGAGCGGCAACAAATATTTGTGGTTTGATTTTGGCACTTCGAAATCATTCAAATGGGATGAGCATAAATTCACCATCAACCCGAGATTCAATTCCTCTTACAGCTATAACCGCGGTTTTATAGAGGGAAAAATGTTTACCAGTAACAGTTTTACGTTAACGCCTGCACTGAATCTGACCTACGAAATCAAGGACAGGTTAACTGTAAAGCCTGGTTATTCCCTCAATTACAGCGAAAGTATCTACAAGAATTATGTGATCGACAAAATGCATAATTCTTCGCATGTTTTTAAACTGGAGCTGACCAATTATCTGCTGAACGGCAATCTGATTTTCGGCAACGATTTTCAGTACAACACCAATTCGAACATCGCTCCCGGATTTAAAAGGGATTTTTACCTCTGGAACACCAGTTTAGGATATTCATTTTTCGATAAACAGCTTACTGCAAAAGTGAAGGTTTATGATGTGCTGAATCAGAATCAGGCAGTAACCAGATCAATTACGAGCACCTATATTGAAGACCGCGAAGATTTAATTCTCAGGAGATATCTGATGTTTTCGCTTACCATGAAACTGAACAGATTCGGGGACCGGAAATAACTGTTTTTTGGAAGTGAAAAACTAAGCGAAAGATATTAACCGTACACCACGTTGGCATTGCTTTTAATACGGAAAATTCATGGAAATTATTCAGAAAACGAGACGGTTTTTAAGAAAAATTTAAGAATATTGGCAGGTGTGCTTCTTATTAAATTATTATATTTGAAGTTCAATAACTTTTAACATTAAAGTAAATAAACCTATGAAAAAATCATTCAAAATGGCTGCTGTAGCGCTAATGGTGTCTCTTGCGGCTGTTTCATGTAAGAAAAAAGTATCTGATGCTGACCTTACAACCAGCGCAACAACTGTTGTAGCAACGTATCCGGGAACTTCTGTGGAAGTGAAGGACGGTACTGCACATCTTAGCGGAACTTTCGCAACTGAAGCGGACAAAGCTGCTGCAATTGATGCACTGAGAAAAGTAGAAGGTGTAAAAGATGTAATGGATATGGCAACGGTAACTCCTGTAGCTCCGGTTACTACAACTTCTGCAGTTGATCCTGCTGTTCAGCAGAGAGTAGCTGATGCTGTTAAGGATTTCCCTTCTGTACAGGTGGAAACTGTAAACGGAGAACTTACACTTACAGGAAATGTTTCTCCTGAGCAGGCGAGAAAAATCAAAATGTCTGTTGATGCTTTGAAAGTTGGAAAAGTAAACTATAACTATACTGTAAAATAATTGAAAATGAGCGCATTACAGGATAAATACAGAAACGTAATCTCTGCAGCTCAGTCTGCAGGAATCTCTGATCTGAAAGTTCAGGAGCAGGGTGGAATTCTTTATGTATCAGGAAGTACTTCCGACAACGCGGCAAAAGATGCCTTGTGGAACGCTCTTGGTGCTATCGACAGTACTTATTCTGCTTCCGATATCAACATCGATGTTCAGGTGGCAGGTCTTGCTGCAGGTTCTGCACTTACGGTTGCAACGGAAGAAAGCAACCTAAACATCAGACAGCAGCCTTCAACAGATGCTGCTATCGTTGGTAAAGCTGCAAAAGGTGAAAGCGTAACGCTTGTAGAGCAGACTTCTGCTGATTGGTGGAAAGTAAGAACTTCCGGAGGTGAAGAAGGATATGCTTATGCAAGATATCTGAGAGCTTAATCAGCTTTTATTTAAATTTTAACTCCGGGATTACTTCCGGAGTTTTTTTGTGCTCTTTCAGGTCGTACTGCTTCAAAGTAGCCGCTAAAAAACTATATTTGCGGAACATTGATTCTCTATGAACAGTAAACTAATCAAAATTTTCCCGCTGTTTACGCTGACTGTTGCAGTAGTTCTTCATGCTATTAATTTATTCAATCCGCTGAATCCGGATTTTCTGGTTTATGCGCATTTGCTGCTGATTGTCGGTATGATTGTATATGCATTAAGAAGAAAAAACCTGACGACATGGATTCTCGTCAGTATTGTTATGGGTGTTATCGTCGGCCGTGATTTTCCCGGAATTGCACTTTCCCTGCAGCCTTTAAGTCAGGGTTTCATCCGGCTGATTAAAACTATTGTAGGGCCGATCCTTTTTGCCACGCTCGTTTACGGAATTGCAGGACATTCCGACCTGAAACAGGTTGGACGAATGGCCTGGAAATCACTGTTGTATTTTTATTCAGCTACCACAATTGCGCTTTTTATCGGGCTTGCGGCAATTAATATTTCCCAGGCAGGAAAAGGGATTGATGCTTCAAAAATTCCGCATCAGGAACTCCCAAAAACTTCTGCTGTGAAGGAAGCTGATATGAAAGCGCTGGAACAGATCCCGGAAGCTAATCAGTGGATTTTTAAAACAACTGCATTTTTCCGCGATATTTTTCCGGAGAATATCATCAAATCCATCTACGAAAATCAGGTACTGCAGATTGTAATTTTCGCTGTGATTTTCGGTATCGGTCTCGCACAGCTTTCCGAGCAAAAGAAAAAACCACTGGTAGATTTCATGGAAAGTCTTGCGGAAACCATGTTTAAATATACGCACATCATTATGTATTTTGCACCGATTGGTGTTGGAGCTGCGATGGCTTATACCGTAGGACATATGGGAATAGATATTCTAAAATATCTCTTTATGCTCCTGCTGACGCTGTACTGTGCGCTTTTTGCCTTTCTTTTTCTGGTCTTGCTGCCAATTGCACTGTACATGAAAGTTCCGATCAAACAGTTCATAGCAGCGATAAAAGAGCCCGTCTCCATTGCATTTGCAACCACGAGTTCCGATGCGGCGCTTCCTGTGGTAATGCAGAATATGGAGCAGTTTGGCGTGCCGCGGAAAATTGTTTCGTTTGTAGTTCCTACCGGTTATTCCTTTAATCTGGACGGTACTACCTTATATCTTTCACTGGCTTCCATATTTGTGGCGCAGGCCGCAGGAATGGACCTTTCGTTTGGTCAGCAGCTTTTGATCTGTCTTACTTTAATGGTTACGAGTAAAGGCGTAGCCGCAATTCCACGTGCATCACTGATTATTTTAATTGCAACGGCCGATCAGTTTGGTTTACCGACATTCATCATTGCAGCTATTTTAGGTATTGATGAACTGATGGACATGGGACGAACTTCTGTAAACGTAATCGGAAACTGTCTTGCGTCGGTAGTAATAGCGAAATGGGAAGGCGAGTTCGATCAGGAAAAAGCGCTGGGATTTGTGGAGGAGTAGTTAAGAAAAAAACTTCGAAGATCTTCGAAGTTTTTTATTTAGGAATTAATCAATATTATTTCGCTGAGATCTCATCCACAAAAATATACGCATCACCTCCAAAACCTTGATGCCATTTTGGAAGTTTGCCGAAATTCTTTGCCTTAATCTTAAGATACCTTGCTTCAGTAGGAACGATTGCGGTTTTAAAAGGATAAACTTTCACTGTTTCATCCTGAGGATTGATGCTGTGTTCTTCAGTTGCAATCAGGAAGTAATCTTTGTTATCAGATGAGAGATAATACTCGATTTTCTTTGGAAGCAGAATCCACGAAAGGCTGTCCTGCAGGAAATTAGCGGAAATTTCTTTGATCTGCATGATTTTTTTGAAATCGATTACCGCTTCGAAATCCTGCCCCTGAAAGCCAATCCAGTCACCTTTGCGCCAGTTTTCGGTTCCCGAAATTCCGTCAATCAAGGCTGAGTTTCCGCCCGCTGTATATTGCGGATGCGCTGCAAATTTCACCTCGATATTCCAGAAATTTGGCTTCTTGAAAAATTCTGCGGTGGCGATGCTGCTTTCGGTGCCTTTTCGCTGTGTATATGCCAGTACAGTGGTGCTTTGCGTAATGGTAAACGGTTTGCGGTAACGCTGAAATTTCTTTTTCGCTTCACTGTTTGTGCGGTCGATCAGTGCGTAAAAAATTTTGTCATCTTCATTAATACCTTTGATTTCGATCGTATTCTGCAGTTCGAATGATTTGTTTCCTGAAATCAGCGGTGCTGGAATAAGTTCGCTGTATTTATCGGCCGCGGGCGATTTTATATTTTCGAAACCTAATTTTTTCAGTTCGGGGGCACTGCTATTTTTTGTGATTGTTCTTGAAGTGCCGTCTTCGAAATTAATTTTCACTTCATCAAAATACGGCGTTGTCGTTTCCCATTCAGGTTTTCCGGGGGTTACCGGATAAATTCCCATCGAACTCAAGACAAACCAGGCGCTCATTTGCCCGCAGTCTTCATTCCCGATCAGACCATCCGGTGAATTTTTATAGAAATGATCCAGGATGAATTTTACTTTTTTGTTGGTTTTTTCAGGTTTTCCGACAAAATTGTATAGGTAGGCAATATGATGACTCGGTTCGTTTCCGTGTGCGTACTGACCGATTAACCCGGTAAGATCAGCCTGTTCTCTTCCGGTGGTTTTTTCCGGTGCGGAAAAAAGACCATCGAGGAATTTTTCGAAATTTTCCTTTCCGCCGTGATGCGCAATTAAACCGTCAATATCTTGCGGAACGAAAAAAGAATACTGCCACGAATTTCCTTCCGTAAAATGATTATTTACTTCGCGTGGATCAAAAGGCTCCAGGAAGCTGCCGTTTTTTCTGGGCTGCATAAAACCATTCTGCGGATTGAACAGATTCTTCCAGCTTTGTGACCGCGTCATGAAATATTCGTAATCCTTCTTTTTATTCAGCATTTTTGCCATTTGTGCGATACACCAGTCATCGTATGCATATTCCAGAGTTTTGGAAACGCTTTCGTGCTCGTCATCAACAGAAATAAAATGCTGTGTTTTATACGCAGCGAGACCGAAAATATCGAGCATAGCAGAATTTTTCGCTGCAGCATAGGCTTTTTCATAATCGAATCCCGTAATTCCTTTCGCCATGGCATCTGCAATAACCGATACGGAATGATATCCGATCATGCAATCGGTTTCATTTGCTGCAAGTTCCCAAACCGGCAGTCTGCCGCCTTCTTCATACTGCCGGATAAAAGTATTGATGAAATCGGCGGTTCTTTTCCTGTCAATTAAAGTCATGAGCGGATGTGCTGCTCTGAACGTGTCCCAAAGAGAAAAAACCGTGTAATAATCGTGGTCTGCATGATGTATTTTGTTGTCTCGACCTCGGTATTTTCCGTCAACATCCTGATAAATATTGGGCTGTGTGAAAATATGATAGAGCGCTGTGTAAAATATGGCGAGTTTGTCTTTGTCATCTGATTTTACTTCAATTCTGGAAAGTTCTTTATTCCAGAGCGTTTCAGCATCGGCTTTAACTTTGTTGAAATCATCAGAAACTCCTTCTTCCTGCAAATTTTTCGCTGCGCCTTCATAAGAAACCGGGGAAAGGGCAACTTTAACCAGTATTTTTTCGCCTTTTTTCACAGAAGCAGCTAGCGCAATTTTGAGTTTCCTGCCACGAAAGATTTGAGATTCCCGATCCTGGGAATCCGATTCGGATTGAGAAATTTTAACGGGTTTCGAAAATTCGATTCTTGCATACACATACTGGTTTTGTGCCCATGCTTTGCTTCGGCGAAACACTTCCAGCGTTTTGTTATCGATGATTCTGATTTCACCTTCCAGCAGTTCATCGCGGTGATTCAGATCTAAAATAATATTGGCGTTTCCGGTTCTATTAAAAGTGTATTCGTGATAACCGACTCTTGGTGTTGCCGTCAGTTTAACATCAATATCATCATCCAGCAGTTTTACAGAGTAAAATCCGGCGCTCGCTTTTTCATTTTTGTGCGAAAATTTTGAGGAATAAACTTTATTATCCAGGCTTGGTTTGCCCATCATTGGCATCAGCATGATATCGCCGTAGTCCGAAACTCCGGTTCCGTTCAGATGCGTATGCGAGAATCCATAAATTACAGAATCGGAGTAATGATAACCGCTGCAGCCGTCCCAGCTTCCGTCAATTCTGGTGTCCGGAGAAAGCTGAACCATTCCGAAAGGAACCGTTGCTCCGGGAAAAGTATGGCCGTGACCGCCGGTTCCGATAAAAGGATTGACGTATTTGGCGAAATCCTGTGCCGGAAGCAACAGCGACAGGAAACAAAAAGCAAAAACGAGGGTTCGCATTACATAGATTTATTTTCAAAAATAGGAAATAGAAGATAAGCGAAATTTTATTCATTCTAAATTAAGCGGGGAATTCCGTAAATTTGTACTTTAATAAAGAATAGTTTTTATGCTTACGAAAGCAAAAGTTCAGGATTTTCTGAAGGAAATTGAAGTAGATGATCTCGTGCACAACGTGCAGGTGATGGGAGAGGAAGTGTATATCGATATGACTGCGCATTCGCCGGCCATGCATGAGAAAAAAAAGCTGGAAGCAGCGATGAAGCAGGCTTTTGCATCAGAATTTGGTGAAAATATAATGCTGAAACTGAAAATTGCTTCCCCCGAACCAACGGAAGTTCAGCAGAATCAGATTAAAGGAAAACAGATTCCGGGAATACAGAATATCATAGCGATTGCTTCCGGAAAAGGCGGTGTAGGAAAATCTACCGTAGCGGCAAACCTGGCGGTGACACTTGCAAAAATGGGATTCAAAGTCGGATTGCTTGATGCAGATATTTACGGACCTTCCGTGCCGACCATGCTGGATACAGAGGGCGCAAAACCGCTTTCTGTAGAAGTGGACGGCAGAAACCTAATGCAGCCGATCGAAAATTACGGCGTGAAAATGCTTTCAATCGGATATTTTTCCGGTGCAAATCAGGCCGTTGTCTGGAGAGGACCTATGGCTTCCAAAGCATTAAATCAGATGATTCGTGATGCACACTGGGGCGAGCTGGATTTTCTGCTGATCGATCTTCCTCCGGGAACAGGCGATATTCATTTGTCAATAATCCAGGAAGTTCCGGTAACAGGCGCCGTGATTGTTTCAACTCCGCAACATGTTGCACTGGCTGACGTCAGAAAGGGAATTGCCATGTTCCAGATGGAAAGCATCAATATTCCTGTGTTGGGACTCATTGAAAATATGGCGTATTTCACTCCCGAAGAACTGCCTGAGAATAAATATTATATTTTTGGAAAGCAGGGAGCGCAGTATTTAGCGGAAGATTTGGGAATTCCGGTTCTTGGAGAAATTCCGATGATTCAGAGTATCCGCGAAGCCGGAGATGTTGGCAGACCGGCAGCAATGCAGGAAGGAAGCAGAATTGCTGAAATTTATACTGAAACGGCACAGAAAATGGTAGAAAGCCTGGTGGAAAGAAATAAAACAATTCCGCCAACGGAAGCTGTGAAAATCACCACGATGGCAGGCTGCTCACCGAAAAACAACTAAGATTTCTCCGAAATTGGAAGGAGTAATCATTCAAAAACAACAGATGAAGTCAAATCAGAAACACGAACAAACCGTAACAAAAGTTCTGGAAGCGCTGGAAAGCATTCGTCCATTCCTGAATAACGACGGCGGCGATATAGAACTGATCGACGTTGAAGGAAGCAAAGTGCTTGTAAAACTGCAGGGAAACTGCAGCGGATGTCCCATGAGTTTTTCTACAATGAAACTGGGCGTGGAAAATACAATCAAGCAGTTCGCACCGGAAATTACTGAGGTTGTGAGTATTGATGATTAAAAGATTAAACGGGTTAGTAATAAGACGGATTTTTGTCCGTCTTTTTTTATTTTAGATGAATAAATAAGTTGAAATCCCGAAGCGAAACAACCCAGAACAGTATGAGTAAGAAAGTCCGACAAACAGAGATCTACCGAAAATCTGAAGAAATTTTTCAGACCATTCAGACGATCACAGATTTAATTCCGGAAGACGATATTTATCTGCAGGAAACGAAAAACCATCTGCTCGAAAATATCATGGTCATTCAGGCGAAATTATCGAGCGGAATTCCTGCAAAACTCTGGGATCTCAAAATGGAAAATGCTGCAATAATCCGGAAAAATGCGCGCGAACTGATGGTACTCTACCACAGCCTGAACAGATTGGGATTTGCCGAAGCGAAGTATTATCTGATCGTTCGTTCGCAACTGGAAGAATTCCGGATGCTGTTCAGAGAATGGGTGTCAACATTCAATCCGAAACATTTTATCACTGATGAATGGGGACTTTTCAATCCGCCGGGAATTTCGCAGGGTTATGTGCAGGACGATGTGGAACTAAATTTTTTGGACGAGGATGATGAAAATGAATGGTCTGATGATTTCGGGGACGATGAGTAGCCAAAGAGTTAATTTATTTCAAAATTTTCCCGAAGACCAGCTAATTTGAGCTTTAATCAGGACAGTTCTTTTCGTATTCTTTTACAATTCCCATGATTATTTCCATTTGCCTCTCCATTATTTTAGAAGCGACTATTTCCTGTTGCTGCTGGTAACCTATGTTCTTCTTGCTTTTTATGATCTCCCTGATGGTATTTGCCCTGATCTGTTGGTATTCCTTGATCCACTTTTTATCCATGTCCTGCTGCTTCATCACATTATTGTCCACTTAATTTAAATATTCATTAAAAGGTGCACAGCTTCCACCCACAGCACGAAAGGCAGCTGCCATAGGTTCAAGAGAAGCACCAGCGCGCAGGCTTAGTTGACCGTTTGGCTCTACGGCTAAAACAGTGTTGGTTCTCCTGGTTTTTGCAGATAAAATTCGGTGTACTTATAAAGGCAGTACGCATCCTGACATCTGAAAATATTACTGCCATATACTTTCAACTTCCCATCATAAAGTAAGTAGGCAAAGTCTTCCTTCGCTTTTTCTGAATTGTTAAGTTTTTTATCAGCGGTTGTTACCTGGATTTTTTCAAGTGTTCTTACATGATCGTTATCTTTGTAAAACAGTATTTTTTTTACATCGTCAGCATCAATTTTTTTGCTTTCACCGCTTTCTAGGTTAGCATATCTGAAGCTGCCAATCCAGCTTTTTATTACCAATTCGCCGATACTTTGTGAACGGTTTATCTCGCCCAGAAAATATCCTTTTACCGTAGAACCATCTTGTAGATGAAATTCTGCGATTTCGTGATTTTCGTATTTGCTGTTTTGTGCCAAAATTATGCAGGCAAAAGTCATTGAAATAGACAGAAGTAATTTTTTCACCATCGTATAAATATTTATGCTGAAATTTAGTAAAAAAATGGAGACAAAAATCTGCTGATTCTAATACTAAAGGTGATATCGATGCAATAAAAAAAACAGCGCTGAAAGTTTCTGCGCTGATTTATTTTTCCATAAAAATTAATTCTTTATTCTGAAAATTGTTCTATTTTTTTCGCAGGAGTTCTGCCGGCTTCCAGAATCGGAAGGTTGCCTTCAGTCGGAATGTAGATCACCGTTTTATCGTTGAGGTTGTTCTGTTGCCTCACCCACAAATACTGGATATATTTTTCCGTGATGGAACCATTTTCTATTTTAATAGCTGCGGCGGCACCTTTAGCACGCTCGATCTCAGCCTGAGCATTGAGTTTCTCAGCTTCGAGATTCGCTTTGGCTTCTTCAATTTTTATGCGGCGGTTCTGTTCTGCTTTCGCGAACTCTGCCTTACCTTCCATTTCCTGAGACCAGACCCGGTATTGCGGATATCCCCATAGAAAAAAAGCCAAAATAAGGACTCCAAGGAATAACATAATTGCGTATACGGTTAAATTTGCACTTTTCATATGTTCTATTTTTGCTTTAAGTTTTCATAAATGCTGTGAATCAGTCCGTCTGCAACGGAAATTTTCGGAACGTACATCTTTTTCATTCCGGACCAGCTCATCACTTTTATATAAATTTCCAGTGCCGGAACGATCACATCGGCGCGGTCTTCGCGGAACCCGTATTTGTGCATTCGTTCTTCCACGGTGAGTGCGCTCATCGTTTTATGATAGTTCTTAATTGTCGTTAATGAAATCGGGTTGCCTTCCTTTAGTTTGCTCATCGAGAAAACCTTGTTGATGTTTCCTCCTGAACCGATTCCCAGAATTTGCTTTTTGCCGACGATTTTGGATTTTATTTCGTCTTTCATCTCCTTCCAGTGTGCGTCCGTTACCAAATCGCTCAGCATCCTGATCGTGCCGATGTTGAAGGAGCGTTTGTACTTCATTTTTCCGTTCTCGAAATACATCAGTTCCGTGGAACCTCCGCCAACATCTACATAAAGATATCCGAAATTTTTATCGAGGGTTTCTTCCACATGATTCGCGTAAATAAGGCTGGCTTCTTCATCTCCACTGATGATTTCAATGTTGATTCCGCTGGTTTCTTCCACGATTTCGCGGATTTCATCCCCGTTTTCTGCGTCACGCATTGCGCTAGTTGCACAAGCGCGGTAATGTTCCACATTGTAGATTTTCATCAGGTCGGCAAAAACGCGCATCGAACTGATCACCATTTCCTGCCGTTCCTCATTAATTTTACCGTGGCTGAAAACGTCCATCCCTAATCTGAGCGGAATACGCAACAGATTCAGTTTAATGAATTCCGGTTTTCCCGCTTTGTCTTCTGTTACTTCATTTATCAGTAATCTCGCTGCATTACTGCCGATATCGATTGCTGCAATTTTCATCTCCTGTTTTTAATTTTTCAAATTTTTTATTTCAATTTTTTTTATCCGTGCCAGATTGCCGAGAGCTTGAATGTAACCAGACTGATTAATATAATCCAGAGTCCGGCCTCCTGCATCCAGTATTTCTTGGTGTACCTGAGCATCCGGGTAAGAATGATGGTTGCCGGAATTGCCAGAAGCAGCAGGAATTCATAGCTGTATCCCATGTAAAGAATAATTGTAATGAGCTGTGCAAGGCCAAATACGAGTACAAAGGTATACTTAAATTTACTGTCCGGACTTTTCCTGTTGTAATTTGCGAAATGATCAAACAATGCATAAACAAGCATTAATCCCACCGGAATAAGATACATCAGCTGCTCCGGATTTCCAGAAATCACAAAATTAATAAAAGGAAAATAGGCCTTGTCCCATTGTGTGAATCCCCACGTTCCCATCAAAGCAAAATAACTGGCTGCAACCAGAAAAATACCAAACAAAAAGCGCAGAAAATGGAGCAGAATTCGCGGAGACGTTGCAGCAATGTGCAGCACTACAAAAAGCGCCATCGGCCATGTTGCAGGCAGAAAAATGAAGTTGAGTGCTACGATAGCTCCTACGAGTACGTAGGATTTTCGTCTGAAATCTTCATTGGTGTTGGAAAGTACGAGCAGCAGAAATGAATTGGTGAGCAATGCCATCGCAAGTCCGGTATCCAGAAAGCCGGGATAAAACGCAAAAACGAATGCCGAATAAAGGAAAAGCGATAAATGATTCTGTAAATTAAGTCCGATACTGGAGAAAGTGAAATAACCCAAAGCAATGCCGGCCACGGTCAGAACGAGGCTGAATACGTTCAGTGAACTGATATTCAGAAAATTAAAGGTGATGACCATTACTACCAGAAAAGCGATATATACAGGAATTGAAAAAATATTGCTTTCTTTCGAAAGTAGTTGGAACATTTTTGTTAATTTTGTACAAAGTTAATTTAAAAAAGAAAAAATGACCGGTATTTTTCTGTTCTTGAGCGACGTTTTCGTTTGGACTTTCCAGTTTTTTGAAATTTTTGGAAATGTAATCAACTGGATACTTTTTATTGTTGCAAGCGCGCTGTTTATTTACTGGTGCTGGGAACTTGTGGTGCCTTTGCGAAACAACGAGGACAGGGATTATGTTTCTCCGTCAAAGGAAAAGCGTCCGTATTACGATCCTGAAATTTACAAGAAGCCTTAGACCGGCAGTTTTTAAGCATATAAAAACCCATTCGCAATTATGTGAACGGGTTTTTGTTTTTTTGTATTTTTTAGTTGTGGCAGGGTATTACCAGTACAGGAATGGTAGAAGTGCGCGTGAGGTCTTTCGTAAGGCTACCCACAAATACATCGTAGATTCCGCTGCGTCCGTGTGATCCCATCACAATGTAGGCAGCGTTTTTCTCGCCGGCATATTCCAGGATATTATCTTTCGCGATTCCCTGTTTCAGAATGTGTTCGCAATCCACACCCTGAGATTTTATACTGGCTTCCATCTTATTGAGTTGTTCCAGCTCTTCCTTTATTTCGAGTTGTTCTACTTCCGGAAAATACTGAAAACCCATATCGCCTACAGCAAATCCAAGATCGGACGGTGCCACATGAATCATACAGATTTTAGCATTGATATCTTTTGCAAATTTTACCGCACCATCCATCAGTATCGAGTTGGTCTCAGAGAAATCTACAGGTAAAACAATATTGATCATAGCTTTATATTTTTCCTAAAGTTAGTGATTTTTTGCATTTTTTTCGAAGAATGCTTCTACAGAAATGCTGTAGGTGCTTCTGCGCTTATGGTTCACCGGATCGTAGTCCTGCCAAAGCAGCTGCACCTGTTTGTTATCTTCCAGTTCGGGGTTTGTTTCCAGATATTTCACACCTTTCCGTTTGAAAACGTCATATATTTCCCGGAAAATGATTGAGGTGAGACCGCGTCTTTGATAATCAGGATGAATTCCGATCAGATAGAAGTTAGCCCGGTCATTTTTAATCCCGGCACGCCAGAAATGCCACCAGCCGAAAGGAAAGAGTTTGCCGTTCGACTTTTGAAGTGCCTTTGAATAGGAAGGCATGGTTACCGCAAAAGCAATCAGGTCATTCTGTTTGTCGGCAATACAAATCAGGAAATCCTTATCGAGAAATTTAAAATATTTTTCTTTATAAGATTCAATTTGGCCGTCGGTAATTGGTGTATAGGTGGAAAGGCCTCTGTACGTCTTGTCCAGAAGTCTGAACATCGGTTCAATCAAAGGCAGAATTTCGTTTTTCGACTTAAACCGGAGAACTTTCAGGCCATATTTTTCAAGGGTCAGATCGCTGAACCTGATGACTTTCTCCGGCAGTTTTTCCGGAAACATGATTTCAAATTCTACCCATTCTTTGTCTTTCCGTAATCCAAGCGCTTCCAGATGCTTAGGATAATAAGAATGATTATAAATTCCAATCATCGTTGCAAGCCTGTCAAAACCTTCGGTCAGCATTCCTGCCTTATCCAGATTGGTAAATCCCATCGGTCCTTCGATTGCGGGAATATTCCTGCTGCTCGCAAAATCTACAGCGGCTCTTAGCAGTGCGTAACTCACATTTTTATCATCGATAAAATCAAACCAGCCGAACCGGACTTTATGAATTCCCAGTTCCTTTGCTTCCTTATGGTTGATGATCACTGCAATTCTTCCCGCAATTTCATTTCCGCGGAAAGCCAGAAACTGTCTGCTTTCACAGTATTCGTAAGCAGGATTCTTATCAGGATTCCAGATTTCGAGTTCCTCGTTGATCAGTGAAGGAACGAAATAGGGGTTATCTTTATAAAGTGTAAGCGGAAAATGGACAAAGTCCTGAATTTCTTCCGGATTTGATACTTCACGAACCTGTATTTGAGACAAACTTTCCTGCTCCATAACGTAAATGCAAAGATATGGCAATATCGGCCTATAACTTTGCCGCTTGGCATAATTTTTAATATAATTGTAGTAAGAAATTAATTAAAAAATCGAAACAGCATGATGTTGTATTACGTTATTATTGGAGCTATTTTCATCGTCAGTATGATTGTGCAGAACAGGCTCAGATCAAAATTTGCGCATTATTCCAAGGTTCATCTTCAGAACGGAATGTCCGGAAAGGAAATCGCAGAAAAAATGCTCAGGGACAGCGGAATTCACGACGTACAGGTGATCTCGGTTCCGGGACAGCTTACAGACCATTATAATCCTCAGAATAAAACGATCAACCTTTCCGAAGGTGTTTATATGCAAAGAAATGCAGCTGCAGCAGCGGTTGCAGCTCACGAAACCGGTCACGCAGTTCAGCATGCAGTCGGTTATTCAATGTTACAGTTGAGAAGTAAAATGGTACCTGTTGTAAATATTTCTTCCAGACTGTTGCAGTTTGTGCTGATGGCGGGTATCGTGGTTATGGCATCCAGTGGCAGCAAAACACTGCTACTGATCGGTGTGATTCTTTTTGCGGTGACTACAGCATTTGCGTTTGTAACGTTACCTGTAGAATACGATGCGAGCAACAGAGCTTTGGCCTGGCTCCGTAGTTCAGGAACTGTTGCAAATAACGCAGAATTTGAAGGTGCACAGGACAGTTTGAAATGGGCAGCCAGAACCTATGTGGTTGCAGCTCTTGGATCGCTTGCACAACTGATTTACTTTGCGTCAATGCTTTTTGGCGGAAGAAGTAACGACTAATTACAGAAATTCAAAATTTATATCAGGCATCTCAGGAATTAATTCTGAGATGTCTTTTTTTTGTGCCTTTCGGAATGCAACAGTTGTTACAGCGTTTTCCTTCTGTTCTGAGGAAACGATAGTTCCCGAAAACCGGTTAATGAGATTGTAAACACTGCTCTGTCTGTCGTAACCGCATGACATCTGCAGCAGAAATTTTTCTTCCTGAATGATCACTTCACCATGTGCAAGCGTTTCTTTCGCAGTTTCTTTGTAGGCTTTTATCAGTCCTGCAACTCCAAGTTTAGTACCGCCGTAATAGCGGACTACAATCAGAAGTATGTTGGTTAATTCGTGCGCCAGAATCTGATTGTAAATCGGCAAACCTGCAGATCCGGACGGTTCGCCATCGTCGTTTGCGCGATAGTTTTCGCCTTCCTTTCCCAGGCGGAAGGCATAACAGTGATGCGTTGCTTTCGGATGCAAATTCCTGATCTGCTCCAGATGTTCCTTTAATTCTGCTTCATTTCCTACGGGAAATGCGTAACCGATGAACTTACTGCCTTTTTCTTTGAGCAAAATTTCGTGAACCGGTGCAGCAATGGTCTTATAGCTGAATTCATCCATCTGCACGGATGTCTTGCGGATTTCGGTAAAGTCTGATCAGATTATTTCTGACTAGAAACTCTGATTGGGGCTTAAGATCAATTGCCGGTGATCTTGTTCCGGATTTCAAGAAAAGTTCCGGATTGCTGATCACAAATGATTCATCCCAAAGACCTGCTTCGATTATTTTGTTCAGCGTAAATGCGCCGCCTTCTACAAGAACGGACTGAATCTCCACACTGTGCAGTGCTTTCAGAACAGAGGGAAGGTAATTTTCGCGGTCGAATTTTAGAAACCGGATATGCTGCTCTTCGGAATTTTTCACGGTGTTCAGAACAATGGTTTCGGATTCTTCATTATAAATTCTGGAATCGAAAGGTACTTTCAAGTCAGCATCGATCAGAATTCGCACCGGATTTCTTCCCGGAACATTTCTTGTCGTAAGCGAGGGATTGTCTGCAAGAGCGGTGTGTGTTCCGACTAAAATTGCGTGTTCCTCAGCGCGCAACTGATGAACATACTGATTAACAACTGCATTCGAAATTTTTTCAGGACGGAAATCCCGGTCGATAAACCCGTCTGCAGATTGTGCCCACTTCAACACAAGGTATGGTCTTTTCTTTTGATGAAAAGTAAAAAATCTTTTATTCAGCAGGCGGCATTCTTTCTCAAGTACTCCCGTAGTCACTTCAATCCCCGCATTTTTCAGAATCTGAATTCCTTTTCCATTTACTTTTTCATGAAAATCGACCGCACCAATGAACACATGCCGGAAACCAAGTTGTGCAATCCTGTCCGCACATGGTGGCGTTTTCCCGAAATGAGCGCAAGGTTCAAGCGAAACGTAAATGGTAGAATCCTTTAAAAGTGATTGATCTTTAACGCTGTTGATGGCATTTATTTCTGCATGCGCTTCTCCGGCTTTCATGTGATAGCCTTCCCCGATAATTCTGTCCTTATGTACAATAACAGAACCAACTATTGGATTCGGATAGGTTTTCCCCCTGGCTTTTTCTGCCAGTTCTATGCATCGCGCCATGTATTTTTCGTGATTCAATGCGGTGGTTTTTATATCAGAAGGACGCGATTAATCGCGTCCGTTCATTTTTATTAAAATTATCTTTTCAGCTTAATCTCCACTGATAATGTGGTGCAGACTGCCTTTCATGGCTTCGAGCTGCTCCTTTTTCTCATCGATTTTGGAGTAGGTATCCTTCAGTAGTGGATTTTCGCGGCTCGGATTACTGAAAAAGCCCAGATTATTTTCCAGCTTTGCAATTTCTGCTTCCAGATCGGAAATCTGGTTTTTGATTTTTCTCGCCTTGTCAGTCAGCTGATTATCTGATAGTCCGCCTTCTTTAAGATCGTAATCGTGAATTTTATTCAGCTTCATCTTGCTGTGCAGAAGTCTGTTGAATTCACTGTTGATCGACATTTTATCACGCGGTACTTTTCCGATACTGTTCCAGCTGGTTTTAATCTGCTCGAGTTTTTCCACAGCTCCTTCGTCGTCGGTTATCGTTTCCAGTTGCTGCATTAAAGCCTGCTTCTGCTTGTAGTTTTCCTTCCAGTTGTCGCCTGCCGCCGCGTTTTTCGAGCGGTAATTGTCAAAAAATGTATTGCAGGCTCCACGGAATTCTTCCCAGATTTTGTTTGTAACCGGACGTGGCACATGTCCGATTTTTTTCCAGTCTTCCTGAAGTTTCTTGAACAGCGGCACTACAGTTTCCCAGTCTTCGGAATTCATGTTGTCTTTCGCCGTCTGAATCAGCGCCATTTTCTGTTCCAGATTGTTTTGCTGGTTGCCTTTCAGTGATTTATAGAAATCATTTTTGGCACTGTTGAATTCGCGCAGGGTCTGTTTGAAATCATTCCAGTTCTGATTGGATATTTTTCTTGGAACGCTTCCGGTTTTCAGGAATTCAGTACGTAGTTCTTCAACTTTCTTAATCGCTTCCTGCCAGTAACTGTGCGTCGGACTGTTTTCCGGAGTGATATATTTCTTGATCTCACCGATCAGCTCATTTTTCTTTTCGAGGTTTGCCTGCTGCTCTTTTTCGAGTTGTGCGGACAGTTCTGCTTTACGGTCGTGAATCTTATTTGAAATTTCCCGGAATTCCTCCCAGGTGTTTTCCCGGAATTCTTCTGCGACAGGCTGTGCTTCGTCTTTCCAGAGTTTATGCAGAAACTGAAGTTCATTCAGCGCTTTTTGCACGGAAGGTTCGTCCACAAGTTCTTTTGCTCTGTCGATAATGTGCCGGCGTTTTTCCAGGTTGTGCGTGTATTCCTGCTCCAGATATTCTTTATTCATATCCAGCATCTGGTAGAACTGGTTCAGATGAAAGAAATAATCGTTGTTCAGCAGTTTAAAATCGGCTTTAGCAATTTGTCCGGCGCCGCTCCAAGCCTGCTTTATCTCACGGATTTCTTTGAAAAGATTCGTGCCGGGTTCTGCTCCTGTATTTAATTTTTTGAGACGCTCAACAATCTGATGTCTTTCCTCCAGATTCTTTTTCTGGTCTTCCTCAACCTGTTTATGATGTTGGTCCTGCTTTTCCTTGAAAATAGTAATGAGTCCCGAAAGCCTCGAAACAGAAGGATGTACAAAAGTAAATTCTGAAGTGTTTCCGGCGGAAATATGATCGTTTTTCTTTTCTTCAGTTTCATCGTGAATATGGCGGGTTGCCTCATCGCGCAGCAACTGGAACTCGCGGTGTTGCGAGCCTGCTTTTTCGTTGTTGATCAGTTTTTCCATCCGGTCCAGAATCTGAACCAGAGATAACGCTGCAATTTCGTCGTGAAGTGTGTCATGATCATCGTGATCATCGGTTTTTTCACCGGATTCCTGCTCATTCGCATGATCTTCCGCCCCGGATTTATTTTCTTTTTTTTCTACTGCAGAATCCTGCTGTTGTTCTGCATCAGGCTGCTCTTCGGCGTTTTCCGGCGATACCTGTTCCTTATCGGCATTCACTTCGTCGCCGGCAGGAAATTCAACTTCTGAGAGTACTTTTTCCTCCGGAATTTTCACCGACGGTTCTGTGTGCATATCTGCCTGGTTTTCAGGGTCAGGCTGCTCTTCAGTCTGTGAAGTTTCGGCATCGGTTTGTGCGTCAGTCTGAGGCTGTGTATCATCCTGAATTTGCGGGTTTTCTGATTTCAATTCTTCGTTTTCGGAGTTTGGGTTTTCCGTGATCATGTCAGTCTTATTTTTTCAAAATATTTTGCGGAGCAACTGCCGAATCAGGCAATTGCCAATTTGTGCAATAAATATAAGGTTTTTTTCAAGACGGCGAATTCCAAATTTCCCACGCTTTGTCAGCCTGTTTTTCCAGCATCATTCTGCCGTTTACCGTTACAGCATTCCGCTTTGATGCTTCGCGCAGAAATGCAGTTTCCTCCGGATTATAAATCAGATCAATTACCAGATGTTCAGAATCCAGCGCATCAAAAGGAAAAGGCAGCGAGAGATCAGTATCGGGAAAGGTTCCGACGGGAGTACCCTGCACAATTATTTTGGATTCCGAAACCAACTGAGGGGTCAGGTTTTCGAAATTTAATTCAGTGCTGCGAGAAACAGTTTGAAAAGGTATATTCTGTTGTTTTAATACATAAGCTACAGCTTTGGCAGCACCGCCATTTCCAAGGATCAGTGCAGACTTATGATGAGGTTTAAGATGTTTTAAAAGTGTCTCCGAAAATCCAAAGACATCGGTATTGTAACCGGTGCTTTTACCATGATGAAATCTAATGGTGTTTACGGCACCAATTTCTTTTGCTTCAGCACTTAATTCATCAAGAAAAGGAATAATCTGTTCTTTATATGGAATAGTCACATTCAGACCGGCCAGGTTTTCCAGTGAGGCAACAGCTGCGAAATCATCTGTCGAGGGAATGTCGAAAAGTTCGTACGTGTAGGGTAAGTTCAGTGTTTTGAACTTTTCAGTGAAATACTTTTGAGAAAAACTGTACGAAATATTCTTACCTATGAGTCCAAATTTTTTAATCATGTCGTTCTGCTGTTCATTCAAAAATAAAAAAAAAGACCGGACAAAAAATGTCCGGCCTGTATAAAGAGTTATCGAATCTTATTTTACAATAATTTTCTGACTAACTTTATCTGTGCGAACAAGATAAATTCCCGGCGTTAAACCGCCAAGCTGAACTTTATTCTCTTTCACAAAAGGATTTTTGATTCTGTTGACCAGTCTTCCGTCAGGTGTGTAAATCTCCAGGAATTTTATTTTCGAAGCATTTGTACCGCTGATGAAAAGCTCGCCCTTCGTCACCGGATTCGGATAGAATTGATTATTCTGCGAAAATTCATTTTCCACGGTGGACAATGTGTAACAATCCCACGAAAGATCGTCAAATGCAACTCTGTTTGAAGTGGTGCTGTTGTCTGTGAAACTAATCACGGCATTTCCGCTGACATTGATATTTGAAATGGTTGTTGTCTGCGAAGAAGCGCTGTATGGAACTGTTCCAACAATAACACCATTGACTCTTACATTAAATGTTCCCGGTGAACCTGCAAATTTCAGCATCGTCGTTACGGTAATATTCTGAACTCCGCCGGTAAGCGTGGAGGATGTGAGCGAACCGTTTCTCACGGTAATGGCACGGCCGTTAATGCTTTGGTCTGTTCGGGAATCCGTAGCAGTCCATGTGATATTTGTTGCAGGGTTTGTCCATGTTATTGTGCCGTACGATGAAGCTGCGGCAGGCATTGTTTCAAAATTTTCAGAAGCACAGGTTCCGGTTACCGGTCCGGCAAGAGTAGTTTCGGTTGTCGTATTACTTGCAGGAGAAGCATTTCCTGACGCATCTTTTGCAATAACGTAAAAAGAATAGAGTGTAGCCGCATTCAAACCTGTGATAATCGCGCCGGTTCCGGTTACCGTACTGTGATAAACACCATTCACATAAATATCGTAAGCAACCACAGCGACATTATCAGTAGCAGCGGTCCAGTTAAGCGTAATGGAACTGGAAGTAGGAGCTGATGCTGCCAGATTGGTAGGTGCAGTCGGTGGTGTGGTATCCGGTGTTCCCCAAACATCGTTTACCCACTGTGGATTGTCGATATACGGATTTCTGTTTCCCTGGAACGTGTACGAGGCATTGTTTCTCGCAATTTCTGCCGGCGAAACCGGATCGGCAGCATGCCACGCGATCAGTTGCTGCAACTGCCAGTTCTGAAGTCCCGGATAGGTGCTGTTTCCCAGCATATTTCCGGAATTGAAACCGGAAAGATCATTTTCGTAACGCGTCACAAAATAAAAAATCATTCTTGCAACATCACCTTTGAATGCGTCAATCGGTTCGAAAACAGTTCCTCCATAGCCTGGAGAAATGGAATTGCCGACCCGCGATCCGTTTGCAGAAGTAGTTCCGGAACTGCCAACCTTGCCAAAAGGATAGTTGCCTCTCATATTATTCACTACGCCATCTGTCGGTCTTACCGTATGAACATCATTCGCCATTGGCGTTAAGGAATTAAACAAACTTTGTGGTACGATGTGTTCTCTGTTATAGCAATCTCCCTCATTGCTGTAAGCACCGCACTGATCTGAGCCGTAGGTAAAGTTGTACGGATCCGGTCCCGTTGGATTTTCGGAATAAATATCGAGGATGGTATTGTCGTTTTCGTAAAAATTGTCGCGGTCCGTAGTGCTGTAAGCACTCCATAAAGCGTTGTATCCCATGTCCTGATGACCAAGGGTGATAATTGCTCTTAACTGCGATTTTAAAGCGGCTCCGGTTAATCCTGCAGTTCCGTTGTAATAACCCGCAGGCTGTGCGTAAAGTAATGCGCTGAAAATCAGTGCTAGAAGAAAGTGAATTCTGTTTTTCATCTTATTGAAATTGGACTGCAAAATTACACAAAAAAGATCAGTAAAACCGCTAAGCTGTACTGATGTTTCTCCTGTTAATTTTCGAAAAAATCCACGAAACGAGGAAGCCAAACGCAGCCGCAGTTCCGGCAACAATGAAATAATTATACCACTGAATACGCACCGGAAACGGCATATTCTGGTTCGCCATGAAAATGCCTGTGGAAAGCTGCAGATAGCAGATTGCCGTTCCGATAATCAAGCCGGTTACAATTCCTGCGATTACGATCAGAATTCCCGTGTAAAAGTAGGTTCTCCTGAGCGCCGCAAAAGAAACTCCGAGCGAAATCAGCGATTTTGCCTGTTCCTTTTTGTCGAGCTGAAGAATGATAATTGCACCTGCAAGGTTGAAAGTGGTAATAAAAATCACGAGCGCGAAAATCAAATAGATAAAAAGCTTCTCAATATTAATCATCTTCCAGAACGCAGCATTTTCCTCATTTTTTGTAGTGATCTGATATTTGTTCTGAGTATTTGTGAGCAGTTGCGCTTTGATGAGATCTGCTTTTTCCGGATTTCTTAGCTTAATCACAATTTCATAGGCTGATTTTCTGGGAAGATCAAGCAGTTGCTGCGCAAGTTCGATAGGGGAGATGATATAATTGTTCAGCTGGTCATTTCCCGGGAAAACACCGGAAACAAAAATTTCCTTTTGATTGAAGATGTCTTCCTTTTTGCTGATGAGTCCGGTTCCTGCTTTCGGCATGAAAATTTCGCTGTACCCTGATCCTGTTCCAACTTGTACAGAAAGTCTGTTCAGCAGTTCATTTTCCATGATCACTTCATTCAGATACTGAAAATCCGGATAGCTGCCGTAGAAAATATTTTTATGAACCGGGTTTACCGAGGTGTAGGCAGAATCAACTCCGCGAAGTATTGCTACATCACCTTTCCCGTCGTATTCAATGTAAACTTTCTCCTCAATCAGCGACGAAAAATTTGCAATTTCAGGATTGGCTTGAAGTGTTTTTGTAAGGTTTGGGAGGTCTGAAAGCGTTTTACCCTGTTTGCTTTTCACGGTAAGATCTGCATGAAGATTGCTGATCAGGTCGCGGTTCAGATCTTCGAGTCCGGAAAAAACAGAAATAATGATGAACATCGCTGCAACAGCAACCGTCATCGCAAGCGTTGCCAGCCACGTAATAAAGGTTACGGCAGTGCTTCCTTTCCTGGCTATCAGATATCTTTGGGCTATATAAAACGGCGTGCTTTTCAAATCAGGAGAAAAGAATGTTACAGAATCGGGTTGTCGCCCTTGCCGCGAAGTTCACGGTCTATTCGCTCAACGTCGTCCATGGAAGTGTCCAGGTAGAACTGAAGCTCCGGGATAATCCGCACCTGTTTGGACATTTTGCTGCCGAGAAAATTCCGGTACTGCGACTTATTCGCTTCAATCTCGGCCATTATCGGTTTGCGGAACTCCTGCGGAAAAATGGAAAGATAAATTTTCGCAATGCTCAGGTCAGGAGTAACTTTCGTGTCCGAAACGGAAACCAGGAAATTCTGTTTGCTTTCTGCAGCCTGTTTGCGGAACAGTTCGGCAAAATCTTCCTGTATAATCTGCGCTACTTTTCTCTGTCTGTTGCTTTCGTTCATGGTGCAAATTTACTACATTTGTTTCAGATTTTTTGGGGCGTCTCCTTTCCTCCTGCGCTGCTTGCCATTGCATGGAAAGGCTGGTCTGCGGCAAGTCGCTTTTCCAGATTCCGGGCTGTGTCCACGGCAATCTGCAAAGAACTCCAACAATTGCCTCCGCCCTCACGCAAATGCAGTTATAAAACCACTTTATTCCTATGAAAATTGAACATATTGGCATTGCCGTAAAAGATCTGGGGCTGTCGGATGATTTATTTGCCCGTCTTTTAGGAAAGCCGAATTACAAACATGAAGCCGTGGAAAGGGAAGGTGTTACCACCTCCTTTTATCAGTTGGGCGACAGCAAGATCGAATTACTCGAAGCTTCGAACGTGGAAAGTCCGATTGCAAAATTCCTCGATAAAAAGGCGGAAGGTGTACATCATATCGCGTTTGGTGTGGAAGACATTCACGCTGAAATTTCACGCCTGAAAGAAGCCGGGTTCCAGTTTATCTCCGAAACGCCGAAAGACGGTGCCGATAATAAGTTAATCGTGTTCCTGCATCCGAAATCCACGAACGGTGTTTTGGTGGAACTTTGCCAGGACAGGCCATAAAATTTTCAGGATTCTGCAAAAATCCGTATTTTTGCAAACCCAATTGAAACTTCTATTATTAACAATAAAAGTTGGCCTTGTAACTCAGTTGGTTAGAGTAGCTGACTCATAATCAGCAAGTCCTTGGTTCGAGCCCAAGCTGGGCCACTCTTAAAATCAGCCACTTACATTTTTTTTGTAGGTGGTTTTATTTTTATTATCTCGATTTCAACGTTGCTTAGAGGTAGAATTTGAAATCTGTAGTTGTCCTTGAAGTGCAATAAAGCGTCATTTTAGATTCTGCGAAGGATCACTATCTTGACGTACTATGCCTCTTCGAAATCATTTTTCCGCCATATTGTGCAATAGTCATTGGTGAATTTATCACTATTCAACCCCTTTAAACATTTCTTTTTTTCTTCGAAACCCCTGAATTCACCCAAAAACTTATGTTTTCAGGCTGTTATCAGTAAATTATACCACGATAGCCTCTATTTGAACCATGGATTAGGTATGGTATATTTTATCTTTGCACTCTAAAATTATGATGATGGCAAATGAAATTAAAAACATACTGGTACCTGTCGATTTTTCAAAGGACAACAGCAATTTCCTGAATGTAGCTGCAGCAATTGCACGCAGACATTCCGCGAAAATTCATCTTTTGAACGTGGTAAAATCTAATGTTCTGAGTTCAGGATCTGCACTCGCAGGAAAATTTTACTACCACGGAAATTCACTGATCGAATCGTCTCAGGAGCAGCTGGAAAAGGAAAAGGAAAGATTCAGACAACAGAAAAGACTTCAAATTGAAACACAGTCATGTGTCGGAACCGTTTCCACCTGTGTCTCGGATTACGCAGCTGAAAATAAAATCGATCTAGTGGTTCTGGGTGTTGATTATCCCAAGAAAAGACCGGGATTTATCAGCTCGAACACGTATGAAATTATCAGCAACAGCGATATTCCGGTGATGACGATTCCTTTTGGTTTCACAAAATCGAAATTCACCAGACTTCTCTATCCGGTTCGTGATACTGAAGGTGTAATGGCAAAACTGGAAACGGTGCTGCCGATTGCGCAGAAAAATAATGCGGAAGTACGGATTGTCGGACTTGCAGAAGGTAAAATGAAGAATTCTGCCGTGACAGTAAATAACGCGCTCAAAATTCTGAAAGTAAAACTGAAGAAACAGAATGTGAAATTCCAGGATGAAGAAATGGTAAACACCAAGAATCCGGAACAGGAAATTCTTCAGGCCTGCGATCAGTGCGGTTCCGATCTGGTGGCAGTAAATGTTTCTGAGGATCAGCTCGCAACAAAACTATTCACCAATAACTTCACGGAAAACATGATTTATAAATCAAAAATTCCGGTGCTGTACTATAAAAAGGAACACGCGGCAGTTTAAACTGAACCGGACGATTCCATAACAATTAACTTAAAATCAAAATCAAAATGCAAATAATAAAATTTTCAAATACACGCATACCCTCGTCTTACCGACAGGAAATTGCAGGATTCCTGCATCAGCATTTACAGGAATTCGGTGATCCGCGCGAAGACATACTGCTCGCGCTCGATTATATCGCCGGCCAAGACGAAGGAAAAGGCGGGCATCTGCTGGTCGCTGAAGTCGATAAAGAGATTGTTGGAGCAGTGGTTGTAAACAGTACCGGAATGAGAAAATACATTCCTGAAAATATTCTCGTTTACATCGCAACGCACGATCAGTACCGCGGAAAAGGTATCGGAAAAAAACTGATGGAGGAAACCATCAAAACGTGCGACGGCGATATTGCACTGCACTGCGAACCCGATAATCCCGCAAGAAAATTATATGAAAAATTAGGCTTCACTTCCAAATATCTGGAGATGCGCCTCGTAAAAGATAAAAATGTCAGTAATAACAATAAACAGAAAGAAACTAAGGGAGAATTTCAACTTTCTTAATGATCTTTTCAAGAAAAAAAATATAGAATGGAGTATCGTAACCAAAGTTCTTTGCGGTAACGAAACGTTCCTGAAGGAAGTTCT
This sequence comes from Bacteroidota bacterium, assembly GCA_023460855.1. GTDB lineage: Bacteria > Bacteroidota > Bacteroidia > Flavobacteriales > Weeksellaceae > JAEWOS01. The sequence continues at coordinate 283,884 of JAEWOS010000003.1, read as the reverse complement.
CGCACTGCCGATCGAAGAATTTTGCGACTCCAGAATTTCAAACCTGAAGACTATAAAGCAACTCAACCCTGACGCACAAACCGTTTACATCAAGCCCGCACCTTTAACGTTTGCGGACGAAGTGGCGACTCACGCCGATGTAAGTTTCAATACCGAAATAGAAACGCTGAAGCTGATTTCAGAAAAAGCGGCAGCGCTCAATAAAACCCATAAAGTGGTCGTGATGATCGAAATGGGAGAGCTGCGCGAAGGTGTTGTTCGGGAAAGGGTGCTGGATTTCTTTACAAAAATCCGCGATCTCAAAAACATTAAAATAGTAGGTATCGGAACCAATCTGACCTGCATGAACGGTGTTCTTCCGGATTACGGAAAAATGAAAACGCTTCACGAGTGCAGAATGGAAATTCAGGAGCATTTCGGAATCACCATTCCTTATATTTCCGGTGGAGCTTCGGTGGCCATTCCGCTGATTCTGAATGAAGAGATGCCGTCGTACATTAACCATTTCCGGGTGGGCGAAACGCTGTATTTCGGAACAAATGTATATGACGATTCATTTATTTACGGAATGCATCAGGATGTGTTCACGCTTCATGCAGAAATTATTGAAATCAAGAAAAAGCCGAATATTCCGGAAGGAACCTTAGGCAGTAACCTGAACGGTGAGATGGTTGATTTTAGTGGTTTTGGAAAGGCGAAAAATTCCATGCGCGCCATTGTGGATGTCGGGCTTCTCGATCTTTCGCCGGCCAACATTCAGCCGCTCGATGAAAAACTTCAGATCGTCGGCGGAAGCAGCGATATGGTTGTGCTGGATGTAGAAGAAAGCGCGGTAAATTATTCTGTCGGGGATTTTATTCCGTTCAGAATCAACTATATGGCATTGCTTGCGCTGATGAACTCAGGTTACGTGGAAAAGGAACTCGAGGAAGATTTCAAAATGAATATCTCCGGAAGTTCTGCAACAGTTTTGCGTTAGTTACTTACGCAGAAACCACGATTCATAAATAATTTATAACATTTTACAGATAAACTGTACCACAATTGCATTGTGGTGTATTTTATCTTTGCAATATCTCATTTAATGATGGAAACAAACGGATCAGTAATAAAATATTCGATAAAGAATATCGTTCCGGAGAATAATGAAGTGGTAGATTTCAGTTTTTCCACTTTTGAACATTTTCTGAATGAGGCAGAACATCTGAAAGAATCACACAGACACGATTTTTATACTTTTATCCTTACGCTGGAAGGTTCAGGATCGCATATCATCGATTTCGAGGAATTTGAAATTAAGCCGAACCGACTGTTCTTTATCAATTATGATCAGATTCATTCCTGGGATATCAACAGCGATGTAAAAGGATATATCATATTGTTTTCGAAGACGTTTTATAACCTGATTTACACCGGGAACGAGCTGGTAAAAAGTGATACGGCCGTAGAAAATCTGCCGGTTTATGCAGATATCGACGATAAAGATCTCCAGTTCTGGCTGAACACCTGCAGAAATATTCAGCTGGAATTTGAAAAAGGGGAAATGTCATCCAACGAAATCATTTGTCTGCTTTTGAAAACCTGCGTGCTTAAGATGGAGGTTTCTTCCGGAAATCAGCAGCAGGAACTAAGCAGCAACGATCATAAAAACCGTTTGGTGCAGGAATTCAGAAAGATGGTGAATATGTATTTTCGTGAGAAAAAAACCACGAAAGATTATGCAGAACCTCTTTCTATTACGCCAAATTACCTGAATGCGCTGGTAAAAGACAAACTCGGAAAATCAGCCGGAATTGTAATCCGAAACCGCGTAATTCTGGAAGCAAAAAGACTGCTTTCGCATACCGTACTACCGGTTCGCCAGATTGCGCTGGAACTCGGCTTTACCGATAATTCGCACTTTGGAAAATATTTCAAAAACGCGACAAAAACCACCCCTGAAACATTCAGGAAAAATTTTAACAGATAAAATAAGATAATGACAACACAACAACATATAGAAATCAGCCAGCTTCAGCCGGAACAGTACAAGGAGCTGCTTGATGTAATGAAAAAAGCTTATCCGAACTGGCAGGGAAGCTACTGGAGTGAAAAATCCATACAGAAACTGCTCGATATTTTTCCCGAAGGACAGCTTGCTGTTTTGATTGACGGAAGAGTAGCGGGATGCGCCCTTTCGCTGATTGTAGATTACAGTAAATTTGGCGACAGACACACCTACGAAAGCATTACCGGAAACTACAGTTTTGCAACCTTCGATCCGGACGGTAAAACCCTTTATGGAATTGAAGTGTTCATTCATCCGGATTATCGCGGACTAAGGTTAGGAAGAAGGCTTTACGACGCAAGAAAGGAACTCGCTGAGAAGATGAATCTCAAGAATATCATTTTTGGAGGCAGAATTCCGCTTTATCATGAGCATGCGCATGAACTTTCTCCCAAACAGTACCTGGAAAAAGTGAAACATAAAGAAATTTACGATCCGGTGCTGAGTTTTCAGCTCAGCAACGATTTCCACGTGCGCAAAATCATCAGAAATTATATTCCGGATGACGTGCAGAGTCATGAATATGCAACACTGATGGAATGGAATAATGTGTTTTATGAAGATGACAGCCCCACGGCAAATACCACCAAGAAAAATGTAAGACTCGGACTGGTACAGTGGAAAATGAGGCTCTACAAAAACCTGGATGAACTGTTTATGCAGGCGGAATATTTCGTGGATGCGATTTCCGGTTATAAATCGGATTTTGCGATGTTCCCTGAATATTTCAATACCTCGCTGATGGCAGAATTCAAAAATGTAACGGAAGCGGAAGCAATGCGGATGCTTTCAAAATACACCCTGCAGATCCGTGACAAATTCAGTGAACTCGCCGTGGCATACAACGTGAATATTATCGCCGGATCGATGCCTTTTTATGAGAATGGCGAATTGAAAAATACTGGATTTCTGTGCCACAGAAACGGAAAAGTAGACCGTTACGACAAAATCCACATTACGCCGGACGAAACCAAATACTGGGGACTGAAAGGCGGAGATCATATTCAGACTTTCGATACCGACTGTGGAAAAGTTGGCGTACTGATCTGTTATGATGTTGAATTTCCTGAATTGCCGAGAATTCTTGCGGATCAGGGAATGCAGATTCTGTTTGTGCCGTATCTTACCGATACGCAGAATGCTTATATGCGCGTAAGGAAATGTGCGGAAGCGCGTGCGATAGAAAACGAATGTTACGTTGCCATCACCGGAAATGTAGGAAATCTGCCGCAGGTGGAAAATCTCGATATTCATTACTCGCAGTCCGCCGTATTTACGCCAAGTGATTTCGCTTTTCCATCGAATGCGGTGAAAAGTGAATCAACGCCGAACACCGAAATGATTCTGATTTCCGACATCGACCTGAAACTGCTCGATGAACTTCATGAATACGGCAGTGTAAGAAACCTGAAAGACCGCAGAACCGATCTCTATAATATTATTTCCTGCAATGCAAATCCTGTGGAGGAAGTGAAAAACAGACCTGTGCGAAAAGCTCCGGAAGATGTAAGAAGACATTATACCGGTCTGGATGTTTCAGCAGGACAGCTAGGTTTGATCGGAATTGAGCAGATGCTGAATGAAAAACCGAAAGAAAAGAACGTGAGAAACGGAAAAGTGTGGCCTGAAGAATAAAATGGCTTGCAGTTTGAATGTTAAAAAGTGCGCTTCTTACTTATTTTACTGCAATAAACACCTATGGAAAATTTAAAATTCGGAGTCCGGGAATTCCTCAATATCAGACTGTTCAGTATCGGAACGGAAAGTATTGAGGTTTCTTCGGTGATCTTTTTAATAGTATTTATCATCGCGCTCGGCTTTATTGTCAAGCTGGTGCGAAAGATTATTTATAAAAACCAAAAGCTCGACGAATCCAAGAAATTTACCATTTTCAGCCTGGTAAAATATGCCTTGTATGTCCTGGGGTTCATTCTCGGGATGAATATGATCGGCATCAACGTCACTGTTTTAATGGGTGCTTCAGCGGCGCTTCTCGTTGGTATTGGTCTGGGTCTGCAGAATATTTTCAGTGATTTTGTTTCTGGAATTGTTCTTCTGCTGGATTCAACTATAAAAGTAGGTGATGTAATTGAAGTGGAAAAACTGGTTTGTCAGGTAAAAGAAATCAATCTGCGGACCACGACGGTTTTAACGCGTGATGAAAAATACATCATCCTTCCGAATACCATGCTTACCAAAAATTCGCTGATCAACTGGACGCATTCCAAACTGAATTCGCGTTTCGATATTCAGATCGGCGTTTCCTATTCTTCGGATGTTACCACAGTGATGGAAATCCTGAAATCAGTAACCGCAAGTCATCCCAAAGTTTCACAAGATCCGGCACCTTTTGTCCGCTTCAATGATTTTGCGGATTCTGCACTAATTTTCAATGTCTATTTTTGGTCAGCAGATACGTTCCGTGTAGAAAATTTAAAAAGCGATTTGCGGATTAAATATTTTAAGGCATTCAATGAACATAATATTGAAATTCCGTTCCCGCAGGTTGTTCTGAACCGGCCTGCCGAATAAATTCCCGCCTTTTCTCAAAATCCAAAAATGACCACCCGAATTTCGGAGGGTGCACCGCTTGCCGTAACTATTTTCACCGTGTTTTCGTCCACGATTGTGATGCCGCTGTTCAGTTCATTTCCTGTCGCCACATTGTACAGCGAAATAATGATGTTTACTGTGCCGAGTTTATGTTCGATAACCGTAGTTTCGCCGGGAATGATGGTCGAAAAACCGCGTGGTGTTGCATTCAAATTAGTATTCATAAGATAACAGGTGTGTTAATAATGTAGATTTTAGAATAAAAGAAATAAGTACCTGAAATGATTTGTTCCGTAGCTTTTTCCTTGCTTATTATTTATTGAAAGGTCGAAAATAAACACGCTTATTCGCTTATAATAAAAATGAAAACTCTTACACAAACTGAACTTTTAACGGAGATTAAAAATAAATGTCTTGCGCAAAAACTGACACTTGCAGTTGCGGAAAGTGTGACGGCCGGTCTGCTGCAGAATTATTTTTCGAGAACCGAAAAGGCGATGCAGTTTTTTCAGGGCGGGATGACTTTATATAATCTGGGACAGAAAACCAGGCATCTCGATGTAAATCCCATTCTGGGTGAGAACAGCAACTGTGTCTCGAAATATGTTGCGGAGAAAATGGCACTGGAAATTTCCGGTAAATTCTGTAGTGAAATCGGAATCGGAATAACGGGTTACGCGGCGCCAATGCCTGAATTAGATATCGATTCACTATATGCTTATCTAGCAATTTCGAAAAACGGAAAGATTCTGCTAAGCAAAAGAATGAATGGGGACGATGAGCTGTCTATGGCTCAAAATCAGGAACTCTATATCCGCAAATCGCTCGAACATCTTTATCAAATTCTCGACAAATAAAATTTTTGCCTGAAGACTGGTCTCAAATCTTTGTTCCTGAACTGTCTCTGGTAGAGTTGCTGCTGCGTGCAGTAATTATGTATTTTTTCATTCTGTTTATGCTAAGAATTCTTCCGCGTCGCAATGCCGGAGAACTTGGCGCAATGGATCTTTTACTTATTCTCCTGGTGTCGGAAGCTGCTTCGCATTCACTGGGAAATTTTACCAATCTCGCAGACGGAATTGTAATGATTCTTATGTTTATGGCCTGTAACTACATCGTCAATCAGTTGACCTTCCGCTCTGCTTTTTTCCGCAGAATATTGGAGCAAAAACCGGTGCAGATTATCAGGGATGGAAAGCTGATTCACCGCAACATGCGCCGCGAACTCATTACAAAAGATGAACTGATGGGTAACCTGCGGGAAAGTGGAGTGAATTCCATCAGCAAAGTAAAAGAAGCCTGGGTGGAAAAAGAGGGAAATCTTTCAGTCGTTCCTATGGATGACGCCAATACAGATGGAAAACAGGGAAATAATAAAAATCACGACCGGAAGTAATTAAATTGAAAATAAAGTCTATCCATATCTATTTTGCCAAAAAAACAGACGATAAAAAATATCGCCTGCTTCATATATAATCAGTTTTTAATGATAACTCTGTCTTCGGTACTGGTCTCTGGAATATCCGCCATCTTCATAATAAGCTTCCTCTTCTTCGCGCTGATAATTGCGAGCGTCTCTACCTCTTCCACCACGATGGCGGTTGTTTTCGCTGTCGTCTTCAGTTGCGCAGAAATTGATGTAGCTTTCAGCAATGTGCGTGAGATCGCTGTCGGTTTTATCTTCTTCTTCAAGGGTTTTGTGCAGTAAATCGGAAGCATCAAACTGTCCCAGAGTTTCTGCAAGCGCGCATAATCCACCGTAAGAAGCGATTTCATAATGTTCCACTTTCTGTGCTGCAATGATCAATGCTGCGTCACGCGTCATTGAACCTTCCTCTGTATCTTCAATGCATTTCTGGCCTTCTCTTACAATGCCTTCGATTGCATCACATTTTTTTACCTCTGGTTCTTCTCCGATCATGCGGAATACTTTTTCGAGACGCGACACATGTTTCTGCGTCTGCAGATGATGGTCTTCGAATGCGTCCTGCAGTTCGTCTGTGGTTGCTGCTTTCTGCATTTTTGGCAGTGCTTCAAGGATGTGCTTTTCAGCATAGTACACATCTTTCAGCATGTCTGTAAAAAATTTGAACAAAGGACCTTCTTTATCGGTTTCGGAAGGTTTTTGATTTTTTCCGTTGCTTTGGGTTCTGTCCTCACTATTGTTTTTTGCCGCAGCTGCTGCACTTTTTGCGGCTGCAGTTTCTTTTGCGTTTTCGGTTGAAGCAGAAACCTCCTGTCTGTTTTCGGCGGATTTCCTTCCTGCAGTTTTAGTTTTTGCTGATGTAGCAGCGTTTGCTGCCTCAGGATTTTTTTCCTGATTGTTATTGGTGTCCATATTAATTTTGATTTTTGTGAATTAAAGCCGGCCGTTTTGGTGTGGCCAACTGTAAAATGTGATTAATTAGCTGCTTTTGTTGCTGCTGTTTTCAGAGTTATCTTTGTCCCGTGATTCGCTTCGGTTCTGAAAATTGCTGACGTTGCTGCGGTTTGTAGCTCCTGTAATCCGGCTTCCAAAACCACTTCTTCGCGATGAAGATGAAGTAAATTTCCCCTCATTGTCGCGGTTTCGGTTTTCGCTTTGCAAGTGGTAGGAATTCGGGTATTCTGATCTGGAACGTCCGTAATTTGAGGAATATCTTCTGTCATGGTCTCTTTGCTGATTTCCTCTGGAGCTCCAGTGCTGTTCATCGTTGTAGAAACTGTCACCATATCCGGAATCCCGTCTTCCGTGGTTGTCATAACCTCTTGCTACGCCGCGTCTGTCGCTGCTTTGTGAAATCGGCCATCTTCCGGAATAATCGGAGTCCGAACCTGAGTTGTACCGGTCACGATTGTCTCTGTAATTATTTTCGTACGATCGGGAACCGTAATTTCTGCTGCGCTCTGAACCGGAACCAAATCTGCTGTCGTAATCCTGATTTCTGCTGCCGGAGTTTCCATAATAATCTCTTTCGTTAATGGTATACCGGCGGTTTTCGTTATCGTATTCATTCCGGCCGAAAACGTCGTCAAAATAATCTTCGAGGTCGTCATTTCCATATCTGTCGGAATAGCCTCCGGATGAATACCGACCGCTCGCTCCGTAGTAATTTGTTTCTGAATTGTCATGGTAGCGGTTGCCGCGATTATTGTTGTCATAATCGCTGTTGTATGACGGGCCGGTGTTTCGATCATATCGGTTTTCATAGTTCTGACCTGAACTGCTGTAACCCTGTTCGTCGTCATAGCCGAATTCGTCCCAGCTGTCATTATATCTGTTTCCTGAATTTCTTCTTGGTGCCATAATATTTAATATTTTGTGATTTGATGTTTGATTTACTTTATTTCTATCGAATAGACGAAACCGCAGGCGAACAAGTCCGCCTGCAGTTTCTGGAATTATGATTAATCCCTGTTGTTTCTTCTGTTGTCGGAACCCCTTCCGCTGTCACTTCCGCTTCTTCTGCTTCGGAATTCGCGCTGATTGTCATCGAAACGGTCATGCTTAATCCCGGAATATTCGGAACCGCGGTGATCGTATCCGCCGTAGTTGGTTCCACGGTTTCTGTCAGAATCTCTTTCGAGATCATACCTGTCCTGGGAATTGGTGCGTCCGTAATTGGATCTTCCGCTCATGTTGCTTTCTGAGCCCCAAGCGCTACCTGATCCTCTTCTTTGATAGTTGCTTTCTGAACGGTTGTCGTAACTGCGGTCTCTGTCGGAAGACCAGTTGCTGCTTCTTCTGTTGTTATCATTATCCCAGTCCCGGTTTCTGTTGCGGTCGCTGTTATAATTGCTGCTTCCGCGATAATCATCATCGTTTTGCCAGGAATTTTCCCTTGATCTTCCTGAAGACTGATTCCCCGAATTCCAGTACCGGTCTTCCGTGTTATTGCGGTTACTTCTGTTATAATTGCGGTCATCATCATTGTCCCTTGCATCTCTGAGATTATTGTAATCGTCGTGCGAGCGGTTTCCTTCGTTCCAGCCGTAATTCATTCTTCTGCCTTCAAAATCTCTTTCGGGATGCGAACCTCTTACAGAACCACTTCTCGAGCCATAATTATCTCCGCTTCGCTGAGAACCGGACTGATTTCTATGCATGCCGGAATTGTGTTCGCCCTGGCTTCCCCATCGTGTGGAACTTTCCGAGTGTCCTCGTCCAAATCCGCGCGTATTGCCTCTGGTGTCGTAGTCGGAATCGTAGTCGAAATCGAAATCGTTGTTGTAGCTGTTTCCGCGGTTGTTGTAATTTCTGTCGTCATCGTAATCTCTACGCTGAGACGATCTTCTATCGGAATTTGAATTTCCGTAATTTCTGTCGTTAGCCATAATTTTATCTTTTAATGATTTTTAAGTAAGGCTAAATTAAGAAGCTATTAGGACAATAAAAAGTATTAAATGTTAAAAATAATATAAATAAAATACTATATGAATTTAAGTAATTTAATAAATATGTATAATTAATATTAATAATGTAAATCGTAATTGACTCGCTGTGATTGATATTTAAGTAGAATTTTTTCTTTTTTGTAATCGGGAATTAAGGATAGAGGAAAAATCCTTTTGATTACAGTTGAAATTTTTCATGTTTTTGAAAAAGAACACAACAGCAATGCAATGCATAACAGCAATGAATAGACTAATATTTTAAAAATAATTAAACGAAGAAATGCAGAAATACTTGTTCTAAAATGGAAATTGTAGAAGTACTGACAGACCAGTTATAAAGAAGAATAGTTCAAATTCGTTATTTTATAGAAACGCACATGCAAAATCAAACATTCATTTGTTAACAATATTAACAATTAACTTAATACAAAAACGCCGACTAATTCTTTAGTTGAACCAGTCGGCGAAGTTGTATTACGCATGAAAATATTTCTATTTTCTCACATTTCCTAAAATATCCGGGAAGTAAACATCGGATAGATGGTCGAACTCGTCTCCGCGCATAAACATGGTTGCATCTACTTCGGAATAGTCTTCTCTTCCTGCTGCTGCAAGCAGTTCATTGCACGTATGAAGCGTGCTTTTATGGAAATGATATACGCGTTCTGATTTATCAGTAACATCAAGCCCTTTGATCAACATCTTGTCCTGAGTTGCAACACCGGTCGGACAATGGTTGTTGTTACAGCGAAGCGCCTGAATACAGCCTAGAGCGAACATAAATCCGCGTGCATTGTTACAAACATCAGCGCCCATCGCAACAGCTCTTAAAATATCGAGCGATGTAAGCACTTTTCCGCTCGCGATAACACGCACTTTGTCTCTAACTTTATAATTGTTCAACGTCCTGTTGACGAAAATAAGAGCAGGTTCCAAAGGCATTCCGACTCCGTCTGAAAATTCCGGCGGCGCTGCACCGGTTCCACCTTCGGCGCCGTCAATAGTAATAAAATCCGGATAAATATTGAGCAACGTCATCTGTTCGCAGATGTCTTCAAATTCTTTCGTGTCGCCGATACAAAGCTTAAAACCAACCGGTTTTCCGCCTGAAAGTTCTCGCAGCATCTGTACGAAACGCAGCAATCCTGCTGCATCTGAGAAAGATGAATGACCGGGAGGAGAAATGATCGTCATGCCGGGAATTACGTGGCGGATTTTTGCAATTTCAGGTGTGTTTTTTACACCCGGAAGAACGCCACCGTGTCCTGGTTTTGCTCCCTGCGAAAGTTTTATTTCGATCATCTTCACATTATCAATCTGCGATTTTTCTGCAAAAAGCTGCGGATCGAATTTTCCTTCTTCATCGCGGCAGCCGAAATATCCTGTGCCGATTTGCCAGCAGAGATCGCCGCCTTCGAGATGATAAGGTGAAATTCCGCCTTCACCGGTATTGTGGTAAAAATTTCCTTTCTTGGCACCTCGGTTCAATGAAATCTGCGCACGGTCACTCAGTGAACCGAAACTCATTGCAGAAATATTGAAAAGGGAAGCAGAGTAGGGTTTTGTGCACTGTTCGTTGCCGATGATTACGCGCGGCAGTTCTTCTTTGGGTGATTTTGCATAAATGGAATGTTTGATTCCCTCGTATTTGCGGTGGTTAATTTCCAGCTGTGTACCGAATGCAACAGTGTCACCAAGATTTTTTGCACGTCTGTACGCAGCGGAACGCTGATGCCTCGGAAAAGGCTTGCCGTCCGTCTCGCGCTCGATAAAATACTGCTGCATTTCCGGTGAAATGCTTTCAAAGAAATAGCGGAAGTAACCAAGAACAGGAAAATTTCGCAGAATTGCGTGCTTCGTCTGCGTCATGTTATAGATGCCCACCAGAAACAGGCAGGTCAGCAGAATCGGAATCCAGTAATGCGCACGGATTAGAATGGCAATGATCCAGGTAAATACAATCAGGGCAATTCCCCACGTAACAAATTTGTCTCTCATGGCAGCAATTTTACGTTATTCTCAGTTTATAAACAATCGTGTACAAATTACTGAAAATTCCCTCATTAAACGAAAAATTAATGCTCTTAAAACTTATTTGATTTCTTAAAAGTGCTTTTCGTCAGCGGAATCTAATGAACTCCGGAAAGCAATTACTACATTTGAAAAAAAAGACCTTGACGAAAATACTATTGCTTTCGGATACACATTCGTATTTGGATGAACGAATTCTGCATTACGCTGCAGAAGCCGATGAAATATGGCACGCCGGAGATTTTGGAACCATTGAGGTATGTGAACAGCTGCAGACGAAAGGACCTTTAAAAGGGGTCTTCGGAAACATCGACGGAACAGATCTCCGCGCGTTATTTCCCGAAATTTTACGTTTTAAATGTGAGCAAGTACATGTTTTAATGATTCATATCGGCGGATATCCCGGAAAATATTCGAAACTTTCTCGCGAGGAACTAGCAAAGGAAAAACCAACCCTTTTTATTTCAGGGCATTCGCACATCCTTAAAGCACAGTTCGACAGCAAAAATCAATTACTGCATCTGAATCCCGGGGCTGCGGGAAAAACAGGCTGGCATAAAACGAGAACGATGATGCGTTTCGATATTGATGGTAAAGAAATTAAAAACCTTGAAATCATTGAGCTTGGTACAAGAAGTGGCTGAGAAATTCTAAAATCATAAATACAAAATGAAAAAAGGCGACCGCGTTTCGGTACTGGACGAAAACCTTAGTGGAACCGTAACTAAAATTGATTCTAAAACTGTGATATTTGAAGATGAACACGGGTTCTTACATCAATATCCGATTGAAAAATTAATCATCAGATCAGAAGAATGGACCGGAAACATCACGACGGATTCCGGAAAATCCGGTAAAAAGAAATCTTCGGGTTCTGTGCGAAAATCAACGTTCACCTTAGACCTTCATTTCGATCGCCTCACTCCGGATCATAAAAAATACAACAGTGCTGACAGACTTGCGCTGCAAAAGGAAAAAATACTGGAAACAATCGACCAATGCATGAGAAGCGGTGTCCGGAAAATAGAAATTATTCATGGAATCGGCGATGGTACTTTGCAGAATATGGTTCGCGAAACACTCGAAGCGAAAGGCCTTGAATTTTATGATAATGCACTTTATCTGGATCAATCCGGTTCTGTGACAGTTTTTCTGTAGCTGAAATTCCCGTAAGTTTCCGGTCCGGATTTTTTCAATAAATTTGCGCACCTACGATGGAAAAACTCAATTTACTTTTTGCCAAAGGCTCACTGCAGTATCAAACTGTGAAGAATAACCGCGTTCCGGAAGAAAATGTCTGGACTGAAAGCGAAGAAAGTGCAGCCGATTTACTGGAATCAAAACTCGATATGCTGTTGAGGAGATCCTTTTCACAGGTTTCGGTAGTTTCCGCTTTAAATCATTTTGCGATGGCTCCTGCCGGATTTGCAGATCACGAAACCGGACAAAAAATGGTGGAGTTTAATGCGGATGTTCAGCCGGAGGAAGAACTGATGCTTTCTGTTAACAAAAAGTACGGGGTTCAGTTTTATTATACGTTTCCTAAAAAGCATTATCTTAAAATCAAGGAAAAATATCCTGAAGCGCATTTCAATTTTTCCGGAGAAAAACTTCTGAATTCTGTTTCAGCACGCGGCGGAAAAGAAATTCATATCAATCTTTATCATAACCAGTGCGAATTCCTGGCTTTGCAGAACAGAAAAGTTCTGTTGTACAATAATCTCGATGTGAATTCTGAGGTAGATTTTCTCTATTTTATCATGTTCACACTCAGCAAAATAGGTTTCGGAATTAATGAAACGCATTTCCATGTGTATGGCGAAACCTCAGAAAATGACACTTTTATTTCGGAACTCCGGAAATTTGTACGTCATTTGAGAATCAGCTTCGACAACGTGCCGAAGAAAAATTTTATCTTATCCTAGAAAATCATGTTCCGAATAATTTCCGGACGCTGGAAAGCCAAAAGAATTTCAGCTCCAAAAAATTTTGATGTAAGACCAACCACCGACTTTGCCAAGGAAGCGCTTTTCAGCATTCTGGAAAACAGATTCGATCTGGATCAGGTTGCCGTGCTCGATCTTTTTGCCGGAATCGGTTCTATTTCGCTGGAATTTGCCTCGCGCTACTGTGAAGATATTACGGCTGTAGAAAATAATGTGAAACACTGTAATTTTATCATCAATACTGCCGCAGAACTGGATATGTCCCTTCAGATCAATGTAAATAAGGCCGACGCGTTCGACTGGCTTAAGAAAAACCGAGGTAAAAAACAGTATGATATTATTTTTGCCGACCCGCCTTTCAATCTGGAAAAAAGCAAATATGATGAACTGATCGCGCTGATTCTATCAAATAATTTTCTGAAAGAAGACGGTTTGCTCGTTCTGGAACATCAGGCGAAAAATATTCCGCACCATCCTGATCTGCAGGACACCCGAAAATACGGGAACCTGAGTTTTTCGCTGTTCTCCGCTAATAATAATTAGTATTGTTGATGATATTATGGTAATTTGCTTCTGCAAGAATTCCCTGATCATACCACGATTGAAGAACTTCCCTCTGATCCTGTAAACGGTTGGACTTCGTCTGTTCGAAAGCAGTCGAGATTTCCGCTCCGTTCTTGGTGTGCAGAATAATATGATTTTGAGTACCCTTGCTCACAAAGCCACGAAATTCTCCTGCGATATCATTGCCTATAATTCTGATTTTTTCAATTTCATCAGTCTTAAATTCCTGACCGTTGATGGTTATGCCATCGTTCCTCAATTCCATACTTCCGGTCAGTTTTCCGGATTTTTTTGAAAACAGAATGTAATATAGCGCCGCTAAAATCAGCAGTCCGATTGCGGTAAGGTTCATCGGGAAAGTTGCCTCCAGAATTCGGTCTTTGATTCGGTATGACTGCGGAAACAGCGCTACGGCATACATCAGGAGAATTATGACGATACAGATCGCTGAAAGCGTCAGTAATATTCGGGTTGGATTAAATTTACTTTTCCTGGGAATTTCGAGAGTTCTGAACATGTTGCGAATCAAAGTCGGTAAAATTACTTAAAAATAGAAGAACGGAAGTGCCTTTTCACTTTTGATATCGTGTATAAATCAGTATTTTTGACGCCTGAACCGATAATGATTCTGCTTAATTGTAAATTATTGACATTCAGCATCATATATCTAACTTTGTAAATACCTGAGACTTTTAGCATGTCCGAATTCCAACTCAACACTATTCCCGAAGCCATTGAAGACCTGAAAAACGGTAAAGTGATCATCGTCGTTGATGATGAAAACCGTGAAAATGAAGGAGATTTTTTATCAGCGGCAGAACTTACCACTCCGGAAATTATCAATTTTATGACGATCCACGGAAGAGGTTTAATCTGTACGCCGCTTCCGGAAAAAAGGTGTGATGAACTGGGACTTGATGTAATGGTAACGAGAAGCAGTGATCCGAAGGAAACAGCTTTTACAGTTTCTGTGGATTTACTTGGTGAAGGAGTTTCCACCGGAATTTCTGCAAGCGACCGCTCGAAAACCATTCTTGCATTGATGGACGAAAAAACGAGACCTTCGGATTTTATGAGACCCGGTCATATTTTTCCGCTCAGAGCGAAAAAAGGCGGTGTACTGAAAAGAGCCGGACATACCGAAGCTGCCACCGATCTTACGAAACTTGCCGGATTAAAAGAAGGCGGGGTAATCTGTGAGATTATGAATGAAGACGGTTCCATGGCAAGACTTCCCGAACTGATGGAGCTCGCAAAAAAACTCGATCTGAAAATTGTGTCTATCGAAGATCTGATTCACTATCAGTTGAAGAAAGGTGATTTAATCGAGCGGATTGAAGAGAGAAAAGTGAAAACCTTTTATGGTGATTTCGATTTCTATGCGTTTAAAGAAACAAGTACAGATCAGATTCATTTTGCACTGACAAAAGGAACCTGGGTGGAAGATGAACCGATTCTCGTTCGCGTTCAGGCATCTAATTCATATTTTGATGTGCTGAGCAGACTGACAACCGGTGAGAAACCGCTTCTAGAGAAAGTAACTTCAATGATTAATGACGAAGGTAAAGGCGCAATTATTTTCATCAACAATGTTTCGAGTAACGAAAATACGCTCAGAAAACTGCAGCAGTTCCTCGATTTTCAGGATGGTGCTGAAAAAAGACCGACGCTCGCTTCCAATTTCCGCGACTATGGAATCGGAACGCAGATTCTGAAAAACTTAGGTGTAAACAGATTCCGTGTCATTTCGCAAAATCCATCCCTGAAACCGTTGGTTGGCGGTTACGATGTTGAAGTGACGGAAATGGTCCAGTTGTAACAATTTACTATCGTGAGAATATTTTTGTTTTTGTTGCTGTTTTCCACTGTTTTACTTTGTAAAGCTCAGGAAAAATTTGAAGGCGAAATGAACATTGACGGAAAACCGGGCAATTACATGGTGTTTTTGAAACTTCTGTACGGTCCGGACGATTTAGAACGCGGATACCATTTTATTTACTGTGATCAGGAAGATTTCGCTGCTGTTTCTGATGCGGTTCAGAAAATAGTTATGGAGAAAAGACAGGAGAACGGCGATTTCTATTTGCTGGGAATTCCTGAAATGGCGGACAATCCTGCAAAAGAAAAGTGGAAGTTCAATTACCTTCTTGCCATAGATCAAATGAGGGTAAAAAGCAATATTTTCACCATTCAGAGAAATACGAAATATACCTCGGATTCACCGGATTACGCTGCTGAACTCGCAAAAGTAAAAAACCGTGATGAAATTATCAAAGGCAAAAGAGGGCTGTGCGATATCCTGAAATGCGATAACAAACAAAAGCAGCTTCCTTTTCCTTACAACGCAGATTAATCGGCTTTTACGGCAATGTTTTCGAAATCCCGGAAGCCATTCAGAAAACTTTTTACATCCATTCTTTTTTTACCTTCCAGCTGCACTTCGGCAGGAAAGTATATTCCATCCGACGTATAAATTGCGAATGAATTCCTGGAAATAGCTGAACTTCCCGGTTTTTCCTGATGATTTTTGATTTCGAACGTCCCGGAGAATATTTTGAGAATTTTCGGATTGTCTTCAATCTCGAGCGTTGTAAATGCCGCAGGATAAGGCGACATTCCGCGGATAAAATTATGAACCTTTTCTGAAGGCTGTTTCCAGTTGATTCTGGTATCTTCCTTGAAAATTTTAAAGGCATTTTTCG
Source organism: Bacteroidota bacterium (assembly GCA_023460855.1). Classification (GTDB taxonomy): domain Bacteria; phylum Bacteroidota; class Bacteroidia; order Flavobacteriales; family Weeksellaceae; genus JAEWOS01. Next base: position 267,667 of record JAEWOS010000003.1, on the reverse strand, counting down.
GTTCAGAAACCGTTTGCTGAGGTCTTTCTTTCAGGTTTCCTTCAGAGAGTTTATCAAGCGTTTCCACGATCAGTTCTGCGCCAATCTGCTGCAGTCGGTCATGAAGTTCTCCGGCATTTTCATCTGCGCCGATTTCTGTTTCTCTTTGTAAAAGAATATTTCCTTCGTCAATTTTTTCATTGATAAAAAATGTGGTAACTCCGGTTTTCTGCTCGCCGTGGATGATCGCGTAATTGATGGGCGCTGCTCCGCGATAATCAGGAAGCAGGGAAGCATGAAGATTGAAGCAGCCCAGTTCCGGTATTTCGAAAAGCATTTTTGGCATCATCCTGAACGCAACAACCACAAAAACATCCGCATCAAGATTTTTCATGTTTGCAAGAAATTCCTTATTTCTGAGTTTTTCAGGCTGAAAAATCATAAGGTTATTTTCTTCGGCGTACAGTTTAACGGCAGATTTATTTATTTTCTGTCCGCGACCGCTTGCTTTGTCGGGCACAGTTACGACGGCTGCAATTTCATGAGAAGATTCGTGTATTGCCTGCAGACAGGACTTCGCAAACTCAGGAGTGCCGAAAAAAACTACTTTCAAAGGTTTCATGCTGCAAAAATAATTTTAATAAAGGAATTCCACTGTAAATATTTAGCGGATTTATCAATTGCTGATAATCTAAAGACAACTTACCTATGGAAGTTTATGCTGAAATTTACGCCAGTGTATAGGTGCGGAAATTGAGCATTTTTACTTTTCCGGTATCGAGTAAAAGAATAAGGTTTTCCAGAATTTTTTCCTTTTTTAAATGAAACAGCTGAATGGCAAGTTCGTCAGCAGTTGCAGGCTTTTGCGCGAGAATTGTCATGATTTCATCCACTGTTTTTCTGCCGTTTACCGTTCCTGATCTCATGCAGACTGAGCATTTTCCACAGTTTTCTGCTGATTTTTCCCCGAAATAGGAGAGAATGAGTTTCATTTTACAGTATTCGTCATTCCGCAAATAAAATTTCATTTCTTCCCATTTCTTTACTTTATTTTTCTGAATTTCCTGAAACAGACTCCAGAGTTTTCCTGAGATATGATTGTCGTTTCGGTGCTTCAGAAAGCGCACGCTGCCAACCGCTCCGTCATGATATTCGAGTAAATCCCGATGCGCAAGTTCCCTGATCCGTTCTTTAAGCAAAGGCGGATCGGTGTTGAGTTTCTTACATAATGCAGTTTCGCTGAAAGTAACGCGGTGTGTGTTTAGTCCCGGCAAATTGCGGAGCAGCAGTTCTGCGAAATAAGAATCTTTGCGTGGCAATAAATCGATGTCGTCCGGCTTCATTTTCAATTCTAGAGAAGAAAGACTTTTGTGCGGCTGCCAGAAAATGTATTCCTGGTTGTGGAGAAAATTGAGAACGTTGGTGATTTTTCCGGTGTATAATTTCGTGGTGTTTTTCAGACGTTGCAAATGCAGCTGAAACTGGTTTTCGGGGAGTTCGTGTTCGGCGACCTGAAAAGCGGAGTAGAGGTGCGTCACGATTCGCAGGAACTCATTTTTGTCCGGGATCTGGCTTTTCAGAATATCATCGAAACGAAGAAGTTCCTGTTCATTCCACAACAGGTAAGCAAATGCCTGTTTTCCGTCGCGACCGGCCCGTCCGATTTCCTGGTAATAATTTTCAACCGTTGCGGCAGGCGAATAATGAATAACAAAACGCACCTGGTCTTTATCGATTCCCATTCCGAAAGCATTAGTGGAAACCAGCACATTTTTCGGGCTGTGCAGCCACCAGTTTTGCCTGCGGTTTTTTTCCTGTACGGGAAGTCCTGCATGAAAATAGTCGACATTTGACAGATTACGGCTCTGAAGATATCCTGCCAAATCTTCTGCCTCTTTTCTCGTTCTGGTATAGATGAGTCCGCTTTCCTGATGATGGTGGAGTAAATCGGCAATTCGCTGATACTTATCAGCTATTTTTTCTGGAATGATGATCAGGTTGTCCCGTTTGAAACTTTTCTGAAAGACTGCCGGTTTTTTCAGTCCGAGCCTTTCTTTAATTTGTTTTAACACTGCATCTGTAGCAGTTGCCGTAAGAGCAATACATGGCAAGGGATAAGTTTCGCGGAACTGCAGAATGTTCTGGTAACTTGGGCGGAAATCCTGTCCCCATTCCGAAATACAGTGGGCTTCGTCTACCGCAATGATCGAAAGCTGAATATCCTGTAGATTCTCAAGAAAAATTCTGTTGGTCAGCCTTTCCGGTGATACATAGAGAATTTTGGTGATGCCCTCACGACATTTTCCATAAACATTCTCAGCTTCAAAATCGTCCAGTTCTGAAGACAGATATTCTGCTTCAATCCCTTTGCGCTGAAGTTGCAGCACCTGGTCTTTCATTAGGGCAAGCAGCGGTGAGATTACTATCGCCGTTCCTTCCAAAAGCAGTGCCGGAATTTGATAACACAGGGATTTTCCTCCGCCGGTTGGAAGTAGCGCCAAAGTATCTTTTCCCGAAATAACAGAATCAATAATTTCCTCCTGAAGATCCCGAAAATTTTCGTGACCCCAGAAATGTTGCAGAATCCGGTACTTAAGTTTATGATAATCGAGCAGTGCAGCCATTGAGTAAAATTAAGCAAACAAAATAAAAAAAAGCTGCACAAAATGTGCAGCTTTCTTAATATATTCAAACAGATCTTAGTTCGCTTCGAAGTAAACTCTTCTGTTCGCTCTGTTTTTCCATTCCGGACATTTAGTAGCCGGTTCACATTCAGGGTATTTAAGGTCTTTTTCACCTCTCCCTTCAGCATTCAGCTTGCTGCTTTCAACACCTTTACCTACCAGATATTTTTTAACGTTATTCGCTCTTCTTTCTGAAAGTCTTTGGTTGTAAGCATCGCTTGCTCTTGTATCCGTAGCACCGATTACTTTATAAGATCCTGGTGTGCTGTTGATATAGTTAACAGCATTGTTCAGGATTGGTGTATTGGAATCAAGGATACGGTCTGAATCAAGGTCGAATTCAATACCTTCCAGGTTGATCGTTTGATCAACTACAGTACCTGTACCAACAGTTGGTGTTGTAGGGCATCCGTTGTTTTCAACCGGACCAGGAACTGTAACGCACTCATCGTAAAGGTCGATTACACCATCAAGGTCTGTATCAAGAGCAACACCGGCACCGTCAACTCTTGCTCCTGCAGGAGTATCAAGCTGTCTGTCCCAATCGTCGCAAACACCGTCATTATCACCATCTCCGCTCTTACAAACTTCTACGTCCTGATTTCTTTCTGCAAGTACATCAAGTTTGTAGTAGATTTCCTGTAGTGGATCATGCCAGAAAAGGTGTGATTCGTGCTTACCAATTTTGTAAGTAAGACCAAGCTGGAAGTTAAGGAAGTTATCAGATACCTGATCTTCTCTCATATTAATCGGACTGTACATTGCACCTCCTGCATCAAACTCATCATCACCTGTAACAACATACATTGCTCTTGCTTCAATATCAAGTTTACGGTTAGCTTTATACTTCAAAGCTGCACCAGCCTGCCCAAACATTGAGCTCATCAAAGAGAACGGCTTAATTTCGGTCATAAGTCTCTGCCCGTTGATATCTTCTGCGTATGCTCTGTAAGCGAGTGTACCGATACCAGCATAACCGTGAAGTGCCCATCTGTAAGGAGATTTGTTGTCCACTCTTCGAAGAAGGTTGGAGAAGTTAACATCTCCCAAAATAGAGATCGCATCATACTGCGTTCTTGCACCTACATGCGTGTAAGGATTTCCGTCGATTGGAGCGTCATCAGTCTTGGTATTAAACCATCCCTGTCTTGTTTCTCCCCGGTCGTACTGAAGCTTCAATCCGAAAGCATGTGTAATCGCTTTGTCAACACTCACATACATGGAATATCCAAATACATTATTCCCTGCACCATTACCATTCTTAAGAGAAGTAAGGTCAGCGGACTGCATCAATGGAATACCCGCACCTGCTGATATTGACCAGTCGTTGAATCTTTTTGAAGCCTGAGTGAAAGGCTGAACATAGGCAGATCCGGAACTGAAAGTATTCGGATACTCCTGCGTCGCTACGACAATTGAATCTTGCGCAAAATAGACACCTGGTAATGCCAGGGCAAGCGCGAGAACTGTTCTACTTAGTTTCATTTTTTTGATTTTTTATTCGAAAATTATTTAATTCTTAGTTATCTTGCCTGAAAGTATACTCTGCGGTTTGCTTCATTCTTCCATTCTTCGCAATCAGTTGCAGGTTCGCATTCAGGGTATTTCAGGTCTTTTTCGCCTCTTCCTTCCGCTACGAGCATAGATGAAGCTACACCACGGCCGGTAAGATATTTTACTACCGCATTTGCTCTTCTTTGAGAAAGATTAAGGTTGTATGCATCGGATCCGCGGGTATCGGTTGCACCAATTACCATATACTGTCCTGCTCCGTCGAGTGTTTTGATCACGTCGGCAGCGTGGTTAAGTTTATCGAAAGATTGCGGTCTGATTCTGTCGCTGTCCAGTTCGAATTCGATCCCTTCAAAATCTCGGTTAATTTCTTCAATAACTGTAGCGGTACTTGAAGCTACTGGTGTAGTTGGACATCCGTTGTTTTCAACCGGTCCCGGAACTGTAACACACTGATCATATAAATCAATTACTCCGTCCAGATCCATATCAAGCGCAACACCGGCACCATCAACTCTTGCACCTGCAGGTGTATCAAGTTGTCTGTCCCAGTCATCACATACTCCATCGTTATCTCCATCACCTGTTTCGCAAACTACCAGATCCACTTCAGAATTTTCCAGCGTATTGATTCTGCCATAGATATTCTGCAACGGATCGTACCATGCAAGATGAGTTAAATGTCTGCCTAATTTAAATGATAGTCCCAGGTTAACAGTCATCATATCGTCAGAGTACGTATCACTGATCAGGTTGTAATCGATTGCAGGTGCCTGCTCGCGAGTCCATCCTCCACCATCAAATTCTTCGTCACCGGATTTGATGTACATAACGCGTGCTTCAATATCGATAAGCTTTCCTGTATTATACTTCAAGCCAACACCACCCTGATAAAAGAAAGAAGCAATACCCAATTTCTGTTCAATTTCTATAGGAATACGTGGCGGCATTGTGTTCCAGCGTGAACCGTTCTGATCTATCAGCAATGTTCTGTATCCCTGGAAACCAATTCCCGCATAACCGTGAAGTGCCCAGCGATAATTGCTGATATTGTCCACTCTGCGTAAAAGGTTTGAAAGATTCACATCACCTAAAAGTGAAACCTGCTGATATTTTGTCCAGGCATCTGCAACACCTGCCAAATCTCCGTATACACCCGGTAATTGTCCTTTTTGGTTTGTTTGTCCAAACTGATACTGAAGGCTCAGTCCGAAAGTATGGGTAATCTGCTTGTCAATACTTGCATAAGCATTCCAGCCCCAGTCTATCTTTTTGTCATAAAAGGAAGTTAAGTCTGCTTTCGCCATAAAGGCAGCACCTCCACCTGCTGAAACCGACCAGTCGCGAAACTGTCTTGCATTGTTGTCAAATTTCTGTACGTATGCTGATCCGGATGAATACGTGTTAGGATATTCCGAATTAGCAATTGTGAGGCTATCCTGGCTGAATCCCAAAGCTGGTACCGCCATCAATAGCAATAAATTTAATCTCATAATTTATGTTTTTTAGTTTTCAGCTTATCCAGCAGTGCGAGAGAAAATTCTCTTTGAAAGTGCCTTTCATGTGGAATAGTAAGCCGATCAGAAAAAAACCGCAAATTGCCATAGTTAACAATGTCGATATCAATTACTCTGTCCATAAACTTACCTAATTCATATGAATCCCGGGCTCTTCCCATCAGTACCTCAATTTGCTTGGCAAGCATCAGTAGCTGAATTGGCGAAAAATCAGTCTCTACAACCGCAGCAAAATTACAAAAATAATTACTACTCGCAAACTCTATTGGTTTAGTTTCAACGATCTCTGTCTTTTTAAGAAATACAAGTCTGTTTTCTTTAAGAAGTTTAACAGCATCTTCAATATTCTTTTTTTTATCACCCAGATTACTGCCCAGTAACAAAACTGCTTCGTATGACGACATATCTCCAAATATTTTAAATATACGATGAAGAATTTTTTCAAAACCGTAATGGCAAATATAGTCGCTATTCTTTTAGTAGGCGGTATATTTTTTGTCCTTTCTATTCTCTTTCTGGTTGTTAGTGCGGCTTCAGGAGATAGCAAGCCAAGTGTAAAATCCAATTCAATACTGACAATTGATTCCAAAACAGTGATTCTCGACAGCCCAACTGAAGATCAGGAAGGCATGTTTACTTTTGGCACAAAAGAGAAAAAAGTACTGATTTTTGATCTTATCGAGGCCATAAAAAAAGCCAAAACGGATTCTAAAATTAAGGGAATAAGCATCGAATCTGACATGCTGAAAGGTGGAATTTCGCAGATTTCTGATCTCCGAAACGCCCTTGAAGACTTCAAAAAAACTGGAAAATTTGTATATGCTTACGGAAATAATGTAAACCAGCCTTCCTATTATTTGGGCTCGGTTGCTGAACAGTATTATCTGCATCCGGCAGGCGGCATTGATCTGCGTGGAATGAGTACCGAAGTGGTTTATCTGAAAAGTTTTACAGAAAAATACGGAATCGGCATGGATATTATCAGGCACGGAAAATTCAAGGCTGCAGTAGAACCTTTCATGCGTGATGATATGTCCGAAGAAAACCGCGAGCAGCTTTCCACCATGCTTGATGATATCTGGACTGACTTTTCAGGAAAAATTGCAGCCTCCAGAAAAATGGACACCGCAAGTCTGAATCTCGTAGCCGACAGTCTGTATGCAGTTATAGCTGATAACAGCCTTAAATATAAACTGGCGGATAAACTCGCGCAGAAATCAGAGTACGACAGCGCGCTGAAATCCAAGTTGAAAGTGGATCAGGATAAAGACCTGAATAAAATTCCGGTTTACAAATACATCAGGTCATTTAAAGAAACAAATCGCGAGAAAGATAATCAGGTTGCAGTGCTGTATGCATCAGGTCAGATTATGAACGGTGAAGGTAACAGCGATATTTATTCTGAGAATTTTGTGAAACAGATTCAGGATCTGGCAGAAAACAAGAAAGTGAAATCAGTTGTACTCCGTGTGAATTCTCCGGGTGGTAGCGCTAATGCTTCGGATGAAATTCTTTTCGAACTGCAGCAGCTGAAAGCGAAGAAGCCACTCGTTGTATCATTTGGCGATTATGCTGCGTCCGGCGGCTATTATATAAGTATGGGTGCCGACAAAATCTACAGTTCGCCTAACACGATTACCGGATCAATTGGCGTATTCGGTATGATTCCCTATTTCAAAGAACTGGCAAACCGCAACGGTGTGAGTGCGCATGCGGTGGAAACCAATGACAATTCTGCATTTTATTCGCCGGTAAACGGACTTTCAGACGGAGGCAGAAATATTATGACGAAAAGCGTAGAAGTAACCTACAAGCGTTTCGTGGATTTTGTAACGAAAAACCGTAAGAAATCCTTTGCACAAATTGATGAAATTGCAGGCGGAAGAGTATGGTCCGGAACGAAAGCCAAACAACTCGGTCTGGTGGATGAACTGGGAAGTCTGCACGATGCAGTGAACTTTGCTGCGAATAAAGCCGGACTGAAAAACTATAATGTTGCAGCGTATCCTAAAAAGAAAAGCAGATTCGAACAGTTTTTCGAAGATATGGAAGAGGATAATCTGTCGGCAAAATTCATCGAAAGCAAAATGGGGAAGGAGAAATTCAGAATCTATCAGCAACTTACCGATCCGAAACTGCAAAGCGGTGTGATGATGCAGTTGCCTTACAGTATCGAGATAAATTAATTACAGAAGAAAATTTAGATAAGAAAAACCCCGTCGGGAAACTGACGGGGGATTTGATTTTTAGAGTAAGGTTAAATTATCCTCGTCTCGTTAACATACCGTATGCCCAAAGAACAACAAGCGCACCTACTACTGCCATCGCAATAGAACCGATGTCCCACATGTTGCCATCGTCACCGATACCTAACAGACCAGCCAGAAATCCGCCAACGATTGCTCCGACAATACCTAAGATAATTGTCATTAACCAACCCATGCCCTGATTTCCCGGCATAATAAATTTTGCTAGTGCACCTGCGATAAGACCAAAAATGATCCAAGCTAGAATCCCTTCCATAGTTTAAATTTTTTAAAGTTAATTTTAATTGATTTGCTTATTACACAGGTAAAATTATGCCGTTTAATTTGAATTTCAACAATGCTATTGTAATCATATAATATTATTCAGGAATTCTTAAAATTATGATCTCCGAAAGAACGAATCCACGAATTCTTCGCCATTGAACAGTTGCAGGTCGTGCATTTTTTCACCAACACCGATATATTTAACCGGAATCTGGAACTGATCCGAGATTCCGATTACAACACCTCCTTTTGCAGTGCCATCGAGTTTTGTTACAGCCAGCGCATTTACTTCGGTTGCGGCAGTGAACTGTTTTGCCTGTTCAAAAGCATTCTGTCCGGTGGATCCGTCAAGTACCAGAAGAATCTCGTGAGGAGCATCCGGAATCACTTTCTGCATCACGCGTTTTATTTTGGAAAGCTCATTCATCAGGTTGATCTTGTTATGGAGTCTTCCTGCGGTGTCAATAATTACCACATCCGCATCCTGTGCTTTTGCACTTTGCACGGTATCAAAAGCAACCGACGCCGGATCTGAACCCATATTCTGTTTTACAATAGGAACTCCGACGCGTTCACTCCAAATTGTTAGCTGATCAACTGCGGCAGCACGGAAAGTGTCGCCCGCGCCTAACACTACTTTCTTGCCTTCCGATTTAAACTGATGCGCGAGTTTGCCAATCGTGGTTGTTTTGCCGACACCATTAACGCCGACAACCATAATAACGTAAGGTTTCTTGCTTTCATCAATGTTGCCGGAATTGGCATGAGGATTCTCGAGCAACAGCGCACTAATTTCTTCACGCAGAATTTTGTCGAGTTCTTCAGTTCCCACAAATTTATCGCGGGCAACCCGTTCTTCAATTCTTTCGATAACCTTTATTGTTGTAGATGCGCCAACGTCAGATGCAATCAGCACTTCTTCGAGATTGTCAAGCACTTCATCGTCAACTTTGCTTTTTCCGACAACAGCTTTGGATATTTTGTCGAAAAATCCCTGTCTCGATTTTTCAAGGCCGTGATCGAGGGTTTCCTTTTCTTCTTTGTTAAATATTTTTTTAAACCAGCTCATTCTGAATTTTCGGTTTCTGAGTTTTTAGCAATTGCTGTTCGTGGTACACAAATATAAATCAAAAAAAACTACCCGAATTGGATAGTTTTATTATGTTGAACTGCTGTGCAGATTACTTTTTCAGGAAAGCATCCACATCATCAGCGTTCATTACTTGCTCTTCGAAAACGTAAGCACCGGTTTTAGCCGATTTTACCATTTTCACTACTTTGGTCATTTTTTTTGACTGACCAGACTGTAGGGTTGCTACTACTTTCTTTGCCATGGTAGATTGATCTTATTAAAGATTATTTAATTTCTTTGTGAACGGTGTATTTCTTCAGAACAGGATTGAATTTCTTAAGTTCAAGTCTTTCTGTAGTGTTCTTTTTATTTTTGGTGGTGATGTATCTGCTCATCCCGGCCATTCCTGTTTCCTTGTGCTCTGTGCACTCAAGGATTACCTGTACTCTGTTACCTTTTTTTGCCATGACCTGTTATTATTTTTTGATGTAACCGTTTCTTTTAGCTCTTTCCAAAGCTTCTTCAATTCCAACTTTATTGATGATTCTCAGACCGTGTGCAGACACTTTCAGAGTAACGCTCTCTTCTGTTTCCGGAAGATAAAATTTCTTCTCCAGAAGGTTGATCTCAAAACGACGTTTCGTTTTGTTGTTTGCGTGGGATACATGATTTCCTACCATGGCACGCTTACCTGTAATTTGGCAAATTCTTGACATATCTCGATGTTCTTTATTCGACTTAATTATTTGAGTGTGCAAAAGTACAGAGAATTTTTTGTATTGACAAATCTTTACGAAAAAATTCGCCAATAAAATCTAGCGCCGTGTACGTTTGGGATTGGCAGCTTCCTGTGCGGCCCGCGCTTTTTCCACTTCTGCCTGTGCTGCTTCATACAGCGGATTGTGGGACGTATACTTTATTTCTTCATACTCCGGCGTGTCCACAAGAATGTCGCGCCATTTTCTGAGCCGGTCTTTGGTGTTCCAGTTAAAATCCCGAAGAAAACGCTGTTCGTCAGAAATTTTACTCATGGGGTAAATATCTGTACGTGCACCGATGTTGCAGCTGATAATCTGCACCTGTCTTCCTTCAAAAAGTGCTTCAATAATACCGCAGCTGGAAAGTGCAACACCGATTCTCTCGGTTTCACCACTTCGCGTATTTTCGTCATCCGCGTAAGTAATCGCTTCCGCATTGCCGATCACTTTTGCGAGGTTTATTTCATTGTCCTTGTAATAAACCGTCATGAGTTTTCCTTTCACCTGATTAAACTCGTCTCTGAGATTCAGGGAATCCACCTTGCTGATTGCCATTGCATTATTGATTACCTTCAGCGAATCAATGAACTCATTCTGCGTATCGAAATACGCTTCTATTTTATCGCCGGAAACCTGCTTTTCGCCACTCCACAATATTGGATCCGTGAAAAGATGCAGAATTCCGTCCGTTTCATTGAAGGTGATGGAATCCGCTCTTGCCTGCGCATTCGATTTGTAAAAACGCGATCTGTTATAAGCCTGCAGAAAACTCTTTTTTACAAACGACGAATCCGCTCTTTGATACGTTATAATTTTGTTCGCTGAAAAATACATCGAATCTTTTTCCAGGATCTTCACAGCGTACGCATTGCCGCGAACCATCGCAGAATCCTTGTGTTCATAAATTTCTCCGTAATCTCCGACGAGATATCTTTTCTGCAGCGGATCGCGAAGCAGCACATTTCCTTCTGCGCGGCCAAAACCGGTAATCTGGTTATAATACATCGTTTCGCCGGTGAGGATTTTATCATTATAATGGATGCGTGAATTTTTATTGAGAAAAACTTCTTTCTGATTCATCAGATAGCGCCCCTGTTCCGTATACACATAATTTTGAGGATTGGTACGGCTGGTAATCGTTGTCGGACCAAAAAATTCTGCGGTGTTCGTATTTTGATTCTGCTTAATGTTTGTGCCGTCTACGATGTAATCGCTGTTTTCAATTTTTACATTTCCGGTAAAATCAATCATGCGCGAAGCAATATCATAGTTCGCGCTTCGGGTGTACATCGTGCTTCCCTGTCTTGTGATGGTTCCGCCGGTGTTGAAATAGGCCTGATTTGCACGCCTGTCATAATACAGCAGTTCAGTACGGATTGTCTGTGCGGGATCCTGTAAAACCACATTTTTCCTTGCTATTCCGCGTTCGGTGTTGCCGTCGTATTCCATTTCATTCGCAGTAATGACGGAACCATCCGGGTTTTTCAGCTTTACATTGCCGATTGCGCGTACAAAATTCTGCGCTTCGTAAAGTATGACAAGATCTGCGTTAAGATATGATCCCTGATGTTCGAACTGCACATTGCCGTCGAAATAAATATTTCCGTCGTATTTCGCGGGATCTTTACCGAAACGGTCGGAATGGATGTGTTTTACTTTTTGTCCCGGATCTGTAGCGGGCGTCTGGGACTGCGTGAAAAACGGATCTTTTGCCGCAGGTTTCGGCTGCGGAATTTGGGCTGTAAGCTGCAGTGAAAACAGCAGGAAAAGCAGCAGAAATCTATTCATCAGGATCTTTTGGTACCGTAAAAGTACAGCGAGTGCGAATCAATATTTACGCCAAAAGCTTCTTCTATCGCATCCTTGATTCCCTGAATTCGTGGATCGCAAAATTCTATGATTTCCTCAATTTCCTTGTCGGAATCTTTTTTGTAAATCACCAGATGATCGTGCTGTTTGTCGAAATAGGATTTCTCGTACGATGATGAACTGATGGTTTTTTCGCCGAACTGATGCTTTCTGATAAGTCCTGCATCAAGAAAGATTTCGATGGTATTGTAAATGGTTGCTTTGGAAACGTGATATTTTTTCTGCAGCATCATCAGATATAAATCGTCCACGTTAAAATGATGATCCAGTTTGTAGATTTCCTCCAGAATAGTGTAACGTTCGGGCGTATTCCGGAATCCTTTTTCCTGCAAATACTGACGCAGCACATCTTTGATCTGCGCGACATTTTTCTCCTTCTGTGCTGAATTCATCGGACTCATTTGCGGCAAATTTACGCAAATTTTAGAAGACGTTACCGCTTACTCCATTCTGCGGAATTCCACCTGTTCTATTTTCTTGGTCACAATTTCCTGGTCAAGCAGCGGCGCAGATTCCACCACCACATTATGCGGAGATACACCCCATGCTTTGAAATCGTCGCTTCCGATATATTTAACAAAATTGTAAATATTGAGGACAATTTTATCTTTTACGGTCAGCAACTGATCATTGATATAGGAATTATCGATGATTACATATTTAAGATCCGGCGGAATCTGGTGGTTTCGCAGGGAAGGATAACCGCTTCGCGACGGAATGATTCCGTCATTCATTAGATCTTTCAGCACTTCATCAAAATAGTCGTTAATGCGGCGGTCTACTTTAAAACCGAGAAGAAAGTGAATTCTGTAAACAGTTCCGGGCAGAATTTCGTCTACTGAATATTTGAAAGTGTACGGATCTTCCTGGTTGTCGATATTCAGAATAAAATAATGATCCGCTCTTTTCGGCTGTTTCCTGATGATGGAATAAATAATTTTCGCTTCTATTTCATCATTTTTCCTGGAACGGCTCAGATATGCAAGATTGGTGGCATATTTCGGAATCGTCTCATCAAGTTTCATTTCCTGGATAATCGGCACATATTTGTTCAGATTAACAAACTTGATGAATTTATTCTTAATCTGCCTGCCGTTAAACCACGCATACATACAGATTCCGATGAATCCGCCCAAAACCATTGTGAGCCAGCCTCCGTCAAAAAACTTGATGACATTTGCACTGAAAAAACCAAGTTCTATAGCCAGATAAACTGCCGCGAAAAGAGTGATAAATGCGATATGAACCCTTTTTCTTCTAAGCCAGAAAATGAGCAGAATCGTGGTCATCAGCATCGTTATGGTGATTGTAAGCCCGTATGCAGCTTCCATTTTATGGGATTCCTGAAAGTACAGCACCACGATAATACACATGATCAGCAGTGTCCAGTTAATTTTCGGAATATACATCTGTCCTTTAACGCCGGAAGGATAATCGATTTTTTGGTTGGGCCAGAAATTGATGGACATCGCTTCGGAAAACATCGTGAAGGAACCGGTAATTACGGCCTGACTTGCAATAATTGCCGCTGCAGTCGCCAGAATTACTCCGGGAAGGATTAAATATTCCGGCATAATTCCGAAGAAAGGATTCAGTCCTTCACTTCTTACACGGTCAACGTTATCGAGCAGCCAGGCTCCCTGTCCCAGATAATTCAGGATGAGCATCGCCTTTACAAAAATCCAGCTGATCCGGATGTTCTTGATTCCGCAGTGTCCCAAGTCTGAATACAGGGCTTCAGCTCCTGTGGTACACAGAAATACAGCCCCCAGGATAATTATGGCACTCGGTGAATCTTTAATGAGTTTATAGGCGTAATAAGGATTGAATGATTTAAAAATTTCATAATGATCTGAAATATGCAGTCCTCCGAAAATTCCAAGCGCAAGAAACCAGACCACCATTACCGGTCCGAAAAATTTCCCGATAAAGCTGGTGCCAAACTGCTGCACAAAAAATACAACCAGTAGAATTCCAACGGTTATCATTACCACCGGTGTTTCGGGATTGAATATTTTAAGGCCTTCAATTGCCGACATAACGGTAAGAGAAGGAGTAATCACACTGTCAGCAACCAGCGTTGCTGCTCCGATCAACGCGATGACGTACAGCCATGGTTTCTTGAATTTTTTTACCAGCGAATACAGCGCGAGAATTCCTCCTTCACCTTTGTTGTCTGCACGCAGTGCAATGATCACATATTTTAAGGTTGTCTGTAATGTCAGCGTCCAGATGATACACGACAGTGCTCCTTCAATATATTCATCAAGAGGCAAAGTTGCGGTTTCCTCTCTTGCTCCGACAATCGCCTTCATTACGTAAAGCGGTGATGTTCCGATATCGCCGAAAACAATTCCCAGCGAAACGAGTACGCCAACAAAAGATAGTTTTTTCAGATCGAAATGATGTCCTGCAGAATCCTGTGCCACTTCAAAAAAATTTTCGAAAAGGTAGATGTTAAAGAAGTTTCCTTTTATTCTTTTTTTTAAATGAAAAAACTCCCTTTCGAGAGTTTTTATCTATTTTACGACTTGATGTATAATGCGTTTTTCAGTTCTTCTTTTACCTTTTCCAGTTTCGGGAACCATTCTTCAAAAAGCGCGGAAGAATAAGGAGCGGGAGCATCCGGCGTGGTAATTCTCTTGATTGGAGCATCCAAATAATCAAAAGCTTTCTGCTGCACCATATAGGTAATTTCGCCTGCTACTGAAGCGAAAGGCCACGCTTCTTCCAGCACGACAAGCCTGTTTGTCTTTTTTACAGATTCCAAAACCGTATCGTAATCCAGCGGACGAACTGTTCTAAGATCGATTACTTCCACTGAAATTCCTTCTTTTTCGAGATCTTCCGCAGCCTGCATCGCGAGTTTCATGATTTTTCCGAAGGAAACCAGCGTTACGTCGTTGCCTTCTCTCTTGATGTCTGCTTTTCCGATCGGCAAATAGTATTCTTCTTCCGGAATTTCCATTTTATCACCATACATCTGCTCAGATTCCATGAAAATTACCGGATCATTATCCTGAATCGCAGATTTAAGAAGTCCTTTTGCGTCGTAAGGATTAGAAGGTACAATTACTTTCAGACCCGGGCAGTTTGCGTACCAGCTTTCCAAAGCCTGGGAATGCGTTGCT
This sequence comes from Bacteroidota bacterium, assembly GCA_023460855.1. GTDB lineage: Bacteria > Bacteroidota > Bacteroidia > Flavobacteriales > Weeksellaceae > JAEWOS01. The sequence goes on along the minus strand of JAEWOS010000003.1, from coordinate 252,614 downwards.
CCCAGTTGTCCGGCAGAAGCCGTTGGTCCGCGGAAAACGATCGGGCAATTCCACTGACCGCCGCTCATCTGACGGATTTTTGCAGCGTTATTGATGATCTGGTCGATACCAACGAGTGAAAAATTGAACGTCATGAATTCTACAATCGGTCTGTTTCCGTTCATCGCAGCGCCCACGGAAATTCCGGTAAAGCCAAGTTCTGCAATCGGCGTGTCAATTACTCTTTTCGGTCCGAATTCGTCCAGCATTCCTTTGGATGCTTTGTATGCACCATTATATTCTGCCACTTCCTCACCCATCAGATAAATGGATTCGTCCTTCCTCATTTCTTCGCTCATCGCCTGTGCAATCACTTCACGGAATGTATATTCTGCCATGGTAAAATTCTAAATATTATGAAGCGCAAAAATACTGATTTCCTTTTAAAGTATGCAGCAGCTAAGATGAAAATAGAACAGATGATTTCAATAAAAAAGCAGCCTCCTTAATGGAAGCTGCTTTATATAACATTAAGCGGATTCTTAATTTACTTTATGCCATGTCTGGGTTCTACCGATCATGGAGAAACCGATATAACCTCTTACATTCAGTTTATCTCCGGATCTTGTCACAGTACACTTGTACGTTTTTCCTTTTGCAGGATCGGTGATGGTTCCGTCCGTGAATTCATTACCGTCTTTTTCAAGTCCGCGGATAATTTCAAGGCCCAGTAAAGGTTTGTTCTTGCGGTCATCTGTACATTTTACACAGTTATTGTTCTGTGGTTTCTGAAGCAGCTGATGGATTCTACCGTAATATTTGCCGTCAGACTTTTTGTAGATTTCTACAATTGATTTGGCTTTTCCGGTTTCATCATCTATCGTTTTCCATTTACCTTCAATCTGTGCAAATGTGAAGATGCTGAGGAAAAGGGCAGCGAATGCAAATACAAATTTTTTCATTATTTATTATAGTATTAAAGTTTTGATGCGATAAATATACTCATTTCTGTAAAATATCACGAAAAAGTGATATTCGGTTCATAATAATCAAATGAAATACCAAAATCAATATTCAGTTGATTATCGCAATGTTGTACATAACTGATATTTAATAAAAACGCCTTCTTGAAAAAGACCAAATAAATGTACTTTTGCGGAATGAATTTCGTGCGTAACAATCTGGCGAATGCCTTCACTCTGGGGAACCTTTTTTCAGGAAGTATCGGTGTGATCAGTCTGCTGAATGGCGATTACAGATTAACAGCAATTTGCATTATCATTTCACTGATACTGGATTTTCTCGACGGTTTTGTGGCACGTGCGATGAAAGCAGATTCAAATCTGGGAGTGCAGCTGGATTCACTGGCTGATATGGTAACTTTTGGACTGCTTCCCGGTTTAACCATGTACAAAATGCTGGAAAATACGCAAGGTAGCGGTATTTCAGAACTTTTTCCTTATCTCAAGTATTTCGGACTGTTTATTACTTTATTTTCCTGTCTTCGGCTTGCGATTTTCAACCTGGACGACGAGCAAAAATATTATTTCAAGGGGTTGAACACGCCCACCAATACGATATTTATTTACGGACTGTATTATGCGTACAGGGAATTCGGAAGTTTCGATTACGTTGCTCTGAATACCGCTTTTCTTCTGATTATCACTGCGCTGAGTTCATGGTTGCTGGTCAGTCCGATCCGCATGATTTCCATGAAATTCAAATCGATGCGGCTGAAAGATAATTATTCCAAGATTGCGCTTTTAATCGGCGTGATCCTTCTATTGATAATCTTTGGATTCACCGGAATTCCGCTTGGTGTGATTTACTATATTTTTATTTCAGTAGTTTTTCAAAAACAATTGAAATAGAATTTTCTTTCATCTGAAACCTCTATTTACATGAATCTAAAACTCCATAAACCGCTTTGCGTATTTGATCTGGAAACTACCGGAACCAATGTCGCGAAAGACCGAATTATAGAAATTTCGGTATTAAAAGTTTATCCTGATGCTTCCCGCGAAAGCAGGACCTGGCTCGTAAATCCGCAGATGTATATTCCAAAAGAGGCAAGTGAAGTGCACGGAATCACCGATGAAGATGTGAAAGATGCGCCAAAATTCGAAGAAATTGCTGCGAAAATAATGGAAATGCTGAACGGAAGTGACCTAGGAGGTTTTAATTCCAACAGATTTGATGTACCGTTACTCGCTGAAGAACTGCTGCGTGCAGGAATTGATTTCGATATCAATAAATTCAGGCTGATTGATGCACAGACGATTTTTCATAAAATGGAGCCAAGAAACTTAACTGCGGCGTATAAATTCTATTGTGGTAAAGATTTGCTCGATGCCCATTCCGCGGAAGCTGATACTTTGGCGACTTTTGAAATTATCGATGCCCAGGTTTCTCATTATGACGATCTTCCGAATGACATCGCTGGCCTCAGTGAAATTTCGTATCAGCGTAAATCTGCAGACCTTGCCGGTTTCATCGGTTTCGATCAGGATGATCAGGAGATTTTTTCTTTTGGCAAATATAAAGGACAGCGTGTGAAAGATGTGTTCACGAAAGATGCTGGTTATTACGGCTGGATTCAGAATGCAGATTTTCCACTTTACACCAAAAAAGTATTGACAGCTATTCAGTTGCGCAGCAGATTCTAGTATCTTTACTTAAATTAACGAAAAATAATAATGTCTCAGCTCGTCAGCATAAAATTTTATCAGAATGCAATTGAAGCCAACCGCGATAAGCAGATTCTGGAAGAAGAAGGTGTGGAAAGCTGGATTGCAAATGAGCAGACGGTACAAAGCGACTGGCTGCTTTCGCAGGCAATTGGCGGGATTCAGCTGCAGGTTTTTGAGGAAGATTTGGACAGAGCCGTGAAAATTCTCGAGGATTTTCATGCAGAAGACTCGGGACTGGAAGCAGAGCATACGATTGATGATCCCGAATTCGATTTCCTGTGTCCGGAATGTGGTTCCAACCATATTTACCGCGACGAAAAACCAGGCGGAATTTTTGGAATAAGCATTTTGCTTTTAGGAATTCCCTTCAAAGTGCCTGCTCAAAAATATCACTGCTATCACTGCGGAAACGAATTTGAACAGCCCCGATAGTAAGTGTCTCCTCAGAAAAAATCAAAAAATTATCAGAAATGAAAATCATCTGCGTCGGACGAAATTATGCTGATCATGCTGCGGAACTGGGTAATGCAGTTCCGGAAAACCCGGTGCTGTTCATGAAACCGGATACGGCACTGCTGAAAGGAAACGATTTCTATCTGCCGGAATTTTCGCAGGAAATTCATTATGAACTGGAAGTCGTTCTGAAAATCAGTAAAGGCGGAAAATACATACAAAAGGAAAATGCGGCAAAGCATTATGACGAAATCGGACTGGGAATTGATTTCACCGCACGCGATCTTCAGCAGGATCTGAAATCAAAAGGTTTGCCCTGGGAAATTGCGAAAGCATTTGACGGTTCGGCTGTGGTAAGTAAGTTTTTTAGCAAGGAAAAATTTAATTTAGAGCAAATCAGATTTTATCTCCAGAAGAACGGTACTGTCGTGCAGGACGGAAACTCAGAGCTGATGCTTTTCGGTTTTGATGAACTGGTTTCACGAATTTCGCAATATTTTACGCTGCGCGTGGGCGATTTAATATTTACCGGAACTCCACAAGGTGTGGGAAAAGTAGCAGAAGGAGATATTTTGCAGGGTTTTCTGGAAGAAGATAAAATAATCGATATCAGAATCATGTAATACTGTTTCCGGATTTCTGAAAATATTATATATTTGCAAACTCAAAATCATTAACTGGGACGAGTTCCCAAAAATTAAAACAAATATGTCAGTAAAAATCAGATTACAAAGACACGGTAAAAAAGGGAAGCCTTTTTTCCACATCGTGGTTGCAGATGCAAGATCCAAAAGAGATGGTAGATTCATCGAAAAACTGGGAACTTACAACCCGATTACAAATCCTGCTACAATAGAGCTGAATGTTGATTCTGCCGTGAAATGGCTGAACAACGGTGCGCAGCCTACTGATACTGCAAGAGCGATCCTTTCTTACAAAGGTGCAATGCTTAAAAAACACCTTCAGGGAGGTGTTGCTAAAGGAGCATTTGATGAAGCTGAAGCAGAAAAAAGATTCAACGAATGGCTGGAATCAAAAGAAAAAACAGTAGAAGGTAAGAAAGAAGTTCTGGCTAAAACGAAGGACGATGCCAAGAAAGCTGCTTTCGAAGCTGAACAAAAGAAAAACCAGGAAAGAGTGGATGCTCAGAACGCAATCCTTGCAGAAGCTAAAGCTGCTGAAGAAGCTGCAAACGTAACTGCTGAAGATGAAGTTGCTGCAGAAGCACCAAGTCTGGAAGGAAACGAAGAGCCGATTGCTGAAAAAGCGGAAGAAACAACAGAAACTGAAGCTCCGGCTGAAAAATCTGTCGTGGCAAACGCAGCAGAGAAAGTTGGTACTGCAGCTGCAGCTGTTGAAGGTGCAGTAGAAAATGTAAAAGAGTCTGTAACTAATGTTGCAGGGAAAATTGCAGATGCCGTTTCTCCGAAGAAAGACGAAGAAACTACAGAAGGAACAGAAGAAGCACAGGCTTAATTTCAGTTACTTTAAATCTATACGAAGGCGTCCCGATGCGGACGCCTTTTTCATTTTAATACTTTTATCTTTGTGAGATGAATAAACAGGATTTTTATTTTTTGGGCAAAATTACCAGAACACACGGATTACAGGGCAATGTAATTCTGAAACTGGATACAGACCAGCCTGAAATGTATGATAAACTCGAAGGGATTTTCATTGAAGTAAATGGTTTGCTCGTTCCGTTTTTTGTGGAAAAGCAACAGTGGAGCAGGGATAATTCCAAAATTATCTCTTTTAAGAACTCATCACTTCAGCAGTCTGAGCAAACGGTAGGCAAAGATGTCTATCTGCCGCTTTCCACACTTCCTCCGCTTAGTGGAAACCAGTTTTATTACCATGAGGTTTTAGGATTTACCGTTCTTGATCCAGATGGAAAAAATTACGGCGTTATCAGCCAGATTAATGACCAGACTGCACAGCATCTTTTTATTCTGAAACTCGATGGAAAGGAAGTTATCGTGCCGATTATTAAAGACTGGATTAAGGAGGTGAAGCGCGATGAAAAAGTGATCGTGATGGATCTTCCCGAAGGACTGCTCGATGTTTTCCTGATGCCTGCTGTTAATGATGAATAATTAGCATACGTTACATCCCATTACAAACTTAATCCTTGATTTTTGAGTTTTTCCCCTATCCGGAATCTCTTAAAAAACCGTATTTTTGCTGCTTCGAAAAAATCAGATGAAAAAGACCACTATCAAAGAACTGTTAGCAGATTATAAAAAGATTCTGCACCATGATATTACCATTTACGGCTGGGTTCGCGCCTTCCGTTCCAACCGCTTTATAGCGCTGAATGACGGATCCTCACTCGACAATATTCAGGTTGTGGTGGATTTTGAAAATTTTGATGAAGAGGTTATTAAAAATATCAAGACAGCGTCTTCCCTGAAAATCACCGGTGAAGTTGTGGAGAGCGAAGGTAAAGGTCAGGATGTGGAAATAATCGCCAAGAAAATTGAAGTTCTGGGAGATAATTTTTCTGAGGAAATGGAGAAAACTGTTCTTCAGCCTAAGAAACATTCGCTGGAAGTTTTGCGCGAACAGGCACATCTGCGTTTCAGAACCAATCTTTTTGGTTCAGTTTTTCGCGTAAGAAGTGCGGTGAGTTTTGCGATCCATGAATTTTTTAACAAGAATCATTTCTTTTATATCAATACACCGATTATTACAGGTGCCGATGCAGAAGGTGCCGGTGAAATGTTCGGAGTTACCAATTTTGATCTGAACAAGATTCCAAGAACAGAAGACGGCGAAGTGGACTTTGCGGAAGATTTCTTCGGCAAGAAAACCAGTCTGACAGTTTCCGGACAGCTGGAAGCGGAAACCGCAGCGATGGGATTGGGACGGGTTTATACGTTCGGCCCGACTTTCCGCGCCGAGAATTCGAATACAACACGTCACCTTGCAGAATTCTGGATGGTGGAGCCGGAAGTGGCTTTCAATAATCTGGAAGACAACATCGACCTGGCTGAAGATTTCCTGAAATATGTAATTAATTATGTACTGACCAATTGCCGTCAGGATCTGGAATTTCTCGATAAAAGGTTTGCAGACGAGCAGAAAACGAAACCGGAAAAAGACCGCGCAAAGGATGGACTCATCGAAAAACTCGAAAACGTTGTAGAGAAGCGTTTTAAGCGTGTATCTTATACGGAAGCGATTGAAATTCTGATGTCCTCTAAAGAAAACAAAAAAGGAAAATTCCAGTTTCCGGTAGAAAGCTGGGGAACTGATCTTCAAAGTGAGCACGAACGTTTTCTCGTAGAAAAACATTTTGAAAGTCCGGTTGTTCTTTTCGACTATCCTAAAGAAATCAAAGCTTTTTACATGAGGCTGAATGAAGACGGAAAAACCGTTGCGGCAATGGATGTGCTGTTTCCGGGAATAGGCGAGATTATCGGCGGATCGCAGCGTGAGGAAAGACTCGAAGTGTTGAAAGAAAAAATGAATGAAATGCATGTGGAAGAAGAAGAACTCTGGTGGTATCTCGATACGAGAAAATTCGGTTCTGTACCGCATGCCGGTTTCGGACTCGGTCTTGAAAGACTCGTTCTTTTTGTAACCGGAATGACGAACATCCGCGACGTGATTCCGTTCCCGCGTACGCCAAAAAACGCCGAATTCTGATAAATTTATAACCTTTTAGGCATTTACTGTAAGTTTTGTAAATTTGGTTCAGGTACTTTTGCACTTGACTGATTTTAACATAATTGCTGACAACCGAATATAAAATATGCTGAAGCAACACCTCCAGATGAAACTTGGCCAGAAACTGGCCCCTCAACAAATCCAACTGATGAAGCTCATTCAGCTTCATACACTGGAGTTTGAGGAAGAACTGGAACGTGAACTCGAGGAAAACCCTGCGCTGGAAAGAGCAGAGGATGAGGACAAAAAGGAAGACGAATACGAAGATCTTGGAACCGAATACGAGGAAGAAGGTTCCGAAAGCATCGAAACCGATTTCGATGTCGATGAATATCTGTTCGACGACGAACCTTCCTACAAAACAGCATCAAGCAATTATTCCGCAGACGATGAAGAATTCGATAATGAAAGCCTGCTTACAGAAGGACAGTCGCTTTACGATTATCTTCTGGAACAGATAAATCTGATCAACATTGACGAAGGTGATCTGAAAATCGCGGAATACCTGATCGGAAATCTCGATACTGACGGTTATTTACGTCGCGAAATTAAATCCATTGTGGACGATCTTGCTTTTTCGCAGGGAATCACAACATCGATAGAAGAAGTGACCGATATTCTGGAGAATTATGTTCAGAAACTCGATCCACCCGGAGTTGGAGCCAGAAACCTTCAGGAATGTCTGCTGCTGCAGATTGAAAAGAAAGTCAGTGCCGACAAAGCCGTTTCTCTTGCTGCAAATATTCTGCGTTTTCAGTTTGATGCGCTTACGAACAAGCATTACAGCAAAATCATGCAGAAGTATGATGTTGATGAAGAGGATTTAAAAGATGCACTGGAAGAAATCTCCAAACTATCTCCGAAAGTCGGTGGAAACTTCGATACGCAGACTATTACCATCAATCAGGAAATTATTCCGGATTTTGTAATTCAGGTTAAAGAAGGCAAGAAAGGAAAGCCTGATGTAATACCGTTGCTCAATAGCAAAAACGCACCGACACTTCGTGTTTCAGAAGAGTATAAAGAAATTCTGACTACCTATTCTCACGATAAAAAATCTGCAGACCACAAACAGGCTGCGCTGTTTATCAAGCAAAAACTCGATGCCGCAAAATGGTATATCGATGCGATCAATCAAAGACAGAACACGCTTTTGCAGACAATTACGGCAATCGTAAAACTGCAGAAGGAATATTTCATCACGGGCGACGATAAATCGCTGAAGCCGATGATCCTAAAAGATGTCGCAGATATTACCGGATTCGATATTTCTACGATCTCACGTGTGGTAAAGAGCAAATACGCTGATACGCCAAACGGAATCATTTACCTGAAAGATCTGTTTTCAGATTCACTGACAAATGACGACGGTGAGGAAGTTTCCACGAAAGAAATCAAGCAGCATCTTCAGGATGCGATCAATCTGGAGAATAAACGTAAACCTTATACGGATGATGCCCTTGTTGGTATTCTGAAAGAGAAAGGCTATAACATTGCGCGCCGAACAATTGCCAAATATCGCGAGCAGTTGAATATTCCGGTAGCCCGCCTCCGTAAAGAGTTATAAGTAAAACTAAATTTTTAGTTTTCTGTGTTCTGATTCAGATCCTGCAGCTGTTTCAAATCTTTTCCGAGTCTCCTCAGAATAATTCCGTAAACTACGCGGTAGTAAGTCCAGATCAGCACTACACAGAGTGTTGTACTGAATAAAATTCCCACAATAAAACCGGTGAGTGTAGAACCTTCGAGGTGTACATTCTGCATGGAAAGCGTGTGAAAAACGAGTGCCGTGAGAAGCGCCGTGAAAAATACGAGCAGCAGAATATTCGTCATGATAAACAGGTTCACCACCTTTCTGAAGCTGATAATCTGGCTGATGAGTTTTCGCAGGTTCAGTTCCACATCAATTTTCCTGAAACTTAAATAAAACCGTACAATGAAGTAGGCGGTAACGATCAGGCTCAGCATTTTCAGCCCAAAAAACAGATGTGCAAAATCCATTTCAATTTTCGGGGTAATATCCACTCCGAGTCTGCTCAGGATATTGATGAAGCTGTTCGTGTCCTCACTGCTTGTGATATAAAAAACTGTAAGCCCAAGAAAAAACAGAAATTCAGCAACGCTGATCCAGAAGATCATCTTTACGTAGTTGCGCGATCTTTTATTCAGCATTTCCTGTATGGCGCTGTTGTCATATTTTGGCGGTAATTCCTGTTCCTGCCACGTTTTTTTCAGGCTGTCTATATCAAAATCAGGCATGTTTTTCCATCAGTTCTTTTAGGGTTTTCTTCAGACGGTTCATTTTTACGCGTGCATTTACTTCAGTAATCCCGAGGTTTTCTGCAATATCGCGGTAAGGTAAATCGTCCAGATACATTGTTACAATTGCCCGTTCCACATTCGGCAGCATTTTCACCACTTTATAAAGCAGCGAAATCTGATGCTGTTTGTCGTCATCATCTTCAAGATAAGTTCGGTGGTGGAAATCCATCAGCTCATCGGTTTGCGGAGCTCTGGTTTTTTTTCGGAACAGCGTAATCGCGGTATTCAGTGCGACGCGGTACATCCAGGTCGTAATTTTGCTGTCGCCTTTAAAAGTGTCATAACTTCGCCACAGCTGCAGCACAATTTCCTGAAAAAGATCTTCCTCATCTTCGCGGGAATTGGTATAGAGCCGAGAAACTTTGATGACCAGTCCCTGGTTATCTTTGATTAGTTTGGCGAACTCTTTTTCTTTGGCACTCAACTTCCCGGACCTCTTTAACGTTGCAGCGAAGATAATTATTTTGGCGCACATTTCCGGCTTTCCGCTATTACTCCTCGCCTTGGCTTTCAGCCAATGCTGCGGGGTAGCCGCTGCAATCCGGGGCGCAGATGCACATTCTTCTCACTGTCTGCAATAAAACAGATATCTATTTGCAAAAACCAATACTTCGCTCTCTCGTCTCAAAGTCTCCGCTCTTTAAATCTCCCAACATTCATCCTCCATCTTTTTCATATCTTTGCAAAAGGAAAACCGGCCTGTTGATTCCGCTTTTGCGGGGTAGGAAAGTCCGGACACCAAAGAGCAGCATAGCGGATAACATCCGCCGGTTGAAAAATCAGGACCAGTGCAACAGAAAGAATGTACAGTTCGGCTGTAGTGAAACCAGGTAAACTCTATGCGGTGCAATGTTAAGTATATCGGCAATTAAGGGCGGCTCGTCCAATGTCGAGGGGTAAACAGCTAAAGTTTTGCAGCAATGTAAAACGCAGATAAATAACAGGCACGCTTCGGCGCACAGAATCCGGCTTACAGGTTTTCCGAATTTTTAGAAAATTGATAAGGGTCTGCATTTGCAGACCCTTTTTTATTCACCGTTTTCAAGCATTTTTTTAGCTTCGTCCAGCATGGCTTTCTCGGCGGCGGGAAGTTCCGGGAATTTCAGGTTCATTTCTTCCAGTGCGTCGATGATGATCTGAATTGCGGCAACTCTAGCAAACCATTTCTGGTCTGCAGGAATTATAAACCATGGCGCATGATCTGCTGCGGTTTCATTAATCGCTTCTTCATATGCTTTCTGATAATCCTCCCAGAGTTTACGCTCCGCAAGATCGCCCATCGAAAATTTCCAGTTTTTGTCTACTTCATTGATGCGGTCCAGGAATCGCTCTTTCTGTTCGTCTTTGGACACATGCAGGAAAATCTTGACTATTTTTGTACCGTTTGAAGCAATGTGTTTTTCGAAGTTCCGGATACTTTCGTAGCGGTTTTCCCAGAATTTTTTATCGAAATCCTTTACGGAATCCCACACTTTTTCGTTCAGGTTGTATTCCGGATGAACTTTGCAGACGAGCACACTTTCATAATGGCTTCTGTTGAAAATACCGATTTTTCCTTTTTCGGGTAGCGCGATGTAATGTCTCCAAAGGAAATCATGGCGGTATTCTTTGGAGCTTGGCGTTTTGAAACTGGTAACTTCACATCCCTGCGGATTTACACCGCCGAAAACGTGCTCAATCAGAGAGTCTTTGCCGGCCGCATCCATTGCCTGCAGAATGATCAGCAGCGACTGGCTTCCGTCTGCGTAAAGTCTTTCCTGTAATTTGTACAGATCTTCTTTTTCGCGCTTCAGCATTTCTGCTGCGGTTGCCTTGTTGAGGTCTCCTTTATACGAAGTTTCAAATTTATCGAGGGAGAATCTACCGGTCACCCGGAAGTGTTCTTCAAAATTTTCAGCCATACTTTTTTGCTTATTTCAGACTAAAATACGAAAAAACCGCTTCATTTCTGAAACGGTTCTTTTTTTAATGTGGCAAAAGGAATTATTGCGCTACAGCAATTTTTTTCTTTTTGTCAGCTTTAGCAGCAGATTTCATCAGTTGCTTCTGCTCTTTTTCTTTTGCTCTGAAGATTTCCAGCTGTTCTTTTTCGGTCGGAGCCTTAGATACGTATTCTGCACCGTCATCAGCTACATTACCTTTAATATTCAGAACAGTTCTGCTGTTTTTAGGATCGTTGGAAGTAATCTCAATCATTTTTGGTCCCCATGCTCCTTTTTGGTTCATTCCGCTGTATCCTACTTTAATCAGGGAAGTTTTGCCCGGCATAATAGGATCTTTGCTCCATTCAGGAACGGTGCATCCGCATCCCGGCTGAACTTTTGAAATTACCAGTGGCTTATCTCCTGTATTTTTTACTACAAAATAACGGTGACCGTCAGATCCGGTTTTTACCGTTCCGTAGTCAAGAGTTGTCTGGTCAAAAGCGATAGTTTGAGCGCTTATGAAAGCAAGGCTTCCAAGAATTGCAAATCCTGTTAGAAATTTTTTCATTTTAATAAAATTGGTTGATGTATTTATCGTTAGATTTATTTTGTGATGCAAAGTTAAAATTTTTCTTATTATTATTTTCACATTTTCCTTTTACCTATTTTTGCAGATACAGTAAATAAGAAGATTAGATGCAGATTGCAGAAAAATACAGCCCTGCCACCACAGAAGATAAATGGTACAGCTACTGGCAGGAAAAAGGTTATTTCCACTCCACTCCGGACGAACGTCCGCCATATACCATCGTAATTCCTCCGCCAAATGTTACCGGAATTCTGCACATGGGCCATATGCTGAACAATACAATTCAGGATGTACTGATTCGCCGTGCGCGAATGAACGGATTTAATGCGCTTTGGGTTCCCGGAACCGATCATGCGTCAATCGCAACTGAAGCGAAAGTGGTAGCCAAACTGAAATCGGAAGGCATCAGCAAAGCTGATATTTCGCGTGACGAATTTTTGAAACATGCATGGGACTGGACTGATAAATATGGCGGAACCATTCTGGAACAGCTGAAAAAACTCGGGTGTTCCTGCGACTGGGAACGAACTCGGTTTACCATGGAACCTAAACTTTCGGCTCAGGTGATCAAAACTTTCGTCGATCTTCACAAAAAAGGGCTTATTTACCGCGGACACCGTATGGTAAACTGGGATCCTGAAGCAAAAACAAATATTTCGGACGAAGAAGTAATCTTCAAGGAGCAAAACGGCAAACTTTACTTCCTGAAATACCAGGTAGAAGGCAGTGAAGAATTTCTTTCCGTGGCAACCACGCGTCCTGAAACCATTTTCGGGGATGTGGCAGTTGCGGTGAACCCCGAAGATGAAAGATTTACGCATCTGAAAGGCAAAAATGTAATTGTGCCGGTTGTCGGCCGATCAGTTCCGGTGATTTTCGATTCTTATGTCGATATTGGATTTGGAACAGGTGCCCTAAAAATTACACCGGCTCATGATAACAATGATTATGAAATCGGTCAGCGTCACAGTCTGCCAATGATTGATGCGCTGGATGAAGATGCCAATCTGAATGAATTCGGGCAGCATTATCAGGGTAAAAACAGGTTTGAGGTTCGAAAAGCTATCGCGAAAGAACTCGAAGAGAAAGGTCTGATGCTGAAGACTGAAGATTATGTGAATAAGGTGGGAACTTCGGAACGAACAGGAGCCGTAATCGAACCAAAAATTTCAGCACAGTGGTTTTTGAAAATGTCCGACATTGCAAAACCTGCACTCGACGTTGTGATGAATGATGAGGTGAAATTCCACCCTGAAAAATTTAAGAATACCTACCGCCACTGGATGGAAAACATCCGCGACTGGAATATTTCCCGTCAGCTTTGGTGGGGACACCAGATTCCTGCGTATTATTTTGGAGAAGGAGAAGATGATTATGTGGTCGCTGAAAATGCTGATGAAGCACTGAACATAGCCCGGAAAAAAAGTGGAAATGCAGATCTGCAGTTGTCAGATTTACGTCAGGATCAGGATGCGCTGGATACATGGTTTTCATCATGGATATGGCCGATTTCTGTTTTTGACGGTTTGCTCGATGAGGAAAATCCGGACATCAGTTATTATTACCCGACTTCCGACCTTGTTACCGCACCGGATATTATTTTCTTCTGGGTGGCAAGAATGATTATGGCGGGGATTGAATACCGTGGCGAAGTGCCGTTTAAGAATGTGTATTTCACGGGAATTGTGCGCGATAAACAGCGCAGAAAAATGTCCAAATCGCTCGGCAATTCTCCGGATCCGCTGGAACTCATCGAAAAATACGGCGCCGACAGCGTTAGAGTAGGGATTCTGCTGAGTTCTTCTGCAGGAAATGACCTTTTGTTCGATGAAGACCTGATGCTTCAGGGAAGAAATTTTGCAACCAAAATCTGGAATGCTTTCCGCCTTACCCAAAACTGGAATACCGTAGAAAAACCTATGAGTGATTCGGATTCGCAGACAATCGAATGGTTCCGGAACAGATATAACAAAACCGTTCATGAAATAAATGAACAGTTTTCAAAATTCCGGATTTCTGATGCGCTGCATCTGGTTTACAAACTGATCTGGGACGATTTCTGCTCCTGGTATCTGGAAGCGGTAAAACCTGGCTACGGTGAAGGAATTTCTCAGGAAGTGTATCATATTACAATCGCATTTTTTGAAGACCTGCTGAAGCTGCTGCATCCGTTTATGCCGTTCCTTACCGAAGAACTTTGGCAAACTTTACAGTCTAGGTCTGCAGAAGAAGCACTGATTATCACACAGCAGACCCAAGCTCAGGAATATAGCGAAGAAAAAATTGCCGCTTTTGAACTGACGAAAGAAATTATTTCCGGAATCAGGAATTACAGGCAGACCAAAGGAATTTCGCCGAAAGAAAGCGTGGAAATATTTACCACAAGTGCAGATTTTCCAAATGAAGATGTGATCACAAAACTCTCGAATGTTTCGGCTGTTAATTACCGCAGCAGGATGGAAAAACCAGGCTTTACATTTTTAGCCGGCGCGCTGGAAGTTTCTGTTCCGTTCAGTGAAAACCTCGATCTGGAGGAAGAACAGAAAAAAACAGAAGAAGAACTGAAGTATCTGAAAGGTTTCCTGACTTCGGTTGAGAAAAAACTTTCCAACGAAAAATTCGTTGCGAATGCAAAACCGGAAATCGTGGAAAACGAAAGAAAGAAGATGCAGGATTCTCTGGAAAAAATAGCTATTCTGGAAGAAAAAATGCGCAGTTTTCAGTTGTAATCCGTTCAAAATCGTAACTGATGAAACACATAGATAATATTTCAGCGCTTTTTTCCGGTGGTTTTGTAGCGCATCCGCTTCTCGAAACTTTTGACAGCGGCTCATTTATGATGCCAACCGGAAAACTGGTTGCATGCGATCCGCTCCTTACTAAAGATATGCTGCCTTTTACCGTGAATTTTCCGACAGGTGAGTTTACTTCGCTGGTTCATAAGGAAAAGGAAAGCAACTGTATCGCCTACACCGAAATTGTTTTTACCGACAGGAAAGCAGTGAGATGGGAAATGGCTGCAGTTCCGGGGCAGAATCTGCAGACGTTAAAGGAAGACGAAATATTCGGTTATCCGGTAGAAAGCGGTATGGGCTGTTTCATGGATCTGGAGACGCAGGAATGTCTAAACGTGCTGGAAAACAGACTGTTTCACCGCAAAGGAGCAGATTTCATGGGGATTTATGAGGAATTTTTTCACGAACATTTCTTTGACGAAAACGGAGCGATCGACCAGTTCGTACTGCTGAAACCGGAAGACGAAAAAAAGGGGAACATTTTCGCGTTCGAAACGGGTTACGGTGAGGGATTTTATGCGAGCTATATCGGATTTGGTGAAAATTCGGAGCCGGTAAAAATCGTGACAGAATTTATCGAAATCCTGAGTTAAAATAGGTTAATTATTTTTTCTGAACGGATGCGTATGTTATTTTTGTGTGCACAAGAAAAACAACCATGATTTTTAATTCCGAACAGCCGAAAATTATTGTCGTAGGAAGCTGCTCCATCGATTTGGTTCTCAGCACTGAAAGTATTCCCAATCCGGATGACACCGTCATCGCAACAAATTCAGAAAGTTTTTTCGGTGGTAAAGGTGCAAACCAGGCTGTTGGAACCAGCAGGCTCGGTGCCAACGTTTACTTCATTGGTGCAATCGGAATGGATCCTTATGGTCAGCAGATTCTCAGAAATCTGGTAGATGAAGGTGTAAATGTCGGCTACGTTCACGAAACCGAAAGAAGGAATACCGGAACTGCATACGTCATAGATTCCGAAGGACAAAAAACAATTGTGGTTGTACCGGACGCTAACTACTGTCTGGAACCTGCGCATGTCGATCTGGCTTCCAAACAGTTTGAAGATGCGGATTTGGTACTGATTCAGCTCGAAATACCGATGGATACGGTGCTTCGCACAGTTCAGATTGCAAACAGATATGGAGTGAAAATCGGCGTTTATGCCGCTCCTGCTAAAAAACTTCCTCAGGAAGTTATTGACAGCGCTGCTTTTATAGTTGCAAAAAGAAGTGAACTCAATACCGTTTTCGGTGAAACCAGACTGGAGGATTTATTGCAAAAGTATCCGAATAAAATTTTTATACGAGACGACAATAATTCTACTGCATATTTCAACGGATCCGAAATGAAATACCTTCTGAACGACGATCAGCAGCTTAATTATAAAATGGGAATGGGCGATGCATTTACGTCAGGGTTTGCTTTTGCTTTTTGCCATGGTAATTCTGTTGACAACTGTGTGAAATTCGGTAACGATGTTTCTCTGAAGGTCGGGCAGAAGCAGGGTTCGCAAACCGGCTTGCCTGCGGCGCGTGAAATGAAAAACTGATATTTCAGGCACAGCGTATTCTGTATTTTTTGTTTGAAAATACTTCAAAATTGCTGAGATTGAAGCAAAATTTCAATGAAAGCATTACTTCTTTCCGCTCCGGACAATTACCGGCTGCACGCACATCTTTTCGAGCCTGAAAGAAGCAACGGTAAACTGCTTTTAATCAATTCTGCGACCGGTGTAAAGCAGCAGGTTTATTTTTCTTTTTCGCAATGGCTTTCAGAGCAGGGTTTCACCGTGATAACTTATGATTACCGCGGAGTCGGACTGTCGAAACCGGAAAAGATGCGTGGATTCAAGGCATCGATGAGAACTTGGGGAACACAGGATTTTAAAGCGGTAACCGCTTATATCAGTGAAAATTTCGCAGCTTACGAAAAGTACTGTCTGGGACATTCGGTTGGTGCGCTGATTCTCGGCATGAACAAAGATTCTCAAATGTTCCGGAAATTTGTATTTGTCGGAGCTCAGGACGCTTATTTAAGGCATTTGCCGTATAAAGTAGCACTTACTGCTGCTTTCGGTTTTGGTATAGCCGTTCCTGTTACGAATGCTTTTCTCGGGTATTTCCCCGCACAATGGTTTGGTCTAGGTGAAAGTCTTCCGAAAGGCAGCGCAAGCGACTGGCGTACGCTGGTTCTTCATAGAAAATCTACGGCAAGATTACTGGAAAAACTCGGGGATGATTACGCAGAAAAATTACAACAGGAAGCCTTTGTTATTTATGCAGAAGATGATCCGTGGGTAAAAATGAAAGGCATGGAAAGCCTGATGAACAGCGTTTATCCGAATATGAAAAAAACCTACAGGGAAATAAAAACGAATGAATCTCCCGTTGGAAAAATCGGGCACGTGAATTTTTTCAGATCCTATAATAAGCCGCTCTGGAAAATAGTGAAAGATCAACTCAACCGTAAATCATGAATTCGATTATAGAAAAAACTGTTGAATTTGTTAAACAGAAACTTGACGGAGCAGAAGGCGGTCACGACTGGTTTCATACAGAGCGCGTCTGGAAAATGGCTGCCCGAATTCAGCAAAAGGAAGGCGGAAATCTACACGTGATTGAACTCGCGGCACTGCTTCACGATATCGCAGATCCTAAATTCCACGATGGAGATGAAGAACTTGCGGTAAAGATTTCAGAGAATTTCCTGCAAAGCCATGAAGTTCCGGAAACTGAAATTCAGCAGATTCTGCACATCATCAGATTTATGTCTTTTAAAAACCGGGGAGAAGCACCTGCAGAAATTCCTTTGGAACTACAAATTGTTCAGGATGCAGACAGACTTGATGCTATCGGTGCCATAGGAATTGCGCGTACCTTCAACTTTGGCGGTTATAAGAATAATAAGATGTATGATCCGGCCGTTTTGCCAGGTTTAAACATGGATAAAACTCAGTACAAAAAATCGGATTCCACAACGATCAATCACTTTTACGAGAAACTGTTGTTGCTGAAAGATCTGATGAATACAGAAACCGCCAAAGAAATAGCGGCTGAAAGACATCAGTTTATGCTTGATTTTCTGGAGCAGTTCTACCGCGAATGGAATGCAGGCTCATAGAAAACCTGTGCAGTCAAAATGATTATATTTGCGGACGATGGAAGCATTTGTTTTTCTGGTCTTTTTTCTGCTGTGTGTAGCGCTTTTTCTGTCCATTTTCAGGGGCAGGAAGTACCGGAAAATGAAAACCTTACGAACGGTCATCATTTTAGGAGCGGTGGTCTTTTATGGATTTTACTTTGTGAAAGATAACGTGGTGCAGTACGCCGAAAACCTCATGGAGGTAAAAGTAATCAACAAACTGCCGCAACCGCTGGATTTTCATGTAATCCGTGTAAAAAGGGAAAAAGGCAAAGAAATCGATTATGTGCAAAAGCATTCAGGAAAAATCCGGCCGCAGCATTACCGCTCAGAATATCTGAATATGGAAAAATCCACCGAATTCTGGATCGTGGGATTTCTGAGCAAAAGAGAACTCGTCTATTTTTCCCAGCACAGTGTTCCGTCCGGAAACAAAACGCAGGTCATCGAAATTCACAACTACATCAATCAGAGCCAGAAACTTTCATCCCGCGCTGCAAATCTGATTGAGGAAAAGAAGCTCGACCATATTTCCAGCAGTGTTTACGTAAGCCTTGGTCTTTTGCTGCTGTTTATCAACCTGGTATTGCTGGTACGCAGAAACCTGTGACTTAACATCTGAATTTTCCGTCACAGATTTTTTAAAGAACTGTTTATTTTTTCTTTTCCGCGAGTTCTTTCTTGTCTTTATCGCTTGGATTCCACACTTTTACTTCTGAATTTTTCGTTATTCCGGAAAGGATCTGAACATTTATACCGTCACTTGCACCCAGTTTTACATTCACCTTCTTGAATTTACCGTCCGGCTGCTTCACTTCCACATAAGGCACATCTTTGCCGTTGACTTTTTCGTACTGTATCAGGCTTTCATCCAGCAACAAAGCGTTATTCTGGGAGCTCAGCACAATTTCGCCGTTCGCTGAAAAACCGGCACGGATATAATCGCCGCTTGGATTAAAAACTTCGCCTTCCACAGGAAATTTAATGGTTCCGCTTACATCTTTTCCTTTAGGAGCGATCATCGTTAGTCTGCCCGGATATTTTTTATTCTGAAGGGCACCGATCAGAATATTCATGTTCATACCTTCTTTGAGTTTTCCTGCCTGTGCTTCATCAATTTCACCTTCAAAAATCAGGGAATTCAGGTTGGCAATTGAAGCAATGGTTGTTCCGGCATTGAACTGGTTTGCTTCAATTACCTGGCTTCCTTCTTTCACCGGTACTTCAAGCACGGTTCCGTTTGCTTTGGAACGAATCTGAGTGGTTGCAAGTCCCTGCAGTTCGGGCGTAATACCGGTTCTCGCAATCTGCATGCTTTTCTGCGCTGTCTGCAACTGAAGATTCGCATTTCTCAACTGAATCTGTGCACTTTGAAGCTGTTGCTGCGCAGTAAGAAATTCCTGCTTGGAAGCAACGCCCTGGCTGTACAGTTTTTGCTGCATATTGAACTGTTGCTGAACATTGGAGAGATTCAATTTTGCATTGGAAATCTGCAGGTTGGCATTGTTGATCTCCTGTTGCGCAGCATTAACGCTTTGCACATTCGGTACAATTTTTATGGTAGCAACAAGCTGTCCTGTAGTAACCTGATCGCCTTCATTTACCAGAATTTTGTCGAGAATTCCGGACATATTCGGCTTGATTTCGATCTCTTCAAGCGGTACAATCTTTCCGGTCGCCATCACTTTGTCCTCCATATTCTGGATGAACGGTTTTCTGGTGAGGAAGGTTTCACTTGTAGAAGAATTGGATTTTACAAGATAGCTGATTCCTGCAAAGAGGCCGGTTGCCAGTAAAAGTCCGAGAAAAATATACAGTGCTTTTTTCCAGGTGAATTTCTTTTTCATAGTGCTGTTTATGTACGCGTTTTTATTTTTTCTTGATTTTTATTCAGATCTTAATGCTTCAATCGGGCGGATTTTCACTGCGCGCTGTGCCGGAATCATTCCGATTATGAGACCGAGAATCAGCATGATTGCCATTGCTGTAAACACGTTCGAATATTCCACGGTTGGATTGTAAAAAGGAAACGAATCCTGATCTTTTGTCATAATATTTACTACGATAAGCAGTAAAATGCCGAAGATGAATCCGAGGATACCGCTTGCAAGTGTTATTACTACGCTTTCCAGCAGAATCTGGTTTCGCACTTCATTAGGCTTTGCACCAAGTGCTCGGCGGATACCGATTTCTTTGGTTCTTTCTTTTACGGTGATTAAGAGAATATTGGAAATTGCAATTACCCCTGCCAATATTGTCAGTGAACCAACGATAATGGTCAGCAGCTGCATTCCGGTAAGAAATCCGGTCATTTTTTCAAACATCGTACCCAGATTAAAACTTCCGAAAGCATTGGTGTCTTCGGGAGATACATCGTTTTTATCCTTCAGAATACGTTTGGCTTCGTCTTCCACTTTGGCAAGATCTGCATCCGGCTCACTTACAATTGCGAAAAAATCCACGCGGTCGCCATCGTTATACATTTTGGTAAATGTGGACAGCGGAATGTATGCAGTGCGGTCATTATCCATTGGTCCGCCGGCTTTCGCTTCTTTGTAAACACCGATAACATTAAAGAACATTCCTTTTATGCTCATCGATTTGCCAATAGGATCTTCATTTTTTTTCTCATCGAAAAAGTTATCGTAAATCGCTTCTCCGATTACCACAACTTTCTTGCTGGAAGCAACGTCAGCATCATTGATGTAGCGGCCATAAAGAAGCTGTTTTTCTGAAATTTTGTTTCCTGCAGGTGTGTCACCGGTTAAAGTGTAAGTCGCGTTGTTTCCAGCACGGTTCATCAGTTCGCCGGGCGTGCCAAAACTTCCGCGCGAGTTTTGCGGGGAAATATATTCCACTTCACTGATTTTGCTTTTCAGCAGATCGATATCGCCAAGCCTCAGATCCATGGGTCTGCCTTTCGGAAAACCGTTATACGGAATGGTAGTATTCTGCGCCCACATGAAAATACTGTTGGTTGCAAAACCGGAGAACAGTTTGTCGAAACCGTTTTCCATACCTTTTGCAGCACCTAATAAACTTACAAAAAGAAACATACCCCAGCCAACACCGATCATGGTGAGAAAGGTCCGCAGTTTATTGTTGCGTAGCGAGTGGTAGATTTCCTGCCAGGTATCCAGTTTGAAAATGATGTTCACACCCTTGGTTTCTGAGATTTATAAATAATTTGTTTTCCCTGATTTTTATTCCGCTCTTAAGGCTTCAATAGGTTTTATTTTACTCGCGCGGTAAGCCGGAACAAAACCGGCAATTAACCCTGCAACCACAAGGCTGATAAATGCCGCGAAGATCAGTCCCCAACCTACAGACGGATTTACGATAAAATATTCCTCGAGATTATTTCCGATCAGTTCCAGCGTAAGTATTCCCACACCAACACCGATTAGTCCCGAAATTATGGTAATCACCATACATTCCTGCAGAATAAGCCCTACAATACTGCGTGGTTTTGCACCAATTGCTTTACGCACACCGATTTCCTGCGTTCTTTCTTTCACGATGTAAACCATGATGTTGCTGATGCCGATAATTCCTGCAAGCAAAGTTCCCATCCCGATAAATGAAACAATCACCGTAATAACGAACAGAAACATAAAGCTGTCCTTCAGACTTTCCGCACGGTTGTTCACCCGGATTCCGCCCTGATCATCCGGTGAAACTCTTTTTCGCGCTTTCAGTTCTTCTTCCAGTTTATCGCTGTAAGCAATCGCTTCATCCGGTTGCATATCCTCTTTATAAGCAATGAAAATGGTGGAAATCGTATCCGATCCTTTTTTCATTTGCTGTAAGGTAGTAATCGGTACGCTGATCATCCTTTCATCGAAATCTCCGCCTTCATCTGCGAAAACGCCGATTACTTTAAACATCGTACCATTCACTTCGAGCTCTTTTCCTACCGGATCACCGTTCTTAATGAGGTCGCGCTGAACCATCCTTCCAATTACCGCCACATTTTGTCTGTTTGCAATATCCCGTGGTGAAATAAAACGACCGTTCAGCAGCGTTCTGTTTTCTATCGCCACTTCGTCTTCATTGGCTCCGCTGATCTGATAACTGCCGCTTTCTTTGCCGTATTTTACGGTGAGGCTGGTAGAGTAGCGCGGTGTGGAGTACTGAACTTTTTCCGGATCGGAATCAATTACAGTTTCGTAATCTTCATTGTTTAGTGTGATAACACGGTCTGACTGAAGTCCTCCGTAAGCCAGAGTGGTTTTCCCCGTCATAATCATGATCAGGTTTTGAGCATCGCGAGTAAACTGATCGGTAAATGCATTTTTTAATCCGGAACCGATCCCGAACAGTACGATAAATATGTAAAGTCCCAGCGCAACAGTGAAGCCGGAAAGTACCGTCCGCAGAATATTGCTGCGAATAGATGCTATTATTTCCTGCCATCTGTCCAGATCAAACATATTATTGTCTTAATATTTAGTAAAGATTCGGTAATACCGCTGATTTTATACCAGCACTTTCTGCTCTATGAATTTATCGCTTTCTATGATGCCGTCTTTCAGCGTTACATTTCTTTTCGTTTGTGCTGCTACGTCCGGTTCATGCGTTACAACGATGATGGTTTTTCCTTCGGAATTAATTTGCTGCAGCAGTTTCATAATGTCATGCGTCGTCTGGCTGTCCAGTGCTCCTGTCGGTTCATCCGCAAGAATTACTTTCGGGTTGCTGATCAGTGCACGCGCAATTGCTACCCTTTGCTTTTGTCCTCCTGAAAGTTCGTTCGGCAAATGATTTGCCCACGGACCGAGTCCTACTTTTTCCAGATATTCCTGCGCCGTGCGGTTTCGTTCTTTTCGGGAAACGTTCTGATAATATAAAGGAAGGGCTACGTTTTCAATGGCGGTTTTGTAGCCGATCAGGTTAAACGACTGAAATACAAAACCCAGAAATCTGCTTCTGTATTCTGCGGCTTTTACCTCATTTAAATGTTCGATTGGGATTCTGTCGAGCTCGTAAATGCCGGAATCTTTTTCATCCAGAATTCCGATAATATTCAAAAGGGTAGACTTTCCTGAGCCTGAACTTCCCATAATGGAGACGAATTCACCCTCGCCGATTTCCAGATTGATTCCTTTCAGTACGTGAAGTTTGCTTTTCCCGGTATCGTAAGATTTATGGAGGTCTTTAATCAGTAACATGGCTTTTTCGGCACTTTAGCAATTGGTACGTAAAAACCGATACTTGTTACAGATAGATAGTGAATTTTTACGTTCCGGACGTCTGCAGATAGCTGTCCAGAATTTCATGGCGGTCGCCAAGTTTTTTCTTGAGTCTTTGCTTTGATTTTTTTACAGCGTCCGGTGTTACTCCCAAAAGTCCGGACATTTCCGTATTGTTGAAGCCGAGTTTGCTCAGCAGAATGATCCGCAGGTTCGAATCGGTAATCTCCGGGAAATTTTCCACGATGTTATTGTAAAATTCGCCGTGTACTTTTCTGAATTCGTTCCGGAAACTCAGCCAGTTTTCTTCTGTCATCAGGTGCGTTTCCAGTATTTTCTGCAGATTTTCGTGCTGTTCTTCGGTGTTCGAACCGGTACCGGATCGAAGTATTTCCAGTTCCTTTTGTAAAGAATTAATGTGCGAGGTTTTGCTCTTCAGAAATTCAATCTGATTCTGAAGGCTTGCCTGTACTTCGTGCAAATGTTTCTCCTGTGCTTCTTTTTCTATGCGGTGTAATTCTGCCGCTTGATCAAACTCCTTCTGTTTACGGATTTTTCCCGCACGTGACTGTATTATCAGAAATAAAGCGAATACGATCATACTTCCTCCGAAAAGAAACAGGATGACCTTTATATACAGATCCTGTGTGGATTTAGTCTGGGCTTTCTGAATTTTTGCTGCGAGATCATTCTCCTGCAGTTTCCATTGTGCCTGCTGTAAACCTTCCGGTCCGTCTGCATTTTTCAGTGTTTTTTCAAGCTCGCTTATTCTTCTTCGGATATCCAGTTCGGCAGCGCTGTCCTGCTGCTGCATTGCTATTTTCAGCTTGATTTTCAGTGCCTGAAGAAGCGAGGACTGAAAATAGGTTTTAGGTTCTGCAATT
Source organism: Bacteroidota bacterium (assembly GCA_023460855.1). GTDB lineage: Bacteria > Bacteroidota > Bacteroidia > Flavobacteriales > Weeksellaceae > JAEWOS01. The sequence goes on along the minus strand of JAEWOS010000003.1, from coordinate 228,972 downwards.
TTTTCTGCTTTGCCGATGTAATAACCTGCCGAATCCAGATTTCTTGTTTTCACAAAAAGTTCACCTAGTATAATGCTCGCAAACATGGTGTTCTGCTCATCCCCGTATTCCTCCGAAATTCCAACGTCTCTGGTTAGCAGTTGGATTGCTTTTGCGGTGTCTCCTTTTTTTTCGTAAACCTGGGCAAGATTTCCCATCGCCTTCGCCATCCGGATGTAGTCCTTTATTTTTTGGGAGAGGACAATCGACCTTTCGAAATAATGCTGTGCATTTACGAGGTCTCCTTTATACAAATAGGCTGTTCCGATATTGTCCAGCAAGCCTGCCGCTTCTGAAGACTGGGGCGAAACCGACTTTTGCGCTAGCTGCAGAAATTTTATCGACTGATCATGCTTGCCTAATGTCTGGAGAATCCAGCCGATTTTTTTGTAGGTCTGATCCGGAAGCAGTATTTTATCCTGATCTGTATCTTCAATATGATTAATTACCTCAATTAATTCCGGCATCAATTCCTGATAGCTCCTGAAATGATACAGATAATAGGCAAACTCCAGTTTGGAGAAAATCAGCAGACTTTCATTTCCAGCTTCTTTTGATTTTTGGATACTGAGCTGATAATGTTTTGTGCTTACCGGATTGATGCGGTCCGCTACTTTTGATGAAGCATTTGCCAGGATAACATTATAAAGAACCTGATCGCTGGCACATTCACTCATAGCAAGTGGAGTGGTTTCTGCGAGCACTTCCGTGAAACTGCTTCCGGCGTTATTAGCAGTAAGCAGAAACTGCCGGAAAACTTTATCGCTGTTTTCGGATAAGCATGCATGTCCGCCGCTCTGTGCAAATATATGCGCAGCATACAGTATTGATAAAGAAAACAGGAGTAGTTTTTTGATCACGGTACAGCAAAAATAACAATTTACTGATAAGATGTAAGTGTTAAATTGATTTAATATTTATGAAAATCTTTAATAATTACACTTTTATAACGATAATTTCGAAGTATAACGTTCGATATTATGTTAAATTAATAATTATTCTGTTGTTTGTAAAGTATTGAATAATAGCTGGTTAAGTAGATGTCCCCCAATTGTCCCCCCTTGTTTTTTGCTTCAGATTTTGCGTCAGCCTAATTTTGACTCAGTTAACAGGAAGGAAATGCCAAATGATCACGGGACTAAGTGCATTTCCGGATCTGTTAACAGAAAAAACCAACCAAAAAAAAATTCAGACAATGAGAAAAAAATTCATTTTCCTTCTGGGAGTATGCAGTGCTGCTTATTTGCAGGCACAGTATCAGGGACGAGTCGGGATTAACACCGATAAACCCGAAGCCGATTTGCATGTGGCAGGAACTTTTAAAGCGACGGAGCTTCTATTGGATCAAAATCCATATGCAGGCAATCCGGATGAGATTCCAAAATTGGGACAAACCGAAAGCTATTCTTTTCTGCTGAAATCCAAAAATATGAAGAGAATCACCACGTACAACACGCAATCGGGCAGTGCAACAAATGCGTTTCCGGCACCATTTGGTGTTATCACTTTCAAGATTACGGTTTCTGCTACTGAAGATTATGTGCAGGCGTTCGACACCAAAATTAACAGCAATAAGTACATTGCCATCATTAATTCATTTAATTATAATAATGTTGTGAAAGGCGGAAGTAGCAATGCGAATGACAGAATGAAAGCACCGGTTGCCCAGGTTTACACATATAAGCAGGACAATAAATGGTGGATTAAAGCGGATTATCATGGTTTTGCCCATAAGACTGACAATACAACTGTAGGCGAATGGGAAATCAATCTGATGGTTTTTGACAAGGATTTTGCGAGAGAATTCAACCACGAAGTGGTATTTACAGATACTACTAACCCAAAACAGAATGTCGCAGCGGCCTCACCATTAATACCAAACTAATAACATGAAAAAGATATATATACTACTCACCGTCATGTCCAGTCTGTTATTATTCTCACAGGTTGGTATCAAAACACAGACACCACGAGGAGAACTGGATGTACGCGGAAAACTGCTTATCGATGGATATGCTATTCTCGAAAATACGGTAGATGCGTCCGGAAACTATTATTTGCTGGTACGTTCCAACGATTCCACTCCTGCCGGTGAAATTAAAAAACTGGATGTGGATCTCAGACATGTTGCCCCGGTTAACAAATATATCGTTGAAGTTCAGGATGTACAGGGAACTACAGTGTTAAATATTAATACCAGTTTGGATGTCAGTAAGTATTATCTGGGTATCGGCGAAGCATATTTCAACACCAGAGTAAGAAATATCGGGATGAACAATATGAGTCCGGTTTACGGAACTTACAAAACTGCAGTTGGACAAAACGGTTCAGGTAAATACACGGTCAGTCTCAATTACAGCGGTGCACAAAAAGGTACTACCTTGCAGGGAAACTGGGTTGTGTCTTTTATCGTATTTGAAAAAACACTCGTGAGGGACTGGGGTACTGTGACGGGCTCGGTTTCAGCTACTGCAACTCCAAATTGGTCCGGTGCTTCTACAGGAACTCCTTTAGGTTTACAATAACATTAACTCGAACACAAATGAAAAAGATAATTATATTACTGGCGTTTACTGTTGCTGCAATGGGATATTCTCAGCAGTATGACGGAAAAATAGGGATTAATACTACTACACCTACAGAATCACTGGATGTGAATGGCGTGGCCTACGCAGATTTACTCTATATGCGTTCCCCTGGAGAACCACTTGAAGTTCCATTATATTTTATGGCGACCTCCGATAAGAATCTAAGCGTATTTAATCATGAAACCGCATCTTCATCATTGGTAAACCTGCTCAATCTCACTTTTAAAAATGTGCGAAACAGGGGGGTTCTGAGCTATGATACCAAGATCAGCGCCACTGAATTTATCGCTGCTGTGCGGTCTTTCAGTTTGCAAATCTATGACAGCTCTAATCCGGCAACGCCTGATTTAAACGTTTATACCCGGCATGACAATTCGGCGGATGCTGACGGACAGTATTATCAGGGAAGTCCGAGGATGTATGCTTATGTCAACAACGGAACCTGGTGGATTCGTGCGGATTATACTGATTCAAGATTTGTAACAGCTTCAGGTTCTCCGAGCACCCAGGACGGATTTAATATCAAATTACAGATCCTGGTTTACAAGAAACTGATCACCAAGCCTTTTGCGGTTCCAATTTCAATAGATCTTAACGGAGCAAATGGAAGCAGCGCTACATTGAGTACACCGCCTAATTTCTAAACGATCGTAGGCGCGATTCTAAAAATACAAATGATGGAGAAATTTTTTTCTCATGGAAAGGTCCGGCTGAAATAGTGTCGGATCTTCTGTTTTAATGTTGTTTAATATGTAACAGTATTATATAAAGACTTCGCACGATGATGTTTAATTTAAGGCTGCAGTCCGTTCGTTAATTGTTGATATTGTAGCCGTAACGTTCCTGCTGCTGCGCTGTCTGTGTCTTTGTGGAAAACTTTTAAGCGGAAAAAGCCCTTTCCGGCGCCTGCTAACTTTCAGATGACCGCAGGATTTTCTATTTTTGTTATTACATTCAGGTGGAAGCGCTGCAGATAATATTCTCAGTAATCTGCAATGTATATTTCACATAATCAAAGGATTGAACAGTCCTTTAATTTTAATTAAATACTTTTTTGAATACAAAATACAATTGATTACCTATGGGAATTTTCGATAAAAGAATCAGCTACAAACCGTTTGAATATCCGGAGATCCTCCAGTTTGTAGAAGCCATTAACAAATCTTTCTGGGTACATTCTGAAGTGGATTTTACTGCCGATGTGCAGGATTTCAAATCCCAGATGGAACTGCACGAGAAAAATGCGGTGAAACATGCGCTGCTGGCAATTGCACAAATAGAAGTTTCGGTGAAAACTTTCTGGGGTAATCTGTACACACACCTTCCGAAACCGGAATTTAACGGCCTGGGTTCTACTTTTGCAGAATGTGAATTCAGACACTCTGAAGCATATTCCAGATTACTGGAAGTTCTGGGTTATAACGAAGAATTCCTGCATGTCGTGGAAATTCCTGCCGTCAAGAAGAGAATTGACTTCCTGAGCAATGTGCTGAAGCATGCCAATTCCACAACACCTAAAGAATACGTATCTGCCCTGTTGCTGTTTTCTATTCTGATCGAAAATGTCTCCCTGTTTTCCCAGTTTGCGATTATCCTTTCGTTTACGCGGTTTAAAGGCTATATGAAGAACGTATCGAATATTATTGCCTGGACTTCCGTTGATGAGCAGATTCACGCCAACGCCGGAATCTGGCTGATCAACAAAATCCGCGAAGAACAGCCGGACTTGCTTACCGACAGCGATATCGAAGATCTTTATACGCTGGTAGACCAGTCAATCGAACTGGAATCTGAAATTCTGGACTGGATTTTTGAGCTGGGCGAAATCGATAATGTTTCAAAAGAAGACCTGCTGAACTTCATGAAATACAGAGTAGACGACAGCCTGAAAAAAATCGGAATGCAGACGCGCTACAACGTTACACCGGAACAGTACAGACCAATGGTCTGGTTCGAAGAGGAGGTATTCGCAAATTCCCTGGACGATTTCTTCGCAAAAAGACCGGTGGATTACACGAAGCACGACAAGAGCATTACAGAAAACGACTTGTTCTAAACGGATTTCCGGCACAAAAATCTGCGGACAGTTAAAATTAATACGACATCAGAAACAGATGTCTTTAATCAAAAAATATAATGGAAGAACAGAATCTCGATATATGGTGGCTCAATGAAGAGTCCGAGCAAATGCTGAACCGCGGCTATCTGCTGAAAGGCGAAACCGTGGAAGGCGCAATCGACAGAATTACCACTGCCGCAGCAAAACGCCTTTATAAACCTGAACTGCAGCCTGCTTTTAAGGAAATGATCGTAAAAGGATGGATTTCCTTTTCATCTCCGGTGTGGGCAAATATGGGAACACAGCGCGGTTTGCCGATTTCATGCTTTAATGTTCACGTTCCCGATAATATTGAAGGAATCACGGGAAAGCTGGGAGAAGTGATCATGCAGACCAAAATTGGTGGCGGAACTTCAGGATATTTCGGCGAGCTGAGAAACCGTGGAACTGCCGTAACCGACAACGGAAAATCTTCCGGTGCGGTATCGTTTATGAAACTTTTTGATACTGCAATGGATGTCGTTTCACAGGGCGGAGTCAGAAGAGGTGCATTTGCAGCTTATCTGGATATCGACCACGGTGATATTGAGGAATTTCTTTCGATTAAAGATATCGGAAGCCCGATTCAGAACTTGTTTACAGGTGTCTGTGTTCCGGATTACTGGATGCAGGACATGATCGACGGCGATACAGACAAGCGCAAAGTTTGGGCACGTGTTTTGGAAAGCCGTCAGCAAAAAGGTCTTCCGTATATTTTCTTCACCGATAATGTGAACAGAAACAAACCTCAGGTTTACAAAGATCTCGGACTAATGGTGAATGCGAGTAACCTGTGTTCGGAAATCATGCTGCCGTCCACGAAAGATGAATCATTCATCTGCTGTCTGTCATCGATGAATCTTGAACTTTTTGATGAATGGAAAGACACGAATGCAGTGAAACTCGCAGTTTATTTCCTGGATGCTGTGCTTTCTGAATTTATTGAAAAAACGGCGGATAATTTTTATCTGCAGGGTGCAAGAAATTTCGCGATCAGACACAGAGCGCTTGGTTTGGGAGTTTTGGGTTATCATTCCTACCTGCAGAAAAATATGATTCCTTTTGAATCATTCCAGGCAACACAGTTTAATGCAAAAGCGTTCCGTCATATCAGGGAAGAAGCAGAAGCTGCATCAAGAGAGCTTGCCAACATCTATGGTGAACCGGAATTGCTGAAAGGCTACGGAATGCGCAACACTACTTTAATGGCGGTTGCACCTACCACTTCATCTTCGGCAATTTTAGGTCAGACTTCTCCAGGAATTGAACCGTTCGCATCAAATTATTACAAAGCAGGCCTTGCGAAAGGAAACTTCATGCGCAAGAATAAATACCTTGCAAAATTACTCGAGGAAAAAGGTCTGGATAATGAAGAAACCTGGAGAACCATCATGCTGAACCACGGATCTGTTCAGCATCTTGAAGAACTTACAGACGACGAAAAAGCTGTGTTCAAAACTTTCAAGGAAATCTCACCGATGGAAATCGTAACTCAGGCTGCGCAAAGGCAGCAGTATATCGATCAGGCACAGTCTCTGAATCTGCAGATTCCTTCCAGCATGCCGGTAAAAGACGTAAATTTTGTGATGATCGAAGCCTGGAAAAAAGGAGTGAAGACGCTTTATTACCAGAGAAGTTCATCAGTTTCCAAAGAATTAATGGTGAATTTCGTGAACTGTTCGAGTTGTGAAGCTTAAAAAAGCAGAAGCCAATCAGTCATAAGTATGAAGCGCACTTTTTTGTGCGCTTTTTTTATTTGTTGAATAGGAAATTTGTTTTTAGTCTTCAGTGAAATGGCTAAATTTGTTTCAATACCGGTGAATTAATCGGTATCAACCAAATTTTAAGAGAATCATCAACCATGGCAAACTTCATCCATTTCGGAATTGCAGAAAAAATGTACAGTGAAAATCAGAACAGAATATCTTCGCTTTTCAGGATTCAATATCCCATCGTTCAGGGCGGAATGATCTGGCATTCCGGCTGGCGTCTTGCTTCGGCGGTAAGCAATTGCGGCGGATTGGGGCTGATTGGTGCGGGTAGCATGTATCCGGATATTCTGCGCGAGAACATTCAGAAATGTAAGGAAGCGACCGACAAACCGTTTGGTGTAAATGTTCCGATGCTTTACCCAAATCTGGAGGAAATCATCAGCATAATTCTGGAGGAAGGCGTGAAAATCGTTTTTACATCGGCCGGTAATCCGAAGACATACACCGAAACACTGCAGAAAGAAGGTATTAAAGTGGCGCATGTCGTTTCTTCCACAAAATTTGCGCTGAAATGTGAGGAGGCCGGCGTTGATGCGGTTGTTGCAGAAGGTTTTGAAGCAGGCGGTCATAACGGAAGAGATGAAACTACCACACTCTGTCTGATTCCGAATGTGAAAAAAAATATCTCAGTTCCGCTAATTGCAGCCGGTGGAATTGCACTTGGTTCACAAATGAAAGCCGCACTCACTTTAGGCGCAGACGGTGTACAGATCGGTTCCCGTTTTGCAGCCACGGAAGAAGCGAGTTCGCACGCTGACTGGAAAAATATGATAACAACTTTAAAGGAAGGTGATACACATCTTACCTTAAAAGAACTCGCGCCGGTTCGCCTCGTGAAAAATAAATTTTTCTATGAACTGGACAGTCTGTACGATTCCGGAAGAGATTTTGAAGTTCTCAAAGCAGCTTTGGGACGCGCCCGCGCAAAACGCGGAATGTTCGAGGGTGATCTGGAACAGGGTGAACTCGAGATCGGGCAGGTTTCCGCACTGATCGATGAAGTTTTACCGGTGAAAACTGTTTTTGATAATATTCTGAAGGAATACCGTGAAGCCGGAGCCCCGGAAATTTGATCTTAAAGCATTACCACCCCTTCGATTTCTGAAACTTTCCTGTAAATGTCAATCACCTGATTGGCGTCGAGTACAAATGCGAGAATGCTCGCGGAAACATATTTGCCGTTCTTGCTTTCTCTCGTGGAAATCGTGTACTTAATCTGATCAAAATTCTGATAAAGTTCAATCATTTTCAGGTTGTCGTTCGGAAAAATGAATTTAAATAAATAATCCTCCGGAAAATTGTGGTTATCCTCGAGTTTTTGATGCAGTGATTTATAAAATTCGTCCGTATTATTCGTGCTGTTCTGGTTTTCCATGTTGATTGTTGCTGATAAAAAAATTCCCATTTTAAAAACGGGAATATAAAGATAGGGTATTTTTAGAATTTATCTCACGGGCTGCACTGCAGTTGAAGTGCCGATTCCTCTCACTGAATTAATGATCGAACCCTGATTTTGGATTTCGTAATTCTGAATAATATTAAAAAGTCCGTTCACCATCTGTTCGCTTGCAAGCTGGCTTAAACCGCCTGTAGCCATATTGCTGGAATTCTGGCCGCCGAAAATACTTCCGATAAGCGAACTTCCCTGTAAAGCCATATTGATATTTCTTGCGATTCCGAATTCATTGAGTTTCTGATCAACTTTTGGTGCAATTGCCTGTACCAGTTGCTGCTGACTTTTTTCGCGCAGAATCTGTGTTGCGATGCCTGCTTCTCCCTGCATAATTCTCGAAACATCGTTAGCGTCAAGTGAATTAACAGCATTTTTCATAATCGGAGTTGAAATATTTACCGTTGATGCAGCGGCCTGTGCGATATAATCTTTTCCCTGATTAGCCAGGTTCGGGGCAACGCGGTCCAGTACGTTGTAAACGCTTCTAAGATTTTCCGGCAATGCCCGAAGAATTAAGTCATTCTGCAGAAATGCCTGCTTGTTACTGAAAATATTGGAAGCCTGATTGATTCCGCCAAGCAGAATTTGTTTGATAACGGCAATTCCGACACTGGAAGTGGCAAGCGTTGTACAGGATTGCGTGGTAGAAACGATAAATGTTCCGGAAGTAAGTGCAAGGATTGCTGCAAAGGCGAATTTTTTCATAGTGAGTTATTTATGAGTTTTTGATTTCAAATTTTACGCCAACTGAATGTAAAATCCCCCAAACTGTAAATATTGATTCTGAAATTTTCGTGAATGATGCGCTGTGTTTATATTTGAGACTTGTTGAAAATACTATGAAGACAGATCAACAAATCTATGATCATCTGCGGCAATTTCTGACAGATGAAAGGGTTGAAGCGATAGAAAAATTTGCCACAGCGAGTTCCGGTTTTATTTTACCGGTACTGGAAGATGTTTATCAGTTCAGAAATGCGGCTGCCATTATCCGCAGTGTGGAAGCATGCGGATTTCATCATGTGGTAGCCATGGAAAAAAGAAATGATTTTGATCCGAATCTTGAAGTCACGAAAGGTGCCGAAAACTGGGTACAAGTGGAGAAAATGCCGCACAGTCTGGAAAGTCTTCAGGAAATCCGCAACCGCGGTTACCGTTTGGTTGCTGTGTCTCCTGAATGGAATGCTGTATCTTTGCCCGACTTTGAAATAACGGAACCTGTCGCACTAATTTTTGGAACGGAATGGCAGGGTGTTTCAGAAAATTTTCTGGAATTTTGTGATGAAACGGTCGCGATTCCAATGTACGGTTTTACGGGAAGTTTTAACGTTTCTGTTGCGGCAGCGATCTGTATGTACGAATTGAAACAAAAGCTGATCAAAACCGGAATTCCACACTTTCTGCCGGAGGAAAAACAACTGAACCTTAAAATCCGCTGGACTCTGAATTCTATCAAAAGCGGTCAGCAGATCCTTGAGAAATTTTTACGGGAAGAATAATCCCGGATTTATTCAAAAGATTTCTGATAATTCCACGCGGCAACAAAAACACCTGCGGTTTCAGTGCGCAGTCTTTGAGTTCCAAGCGACACAGCCTTTATGCCTTTTTCCGCCAGCAACTGAATTTCACGTTCAGAAAAATCGCCTTCCGGACCAATCAGAAAAACACTTTCAGCACCTGTAGCAATACTGTTTAAATTTTCTCTGCTGAGGTTTTCGTGGCAGTGCGCAGCGAAAATATTCGAAGAAGCTTTTCCGCTGAGAAAATCCTGGAGTTTTGTAAGATCATTAATCACCGGGAAATGAAAGCGGAGACTTTGTTTGGAAGCGGCAATTGCCTGTTTACGCAGTTTTTCGATGTTGAGTTTTTTCCTTTCGGTTTTTTCCGTGAGCAAAAAGGTGATTTCCTTCACGCCGAGCTCTGTTGCCTTTTCAAGGAAAAATTCGGTACGGTCAATATTTTTAGTCGCTGCGATCGCAATATGCAGTGCAGGTTTCAGCGGTTTCTGATCCTGAAAAAATTCCTGTGGCAGGATTGATGCTTTCTTACCTTCCAGAACGAGATTTCCACGAACGGCGTTTCCTGCTCCGTCAGTTAAATAAATCTTTTCTCCGTCTTTCATGCGGAGAACTTTCGTGATGTGCTGCTGTTCTTCCGGATGAATTTCAGGTTCCGGAAAAACCGTACCGTAAAAAAGTTTCATTTGCTGTTGATGTTATTATCATTCTTTTTCAAAGATTCTTCGAGCGGATAACGTGCAGTGGCAGATACCGAAAGATCTGCGAAATCACCGTTTTGGTATTTCAGCTGTGCTACCATTCCGATCATCGCGGCATTATCAGTGGTATATTCGAATTTTGGAATATAAATGTTCCAGCCGTGTTGCGCTGCATGGTTCTCCATTGCCTGTCGCAAACCTGAATTGGCGGAAACACCTCCGGCAATGGCAATTTCCGAAATCCCGGTTTCGACTGCAGCTTTCTGTAATTTGTCCATCAGAATATCGGTAATCGTTTTCTGTACCGATGCACACAAATCTTCGAGGTTTTCTCGGATGAATTCCGGGTTTTTCTTTACTTCCTTCTGAATAAAATAAAGCACGGAAGTTTTCACGCCGCTGAAAGAATAATCATAGCCTTCTACCTTTGATTTGCTGAATTTGAAAGCTTCGGGATTTCCTTTTTGTGCAAGCCGGTCCACAATCGGTCCTGCAGGATAATCGAGACCAAAAATTTTTCCGATTTTATCAAATGCTTCGCCTGCAGCATCATCTAACGTTTTTCCGATAATTTCCATATCGAAATAGTCTTTTACCAGTACGATCATCGTATGACCGCCGCTCACGGTCAAACATAAAAAAGGAAACTGCGGGGGCACAGGATTTGCATCCGTGATGAAATGTGCAAGAATGTGCGCCTGAAGGTGGTTCACCTCGATTAACGGAACATCAAGGCTCATCGCTAAGGATTTCGCAAAGGAAGTCCCGACAAGCAGTGATCCGAGAAGGCCCGGTCCTCTGGTAAAACCCACAGCGCAAATATCATTTTGTTGTATATTTGCTTTGCTGATGCATTGCTGTATTACGGGGATAATATGCTGTTGATGTGCCCGCGAAGCAAGTTCCGGAACCACGCCGCCATATTCATTATGAATGGCTTGTGTGGCAGCAACGTTTGAAAGGACGGTATTGCCTTTCAGTACCGCAGCAGAAGTGTCGTCGCAGGATGATTCAACAGCTAATATGATTGATTCGCTCATTGTAGGATGGCAAATTTAGAGAATAATAATATAAATAACGAAAATCCGCGGCCACACACCAATCCTGAAGAGGTTAGTGTGGAAAATGCCAAAGAACTGGTTAAAGACGCCATCCAGCATCCCGTAGAAACTGCAAAAGAATTTACTGAACAGGCTGCGAAGGATGTTACAAGCTATAAATGGTGGGCGAAACTGTTACTGGTAATTTTTTGGGCGGGTGTTCTTATTGTCGGTGCTTTTCTCGTCGTCGTGAATTTGCCCGCAACAAAGAACTGGGCAGCACAGCGCGTCATCAGTTCGCTGAATGAAACGATGAAATCGCAGATCGAGTTCGACAGTGTGGATGTGAACTATTTCGGCGATATCAATATTTATAATGTCCGGGTAAAAGACCACAGACAGTTCCACTTTCTGAAAGCCAAAAAACTCTACGCCGATTCCGACTGGTTTTCCATCATCGATAATTCCCGGAATCTTCAGTTTCAGTCGATGTCGCTAAGTCAGATGGATTTGAAAGTCATCACGTACAAGAACGACAGTATTTCCAATTTTATCAGGTTCACAAACCTTTTTAACCAGGGTGAATCGGATCCTTCCAAAAAACCCTTTGAGCTGAAATCCCGTATACTCGTTGCGGATTCCCGTATTTCTATTGTGAATGAAAACAGCGAAGGTGATCACGGAAAATGGCTTGATGCCTATAATGTGAATATTCTCATTCCGGAACTGAAAGTAAAAGGCGGTGATGTTTCGGCTAACATCAACAAGATGTCGTTTATCACTTCGCGTTGGGGTAAGAAACACGTAGTCGAAACGCTTTCGGCAAAATTTGCACTTACAGACCGATATCTTGCGCTGCAGGATCTGCTGCTTTACACGCATAATACGCTGCTTCAGGGGGATCTCAAATTTAATCTTCCTTCAACGGGCTTTTCAGATTTTACAAACCGGGTACACTGGGACATGACGATGGAGAATGGCTCTTATGTCAGCGGTTATGATATCAGCTATTTCGTGACAGACTGGGATAATTATAAGCCGGTAAACATGAGCGGGAAAATGAGCGGTCCTCTGAACGATTTCAGGCTGAACAGTTTCGTACTCGGCAACCGCGATGTCAATATTTATACGCATACCATGCGCCTCCGGAATCTTCTGGATGGCGATTTTATCATTGAAACGAACAAACTGTCTACTGATTTCACTTATATCGGCCTGAAAGCGATGCTTCCCACTTTCATTTCGTCAAGGATGAAAAATTTTGCTGACGACTTCGGAAGGCTAAGATATGATGGTTCTGTACGCGTGACACCTACGCAGGTTTATGCACCGAATGCAACTTTAACAACCGGAATCGGCCGCGCAAAACTCAATAATTTCTATCTCACGGATTTCAGTACTGATATGCCGAAATATAAAGGTAAAGTAGATATCTGGGATCTGAATACGGCTGCAATTACAAAGAATAATTCGGTTGGTCTGGTTTCCGGCCATGTGGAACTGGACGGTCAGAGTTTTGATGTGAATACCATGCGCATCCGGACTAAGTCGAATATCACGAAAGTTGAAATTGCAGGAAAGGAAATCAACAATCTCTATCTGGACGGTTTACTGGATCACCGGACGTATTTCGGAATCGTCAACGTCAATGATGAACAGGCAAAAGCAAATGTAAAAGGCCTGATTGATTTTAAAACGGAAAGAATTAAAGCAGATATTGATGCCGATGTTCGTTATCTCAACATCAACTATTTCACAGGAGCGGCCGGAAATCAGATCGTAAGCGGAGTGATTGACGGAAAAATTGCGATGACGAATCTGAATGACATGGATCTGGATGCGAAAGTCAGTAATCTTTCTTTTGCGACCGGCACAAAGAACTACATGATTCCGAATGCAGAAGTGCGTGCTTTTTTCGAAAACGGAAACAGAATTGTCGCGGTAAATGCACCGGGAGCTGTAGAGGGCAAAATTACCGGCAGATATGAACTCGGCGATCTGGCTGGTATGATTGAAAACGGAATTGGTAAAATTCTGGTGGGTCCGCCTCCAAGAAAACTTTACCGGGGACAGCATTTTAACATGGAATTTGATGTGCGGCAGGGACTCGTGGATTATTTTATGGAAGATTTAAGTATTCCGAAAGGAGCTTTTGTAACAGGTTCTTACGATGGCAACGGAAACAATCTGGTGCTGAACCTTGATGCCGAAGATCTCAAATATATGATGACCACAAAAGAGGAAGTCACCAATGCAGACCGGGTGCTGGCTCAGATCAATCCAGATTATCAAATAACCGAAGAAAATAAAATTAAGCACGACAGCGCAACCGCTAAGAATTTAGTCGTTAGAATAAACACCGCAAATCTCGACGAACAGATTTTCGTACGGGCAGACCGAGCACAGTACAGCTCAAATATATTCAAAGATCTTACGGTTACGGGCCGCAATGAAAATAATCAACTGCTACATATTGCTGCAAATTTCCTGCACGGCACACCGGAAGAAGAAAAATCCGAGGAACTGAAAGCGTACAGCATAAATCTGAATCAGTCCACGAACGCAGCCGGAGATTACGTAGTTCGATTTGAGCCGACACAGGTTCAGTTTAATAATGTCGCTTGGAATATTGATACCAGTCCAGATCTTAATCATTCGATCACGTACCGTAAAGCTACCAAAGACTTTTTGATAGAGAATCTCCGGATATATTCCGAAGACAGCGAGCTCCTGTTAAAACATGCCATGTTTAAATCAGCTAAAGATTTCGAAGCAGATGCAGAAGTGCGGAATCTTCAGATCGGAAAACTGCTCGAAATGACCGGTGACGGAAATGCACTTGAAATGGAAGGTATTGCGAACGGAACCATACAGCTGAGAATGGTTGGAGACAACCTGGAACCTGTTGTAGATTTGAATGTGAACCAGATTACCATGAAAGGCGACGATTTGGGCGACCTGATCATTACAGCACAGCAAAGCGACGTTCCGAATGTCTTCAATGTAGATGCGAAAGTAATCTCTGCAGGAATAATCGGCGATAATAATCTTGAAGTAACCGGTACTATCGACAATAATACAGCTTCACCAACACTGGATATTCAGGCGGATATGAAAGATTTCGATCTTAAATTTGCTAATCAGTTCGTAAAGGGTGTGTTCAGTAATATGCGCGGTAAGGCGAACGGAATTCTTGATATTACCGGTACACTGAATGATATTGATTACAGCGGCGATATTGCACTGAATAATTTTGGACTGAAACTGAATTTTACGGGCGTAGATTATTCGTTTCAGGATACCGTGGTTAATCTTACGAGAGGTGCTGCGGTACTGAACAGTATCGGCGTTCGGGACGGTCGCGCGAATTCCTCAGGAACGATTTCCGGTGCGATTTATTTTGAAACACTTTCTTCAATGGCGGTGGAACTCATTATGAGAGCCGATAATCTGCTGGTGCTAAACAGCACACAGGCGGATAATGATTTGTTCTGGGGCAGGGTGTATGGTCAGGGAAATTTATATGTTTCAGGGCCGGTTAGTGCACTGAAGATCAATACGGACAGCAATGAACCGTTCCGTGCGCTTAATAACAGTGTTTTCACGTTTAATTCGAATTCCAATTCAACTGTAGACGAATTCAAGATGCTGCGGTTCCTGAAAGAAAATGAATCCGGTGTAATTGTGACCGAAGAAAAGGAAAGTACGAGCGCGAATATGCTCGTAGATTTCAATTTGCTGGTGGACAGCGGAACGACAGTTAACGTTCTTGTAGGAGATGATATCGGAGATATTTCTGTACGCGGAAATGCGAACACTCTGCGTTTTAACATGTCCAGACAGGGAAATATTTCGATGAACGGAACCTATGAAGTGGAAAGCGGAACATTCGTTTCCAAAGCGATCCTGAACAGAACTTTCCAGATCGCAAAAGGCAGTTATATTTCCTGGGACGGCAACGCGATGGATCCGGAACTCGATATTACGGCAAACTATTTCCGGACTGTGGCAAATGCCGGCGATTATCTGAATATGTCCTTACAGCCGATCGATGTACAGCTGCAAACCAAAATTACACAGTCGCTCACCAATCCAAGAATCGATCTTGATGTTACTGCAGTAGATGTATCCAGCCAGATTAAGGAAACACTTGCATCCAGGATGAGTCAGGACGATGAACGCGTCGTGCAGTTCGGTTCTATTCTTCTGATGAACAGGTTTAATGTGGCGAGTTCTGGCGGACTTTTCAGCGATGTGGGCGGAATTGCGGAAAGTTCCGGATATAATATTTTATTCAGGCAGTTAGGTTCTGTTCTGAACACAATCAGCAACGAATTTCAAATCGACTTAAATTATGTTCAGGGAGATCAGGCTTCCAATACCGGCGACCGCGCAAATGCGGGGGTAAGTGTTGCATTTTCTCCAAGACTGACCATTAAAACCGGTCTCGGAATCCCGTTATCCCGGGACGCGGCGCAAACCGATCAGAATTATCTTTCCGGTGAGGGAACTATTGAATACGACGTTTCCAAAAATAATGACGGCAGCCTGATACTGCGTGGATACTCGAAGCCGATGAATATCGGTATGGGAACAAATGCTGCTAACAATCAGGCATATGGTGGCGGTGTGGTGTGGACCAAAAGTTTCGACCGATTCTTTGGAGGCTCCAAAAAACAGAAAAAATCAAAAAAATCTTCAGAAGCCGCTAAATCGGATTCGCTCAAAAAAGATTCAATCAAATAATAAATATCTTTCGAAAAGCGAATAATGTTAAAAAATATTTAAATTTTGTATAATTTAATTCTGCATTGTATTTTTTCGTATTTTTGCATTATATATAAATTTACGTTAATAAAATTATAAATATAAAAAAATGAACTATCAACTGGACGACATAGATAAGAAGATCCTTGATTTTTTAGTGGAAAATACCAGAATGCCTTTTACAGAAATTGCCAAGCAGATGGATGTAAGTGCAGGAACGATTCACGTTCGCGTGAAAAAAATGGAAGATGCCGGAATTATCCTGGGTTCTTCTCTTAATATCGATTACGGTAAACTGGATTACCATTTTACGGCATTCATCGGTATACTTCTTACAAAGTCCAACCGTACGCAGGAAGTTTTGAAAGAGCTTTCCGAAATTCCGAATGTGGTGGAAGCGAGCGTAATCTCAGGTAAATACAATATTTTCTGCAAGGTGAAAGCCAAAAATACAGAAGACGCAAAAAGAATCATTTATCAGATCGACGATATTCAGGACGTAATGCGTACAGAAAGCATGATCTCGATGGAAGAATATCTGAGCGATAAAAACCGTTTGATCAACGCCGTGAGCATTTAATAAACTGATCACATTATATTACAGAATAAAACTTATGGTACGCCATAAGTTTTTTTATTTTTGTGCTATGGATGAAAAGTATTTTGACGGAGTTGAAAAAAACAGGGGGACGTTGCTGATTGCAGCGCTTGTACTGATGCTTATTGCTGCTTTCATGGGCTTCGGGATCGATATCGATCAGTTTGTGCAGCATGAACAGATCAAAATTCCGACCTGGTATTTTTACCTGATCTTCGCAGTAGATGTGCTCGTAATTCTGTCTGTTATCCTCATATTTTTCTACCGGAAAATCGGTGTATTCCTGTTTCCGGCGGCAATGCTGCTTCATTTCTTTTTTCATCTGTATTTCCTGAACACTTTCATTTACTCCGATCTTTTGGCGCTTTTCTTTTATTCAAGTCTGGCGTTACTGGCCGTAATTCCGAGGTGGAGATTTTTCAGATAGACCGGTCCGAATTTATTTTTTTCGCTTTCCGTAACTGTTTTCGAAAAATTGCTGTGATTTTTTAGTTGTTTTTACGATTTAAATTAAAATATTGCGTAAAAATTAATATTTTGTTGTATGATGTTATTAGTAATAGTATCATTGCTGCAAAATATTATTTAACAAAGATTAATTACTGGAAAATGTGCGGAATAGTTTGTCTTTTTAATGCGAAGCAGAATACCCTGGACTTAAGACCTCAGGTTTTGGAAATGTCAAAGAAAATCCGGCACCGCGGTCCGGACTGGAGTGGAATTTTTATGGATGAAGCTGCGGTCATGGCCCACGAAAGACTGGCTATCGTCGATCCGACTTCAGGAAAACAACCACTGTACAGCAGCGACGGAATACTGGTTTTAGCGGTAAACGGCGAAATTTATAACCACCGCGAACTCCGCAACGAGTTTCCTGATTATCCTTTTCAGACAGAATCGGACTGTGAGGTGATTCTTCCGCTTTATATGCGCTACGGCAAGGATTTTATTGAAAAGCTAAACGGCATTTTTGCAGTTGCGCTCTATGATCAGCAAACCGGAAATTTTTTAATTGCACGTGATCATATGGGAATTTGTCCGCTCTATCACGGCTGGGACAGAAACGGTAATTATTATACCGCATCCGAGCTGAAAGCGCTGGAAGGCGTTTGTACCCGGATCGAAAGCTTTCTTCCGGGACATTTGCTCTACAGTTCCGATGGAATGGAGCTGCAGCAATGGTATCAGAGAACTTGGCAGGATTTTGACGAGGTAAAGGAGAACAAAACCGATATTTCAGAAATCAGAAGCGGCCTCGAAGCCGCAGTTCAGTGTCAGTTAATGACGGATGTACCTTACGGCGTGCTGTTGTCCGGCGGTCTGGACAGTTCAATTATTTCTGCGGTTACAGCAAAATTTGCGAGGCAGAGAATCGAGAGCGGCAATGAGCAGGAAGCGTGGTATCCAAGGCTGCACAGTTTCGCAGTCGGTCTTGAAGGTTCGCCGGATCTTGCTGCTGCCCAAAAAGTGGCAGATCATATCGGATCTGTGCATCACGAAATTAATTTTACGGTTCAGGAAGGTCTGGATGCAATCCGCGACGTTATTTACCACCTTGAAACTTATGATGTGACAACGGTTAGGGCATCAACGCCGATGTATCTTCTTGCACGTGTAATAAAATCTATGGGAATTAAAATGGTACTTTCCGGAGAAGGTTCCGACGAGCTTTTCGGTGGATATCTGTATTTCCATAAAGCACCTGATGCCCGTGAATTTCACGAAGAAACCGTTCGAAAACTCAATAATCTTCACCTGTACGACTGTCTCCGGGCAAACAAAGCGTTAATGGCTTGGGGAATTGAGGGAAGAGTGCCGTTCCTCGACAAAGAATTTATGGATATCGCCATGCAGGTGAATCCGGAAGATAAAATGATCCGGAAGGAAGAGGGGAGGATGGAAAAGTGGATTTTGCGCAAAGCGTTCGAGGATTTACTGCCGGAAGAAGTTCTGTGGCGGCAGAAAGAACAGTTCAGCGACGGCGTAGGTTATCTTTGGATTGACACTTTAAAGCAGGTTGCCGACGATGAAGTGAGCGATGATATGATGGAAAATGCAGCTTTCCGTTTTCCGGTTAACACGCCAAGAAGCAAGGAAGAATATCGCTACCGTGCTATTTTTGAGTCGCATTTTCCGGGTGAAGCTGCTTCGAAAACCGTTCCTTCTGTTCCGTCTGTGGCATGCTCCACACCTGTTGCCCTGCGTTGGGATGCAGCGTTCAGCGAAATGAACGATCCAAGCGGACGCGCAGTAAACGTACATCAGGAAAGCTATTAAAGAAAATTTTTAACTCTTTGGATTTAATTTTATCTAATAAATAATTATATTTGAACATTGATAAAAATTTTATTAGAAAATGAAAAAAAACTTAGCTTTACTTCTTAGTTTATTTGTTTTTGCGGGAGCTTTTGCGCAGGGTAAATATTCCAACTACTTAAATTCTAAAAAACTTGCAGCTTCCGTAAAATCCGTTAAAGACAGAGATAAGGATGATTACTTCCAGCAGTATTACTGGGTTTCCAAAATGGAGGAACTGAAGGCTGTACCTCACTTAAAAGGTATTAAACCGGTTGTTCTTTACAACTTTGTGAAGAAAATCAATCCTGCAAATCCTTCGAAAGAGTTAAATGAAGAGGAAACAAAACTGCGTTACGACGCCAACAAATCACTTACTCAGTATTTTACGAGAAAAGATTACAACAATCCGCTAATTCCGTACAACATCGAATCGTATGTGGATCCGTCAGGAGATATGTACTACACAGGTGTGAACGCTGAAAAAATTCAGGAACTGGTTCCAAAAAGACTGTATTACTTTACCACTTTCAATAAGAAGAGCAAAGAGGAAAAGAAATATTATCTCTGGGTAAATGAAGACGATTTCAAAATCGTGGATATCGCTCCGAATGAAAAAGATACCGAGTTCTTTACAGAAACTCATACCTATGTTCCGGGCTACCAGATTTCACAGCTGGTTCCTACGGTAGAAATGGGAGACAAGCGTGATAAGAAAGATAAAGATTTCTTCTACATCACACCGTTCCAGGAAACCGATGATAACATCGTGTACAAGACAGACGATTTTGAAGATTTCGAAGTAATCCGTTACAAGCATGAAGGCGGACCGTGGACAGAAATTGAAAAGAGAAAAAGAAGATAATTCTTCTTCAAATAATACAGAACCTGCAGCAATGCAGGTTTTTTTTATGTCAGTCAAGAAATTCCCAAAAGAAAAGCACCGGAGATATTCCGGTGCTCTTGCTTTTAGGTTGGATACAGGATTATTAAATCTCCGTATTGATATCCCAGTTTTCAAGATAATCGTGGACATGCTTCAGGAACAGTCCTCCAAGAGAACCGTCTACAACTCTGTGGTCGTAAGAATGTGACATGAACATCATCTGACGGATCGCAATTACATCACCTTCTTCTGTTTCCAGCACTGCAGGTTTCTTCACGATCGCTCCGATTGCGAGAATTGCAACCTGTGGCTGCGGAATAATCGGTGTTCCCATCAGGTTTCCGAAACTTCCGACATTAGAAATAGTGTAGGTAGCGCCCTGTGTATCTTCAGGTTTCAGTTTCTTATTTCTCGCTCTGTGTGCAAGATCGTTGATCGCTTTTGCAAGTCCGGAAAGTGAAAGCTGGTCTGCATTCTTGATAACCGGAACAATCAGGTTGCCGTCGGGAAGAGCAGTTGCCATTCCGATATTGATATTTTTCTTTTTGATGATTTTATCTCCGTCAACAGAAACGTTGATCATTGGGAAATCCTGAATCGCTTTCACCACTGCTTTTACAAAAATCGGCATGAAGGTAAGTTTCTCACCGTCTCTCTTTTCGAAAACGCCCTTATTTTTTGCACGCCATTTAACAACGTTCGTTACATCACTTTCAATAAAAGAAGTAACGTGCGGAGAAATACGTTTGCTGTTAACCATCGCATCGGCAATAATTTTGCGTACGCGGTCCATCTGAATTACTTCATCTCCTTCGCCTACAGGAATTGAAGGCGCGGAAACTGCAGGTGCAGTTGGTGCTGGTTGTGAAGCACTTGTTTGTGTTGTTGCAGCTACGGCAGGAGCGGCTTTTGCTTCGCCACGGTTTGCTACATGCGAAAGGATATCTTCTTTCGTAATTCTGCCTTCAAGCCCGGAACCTTTGATTGTTTTCAGTTCCTGTTCAGAAATATTTTCCTGCTGTGCAATGGATTTTACAAGCGGAGACAGATACAGGTCGCCGGAAAATTCCACTTTTTCCGCTGACGCAAGTGGTTTCTCCAGTTCTTTAATTTCTTCGCTGGAAAGCTGCGGGATTTCAGTTTTTACCTCTGCTGCTTCTTTTGGTTCCTGCGGCTGTGCAGAAATAGCTTCTTCGCCGCCGGAAGTCTCAAGTATTGCGATGGCTTCTCCTACTTTTGCAACTTCGTCCTTTTGCTTCAGTATTTTTACAATAGTTCCCGAAACCGGTGTCGGAACATCGGAATCTACTTTGTCTGTCGCAATTTCCACCACGGAATCGTCTTCCTTCACCTGATCGCCTTCACTGAAAAGCCAGCTGATGATGGTTGCTTCCATCACACCTTCGCCCATGGAAGGAAGTAAGAGTTTATATTCTGCCATTTCTTAATTTTGATTTTCGCAAAGATAAAATTTATTTCGCATTTGCTGTGCTGCTTTACTTAAGCAGTATACTCCGCTAAATGATGCCTTAAAAATGTAAAATGCATTTATTTTTTTCGAAGAATACAGCAGGGAAAATAATTTTGATGAATTATCTGCAATTGTATATTCTTACAGCTTATTTTCGAATTCAATATAGATTTTTTCCCCCACTTTCAGGCCGAAAAGTGTTTTCGCGCCGTTTTCAATGCTTCCTTTATAGATCGTAAGTTCCAGAAGTCCGTTGTCATTAAAAATCGCTGCGGGTTTTCCGTGAAAGCTGCTTTCATTCTCCCAGCTCGTAACAACTTCGCTGTGCGAACGGTATATTTTTGAAAGCGCAAGGTTCCGGAATTTAATGGTAAAACTGTTGAAACTGGCCTGATTCTGCTCAAAAAGTCTGTACGGAATATTGGAAACGATATTACCGAAATTGTCGATATAAATTACTTCTCCAAAAATCAGATCATCCTTGGATCCGGCTTTCGGGCTCGAAAGCAGTTTAGCAGTCTTCACTTTTCTTCCGATTACTTCAGGAAGACCGCCATTCTGAAGATGCACCGCTGCCTGTGCAAAAATATCGGTCGCCGTTAAACCGATCTGATCATCGAAACGGTTGGTGTATGTTATTTCCCACACGCCTTCTGGTTTAATCTCGGAAAAAATAAGACTCAGCACACCGTTGTCGGCGCTGATGAAATAATGCCCGTCGAATTTGAAGATGAGGTTTTTCCGCTCTTTATGAAAAAAGGAATCTACGCAAATCACGTGAATGCTGCCTTTCGGGAAATAGCGGTATGCATTTTTCACGATGTAGGAAGTCTGCAAAAGATTGTAAACCTGCACTTCATGGGTTACATCTGCCATCTTCGCATCAGGGTTCAGGTTCAGGATCGTACCTTTAATCGCTGCGACGCGGTAATCGGTGGTTCCGTAATCTGAAGTAAGAGTAATGATGGACATTTGCAGCGTGAAAAAAGCGAAGTACAAAATTAACCAAATTATCAGTTTTTCCGAAGAATGTGGAAAAGTAATACGTCCGGATTGGGAAATAAACCCTATTTTTAAAACTGTAAATTTATAATTCTGATTACTGAATGTTCGAACTGACTTACGATATCGAAGGAATTGATACCAAAAATTTCTACGGGGTTAACAACCAATATTTCAATCTTATAAAATCTTCTTTTCCGACGCTTAAAATTACTGGCCGTGATGCCTATGTTTTTGCTATGGGAAATCAGGAAGCGCTGGATATTCTGAAGCAGAAACTCGACGATATCGTCAGTTTCATCAGCCGCCATAATTCCATTACCTTAAAAGATGTGGAGAATATTCTCAACATTAAAGACGAAACCGAAAAGCACCTTGTATTCGATCAGGATATTATTGTAAAAGGTGTCAACGGAAAAATTATCAAGGCGAAAACTACCAACCTAAAGAAGCTGGTTCGCGAAGTTGATAAAAAGGATATGGTTTTTGCAATCGGTCCGGCCGGAACAGGGAAAACTTATACTTCTGTTGCATTAGCCGCGCGTGCGCTCCGGGATAAAGAAGTGAAAAGAATCATTCTGACAAGACCTGCTGTAGAAGCCGGCGAAAGCCTTGGATTTCTGCCGGGAGATCTCAAAGAAAAGATGGATCCTTATTTACAGCCGCTTTATGATGCATTGCGCGATATGATTCCGCACGAAAAACTGGAAGGATTTATCGAGAAAAAAGTAATTGAAGTGGCGCCGCTCGCTTTCATGAGAGGAAGAACGCTCGATGAAGCTTTTGTAATTCTGGATGAAGCGCAGAATACCACGCATTCGCAGATGAAAATGTTTCTGACAAGAATGGGGATGAATGCAAAATTTATCATCACCGGAGATCCGAGTCAGGTCGATTTACCGCTAAAGCAGAAATCAGGGCTTAAAGAAGCGATGAGAATTCTGAAAGATGTTCCGGAGATCGGTTTCGTACATCTTACGGAAGAAGATGTGGTGCGTCATCCGGTTGTACGGAAAATCATACATGCTTATGCGGTGGAAGAAAAAAAACATCAGGACGACTGATTTTCAGCACATCATCCCGTGAGAAAATTAAATGGCATTTTTTGAGGAAAATACCGCTGTTAAACTTTATTAAATTCTTTCCTTTCCTGCCTTTTTAGCCTATTTTTGCTGTACTAAATTTCTTAAATGGAGCACTTCGAAAGCTGGAAGGATTTACTGAATCCGGAATTCTACATCAGATTAGGCGGTTTTTGGCTTGTTCTGTTCATTATTTTTGCTGAAACAGGACTTTTCGTGGGCTTTTTTCTTCCGGGAGACAGCCTGCTGTTCATTAGTGGAATTTATTCTGTAGAACTGATTACAGAAACTTTTGGCTCTACCGGCAGCGATTTAATGGATACCACCATTCTATCACTTGCCGTTGCTCTTGCAGCAATTGTGGGTAACGAAGTAGGATATTTTTTTGGACGCAAAGCCGGACCAGGACTTTATAAAAGACCGGACAGCCTGTTCTTCAAGAAAAAATATCTTTATCAGGCGAACGATTTCTTTCAAAAGCACGGAAGTCTGGCTGTAATCATGGCGAGATTTCTTCCGATTGTAAGAACCTTCCTTCCTATTGTTGCCGGAATTGTGAAAATGGATAAAAACCGTTTTTTGCGCGATAATATTATCGGCGGACTTCTGTGGTCTTTTTCTCTGATTTTTGCAGGTCATTACCTCGATAAAGTATTTATAGATAGATTTGGAATCGACCTGAAAGAACATCTGGAATACATCATCCTGATTCTCGTTCTCTTTACAACGCTGCCGGTAATCCTTAAAATTATTTTTGGAAAGGTGAGCGAACATCATCACCATCATGAACATCACGACCATCCGGAAGGTCACTGATTTCAGTTTATTAATTCTTAATCCAGTTGGTAATTTCAGGCAGTATAATGCTGTCGCGTTTCTTTTTGCTGAAAAACCGCGGGGTATGTCCGGTATTTTTCATGTAGATAAATTTGTGCGGAATATTGTTCGCAGTAAGCACGCTGTCTAATTTTATTCCCTGATTTCTGTTCACCATGAAATCGGTATCTCCCTGAAAAATCATCGTCGGAACCGGACTGACATTAGCAAGCGGACTTGCTTCAATAAATTTTTCTGAAAGATTTTTTCTGCTGAATTTCTCGCCGACCACATCTTCAAAAGTGGGAGAGGCGTAGATGGAATACTTTGATTTTAGAAAATCAGATGTATAGAAATCAGTCGGACCGCTCATTGAAATAATTTTCCTGATCTGATCCGGATTTTTATATCCGTAAAGCAGCGCGAGATGCGCTCCAGCGCTTTCACCGAGTAAAATATAATTGTCCGGGAGAAGATTTGCACGGTCTGTAATTGCGTTAAATGAGGAAATTGCCGAAGCTATGTCCTGCAGCTGATGGTGATACCGGATGTTTTCCCGGTTGTTTACAAGTCTGTAATTGATGTTTACTGTCGGAATATTCTGTTTAAACAGGTGATTCTGTATCATCAGCATGTGTTCTTTATTACCGTACTTCCAGGAACCGCCGTGAACGATCATAACAACCGGACTGTCCTGAGCGTAATTAGCAGGCAAAAACACATCCATACGCTGTTTCTTGTGTGCGCCGTAACTCAGATTGAAAATTTTCTGCTCATTTTCTTTTCCGACCCAGATTCTGTATTTGGAATTGCATGACGAGAGCAAAACCGCAACTGCCGGCAGAAGTACAAAGCGGGAAATGTTGGTCTTTATTTTCATAGAATCGGTGAAAATAATACAAAAAAGAGGCCTGATTAAAGCCTCTTTTGTTGATATTTGTCAATTGTTCATTTAACTGAAAAGGTCTTTGACCTTATCAAAAAAAGTTTTTTCTTTTCCGGAAGGCTGTGCAACCATATTGGCATCCTCAAGTTGCTTCTCGAAGAATTCGCGCTGTTCCTCCGAAAGATTTTGCGGGGTCCACACATTAATGTGTACGAACATATCGCCTTTTCCGTAGCTGTCTATACTTGGAAGGCCTTTTCCGGCAAGTCTGAGGATTTTTCCTGACTGTGTTCCGGCATCCACTTTTATTTTTACTTTACCGCCTACGGTTCCTATTTCACGTTGCGTTCCCAGTGCTGCTTCAGCAAATGAAATGTAAAGTTCCTGGTGAAGATTGTCGCCTTCGCGCTTGATTACTTTGTCTTCTTCCTCTTCTACAACCACGAGCAAATCTCCGGGAGTTCCGCCAAAAGGAGCGTCATTACCTTTCCCGCGCACATTGAGCTGAATTCCGTCTCTCGCGCCGGCAGGAATATTAATGGTTACTTCTTCTTCGGCTCTGATCAGTCCCTGATCGTTGGCTCCGGAAGGAATTTTGTCGGCCACTTTTCCGATTCCCTGACATGTTCCACAGGTTGCCTGCGTCTGCATTTGCCCGAACATCGTATTCATGATTTTTACCTGAACTCCGGCACCATTACAGGTAGAACAGGTTTTTGATGTAGCACCTTCTGCGGCTTTCATTTTTTTAACCTTGATGGTTTTGTGCGTCCCGTTAACCATTTCTTCAAGGTTTAGCTTGATGCGTACCCGCAAATTGGAACCGCGAACCTGTTGGGTTCTGCCGCCACCGAATCCGCCAAATCCGCCGCCAAACTGTCCGCCAAAGATATCACCGAACTGCGAGAAAATATCTTCCATGCTCATTCCGCCGCCAAAACCGCCGCCGCCGAAACCGCCTGCGCCGCCAAGTCCGGCATGGCCAAACTGATCGTAGCGCGCTTTCTTATCAGCGTCGCTCAGTACTTCATAAGCTTCTGCTGCTTCTTTAAATTTCTCTTCTGCAGCAGAATCGCCTGGATTTTTGTCCGGGTGATATTTCAGGGCCAGTTTTCTGTAGGCTTTTTTTATTTCTTCAGCGGTAGCACTCTTTGATACTTCAAGTACTTCGTAATAATCTCTTTTAGACATTTTTATATTTTTAAGAAGAAGCGGAATCTGATAATTCCGGAGTCAGATTTCTTGCAGGCTTCAGTTACTGTCCGGTAACAACCTTCGCAAATCTGATTACTTTGTCATTTAATGTGTAGCCCGTTTCGATTACATCCACTATTTTGCCTTTCAGATCATCGGAAGGTGCCGCAATCTGTGTGATTGCTTCATGAAGGTCAACATTAAATTCGTCTCCGCCATTCACTTCGATTACTTTAAGACCTTTTTCAAACAGTTTGTTGCGGAATTTCTGATAAATTAAATCCACACCTTTCAGTTCGTCCTCATTTCCGGTCTTTGAAATTTCTTTGAGCGCGCGTTCAAAATCATCCAGAATTCCAAGCATGGAAATCATCATGTCCTGATTGGCGTACTGAAAGAATTCCATTTTTTCCTTCGCAGTTCTTTTCTTATAATTTTCGAACTCGGCATACAACCTCATGTAACGGTCCTTTTCTTCTGCCAATTGTTCCGCTGCATTGTTCTCTGTGGTCAAATTTTCTGAATTCTCTTCGATGTTTTCGGTATTCAGTGCTTCCTCGTTCTGGAGGTTTTCGTCGAATTTATCCTGATTTTCTGACATATTACTTTGGTTTAGTTAACACTCATTTTCAAAATTACTGCCAAATAATTTTTGCGGACAAAAGGGCAGAATTAGCTGTAAGGAAATACACAGCATGTTCCGAAAAGTGAACTCGTGTTTTATTGTTTTAGGCGGAAGGGAAAAAAGTTTCGTAAAGCAGATATAAATTAAGAAAAACTATAATGGCTGTGATAATCCATACAATGATTTTAAGGATGCTGCCGTTTACAAATTTCCCCATTTTTAATTTACTGTTCGTAAACATCACGAGCGGTACCACGGCAAAACTTAGTTGCATCGAAAGAATGACCTGACTTAAAACCAGTAGATCTGCAGTTCCTTCTGCGCCGTACAGCACTGAAACAATAAATGCGGGAACTACGGCAATCAATCTGGTAATCAGCCTTCGCAGCCAGGGTTTTAACCGGATATTCAGAAAACCTTCCATTACGATTTGTCCGGCAAGCGTTCCTGTTAAGGTGGAATTTTGTCCGGATGCGAGTAGTGCTACTGCAAAGGCTATACTTGCGAGTGAAGTGCCGAGCAAGGGTTCCAGCATTCGGTGCGCATCGTGAATATCTGCAATATCTTCGTATGGTGTTCCATGAAAAGTTGCAGCAGCAACAATTAAAATCGCTGCATTGATGAAAAATGCGATCATTAGTGAAGCGGTGCTGTCGATCGTTCCAAATTTGATCGCTTCCTTTTTTCCTTCTTCAGTTCTCTCGTAATTTCTTGTCTGGATGATGCTGCTGTGCAGATACAGATTATGAGGCATAACCGTAGCTCCCAGAATACCGATTGCGATGTATAGCATGGAAGGATTGGTTACGATTTCTTTTTTCGGAACCAGGCCTTCAAGAATTGGGAAAATATCCGGTCTGGTTAAAATCAGTTCATAACCAAAACAAAGCAGGATGATAAAAATGAGACCGGCAACCACACTTTCCAGCCACCGAAATCCTTTTGCCTGAAGCATCAGAATGATAAATACGTCTATGATGGTAATCGCAACTCCCCATGTCAGCGGAATTCCGAATAGCAAATTCAGGGCAATAGCAGTTCCGATTACTTCTGCAAGATCCATGGCTGCAATTGCAATTTCACAGAAAACCCACAGCACGAAGTTCACTTTTGGGTTAAAGTGGTCTTTGCAGGCCTGCGCAAGATCACGTTCTGCAACAACGCCAAGTTTCACTGAAAGATGCTGCAAAACCATTGCGAATAAATTCGAAATGAGGATTACTGCGAGCAGGGTATAGCCGAATTTTGCACCACCGGCAATATCTGTCGCCCAGTTTCCGGGATCCATATAGCCAACAGCTACCATCATTCCGGGACCTGCAAATGCGAAAAGCTTGCGCCAGAATCCCGCATCTTTCGGAACATGAACCGAAGAAAAAGATTCAGATAAACTGTTGGAACTGCGTTCGGAGCGCCAGCCTTTTTTGCTCATGCTGCAAAGTTAGATTAATCTAACAAAAGTAGCCAATGTTTTCTAATTTTTGTGAAAATTTTCAGCGGATAGAGAATCGGAGCCAAATGTCTTTCAGGAAAATTGATGCGCAGTTACAAAGTCAGGTTTTTATTTATGCGGGACTTCCATCAAAGTCGTTCGATGATGATTTTTTCGTAATTTTGCAGGGCTTTTATCAATAAAGCATCAACTTTTTAAAATCTTTTAAATAAAAAATAAAAATGAGTCAATTCGATGTGACGGTTATCGGTTCCGGTCCCGGCGGATATGTAGCAGCGATCCGCGCAGCACAGTTAGGTTTCAAAACAGCGATTATTGAAAAATATCCTACGATGGGAGGTACCTGTCTGAATGTCGGGTGTATTCCTTCGAAAGCGCTTCTGGACAGTTCTGAGCATTTTCACAACGCTGTTCATAATTTTGCCAGCCACGGAATTTCTGTTGAATCGCCGAAAGCGGATATCGCAAGAATGGTAGAGCGTAAAAACGAAGTGGTGGACCAGACAACGAAAGGGATTCAGTTCCTGATGGACAAAAACAAAATTACTGTTTTCCAAGGTGTCGGAAGTTTTGAAGACGCGACTCATGTAAAAGTAACGAAAGACGACGGTTCTTCAGAAGTCATAGAATCGAAAAATATCATTATCGCAACTGGTTCCAAACCTTCATCGTTGCCATTCATCAATATTGACAAAGAAAGAATCATCACTTCTACGGAAGCGTTAAACCTGAAAGAAATTCCGAAACATCTTGTTGTAATCGGTGGTGGAGTTATCGGTCTGGAACTGGGTTCGGTTTGTAAAAGACTCGGCTCTGAAGTAACGGTTGTGGAATACATGGACAAAATTATTCCGGGAATGGATGGTGCTTTGTCGAAGGAACTTCAGAAAGTTCTGAAAAAACAGGGCGTAAAATTCATGCTTTCTACAGCGGTTGAAGCGGTTGAAAGAAACGGTAATACCGTAAAAGTAAGCGGGAAAGATAAGAAAGGAGCGGAAGTTTCTGTTGAAGGTGATTATGTTTTGGTTTCTGTGGGAAGAAGACCTTACACCGATGGTTTGGCTGTTGAAAAAGCAGGTGTTGAACTGGACGAAAGAGGAAGAGTTAAAGTGAATGAGCATCTTCAAACCAATGTTTCGAATATTTATGCAATCGGTGATGTAATTCAGGGAGCGATGTTGGCTCACAAAGCGTCTGAAGAAGGCGTTTTGGTGGCAGAACAGTTGGCCGGACAAAAACCTCACATCAATTACAATTTAATTCCTGGAGTTGTTTACACCTGGCCGGAAGTTGCCGGAGTTGGAAAAACCGAAGAGCAGCTGAAAGAAGAAGGAAAAGCGATTAAAGTAGGTAATTTCCCGATGAGAGCTTTGGGAAGAAGCCGTGCTTCAGGAGATATTGACGGATTCATCAAAATTATTGCTGATGAAAAAACCGATGAAGTTTTAGGTGTTCACATGATTGGCGCAAGAGCTGCAGATATGATTGCCGCTGCTGTTACTGCCATGGAATTCCGTGCAAGTGCCGAAGATATCGCAAGAATGTCTCACGCGCACCCAACTTTTGCAGAAGCCATTAAAGAAGCCGCTTTGGATGCAACCGGAAAAATTGCAATTCATATGTAATAGTGATTCACATGAAAAATATTAAAAGAGAAGTTTCGGCTTCTCTTTTTTTTATTGTGTTGATCCTGCGATGGCGATCCTAATATTCTGGAAAACAAGTAGATACTTCAGAATCAGAGTTTTCAGCAGAATATTTTTCGTATTTGTGAATAATTTTGGTGTAATTAATTAAATATATTCAATATATAACTATTAATTATAA
The DNA here is from genome assembly GCA_023460855.1 of Bacteroidota bacterium. Taxonomy (GTDB): domain Bacteria; phylum Bacteroidota; class Bacteroidia; order Flavobacteriales; family Weeksellaceae; genus JAEWOS01. Next base: position 198,862 of record JAEWOS010000003.1, on the reverse strand, counting down.
AATATTTTCGTTTTTAACGGGAGTTTATGTGATAGTTTCCATTTTGGCACATTTGTAGAATAATACGAATCAGTACAAATTCTAAAATTTATCAGGATGAAAAAATATTTTACTTTAGGTGCAGTGATCTTTGGGATGATTGCCTTTGGACAGGAAGCCGGAAAAGCCGGAGAACTGTTAAGAAATGAAGCTTCCACTGCGGAAATGCGGACTCAGCAAAAATCAGCAGTAAATTCCGCTACAAAAACTACAGAAACAGAAAGACGGGGCGTATTCACAACGCCAAACGGAATGCGCGGTCAGAATAATTCTTCTGCACAGTATCCACAATATCACTGGAATCAGAATTTTGGTTATTCCGAAGTGTTTTTGAGAATTCCTGAAGGCGGTTATTTCACCGTTCAGATTGGAGATCAGCAGATCAGCAATTCAACAGGAAAATTCAGATTTTTTGACTTAGGTTCGGGATCTATGCCGATTTCTATCTATGAAGGAAATTTTCTGATTTACAGAACGCGCCTGAATGTACAGAATTACAGCAGAATGATTCTGGATTTCTTTACGAGGCAGGGACTTTATCTGCTAGATACGGTGCCGGTGCGCAACCAGACGTACGGTTTCAATCAGTGGGATGACGTGTGGAACAGTCCTTACAACAATTCCTATAACAACGGAACATTCAATAACGGATATGGCAATTCAGGATATTTCGGTGGCGGAAATGTAATGTCCGGTGATCATTTCAACAGATTCATGGATATGCTGATGATGAACGGTACAGACAACAGGAAACTGCAGTTCATCTCAGCGCAGGCAGCAAACTCTGCGTTTTCAGCGCTGCAGATCCGCGAAATCATGTCCGTGTTTGTCATGGAAAGCAAACGGCTGGAAGTAGCGAAAAAATTATATTCAAGATGCGTGGACAGGCAGAATTACTATGCAGTTTACGGAGCGCTTGTTTCCAACAGTTCAAAACAGGAACTGCAGCGCTACATCAACGGAATGTAATCAGAAAAAGAGGTTTAGGCCTCTTTTTTTTGTGAAAAATCATTTTTAACATACGGTGGTTTTGGCAATCAATACCATGTAATAAGTATGATAAATATCTCTGTAGCTTTTACTGAATAGGAGAATGCTTATTTTTGTCGCGCATTTATGAAAAACCTGAAAACGCCGTTTTTTTTGCTGGTTCTTATTGCAGCTGTTTATTCCTTTACATCGTATGAAAAGGTTTATTACGGCTATTCCAAAGCGGAACTACGCGATCTTTACGGAAGCGGAAATCCTGATCTTTGGCCCGAAGCTTTGCTTTTCGATGAAGCGCGCGAAGGTTTTAAGGATATCGGCGTTCTGCCGAAAGTGGTATTTCCGGAAAACAATCCGTATTCAGATGCGAAGGCTGAACTTGGCAAACTTCTGTTTTTCGATCCGAGAATTTCACAGTCGAGACAGATTTCCTGTGCGAGCTGCCATGATCCCGAACTGATGTGGGCGGATGTGCGCAGAGTTTCTTACGGACACGATAGACAACAGGGCGTGCGTAACACTCCGACGATTGTAAATGTTGCTTTTTCCGATGATTATTTTTGGGACGGACGCGCTGTAACGCTGGAAGAACAGGTGAAAACACCGCTGGAAAGCCCGATCGAAATGAATATGCATTCCAGGCTGGCTGTCAGAAGCATCAGGAAAATTAAAGGTTACCAGGATTACTTTATCAAGGCTTTTGGCGATAAAAAAGTAACCGAAGACCGCGTGGCAAAAGCAATAGCAACTTTTGAAAGAACGCTGGTGAGTCCGCCTTCAAAATTCGATAAATTTATTTCCGGGGACAAAAAACTTTTCACGGATTCAGAAGTTCGCGGACTGCATTTTTTCCGCACGAAAGCCAATTGCATCAACTGCCACAATACGCCGTATTTCTCGGATAACAAATATCACAATCTTGGGCTTACGCAGATTGGAACTCAGGAAGAAGATCTGGGCAGATATGAAATCACCAAGAATCCGGAAGACGTCGGTAAATTTAAGACGCCGACGATGCGTGAAGTTTCCAAAACCGGTCCTTATATGCACAACGGAATGTTTGCCGATCTGCGCGAAGTTCTGGAACAGTACAGCGACGGAATGCCCGACGAAAAAGTAGTTTCGAAAGGTGCCCTAATTTCGAAAAAATCAGAAATGATAACGTCCTTTGCCTCAGACGAATCTGAACTCGACGATATCGAAAACTTCCTCAAAACACTACACAGTTACAGGGAAAAAATCAGACCCCCTGTATTACCAAAATAATGTAAATTTGCACCTATGAAAAAATTGTTATTATTAATGATGTTCGGTTTTTCGGTAACCGTGTTTGCCCAGAAACCTGTGAAAATTGCTGAAGCCCTTCCCGGAACAGAATACGGAGCAGGCGTTTCAGAAGATATTACGTTCAACGTTCAGAGTCCGGATCAGGTAATTACTGCATTGGGCAAAACTGATGAACTGAAAGACGTAATCATCAGAGGAGAAGTTTCCGGCGTTTGCGAGAAAAAAGGATGCTGGATTACGCTGAAAAATTCAAAAAATGAAAACGTTTTTGTGAAAATGAAAGACTATGCGTTCTTCCTGCCAATGTCGGCAATGGGGAAAACCGTACTGCTTCACGCTGATGTTTCCAGGAAAGAATCTTCTGTAAAAGAACTTCAGCACTATGCGGAAGATCAGGGGAAATCCAAAGAAGAAATTGCAATGATTACCAAGCCGAAAATGGAATACCGTGTTCTGGCAAAAGGAATTAAAGTGGTAAAATAAACTTTCCTGACGACAGGAATATAAAGAGAGGTTTCGGCCTCTCTTTTTTTTTTGAAAAAAATTTAGACTTAGATTAATATTAAATTTATTGTTAGATTAATCTAACTATAATATATTGTACCGCCAAAAAAAATTATGATGAAGTGCGGTGCTACGTTTATCCTGTTATTAATTCTTTCAATAAAGATTTGTCGAGCACAGACTGATACCATCGTTTCTGCTGCGATCGATAAGAATGATACGGTTATTATTGATCGGGTGAACAATGATATTGATGAAGTGGTAATCTCAGGAACCATGAAATCGGTCCGTCGTCTCGAAACACCGGTTCCCGTAGAAGTTTATTCACCCACATTCCTGAAGAAAAATCCTACACCAAATGTTTTTGAGGCTCTTCAGAACGTTAACGGAGTAAAGCCTCAGATCAACTGCAGCGTCTGCAATACGGGCGATATACATATTAACGGACTGGAAGGTTCCTATACCATGGTAATGATTGACGGAATGCCTATGGTGAGTTCGCTGGGAACAGTGTATGGTCTTTCCGGAATTCCTAATTCACTCATTGAAAGAATTGAAATCATCAAAGGACCGGCATCCTCACTTTACGGAAGTGAAGCTGTTGGCGGACTGATTAATATTATTACGAAAAGAGCGTTTGCTGCTCCGAAATTTACCGCCGACATTTTCTCGACAGGCTGGGGAGAATATAACACAGACTTGGGATTTAAATTTGAACCTGGGGAAAACACCGATGTTTTAACAGGGATTAGCTATTTCAATTTTCAAAATCCGATAGATATGAATGAGGACGGTTTTACTGATCTTCCTTTGCAGGATCGAATTTCGGTTTTTCAAAAATGGAATTTTTCCCGTCCGCAAAACCGTATTTTCAGCATTGCAGGAAGGTTTTTATATGAAGACAGGTGGGGCGGACAAACGGAGTGGAACCGAAACTATCGCGGCGGAAACGAAGTTTATGGAGAGAGTATTTATACCGGCAGGACAGAAATTTTTGGTCAGTATCAGCTTCCGTTGAATGAAAAGTTAATGCTTGGTTTTTCATACATCCGTCATGCTCAGGACAGCAGATACGGGCAAACCAGCTATATTGCGCAACAGAATATAGGTTTCGGTCAGTTAGTCTGGGATAAAAAACTGAAAAACCACGATCTTCTGGCCGGTTTTGCATTGCGATACCAGTTCTATGATGACAATACGCCTGCAACAGCTGCAGCAAACGCAGAAAATAATCCGGATAAAACCTGGTTGCCCGGTATCTTCGTTCAGGATGAAATTGCTCTAGCAGAGAAGCATAAAGTGCTGTTGGGGGCGAGATTGGATCTGCATAACCATCACGGAACGATATTTACTCCACGTTTTGCTTACAAATATTCTCTGAATGATGATTCATTTTTTCGGCTGAATGCGGGTACCGGTTTTAGGGTTGTTAATCTGTTCACAGAAGATCATGCGGCTTTAACCGGCGGCAGAACTGTAATACTGGAAGAAGAACTCAATCCCGAGAAATCGTATAATATTAATCTAAATTTCATTAAGAAATTCTTTTTTGAGCAGGGGTATCTCGATATAGAAGGGACAGCATTTTACACCCATTTTTCCAACCGGATCGTTCCCGATTATGAAACGGATAAACAACAGATTATTTATGGAAATCTCGATGGATTCTCGGTAAGCAAAGGAATAGGTATTAACACCGACCTGACGCTGATAAGCGGCTGGAAGATGTTGTTGGGAGCAACTTTGATGAATAATTCCATCGTTGAAAATGGAGTGAAATCCCGGCCGTTTCTTACCAAAAATTTCTCTGCAACGTGGGGAATTACCTATCAGATTCCGGAGTGGAAACTTAATGTTGATTATACAGGAAACCTCTACAGCCCGATGTTGCTGCCTTTGGCCGGAGATCATGATCCCCGAAGTCCCGAGTCTCCGTGGTGGAGTGTACAGAATATCCAGTTCACCTTTACCGGATTTAAAAACTGGGAATTTTTTGGCGGGATCAAGAATATTTTAAACTGGACACCGGCAAAGAACGTCCCATTTCTTATAGCGAGAAGTCACGATCCTTTTAACCAGGAAGTATCATTTGACCCGTCGGGAAATGTAATGCAGACTCCCGAAAATCCGTACGGATTATTATTTGATCCATCTTATATGTATGCCGCAAATCAGGGCATCAGAGGATTTCTTGGTCTTCGTTATATTGTACGGTAAATCGATGGGATATTTGGCGTAATTTTGATAAAACATTATATTTTGAGTGATTCCAGAGGAAATACAGTTAAAAACGGAATGTCGTGTAAAGTGGTTGGCGGAACGCATAAAGGTAAATCCGGAACTGTTGAAGATGTCAACATCAGCAAAACCGGGCATATGACGGTTACCGTTCGGCAAATTGATAATGTCCGTTTCAAGACACTGGCGAAGAATATAGAGGTAGCCGGTTGATTATTTTCGCTCTTCGAATCTGAATTTGCCTTTAATATGTCTGTTCAGAAAAGTTCCTTTTGCGAACGATCCGCGAAATTCATCATAGACAATTTTAGGCACATCAAAATATTCATAAACTTTTCCGGAAAGATATTCCACTGAAAGAATGTTTCGTTCTTCATCGAAACTGATATGTCGGATTACGGAAGAAGGCATGCGGTTCATGCTGCAATTCCTGTTCCGCAGATTTCACTTACATTTGTACCATGGACGCAGGTAAAACACAGATTTTAACGGTTTCCGAGGTGAATTCTTCGGGTGCGATGATGGTTGATGACAATAACTGGAAAGCATTTCTGCCGAAGGTTTTCATCAGCAGGAATCTTGAAGAAGGCGATGAAGTAGAGGTTTTTGTGTATCAGGATGACGGAAAACTGAAAGCCACTACAGAAAAACCGCTTGCAGAAGTAGAAGAATTTGCGGTGATGAACTGCGTGCAAAGTTTACCGAGCGGCGCTTTTATGGACTGGGGAATCATTAAAGATCTTTTTATTCCGTACACGCAGCAGAAACTCAAAATTGTCGAGGGAAAACGCTATTTGGTTTACATCTACGTTGATGAAACCACCGGACTGATCACCGGAACCACGAAATTTAAAAGGAATCCGCAGTACAACAATCTGCCTTTCAAAGAAGGGGATCAGGTTGATCTGATTATTATGGGAGAGAGCGAAATCGGCTGGAATGTAGTGATCAACAATAAATATATCGGGCTGATCTACGCATCAGATGTTTTCAAAAAACTGTACCCTTTGTCGGAGGAAAAAGGCTACATAAAAACCATTCGTGAAGACGGTAAAATCGATGTAACGCTGCAGCCGACAGGTTACGAAAATATCGATGAATTCCAGAAAATAATCCTGGAAAAACTCGATGAAAATTACGGATTGCTGCATCTCTCGGACAAATCAACTCCCGAAGAAATAAAGGAGGAGCTTCAGATGAGTAAAAAGAATTTCAAAAAAGCGATTGGCGGCCTGTACAAAGACAAGAAAATCGAGATTCAGGACGATAAGATCAGGTTATTGTAAATGGGAAGGGAGCGGTTTTTAGGAACTGCTTCTTTTTTTGTCTTAAAATACGTTCTTAATTGCATAATTAATGAATTCCGGATTTCATCTAAACTTTTCTCACCAGCAAAATCCAGTCATCTTCCAGGAATTTATAACCGATGTCGTAAACGAAACGGTATTCAGCACCGTTCTTATAAATTTTTAGCTGGGTAAAATAATCGAAATCGAAACCTTCTGCAGAAAGTTTATTACGCGTGGTTTTTGCCTTTCCGTCGGTGAATGAATTTTCAGCAAGGATACGGTGGTTTTTACGCAGCCTGTTATTAATATTGCGCATCAGCGAAGACGAATCGCTGTTCAGTTTGTTGTTGTACGCATTCCGGCAGGCATCATTGCAGAATTTTTTGTCTGAGCGGCCTTTTATTTCTTCTCCACATTCAAGACATTCCATCGCGGTGTTTTTTCAAAATTAGAAATTTTTTCTCATGACCGCGAAAAAAATGCAGCGGAAAGCCGCTGCACCTCAATCATGGTTAATGATACTAATTATTTATCATGACCGTACATTTCATTGTACAAATTCATAAAACGCTCCTTAATAGCTTTTCTTTTCAGTTTCAGAGTAGGAGTTAACAGGCCAGTTTCTATTGCCCACACTTCAGGCGTAAGAGAAAACATCTTAATCTGCTCCCAGTTACCGAGTTTTTTATTCAGGTGCTCTATTTCCTTTTCAATACGGTCTTTCAGCTCTTTGCTTTTTACAATTTCTTCTGGCGTAGTACCAATATTCAGGTGATGACGCTCTGCCCAGTGCTGTGCAAATGTAAAATCCGGCTGAATCAGTGCGGTCGGCATTTTTTCACCGTCGCCGACAACCATAATCTGCTCAATGAACTTGGAAGCTTTTGCCAGGTTTTCGATCACCTGTGGTGCAATGTATTTTCCTCCGGAAGTCTTGAACATTTCTTTTTTACGGTCGGTTATATGCAGAAATCCTTCTTCATCGAGGTGTCCGATGTCGCCGGTTTTGAAATAGCCGTCTTCGGTAAACGCTTCTTTTGTAAGTTGCTCATTTTTGAAATACCCGCGGAAAACACTTGGTCCTTTCACCGTAATTTCACCATCGGCCTGAATCTTCACATCGAGATTATCGAGCGGATGACCAACCGAGCCGACTCTCATTTTATTGAATGAATTTACTGAAATTACCGGTGAAGTTTCTGTTAAGCCGTAACCTTCCAGAATCGGGATTCCCGCATTCTGAAACATATTGTTCAGTCTTGATGAAAGTGCTGCTGAACCGGAAACCAGTGTAACAATATTTCCGCCCAGACCTTCTCTCCATTTTTTGAAAACCAGTTTATCGGCGATGATTTCTTTAAGGCCGGAAGGTTTGCTTATTTTCTTTTTCGATTTATTAACGCCGAGAGCCCAAAGGAAAATTTTGGATTTCAGTCCGCCCGCGCTCGTGCCTTTGTCGTAAATTTTATCGTAAACTTTCTCCACAAGCCTTGGAACAACGCTCATATAATGAGGTTTTACCTCTTTGATGTTGTCACCCATTTTCTCAATGCTTTCCGCGAAATAAATTGAAAAACCGTTATACTGGAATAAATAAAACAGCATCCTTTCAAAAATGTGGCAGATCGGAAGGAAACTCAGTACACGCACATCCTTGATCTGTACGCTTTTGTCGCGCGGAATTCTGCTGTCGGAAGCCAGGACATTGGAAACAATATTATGATGCGTAAGCATTACGCCTTTTGGTTTTCCGGTGGTTCCGGAAGTATAAATGATGGTCGCTAAATCTTCAGGGTTAATCGTTTTTGCCAGATCATCCACTTCATTTTGTGTAGCACTGTCTTTACCCATATCCAGAACTTCCTGCCAGTTTGCGGCACCGTCCACCTGATCGAAGGTAAAAATGCCTTTCAGCGAACTTACGTCGGGTTTGGCTTTCATCACTTTATCCAGCAGTGCTTTATCGGAAACAAAACAGTATTCTACTTCGGCATCATTGAAAATATAGACATAATCTTCTGCTGAAATTGTGGGATAAACAGGAACAGTGATTGCACCAATCTGCAGCACTCCGAAATCCATTACTGCCCATTCCGTTCTGGTTGCGGTAGTAATCAGCGCTACTTTATCGCCGGGCTTTATTCCGAGTTTCAGAAGTCCGCGTGAAATCTTGTTTCCCAAATTGATGAATTCCTGGGTGGAAGTTTTCTGCCAGACATTATTCAGTTTTGTAACGAACATATCCTCCTGCGGATACTGCTTCAGTGCATGATGTGCTACATCAAACAATCTTCTTATTGCCATATAGGTTGTTGGATAATTGAATTAGTGAATTAGTGTAAAAGTAACACATTTATATGTTTCAGGCAAAAATGCAGAAAAATTTAGGCGAATCAATGAGATTTTACCTTCTAATTGTAATGTTTTTCATAATTTTTTCTAAAAAACATTTTCTAAGTTATATATTTGCTTTCTTAAACAAATATCCTCTAAATATGAAAAAAATTATCTCTGCTCTTGCATTATCAGTGATGTTCGCAGCAGGAAGTTTTTCCGGACTTACCGCACAGGTAAAGCAAAAACAAATTACTGACGGCGAACGTACTGTTTTCGGTAAAACGTACACTGCCGAAGAATTGCAGAAAACGAACGGAATGATTCGTTGTGCTACTACAGAGTACGAACAGTACCTGCAGCAGATGAACCCGAATAGGGCTACAGATGCTGAATTTGAAGCGTGGCTTGCCCCGCTGATCGAACAGGCTAAAAACAACAAATCTTTTGCAAATGGGGTGATCACAATTCCGGTTGTTGTTCACGTGATCCATAACGGTCAAAACCTGGGTGTTGCGCCGAATATTACAGATAATCAGGTTATTTCTCAAATCACGGTGATGAATCAGGATTTTGCCAAGATGGCCGGAACGCCGGGCTGGAATAACAATCCGATCGGAGCCAATACCATGATACAGTTTGCTCTTGCGAAAGTAGATCCAAACGGAAATCCGACAAACGGTATCAATCGTGTTAATCTGTGTCAGCCGTCATGGAGCACTTCTGATATCAATTCAATTGTAAAGCCGCAGACAATTTGGGATCCAACCCAGTATATGAACATGTGGAGTGTAAACTTCAGCAGCAGCTCACTTCTTGGGTATGCACAGTTTCCAAGTACCAATAATCCTGCTGATCTCGCAGGTTTTGGCGGTGGCGCGAACACTGACGGCGTTGTTTCAGCCTTCAGATTTTTCGGTTCTTCCACATTTAATGACGGCACTTTCATTTTAAGTGCACCATATGATAAAGGTCGTACGATGACTCACGAAGTTGGTCATTACCTGGGACTCAGACACATTTGGGGAGATGCAAACTGCGGAAACGATTTTGTTGCAGATACACCGGTTCACCAGACATCAAACGGTGGCTGTCCTTCACACCCGAAACCAAACAGCTGCGGTACTGCGGATGAAATGTTCGAAAACTATATGGATTATACCACAGACGGCTGCATGAATATTTTTACTCAGGGACAGTCAGTGCGAATGAATACAGTAATGAACAATGCGGTAAGAAGAAGCACGCTGATCACATCTACTAAAAACTTACCAATTGCACTGTTCCCGGTGGATGCTGAAATTAAAGTGGAAAGAAGCTGCAGCATCACGAAATTCACCAACTGTACGCAGACAGCACCAAACAGTCCGCTGAATTTTACAATTTACAACAGAGGAACTTCGATGCTTACCTCCGCAACAATATCTTATACCATTGGAGGTGGTGCACCGCAAACTTATAACTGGAGCGGTTCTCTTGCACAGGATAAATTTGCAACTTTTACAGTTCCTGTGGCAGCCGGAACAACCAGCGGAACCGTTTCTGCGAGCATCGTTTCTGCAAACGGAACAACCGACCAGAGAGCAACCAACAATACTGCAACCGGAAATTATACGGCGGGCGGTTCTACAGCTCCTAATTACCAGTATTCATCTGTAGTTTTCAGACTTCAGCAGGATTACTGGGGATCTGAAACCACCTGGAATCTGAAAAATCAGGCCGGAGCAACAATGTATTCAGGTGGTCCTTATTCAGATACCCCGCAATCATCTCCGCTTCCTCCGGTAATCACCCAGACCTGGAATCTTACTCCTGGCTGTTACATCTTCACAATCAATGACGACTGGGATGACGGTATTTGCTGTGGTGGCGGAAACGGCTGGTTCGACATCAAATCTCCGGACGGTTCTGTAATTATCTACAGTGGTGGTACTTTCACAGATATTGATCAGGTAGCTTTCAAAGTGATGACCCTTTCAACTACAGAAGTGAACGATGATCAGTTTGATATTTATCCGATTCCGGTTGGAGAAATTCTGAACATTACCAACGTATCTGATAAAGCACAGTACACCATTTTCAATGCAGCAGGACAAATCGTAAGCAAAGGAAATATCAAGGATAATAAAATCAGTGTTTCTGAACTTACAACCGGTAATTATGTAATCACTATTCAGGAAAATGAATTTAAAGCATCAAGCAAATTCATCAAAAAATAACTGAAGTAAATACAACATCTGTAAATCCGCTCCATAAAAATAAGGAGCGGATTTTTTGTATTTTATGACCTGAAGCATGTGTTAATGAATAGAACATTTCATCTAAAAATTGTAAATTTACGCCCAGTAAATAATCAACTATGAACTTTAATTTATCGGAAGAACACCTGATGATCCAGCAGGCAGCGAGAGATTTTGCGCAGACTGAATTATTGCCGGGTGTGATAGAACGTGACCGCGACCAGAAGTTTCCGGCAGAACAGGTTAAAAAGATGGGGGAAATGGGATTCCTGGGAATGATGGTGGACCCAAAATACGGTGGTGCAGGTATGGACAGTGTTTCCTATGTGCTGGCTTTGGAAGAAATTGCCAAAATCGATGCTTCTGCATCTGTGGTGATGTCTGTGAATAACTCTTTGGTATGTGCCGGACTTGAGAAATACTGTACGGAAGAACAGAAAATGAAATATCTTACTCCACTGGCAAGCGGAGAAGTGATCGGAGCATTTGCACTTTCTGAGCCTGAAGCGGGTTCTGATGCTACCTCGCAAAAAACTACCGCAGTGGATATGGGAGATCATTATCTGCTGAACGGTACCAAAAACTGGATTACCAATGGTGGAACTGCATCGTATTATGTAGTAATTGCACAGACTGATCCGGAGAAAAAGCACAAAGGAATTAATGCCTTCATTGTGGAAAGAGAATGGGACGGATTTGAAATTGGTCCGAAAGAAGATAAATTAGGAATCAGAGGAAGTGATACACACTCCCTGCTGTTTACCGATGTTAAAGTTCCAAAAGAAAACAGAATTGGAGATGACGGTTTCGGCTTTAATTTTGCGATGGGCGTTCTGAATGGCGGAAGAATTGGTATTGCGTCCCAGGCTTTGGGAATTGCTTCCGGAGCATATGAACTTGCGCTGAAATATGCCAAGGAAAGAAAAGCCTTCGGTACAGAAATTATCAACCACCAGGCAATCGCTTTCAAACTTGCGGATATGGCGACAAATATTTCTGCTGCCAGAATGCTTTGTCTGAAAGCTGCTGTGGAAAAAGATGAAGGTAAAGATATTTCAGAGTCCGGAGCGATGGCAAAATTGTTTTCTTCTCAGGTTGCGATGGATACTTCCATTGAAGCGGTGCAGATTCACGGAGGTTATGGTTACGTGAAGGAATATCACGTTGAACGTATGATGCGTGATGCAAAGATTACGCAGATCTATGAAGGAACTTCAGAGATCCAGAAAATTGTAATTTCCAGATCTATTTCCAAGAAATAAATTATCCGTTATGAAATACCTGTGGATCATTTTGGCGGCTGTTCTCCTTTTGTTAGGCGGATTTGTCTGGTACAAATACTATTTCGTATTTGGTGAAGGTGTGAAATCAGGTTACCTGAATTATGCCGTGAACAAAGGCTATGTTTTCAAAACATATGAAGGAAAACTGATTCAGGAAGGTTTCGGACGTGGCAGAACAGGAGCGCTTACCAGTTACGAATTTGAGTTTTCGGTGGAAGATCCGAAAATTTTTCAGCAGCTGGAGCAGAACAGTGGGAAGCACTTTGATCTACATTACAAAGAATACAAAGGTGCACTTCCGTGGCGCGGAAATACCAATTATGTGGTGGACCGCATCGTTTCCATGAAATAATCAGCTGTTTTATAATTATATAAAAAAAGCCGTATCACAGATGATACGGCTTTCTTTTTGGTTCTGAAACTAAACTTTTAATGTTCCTTCAACTCCGTCGCTGTTATCGGTTTCTTTGCCTGTAACTGCTGCAGCAAGAAAGCTGACCATCGTTACAAATTTCCCGGCTTTGGTATCCCAGTAATAAGTTTCGTCCGGCGTTACACGGATCACCGTAACATTCGGATCGTCTTTGCCGTCAAACCACGCATTTGCCAGAGAAGACCACTGTTCTTCAATTGTGCTGCGGTCTTCATAAATATAGGCCTTTCCTAAAATGGACAGATATTCTGCGCTTCCGTTATTCATGAAGTAAAGCTGAATGCGGTTGTCTTCGCCAATTTCAATATTTTTGTTACTTTCTGCACTGCTCAGGAACCAGAGGTTGCCGCTTTCGTCACATTCCTGAATAGTCATTGGCCGAGCGTTATTCGGCAGTTTTGTCAGGTCCGTGCAGAACATGCATATTCTGGCACTTTCTGATAATTCTTTTAATTTTTTCGCTGCTTCAGCGTTGTGAAGATTTTCTGTTGACATATTGTATTATTTATTTATTCGGTTACCTCATTACCATTCGCACACCAGAAAAGTGCATTTTCCAGGTCTTCCACAGGATACGATTTAAATTCGCCCGGCATTAACACACTGAAAATAGCGGTGAAATTCTGGACTCCTTTCTGGTCTGTTACAATTGCAGCGCGGTTCCACCGGACGATATTTTTCAGTCCCAGAAGCACATCCTGTATCCATGCTTCAAAAGTGAAGTTTTCCACATCGGTATTCAGCAGCATCAAAAAATTCAGCTCGCTGTAGGTATTTACCTTTGCGTCAACATGCGGAAAAACCAGATTCTCGAAGTCTTCTTTCGTTACGGTTCCGCTGGCCTGAAAAGCGGCAACATTCTCCGGAGTGTCTGCTAAAACGGTAATCATATTTTACTATTGATATTTTATTTCTCTCAAAACTAAGATTTTCGGTAGCGAATCTGTTACAGTTTTTGAAGGTTTATTTATACAGTAAATTTTTCAGTGATTAGCAGTCAAAAAAAATGTTGAAAATCTTGTAAGATGAATTTTCATTCTGCTACTTAGCTTTACCAAAAAAGAAATGGATAAAAAGAAAATCGCAATTCCACTTGCTGCAGGAGCCGCTGCTGTTTTATTATACAATGCTTGTACGCCGTCTATGCCGAAAGGTGCACTGCCGGTTCAGGATTTTGATGCGACAAAATTCTTAGGCAAATGGTTTGAAATTGCAAGGCTTGATTTCCGGCATGAAAAAAATCTCAACAATGTTACTGCAGATTATTCGCTGAAAAAGGACGGCTCAATTAAAGTAGTGAACCGTGGATATAACTATAAGAAAGAAGAATGGGAAAATGCTGTTGGCGAAGCACGTTTTGTAAAAGAAAAAACAGAAGGCAGACTTAAAGTAAGCTTTTTCAAGCCTTTCTGGTCGGGTTATAATGTGCTTGATCTTGTTGATTACAAATATGCGCTTATTGCAGGGGACAGCCTGAAATATATGTGGATTCTTTCACGCATTACACATATTCCGGAAGATGTCAGATTACGTTTCCTTAGGAAAGCTGCAGATTTGGGTTATCGCACTGAAGATCTTGTGTGGGTGGAACATCAGCAGATATAAACGGAATCTGTTTGCTAAATTTACGGCAGCCAAAATAATAATCTAATGACTGCTGCTCTTATCATCATAGGCGATGAAATTCTGTCCGGAACTACTGCAGATACCAATTCCTGTTTCATAACAGGTGAACTGAACAAAATAGGTATTCCCGTGGTGCAGATTCTGTCTGTCTCCGATAATATTGATGCCATCAAAAAAGCTCTCGCAGAATCTTTTGAGGTTGCTGATTTTGTGATATCTACCGGAGGACTTGGTCCTACAAAAGATGATCTGACAAAAACTGCTTTCTGTGAATTTTTTGATGATGAGGTCAAGCTTGACCCGGAAACGCTCGAACATCTTAGAAAACTGCTGGAGAAGAGAAACAGAGGACATCTGCTTGAAATCAATAAAGCTCAGGCAGAAGTACCTTCACGCGCTGTCGTTTTTCAGAATTTTTACGGAACGGCGCCATCCTGTCTGCTGACGAAAAACGGCAAGTCAGCTGTTTTTTTACCCGGAGTTCCGTATGAAGTGAAACCTCTGATTAGAGGTCAGATTATTCCTTATTTACAGAAAAAACATATTCAGAACCGCATTGTAAGCAGGATGGTTACGGTGCTGAATCTTCCGGAAAGTCTTTTATCGGAAACCATTGAAAACTGGGAACTTTCATTACCGGAAAACTGCAGCCTGTCCTATCTTCCTGTGGCGAGTCGCGTTCAGCTAAAACTAACCGCTAACGGAAGAGATGAAACAGAGCTCAACCGGTTGCTCGATTATGAAATCGGGAAACTCAAACCATTGATAGGAGATTACATCATCGCTGAAAAAGGCGCTAAACTGGAAGAAATTCTGCAGGAAATTCTGGTAAAAAGAAATCTGACCGTTTCTACAGCCGAAAGTTGTACCGGTGGAGAAATAGCACGGTTAATCACTTCAGTTCCCGGAATTTCCGAACATTTTTTAGGAGGTGTTGTTTGTTATCACACGGACAAAAAGACCGAAATTCTGGGTGTTTCCGGGAAAACTATTGAAAACCATACGGTCGTTTCTGCCGAAGTTGCTCAGGAAATGACGCTGGGTTGTCAGAATCTTTTTAAAACGGACATTGCTGTTTCTACCACCGGAGTTGCGGGTCCCGGATCTGATGAGTTTGATAATGAAATCGGAAAAGTATTCTATTCGCTGCGGATTGGCAGTTTCGAAAAAACCAGGGAACTGTTCCTGCCACAACTGGACCGCACAGATTTTATGAATTTCGTTTCTGTGAAAGCAATTCAGGATCTGATACATTTGCTGATAAATGATTATAGTGCAGGTACGCTTCCGCTCGAATAACAATTGTTCCGACTCGGAATCGGTATTTTACTGTTTCTAATACATTCAAAAGCATTCTAAACGCTTCTGATTTCAAAAATATTGATTAAATTAGACAGTTTTTAATCAAATAATAACTTCATGAATAAATTAAGAGTTTCCGTTTTGGCACTTGCCGGACTCGTGTCTGTACTTTCGTGCACCACGCAGATTAACGACGGACAGACGAATAACACTGTGGCAACTGAACAGCCGGTACAACAAATTTCTGAACAGGGCCTGAATCTGGAATACATGGACAATACAGTTCGTCCGCAGGATGATTTTTTCAGTTTTGTAAACGGTAACTGGTATAAAACCGCAGCAATTCCTTCAGATAAGGCAACCTGGGGTTCATTCAATAAACTACGTGAGGATACGGATAATGCGTCACTTGAGATCATGAACAAAATCCTCAGCGATAATTTTGCCCCGGGAACAGAAGGTCAGAAAATACAGGATCTTTACGGTACTTATATTGACTGGGATAAAAGAAATGAACTCGGCCTGTCTCCTATAAAAGCAGATATTGCCAGAATCGATGCGATAAAAACCGTTGCAGACCTTCAAAAATATCTTAGCGAAGAAACACCGAAAGGTTTTAATCCACTTTATGGCTGGAGAGCTGGTTCGGATATGAAAAATTCGAAAATGAATGCCGTTTATCTGTCAGGACCCGCACTTGGACTTGGAAAAGATTATTATCAGAAAGAAAATGCGGCGAACACGGCTACCGTTTCAGAATATAAAAATTTTGTAGGCAAACTGCTTACAGAACTTGGATACACCAACACGGCACAGACTGCTCAGAAAATTGTTGATCTTGAAAAATCGATGGCAAAAACCCTGCTCACCAATGAAGAAGGCCGTGATGCTAACAAGAGATACAATCCGAAAACCGTTGCAGAACTGCGACCGCTCGTTAAGAATGTAAATCTTCCGGATTACCTCACGAAAGTAGGTGTAGATACAGACCGCGTGATCATCAGCGAACTGAAGTATTATCAGAATATGGATTCTTTCATCAACGCTAAGAATCTGCCGCTGCTGAAAGACTATATGAAAGTTCACTTCCTGCGCGGAAATCTCGGCACCCTGAATAAAAAAATGGACGATCTGAGTTTTGATTTTTATTCAAAATATCTTCAGGGGCAGCAGGAACAGAGACCGATGGACAAACGCGGCCTGCAAATGATTAACGGTTCACTTGGTGAAGCGTTTGGAAAGCTCTATGTTGAAAAATATTTTCCGGCAGAGGCTAAAGCGCAGATGGAGACGTATATTGATTACATTCAGCGCGCTTTCTCGAAAAGAATTGACGGTCTGGACTGGATGAGCAGTGAAACCAAAGCAAAAGCTCAGGAAAAACTCTCGAAATTCTCTGTAAAAATTGCATATCCGGATAAATGGAGAGATTACAGCAAACTGCAGTTTACTTCGGCAAAGAACGGAGGAACACTGCAGAAAA
This sequence comes from Bacteroidota bacterium, assembly GCA_023460855.1. Taxonomy (GTDB): domain Bacteria; phylum Bacteroidota; class Bacteroidia; order Flavobacteriales; family Weeksellaceae; genus JAEWOS01. The sequence continues at coordinate 181,817 of JAEWOS010000003.1, read as the reverse complement.
ACATGGAAAATCTTACCGCTTGGCATTATCAGCGCATGCTGGACAAAGTAGGAAAGCCGGTAGACCGTACAGAATGGGGAATGAGTCCGCAAACGGTTAACGCTTATTACAGTTCTTCCAATAACGAGATTGTATTTCCTGCCGCTATTTTACAGCCGCCTTTCTTCAACTTCAACGCAGATCCGGCTGTGAATTTTGGTGGAATCGGTGCAGTAATCGGTCACGAAATTTCTCACGGTTTTGATGACGGAGGTTCGCGTTTCGACGGCGACGGAAATCTGAATAACTGGTGGACAGATGCAGACCGCAAGAATTTTGACCAGAAAGTAGGCCAGCTTGCTGCACAGTACGATCTGTATGAGCCTGTGAAAGGTAGTTTCGTTAACGGAAAATTTACAAGCGGTGAAAATATCGGAGATTTGGGTGGAGTAGCGGTTGCGTACGAAGCACTGCAAATGTATCTGAAAGATCACGGAAATCCGGGATTAATCAGCGGTTATACACAGGATCAGCGTTTCTTTATGAGCTGGGCAACGGTTTGGAGAACAAAATCAACCGATCAGTATATGGTAAATCAGGTGAAAACCGACTCGCATTCGCCGGGTTATTACCGTGCTTTTGCACCACTGCTGAATCTCGATTCGTTCCACCAGGCATTTAACACAAAACCTGGTGACAAACACTGGAAAGCGCCACAGGACAGAATTAAGATCTGGTAAATAAAAAAAAATCACTCAATAAATTGGGTGATTTTTTTAGATTTACGCATTGGTTTTATGAAATCTGTAACAACAGGAAACCGTCTTTATACTAATAGCAAAAATTTAACTATGGAAAACGTTATTGAGATCCGGAACCTCAATTTTGGTTTTGATTCCAAAAATCTGGTGCTGAAAAATGTAAACCTGAATGTTCCGAAAGGATCAATATACGGATTTCTCGGGGCAAACGGCGCAGGTAAATCAACCACGATGCGCCTGATTATGGGGCTTTTTAACGACGATGACAACGCGGTAAAAGTATTTGGAGAACCAACTGCCGCGTTTTTCCCGGAAGCGCTGCACAGAATTGGTTCCCTGATCGATTATCCCGCTTTTTACGACCATCTTTCCGGCCGCAATAATCTGAAAATTGTATGCATTATCCGCAATCTGGATGAAAGCAGAATCGATGAGGCTCTGGAGCTCGTCGGTCTTACGGATGCCGGAAAAATCAAAATGAAAAAATATTCGCTGGGGATGAAGCAAAGACTTGCAATTGCTCTGGCTTTAATCAGCAATCCGGAACTGCTCGTGCTTGATGAACCGGTAAACGGTCTCGATCCGAACGGAATGATGGAAATGCGCGAACTTCTGAAAAAACTGAACCGCGAGAATGGTGTTACCATCCTTATTTCAAGCCATCTTCTTCAGGAAATTGATAAGATGGTAACGCATCTTGGCATTATTTCGCATGGCGAAATAGTATTTGAAGGAAGCAAAGAAGACCTGAACAACTTCTATAAATTCCAGCGCACGAGATTCTCCGTAAAAAATGCTGAAAAATATACCGGTTTATTCAGCCCGGAAAAAGAAGTGCAGCTAAAATCAGAGAATGAAATTACATTACTGACGAATTCTGCCGATGAAATCGCTGCCATCAATAAAAAACTGGTGGAAGCAGGCGCAGAAGTCTATGAGATTATTGCAGCAGGCGGACTCGAAGAATGGTTTATGGAAATAACGAGACAAAACTAAAATCATGCAGAAAGAATTTCAACATATCAGAACGGCATTCAAAGCGGAATGGCTGAAGACAAAAGGTTTAGGCCTGCTCTATTTTGCCACGGGAATAGCGGTGCTTTTGCCGGTGCTGAGTTTTATTATTGCTATTTTTAATAAGAGCAGCAGAATTTATGAAGGTCCGCCAATATCAGGTGCAGAAAAAATGCTTTATGGCGGACTTTCGGGCTTTTCAGGCTTTTTCCTGCTGCTGTTTATCATCATCGCAGCAACCCGCATCGCACAAACCGATCATAAGAATAACGGATGGGTTTTTCTGGAAACTCAGCCGCTTTCCAAACTCAGCATTTATACGGCGAAATTTCTGACAGTACTCGTTCTCAGCGTGATTTCGATTACCGTATATTACATTTCATGTTTGGTTGTAGGAACAATCGATCTCGCGATTTTTCCCAGGGAAAATCTCACGTACAGTATTGATTTTGCTGCTGTATTGCATGGTTTTGTGAGGTCGGTAATTATGGCGCTCGGAATTATTTCGTTCCAGATGATGCTGTCGGTTATGATTCCGGGGTTTATCTGGCCTTTCGTGATCGGATTCATCGGCTTTGTAATTAATATCGTCGGGGAAATCCGTGCCGAAACTTACGATTTTGTAGTTTATAACAATCAGAATACTTCTCTCAATTACGCCAATCCGAACGAGCTGAATACCTTTCTAACGTACAGCGATGTCCTGAGTATTTTTTGGGCTGTTTTATTCTTCATCATCGGATATCTCGCTTACAGCAGGAGAGGAGTTAAAAATGCTTTTTTTAAAACCGGAAAAAGAACTGCGTTTTCGCTTGCAGGAATTGCGGTTGCTGCCGGAATTTTCTTTTTCCTGACGAGGCCTGTAATTCATGACAGACAGCAGGATCTTACGGTAATCGAAGGTAAAGTCAACAGTTTAAAGCCCGTTTCAGAGATAATCATTCAGGATTACGATTTCGGACAAAAGATCACGGCAATTCCTGTAAAAGACGGAAAGTTCCGCTGGGAAAGCAAATATGCCCTTCCGTTTGGTCTTTACAAAATTACAGTTGGCGAAAAATCCGATTTTTTTATTATGTCTGAAGGTGATCACGTGGAATTGATTGTCGGAATGTCTGATAAAAAATTTCAGGTATATCACAAAGGAAGCCGGAATGCAGAAAAGTACTATCTGGACAATAACGAGAAAAAGTTCAGCGTCTTCTACGATGAATATGTGAAGGATAAAAAACTGACGAGCGATCCGGAAAAGTTTTATGAAAGTGCTCAGGAAGAATGGGATGATCAGCTGAAACAGATTTCTAAATTTCGCACCAAGGAAAATGTGCATGTCGGCGAAGATTTTAAAAAATATGTCACCCAGCTGAATGCAGCAAAAATGCTGAACGCGATTACAGATTACCGCACCATGACTTCCTTTGCTGATAAAAAATTTGCACCTCCCGTAAAATTCGAGCAGGAACTGAAGGAAACAGTGAAGGAACCTGTTGAACTCGTACTTGCCAATGAAGAATTTAATCAGTGGAAACTCAAACAGCTTTTGCCTCCAAACCAAAAATCCAGTGACAGCCTCATTCTTGCCAAACTCGCTCTGATGAAACCCGGAACAGAAAAAGACCGTTTGCTTCGAACACAGCTAAAATCCACTTTTGAAAAAACGAAGGACGAAGCAAACCGCAATGAAATAGCTGCGGTTTACATGAACCAGTTTCAGGATCCCAAATTCCGCACGGATATGGAAAAGCAGCTGTTTCTTATTAAAAGTCAGCAGAAAGGTGCACCGTTTCCACCAATCGTTTTTGAGGATGCGCTTGGGAAAACAACGGATATGTCACAGTTTAAAGGAAAATATGTAGTGATCGATTTCTGGGCTACGTGGTGTGCACCGTGTAAAGAAACAAGTCCGGTTTTTGATTATCAGGCAGATGAATACAGGTATCTCGATCACATGGTATTCGTGGCCGCAAGCATCGACCGGGATAAGAATAAATGGAAACTCGATATTAAAAATAAAGAATTCAATGTTACCAATCTCTGGGTGAAAAACCAGGAATTACTGTCGCAGGTTGGTGTGGATGCAATCCCGAGATTTATGGTAATTGATCCCGAAGGAAAAATCTACAATGCGAATATGCCGCGTCCGCAGGAAACAAATTTCACGGATATTCTAGATGAAATTTCCAGCAGAAGCAACACCAGATATATACGTTTCTGATAGTTCACTTTTTTTGTCCTAAATTGCATCTCATGAAGATTGAAATTCAGCGAAATACAGAGATTGAGAATACGGAAACCAGGAATTTTCTGGCAGATTCATTTTACAATGATATCCACGAAAAAATGCCCCTTGTCATTTTTGTGCATGGTTACAAAGGGTATAAAGACTGGGGAGCCTGGAATCTGATGGCGATGGAATTTGCCAAAGCCGGATACTATTTTGTGAAATTCAATTTTTCACATAACGGAACTACAATCGAGAATCCGACTGAATTTGCAGACCTCGACGCATTCGGTAACAATAATTTTTCCAAAGAAATCTCGGATCTCGATGCTCTAATTGCTCATTATGGTAAAATGGAAAAGGTTGATGCGGAGCGCATTGCAATTATCGGTCATTCGCGCGGCGGCGGAATTTCAATCATCAAAGGATTCGAAGATGCAAGGCTGAAAGCAGTTATAGTTCTGGCCGGAGTCAGCCATTTCGGATACCGTTTTCCAAGTGATGAAAGGCTGGATAAATGGAAGGAAGAAGGCGTAATGTTTACCGAAAATTCGCGGACAAAACAACAGATGCCGCATTTCTATCAGTTTTACGAAGATTATAAAGAAAACGAAGAGCGTTTCAATATTCAGTATGCTGCGCAGCATCTGGAAAAACCGCTGCTGGTAATTCAGGGAAGTGCCGACGAAACGGTAAAAGACAAGGAAGCAGGTCTGCTTCACGAATGGAGCAAAGATTCGGTTCTTGAAACGATGGAAGGTGCCAATCATACTTTCGGCGCAAAAGAACCCTGGGAGAATGCCATGATGCCCGAAGATCTCTCCACGGCTACACAGAAAATGATTGAATTTTTGCACCAAAATCTGTAATCAGATTTCAGGCAGAAATATTATTTTCGCATTTAAATTTACTATATGGATTTATTCGCCGGATTAGAGTTACCGAATTTTGCTGATGCGCAAATCTGGATCTCACTGCTCACCTTAACGTTTCTGGAAATTGTTCTGGGTGTGGACAACATCATTTTTATCTCTATTATTTCGGATAAATTACCGAAGGAAAGACAGCGTTTTGCGAGAAATCTAGGATTGGCTTTCGCGATGATTTTCCGAGTGATTCTGCTTTTAATGATCAACTGGATTATCGGACTTAAAGATCCGGTACTCACGATAGATTTTATCAGTGATGCCACAACCGGCGGTCCCCTTCATCTGAGCTGGAAGGACATAATTCTGCTTGCCGGAGGTGTTTTCCTGATCGGGAAAAGTACGTTCGAAATTCACAGTAAAATGCAGGTGGACTATCATCACGCCCCCAAACCGGCTTCTGCCGCGAGCGGACTGATGGCGATGGTTATTGTGCAGATTATTCTGATCGATATGGTCTTTTCACTGGATTCCATTTTAACAGCGGTAGGCCTGGTTGATAATGTCGTTCTGATGATTATTGCCGTGGTAATTTCAATCGGAATCATGATGGCTTTTGCCGGCCCGATTTCCAGAATTATCAATAAGCATCCGAGTCTGCAGATGCTTGCACTTGCATTCCTGGTCGTAATTGGGGTAATGCTTGTTGCGGAAGGTATTCATCAGCATGTAAGCAAAAATATTATTTACAGCTGTCTTGCGTTCAGTCTCGCAGTTGAAATGCTGAATATCCGCCTTAGAACGAAAAAGGAAAAATACCACCGTCTTAATCCGGATCTGAAGAACAATCTGGAACTTGAACGGGATGACGATAATTTAGTTTAACAGAAAGAGCGGAATATTTTCCGCTCTTTTTATTTTATCGCATTTTTTTCAATGTCTTTTAGGATTTTATTTAAATTTTTAATCGCCAGCATTTCTGCACTGTAATTGAAGCGTAAGTTTCGGTCGTCTTGTTCAATTACTGACTGGTGCGCTTCCTGCGCGCTGTGCAGAGGGTAATTTTTTCGATTGTCGAAATCAACTGCGGAAGATGCTTTTTGATGATAAATTCTTTTCCCTGCTTTGATGTCATAAACCTCTACAGTTGCGAAAGCTTCATTTTTTCTGTAATCGAGAGGTGTGATTAGCTCCATGGCGGCAATTTGATCTTTCAACTGTTTAGTGCGTATGTTTACAAAATAATGATAGTCGGTGTGCAACAAAGTAGCTAAATCTTCTGTGGAAGGAGAGAAACTAAAATTGGAAAGTACTAAATCATTCTCTCTGGCGGAAGTAATGGTCACCGCATTACCTTTGCTCAATTCATTAAATGTTGTAAAAATTTTTTTGTTCAGATTTTCATCCATCTGAGTTGCGAAATCAGAATGAATTTCGTTAATGAGCCATTTCTTTTCTTCTGTAAAAACCAATGATTTAGAAGTTCCTTGATAATCGCGCACTACCGGAACGTGGCAACTTTGCAATGCAATCAAAAAAATTGCAGCAATTAATTTTTTTTTCACTTACTTATCAATTAAAACTTCCCAGGCTTCTGCAACCCGGCTTTCAAGCAGCAGTTTCTGGGCTTCGAGATGCGTTGCTTCATCGCTGTGAAAATCCGTTCCGGAAAGCTCTTCCACATTCGCGAGCATTCCCAAATCATTGCCTGTAAAAATTTTGGAATAGCGGATGCTTTCAGGCAGCTGATCGAAACCAATACCTTTCGTTACGAGTGGTTTCGGAACTTCAAAAAGGCTTTGTCTGTTCGAAACTGAATACCAGTTTGCCCCGAGTCTCGCAACCATATCGAGTTTGGTCTGATCGAGATTTCCGTTTTCGTCGCAGTATTCTTCTTTCAAATGAATTTTCTGAACCTCGCAGATGACGAGATTTCCGGCACCGCCTTCAGAACCCAGGTGTTTCACTTCCAGCACTTTGCATTCGAAGTTTACGGGACATTCTTCAATCAGCTTTGGCTTTACGGTGTCTGCATCTTTCATGGTGAGTCCGGCTTTCACAAATTCGTTTACACCGTCATCATATTCTGTCGATGCAAGCGAAATCTGCTGAACAACAGGGAAGTTCACCGTTCCGATTACGACTTCCGGAACCTTTAAAATATTTTCCAGCGTGTGCTTTGTCGTGTTGTCCCGTACGCGTCTTGCCGGCGAAAAAATAACAATTGGCGGGTTTGTGCTGAACATATTGAAAAAACTGAACGGCGACAGATTCGGATTGCCGTGTTCATCAATGGTAGATGCAAACGCAATCGGCCTGGGTGAAATCGCCGTCTGCATTACCACCTGCAATTGCTGGGTTGTTATTTCTTTTGGGTTGATTGTTTTCATAAATGATAATCGTATTAAGCCACCGGTAAAGTCTGAAAATTTTTACCGGCGAAGGATTCATAACCTTCGTGATATATATTGGTTACGTTAAAATTAATCAACAGTGCTCTTGGAACATTAAGCAGATTCATATAATTGATAGTTTGTGCCTGATGCACCGGATGAATTTCGGCGACTGACTTAATTTCCAGCACGATTAAATTTTCAATGAGAAAATCGCATTTCATTTTGCAGTCAATGACTTCACCTTTGTAGGAAAATGGAATATGCAATTCTGATGCGAATTCAAGTCCACGAAGTTTGAATTCTTTTTCAAGACATTTGTGGTAAACATCTTCATACAATCCCGGTCCCGCAAATTTGTGAACTTCAATGCAGGCCCCAACAATTCTGTAGCTAAGATCGTTAACATATTTTTGGGTTATGCTCATAGAACAAAATCTTCCGCGTTAAAACAAATCAGTCTAATAATGTTTTTGCACTTGTCAAACTCAATATTCAAAAAACTTACGTGCCTTACGTGTTAAAAGACAAACTTGTCTGTCAATTGACACTTAAGATCAATTAAGATTTAATCAAAGTGTATAAGTCCACTTAAGTTCAAAAAAATCTTCCGATTTTTTACTTCTGTGTACATTCCCATGCTTTATTTCAAAAAACTTACGTGCCTTACGTGATAAAAACTAACCTGTCTGTTAATTTCGACACTTAAAGATAATTTAGAATAAATTACAAAGTCCACTTGACCTTCTCAATCGTTAGATTTAACTTAGGCGCACTTTTTCTGTAATCAAATTTTTCTCAAACTTACGTGCCTTACGTGTTTAAATAAAATCTTCAAAGTCAAATTCAACACTTAAGGTCAATTAAGAATTTTTCAGAGTGTATAAGTCCACTTAAGTTTTAAAAAATCTTTCGATTTTTTCCTTCTGTGCACTTTCCCATGCTTTATTTAAAAAAACTTACGTGCCTTACGTGTTAAAATCAAACCTGGCTGTCAATTCCGACACTTAAAGGTTAATTACTTCGCCGGCAGAATTTTCCCCGCCACTTCACCAAAACCTACGCGTTTTCCGTCTTTTTCTGCATAGCCTTTCATGATTACCGTGTCGTTATCTTCGATGAATTTACGCTCGGTTCCGTCGGAAATTGTTATTGGGTTCTGTCCGCGCCATGTGAGTTCCAGCATTGATCCAAATGAATTGTGTTCGCTACCGGAAATCGTTCCGGAAGCATACATATCTCCAACTTCAATATTACAGCCGTTTACAGTGTGATGCGCAAGTTGTTGGGTCATATTCCAGTACATGAATTTGTAATTGGAGCTGCATATTTTTTCTGCGGTTCCGTTTTCAGGCTGCAGATAAACTTCCAGGTTAATGTCGTAATTTTTATCGCCTTCGAACTGCAGGTATTTCAGAACTTGTGGCTCCTGCGTAGGAGAAGCAGTGCGGAACGGTTCAAGAGCTTCCAGCGTCACAACCCATGGTGAAACCGAGCTGCCGAAATTTTTGGCAAGGAAAGGTCCCAGCGGAACGTATTCCCAGCTTTGAATATCTCGTGCAGACCAGTCGTTAAAGATGACCATTCCGAAAATAGCATCTTCCGCTTCCGCAGTGGAGATGCTTTCGCCCATTTCTGTGTTACGGTTCACGATGAAGGCCATCTCAAGTTCAAAATCCAGTTGCTTGCACGGGCCGAAATGCGGCTTGTCGGCATCTGCCGGTTTCATTTGTCCTTTCGGGCGGTGAATCTCGCTTCCTGAGACTACAATTGATGACGCTCTTCCGTGATAACCTACAGGAAGATGTTTCCAGTTTGGCAAAAGTGCATTTGCTGGATCTCTGAACATTTTTCCAACGTTTGTCGCATGTTCTATACTCGAATAAAAATCGGTATAATTCGGTACATGAACCGGCATCAGCATATTTACTTCATCGATCTGGTAGAAACATTCTTCAATGGTTTTTTCGTCATTGGCAAGGCGTGAATCCTCCAGCAGCAATTCCTGAATTTTGAGGCGCACCGCACTGGTAACAGGTTTTCCGAGTTCGATGAATTCGTTCAGCGTGTATGCTTCAAAAACATTATCATTCAGGCCTTCTACATCATCGAGATATCCAAAATCGTACAGCGTTGCAAGATCTACTACCACATCGCCAATTCTTGTGGCACAGGCAATATATTCTTTGTTGAAAACTGCAATTCCGAACGGAATATTATGAATTGAAAAATCTGACTCCGGACTGTAGGTTACAAAAGATTTCATAAAATTTTTATCTTATTTTAATTGATTAAAATGGTGTTTGTAAACCGCTCTGCTGAACGGAAAAAACCGAGCCTAAATTTAACAAAAAAAGCCCGGAATACGGGCCTGTTTACTTGTGATATTACACTGGATTTTTATATCGGTTGCTTCATTTACTTCATTCCGAAAGCGGTTTCGTCAATCCACCTTTCTCGGGAGTTTACGTCCACCAGATAAATGATGTCATCCTGTTTGGTGAGCAGGAAGGTTTTAGCAATTGGCAGTGCAATTTTTTCTCCTTCCAGTTTGTCGGCACGCATGGAAATCATATTTTTTCTGGTGCGCACTACATCCCCTGAAAATACATTCGATGAAGTTTCGCCCGTCGCCTTGTCATCGAAAAGTTCAATGTACGTCAATGCTTTTCCGTTTAGAGAAATAATCATTCTTTCGGTATGATCGTCGAACTCTTTAATGAGAACAAATTTCTTATTATCGATGTTCAGGGCTTCCAGATTCTGGTTGATCCCTTTTCTTTCCTCGAGTCTTTTCAGGATAGCCTCAGCTTTTGCATACTGGGCGTTTGCTGCGAAACCGAAGAAAATCAGCAGCATTCCGGTGAATAAATTTTTCATCATCTTGTTTTTAAAATAATTTGGACTGGCATACTCAAATACCAGTCCAAAAATAAGTAATTCAGAATATATCGGCCTTTATTAAAGGTTACCGCGTCTGTCCTGTTCTCTTTCAAGAGCTTCAAAAAGTGCCTTGAAATTTCCGGCGCCAAAACTCTGCGCTCCGTGTCTTTCAATAATTTCGAAGAACAGGGTAGGTCTGTCTTCCACAGGTTTCGTGAAAATCTGAAGTAAATATCCTTCTTCGTCGTGATCCACAAGAATACCTAAATCCTGCAGTTTCCTGATATCTTCATCAATGTGGCCCACTCTGTCCGGTACCATTTCATAGTAAGCTTCCGGGGGTGCTGAAAGGAATTCTACACCTCTTCTCTTAAGCTCTGTTACCGTATGAATGATATCTTTGGTTGCAACTGCAATGTGCTGAACTCCTTCATCTTCATAGAAATCCAGATATTCTTCCACCTGTGATTTTTTCTTTCCTTCTGCCGGCTCGTTAATCGGGAACTTAGCGTATCCGTTACCGTTACTCATCACTTTGGACATCAGTGCAGAATATTCTGTGTTAATCTGCTTATCGTCAAAACTAAGGATGTTTACAAATCCCATTACATCTTCATACCACTTCACTACAGGCAGCATTCTGTCCCAGCCTACGTTTCCAACGCAGTGGTCTACATAAAGCAGTCCCACATCTTCAGGATTGTAATCGCTGTCCCATTTTTCGTAGCCCGGCATGAACGGTCCGCTGTAGTTTTTTCTTTCTACAAAAAGGTGGACGGTTTCACCGTAAGTATAAATTCCGGACATTCTCACTTCCCCGAATTCATCAGTGATTGTTTTCGGTTCCATGTAAGGTTTTCCTCCTCTTTTGGTTGTTTCTTCAAATGCCTGATAAGCATCGTCCACCCAAAGTGCCAGAATTTTTACACCGTCACCGTGCTTTCTTACATGTTCGTTGATTGGGGAATCCGATTTCAGTCCGGTTGTAAGAACCAGTCTGATTTTTCCCTGTTGAAGAACATATGATGCGCGGTCACGTACTCCGGTTTCCGGCCCTGCATACGCAACGCTCTGAAATCCGAATGCGGTTTTGTAGAAATGCGCAGCCTGCTTTGCATTACCTACGTAAAATTCAATATGATCCGTTCCGTTTATCGGAAGAAAATTCTCAGCCTGAGCTATTTTCTCAGCAAATGTTAGTGTTGACATTTTACTTTTCTGTTTTAAATTTTATGCAATGCAAGTTACGAAAATTTGCTCAGAAAAGTGCCAGCATTCACTGCGAATACGAGCCGGAAACAGTTCAGCATTAGGTTGAATTCAGAAATTAACGGCGATTCCGACTGTCGATGTCGACTGCCTGGTTGCAGGATTATTGATGATTCCCACAGCAGGCTTTAAACCTTCGTATTTAGCTCTGTTTTTCTTCGAAGCTTTGTAGAGGAAATATGAAGAGCCCGCGACAAGGATTCCTGCAATTACGAAACCTGTGCCTGCTTCTCTTCCGATGCCGTCGAGAAATTCATCCCGTTCCCGATTGTCCTCGATGATCAGCGCTGTTCCCAGAATTGTGGAAGCCGCACCGGTTGTGAGTACTACGGTTCCTAAAACCTTCTGAACTTTTGATCTCTTCAGGTACTGTTCCGGAGTCCGTGTTTCTGTATGTGTCTGCTGGGCAAATCCTGCAACCGGAATCAACAGGAAGATTATTGTCATTAAGAAATTTTTCATCGTTCTAAAATTTTAAATTAATATGCAATGCATAATCTAAGGTATGAATTAATTTAATATCGCAATGAAAAAATTTTTGAACAAAAAACCGGAACGGTGAAACCGCTCCGGTTATTAAAGTAAAATGGTAAATAAAATATACTATTAATTTAATTTAGAGGCAATTAAAAATTGTTATTTAAATAATTACATCAAATAAAAATAATTTGGTTTAGTAATCGATCTCCACTCTAAATCTGTCGAAAGCCGCTTCGCTAAGCATTTCACGATCATCAGGATGCGCGATTTCGATGAGTGCTTTGGCTCTTTGTCTTAAGCTTTTTCCGTACAGATATGCCGTTCCGTACTCTGTACACACATAATGGATGTGACCTCTGGTGGTTACAACTCCGGCTCCCTGTTTCAGGAAAGGAACAATCCTCGGAATTCCTTTGTTGGTTCTGGAAGAGATTGCCATAATCGGTTTTCCGCCTTCAGACAATGCTGCACCTCTCATGAAATCCATTTGTCCGCCAATTCCCGAAAACTGGAATGTACCGATGGAATCTGCACAAACCTGTCCGGTAATGTCAATTTCTATAGCCGAATTAATCGCGTGCATTCTTTTGTTCTTCATAATGACGATCGGAAAATTCACATGTTCCACGTCCATGAAGGCAATGGAAGGATTATCATCTACAAAATCATACAGCTTTTTTGTGCCGAAGCAGAAACTGGTAATAGTTCTGTTTCTGTGTGTTCCTTTATGTTTGTTGTTAACGACGTCTTTTAAAATCAGATCGATCACACCGTCGCTGAGCATTTCCGTATGAATTCCGAGATCTTTATGGTTGCCAAGGCATTTCAGCACGGCATCAGGAATGGTTCCTATTCCCATCTGAAGTGTAGCTTTGTCATCAATAAGTTCCGCTACATTTTTGCCGATTTCCATTTCTATATCGCCGACTTTTGCACCGTAATCCAGGGTCATCAGTTCTTCTTCATTCATTACCATCTTGTCAATCCGCTGAATATGCACCATCGAATCGCCGTGTGTTCTCGGCAATTTCGGATTTACAATAGCAATGATTTTTTTTGCCGAATCAACTGCAGCTCTCGCAACGTCCACCGAAGTTCCGAGCGAACAGTAACCGTGCTGATCCGGCGGTGTTACGGTAACCACTGCAACATCGAGTGGAAGATGCCCGTTTTTAAAAAGAATCGGGATTTCACTCAGGAAAATGGGTACGAAATCTCCGCGCTCGCTGTTTACCGCTGCACGCACCGGTGTTGAAGTGAATAACGAATTGATAAAGAAGCTGTCTTTATACTGTTCTTTGGCTATTTCCACATTTCCCTGCTGCGTGATGGAAACGAGTTCCACTCTTTTCAGCCGGTGCGAATGCTTTGCAAGTTCATCATAAAAAAAATTGGGGGTACAAGCACTTCCGTGCCCGAAAATGCGGTCGCCGCTTTTGATTTCAGCAACTGCTTCCTCTATACTTACGTATTTATCCATATTTAGTAATTAAACAAACCTAAAAGTAGGAAAATTCTGTGGCGGGAAAAAATGAGACTTATCACAACTGCGTTAAATTTTTGTGAAATTTTTTAGAAAAGAATTAGAACATAAAATATTATGTAATAAATAAATTTCTACATTTGATTAAAACTAGAAACATGAAACGAATCATTTTCCTTACTGCACTGTTGATTGCAGCAGCAGTTGATGCACAGAAAATCAGTTTTACGGCAGGTCTGGGAATATTCCGGGAAGCGCATACCACTCCTTCGCAATACAATTATCCTGAAAACAGCGGGCCATCCGTAATTCTGGAACTTCATACAGCAAAAGAGAAACACTTGCTTTCACTTTCTGTCATCTACAGTGTAGAATTCGTATTGTTGAGCGATTCGGCTGTTGGGATTACGGAAATCAATGCAATGTACGGAAGGCCTTTTCCGGTCACCAATTTTTTTCAGATTGAAGCTTTAGCGGGCATCGGTTATTTCCATTTGACAGACCCCGATTATTATTATCCGGATATGTACGCGCGGGATTTCAAAATCACCAGGCTTGCGTTTCCGCTCCGCGCCAACTTCCGTTTTTTTCCTAATTCGAGATTTAGCTTTGGAGTCAAGGCAAATTACAATATCAACTCGTTCAGCAATGTATTGTCAGGACATCTGTACGGAACTTTCAGATTCTAAAAAAAATATCCGGAAATAACTCCCGGATACTCAATTTATTATTCCTGACTTCTGTCGGCGAGATAATTCTCTTCTTTTTCCAGCCATGAAGTCATGTAGGATTTGTCCTCCACTTTAAGCGCTTCTTCCGTGATTTTCAAAGGACGGAAAGGATCGACCATAACCGCATATTCTTCAGTAAATTTCTTGCCAATACTTCGTTCCATTGCTCCCGGATGCGGTCCGTGCACAATTCCGCCAGGATGCAGCGTAAAATCCATTAAATCGATATGGTTCCGGCTCATAAAATCCCCTTCGGTGTAAAACAGCACTTCATCAGAATCGATATTGGAATGGTTGTACGGCGCCGGAACTGCAAGCGGGTGATAATCGTACATTCTGGCCACAAAAGAGCAGACTACGAAATTATGCGCTTCAAAATTCTGGTGGATTGGTGGCGGCAAATGAACGCGGCCGGTAATCGGTTCGAAATTTTTGATATTGAATTTGTACGGGTAAAAATATCCGTCCCAGCCTACAACGTCAAAAGGATGCGTTGCGTAGATGAAATCCCAGATCAGGTTTTCTTTTTTTACTTTAATCAGGAATTCTCCTTTTTCGTCGATGGGTTCTGTAAATCTTGGAGCAATGATGTCGCGTTCGCAAAACGGCGAATGTTCCAGCAACTGCCCAAATTCGTTGCGGTAACGTTTTGGGGTGTAAATAGGAGAGTGCGATTCCAGAATGAAATGTACGTTGTTCTCATCGGCAAACTCGATCTGATAAATTGTTCCGCGCGGAATAATCAGATAATCGCCAAATTCAAAATCGATATCGCCGACAAACGTCTTCAAAGTTCCCGTTCCCTGATGAATGTAAATCATTTCATCACACTCGGCATTTTTGTAAAAGTAATCCGTAGATTTTCGTGGTTTTGCAAGTCCCATTTTCAGGTCGTTGTTCACCATCAGAAATTTGCGGCTGTCCAGGAAATCATCTTCCGGAGTAATTTCCATGCCTTTAAACATTCTCGGAGTTACATTTTTCTCGACAGCAATTTTAGGAGCCACATCTTTTGGTTCGCCAATCGATTTGATCTGCGTTGGTCTGTGGATATGGTAAAGCAGTGAAGAAATTCCATGAAATCCTTCTGTTCCGAAGAGCTGCTCGTAGTAAAAATTTCCTTCTTCGGATTTATAAACTGTATGTCTTTTTTGCGGGATTTTACCGCTTTGGATATACCTCATTTTACTTAATTCATTTTTGTAAAATTAAGGATTTTTTAGCGGAAATCATAAAATTTCAGCGAGTTGGCGCGTCAGATTGCGCCTGCTGTACAATTCGGTTTTGGCATTTCTGCTTTTTTGCAGACTTCCGTTTTGCCATTCATGAAACATCCGCAGAATATAGTTTTTCGCTGAATCTTTATCGGAATAAAGGAAATGTTTTCCTGCATCTGTCTGCTTGAGGATGGTTTCAACATCGGCATTCTCCGGCCCGAACGAAATAATTCGGTTTCCTGTTGAAAGGTACTCGAAAATCTTTCCCGGAATGATTCCTTTTGAAGCGGAATCCGGAAAATTGGTGATTAACAGCAAATCTGCACTGTGCATTTCCTCAACAGATTCTGCATGTTTTACATAACCCAGATTCTGAATGAAATCTGAAAGACCGAGATCTGTGAGTTCCTGCAGAATATGCTCATCAACACGGCCGACAAAGCGCATTTCAAAATTTTCCGCAAAACTTGGGCTTTCAGCTACGAGTTCTGAAAGAATTTTCCAGAGCACTCCAGGATTTCGCAACTGCTCCAGAACACCGATGTAGCTGATGGTGAATTTGCTGTTTGCTTTTTTTTCTGATTTCGAAGCGTCGACGGAATCAAAACCATTCGTGATGCAGACTGCATTTGCGGCCAGTGCTGAAAAATTTTTCGCGTCACTAAAGCTGGTGGCAAGCGTAATATCTGCATTTTGAAAAACACTTTTTTCGAGCTCGCGGTGCTTTCTGTCAGCAGATTTCGAAAGTTTTAAATGTTTGTAGTACGAAATTTCCGTCCACGGATCGCGGAAATCGGCAATCCATTTTAGATTAGGAAATTCTTTCTTAAGAGCCAGACCGGTAAGATGGAGTGAATGCGGGGGTCCTGTAGTAACCACGACATCGTAGTGGTTCTCGCGCAGATATTTTTTGAGATAATTTACAGAAGGTTTTACCCAGAAAATTCGCGCATCCGGAATGAAGAAATTCCCGCGGATCCAGATCGAAAGTTTCGATTTCCAGCTTTGGTTTTTTCCCACATCAAACTGTCCGCCTTTGAATTTTTCGTTGCTTTTGCTGAGTTTCTCTGCAAAACGGTACGGTTCCCATATTTTGGTTCTGATGATGTCGATGTTTTCTGGAACTTCGTTGTTCAGGCTTTCATCGGTTATCGGATAACTGGGATTTTCCGGAATGAAAACGGTCGGTTTCCAGCCGAATTCAGGCAGGTATTTTGCAAACTTTAGCCAGCGCTGAACTCCGGGTCCGCCGGCAGGCGGCCAGTAATAAGTAATGATAAGAATTTTTTTCTGAGTCATTATTCCGGCTTGAAAATTCAGACTTTTTTATCATTTTTCGGCGAAGATGTGAACTGTCTTCTAAAGTTCTGCAAGTTCTTTCCTCTTTGGTTTTCTGAAGTAACACAGATACAAACCGGCAGCCGACAAAACGAGAAACAGAACAAAGGAAATGATTGAGAACAGTTTACCGCGCGCTATTACTTCCGGTTCGAAAACCATGGATATAATATGTTTTCCGGCAGGTACATGAACCGCTCTCAGCAGATAATTGGCTTTAATGTACGGAACTTCCTGTCCGTCGATCTGTAATTTCCAGCCTTTCGGATAATAAATTTCTGAGAAAACCGCCAGTTGCGGAGTTTTACTTTCAGTTTTGAATTCCAGTTCATCAGCCTGATATTTAGTGAGCCTGATGCTTGCCGTGGAATCTGCTGCAATCGGTTTCGATTTGATATAACGCTGATCTTCCTGACCTACAATTGCTGTTTTCTTGCTGTCTATTTCGCCAATCAGTTTAATCTCTTCGTTCGGATTTGCTGCAAATTTCACATCGGAAACCATCCACGCATTACCATTGGCGTACGGATTCGGAACCGCCTGCGGATCTTCCTGACTTCCAAAAATCATATACCTGGTGTTCAGCATGTTCAGGATTCGCGGAATTTTTACCGTATCCATATTGCTGAAATAGTGATTGATCAGATCGTCATACCTTCTGAGTTTTACGGCATGGTAACCACCAACAGAAGATTTGAAATAAGAGGTATTAGTTTCTCCGAACGGATTGATCGCCTGGTTATAAATGCGGTAATGTCCCGGATCTCTTTCTGCGATTGCTTCGAGTGTTGCATTTACTTTTGCATTAATTAATAATCCCTGCAGTTCCATGTTGTCGCCGACTTTCTCAATAACGAGGTCGTTCACTTCAGTCTGAAACGGATTTTCTGCAAAAGCCGCATCGACGAAATTCTGATCATTAAGATATCTTCTGTTCACGCTCCACAAATCAAAAATGCTGACCACTCCAATAATAATAAGTGCCACATTTCTGCTGATTTTATTTTTCAATGCTAAAAACAGTACTGCAGCAGTAATTCCAACGTACAGAATCGCTTTAACAGCATCGGTACGGAACATTTTGTAACGTTCATCGGCAAGATAATCCAACAGGTAGGGTGGAAGATATGTTTTCTCGCCGTCCGTAAGAAATCCTAAAATAGATTTGCCTGCAACCACCAGAATCAGAAGCAATCCTAAAAATGTTCCTGCAATGTAGAGCAGTTTTTTCTGCTTGTTCTGCGTTACCGTTTCCTGTTCCTGAATTTCAGAATCAGACTGAGCATTTTCTGCACGATTGCTGTTTTTCAGGAAATGATAAAGCCCGATAATTGCAATTAAAGGGAACAGCAGTTCTACCACTACCAGAATTGAACTTGGCGCCCGGAATTTATTATAGAACGGAACAAAATCAATAAAGAAATTGGACAGCGGCATGAAATTGCTTCCCCAGGCGAGCAAAATCGTCAGGATCGAAGCTCCCAAAATCCAGTAACGGTATTTTTTGGGCGCAAAGAAGAATCCTAAGACGGCAAGAAAAATTACGACGGCTCCCTGATATGCAGGACCGGAAGTTCCGGGCTGATCTCCCCAGTAAGTCATACTCTGCAGTCCTTTGCCAATATTGTCCACTTCTGTTTGTGAGGTGGCGTTATTCTGAACGAGATCGCGGATGTCATTCATCATTCTTTCGCCCTCTTTTTCATTACTTCCGCCTCCCATTAATCTCGGAATAAAGAGATTCAGTGTCTCCAGTTTTCCGTAGCTCCACATCAGCATGCTTTCCTTATCCATTCCTGAAGCTGCAGCTGACTGTGTTTCTGTATTAAGCAGCTGTTTTCCGCGGACAGTCTCTGAAACATATTCGGCATTCGCCATAATTCTCTGACTGTTCATTCCGACACCGATCAAGCAGGCAGCGCCGACAATTCCTGTAGAAATAAGGAAATGCTTCATCGTAATCTGCTTCTTTACCGCACGGATCAGTTCAGAAATAAACAGAAAACCGAGGCCGAGGAACAGATAGTAAGTCATCTGCGGATGGTTTGCGGCAATCTGCAGTCCCATGAACAGCGTGGTTACAATAAAACCCCAGATGTAATTTTTTCGCAGATAAACCAGTAAAATTCCGGCTAAAAGCGGTGCAAAATAAGCGATCGTATGAACTTTACCGTTGTGACCGGCAGCGATGATGATATAGAAATAAGTGGAAAGTCCGAAGAACAGCGAACCGAGCAAAGCATACTTCCAGTTGCGTACGGTAACCATTCCAAGCAGGAAAAATCCTGAAAACAACAGGAAAAAATAATTTACCGGTTTCGGGAGAAACATCAACAGATTATCAATCTGTTTGATCCAGTCGCCGCGAAACTGCGATCCCATTTGATAAGTCGGCATTCCGCCAAACATCGAATTGCTCCAGTAGGTTTCTTTGCCGTTTTCAGCACGGTAATCAAGCAGTTCTTTCGCGCCGCCTTTATATTGAATAATATCGTGCTGAAAAAGCTGTTTCCCCGACATCACAGGATTAGCGTACAGAAAACCGATTATGATAAACAGCAGCAGACATGCCGCGATAAAGATGAGGTTTCTGTTGTTCACCGGAATTTTCATGATGCTAATGTTGATCTTTCTTTTCTTCCTTTACTTCTTCGTAGTCCACGGTTTCTGCGTCCCAGTTTACTTTCCGGTCGAGTTTGTCTTTGCGGTAAGTGGTGGTCTGTCTCTGTTGCTGTTGTCTGTTGGAATAGGAACTGTTCTCGAAAATCCGGCGCAGCATATTCCAGACGAAGTATGCTATAATAGTGGACAGTATGAGGAGAAGGATGAATTTCATTGCTGATTACGGATTTACAATCACGCTGGAAACCGTATTGTTGGTCATGGTTTCTGTTTTCTTGCCGTCAGAAATCGATTCTTTCTGCACGGTGTTCACCTTAATGTTCTGAGACATAATCCATCCCGTGTTCGAATCAAATTTCATCGTACCGTTCTGCGTTAATTCCGAACTCATGGAATGTGTGATTCCCTGCTGCGTATTTTTGTCGGACTGCTTCGGAATTCCTCCCGTGATTGAAACTTCCATCGCTCCGTTCTCTACATTTTTCAGGGTATAATTGGTGGTCAGTTTCACTTTTCCGTCTCCGCTTGCATCTTCTTTTGTTGACCATTTTTCACCGATTTTAACACCTTTTGCTGGTAAAATCATCATGTTTTTGCTGAACTGATCTTTCAGGTGGTCCTCGTTAAAACTCAGTTTTGCCTCTTCCAACAGACCTTTACGAACCTGTTCTTCTTTTGTCAGCGTGTTAATTGTCGTTTGCAGTTTTTTGTAAACCGGATCGAAACCTGTAATGGAAATGATTTTACCTTTATCGTCCATCTTCATGCTTAGCTGATTTCCGGTAAGTGCTTTATCGAGGCTCCATTTGTTTTTCAGTGCTTCATCTTTCGGCGCAGCTGCGTTTGTGTCAACGGTTATCGTTTTTCCCTGAGCCGTTTGCGATGATTTCTTGGAAATGAAATTGATGGTAATATCGTATACATTGTCCTTGAAATTATTCACTTTAAACTGTACCACATCGGTAGATTCCGTAGTCATACTTTCTTTCTGACCGTTCGGCGCCGTAATTGTGATGTTGTTCTTCTGAACGGTTGTGAAGGGATAGGTTTCGCCGGTAACAAGTTTGAAACTTTGCTTATAAACGTCGGCGCTGTCGGTAATTGCAGGCTTGTCTGCTTCAGTTTCCACCGGAACTTCCACCTGTACCGTCTTTCCTGTTTCAGGATCTGTTTTGTTGACGATTTTTGTTTCTTTTTTGCAGGAAAGCAGCGCTATGGAAAGAAGTGCTGCCACGGATAATTTTCTCATTAATTATGGGTATAAAGGTATCCGGATTTTTCGGTCCGGTATTTTTTGATTTTTTCTTATTTCATTGCTTTTTGGCGTACAGCTTCGTACAGAATAGCTCCGCATGCAACGGATACATTCAGACTCTGTGTTTTTCCTTCAATCGGAAGTTTTATTTTTTCATCGGCGTGATGCAGGACTTCCTTTGAAATGCCGGTTTCTTCATTGCCCATCACCACCGCACATGGTTCAGTAAAATCCACATCATAAATCAGTTTCTGTGCTTTCTCGGATGCCGCAAAAACCTGAATTCCGCTTTGCTGAAGAAAGTCCACCGTATGTGCGAGATTTTTTTCCTTGCAGATTCTGATGTTGTAAATTGCTCCCGCAGAAGTTTTGATGGCATCGGAATTCACAGGTGCTGCACCTTTTTCCGGAATAACAACAACATGAACGCCCGTACATTCCGCTGTGCGGCAAATTGCACCGAAGTTCCGCACGTCGGTCAGTCTGTCCAGCATCAGGATAAAAGGAACTTTTCCTTCTTCAAAAAGCTGTGGTACTACTTCTTCAATTTTTTCGAACGGCACATCCGAAATAAAAGCGACCACACCCTGATGATTTTTTCTGGTAAACCGGTTCAGTTTCTCTACCGGAACATAATTTGGCCGGATTTTCAGTTGCGAAAGTTTCGTCTTCAGTTCTGCATAAAGCGGTCCCTGCAAACCGTTCTGCAGGAAAACCTTGTCTATGGTTTTTCCGGCTTCCAGTGCTTCGATTACAGGTCTGAGCCCAAAAATAAAATCGTCTTTCATTATCAATAGTTACCTGAAACAGTCAGGTTTTTCCGGTTCTAAAATTTCTCTCCTAAAATTGCCCGTTTCTGAGCCATGGTATAGCCATAATGCAGGCTTTCATGAATATTGTTGAATACTATCGCATCCTGAATGCTCTTCAGATCGAGCCCAAAACTCGTGGTATAAGGCGTGTAATCTGCAAAGAAATCGGCATCGTAATCCTTCATCAGGATTTTTGAAGTTTCAATCAGCAGAAATCCCAGGTCCTCAATTTCACTTTGTGGTACATTTAAATTCGGAAGCGTTCCTTTTTTATAGGTTTCAATCCAGTATTTATCAATTCTGAACGGATTGCCACTCAGGTAATAATGCAGCAGTTGCTGTGTAGCAACCGTATGTGCAATATTCCAGTACATATTATTATTGAAACCGTCCGGAATCAGCAGCAAATCTTCAGCAGAAGTTTCCTGTAAAATTTCGAGCAGGTTTTTTCTAATTTGCCTGTGAGCCTGAAAATGATAGTTCATTTATCCTCAAATTACCAAGGGCCAAAAATACTTTAATAAATTGAGAATCCCAAAACACGCAAATTGCAGAATTGTTATTTTTTCGAGGGTGAAATAACATATAATTTCTTAAAATGTACGGTATCTTAACAAATTTTAACCATGAATTGGCATCAATTATGATGAATTCTCGTGACAATTTTTGCAATTTTACAGACTCAATACTATTTATCAATATTTTTTAAAATATGTCAGAACTTCATCAGGCTGAAGATATACGCCAGTTAACGGAACAGGTTCGCGAACAGAATTACTACTTTTCACTTCTTAAACAGGAAATAAACAAAGCAATTATCGGCCAGTCTTATATGGTTGACCGTCTGCTGATCGGCCTGCTCGGAAACGGACACGTTTTACTGGAAGGAGTTCCTGGTCTGGCCAAAACGCTGGCGATAAAATCACTTGCCGAAGCGGTACACGGAGAATTTTCCAGAATTCAGTTTACACCGGATCTGCTTCCTGCGGATGTGGTCGGTACGCAGATATACAATATAAAAGACAATGATTTTTCGATAAAGAAAGGTCCTATTTTCGCAAATTTCGTTCTTGCGGATGAAATTAACAGAGCGCCTTCCAAAGTGCAGTCGGCTTTGCTGGAAGCGATGCAGGAACGACAGGTAACAATAGGTGATGAAACCATGGAACTGCCCAAACCGTTCCTGGTTCTTGCCACGCAGAATCCAATTGATCAGGAAGGAACTTATTTATTGCCGGAAGCGCAGAGCGACCGTTTCATGTTGAAATGCCGCATTGATTATCCGGAATTTGAGGATGAAAGAAAAGTAATGAAGATGGTTTCTACTTCTCATACGCCTGTGATCAATCCGGTTATCAGTCTGCATAACGTGGTGGACGGAAAAAATCTGATCAACAGAATTTACCTCGACGAAAAAATTGAAAAATATATCCTGGATATGGTTTTTGCAACGAGATATCCTGAAAAATACGGCCTGTCTGAACTCAAGAATTATATCAGTTTCGGAGCGTCACCAAGAGCTTCGATTAACCTTGCGATTGCTTCACGTGCGCATGCATTCCTGAAAAACCGTGCTTTTGTAATACCTGAAGATGTGAAGGAAGTAGCGAAAGACGTTCTTCGTCACCGGATTGGTTTGAGTTTTGAAGCAGAAGCAGAAGAAATCTCCTCAGAAGAAATTGTCAACCGAATTCTTGGAAAAATCCAGGCTCCTTAGAAATTTACCAGCGGAAAATGTTCCGTTGAAGTAAAGAATGCAGATAAAAGACATCATCAGAAAAGTAAAGCAGATTGAAATCCGTACCAAGAAAAAGTCGGAGCAAACGCTTATGGGTCAGTATCACAGTGCATTTAAAGGTCAGGGAATGACGTTTTCTGAAGTGCGGCCGTATCAGTTTGGTGATGAAATCCGCAGAATCGACTGGAACAAAACCGCACGTTTCCGTGAGCCTTTTGTAAAAGTGATGGAAGAGGAACGCGAACTTACGATGATGTTGCTCGTAGATATTTCCGCGTCGATGGATTATGGTACTAAAACTTCGCTTAAACGCGAATATGTGGCTGAAATTGCGGCGAGTCTTGGTTTTTCAGCTGCGGGAAATAATGATAAAGTAGGATTAATTCTATTTGCTGATAAGGTTTACAAAATTATTCCGCCGCAAAAAGGACGAAAGCATATTCTGGCGATCATCAGCACTATTTTAACAGCTGATTACGTTCCCGCCGTTTCCAGAGTTGATGTGGCGCTGCAGTATATGATGAGTCTGTTTAAGAAAAAATCGCTGTTGTTTCTTTTTTCAGATTTTGAAGATCCTTACGACGAAAAAATGATGCGTATCGCAGCAAAGAAGCACCAGTTACTCGCGATGCGTATTTATGATGAAAAGGATAATGAAATTCCGGACGTCGGTTACACATTGTTTCATGATGCCGAAACCGGAAAACAGGTCTGGGCAAATACTTCTGATAAAAGATGGAGGTATAATTTTGCAGAAGCTAAAAAACAAAAAGTGAGAAATCTGAAAGAAGATCTCGAAGGTTCATCTGCCGGTTTTCTGAATATCGGAACTGGTGATGATTATTCGAAATTTCTCTATCAGTATTTCAGAAAGAAATAAAAAATTGAAATCAAAAATAAAATATAATATTCGGTCTTACAGGAAATTATTTTTTCTGTTCTTATTGTTGCCTGCATTAGGATTTTCTCAGACGCTCGCTTCAAAACTGGATAAGAAAACACTTGCTCTTGGTGAAACAGCTAATTTCACGGTAAGTATTTTCGATCTGAACGGCAGGAGAGTTTCAGCAGCACCCAAAAATGAACTGCTTCCTTTTCACTTTGAGGAAACGAAGGACAGCATCTCGGAAAATGATCAGACGTATAACCGCGTGATAGAATTTGCGGTGTTTGAAGAAGGAAAATTTACAATACCTGCTCTGGAATTCAATATTGGCGGAGAGATTCAAAAAACCATTCCGTACGAAGTTGAAGTAATCAATACGGCAAACCGCGGTGACGAGATCAAGGATATCATGGGAAACAGGGATGTTAAACTGCAGCTCGCTGATTACTGGGAACTGTATAAGTGGTATTTGCTGGCCGCACTGATTCTGCTCGCGGTGATTTTCCTGATAATCGTATTTTTAAGATACGGAAGAAAGCGAAAAAGTTCACCTGTTGTGCTTACGAATAAAACGCTGAAAGAACTCGATGCCCTGAAGAAAAAAAGATATATAGAGGAAGGCAACTTCCGGTCTTTTTATGTGGAACTCATCGATATTGTACGGAATTTCATCACGCTTCAGTACCAGATTCCTGCAGATGTGCTCCTTACTGATGATTTGATCGAAGTCATGAAGAAAACTAACAGCATTTCTCCCGAAAATGAACAGATTATTGAAGATATTTTTCTGCGCGGAGATCTGGTGAAATTTGCCAAGACATTCCCGGACCAACCCGTTATGGAAAAGGATTTTAATGATATCCGGGCATTCGTAAAACGCGCATCCAAGGATCTGGAAGTGGAACAGTTAAGATCCGGAGTATAGCAGCATGATGAATCTCGATTTCTTAAAATTTGAATTTTACAGTCCGTGGCTTTTGCTGCTGTTCCTGCTCTTCATTCCGTTGATTATACTGGATATCCGCAAAAAAAAGAAGAGGCGCGGAATTGCAGTTCCGTCCACAGCGAATATGGGGGAGAATTCTGCGATTCTTTTCGTGATGTTCCTGCTCAAGATATCCAAATATATCATGCTTTCGGCGCTGATTGTCGCAATAGCAAGACCCCGTACATTTTCTGTTTCGGAGAACAACGACGATACGAAAGGAATCGATATTATGCTTTCGGTAGATGTTTCGCTGAGTATGCTTGCTAGGGATCTTGAACCGGACCGGCTGACAGCACTGCAGCATATTGCAAAGAGATTCGTTGACAAGAGAGCGACAGACAGAATCGGACTAGTGACCTATTCCGGTGAAGCATTCACAAAAGTTCCGGTTACGAGCGATCATCAGGTAATTCTCGATGAGCTTTCGAATTTGAATCCGCTCGAACTTCAGCCCGGAACAGCAATTGGCGAAGGACTGGCAGTAGCTGTAAATCACCTGAAAAACAGCAAGTCAAAAAGTAAAATTATAATCCTGATGACGGACGGTGTCAACACCATTCCGAATGCGATGAATCCAATGCTTGCAGCCACTATCGCAAAAGATAACGGCATAAAAGTTTATTCAATTGGTATAGGAACCAACGGTTATGCGCTCATGCCCACGCAAACGGATATTTTTGGAGATCTGGTATTCACGGAAACCGAAGTGAAAATCGATGAACCAACGCTGAGCGAGGTTGCTCAGATAACCGGGGGAAGATATTTCCGGGCAACTTCCAATGAAAGCCTGGAATCTGTGTATAATGAAATTAACCAGTTGGAGAAATCCGACATTAAAGCTGCAAAACTGTACAACTATCAGGAGCATTTCCGCACATTTCTGTGGATTGCCTTAGTTGTGCTCCTGCTGGATGCACTGCTGCGCTGGGTTTTTTACAAATTTCTGGAATAGAAAAAATGGACTGGTCTTTTGGCGACATATGGCTTTTATTACTGCTCATCCTGATTCCTTTATTGGGCTGGATGATGCTGAATTTTGTCCGCTGGCGAAACAGCAGAAAAAACATCTTTTCTGATGACCGTTTTCAGGAAACGCTGTTCCGTAAGCCGTCAGCTTTTAGCAAATTCATGCCGGTTTTATACCTTTTCGCATTGCTTTTCCTCGTTCTTGCTATGGTCGATTTACTAAGCGGCAGGGAAGAAGTGAAAAGTACGCAGAACATGAACAGCGTCATTTTTGTGCTGGATGTTTCAAATTCGATGAATGCCGAAGATGTTTCGCCGAGCAGGCTTGTTCAGGCGAAGAATCTCATGATTAATACCATGCAGGAACTCGATAACGATAAGGTCGGAATCATCATTTTTGCAGGGGAAGCCGCATCGATTATGCCGATGACTACAGATTTTACCGCGGCCGAAACCTACATCAGTGGTGTGGAAACGAATATGATGAAAGTTCAGGGCACGGATTTTCTGAAAGCCGTTACAGAAGCCGTGCGGAAATTTAAAAATGTTTCTCCTGGATCGCGAAAAATGGTCCTGATCAGCGATGGTGAAGATAATGAAGGAAATGATGAGGCTGCTTCAAAACTGGCATCAAAGGAAGGAATTCTGATCACAACGGTTGGCATTGGCACCGATGAAGGCGCTCCTGTCCCGGATTATCTTTACGGACAGCTGATGGGATATAAAACCGACAGAACAGGGCAGACAGTTATTTCAAAAAGACAGACCGAAGCACTTAGAAAAATTGCCGACAGAACGGGAGGAAGTTACGTAGACGGTAACAATGTGGAACAGGCACCCCTGGAAGTGAAAGAAGCACTGCAGAAAACGCCGTCCGGCTCATCTTCTCTTATTACTTCGCAGAATGCAAACCACTATTTCCAGTATCCGCTTGCCGCGTGCATCTTTCTGTTTTTCCTGATTTTTTACCTGAATCCGAAACGCGATTTCAACTTATAGGTTTTGACGATTGCTGGTGGTCTGATTCTTGTCTGATTTAAATCGGGCTTATTTTAACCTTAAATCCTTAATTGATAACCTTTTTAGACGGTTTTTTTTAACCCAACTTTAACAATGCTGCGTATTTTTATTAACATTAAAACAGATAATTTTGTTGCGATGTATACTAAATCATTTTTTCTGACGTTATGCCTCGTTTTTGGAGCATGCATTTCTGTGGCTGCACAAAAAAGCTACAATGCACTGATGCATGAAGGAAATGAACTTTTCGACGCAAAAAAATATGATCAGGCTGCCGCGAAGTATGCAGAAGCAACAAAATCCAATGAAAAGGATTTCGCTGCCCATTACAATCTTGGTAACGCACTGTATAAATCTCAGAAATACGAGGAAGCCAAAGCCGAATATGAAAAAGCGAGCGCGCTCTCCGGTTCATTGCCGGATAAAGCGGCTTCACTGCACAATCTCGGGAACAGCTACATGAAAATGAACCAGCCGGAGAAAGCAGCAGAATTCTACAAACAGTCGCTTAAGCAGGATCCTTACAGTGAGCCCACCCGTAAAAATTATGAAATCGCCAAACTGAAAGAACAGGAAAATCAGCAGCAGAATCAGAATCAGCAGAACGATCAGGGCGGCGGCGGAAATGAAAAGAAGGAAGACGGAAATCAGGGTGAACAGGAAAGTGAACAGCAGAACAAACAGCAGCAGGGAGGTTCCGGAGAAAAAGAACAGCAGGGCCAAAGTCCTGAGGAATCTGACGATCGAAACCAGCAGAGAAGCATGCCCAAAGGAATGGAAGATGCCATCCTGAACCGTGCATCCGAAAAAGAACGGGAAACGGCCCGAAGAATTTTAAATAATGAGAACTACTCAATGCCAGAAAGCAATGAGAAAGACTGGTAGTGAAGAAATTACTGCACATATTGACGATTTTTGCAGCTTACCTGGTTTATGGCCAGGTTAGTTTGGTTGTAGAGCCCAGCAAAAAGGAAATTTTGCAGAATGAACCGCTGGTACTCAATTTCTACCTTGAAATTAAGGGGAATGGACTAACGCAGGAAACGCCGCTGCGACTCGTTGATACTTCGAAATTCAATGTGCTCAGCAGCAGTTCAGAACAGTCGAGTTTCAGAGATCCAAGATCCGGAATTATCGTTTATCAGATGGTTTATCAGTATATTCTGATGCCAAAAAAAACAGGGAAAATCAAAATTGGTTCATCGTCTGTCGTGGTAGATAACAAGCTTTATTATACGGAACCTTTCGACATTTTTGTGAAAGAGACTGAGCGAAAACCGGTGGTTGCAGAACGAAACAGCAGAGACCTGTATCTGAATGTTGAGGTTGAGGACGAGCCTGTATATCAGAATCAGCCGACCGTTGCCGTTTTGAGAGCATATTCCCGGAATATAGACGATTTCCGCAGAGTAAAAAATATCAGGCTTCCGGAAGAAGATCAGTTTGACGTAAAAGCCGTGAGCTTTGCAAAATCCGAGATAGAGCCAGCCGGAAATATCGCGTCTCAGGTTCTGGCGGTTTTCCTGATTTTTCCACTGGAAAGCGGCCGCGTGGAATTGCCGCCGGTTGTTGCCAATATTTCCCGCGAACGAAAAATCAGTTCCAATAAAACGCATTTAACCGTAAAGAAGCTCCCTGAAAATACTCCCGCCGATTATAAAAACGCCGTTGGAAAATTCAAGCTGGAACTTACGCCTGCAGTAATAGAAAAAGCAGAAGTTGAAAAGCCGGTAAAACTTTCTTTGAAGCTTTCCGGTGACGGTAATCTGAATAATGTAAAGCTACCGGAAATCAGAAAATCCAAAGATTATCAGGTTTTCAATCCGCACATAACAAGTAACGTGAAATCCGGAAAGGACGGAATCAGCGGCGAGGTGATCGCCAATTATGTAGTAGTGCCGAAAAAATCCGGACTCATAACTGTCAGCACTGAGAATTTTGCCTATTTCAACCCTGCTACAGAAAAATATGTGGATGTTGGGGAAAAAAGTATCAGTTTAAAAGCTTATACGCATGATGAACTGATCGAACTGCAGACTCCGCTGGAACGTGTGAATGAATACTCCAATGTTGTGCTGGAAACGGTGAGTAATCCCGTGATACAAACAGATCAGCTGAAAGTTCAGGAAAAAAGCAAATTCCAGTGGAATACCGCTTTAATCAACTTAGGGGTGCTGCTTGCCGCCATTGCCGCATTTGTGCTGTACCGTATCGTGCGCAGAAAAAAACGGCAGCAGAAAACCAGTGAAGACTTTAAACCGGTTGAAAATATCAGTGAAAGGGAAGAATTGTTAAGGCAGGAAATGAATGTGAAATCTGAAGACCATTTCGCTTACCTTGATCTGCTGAAGAACGAAAGAAACTACCGCAAATTTTTTGAATCTGTAGAAGAACTCGATAAAGAAATCATCGCAAGACATCAGGTTGAGGAAGGTGCTGATTTCAAATCTTTTCTGGAAAAAACCTACGGTGCCGCCATTGCCTCGGAATACCGCAGCCTGCAGCAGCAGATTCAGATTGAAAAATACGCGCCGATGCACGATGATCAGCAACTGGAGCGACTGTACGATGCGGTTGTTGATTTCTATTCAAAGATTAGCAAATAGCTAAAAATTTTGCATAATTTTGCGAAATTAATAAATGCGTCTGATGGAATTTTTCGAACACTTTTCTATTAAGGAAATTCTGACCTGTACTATGGTACTTTTTGCGGTGATCGATATCGTTGGCTCGATTCCAATTATCGTGAGTCTGAAACAGAAATTCGGTAAAATTGAAAGCGAGAAAGCTTCAGTGGTTGCCGGAATTCTGATGATTGTGTTTCTGTTCGTAGGAAATAAAATCCTGAAATTTATTGGCGTAGATGTGAATTCATTTGCAATTGCAGGTGCATTCGTCATTTTTATCATCGCCCTCGAAATGATTCTTGGAATCCAGATTCAGCGGCATTCCGAAGCGAAAGCGGCTTCAATCGTTCCGATCGCTTTTCCATTGATTGCCGGTGCCGGAACGTTAACCACCACACTTTCCCTGAAAGCAGAATATCACGATATCAATATCATTTTCGGAATCATTCTGAACACGGTATTTGTATACATCGTGCTGAAATCTGCGAACTGGATTGAGCGCAAAATAGGCGAGGGAACACTGAAAGTGATTGAAAAAGTTTTCGGAATTATCCTTTTGGCGATCTCCATTAAGCTTTTTACCGCTAACTTTGCGCAATTGTTTTCCAACTACGTCAACTTCTAAATAATTCAGGAAATGAAAACCATATACAAGATATTTTTGATACTGTTCATCGTATTCATCGGACTAAATATTTATGCCATGAACTGGGATCTCGGTTATGATCACCGTGATAATTTTATCAACCTGATGTCAATTGCAGCGGGAATCCTGGGGGTAATTCTTGTATTTGTGCTCAACACCTGGAGCAAACTAAAAGCTTAGGAAAATTTTGCAGCGAGATTTCGGGCAACTGCCTGAGATTTCAGTTCCGTTTCCTCCCATTCTTTTTCCGGGCTGCTTTGCGCTGTAATTCCGCCGCCGACGAATAGTTCTGCATGGTCCGACCAGATTTTGGCGCACCGTAGATTTACAAAAAAGTAAACTTCCTCACCGGTTTCGATTTTCGAAAAACCCGCATAAAATTCCCGCGGATATTTTTCAATTTTCTGAATGGCTTCTTTGCAGAAAGCGACCGGCGTTCCGCAGACAGCTGGTGTTGGATGAAGTTCGCCGATTAAACGCTCAAGTTGATCCGGACTGATTTTTGCGCTCAGATCTGTGCGCAAATGTTTAATATTTCCTGATATATGATCAGTAGTTTGCGATTGCATTACTTCACTGGAATATTTGCTCAGAATTTCAGCAATGTAATCAGTTACGGTTTGCTGTTCATGAATTTCTTTATCGCTCCATATTTCATCAATTCCGAGTGTTCCTGCGAGGCTCATGGTTTCAAACAGGCCTGAACTTTTGTTGAATTTCCCTAATAATTCGGAAAAAGCGCCGCACCAGATTTCATTTCCATGCATGAAAGCATACACAAGAGCATTGGGGTAACTTCTGCAAAGATTTTGGAAGGTCTGATTTAGAGAGATTTGGGAATAAGATATCTTCTTTCTTCTGGACAACACCAGCTTCGGAATTCCGCTGGATTTAATCAGGTCAATCGTGCGGTTTAGTCTTTCAAGATATTCCTGTTTTTCTTCAAATTCTCTGGATTCTGGTGCAGCAACAGGATTCCATTCTAAAGCGTCGGTGAATTTGTTTTCAACCGGAATGATTTTTCCTGAAAAAGGGAGTTTTTGCAGCGAATCGAATGAAAAAAAATTCACGAAACAGTCGCTGGATTGAGTATCCGTGGTGTAGACAGTTTCGTGATATGGTAATTTGAAAATAATCAAGCTGAGAACCGGATTTTATTTTCCGAAAAGATTTCCGCCCATTCCCGGCATTTTCGGCATTCCTTTGCTCATCATTTCCATCATCTGTTTTCCCTGCGGTCCCTGCATCATCTTCATCATTTTGCCCATCTGTTCAAACTGTTTCATGAGCTGGTTTACGTCTTCAATTTTTCTGCCTGCTCCTTTCGCAATTCTGTTTTTACGCTGCGTATTGATGATGGATGGTCTTCGTCTTTCTTCAGGAGTCATGGAATGAATGATCGCTTCAATATGTTTGAATGCATCATCGTTAATGTCCACGTCTTTTACGGCTTTGCCAACGCCCGGAATCATGCCCATCAAATCCTTCATATTTCCCATACGCTTGATCTGGTTAATCTGATTCAGAAAATCATCAAAACCAAATTCATTTTTGGCAATTTTTTTGTGGAGCTTTTTGGCTTCTTCTTCATCAAACTGCTCCTGTGCACGTTCCACAAGGGAAATTACGTCACCCATTCCAAGAATTCTGTCTGCCATTCTTTCCGGATAGAACACATCGAGCGCCTCCATTTTTTCACCGGTAGAAATAAATTTGATCGGTTTTTCAACAACGGAACGGATGGTAAGCGCAGCACCACCACGTGTATCACCGTCTAATTTGGTAAGGACAACTCCGTCAAAATTCAACGCATCGTTAAAGGCTTTCGCCGTATTCACAGCATCCTGACCGGTCATGGAATCCACCACAAAAAGCGTTTCCTGCGGCTTAATGAAATAATGAATCGATTTTATTTCATTCATCATCTGTTCATCTACAGCAAGTCGACCGGCGGTATCTACGATAACCACATCATGTCCGTTTTCGCGCGCATGTTTGATCGCGTTTTCTGCAATCATCGAAGGATTTACTGCACCTTCTTCGGTGTAAACCGGAATTCCGACCTGACCTCCTAGAACTTTCAGCTGGTCAATCGCTGCAGGACGGTAAACGTCACAGGCAACGAGTAAAGGTTTTTTGCTTCTCTTCTGCTTCAAGAAGTGTGCTAATTTTCCGGAAAACGTCGTTTTACCTGAACCCTGAAGTCCGGCAATCAGAATTACAGCAGGTTTTCCGGCTAAATTGATTCCTTCATGCGTTCCGCCCATCAAATCAACGAGTTCATCATGCACAATTTTGGTCATGAGTTGTCCCGGAGTCAGACTGGTAAGTACATTCTGACCCAAAGCTTTATCCTGAACTCTTTTGGTAAGGTCTTTTGCAACTTTGTAGTTAACATCGGCATCCACAAGAGCACGGCGTATTTCCTTAACGGTTTCCGCAACGTTGATCTCAGTGATTTTACCTCTTCCTTTTATATTATGTAGCGCTTTATCAAGCTTATCCTGTAAACTGTTGAACATTTTGGTATTTTAAAATCTAAGGTTTGCAAAATTACTGAAATCTGTATAATTATCCTATTCAGTTATATATGACTGATTTCTGTACGAAATCGCAATGTAGAACAAAGAAAGCCGCCACTTCTATTGTGACGGCTTTACAAATAATAATTTTTTTTATGATTACTGCGCTCTGTTCGCGGTAATTTCAAGGGTTGCAGGCACATTATTTCCATTGAAATCGAAGGTGCTCTGAACCGCATAAACAAGCTGAGAGTTGGTAAGTGTTGTAATAGTTCCTGTGTTCGTGTCAGGTCCTGTAGTTACGGTCAGTGCTTTTGTTTGCGGATTGTAGCTGTAGGTGAAATTTTCCTCAGGTTCCTGCACGCAGTTACCGTTTTGTTCATTCCAGTTTTTTGTAACTCCGGTTCCGTTGTTGTTGAAAACGAGTCTTGAATTAAGCTGACAGGCATTCGCGGTTACCGTCTGCGAAACGTTCAGTCCGTTAACCACACCTGTAGCTTTAAATGAGGTTGGTTGCCACGTTCCTACAATCGTCGGTTGCTGTGATTCGTCGTCGTCTTTACGACAGCTTACTAATATGATTGCTGCAAAAAACAACAACGACAGCAGTGAAATCAGTTTTTTCATAACAATGATTTTTTTGATTAAGAATTTACCAATTCCAATTATTATGCCGTAAATAATATTTTAAGCACGGGGCTTGTATTTCGCATACGGATCATCGGACAATGGATCATCTGATTGAGCCGGCTCAGGATTCGTCGTATATTCCGGAATCTTGTTTGAAGATGCAGTTGGAGGATGATTATAAGGATTCTGAACCTGCGCAGACTGTTCCGCATAGGTCTTTTGCTGCTCAAATCGCTGTTCCTCTTCGGCTCTTTTTCTTTTTTGTCTGCGGTTGATGAAATACCAGGCCAATCCTACAATTAATACGATCGGAAGGAAAGGAAGTGCTGCAAGAACTATTTTGCCGACGGTTTCCGCTGAACTTTCACTTTTTTCAACAGTTGGATTTTCTGCGGGAGGTGTTATAATCGCTGGTGCAGATGCACTTTCGTCAATTTTTTGGATCAGGACAATTTCCAGATTGCTGATGCGGTTCGGGTCATAAAGCGTTCCGGATTGTTCTATGGCTTTTGTACGGATGCTTCCGATATTTCTGCTTACTGAGTTCGCCGCCGCGTCAAATTTCTGGAAAGGAAGTTCCGCAACCATGACCTGCCGTTTTTCACCGGCCTGTTCTCCCAGTTTTTCACTGATAATTCTTCCTTCAGCGTTTCTTATTTCATTTCTCAACTGTGCTTCTGCAGCGGTGAGGTCGAGTACGGAAATTTCAATCAAACCGGTTTTTACCATCGGTTCTTCAGCAATAATAACCTGTGGATTTTGCGGTGCAACCGGCGGAACAGAAGCCTGCGGATTTTGTTGCGGCTGAACTGGTGGCTGGTTTGCCGGTGGACTTTGCGGTGAAGTTTCCTGCGGAGTCTGCTTTTGCGGACTTGTCACCACATTATTGTCTTTGGTAACTTTATCAATCGTTTTGCTGATGGTGCTAAGTACTTCAAAAGGATCGTCGGTTTCACGCAGTACTTTTTGCACGGAATCCAGGGTTTTTACGGTTTCTGCACTTTTCCCGATTCTGTCGCCGCTTTCTCTGATGACCACGCGCAGCGAATCAATGCTTCCCGAATTTTCCTTGATGATTTTTTCAACGTTCCTCGTCTGTTTTCTGATTTCAGCGTTGATTTTGCCGGAATCATTCAAAATTTTAGAAATCGAATCGAGGGTTTTCACGCCGTCGTTCGCGCGGGTAATCATGCTGTCGGCACGTTTAAAGGTGTCCGTAGTTTTCTGGAATTCGGTTTTGGTGCAGGATGTGAGCATCACCGCTCCAAAAATCAGGGCAATATATTTTTTCATTCTTATCAAAAGTTTATGCATGCAACTCACTGCAACAAATATTCCCAAAAATTATAGATTAAAATTCCCGCAGAAGAAAAACTTTGCAGGAATTATAATTCATTAACTATCAGTTAATTGTAAATCAGTTTTACAGAAATTTACAAAGATCAGTTCAGTTCAGGATTCTGATATTCGCTGATGAAATGCAGTTTTATGCCTGGGAATTTCTCTTCTGTCATGTGTATCGTAAATGAGGAATCCGCGAGAAAAACCAGTTGATTGTATTTATCTCTTGCCAGAAAACGCTGTTTGAGCCTTGCAAATTCCCGGAATTCTTCAGATTTTTCATCCGCTTCAACCCAGCATGCTTTGTGAATAGACAAAGGTTCGTAAGAACATTTCGCCCCGTATTCGTGTTCCAGCCGATACTGAATGACTTCATACTGCAGTGCGCCGACAGTTCCGATTACTTTTCTGCCGTTCATTTCCAGTGTAAAAAGCTGTGCCACGCCTTCATCCATCAACTGATCAATTCCTTTTGCAAGTTGTTTTGCTTTTAACGGATCATCATTATTGATGTAACGGAAATGTTCCGGTGAGAAACTCGGGATTCCTTTAAAATTCAGTTTTTCGCCCGCAGTCAGCGTATCGCCGATTCGGAAATTTCCGGTATCGTGCAGACCGACAATGTCGCCCGGGAAACTTTCATCTACGACTTCTTTTTTATCCGCGAAAAATG
Organism: Bacteroidota bacterium; assembly: GCA_023460855.1. GTDB lineage: Bacteria > Bacteroidota > Bacteroidia > Flavobacteriales > Weeksellaceae > JAEWOS01. Next base: position 146,456 of record JAEWOS010000003.1, on the reverse strand, counting down.
CATTCGGAGCTGCAAATTTCATTTTTTTGTTTTCGCGTACGAGCAGATAATTTTCATTTCTCTTGAAAGTACCGCTTACGATTTTGATAAATGCGAGTCTGTCGCGGTGTTTCGGATCCATATTCGCGTGAATCTTAAACACGAAACCGGTGAAATTTTTCTCTTCGGGTTTTACTTCACGAATGTCACTCATTTTTGCCTGCGGCATCGGTGCAATTTCGATAAAAGCATCGAGAAGTTCGCGCACTCCGAAATTATTCAGCGCTGAACCAAAAAATACAGGCTGAAGATTTCCTTCCATATAATCGTCGCGGTTAAAGGGAGGATAAACCGATTCAACCAGCTCCAGTTCCTCACGTAAAGTTGCAGCAGCTTTTTCACCGATCAGTTCATCGACCTTCGGATCGTCGATATCGTCTATTTTAAGAGATTCCCCGACTTTCTGTTTCTTTTCTTCAAGGAAGAATTCAATATTCTTTTCCCAGATGTTGTAAATGCCCTGAAAATCAGAACCCATTCCAATCGGAATTGAAAGCGGCGTTACGGAAAGACCGAGTTTCTGTTCCACTTCGTCGAGCAAATCAAAGGCGTCTTTACCTTCACGGTCCAGTTTGTTTATGAAAACCAGCATCGGAATATTCCGCATTCTGCAGACCTTCACCAGTTTTTCGGTCTGTTCTTCCACACCTTTTGCTACGTCAATTACAACGATTACGGAATCAACAGCAGTAAGTGTGCGGAATGTATCTTCTGCAAAATCCTTGTGACCGGGCGTATCCAGGATGTTAATTTTATGTCCTTTGTATTCAAATGCAAGAACGGAAGTAGCCACAGAAATTCCTCTCTGCCTTTCGATTTCCATGAAGTCAGAGGTGGCTCCCTTTTTTATTTTATTTGATTTTACGGCGCCTGCTTCCTGAATTGCTCCACCGAAAAGCAGCAGTTTTTCTGTAAGCGTCGTTTTCCCGGCATCGGGGTGAGAAATGATGCCGAATGTTTTTCTTTTTTCTATTTCCTTTAGTAAATCTGCCATCTGAAAATTTGTGGATGCAAAATTCGTGATTTTAGACGGAACCTGAAAACCGCATTTTAAACGGCGGTACTGTTATTTTTCTATATTTGTGAAAACTAAAATACATGCGTGAGTCTTTCCTGCCGCAACACCGGTTTAATTTCCTTGGCGGACTTGTTCTTCTGCTGGGAATGGTGGTTCCTACTATAGTTCTTTCGGTAATGAATGTGGGCGTTATGCTCACTACGCAAACCAATTATCAGTACGAAGATCAGTTTTTGATTTTGATGAATGCGGCGATGTGGCTCGGAGCGATTTTCGCGTACGATTTTATTATTTGCCGGCCTCAAACCAAGAAACCGCTTAATTTCAATTTTGCGCCGAAAGATATTTCGACATATGCTATTATTTTTCCGATGATGCTCGGAATGATTTTTATTGCTGAATTTTTTACTTCACAGATTCCGGTTACGGGTCCGTTTTTTGGAGAAATGTTTGAATTTTTTTCCAGGATGATGGAGAAACTGACCAGCGATTTTGCTACCATGCTGCTTCTCGCAGTTGTGATGGCGCCGATTTTTGAAGAAATCGTGTTCCGGGGTATTATTCAGAAAGGTTTGATTAACAACGGCGTAAAGCCAACTGCCGCAATATGGATTGCTGCCATAATTTTTGGCCTCGTACATGGAAATCCTTGGCAGTTTGTAGGCGCGGTTTTACTGGGGGTTGCGATGGGAATCGTTTATCACAGAACCGGATCGCTTTTGCTGCCGGTTTTGCTGCATGCCTTCAATAATCTGATAGGGACACTGCTTTATTTTTATGTAGACACGGAAAGTATTGCACTCGCACTCAATCTTTCAGAATTTGCGGTATTAATCGCCGGTATTATTCTGTTTGCTGTGTTTTACTATCTGTTAATTAAGAAATATCCTGAACCGAAAGGAAATAAAATCATTCATGAGAGAAATTCTGGTAGCCACACATAACGAGCATAAGAAAGAGGAACTGCAGCAGATTTTTGGTACACAGATTCTGGTGAAAAGTCTGAAAGACTATGATCTGCACGACGAAATCGAGGAAAACGGCACAACCTTTCATGAAAATGCTTTAATAAAAGCGGAATTCTGTTTCAGAAAAACGGGTGTTCCAAGCCTGGGCGATGATTCCGGACTGGTAGTTGAAGCACTGGACGGAAGGCCGGGAATATATTCGGCACGCTATGCTTGCAATCACGACTTTGCAAAAAATATCGAAAAAGTTCTCGGGGAAATGCAGGCTGAAAGCAACAGGAAAGCATATTTTGTAACTGTATTATGCTATTTTGATCAGAACGGACCGCAGTATTTCGAAGGCAGGGTGTACGGAAATCTGCTCGAAGAACACAAAGGTCATCAGGGTTTCGGGTATGATCCGATATTTGTTCCTGAAGGTGATCAGCGTACTTTTGCTGAAATGCCCGCAGCAGAAAAAAATGCCGTGAGCCACAGAAAGCGCGCGATCGATCAGTTTTTAGAAATCTGGGCGGAGAAATAATCTTGTCCTTACTTAATTAATAGTAATTGAAATAAGAAATATTCACAATGGTTGGAATTATCATGGGAAGCAAAAGCGACCTTCCTGTAATGAAACAGGCTGCAGAATTTCTGGAATCTCTTGAAATTCCGTTTGAATTTACGGTGGTTTCTGCGCACAGAACACCTGAAAGAATGCTGGATTACGCACAGCGTGCGAAATCCCGTGGTCTGAAAGTTATTATTGCCGGAGCAGGCGGAGCAGCCCATCTTCCCGGAATGGTTGCAAGCTGCACGGTTTTGCCTGTAATCGGCGTTCCGGTTCTTAGCAGCAATTCCATTGACGGCTGGGACAGCATCCTCTCAATACTACAGATGCCTTCCGGAATTCCGGTGGCGACAGTTGCGCTGAACGGCGGCACAAACGCCGGGATTCTGGCTGCGAAAATTGTGGGAGCATCAAATGACGCTGTCGCGCAAAAACTTGAGAATTATCAGAATACTCTCAAAGAAAAAGTGCTGGGAACGGTCGATGAAATAAAATCCGAATTTCCCAATAACTACGATTAATTCGTAGAGAAAAACTCCATCAGATCCATGTAGTTTTTCTGGTTTACTCCGTGCCCGTTCATGTATTCTCTGAAAGTAAAGAAACAGCCGAGATCGTACAGTAAATCAGCGCCTTTTCGTCCCCATTCCAAAGGAATAACGGAATCCTCGGTACCATGTGAAATAAAAAATCTGAGTTTTTCCAGTTTCTTGCGGTCTTTGATGATGTCGTGCAGAATTTTTTCTTCGGGATAACAGCTCATACATGCCACTTTATTAAATAGATCCGGCACGCGCAAAGCCAGCGCATACGCAAGAATTCCGCCCTGACTGAATCCTGCGAGATGGGTTTCATTCTGCGTCAGTCCATACTGATTCGTGATTTCCAGAATTTTCTGGAGAAGTGCATTCAGCGCTTCGTTCGCCTGCTTCGTTTCAATGAATTTTTCAGGATCATTAAAATCGATATCATACCAGGAAAATCCGCCATAAGGTGTCATTTGCGGAGCTTCAAAACTCACAATAACCCAGTCTTCAGGTAAGGTAGGAGCAAATGAGAACAGGTCGTCGGCATTACTTCCATAACCGTGAAGCATAAAAAGAATCGTGGTTTTATCAGTGATTTTTTCGGGTTCACGAACCAGGTATTTTAAGTCCATTTTGTAAATTTTAGTAGCAGTTTTACTAATTTTCAGCCAAATGTCCGCAATTGACAAATTGGCTTATTTACAGCGATCAGAAATTATTGTTGGATATTTCGCAGAAAAAATTCTATATTTGAAAATGTAAAAATTGAATTTGGATATGAAAAAAATTAACTCTTTTAAGAAATTTTTCAGCAGAGGTGTTCTTGCAGTGTTTGCGCTGGCTGTTTTCTCAACAATCTGGAGCTGCAGAGACAAGGAGGAAGATGATCATGAAAATGTAACCGTACAGTTCAAAGTGAACGGCAACGGATTCGATACTATTAAAGCAGTAGTTACCCAGATCGGAACTAACCAGAATCATGTATTCAATATTACAGGATCAAGCTGGGAAAGCCAAAAGCAGGTGGTTAATACTTCAGTAGGACAACTTCATCTTACAGCTACAGCGGAAGGAACCGGCGGTTCTTCAACGTTGGATGTGATAATTCTGGTAAACGATCAGGAACGTGCAAAGCAGACCTCTACAGGAACGAACCTGAACGCAACAACTTCTGTTCAGCTATATCAGCAGTATAAATAAACTGCGGGCAGATAAATGAAACACTAAAAACCATTTCTTTTCGGGAATGGTTTTTTTCTTGTTCATTAAATGGTAAATCTTGTACGCCAATAGTCAATATTCTATATTTGTAAAAACAAAAGAATGCTCGTTATCGGAATTGCCGGCGGTACAGGCAGCGGGAAAACAACTGTAGTAAATAAAATTCTTCAGCAGCTTAATGCAGAAGGAGTGAACGTGCTTTCCCAGGATAATTATTATCATGATAACCAGCATCTTTCCCTGCAGGAAAGGGAAGCCCTGAATTACGATCATCCGAAATCCATTGATTTTGAACTGATGCTGCAGCACGTACAAACACTGAAGAACGGTGAAAGTATCGAACAGCCGCTGTACAGTTTCGTAACGCATTCCAGAACCGGTGATCATGTGACCGTGGAACCGAGAAACGTGCTTATCGTGGAAGGAATTCTGGTGCTTACAAATCCGGACCTGCTGAAAGAATACGACCTGAAAGTTTTTGTACATGCAGACAGCGACGAAAGACTGATCCGCAGAATCAGACGCGACACACAGGATCGCGGACGCGACCTGAGCGAAGTGCTTCACCGTTACCAGACCACACTGAAGCCTATGCATCAGGAATTTATAGAACCGTCAAAAAATGAAGCCGACCTCATTGTTCCCAATATGCGGCACAATAATGTAGCGATCGATTTTCTGACGACCGTTATCAATAATTCACTAAAAAAAGCGCACTGACATGTCTGACAATCTGATCAAAGATATCAAACCGGTTTCGCCGGTACTGCGTTTCGCCAGAAAATATCTGTTCAACAAATATTTTATCACCGTCATCGCATTTTTGGTCTGGATGATTTTCTTCGACAGTACTTCTTTTCTGGTCATTAATGATCTGAACCGGGAAATAAGGCAGTACGAAAATCAGCTGCAGTATTACAAAGATGAATACGCCAAAAACGATCAGTTTTACAAAAGGCTGATGCATAATAAGGATGAAAAGGAAAAATTTGCGCGCGAAAACTATTTCATGAAGAAGCCGAATGAAGAAATTTTCATTCTTGTAGTTGACAGTTCCGCCATAAAAAATATGCAAAAGAAGTAAGATGATGACAAATTCAACTTTAGAAAGCTGGGAAGAACTCGTAAAGAAGCAGCTGAAAACCGAAGATATTTACGCCGTTCTGCATAAGGAAAATCTGGAAGGCGTTGAACTTAAACCATATTATGGAGCAGATGGCCAGAATCTTCCTGCAATTCCTGCAGTTGAGGAAAGTACTCAACTTGTTGCCGATTACCACGAAAGTCTGGAAGAAGACGTTTTCGCATTTTTACTCAATGAAAATGTGGAAGGTCTTGAAGATAAAACCGTTTTCATCAATAATCTGCAGCTTGCCGAACATCTGAGTCCGGACGAGAACGACCGCTATTTTTCTCTGATTGATGTATTCGATGAAAAAAATGCAACGATTGATGATCAGCTTGCAAAGGAACTGCTCGCAAAAGATTTCAGCCGCAAAATCTGTGTCGATATCAGCGTACATCAGAATGCAGGCGCAGCAATCAATCAACAGCTCGGAATTGCACTTGCTAAAACTAAAGACTTAGTTGAAAAATACGGTGAGGAAATTCTGAATGAACTGCTGTTCAGAATCGCTGTCGGACCTAATTATTTATTTGAGATAGCAAAAGTTAGGGCTTTAAAGCTGTTGTTCATCGAATTCGCTAAAGAATATGGTTTGAAAGAAGTTCCTTACATATTTGCCGAAACCACATTCAGAAATAAAACCAAAACCGATCCGGAAAACAATCTGATTCGTTCCACACTCGAAATTGCTGCCGCGATGATTGGCGGAGCTGATGCAGTTTATGCGAATGATTTCAGAATTGCTGAAAGTACGAACCTCTCCCGCGAAATTTCGTTTAAACAGCAGATCGTACTTGCCTATGAAAGTATTATCAATGTTTTTGAAGATGCTGGAAACGGCAGCTATGTTATCGAAGACCTTACAAAACAGTTTGCAGAAAAAGCGTGGAAACTGTTCCTGGAAATTGAAGAAGCAGGCGGTTATCTCGAATTATTGAAACAGGGAGTTGTACAGCAGAAAATTTATGAGCATGCAGTTCAGGAGCAAAAGTGGGTTCAGGACGGTAAGATCAAGCTTGTGGGAATTAATCTGTATCCGAAACTCGACGCCACGAAAAGCGCAGAAGAAATGTATTCACCGACAGATTTAAAGCCTGTGCGCTGGTCTGAAATGTTCGAATAAAAGAAATTACTGCTGATTTTTTGCCGGTGAGTAAGCACCTTCAACATATTACTTCGCCTGAAGTCCGCGAATTTATTCAGCAGAATACCGGTGTTGATATTCATGCGTTTCTTCTGAAAAAATCTCCGTTTGCAGGCATTTCCATACAGGAGCTCGCACAGCAGATTAAAGGGAGACAGGTCGCCGCAAAGAAATTTCCTTTTTTAAATGTTCCCGAAGCCCTTTTTCCAACCGGCCTCAGTCTGGAGCAGTCGAGTTCTGAAGCTACCGCAAAATATAAAGCATCGCTTGCTAAACCGGGACATACGTTTCTGGATCTCACTGCCGGATTTGGTGTCGATGCTTATTTTCTTGCCGAAAAATTTGAAGAGGCTACGCTGGTGGAACAGAATGCCGAACTTCTGGAAACCGTTGAGCACAACTGGCAAATACTGAACATAAAAGCAGATTTTGTCAATTCTTCCTTAGAATTTTTTCTTCAGGAAAACGAGCGGCATTTCGACTTAATTTTTCTGGATCCTGCGCGAAGAGACGCCTCAAAAAGGAAAGTCTTTCTGCTGGAAGATCTGTCACCGGATTTCCTCAGTATTCAGGATGAGCTGTTTGAAATTACGGACCGCATTCTTTTAAAGCTGTCGCCGCTTATCGACATTACCTATTTAACGGAAGTCTTAAAAAACATTGCGGAAATCCACATCGTCGCGGTAAAAAATGATGTAAAGGAACTGCTGGTATTGATGGACGTTGAAACTACTGCAGTAATTAAAGTGACGGCCGTAAATCTCGAGACAGACGAACCGGATTTTACATTTTATTTAAATAACAAAACAGCAGTTGCTGATTATTCACCGGTGCAGAAATACCTTTACATTCCGAATAATGCAGTAATGAAAACAGGTGCTTTCAGTTTCATTGCACACAACTATCAACTGAAAAAGCTGCATCCGAATACGCACTTTTATACATCTGACGCAGAAATTCCACAGTTTCCCGGCCGTATTTTTGAAGTGGAGCAGGTGCGTAGCGATTCCCTTAAGAAAGGTTCGCAATACCATGTTATTTCGAAGAACTATCCGTTAAAGCCTGAACAGCTCAGGAAGAAATATAAATTAAAGGACGGAGGAAATCAGTTTTTGATATTCACCGAGGACGTCTGCGGCAAAATTATCCTGAAATCTGTGGTATAATTTGGCAGTAATCTGCAATATGCTTAATTTTGAAAAATTGTAACCTGAACCGTTCCGGTGAAGGATTAATTGATTAATATTAGTCTGAAATATATGAAAAAAATTGTACTGTTAATGGCTGTTGCTGCAGTAGCTGTCGGATGTCAGAAAGTTGCAGAAGGAGGAAACCAGGGTGTTCTGAGAATGCAGGAAGGTGTAGACCGTTATGACGATCACGAAGTGAGAGGCGGTGGAACACATACTGCTTCAATTGCCGGTGCGCACGGAGGAACTGCCGAACGCAAACCTGTGGAGGTAGATGTAAACGGAACCAAAATTTCTGCTTACGAAGGCGGACTGGAACAGCAGATGACCGGTTTTCTGTCGGCTGGAAGCTACGACAGTGCTGCCGATGACAATGCGTTGAAAGACAAATGGTACAATTTCGATAACGTGAATTTTAAGATGGGATCCACCAATCAGTTGGAGCCTGGTTCAGAAGCGCAGTTGCAGAATCTCGCAGCGATTTTAAAAGCATATCCTGCAGCTAAAATAAAAATTGGCGGATATACGGATAAAACCGGACAGGAACCCGCGAATAAAACTATTTCTCAGGGCAGAGCAGATTTCATTAAATCTGAACTCGCAAGAATGGGCGTTGGCGCGCAGGTAATTTCTGCGGAAGGGTACGGAAGCCAGTTTGCTGCAGTGGATGCCGCAGCTTCGGATGCGGAACGCGCAGTTGACCGGAAGATGGCAGTGAGATTTACTAAATAAGATTAAACTCTTTTAAACATACAGATGCCTTGCGCTTGCAGGGCATTTTTTTTATATTTGAAATTCCATAAAAAAAACAGTTATGCAGCAGGCACTACAGTACATTTCCGAAAATAAACAGCGTTATCTGGACGAACTTTTTGAACTTCTGAAAATTGCGTCCATCAGCGCCGATCCAAAATACAAAGATGAAGTACTGAAATGTGCCGATGTCTGTGCAGAACACCTTAAAAATGCCGGTGCCGATCGCGTGGAAGTCTGCGAAACCTCAGGATATCCGATTGTGTACGGTGAAAAAATAATCGGTGACGGTTTGCCTACAGTTCTGGTTTACGGGCATTACGACGTGCAGCCGCCGGATCCGCTGGAACTCTGGACAAAACCACCTTTTGAACCGTATATTGAGAAAACAGACCTGCATCTTGAAGGCGCAATTTTCGGGCGAGGTTCAGCGGACGATAAAGGACAGTTCTTTATGCATATCAAGGCTTTCGAAGCGATGATGAAAACAGATTCTTTGCCGTGTAACGTGAAATTTATTCTGGAAGGTGAGGAAGAAGTCGGTTCGGTGAGTCTTGCCGGTTTCGTGAATGAAAATAAAGAAAAACTTTCGTGCGACTGCATCCTGATTTCCGATACGAGTCTGTATTCTGCAGATCAGCCAACGGTGACCACAGGTTTAAGAGGCCTGAGTTATGTGGAAGTGGAGGTGGAAGGACCGAACAGGGATCTTCATTCCGGATTGTACGGTGGTGCAGTTCCGAATCCTATTCATGTGCTTTCGCGTATGATTGCAGATTTAATTGATGAAAACGGACATATTGCGATTGACGGTTTTTATGATAATGTTGAGGTCGTTTCTCAGGAAGAAAGAGCCGATATGGGAAAGCTGAAAGACGACGAAGCAGAATTCAAAAATTCGATCGGGCTTAGCGGAATTGAAGGCGAAAAAGGGTTCAGCACTCTGGAAAGAACTTCGATCCGCCCGACGCTTGACTGTAACGGAATCTGGGGCGGTTATACCGGAGAAGGTGCAAAAACAGTAATTCCGAGCAAGGCATTTGCCAAAATTTCGATGAGGCTCGTGCCGTATCAGACACCGGACGAAATTACTGAAAAATTCACGAGATATTTTGAAAAAATAGCTCCGCAAAACGTAAAAGTGAAAGTAAATCCGCATCATGGCGGTATGCCTTACGTTCTTCCGGTAGATACCAAAGAATACCGCGCGGCGAAAGAGGCAATGGAAACAGCTTTCGGAAAGGAAGTCCTGCCGTTCCGAAGTGGCGGAAGTATTCCGATCACGGCGATGTTTGAGGAAGTACTGGGTGCCAAATCTGTGTTGATGGGCTTTGGTTTAAGCAGCGACGCAATTCATTCACCAAACGAGCATTTCGGTGTGCAAAATTTTTATAAAGGGATAGAAAGCATTCCGTATTTCTTCGAAAATTACGCGAAATCTTAAAGATTTTGTTGCATAATTTTACACTTGGTGTTTTGGATTTTATTTTTTACTTTAGACGACAATTAAAATTATAATTTAAAATAAGTTCGTACAATGAAAAAACTTTTATTTTTATCACTGCTGGGTGCAGCTGCATTCCAGGTTCAGGCACAGGTTGTTCTGAATGAAAACTTTAACAGCTACGTTGCAGGTAACGTGGGAACTGCTACAAACGGAACTACACCAGGACAGGGCACATGGTATCCTTTACAGGGAACTGTTGCAGACCACCAGTTTGTAACAATTGATGCCGCGCACGGGCTTTCTTATCAAATGATCAGTGGTGCCGGCTCTGCAGCAGCAAACCACCGCGCTGCAGTGAAAGAACTTACAGTTACTACCGGAACTGCAGGTAATGATATTCTTGTAGGTACTGTTGATTTGTATACCGGCCCGGCTACAACCGGTTCAGGCAGACTTGGTGTGCAGGTATATGATCTAACATACAGCAGTACTGCTGCTACAGGTTTTGCAGGTATTTATTACGATTATGCAACCAAGAAACTGGGAGGTTATGCGCATTTAACTGATGCAACTACACTGATGGCAGGTTTCTATTCCATCAACTTTACTACTACCGTTACCTATCCTGAAAATACGTGGATTCCGGTATCATTCAGATATAATAAATCTACAGGACAGTACAGCTGGGTATTCCCGCACGGAACAGCAACATTTACCAACACAAACTATATTCCGTCCACAAACATGATTCCTGAAGAACTGAATCTTGTTAATTTAGTGGGAACATCTGCACCGCTTAATACACAGATTAATACCGGTGCGTTTGATAACCTTAACCTGCAGTTCACAAATGCAGCAGCACTTTCTACCAGCGATGTAGAAATTCCTGTTAGTGTTTTCCGCATTTATCCGAATCCGGCAACAGATGTGCTGAATTTTGAATATTCAGGCAAAGTGAAAGGAGTAACGATCTACGATATGTCAGGTAAGAAAATGAAAACAAAAGCTGATGAGAAGAGTGTTAGCATCAGTCATCTACTACCGGGAGCGTATATTGTAGTGCTTTCAACAGACGAAGGAGATCTTACTGAAAGATTCATCAAGAAGTAAGGATATACCGAATTTTACAAGATTAATCCGTCATTTTGAAATGGCGGATTATTTTTTTATATGTACTTTTGTAGAAATTCAGAAAAATTTCGGCAATGAAAAAACTTTTATTTACTTTAGGACTGGTTTCTGCAACGTTTTTAAGTGCACAAACCAATGTATCGTTTGATTTTGAAGCTCCTACCTACACTTTAGGTCCATTAGGCGGACAACCGGGCTGGGGAAATACACAGGTAGCAACAGGCTCTACTATAGTTACGAATGAACTCGCAAATCCGGGAACGCAGTCTATGAAAATGACCGGAAATAATACGTCCGGTGCAACCAGTACAACTGGCGGTGTAGTTTCTTCCAAAACGAATATCACTGCTCCGATGGTAACCTTTATGTTTAACGCACATCTGTTGCCTTCGACGCCTCCGGGAAATGAGTCGGATTTTCATATTTCCCCGCAATCTCCTGATCAAAGTACGATTGTTGCAAGAATTCGTTTGAGCTACGACAATAAGATATACATCATCGATCAGGATCCGGCTACTCTGCAATTGGCATATATCGACACCGGTGCTACTTATACCAAAAGCAACTGGCATACTTACCGCATGGAGATCGATTTCGCCAATGGTATCATAACTTACTATAAAGACAATGTCCTCTTCCATACAGGAGGAGTTGTTGGCGGTACGATGGTAGGTAATATTGCCGTAACCAATGACAACTACAACAGCTCAGGATATTTTGATGGTATGAGTTATTTTGCAGGCGCTATGTCTGTTCAGGAAATGACTGAGGTTAACTATAAACTGTATCCAAATCCTGCATCAGATGTAATCAATGTATCAGTTGACGGTAAGATTAAGTCAGCGGCACTTTATGATATGAGCGGAAAAATGCTGAAAGTTAACTTTGTGAACGGCGCAGCAAATATCAGTCATCTTGCACCGGGCGTTTACACCGTTCAACTGGAAACAGACGCGGGTAAGATTGTTGACAGATTTATCAAGAAATAAAGAATTTCTTACAGATTATTATGTAAAAACCTCCAAAATTTTGGAGGTTTTTATTATTTGTCAAAATTTATTGGTAGCTTTATTCTCAGAAAAAATTATTATATGAAAAAACTACTACTTTCAGTAATCTCCATGTTCACTATTGGAATTACAGCACAGACCACGGTTTATTCTTGGGGATTTGATGCCGCATTCGGCACCGACTGGAATATTACCAATCAAAGTACGCCTTCCACCGCATCAGTCTGGACTAAAGCCAATTACACAACGCCTATGTCCGGACCTCTGTTCGGAAGCGGAAATACCACAACAGTACCTGTCGGTCAGGCCGGCGGAGACAATTCGTTCGCTCTGGTTAATTACACCAGTACCACCGGAAACAATACTATAAGTAACTGGATGATTACCCCGGTCATCAACGTTCAGGATGGTGATGTGGTGAGTTTCTACTCGAGAAAAGGAACAGACGGCACAGTGGATTATCCGGACCGTCTGGAATTAAGAATGAGCACCGCTGCTACGCATGTAGTTCCTACAGGAGGAGCAACGGATGTCGGAAGTTTCACTACCGTCGGCGTAACCGTTAATCCGAATCTTGCACAGGGATTTGTTTATCCGAAAGTGTGGACACAGTATCAGTTTACCGTAAGTGGTGTAGGTACTTCCCCGGTTCCTGCACGTTTTGCTTTCAGATATTACGTTACATCTGGCGGACCTTCCGGTACAAATTCTGATTTAATTGGTGTGGATACATTTCAGATCACACGTGCGGCAATGTCTACCGTGGAAAGCGGTGATGTACGCAATTATTCACTGTATCCGAATCCAGCATCAGACGTGATTCATATAAAATCTGAAGGAAAGATCAGATCTGCTGTTATATATGATATGAGCGGAAAGAGAATTCATGTGAAATTCGTTGACGGCACTGCAAATATCAGTCATCTTGCTCCGGGCGTGTACACTGTTCAGCTGGAAACAGATGAAGGAAAGACTGTGGACAGATTCATTAAGAAATAATTCAATCTACTACTATTTTAGAAGATGCCTCCGTAATTTCGGGGGCATTTTTCAGTTTAATTTCGCTCATTTTCATATCTTTAATGCCTTAAATAACAATTCTTTAATATATTATGCATGCATAGTATATTTTTGCGTATTTTTACGCAGGCATGAAGCCGGTATTCATTTGCTGAGCGTTTCAAATGCCTTAATCAGTTAATAAATAAATTATTAATAAATGAAAATATTAGTTTGTATCAGTAGTGTTCCGGATACTACTTCTAAAATTAATTTTACTGCAGACAAGTCTGCTTTCGACAAAAACGGAATTCAGTGGGTGATCAATCCGCTTGATGAGTTTGCGCTTACAAAAGCGGTAAATCTTCAGGCTTCGCAGGGAGCAACCGTTACCTTGGTAAATGTGGGTGGTGCAGAAACCGATGCAGTTATCAGAAAAGCCCTTGCGATTGGTGCAAATGATGCGGTGCGCGTAAATACAGAACCGAAAGACAGCTATTCCACAGCAAAAGAAATTGCAGCTGTAGCTCAGAACGGTGGCTATGATCTGATTCTTTGCGGAAAGGAAAGCCTTGACTATAACGGTGGTGCAGTTCCGGGAATGCTTGCGCAGATGCTGAATCAGCCATTTGTAAACGCGGCAGTTGGTCTGGAGGTGAACGGTGCTGAAGCTACGGCTGTACGTGAAATTGAAGGCGGCAAAGAAACCATTTCTGTAAAACTTCCGGCTGTAATCGCGGGTATGAAAGGTCTGGTAGATGAAAAAGAACTGATTATCCCGAACATGCGCGGAATTATGACGGCACGTACCAAGCCTTTGAATGTGGTGGAAGCTACATCCTCTGAAGTGAAAGTTGTACCGGTATCTTTCGACAGTGTTCCTCCAAGAGCGGCTGTAAAGATGGTTGCTCCGGATAATCTTGATGAACTGGTAAGGCTGCTTCACGAAGAAGCGAAAGTGATTTAATAGCTGTGTAAATCAGGTATTATTTCAAATCTCAAATTTCAAATTTCAAAAATTTTACAATGGCAGTATTTGTTTACGCAGAAAATATTAACGGAGTTTATAAGAAAGCAGCTTTCGAAGCAGTTTCCTACGCCAAAGCAGTAGCAGAAAAAGCAGGGGACACGGTAACTGCCGTTTCCATAAACCCAACAGACAGCGCAGATCAACTCTATAAGTACGGTGCTGATAAAGTAATCAACATCAAGGATGAAGGTCTTAAGAACTTCAGTGCCAAAGCTTACGCTCAGGCAATGAACGAAGTTGCGGACGGCAATGTAATCGTATTTCCACATACTACAGACGCATCTTCTGTAGCACCGATGCTTGCGGTTCAGAAAAATTATTCGCTGATCACCAATGCTCTGGAAGCTCCGGAAAGCACGTCACCTTTTCAGGTAAGAAGAAAGGCATTTTCGGGCAAAGGATATATGCATGCAAAAGCAGAAGGAAACGGAGTAGTGGTTACAGTTTCTCAGAACGCTTATGGTGTTAAGGAAAATCCGGTGAGCGGTTCCGAAGAAACGAGAGATCTTACCGTTTCCAATGAAGATACGAAAGTGATTTCTCACGAGCAGTCCTCAGGAAAACTCGATCTGAAGGAAGCTGAAATCGTGGTTTCTGCAGGTCGCGGAATGAAAGGTCCGGAAAACTGGGGAATGGTTGAAGATCTTGCGCAGACGCTGGGCGCTGCAACCGCCTGTTCCAAGCCGGTTTCCGATATCGGTTGGAGACCTCATACTGAACACGTTGGACAAACCGGAAAAGCGATTGCTCCGAACCTGTATATTGCAATCGGAATCAGCGGTGCAATTCAGCATCTTGCCGGAGTGAATTCTTCCAAAACAATTGTGGTAATCAACAATGATCCGGAAGCTCCATTCTTCAAGTCCGCAGATTACGGTGTAATAGGAGACGCATTCCAGATTTTGCCTGCGCTTAACGAGAAAATCAAGGCGCTGAAAGGCTAAGAAAATCTCAATTTGAATCATATAAAGCGACGCTGATTTCCGGTGTCGCTTTTTTATTTTCGGGCTTAAAAAACCGGTTGCCCTTTATCCTTTCCTGATTTTTTGGCTTATATTTGTAAGTATGGAATACAAGGAACTCGTCATCAGAGGAATCTCATACAGCCAGACGCAGTCCGGTGCGTATGCGCTGCTGCTTGAACATGAACCAACGAGCGTAAAACTGCCCGTGGTGATTGGTAATTTCGAAGCGCAGTCAATTTCCCTGGGACTCGAGAAAGACATTCATCCGCCACGTCCTTTAACGCATGATTTATTCACAAAATTTGTGCAGGATACCGATTATCATCTTACATCCGTGATCATTTATCAGATTGTGGACGGCGTATTTTTCTCCAATATCAATTTTAAAAGCAATACCACAGATCATGACCTGATTCTGGATGCAAGAACTTCGGATGCAGTCGCGATGGCTGTACGTTTTAACGCGCCGATTTTTACAACGGAGCAGGTTTTGAACGAAGCCGGAATTCTGCTGGAAATTGAAGATAAAACTGAAGAAGGTGCTTTTGAGGAAGAAGTAGTGGAAACTGCTTTGCACAAGATGTCGAATGAAGAACTGCAGAAACTTCTGGACGATGCCGTGAAGGAAGAAGATTATGACACTGCCCTGGAAATTCAGGAAGAAATAAAGAGACGCAAGAAAAAAATAGACTGATTTAGCTTAACCCTAAAAATAAGAAATGAACGACGCAATTGCTTCACACCCACAACCTACAAACGCCGTGAAAGCGGTTCTTTCCCAACATATCCTTGCCGACGGATTCGATTTCGTGATGGATATCGAAAAATCACACGGTTCCTGGATCGCTGATAAAAACAGTGGTAAGGAATTTCTCGATATGTTTTCCATGTTCGCCTCTGCTTCTATTGGATACAACCATCCTTATCTGATGCAGCATGCAGAATGGCTTGGCAAAATGGCTGTGAACAAACCGACACTTGCCGATGTTTATCCCGAAGAGTATGCAGAATTCATGGAGGTGTTCTCGCGCACTGCTATTCCGGAGCATCTGCAGTATACGTTCTTCATTTCTGGCGGAACATTAGCCGTTGAAAATGCGATGAAAGCCTGTTTCGACTGGAAGACACGCAAAAATTTTGATAAAGACCTTCAGCAGGAAGCCGACATCTGCATTCATTTCAGACAGGCATTTCACGGAAGAAGTGGTTATACTTTGAGCCTGACCAACACTTCAGATCCACGTAAATATCAGTATTTTCCACGATTTGAGTGGCCAAGAATCATCAACCCGCATCTGAATTTTCCGGTAACAGAAGAAAATCTGGAGGAAACAATTCACAACGAGCAGCTCGCCTTACTGAATATTGAAGAAGCAATTCTTGCTCATCCGAACCGTGTTGCGTGCATCATTATTGAGCCGATTCAGGCTGAAGGCGGTGATCATCATTTCCGTGATGAGTTTTTTCAGGGACTTCGAAAAATTTGCGATGAGAATGAAGTGCTGCTGATTTTTGATGAGGTGCAGACAGGAATCGGAATCACCGGAAAAATGTGGGCATTCGAACATTTCACGGTAAAGCCTGATGTTATTTCTTTCGGGAAGAAAACGCAGGTCTGCGGAATTCTGGCAAATAAGGAAAAATTCGATCAGGTTCCTAATAATGTGTTCCGCGAAAGTTCCCGGATCAATTCTACCTTCGGCGGTAATTTTATCGATATGATGAGGCTGAAACTGATTCTGGAAGTCATCGAAAAAGAAAACCTTGTTGAAAATGCACATATCGTCGGTGATTATTTGCTTAACGGAATTCAGCAATTGCAGGAAAAATATCCGAATCTCGTTTCCGGAGCACGAGGACGCGGACTAATGTGCGCATTTGACCTTCCGAGCGGCGAAATGAGAGATCAGCTTCGCGATGAGCTGTATAAAGAATTTTTGATTATTCTTGGTTGCGGAGATCGCGCTGTACGTTTCAGACCGCACCTGAATGTTACCAAAGAAGAAATTCAGATTGCGCTCGACAGAATTGACGCAGTGCTTTCGAGAATGTAAACAGACCTAAACAGACTTTGTTCAATAAAAAATGCGGTGCTTATTTTCACCGCATTTTTGTTTTAAAGATTGGAGTATTCAAATTTCTGAATGGCAGTCAGCGTCTTGTCGATTTCTTCGTCACCAATTGCAGCGCTGATGAACCAGGTTTCGTAACCGCTTGGCGGAAGATAAATGCCTTCACGAAGCAAATGATGGAAGAAATTGTTAAACAAAGAATGATTTGCGCGCTGTGCCTGATCAAAATCTGAAACCGAGGCAATGTGGAAAAACACGCTCATCATGGAACCTTTGCGGTTGATCCGGTGTGCAATGTCCTTGCTGTTCAGAATTTTTCCAATTTCAAAATCGAGTGTTTCTGTTGTTCTGTTGATTTTTTCGAAGAATCTGCCGTCATTTTTAATCAGTTGCAGCGTTTCCAGTCCGGCACGCATTGCCAAAGGATTTCCGCTTAATGTTCCGGCCTGGTAAACAGCACCTTTCGGAGCGAGATGATCCATAATTTCGTTGCGGCCTGCAAAAGCTCCGACCGGCATTCCTCCACCAATTACTTTTCCGTAAGTCACGAGATCGGCTTTTACGCCATAGACTTCCTGCGCTCCGCCAAATGCCAGCCTGAAACCGGTCATCACTTCATCAAAAATAAGCAGTGTTCCGTTTTCGTCGCAGATCTGTCTTAATTTTTGCAGGAAATCGTTTTCGGGAAGTACACAACCCATATTTCCGGCTACCGGTTCAATAATTACCGCTGCAATCTGTTCCTGATTATGTCTGAAAAGATCCGTTACCTGCTCAATATTATTGTATCCCGCCAGCAAAGTGTCTTTTGCCGTTCCCTGAGTAACGCCCGGCGAATTCGGATTTCCGAAAGTTGCAGCACCGCTTCCGGCTTTAATCAGAAAACTATCGGAATGTCCGTGGTAACAGCCTTCGAACTTGATGATTTTATCTCTTCCCGTCAAACCTCTCGCGAGTCTTACGGCGCTCATACAGGCTTCCGTTCCGGAAGAAACCATTCTGATCTGGTCGATGTTCGGAACATTTTCTACGATCAGTTTTGCGATTTCTGTTTCAAGTTCGGTCGGTGTTCCGTAGGAAAAACCTTTTTCAGCCTGCAGTTTTACGGCTTCCAGAACCTGCGGATGCGTATGCCCCAGAATTGCAGGTCCCCAGGAATTGATGTAATCCACATAATTTCTGTCGTCTGCATCGGTAAGGTAAGCACCTTTTGCAGCTTTCATAAATACCGGAGTTCCGCCTACTGATTTAAAAGCCCGGACCGGGGAATTAACACCTCCCGGAATATAGTGTTGCGCTTCGGCAAATAATGCCGAACTTCTTTGATAAAGCATATTCAGTTATAAAATTTTTGGATCGGGCTTAGTTGCGGGGTCTTTTTCCCTGCAGGTAAATGATGTCTCCGGCTTTTGGCTGGTCACCTTCATCCATGCGGTTTTTGGTGTACAGTTTATCCAGTTTTACCGCAAATTTCTGCGCGATATCGTGCATGTCTTCGCCAATTTCCGCTTTGTAAGTTGCAATATTGCCTTCAGAATTTTTCGGCTCAAGGAAAAGAATGGAATTCTGTTTTACCATGTCAGTTTCCAGGTCATTCCATTTCTGCAGTCTGCTGATATCGATGCCGAATCTTCCGGAAATGTATTTCAGTTCGAGATCTTCCGGAACCACAACGAATTTCATTCCGCCGTTCGGATGATTCTTCACGAGCAGCGAACCGGCAATTTCATAGTTGGATTTTCTTTTGATATTTTCAACTTTGGTTTTTACCGACGCAAAAGAGGTTTGTCTGTACGGTACTTTGTAGGTTCTCGGCTTTACTTTTTCGGCGGTCTTCTTATTCTGATCCAGTTTCGCCATGAAAATCTTGTCATTTTCCAGATCGGGATACATTTTCAGCAGAGCCAGATGTACTTCTTTGGAACTCAGCCTGTCGAATTCGTAAAGTTTCAGTTTTTCGATTTTGTTGATCAGGATGTAGGCGTATTTCGGATTGGTGGCGTAACCGGATTTCTTCAAACCGTGCGACCAGCCTTTGTAATCCTTAGGATCGAGTAAAAAAAGATTGGAGTAATGTTTTCTGGTTGTCAGGAACAGCGAATGGTCTTCATAGCTTTGTCTGGGATCGTCATACGCGCGGAAACATTCGTTTGGCGCATCATCGGTATGTTTCATCGTTCTACCGGTCCAGTTTTCCTTGCATTTGATGCCGAAATGATTGTTGCCCTGCTGTGCGAGACGGCTTTGTCCGCCGCCGGTTTCCAAAAGTCCCTGAGCCAGTGTAATAGAAGCCGGGATTTTGTATTTTTCCATTTCTTCCACTGCGTATGCTGCGAAATTCTGGATGTACTGATCTTCCGTTTTCCAGGTCTGGGCGAAAGATTTTGTTAAAAATAAAAGGCCTGTAAGCAGTAATACTCTTTTCATTAATTTTATTTCTAATTATTTCAGATTATGTCATTCTGAAAATTGATTATTGTGCGGTTTTTGGCTTTCAGCATACGGTTGGCTCCTGCAATTCCCTGCAAACCTCCGGTATGGAATGCGAGTATTCGTGAACCCTCAGGAAAATAACCGCTCTCAATCCGGTCAAACAGTTTTTTCATCATTTTTCCCGTATAAACAGGATCCAGCGGAATTCCGTATTCCAAATAAAAACTGTTTATGTAACGGATCAGATCGTCATTTATTTTGCCGTATCCGCCATAACATGCGTCCTGCAGCATAAAATTTTTTCTGCCGGACAGTTCCGGGATTTTATCCCCGAGTGACGTATCTTTTACAACTGCAAAACCGATAACCTTCTGATCTGCTTCACAGTATTTGGAAATTCCGGCGACTGTTCCTCCCGTTCCAACTGCGCTGCAAAGATAATTAAATTCTTTCGTTTCATCTGATAGCATGTTCCGTATGCCCGCAACCGCCTGTTCATTCGTTCCGCCTTCGGGAATAATGAGTGCTTCCGGAAATTCTTTTTTCAGCTGATCAGTAAGCATTCCTTTTTCACGGAAATCTTCTCTCGTAACAAAGCGGAAGCGCATTCCGTTATAATGAGCCCGGGAAAGTGTTTCATTTTCCAGATGCCGATCTGCCAGTTCCTCTCCGCGTATAATTCCCAAGGTTTCCATACCGGAAATTCTGCCAAAAGCCGCCACAGACGCGATATGATTAGAAAAAGCGCCGCCAAAGGTAATCAGCAGCGGATTCCCCGGTGTCTTTTCCAGATAATTTTGAAGGTTGTGGAATAGTTTCCAGAATTTATTTCCCGAGATCTCAGGATGAATAAGGTCCTCCCGTTTCATAAAGAGCCGGACTTTTTTTGAAAAAGGAATTTCAACAATGGGAACCGGATTTCGCGGCAGCAGGGAATCGATTATTCCGGAGATTTTCATTGCCTTATTTTCTGTGATACACTTCTTCGAAAGGTAAGCGCTTTCTTTCTCCCCAGACTCCGCGCTCTGTACGGATTCCACAGGAAACGATCATATTTATTTCAGCCCCTTCCGGAAGATTTAGAATGTTTTTCACACGCCGGCTGTCCAGACCTTCCATCGGACAAGTATCATAACCTTTTTCCGTCATGGCAAGCATGAAAGTCTGCGCTGCAAGCGCACAGGTTTTGTGAACGACAATTCTTGTATCCGATTCGGAAACCTGCAGTGTAATCGGACGAAAAATCCAGATCAGATTCACTACTACTTTTCGGAGTAAGCCGAATATTCCCAAAAACCCGGAATAGAGTAGCGGCATCACAATTCGGTAATAGATTTTCCAGCGACGTATGCGGTGACTGTGACGGTTTTCCGGACTGTTTTGCAGTACATTGTCGGTTTCCAGTTTCAGCATTTTAGCTGCATGATTCCGGAATAAATCCTGTCGCGTTACAAAAACAACCATCTGCTTCGCAGTAGAGGCTGCTCCCTGATCTAAACAGGCACGTGATAGTTTGCTGAGCAATGTACGATCGGTGATTTGGTAGAATTCCCAAAGCTGCATATTCGAAGAATTGGGAGCAAGTGTTGCAAGCTGCAGGCACTCTTTTACAATTTCCGGATCGATTTCTTTGTTTTCGTCGTAATTGCGGACAGACCGGCGATGATGTACGATTTCTGAAAAATTCATCAGCAAAAATAGGTTTAAGAATTTTCAGCTATTTCCTTCACTTTCTCTAGCGCCTTTGGAAAAGTTTCAGCAAAGTAAGGAATGTAATCTTCCGACGTTTTCAAAGTGGCGGTGAGTTCAGTAATGTCATCCCTCTCCACCAGATCGTAATATTCTATTGCTTCTTCACCGTAAATTTCTTCCTGCTTTTCACCGTTAATCACTTCTCCCAAATGGCGGAAGTACATTTTTTGTTTTCGCACATTTTTTTCAACAATCCCGAACATCCCGTTTCTGTCCGGGTTGAGAAACTGTATTTCACTGCCTTCAGCCAAATCAGATACATAATATGAACCGTCCTGAAAAACCGAGCACCATGCTCTGTAATTTTCGTCAAGCCAAAGCGCATCCCACACTTTCTCGTCCGGAGCATTAATTTCTATTGTAAACTGGAGCTTTCTCATAAAATGAATTTTCAGCTTAAATATAACATAATTTTCGACGCCGAATGAAAATGAATATCCTGTTATGAACAAATGTCATCCCCTCAGAAAATATATTCGAATCATCGTATTTTTAACTAATTTTGATTCACCTTAAAACCAAAAACCATGAAGAAATTAATCATTATGGCTGCTGCCATTTCACTGGTGTCGTGTAAGAAAGATTCCACTACTTCGGCTGATACTTCCGCTCAGAACACCGTTGTCACTACGGATAATTCGGTTAGTCCCATTTCAGAAAATGATTCCGAAAGAGTGAATCCCGATGAACTGATCACGAAACTGAGTTCACAACAAAAAGTAGAAAGTTCCGTGCTCGAAAATCTGCTCCCGGCTGAAGTTGACGGACTGAAGAAAACCAATATTCCCTCGGGATCGCTTCCGGGTTCGGTAACAGGAGCCAGCTATGTTGACATGAGCGGTGCTTCTGCAGGCAATATGAAGATGTACAACCTGGGAATTATCGATGGTGCGGGAAGTGAAGCAAATGCGAAACAGGTAGCAAATGTTCTGAAACAATACTACGGCATCAGTACCGAGCTAACTGCTGAAGAAAAAGCGCAACTGGAAGAAGCCAAAAAAAATCTGGATCCGGCGATGGTAACAGAAATGGAGAAAGCAATGAAGGATGCAAAACACAGCAGTACAAACACACTTATCAACGGTATGCCAAGCGTTGTTGGATCCACCGAAATGCGCGGTATGAAGGGCAATTCCGTGACGTCAGTTTATAAAAACAGATATCTGATCACCGCAATGGGATTGGGAGGAAGTTCAGAAGAGGTGCTGAAACAAGCGATTGAAAAAATGGACCTTTCTTCTTTGCCCTGATTAATTGGGTAATTGTGCTTCCCCTCCTTTGGAGGGGTGGCTGCGAAGCAGACGGGGTGGTTTTTATAATGTGAGAAGGATGAAAGAAAAGATAATTCTTACACAGATAGATGGAATTGCTATCTACCGGAATTTCGTTGAAAATCTTCCTTATAACCGGTTACTGAAACCGGTAGCTTTAGAAAATAGGAAGGGCGGGATTTTAGCGGAAGTTCTTTTCTGGAAAATGGTCAGAAATAGGAGTTTTCATCAGATTGATTTCGACCGGCAGAGGATTATCGGCAATTATATCGTCGATTTTTACGTAAAAACACTCGGACTTATTGTTGAAATTTCCGGTGCCACAAGCCAACACGCAGTGGAGGAAGATGCTATACGGATTGCCTGGTTCGAAAATTTAGGATTGAAAGTTATTGTCGTTTCAGATTTGGATATCAAGCAAAATCCTGCAACTGTTAAGCAGGATTTAGAACGTTTTATTATTACACATTATTCATAAACCACCCCGTCTTCTTCACTCCGTTCAGAATCCACCCCTCCAAAGGAGGCGAACTCACTACCACATCCTTTGGATACCCCTCCAGAGGGAGTGCTATCTCAATCTGCAAAAGTTAACCATTTGAAGAGTTCAAACTGTTTAAATAGAAATTAATAAAAAATAAAATTACCAGTCTTTTATCAAATTCGTCAGCTACTTCAAAAGTTCGCTTTCCAAGAAGACCAGTAGTGTTGGCGGTCAGAATCAATTCTGATTCCTTAAGTAATAGTGTTTTATTACTGAATAACCCAGCACCTCGAAATTCATACGTTTCAGCATATTGTTTATAATGGATTATTCTGTTTTTTGATAAGTCGGTCTTGAGAACCAATTTGTTTTCTGGATTGTAAACTTCTTTTTCATTTCCCAAAAATCCCACGTTCCTAATAATGAAGATGCTATTATCAATTTTTATTTTTTCTTTCAGCCCTGAAATAAAACTATGAAGGATCTCACCTACCAAGTTTCCGTTATCATCAAATACCTTTGTGGTATTGGCAGAATTCTTTAGGTTTAATCTCATTTTATCGGTTTATAACAGATTTTCATCCACCAGATTCGGCAGCGTCACCTTAAGATTCGGTTCCACTTCCATTGCTCTTTTAATCGCGAAAACTGCGCCTTCATTTCTTGCCCACGATCTTCTGGAAATTCCGTTGTTCACATCCCAGAAAAGCATGGATTTCAATCTTCTGTCTGCATCTTCGCTTCCGTCAAGCAGCATTCCGAAACCACCGTTGATCACTTCTCCCCAACCAACGCCGCCGCCGTTGTGAATGGAAACCCACGTTGCACCGCGGAAACTGTCGCCGATCACGTTATGAATTGCCATGTCGGCTGTAAATCTTGATCCGTCGTAGATGTTGGACGTTTCACGGTAAGGTGAATCTGTACCGGAAACATCGTGATGATCGCGGCCTAAAACAACCGGACCAATTTCTCCGTTTTTGATGGCTTTATTGAAAGCTTCGGCGATTTTCATTCTACCTTCTGCGTCTGCATAAAGAATTCTGGCCTGACTTCCCACAACCAGTTTATTTTCCTGCGCTCCTTTAATCCACTGAATATTATCAGCCATTTGCTGCTGAATTTCTTCAGGTGAATTCTGCATGATTTCATCCAAAATCTGTGAAGCAATTTCGTCGGTTTTCTGCAAATCTTCCGGTTTTCCGCTGGTACAAACCCAACGGAACGGTCCGAAACCGTAATCAAAACACATCGGACCCATAATATCCTGCACGTAACTTGGATATTTAAATTCGCGTACTAAAGTTGGATTTTCTGCCATTACATCGGCTCCGGCTCTGCTCGCTTCAAGTAGAAATGCATTACCGTAATCAAAGAAATACGTTCCTTTATCGGTGTGTTTATTGATCGCTGCAGCGTGTCTTCTCAAACTTTCCTGAACTTTTTCTTTAAATAATTCAGGATTTTCAGCCATCATTCTATTGGATTCTTCAAATGAAATTCCGGCAGGATAATAACCTCCTGCCCAAGGATTGTGCAATGAAGTCTGATCAGAACCGATGTCGATTTTCAAACCGGCTTCTGCAAATTTTTCCCAGACTTCCACCACATTTCCAAGGAAAGCAAGCGAAACGGTTTCTTCATTTTCTTTTGCCTGCTGAACTCTTGCAATCAGTTCATCCATATTTTCATGGATTTCATCCACCCATTTCTGGTCGTGACGGATTTTTGTAATTTTCGGATTGACTTCTGCACAAACCGTGATACAGCCTGCAATATTTCCGGCTTTTGGCTGAGCTCCCGACATTCCGCCCAAACCTGAAGTAACAAACAGACCGCCTTTCGGAGATTTCTTGATTTTTCTGAAGGTATTCAAAACCGTAATTGTCGTTCCGTGAACAATTCCCTGCGGACCGATGTACATGTAACTTCCCGCAGTCATTTGTCCGTACTGCGAAACGCCCAGTGCATTGAATTTTTCCCAGTCATCGGGCTTTGAGTAATTTGGAATCATCATTCCGTTCGTGACAACAACTCTAGGAGCATCTTTATGCGAAGGAAAAAGTCCCATCGGATGACCGGAATACATTACCAAAGTCTGTTCATCGTTCATTTCCGACAGATATTTCATGGTCAGAAGATACTGTGCCCAGTTGCTGAAAACCGCGCCGTTTCCACCATACGTAATCAGTTCATGCGGATGTTGCGCAACAGCATAATCCAGATTATTCTGAATCATGAGCATAATTGCCTTGGCCTGTTCGGATTTTCCGGGATATTCTGAAATCGGCCGTGCTTTCATCTCGTAGTCCGGACGGTAACGGTACATGTAAATTCGTCCGAAATTTTCCAGTTCCTGTTTAAATTCAGGTATCAGTTCTGCATGAAATTTCGGCTCGAAATAACGCAACGCATTTTTCAGAGCGAGTCTTTTTTCTTCTTCGTTTAGGATTTCCTTACGCTTTGGAGCGTGATTGATCTGCGGTTCAAAAGGTTTCGTTTGCGGAAGTTCGGTTGGAATTCCCTGTTGTATTTGTTCCTGGAAAGTCATTGAAAATGAGATAAACTGAGTATTTCCACAAAAATAGTGAATTTCAGTTGTCCTGTAAATGGACAACTCAGGTTTATTTTTTCACTTCATCTCAACTAAGTAATTTATGATGAGTGATGATGAAGCTATCGTCTGAAAACGGAACTTTAAACTTTTTCGAAAACGATTTCAGGATTGATCTCCATGATTTTCTTTACAAATTCCTCTTCATTCTCAGGTGTGATATACAGATCATCTTTAAATCTCGTGAAAATAATCAGTCCTTTCGTTGCCGCACCATACTTGTGAAATCCGCTCCACATCGTTTCTCCTTTGCGGATTTTCGTAATATGATGAATGTCGCCTTTAAACCACACAAAAACATTGTGGACAAGAAGATGATGTTCGTCAATTATTATCCGTAAAAAGTAAACCGAGGTAAAACTAAATGCACTTATTGCGGCTGAAACCAGTGCGAAGGTAATCAGCACCCAAATATCGTTGGATTCTGCATAGGAAATGAAAGTTATTGCTATAAGAAACAACATAAAGCCAATATACATCAGCATAAATGTGCGGTCAGGTTTTTTCGTTCTGAAAACGGTTCTTTGCATTAGGGATTTTTCGTTTTCTTAAAAATAGTGAATTCCGGTATCAGTTCCAACCTGTTTTTTGATGCAAGGATTGAGGGGAATTTGAAAAAAAGAGAGCCAAATAGTTGACTCTCCGCTTTTTTGTAATATTTAAGTTAATCCTTGAGAAGTTTTTGTTTATCGTTACCGATCTGTATGAAAAATAATCCTTTCCTCAGCGAACTTACATTGATTTTCTGATCTGCTTTTCTAAGCTCGCCGCGAAGAACGGTTCTTCCGGCAGCATCAAAGATCTGATAACGTAAATCGGATTTCAAACCGCTAACCGTAATCTCATCCTGTGCCGGATTTGGCGCGATGCTGAACGGTGAACTGTTATCAGCAAATTCTTCTGTTGCCATTACCGAATCTCCAATCCAGTTGGATGTGGTTCCGTTTAAATCAAAATTCAAAAGGGTGCCGTTATTTGTTGTCAGTTCGTCTGTAAGTGTTGTTACTGTCGGATTACTGCCATTTGCGATTCCCTGATTAAACCGGTAATAAGTTTGCAGGTTTGTTTGAGGTAAGCTAAGTTCCGAATTTTGCAAAGACGAAATCTGTGTCGCAGTTCTCACCGTGTTCCAGATTCTCAGTTCATCTATTACGCCGTTAAAAGCCTGCACACCATCTGTTCTGCTGCCTATTGTCATGGTTCCGCTTGTGCCTGTACTGGATGAGCCGCCTGCAGTTGTCAGCGCTTCCACACCGTTAATATAAATTTTTGAAGTGCTGGAAGCTGCATTCCATGTCACGGCAACATGAGACCACGTATTGCCAACAAGTTGAACGGAACTGGCAACTCCGGAATTAGCACCTGGCCGAACTACATAGAAGTATACTTTTCCCTGATTGTTTAGCATGATGCTCACGAGATTAGTGGTTGAATTCTGAGCGAAAATAAGACGTTGAGTGGTGAAATTTCTTGGTTTCACCCACATCTCAATTGTAAAATCCTGGGTTTGCGGATCATTTAACGCGGTGGGTACAGATGCAGAAACCCTGTCATTGCTTCCATCAAAGTCCAGAGCTTTTCCTGTTTGTGCAGAAAGAACTGCGACATAGAATAATAAAAATGCCGTCAGCGTTTGTGTAATTTTCATTTTCATAAGTAGTTTGTTTTTAGTGTCTTGTAAAATTAGAAAATAATTGATTATGATTTACGATGCTACAAAACAAACACGAAAGGGCATTCTTAAAATAATACTGAATCAATGATGAATACTGCATTCTTCAGAAAACTGACGGTAATAATAAATGCAAAAATACCTGAAAATGGGTATGTTTCTTTTTCTCTATTTTACGGAATTTAGCATTAAAATAAATGCCATGAAAAATCGCTTATTACCACTTTTTGCCGCAACAGTATTAGTACTTACTTCCTGCACGAAAAATGTTGCAGTGGACGACGAAAAAAAACCAATGGCCGTAAGAGACAGCGCCGAAATGGTTGAGTACGGAAAATATCTTGTAACCATTACCGGCTGTAACGATTGTCACACGCCAAAAAAAATGGGCGCACGAGGTCCCGAACTGGTTATGGAGCAACTGCTTTCCGGATATCAGGCAAACAGACCTGTAGCACAGTTTAACGAGGAGAAAGCAATGCAGGGATTTGCGCAGATGAATGAAGACATGACCGCAGCTGCAGGACCGTGGGGAATTTCTTTTGCGGCAAACCTGACGCCACATGAAAGCGGTATCGGAAACTGGACTTTCGAGCAGTTTAAGAAAGCGCTTACACAGGGAAAGGCCAAAGGAATGGATAACGGCAGAATGCTGCTTCCGCCAATGCCATGGTTTAATTATGCGGAAATGAAAGATGACGATGTACGTGCTATTTATCTGTATCTACAATCAGTAAAACCTGTGGATAATACACCGCCTCCGCCGGTTGCATTTGCACGATAGAAAAAACCGCTCCGGATTCCGGAGCGGTTTTTTTTAAGATGTTTTGAAGATTATTCGTTTTCCGACGAATGATTTTTGTTTTTTTCCCAGGCACTTTCAAAATCTTTTTCCTGGTCCTGCCATTGTTCAGGTGGACAATTTTCTTTTGCCCTTACCATAAAACCGTCGCGCGTTGCTTCTTCCTGCTTCGAACGCATTTCGGTTACGTAATCCTGCGCCATTTTATTTGGGTTAGAATCCAGATTGGGATTGTGTGCTTTATTCTTTTCGATATTGTCGAAATTCTGTGATTTCTTGAAATTATTACTGTCCATAATATTTTATTTTGATTGATTTATTAATTAATTGATGTCTTCCGGTAATTCGAGGTCTTCGTGATTATCGCCTCCAAGACTCCAGTAATTATTCTCCTCATCTTCCGAACCAATTCGTTGTTGACCATTATCCAGTTCGGAACCGGGAACATCCAGATTGTTATCCATTTCTTCGGTAGTTTCATGCAGATATTCCGGAGCTTCTTCGGAATCTATTGAAATATGAGGAACCTGATTGTAGATGTCTTCACTTTTCGGATAATCCATTCTTTCGATGTTTTCATCCTGGGTCTTTTTTGTTTCGCCGTCGTTCATTGTAATTCTTTTGCCGTTTAATCATCAACAATTCTGCCGCACGATCAGCCAAAGGAAATTTTGGAAAAATTAATCGAGACTATGAAAATTTTTGGTGATCAACTGCTGAAGCATAGATAAAAACGCACCCTTCTTCAATAATTGCATTTGCTTTTTGATATTTATTTTGAAAAAAAAACTAATTTCACCTGAACATTAAAAAAATACGCTTTGAAAAGAGAAATATCCGGATGGTTCAGTCCATCGCTACAGAAAGAAATGCCGATTGTGAGTTACGGGCATTATGGTTTTGCACTTTTACTGGTTCCGACAGCTGCTGCAGATTACCTGGAATATGAACGCTTTTTACTGCTCGATGTGCTCAAACCCTATATCGAAGCAGGAAAACTGCGCGTTTTTTCCGTGAACAGTATCAACAGTGAAAGCTGGATGAATAAACAGATGCAGGGAGAGCACAAGGGAATCCGCCACAATCAGTTCAACCAGTATATTTTCAATGAAGTAATTCCTTTCATTAAAAACAGCACTTCGAAGGAAACTCCTGTCATCACGTGCGGTGCATCTTTGGGAGCACTTCACAGCATGAATTTATTTCTGAAGCGTCCTGATTTAATCAACGGAGTAATTGCCATGAGTGGTGTGTATAATCTTTCATCCTATTCTTCGGGATTTTATGATGAACAGGTATATTTTAATTCACCGTGTCATTATCTGCCGAATCTGAATGATGAAAATATCCTGAACCAGATTCGCAGTAGCGAACATATCCATATTTTAACCGGATCAGGAAGTTACGAAGATCCCAATGCAAGCCGGGATTTGAGCGGACTCCTGTCTTCAAAAGGAATTTCTCATGATCTGGATATTTGGGACGGACAATGGACGCACGACTGGCCAACATGGAGGGCAATGCTGCCAATCGTTCTGGAGCACCGTTTCGGTCTTTAAATTTCTGATTTTCTAAAAAAAATCACTTCAGAATTTTCTGAAGTGATTTCGGTTATTAAGTTTTATTGTTGGGGAATTATACTCTGTCTCCGTCTGACTTTCTTCCGCGGTTGTCATCAATGTCAACTTCGGTTTCACGAACGGTGTCGGAAATTCTTTCGTCATGTTCCTCTACATCTTTTCCTAAAGTGATTTCTTCTACAACTCTCGCTGTCTTATCCACAACCGGAACTTCGCGGCTTTGAGACATTTCTACAGTTGTATTTTCGAAAGCATGATCAGCATCGGTTACAGCTCTGTCAACCGGATTTCTTTTGATGTAAACACGCTCTTCTCTTAATCTGAGGTTTTCTTCAACCGGTCTTTCAATTACGCGGCTTCTGATTCGGATTCCTCCGTCTTCAACCTCTCTTTTGCCGATGTTGATATCTTCTTTTACAATATCAATTTTTTCGTTGGCATTGATATCGGTGTCCAGATCCTGTCTTACAGTTTCATCTGTTCTGTCATATGTGGACGTTCCCGCAAATGCTGCTCCTCCGGAAATGGAACCTCTGCGCTCCTGATATTGCGGATTTGCGTTGTAAAAATCGTCGGAAAGGTGATCGTCAACACTTGTTGCACCGGCTTCATCCATAATTTCTCTCGCTTTTTCTGCACGGTCCTGATCGTCGGTATAAACAGTTACAACGTTGCTTCTTGTTCCGGCATAGCTGTAAGCTTTTTTCTCATAATCATCGTCACCGAATAAACGGTCCCAGAAAGAAGTGGTATGTTCATCTTCTTCATAGTGATAATCGTCTTTGTCGTATTCTCCTTCGGATCTGTAAGATGACACTCTGTAATCTTCTTTTTCGAATCCTGCATTGTCTAGTTTATTGGATGCGGTATTTGCCATTTCATTGTTCGGGAATAATCCCACTACTGTGTAACTCATAACTTGATTTTTTAATGTTAATATTTATATGATTTGGTTGTTGTCTGATTTGAATATTTCTTTTCGCACGCTGTCCTGAATCACCTGTACTTCGCTTGATTTGTTTTTCTTAATATGAATTTCCTCCACCAACATCAGTTTTTTTACTACAACTGCCACTTCCTCGAAAACCGGAATGATGGTAAGATCATCGGAAATCTGAATTTTTGGAATAGAATCAATTTCGATATTTTTCGGTACGTGTTCTATTGTGATATCCTCGCGCAGTAACTCAACCGGAATTCGCACATCTTCCGTAATAACTTCTTTACTGAAATACAGTTTCTCAGTTTCAGTTCTTTTTGAAATTTGGAGTTCCTCCTGAAGAAGTTCAATTTTCTGTTCTTCGCGATTGGTGAAACCGGCTGAAGAATCGTCGTCATGATGAAAATCTGAGTGATCAGGATTTAAGTTTTTCATGTCTCAGTCAGAACAAATATTCCTAATTATGCTTTTATCAAAGATTATATAAAATATCCCCGAAAAGGTGCAAGAATGATTAAATAATCGTTTAATTCGTTAAAATAATCAAAAATAATGTTAATGTTTTATAAAATATGTAAATAATCGAAAGGGGGTTCACTCCAGGGATATTATCTCTTTAAAACTTTTGCATTTTCAGAAGTGCCTGAAAAAATTGTCCGTTTTGTTGAAGATTTTAATTACAAAATTTGTCCGTTTAAGGATTACTCATGGAATATAATTCAAACCAATTGCATGACTGTAGTTTTCCGTATTTTAGAAACTCAAAAAAATGATATGAATAAAACTGCATATTTTTTCCTGCGCATGCCTGTTGCAATGTCACTGTTCGGGCATGGTCTCGTTCGTCTGCCAAAACTTCAGGAATTTGCTGAAGGAATGGTGAACTCTATGGAAGAATCCTTTCTTCCGGAACCTTTGATGCTCGCATTTGGTTACGCGATACCTTTTATTGAAGTGATTACCGGCTTCTTCCTGATCATCGGGCTTTTTACAAGCGAAACGATTTATGCATCAATCGCTTTGATGGCAATCCTGATTTTTGGATGTACAACTGTGGAAAATTTTGGGCCGATCACGTCACAGCTGGTGCACTCCGCTTATCTGGCAATGCTGCTGTATTTTATTCAGTTCAACGGTTTGTCAGTCGATGAACGGTTCAGGACAAAGTGAGTAAGGCTTTGCTGAATTCTTGAAAAGCGCTTATTAAAATCAACGGATTATTTCGCCGTATTTCCGAGCATCGGCACAAACTTGTAGGCGCCGAATTCCTCCTTTTCAAATTCTGTGGGAGAATTTTTTGTGAACCGGAACAGAATCTGTTCATCGGTTTGGCCCAAAGGAATTACCATCTTGCCGCCCACTTTCAGCTGTTTTAATAATTCTGTAGGCAAATGTTCCGCGCCGCAGGTAACGATAATTTTGTCGAATGGTGCGAAAGTCGGCAACCCGGCAAACCCGTCTCCAAAACTCTGGAATTTTGGTCGCAGATGCATTTCGCGGAATTTCTGTTTGGAAAAATCGAACAGGTCCTTCTGTCTTTCTACGGTGTAAACCAAGGCATTCATCTGTATTAATACGGCTGTCTGATAACCGCAGCCGGTCCCGATTTCAAGAATTTTTTCTCCCGGTTTTACCTGCAGAAGTTCGGTTTGTTCCGCAACCGTGGAAGGATGCGAAATTGTCTGATGCGCAGCAATAGGAAAGGCACGGTCTTCGTATGCGAAATCTTCAAAAATGCTTTCGATAAAAAGATGACGGGGAACTTCGTTCATCGCCTTGAGAACCTGTTCATCGGAAATCCCTGTTTTTTCACGGAGGTAATCAACCAGTATTCTGCGCTTTCCTTTATGTACAAACGTATCCTGCATGGTCACAAAAATAGGGAATAGACCTCAGAATAAGGAAAAGAGACAACGCATTTTTTCGGGGTGCATAAGAAATCTGATAGAAGTAATATGACAGCTAATTATTACCTTTACCCAAATCAAAAATCTATGCTTAAAGCGGGACTTGTCGGCGCCGGACATCTGGGAAAAATCCATTTAAAACTTTTGAATCAGTCAGACCGTTATGAACTTGTCGGTTTTTATGATCCGGATGCTGAAAACGGCAGGAAACTCCAAGCAGAATTCGGTTACTGCTATTTTGAGAATTTTGATGATTTACTTGCGGAAATCGATATGCTCGATATCGTTACGCCGACACTTTATCATTACGAGTACGCGCTGAAAGCCATTGAAAACCGCAAACATTTTTTCATAGAAAAACCCGTGACGCAGACTTTGCAGCAGGCTGAAGAAATTCTCTACAAATGCCGCGAATACGGTATAAAAGCACAGGTTGGTCACGTCGAAAGATACAATCCTGCGTTTATCGCAACCAAAGATTTCATCAAAAATCCGATGTTCATCGAGATTCACAGGCTTGCGGAATTCAATCCGCGCGGAACCGATGTTTCGGTGGTGCTCGATCTAATGATTCATGACCTCGATATTCTGCTGAGTCTTGTAAAGTCTAAAGTCAAAATCATACATGCTTCCGGAGTTTGCGTGGTTTCAAAAACGCCGGATATCTGCAATGCCAGAATTGAATTTGAAAACGGTTGCGTGGCAAATCTCACCACTTCCCGAATCTCGATGAAGGCCATGAGGAAATCCAGGTTTTTTCAGCAGGATGCCTATATTTCTGTAGATTTTCTCGAAAAGAAAGCCGAAGTGATTCGTATGAAAGAAGCGCCGGAAATTCCTACACCTTTTGATATGATTATTGAAAATGCTGAAGGCGAAAGAAACCAAATTTTATTTGAATATCCTGATATTCAGCCGAATAATGCCATTCTGGATGAATTAAACTCTTTTGCAGATGCCATTCTGCAGGATAAAAATGTCGAGGTTTCGCTTGAAGACGGTACGGAAGCGCTGAAAGTGGCTTTGGAAATCATGAAATTAATCAGTCAGTAAATGAAGATGTGTAGCAGAATGACAGGTAATTACGGCGAGAAAAACTGTCCAGCATGTTAAGGAAAAGTCTTTCAATTGTTTTATTACTGATTTTCTTCATAGGATTTGGGCAAAAATCTGTATTGAAAAAACAGATTTCTGAAATCACAAAAGGAAAAAATGCCACGGTCGCGGTTTCTGTGAACGGTATCGGTTTTCCTTTTACTTTCCATAATGAAAACGCTTCGAAAAAACTACCGATGCTCAGCGTATTCAAGTTTCATGTTGCGCTTGCAACGTTAAATCTGGTTGATCAGGGCAAATTTTCACTTTCGCAGAAATTCTTAATTAAAAAAGAGGATTTACTTCTCAATACCTACAGTCCGCTTCGCGACAGATTTCCGGCTGGAAATATTGAACTTACGCTCGATGAACTGATCTGGTATTCCGTTTCTTTAAGCGACAATAATACCACCGATGTTTTGCTGAGGCTGATCGGCGGAACTGAAACGGTGCAAAATTTTATGGATTCAAGGAATGTCCGTGATTTTCAAATCAAATACAATGAAGCGCAGATGCATCAGGGAACGGAATTTTTCTATCCGAATTACACTTCCACAAAATCGTTGACCAAACTCTACAAAGACTTTCATCAGGGAAAAATTGTTTCGGAACAGAGCACGGATTATCTTTTCAGAATTCTGCAGCGCACAGAAACCGGCGGTAACAAACTAAAAGAACAGCTTCCGGCTGGTTCTGTTGCAAATAAAACGGGTTCTTCCGGAAAAGACAAAAACGGGCTGACAGTGGCGGAAAACGACAGCGGAATCATAACACTTCCCAACGGAAAACGCTATGCAGTTTCAGTTTTTATCAGTGATTCCACAGAATCCTACGAAACGAACTGCAGAATGATATCCGATATTTCCCGCAAAATTTGGGATTACCTTTCTGTTACCGGGAATTAACTTTTTTATTCGGCAGGCTTTTGGTATAATTTCAGGTAATGAAAAAATTACTGCAGCTAATGCTCCTGATGGCATTTGCCTTTATTTCTGCGCAGGAATCTACCGACTGGAATATCCGTTTCTACCATGAATTAGTAGGCAGGGAAGCGTTCGTTTACGCTGACAATAATGAGTTTGCCCCGATGTCCGCGGAATTTAAATTTACGCTGGAAAATATGACGACTTCTTTGCCGGATGGTTCTACGGTCATTGTTCCGCCACTTGCTGAAAAATTTCTGATTACGAAATTTACGCCGGTAAAATCCGGTGCTTCGTTCGCTTTTAAATATTCGATGGGCATAAACATCGGAAATACTTTACAGCAGGAATTTGATAAGGATCATGTTTATCAGCTTCCCTTTGCAAAAGGGAAGACACACCGGATTTTTCAGGGTTATAACGGTAAATTTTCGCAC
The DNA here is from genome assembly GCA_023460855.1 of Bacteroidota bacterium. Taxonomy (GTDB): domain Bacteria; phylum Bacteroidota; class Bacteroidia; order Flavobacteriales; family Weeksellaceae; genus JAEWOS01. Next base: position 111,356 of record JAEWOS010000003.1, on the reverse strand, counting down.
CAGAACACACTTGCGCTCGATTTCGATCTGAAACAGGGAGATCCGGTACATGCTGCGCGTTCGGGAACTGTGGTGGAAATGGTGCAGCACCACAATAAAAGCTGTCCGCAGCTCAACTGTGCGAAATACAATAATAAAATTGTCGTCCTGCATTCCGACGGAACTTTTGCTGATTATTCGCACCTGAAACTTAACGGGTCTTTGGTGAAAAAAGGCGAGAAGATTTCCGCAGGGCAGTTGATCGGTTACAGCGGAAGCACCGGTTATGCTACAGGTCCGCACCTGCATTTCGGCGTTTATTTGCCAAGAATTAACGGCAGCCGCGATTATATTGAAACGAAATTCAAAACGGCTTCTTCATCTGCTGAAGTTCTTGCTGAAGGACGATCATATCATCGGAATTACTGATAAAAAAATCAACATTCTCACGGAACACCGCTATCTTTGCATAGATGAAATTAAAAGAACTGGAGCAGATTCTACATCACAGACCGTCTGTCTCGGGAAACACTTTTGGCGTGTTTGCGCTGCTGATTGCTGCAATTGTTTTGTCGGCTGCTTTCTTGCTTTTGGGAACCGGTTTGCTTATTGAAAGCTGGCTCGGATACAGAATTTTCCTGAACAGTGTTGCTTCCGGAATAGGAATCGTGCTGGATGATGAGCAGCGTTCTGTTATCGCACTTTCGCTGGGGCTGATCTGCCTTATTCTAGCGGCGATTTTTGCAGCGGTGATCATGATCTGCAGAATGGTGCTTAGAAGAAATCAGTTCATCATCGAGCTCGAAGACTGGCTTTTAGCGAATATTTCTGACCTGCAGAAAACTGCTGCAAAAAGAAAATCAGCTAAAAAGTAAAATTCGCCAAACAAAAAATGTCAGGCGAATTCCACTTTAAAATAAACTATTGAGAACCGGATTTCTTCCTTTCGGAAAAAGTTCCAGCTAAAAAATATTCATCAAAATTCCTGCCAAAAATACCGGATTCTTACAGAAAAGAACCATCAAAAGTGAATGGTAACAGGTCTTTTACTGAATCCACTTTTAAAGCCTCGCCATTAACCGATGCAAAGCAGATTTCTATATTGCTTCCCTGTTTCGTCTCATATTCCAGGATGCTTTGGCGGCATGCGCCACACGGCGGAGTTGCAGGGATTTTTCCGGAACTGTTCCGGGGTCCGCCGGTTACTAAAATCCGGGATATTTTTTCATCGGGATAATTGGCGGCTGTCCAGAAAATAGCCGCGCGCTCCGCACAAAGTCCACTCGGAAAAGCTGCATTTTCCTGGTTGTTGGCGGTAACTGTTTTGCCGCTCTCAAGTTGAACGACACAGCCAACCAGAAAATCTGAATAAGGCGCGTATGCATTGTCACGGGCAGCGAGAGCCTGCTGAAAAAGCTGCTGATCTTCGTCACTCAATTCCTCTGCCGAATTAAAATATTGGTATTTTATTTTAAATTCTTTCTCCATTTGAAAATTTAAAGGAGAATAAAGGTAAGTTATTTTTAATATTCATGAAAAGACTCGGATCAAGCCGTTCCAAATAATATTTTTAACTTTTCGGCAAATATTGAACTTCATGCTTTATACCACCATAAAATTCCGGAATCTTGAACTGCAAAACCGCATTGTGATGTCGCCGATGTGCATGTATTCAGCAAATGACGGTGTGCCGAACGATTTTCATTTTGTTCATTACTGCAGCCGCGCCCAGGGTGGAACCGGACTGATAATGGCAGAAGCCACGGGTATTGTTCCGGAAGGCAGAATTACGCATAAATGCACCGGAATCTGGAACGAAGAACAGGTGAACGCATTCCGGAAAATCACTGACTTTATTCACGAAAAAACCGCCAGTAAAACAGGAATTCAGCTGGCTCATGCAGGAAGAAAGGCGAGCACGTGGAACGGGACACAACTTCCGCGCGAAGACGGATGGCAAACTGTTGCACCGTCTGCAATTCCGTATAAACCCGGTGAAATTCCGCCATCGGCACTTACGGTAGAAGAAATCAGGGGTTTAATTGAAAATTTCAGAAAAGCCGCTGTTAATGCAGTGCGTGCAGGATTTGACGTAATAGAAATTCATGCAGCACACGGATATTTGCTGCATCAGTTTTTATCGCCGGTCTCTAACAATCGTGATGATGAATACGGTGGTTCGTTTGAAAACCGTTGTCGTCTGCTGCTTGAAGTGGTGAATGCGATAAATGATGTTCTCGACGAAAATCATCCGCTGTTCGTGCGGATTTCTGCGACAGATTATGTGGAAGGCGGCTGGAATCTGGATGTCAGTATTCGGCTTGCCGGAATTTTGAAGTCGCATCACGTTGATCTTATCGATGTTTCCAGCGGAGGTAATGTTCACGGAGCCAAGATCACGCTTTTCGACGGTTATCAGGTTCCTTTTGCGAAAGCGATACGCGAGCAGACTGAAATTCCGACAGGAGCTGTCGGACTGATTACGACAACAGAACAGGCCGAAGAAATATTACAGTCAGGAGATGCAGATCTTATTTTTCTTGGTAGAGAACTGCTTCGAAATCCGTATTTTGCAGTACAGGGTTCGTTTGAAATGCAGCAGGAATGCGATTTTCCTGCGCAGTATTCAAGAGCAAAATTATGATTTGGAAGTTTGGCGGATTTCTTTGTTACTTTGAAAAAAAGGAATCATGAACCTCGAAGACTGGATGCTGCCCTGTCCAACGAAAAAGATTTTCGGAATCGACTGTTTCGGCTGCGGAGCGCAGCGTGCGATGGCGCTTGTTCTGGAAGGCAGGTTTAGCGACGCATTCCAGCTATTTCCCGCTGTTTATACTACCATTCTTTTCTTATTGCTGGCAGTAGTAACGCTGGTTGACCGCAAAAGAAGCTACGGAATTCCGCTGGTGATAATTGGTGTGATTAACGTGCTGATTATGATTTTTTCCTACTTTTACAAACACGACTACATATTAAAATAAACTATTAAAAAATTAAAATTATGAACCAACAAAAACTTCCAAATGCAACTGCTGTACTGGTACTGGGAATTCTGTCGCTCGTTGGCTGCGCCTGTTACGGGCTTCCCGGGATGATTCTCGGAGCCGTAGGTCTGATGCTTGCCAACAAGGATGAAAAACTTTACCGCCAGAACCCAACCATGTATTCTGATTACGGAAATCTGAAAGCGGGAAAAATCCTGTCGATTATCGGCCTGGTTTTGGGACTGCTTTCTCTGGCGTTTATCGTTTTCTACATAGCCTACTTTGGCTGGGATACCGTTACAAACCCGGAACTGATGCAGGAAAGAGTACGCGAAATGCAAGGACTGTAAACAAACTGAAACAATCAATTTGCCCGGGCTTTTGTCCGGGTTTTTTTATAAGCTAAAACGGCGTTGAGAACACGGAGAAAATCAGACGGATTCTATTTCGAGAATAATTTCCATTTCCGTTCTTTTTCAATGGTCAGCAACTGGTTTTTTACAAGATCCTCCACAAAATTGTCCTCATTGTCAAAACGAAGTTCAATATTTTCAAAGGTAGATTTCCGGATGGAGTAGGCTTCCATAAAATCAGCATTTTCGCGAAAATTCTGTACATCGCTCTTGCGCATCCATCTTACAAACTCAGAACTGGATTCGGCTGAAATGCTTTTGTTCCTGCTGACTAACGTAAATTTCATCAGTGCAAAAATACGCACCAAAAGCGGGTTTTGGTATGCGAAGTCTAATTTTTAATAATAATTTAATTTTCAAAATATTTTGAAAGTTCAGAAATTATATATACATTTGTTGAGTAATTGATCACGAAAAATGAAATTAGCCGAAGCCAAAGAAAAATACATCCAGACCTGGGGAACGCTGGCCACAAACTGGGGTATTAACCGAACGATGGCTCAGGTTCATGCACTGTTGCTGGCAGAAGGCAAACCGCTGTCTACCGACGAAGTGATGGAAGCGCTGCAGATTTCACGGGGAAATGCGAATATGAATCTGCGGGAACTGATCAATTGGGGTATTATCCGCAAAGAACTGGTAAAAGGCGACCGTAAAGAGTATTTTTTTGCAGAACGCGATATGTGGTACCTCTTCAAACAGCTGGTAAAAGAAAGAAAGAAAAGAGAAATTGAACCGGTTATTGCCGCGATCGGCGAACTGAAAAGTATCGATGAAAATTCTGCCGAAGCCAGACAGTTTGCAGAACTAATGACCGAAATGGAGAATGTTACCGGAAAAGTTTTCAACATTATGGATCTTGCGATTAAGAGTGATGATCACTGGCTGGTCGGGAAAATTACCGGCCTGCTGAAATAGGAAAGGAGCTGATCCTTTTTTATTTGGATTTTTGTTTCAAAAAATACTGAAAGTTTAAAAATTACAATATGTACGATATATATTCATACCTTTTTTACTTACTGTTAACCTTGCCTGTCATCGTAATTGTAGGCTGGAAGTGTTTCCAGGCGGGTAAAATTTATCTTTTGGATGTATTTCATGACAGCAGAATCTGTAATTCGGTGAACCGGCTGCTGCTCACAGGATATTATCTTTTGAATATCGGGTATACCACTTTTTCATTGTCGGGAAGTAATCAAGCTGACACACCAGAGCAGCTTTTGGTACAGGTATCCACAAAAATTTCAGTGATACTGCTCTTAATCGGCACGATACATTACATGAATATTGGCATGCTAAATTATTTCAGAAAACAAATTATATCAACTTTTAAAAATTAAGTATTATGAATGCAACGTACAATTTACCAGCCTACGCAATTTATTTGCCAGTCGTTATTACCTTAACGGTTGTCGTTTCCGAGCTTCTGTTCCGGAATGCCAGAATTTTTATGTTGGATATTTTTCATCAGAAAAAAGATATTTCCTACGCGACAAATTCGCTTTTTAAGATTGGTTTTTACCTGCTGAATATCGGTTTTGCCTTAAAGATTATTGAATTTTATCAGCTGACAACCAAAGAGGATCTAATCGTTGGTTTAAGCGAAAAAATCGGGGGATTCTCTATTTATTTGGGGATCGTGATGCTCCTGAACCTGTTGCTTTTTATGAAAGGACGAAAAGCTTCTTTCGAAAAATCAAAAAAAATAAGTAATGAAGCGGTTATTCCTAAAGCTGGCGATGAAAGTGCTTTTTAAACGCAAGCCGCGCACGAAAGCAGATTTTTTAGTCTTTTAAAACATACAAAAATGAAATTTTTATCCGCAGAATGGCGTAAACTGGCCATCATCAGCTACGAGGTAAAAAATTACGGCCAAAAATTTTTCTTTGTTGAACACTGTTACACCTCTTTCGCTGAATGCTCACAAAAGGTTCAGCAATCGAAGTACACATGTAAATATCAGATAGCTACATCATGAAAATTCTTATTGCCGGAGGAACCGGTTTCCTCGGAAAACACCTGGAATCGTTCTTCCAAAATAAAAATCATACAGTCAAAATATTGACGCGAAAACCGCTAAAAACCAACCAGATTCTTTGGGATGCTAAAAATTTGGGCGACTGGACGCAGGAACTTGAAAATTGTGATGTGCTGATCAATCTGACCGGGAAATCTGTCGATTGCCGCTATACTTCAAACAATAAAAGAGAAATTCTTGATTCCAGAATACAAAGTACAGCCATTCTCCAGCAAGCTGTGCAACTTTGCAAGAAACCTCCGAAAATATGGATAAACGCCAGTTCTGCAACTATCTATATACATGCTGAAAAACATCAGCATTCAGAAAGCAACGGGATTGCTGGAGACGATTTTTCCATGAATATCTGTAAATCCTGGGAGCAAGAATTTCTTAAAGTAACTGATCCGGAAATACGAAAAGTAGCTTTAAGAACTTCTATTGTCCTGGGCAAAAAAGGCGGTGCATTTCCAAAGTTTCTTCAGGTAACTAAACTTGGTCTGGGTGGAAAACAGGGAAGTGGAAACCAATGGATGAGCTGGATTCATATTGACGATTTCTGCGAAGCCGTTAATTTTATTATTGAAAATCAATCGATAGAAGGTCCGGTTAATATCACTGCGCCTGTTCCGGTCAGTAATCATGATTTTATGAAAATTCTGAGAAGGAAGATTGGTGCTCCTTTTGGTTTGCCGTCGCCGGTCTGGTTGTTGGAACTCGCTGCTGTTCTCCTCAAAACGGAGACAGAACTGATGCTGAAAAGCAGAAATGTGTATCCGGAAATGCTGCTCAAAAAGGGATTTCGGTTTCGGTATCCTGAAGCTGAAAGTGCACTGGACAGCCTGATCTGATTCGCCTAAAATTCCGTAAATTCGCAAAAATTTAAAATTCATGAACTACGATATCATCGTGATTGGAAGCGGACCCGGAGGTTATGTAACGGCAATCAGGGCTGCTCAGCTTGGTTTCAAAACAGCTATTGTTGAAAAGGAAAATCTGGGTGGAATCTGCCTGAACTGGGGATGTATTCCTACGAAAGCATTACTAAAATCAGCTCATGTTTTTCATTACCTGAAGCATGCAGAAGATTTCGGACTCAACAAAGTGGAAAATCCGGGCTTCGAATTTCAGAATGTCATTCAGAGAAGCCGTGGCGTTGCACAGAAAATGAGCGGCGGAATTTCTTTTCTGATGAAGAAAAACAAGATCGATGTGATCATGGGAACGGCAAAAGTGAAGCCGGGCAAAAAAATTGACGTAACAGATGCTGACGGAAATGCCACCGAATATTCAGCTGAACATATCATCATTGCAACCGGCGCCCGTTCAAGAGAACTGCCGAATCTTCCGCAGGACGGCAAGAAAGTAATCGGTTACAGACAGGCACTTTCGCTTCCGGAGCAGCCAAAATCCATGATTGTGGTTGGTTCCGGCGCAATTGGCGTTGAGTTTGCCGATTTTTATAACACGATGGGAACGAAAGTGACAATTGTGGAATTCATGCCGAATATTGTACCGGTGGAAGATGAAGATGTTTCCAAACATCTGGAAAAATCGCTGAAGAAATCGGGCATCGAAATCATGACGAATTCTTCGGTAGAATCTGTAGATACTTCCGGTGAAGGTGTGAAAGCAAACGTGAAAACCAAAGACGGAAACATCACGCTGGAAGCGGATATTCTTCTTTCCGCGGTAGGAATTGAAGCCAATGTTGAAGGACAGGGATTCGAAGAAGTGGGAATTCAGATGGAAAAGGGAAGAGTGCTGGTTAACGAATGGTACGAAACTTCCGCTCCGGGTTATTACGCAATCGGCGATATTCTTCCGACGCAGGCTTTGGCGCACGTTGCGTCTGCAGAAGGTATTACATGCGTTGAAAAAATCAAAGGACTTCATGTAGAAAAAATCGATTACGGAAATATTCCGGGATGTACCTACTGTTCCCCTGAAGTCGCTTCTGTCGGACTTACCGAAAAGCAGGCAAAAGATCAGGGCTATGAACTGAAAGTTGGTAAATTCCCGCTTTCAGCATCCGGTAAAGCTACTGCAAACGGAAATACAGATGGTTTTGTAAAAGTGATTTTCGACGCAAAATACGGTGAATGGCTGGGTTGCCATATGGTTGGTGAAGGCGTTACCGATATGATTGCAGAAGCTGTTGTAGCGAGAAAACTGGAAACTACCGGTCATGAAATTATCAAATCCATTCACCCGCATCCAACAGTTTCAGAAGCTATTATGGAAGCAGCAGCTGCGGCTTACGGTGAAGTAATTCATATTTAAAATAATTGAAATGAAAAAAATATTTTTACTGCTGTTCAGTTTCCAGTGTTTGTTAATATTCGCACAGCAGAAATTTGAATTTAAAGACAACCATTTCCCGGCAAGATATGTTCTTAAAAATTCAAATGATACTATTTCTTCGCGCATTATGAATGTTGGAGTAATCAAAATGACAAAGTTTTCTGTACATACTATTGTTAAGAAGATGAGGTTTTATGAGCCCAATGGTGAAAAGAAGACTGTGAAGGAAGAAGACCTTCAGTATTTAGAAATTACAGATTTGGAAGGTAATGTCCATAAATATTATTCCTCATTAAATTATTTACCGAAGGAAAGTGGCCTGGTGGAGGTGTTATTTGATGGAAATAAGATTGATTACGTCAGAGACTTTTACATCAGCAATATTTATGGAAACATCAATTCAATAGATTATTTTATTGACCGAAAAAGAGATGAGATCAAAAAGAACAATTGGGGAATTAGGAAGACATTGAATGATACTTTTGCAGAATATCCAGATTTGCAAGCAAGGCTCAAAGATGAAAAATCTCATTATGAAGTTATTGCTCTTTTACAGGAATATGATAACAGGTAGAACGGACCTCTTATTAATAAAAACCACTGGAGAACGGTGGTTTTTTGCTTCTAATAGTATTTAATCTACATTATCAACTTTTTCAGACTCTTCAACAGTTTCTGAAGTATAAAACGCAAATGCGTCTTCTAGATTGTCAAATTTCCCTTTGAATTCATCAATAGGAGAATCGGTAACGATATTTCCTTTATGAATCAGAATGACGCGCGAGCATAAAGCTTCCACTTCCTGCATGATGTGCGTGGAAAGGATGACGGTTTTCTCTTTTCCGATTTCGCGGATAACGTTTCTGATTTCTATAATCTGATTCGGATCGAGTCCGTTTGTCGGTTCATCGAGAATCAATAAATCCGGTTGATGTAAAATGGCCTGCGCCAACCCTACTCTTTGTTTGTAACCTTTTGAAAGCTGGGAAATTTTCTTCGATTTTTCGGGCGTAATTCCCACGAGTTCGATTACTTCTTCCACTCGTGAAGCCGGGATTTTGTGGATGTCCGCAACGAATTTCAGGGATTCCTTCACGTACATATCGGTGTAAAGCGGATTGTTTTCCGGCAGGAAACCGATGTTTTTTTTCGCTTCTATTTCATTTTGAGTAACATCGAGTTCCTGAAATAAAATTTCGCCTTCATTAATTCGCAGCGCACCTGCAATGGATTTCATCAGCGTGGATTTTCCGGCACCGTTTGGTCCGAGCAGTCCGATGATTTCATTTTTATCGATGATGAGGTTGATGTTGTTGAGCGCAGTCTGCTCTCCAAATTTTTTCGTTAAACCCGATATTTCCAGCGACATTTCTTTTTTTTACAAAAGTAAAATAAAAAACTCATGCTGAAAACAGGATGCAAAGTCCGATGGTGATATCAAAATCCGGTGCATGGTGAATGTAAAAAAGCGCCGTTCACAAAAAATGGACAGCGCAGCAAAAATTGATCAACTAAAAACTTAGTTCATCGAATGAATTCCGAACATATTGCCGTCAACATCGGAGCACAGCGACATAAAGCCGTGTTCGCCGATCGGCATTTTTGGTTTGAAAACTTTACCGCCTGCCGTTTCTACACGCGCTTCCTGCACGGAGCAGTCTGCAGATGAAAAATAAACAATGGTTGAATTTCCGCCGCTCGGAACTCCCTGCATTTGTACCAAACATCCCGGAGCACCATAAACTTCTTGCTGCTGCATTGGGAATGCGGCCATTTTCATGTTCTGATCGGTTGGATCATTCATGTCTTCGAATTCTACCTGAAAGACTTCTCCGTAGAATTTTTTTGCTTTTTCAATGTCCTGAACGTAGATTTCGAACCAGCCTACGACATTGTACTGTCTGTTTTCCATATTAATTTGTTTTTTTGAGATTCAGTGAAAATTTGATCTAGGATTGGTGATTGAAGAATAGGAGTATTTCAGATTATCGTTTCTGTTGGGCGATCAGCTGTTCCAGTTGTTCCATTCCGGTGAGGAAACCATCCTTAAAACCCATATCGAGAATTCGGTTCATTTCTTCCACAGATTTAAAATGAAAATTGACGGTCAGTTTTGTACCGTCCGCAACTCCGGTAAATCCGATGAGCCATTCTGCGACCGGCAGATCCGTTGAAACAGTTCCTGCTTCGTCTGTGAAATAATCGGTGAGGCTGATGCTGCGGTTTTCGTTAATTTCATTATAATCAACACCGGCGAAATGTTCTTCACCTTCCGGACCTTTCATGGCATAATGCCAGGTTCCGCCATCTGTGAAACTGTGTTTTAAAGTCTGTGCTTTCCATGGAGCCGGAGCCCACCACTGGTCCAGCAATTCCTGTTCGGCAAAACCTTTCCATACCGCGGAAACTTCTGCAGTGAAAATTTTTGAAAAGAAGCAGGTTGCTTCATGCTCGTCAATATTGAATACTGTCTGCGTGCTCATTTTTTTAATTTTAGCTAAATGTAGAAATTTTATTCCGCATTGATGCCTGTATGAATTCTTGGTGCGTGGATATTAACCAAAGCTTCATTTTGTAAAACGCTTCGCGGCAGGGATAGCAGCGGAAATCCTTTTTGTGAAGCAAAAAGATTGCAGCGGATAGCACGGTTGCAGCTTTCAGCGGTGGAAATAAAGGCGGCTGCAGGAAAGCTGCAAGCCGCCCAAATTATTAAAAATTTAGAATGTCGACTGCTCGTTCGCATTGTAATTGACCATCCATTCGTTACCGAATTTGTCGGTGAGACTTCCCCAGTAATCGCCCCAGAACTGTTCTTCCATCGGATTGTTGGCTCTTCCGCCTTCCGAAAGTTCGTTGTAGATGCGGTCGGCTTCTTCGCGGGAATCGGGATGAATACTGATGATGGAGTTGTCGCCTAAACGGAAATCATCGCCGCCTGCATTGTTTTTCATTCCGGGCATGATGTCGGAACCCATTAAAACCTGATCGCCGATGTTGATTCCGATGTGCATGATGCGGTTTTTTATTTCATCGGGAATCGTCATGCCTTCCTGTTCCGGGATGTCGCCAAAACGCATGATTCCGTACTGATTGAATTCAGTCTGAAAGACTTTTTTGTAGAAATTGAACGCTTCTTCACACGTTCCGTCGAAGTTGAGATAAGGATTAAGTTTCATAATAATTAAATTTGAGATTTGAGGTTTGAGATTTGAAATTGAGATTAGTGATTGTGAGTTCAGAATAGCCGGTTACATTCCTTTTTCCAGGAGAAGGAAATTCCATTTGTGACCATCAGGATCTGCGAACGTGCTGCCGTAATATTCCCCGTCTCTCTGCGGTTTTTTGTGCACTGTTCCGCCCAGATTTTCAATCTTTCCGGTAATTTTGATGATTTCTTCTTTGGATTTTGAGCCGATCGTGATCATCATTTCATTTGCCGAAGAAGCATCACAGATTTCACCGTCCATTGCAGTTTTTAAAACATCTTCTCTGAAAAAATGCACGATCAGTTTATTGCTTCCTGCTAAGAAACTGACCAGTTCATCAGTTTTGTAGTTTTTACCATTAGGCGAAAAGCCAATCCCGGTGTAGAATTTTTCTGTTCTGTCGAGATCTTTTACGGGGAGATTTAACCAGACATTTTCCATACTTATTCATTTATTTCTGAATGAAACATCCAGATCACATTAAACTGATCGATTAATCTGCCGTATAAACCGAAAGGCTGTTTCGTTAACGGATCGGTAATTTTTCCGTTTTCGGAAAGTGCCGCAAAAATTTCAGCGGTTTCTGCGTTGTCCGTCCCCGAAACATATAAACAGTTCATATTTCCTCTCGCCGGTTTTTCTTCGGGCAGCATCCAGTCGGAAGCACTTAGCTGAAGGTTTTTTCCTGAGACACTCCCGTTGATAATGCGGTCGTGCATGTTTTCCGGAAATTGTGCAGCCATCGGAGTTTCTCCTGCAGCCTGTACCGATAATTCACCACCGAATATGGAATGGCAGAATTCCAGCGCTTTCTTACAGTCTCCATCGAAAAGAAGATATGGTGAAACCTGTGCGTCCATTTTACTGATTGTTTTTCTTTTGATCCATCACCATGTACGATTTCAGATCGGTAATCTTTCCGTTTTTTATTGTGTAGATATCTGCAAAATGGGAAGTTTCCACTTTGCCTTTTCGTTCGGTAATCATCGTTCCGTCGCCGATTACGATATCACCTTCAGCAATAATATTATTTATTTTTTGCTCAATGACTTTGTCGGGTCCGCCATCTGCCAGAAAACTGCGCAGATTGTCTTTTCCCACGATATCATCCATTCCGAATCCCGGCCAGTTGACACGGATTTCCGGATCTACCACTTCGTAAGCTTTATCGTTGTTGATGAACAGGTTTTCGATGAACTGTCTTGCGATCTGTTTATTTTCCATTTGTCTGTTTTTGTTAAAATTAGAAATTTGAAAGGCCTGTCTTAGTTAAGGAGTTATTAATTGGGAATTATTTAACGCATCATTTTACTGCGCCTTCTTTTCCCAGTAATCTTCGCATATAGCCAAGCTGTCCGGCGTGATAAATTTCGTGGAGCATTAGTGCGGCAAGATCTTCAGCGTCCTTTTCGTTAATATATTCGGTTTCCGAAAGTAATCTGTCCAAAATAATCCGGGATTCGGAATAAAAGTTTTTCAGTATATCAAATTCCGGGAATTTACCAGTATGAGCTTTTGGTTCTGCACCGCGTTCGTAGAATGTGTACGCGTCATTATTCCACACCGCTTTTCCGCCGAGTATTTCAATCATGGAATTGCGGATAAATATTAAATGACCGAAAATCCAGTTCGCAGGATTAGCACCGCCAGCCGGAAAAATAAGCGCTTCTTCATTCGAAATTTCGTCAATATTTTTAACGATGACCTGGTCATTAAACTTTAACTGAATTTTCATGAACTGAAGTGCCTTTGCTTCCATTATGATGTGGGTTAAATCTTTAATTCAAAGGTATCCTGTTTCGGAAATACTGCACTTGCCATAAGACAAGAAATCAGAATTTTCCCTTTGAACCGATAAACTCGCACGTCTGAATTACAGGCGGTAACAGAAGGCCACTGTCGTCCCGTTGTTTCTGGAAAATTAAAAACTGGGGCAGGTTCAGCAGTTTTTCCTGTATTTCTTTATCTGCATATTTGGAAATATGGACAAAAGTCTGTCCGTCTTCCTGAAGAAGCACCTGATAAGAGAAGCGTTCATTTTCCAGTTTTTCAAACTCTTTAAGAAAGAGTCTGATGTTTTCTTTGTTGGTCGCGACAAATTCGTCTTCTACCGTGTACGTAACAATTACATTAATCATATTTTGTTATTTTAAATTTCTCTCCGGATGCGGCTTAATGAGGAGTCGGTGATTCCCAGATAAGACGCAATCTGTTTCAAAGGTGCATTCAGCAGAATCTGTGGTTTTTCCTGCATGAGTTTGCGGTATCTTTCGGTTGCGCTTTCCATTACCATGTCCAGGGAACGCTGCTTTACAGCAAAAAGCTGGTAGGTGAACCACATGCGTCCCCATTCCCGCATTCCTTCTATTTTGTGGAATAAAGTCTGGAAATCATCGTATTTTATTTCCAGTAGTGAACAGTCTGTAACCGCCTGCAGATTTTCCATTGAAGGATTTTTCTGAAAGAGCGACGACGGAACAATTACAATATCATTCCCGACGAAAAACTCCGTAGTAATTTCGGTGTTATCGTAATCATGTACAAATGCGCGAACCAGGCCTTCGTTCAGGATGTAATAGGAATCTGCGGTCTGTCCGTCCTTCAAAAGAAATTCGTTTTTTCCGAAATCAACCGGATGATGAAACGCGGCAATCTCTTCGAGATCCTGTTCTGAAATCAGGGGATGCTGATAAATAAAGCGCAGACCGGACTTCATTACTTTTTTGTTAGCGTTATGAGAATATTGCCGGACTGTCTACCTTCGGCTCTGTTGTTTTTTTTGATTGCGAATGTATAATCGCCGTCCTTCGGAATTTTATAATCGACTGTATTTCCGAAAGGTCCTTCCTGCATTCCGGGACCATAAATATGCCTGACCGCAATATTTCCTTCAGGATTTTCATGCTCAACCTGAACGCTGAAAGTCTGGCCGGTTTTGGCATTCTGAATTTTCACATAAACGACCTGCTCTTCATTCGTGATTGTCCGGCTCAGTTTTTCCATCGGTAAATTGTCCGCCGGATAATCGCTGTAGATCATTTCATCTGTTGTGATGACCGAATCTGTTGGTCCATCCGGAATTGGCGGATTGATATCAGTGGTTGCAGCGTGAATTTGAGCCGTTTCCTGACCTGATGAACCGGCAGTAGGAAATTCCTGAACAGTATCTGAAGAAATTTGATTGTCTGTCTTTATGATTTCTGAAGTATTTTCTTTTTTCGTACAACCTGTCAACAGCGCAGACGCTGCAAAAATGAGCAGCAAGGAATTTTTCATTTTCATGAATTTTACAGCATTAAAGCTAAGAAAAAGTGTTAAGCGAAGCACAGCAAACAATTAATTTTTAGTTTAATTTTTGCGCTTTTTACCACGTTCCCGGAATTCGTGCTAATTTTGAATTTGTATTCTCTTGTGTATGATAGACGGAAATCCTGCTGCGCCGAATTTGTTATCCCGTGATGGTGAACTGTATTATTTCCGGGGTTTTCTGGACGGCGAAAATGCTGACCGCTTCTTTCGGATACTTTTTGCAGATATCGAATGGAAGCATGACGAAGTGATCATGTTCGGAAAAAAAATAATAACGAAGCGGAAATACGCCTGGTTTGGCGACCGGCCTTTCAGTTACAAATATTCAAACACGTTAAAAGTTGCATCAGTCTGGACGCCGGAACTTGTCGAACTAAAAAAATGCGTAGAGAATTTTACCGGAGAAGAATTCAATTCGTGCCTGCTGAATCTGTATCACAGTGGTGAAGAAGGAATGGCGTGGCACAGCGACAATGAAAAGGAACTCAAAAAAAACGGTGCCATCGCTTCCGTGAGTTTAGGTGCTGAAAGAAAATTTGTTTGCAAACAGAAAGAAACCGGTGAAAAAACTGAGCAGATTCTGGAACACGGAAGTCTGCTGTTGATGAAGGGAAGTATTCAGACGCACTGGCTGCACAGTTTACCCAAATCAAGAAAAGTAACGGAGCCGCGCATCAATCTTACATTCCGCACCATTGTGCCATAAAAAAGCCGCTTCCAAAAAAAGGAAACGGCAAAATTTTGTTTCAAAAAGGTATTAATCAAGTGCAGCAAGTGCGGCATCGTAATTTGGTTCTTCCGTAATTTCCGGAACCTGTTCTGTGTACAGCACCTGATTGTTTTCGTCGGTAACAATTACAGCGCGGGAAAGCAAGCCTTTCATCGGACCGTCCACGATTGTCACGCCGTATTCGTCGCCAAAATTTCCACGGAAATCTGAAAGCGATTCTACATGATCCAGTCCTTCAGCAGCGCAGAATCTTGCAAGCGCGAACGGAAGATCCTTGGAAACGTTGATTACAACAGTGTTGTTAAGGTCACCTGCCTTTTCATTAAATTTTCTTGCTGCTGCAGCGCAAACACCTGTATCAATGCTTGGGAAAATATTGAAGATCTTTCTTTTTCCCGCGTAGTTATCGAGTGTTTTTACATCCAGTTTATCATTCACCAGCGCAAAATCGTGTACAGCGAAGCCTTTTTCCGTTAATGTGCCGATGGTGTTGGTATCGTTACCTTTTAATTTTATTGTAGCCATAATATTTATTGATTTTCCCAAAAATAGTAAAACCACTACACTTTAGGGTTACATGAAGCGTTAAACTATGGTTAAAAAATGGTAAGAAAGATTATTCCGGCCTTACCGGTACAGCTTCACCGGTGTTCATATTATTGAAAAGTTCCGGGAAGATCGCGCTGATTACAAAATAGAAAATTATCATCAGAATTATTGCTGCTACAGCGATGATAACTCCTTTTGGCGGTGTGTTTTTTCCGTTGGCCATAACTGAATTTTTAGTTTATTTGAATAATTTCTAAAATTAAAGATAACATATATTTGTTTATTACAGAATATCGTTAACTGATATCAGGATTCCAGTTTGCAGGAATTTTCGGAGTGATATCATGTTTAATGAAGTAATCTGAAATTTCCTTCAGGATTTCCTCATAGGTTGCAGTTTCAATTTTTTCTACTGAAATCTGGTATCCCAGATAAACGATCTTACGTTTGAAATCGCCGGCTGCAAGCACAATCGGAACTTTTGCTGCAACAGCCATGTGATAAAAACCTTTACGCCATTTCGGTACCCAGCTTCTCGTACCTTCCGGTGTTATGACGAGGCTGAAATCTTCTTTTTCAAATTCTTTCGCTACGAAATTTACGAGGTCATTTTTTTGTGTGCGGTCAATTCCAACGCCACCCAAAGCTTTTACTGCAGCACCGTACCATGCTTTTGTATGGGAATCTTTAATGATGATTTTAAGTTTCTTTCCGAGCTTCCAGTAGGAGAGGTTTCCTAGAATGTATTCCATGTTGTGCGTATGCGGTGCAACCACTAGTACGCAACGGTCCAGATTTGAGTGGTCGCCGTGAAGCACCACTTTCCATCCCAGCATTTTCAGTATCAGACTCCCTATCAGTTTTTTCATGCCTGCAGCTTTTTCATAAAAAAAGTATAACCGAACGAACCCGGCTATACTCAACAAATATAACTAAAATAATTTCTGCTAAAAAAAGCTGCTGACCAAATCTGCGATCTTAATTACGATCTCTAATACAAACTGTACCATGATGATGTTTTTAGGTGGAACGAATTTACAAAATATTTCTGTAATTATACAGAATTCCGGATGTTAAATTTATTTTAAATTTTCAGGGTCAGATAAAAAGCAGAAAACGAAGTCCGTACGAAGACAAATACTTCGCTTCTGCCTCTCATAACAATTATTTGGTTTTTATGGAGATTTCCTTTTCTCCGCTTTGAATGTTGATGTCCACTTTCTCCAGGTTATTTTTATTGATTTTCATGGAATCCAACATTTTTTCAGCTACAGATTTTGGATATTTTTTCCCGTTGATGATGATGCTGTCTTTGTCATCAGAGTTGATTACAATAGAATTTCCACCGGCCTGCACCGACACATTTCCGGCATTGCTCCAAGCATTATCCTCCGACTGCCCGTCTCCGTCAAGATCTCCGTGAATCGACATCTTGTTGGTATTGTTGGTGAAAACTCTCGTTTTAGCAGGAACAACCAGTTCATAATTCACTTCATAATCGCGGAAGCGGTGTGCATAAGGATACTGCATAAAGTTAGGCAGAATTACCCTGTTTCCTGAAATCTGCACGGGAACTTTTAGTTCCATCGGTACATTGTACCCTTCAGCTTCTTTTTTAATGGTGAGATACGGTGCGGCAATATCACCTTTTCTGATCACTTCAATCACAGGGAAATCTTCTTCGAAAACCGATTTTTTATCTGAAAAGAGATCGTTATCGTATGCCGTGAAATTAGCAGGAATAGTGATATTCTGCACATCCACATAAATGCTGTCTGAATCTGTATTGATCGCCATATTCTCCTGATCCTGTTTCTGGCCTTTGTAAATCATGTCCTGTTTCGCAAAGCTGATACCGAAATACAGTCCAAGACCAAGCGCTGCAATGAAAAGAGCTCCGAGGACATATCCAAGATTGCGGATCTGTGTTTTTGGTGAAAGCAGTTTGATGGCGAGCAGGCCGAAAAGTACTGCCGGAATCAGTGCGCCAACTGTCATAAGCGCTTTCAGAACCCAGCTGAGTTCACCGTCAAAAAGAAAATTTATTTCATTGATTCCGGACGCATTTCCAAATATTCCAAAAATAGCGAATACACCAAGTATGGACAGAACTGAAATTATGGCAAATATTGCTCCAAGCGAGTAACGGATTACATTCCATACGCCGCTTCCGGCCTGTCTGATGTAAGGTTTGTTTTCAGTGTAAATTTCTCCGACTCTGTGGCTGGATTCATTGGCAAACTGGATGATTTTGTTCGATTCATCTTTGATGTTTCCGAAATTCACCGGTTTACCCTTCATTTTCAAAAAATCTGATGCGGTTTCTGCTTTAGGCAGAACAGCCCACAGAATGATATATGCAATAATAATCAGCGTAGTGGAAATGGCTGCTGTAAAAATTCCGAGTATCGCAATACCAAGCCAGATTACGCGCATCAGCGTTACGTCCATTCCGGTGTAATGTGCGAGACCGGCGCATACTCCTGCAATTTTTTGTACGGACGGATCACGGAAAAGTTGTCTTTGTCCCGTAAACGCGCCTGTATTGCGTGTTCTGGTTGTTTTTTCGGAATAGTAAGCTTCTTCCTGTTCTTCAATCTGTTCCGGTTTTCCGATCTGGGAAATCATTTTCTCAACATCTGCATCATTGATTACTTCACGCTTCCCTAATGAATCCCGGAATATTTCTACCATCCGGATTTCGATGTCGTGCATCACTTCGTCTGCTTCCGTTGCATCCAGCGAATTTCTCAGCGCTGCAAGATAGTCGCTCAGTTTTATGTACGCATGCTCCTCAATCACGAAAGAAAAGCCTGCAAGTCCTATTGATAATGTCTTATTCATTTTTTTAAGTTTTTGGAAATTCCGCGGTTATCGGTTGTTTTGTGTAATCTGGTATACGGAAGCCGTCAGTTCGTTCCAGGTGTTCTGAAGTTCAGCCAGAAAAATTTTCCCTTTTTCTGTAATCTGGTAGTATTTCCTTGGCGGACCACCGGTTGATTCTTCCCAGCGGTAACTGAGGAATTCACCGTTTTTCAGTCGGGTGAGAAGGGGATAAAGAGTTCCTTCCACCACATCCAGTTTTCCTTTTTCAAGCTCGCTCATCAAATCGGAAACATACATTTCCTTTCCGTTTATCAGGCTTAAAATGCAGAATTCCAGAATTCCTTTACGCATTTGCGCTTTTGTGTTTTCAGTATTCATAAATGCTGCCTTGTTTGTGAATTTTCATTTTATTTGGCTAAGTTCTTTTATTCTGGTACAACTTAACGATACAAAGATATGTAATTATATAAGTAATATGCAATACAAAGTAGTGAAAAAATATTATAAAATATAATAAAGTGCTGATTATCAAGCATAAAAATTTCAGGACTTTTCAATTTAGAAAACTAATAATTATCATTTTATGCTAAATATCAGGTTGGCTTTCCTCCGGAAGTCTGCAAATCAACGTAACTTTATTTGGTAATTTTAATATTTCTATTTTATGGATTCAACTATCTTACAGTCGGTCAACACCAGGGAGCAACTGCTGGAATTTCTGGAGGAAAACAGGCTTCAGAACCCTGAATATGCTTCAGCTTTGAAAAAATACCGCTATGAAACAGAATTGCGGCAACTTCAGGGCGAACTGGTGAATCTCCAAAAATGGATTCAGGATACCGGTAAGAAAGTGGCTATTGTTTTTGAAGGCCGTGATGCATCCGGAAAAGGCGGAGCCATTAAACGATTCATCGAACATCTGAATCCGCGTGCAATGCGACTGGTTGCACTCAACAAACCTACCGAACTCGAAAGCGGACAGTGGTATTTCCGCAGATATATTAAAGAACTTCCGAATAAAGGCGAAATCGTTTTCTTCGACAGGAGCTGGTACAACAGGGCAGTGGTGGAACCGGTTATGGGATTCTGCACACCGCAGCAGTACGAAAGCTATATGGTGCAGGTTCCGGAATTCGAACACATGCTTTACGAATCGGGGACCACGATCATCAAGTTCTGGTTTTCGGTAAACAAGGAAGAGCAGCTGTTCCGTTTCAACAGAAGGCTCAGAAATCCGCTTAAAAAATGGAAATACAGTCCGGTTGATGAAAAGGGACAGGAATTGTGGGATGAATTTACTTATTACAAAGACCAGATGTTCAGCAGAACGCACAATGCTTTTGCACCGTGGATCATCGTGAAATCCGATGAAAAACTTACCGCACGCCTGGAAGCGATACGCTATGTTCTATCGATGTTCGATTACGAAGGTAAAAACCTTTCCAAAGTAACCCTCAATCCGGATCCGAACACGGTACAGCGCTATTTCAGGCTGGCAAAACAAATCGATCTTTAACCTCAGAAAAAAACAAAATGAATTATACACCGGAACAATTTGAATTGCTGAACAACAAGAAAGGAATGTATGCGCTTTTGCAAAATGAAGTTCTTGATGCCGATAAAGCCGTAAAATTTCTGAAATATGAAAAAAGACTTGCCAAACTGCAGGCAGAACTCATTAAGCTGCTGAACTGGACCGTAGACAATGAGAAGAAGGTAGTGGTTATTTTCGAGGGACGCGACGCTGCAGGAAAAGGCGGAGCAATCAGAAGAATTACAGAAAACCTGAATCCGCGGCAGCACCGGGTAGTTGCGCTTCCGAAACCCAATGAAATTGAGGAAGGGCAGTGGTATTTCCAAAGATATATCAATCAGCTGCCGAGAAAAGGCGAGATCGTATTTTTCGACAGAAGCTGGTATAACAGAGCTATTGTGGAACCGGTAAACGGTTTTTGCACCGAAGAGGAATACCACACTTTCATGGAACAGGTGAATGAATTTGAGAAAATGCTCGTAAATTCCGGATTCTATCTGCTGAAACTGTATTTTTCAATATCGAAAGCGGAGCAGGAAAGCAGGTTCCGTGAAATTATCGGCAGTCCGCTGAAAAAATGGAAATTCAGCGATGTGGATCAGAACGCTCTGAAACTCTGGGACAGCTACACAGATTACAAGGAAAAAATGTTCGAAAAAACGAGTACGCAGCTCGCTCCGTGGAAAATTCTGAAGGCAAATAAGAAAACTACCGCGCGGATCGAAGCGATGGAATATATTCTGAACAGTATTCCGTACACGGTAAAAGATATGCAGGCGCTGCAACATGAAGAAATAGAGTAAACCGAAAGCCGTCAGTTGACGGCTTTTTTATTTCCGCATTATCCGACAATCTGCTAAATGTCAGAAATTATCTTTATTATTGATTAATAAAATAGTGCAGTGCCTCGAAATAATTTACGTAAAACAGCACTGCCCTGAAAAAATTACACCTATGAAAAACCTGACGAGAATTTTTGCATTTTTTCTGCTCGCATTTCTAACATCCTGTGCGGCAAATTCCGGCACCACCAAAAATGAAGTAACAGACTCCACACTTTTGTGGGAAATTACCGGGAACGGACTTGAGAAACCGTCTTATCTCTACGGAACCTTTCACATGATGTGTGGCGACCAGTTTACTTTCCCCGCAAAACTGGACAGAGTGATGCAGAATACGGAGCAAACCGTTCTGGAAATAAACTTCTCAGATATGGCGCAAATGGCTGAGATGCAGAAATTTCTGTTGGCGGATAAAAAACTTTCCGAAACGTATACAGCTGCGGAACTTGTAAGGTTCAGAAAAGGGATCGCCGATTACGGTATGAAGCTGGAAGACGTGGATCAGTTTTCACCAATGGCTCTGTATTCGATGCTGACGATGAAATTTTTTGATTGTGCTCCTACAGAAATGAAAATAGCTGATATGGAAATCATGCAGAAAACAATTGCTCAGGGCAAGAAAGTGGACGGTCTCGAAAGTATTGCAATGCAGGCTGAAACATTCAGCAAATATTTGTCACCGGCCGAACTTCTGAAAATGGTGGAGAGTTATGAAAAATCGAAGGATCAGACGAATCACATGCTTAACCTGTATCTGAAAGAAGACATTGCAGCGCTTTCTGCGCTGATGCACGATGAAACGCAAATGACCAAGGATCAGCAGAAAGTGCTCCTCGATAACAGAAACATCAACTGGCTGACAAAAATGCCTGCAATGATGAAAGACAAACCAACGCTGTTTGCTGTAGGAGCAGGACATTTGATCGGCGATCAGGGTGTTATTACTTTGCTACGAGAAAAAGGTTACACCGTGAAACCAATCTTCAAATAAATTAAATATTGATAAAAAGAAAAGTCCGAAAGGGACTTTTTTTATTTTGATGATGTGACTAATCTGTTTTCAATTTTGCTTTGATATTTTTGCTGTTCACAATTCTTCTGAATTCGGCAATTTGTTCCTGAGTCATTGCTTTTTTCGGACAAACGCCAAACATTTGTTTCGAATAGTAAAGAATGAACCACGATTTCAGTTCTTCAATCTTGTAAACATCATTCCAGCTTGCTTCTGCCGTTGAATCTTCGGTTACATCGATGATTCTTTCTTCGGTAATCTCAGAAACAACTTTCTTTTGTAAAGGTTTGCTGGTTCGGTATTCTTTCCTGATTCTGAAATAGAAAATTATCGGAAATACAATCAGAAAATATATTCCCATTATAATAAAGAAAAAATCAAATTGAGATAAAAAACCATAAGCGAAAAAATCTCTGATAACAGAATACATCAGATAAACGAAAAGTATCACCGTAATAATTGCAACTGGTTTTCTGTAATAAAGAAAAAACTTAAGTTTTATATATTCATCTTCCAGAATTTGATATTCAACCTTCATAGTTGTAGTATAGTTTTAAATCCTTTCCAGCTCATTTTCATCAATCTGCGTTTTGAAAGCGCCGTAATTCACCGTTACTTTTCCGTTTTTGTGAATCGCGTCAATTGTTCCTACAGAAGTGGAGCCGGAAATCCGTACACGCTGTCCAATTTTCATCCAGACTGCTCTTTCTTTTTGCTTTTTCTCTTCGATTTTCTCGTTGGTTTCAGCAATTTTTTCTTTCACTTCCACTTTTTTCAGCTGCTGCGTCACTTTGCGTTTCACCACCTGAAGACGTTTGCTTTCATTTTTGTCTGAACCGAGTTTCCGGAATTTTTCCTGCTCCAGAATTTTCACAAAATCTTTCACCACATCTTTCCGAGCTTTTCCTTTAATGTACGAATCGATGAAGGCTTCAATTTTATTTCCGAACTGAAGTTTCCGGTGTTCTTCCTCATACAGTTTCTGGAAATTGAACAGTTTCTGTTCCAGCTGTTCATTCAGTTTCTGAAGGTTATCGCGCTTGTCTTCAACATTTTCTTTTTGTTCGGTAAGGTTCGATTTCAGTTTTTCAACCTCGAATTTTTCCTGCTGAAGTTTTACAATGGTTTTGTCCAGATTCACGACATCTTTTTCCACTTTTGCACGCGCATTTTTGATGATGAATCTTGGAATTTTATTTTTCTCGGCCACTTCAAAAGTAAACGAACTTCCGGCCTGTTCGACTTCCAGTTTGTACAGCGGTTCCAAAGAATTTTCATCGAAAAGCATGGCTGCATTCGTTGCATTCGGAAGCTGTTCAATCACGAGTTTAATGTTTGTATAATGCGTTGTGATAATCGCAAAAGATTTTTTCTCATAGAAAAATTCCAGGAAGCTTTCAGCCAAAGCACCGCCGAGTTCCGGATCAGATCCTGTTCCGAATTCATCAATCAGCAAAAGCGTTTCTGCATCGGCTTCACGGATAATTCCGGACATTTTTTTCAGTCGGGAAGAGTAGGTGGAAAGATGATTTTCAATCGACTGATTATCACCGATATCCGTCATCATTTTATCAAAGAAAAACATCTCCGATTTTGGGTGAACCGGAACGAGAATTCCACTCTGAATCATCAGTTGCAGCAATCCGACCGTTTTAAGCGTGATGGATTTTCCACCGGCATTCGGCCCGGAAATACAGATAATTCTGTTGTGTTCCGTTAAAGTCAGCGTCTGCGGATAAATTTTCTTGTTCTCCGCTTTATTCTGAAGCCACAGCAAAGGATGATAAGCATCTTTCAGGCGCAGCGTTTTGTGACGGTTGATTTTCGGCAAAACGCCGTTTACGGTTTCAGCAAACTTGGCTTTGGCGCGCGTTAAGTCCAGACTGAAAATATAGTTCTGATAATCTGTAAGCTGCGGTTGGAATTCCGAAATTTCCGCCGTAAGATTTCGTAGAATTCTGTCGATTTCCTTTTTTTCTTCTTCCTGATTTTCCTTGAGTTTGAAATAATGTTTCACCACCGAATCCGGCTGAATATAAGTAATGGAACCGGTTTTTGAAATTCCGAGTGTTCGTCCCGGAACTCTTTTTTTGAATCCGGATTTTACTGCCAAAACGCGTTGGTCATCAATAATCGTTTCACGGATATCTTCCAGAACATCGGCATAATTGTTCATCGCGCGGTTAAAATTTTCGTCGATGGCTTTTTTCGCATGCTGAATTTCGGTGCGCAAAGTTCTCAGATTAGGCGAAGCTTCGTTTTTCACTTCACCGAACCGGTTGAAAACCTTGTCGATTTTTTCAATAATTTCCTTACGGAATTCCAGGTCTTTCACTTCTTCCAGAAGATTTGGAAACGTTTCTGAAAGGGCAGGAAAAAATTTCTGAAGACGGCCAATCTGCTCAGTAATGGCTTTTATCTTTACAAATGCCTTGTTTTCCAAACGGAAATTTTCAATCAGCATCAGTTTCAGTTCTGCTTCAATATCTTCATATTCGTTGAACGGAATGGCGTTCGAGCTTTCAAAACTGGTCAGAAATTCTGAGGTTTTTTTCAGCGAAAGTTCGGCTTCATCGATGTGCATCGGACGAAGGTTCATAATTTTCTCTTCCGTTTTATGGGAATACGCAAAAGGCGCAATTTCCGACAGCAGTACCGGAAATTCAAGTTCGTCTAAATCTTCTTGTTGTATGTGCACAGTGCAAAGATAACTATTCGGAAGCAGCTGAAAAGATTTGGAAAGGTGTTTGCAGCAGATGCAGAAATAAAAATTTCGAATATGAAAAAGCTGGTAATTGCTTCGGCGTTGGTGCTTAGTTTCACGGCATGTCAGAAGAATGAGAAAATAGTTTCCGATACAAAAGAACTCGATTCTGTTACTGTAGCGGATCAGGATTCTGTTGCGGTAGAAACACTTCCGGTTTCTAAAAATCAGACTTTTCTTAAAAAATTCAGACAAATCGAACTGGATTCCACTGCGTTTATCGCTCCGGAATATGGTGACAACAGCACAGGGCCGGCGATCACGCATGAAGAAATTGCACTTTTTCCTGAAACGCTGAGTCTTGCCGGTTTCAGTAATCCCGATGTCAGAGGTTTTGAAGCGCATTCAAAGTTTGATATCAATGAAAACCTGATGGGCATTGTTGCAAGAATGCCGGGTGAATATTCGTTTACTTCCCTGAAACTTTTCTTTTACGACAAAACGAAAGACGCATTTCTTCCGCAGTATTTTGAACTGGCCGATATATTTGGCGATGCTGGATATTACGAAGAAGTTAAAAGCTGGCTCTGGAAAGACGGCGAAAATCTGAAATCCTTGCTGTACCGACAGACGAAAGTTGAAAAAATTGAACCGGATGATCCGGTGCGGGAATCGAAAACCGAGGATTATTATCTCGTGAAACTGAATCCTGCAAAAATGGATTCGTCCAGGGTTTCGAAAGATGACCTTCAGGCTTTTCAAAAACTTATTCAAAGGTAACCGTAACCATTCAAATGCGATAGAAAGCATTATTTTTGTGCATTCAACTTTATTACTTCGATTTTTAATATGACCTGGACTGAAGTTCTCGCACCGATAAAAAATTCCGAATATTTCAGGCAACTGTGGCAAACCGTAAAGGCTGAATACAGCAGCGGTACCTGTTTTCCGCCAAAAGATCAGATTTTTCGTGCAATTGAACTGACGCCTGTTGATGAGGTGAAAGTGGTGATTCTCGGTCAGGATCCTTACCACGGAGATTTTCAGGCAAACGGTCTGTGTTTTTCTGTTTCGGACCGTGTTTCTGCGCCACCGTCGTTACGGAATATTTTTCAGGAGCTTCAGAATGATCTGGGCATTTCAAAAACCACCAATGAACTTGACAGCTGGGCGCGTCAAGGTGTTTTGCTGCTGAATTCTTCGCTCACCGTGAAAGCGTATGCAGCAAATTCCCATAAAGATATCGGCTGGGAAAAATTCACCGATTTTATTGTGGGAGCTGTTTCAGAACACAGAGAAAATGTGGTGTTTCTGCTTTGGGGATCATTCGCACAAAAAAAAGCTTCGCTGATTGATGAAACGAAGCATTTTGTTATTAAGTCGCCACATCCGTCACCACTTTCTGCGTACCGTGGATTTTTCGGAAGCAAACCATTTTCTAAAATTAATTCTTATCTGATTTCGAAAGGTGAAAAGCCTGTTGAATGGTAAGATTCACCGTTATCTTTCCGGTGCAGACCTGATTACTGCCGGATCGATGTCCATGTTTTTATTTTTTGCGCTTTCAAACTGAAGTCCGATTTCATATTTTCCTTTCAGTGAAGCTTTGTTTTGAACAGCGTGCGGAGCCACACTTTTGAGGCTGATTTTAAAACCGTTGTAATAAAAATACTCCTGATACCGGTCTCCGGTTCCTTTGTTTGAAGCGAGTTGAACGGTCTGCGGTTCAGCTTCATTGGCATCGAAGGTAATTTCGGCAACAGCAACTCCGGCCCATACACACTGAACTCCCGCAGGACAACGGCTGTCTTCCGTAATTCTCTTGAAATGAATGCTCATTTGCCGTTCTTCAAAATATTTTTTCTCGCCTTCTTTCAGGAATGTAAGACCTAATTTTCCGGTTTGTGCATTTTCGGTAACGGTCGATGTTCGCGCTTTGGTAACTGCTTTTTGCGTTTCTGCCTGATGCGAAGCTCCGGAAGAGCTCGATTTCGTACCTGAAGTTTCGGATTTCTGAGTGGCAGATGTGCTATTCGCAGTGCTTTGTTCCCGTGAATTAACGGTCGCGGTTTGGTCGGCGATTGTTGAAGCAGTATCTGTAACAGTTATGTTTCCGCTGCTGTTCGCAGGAATTTCTGTGCTGGATTGGGTTGTTTCGGTCTTGTTTTCTTTCTGGCCGTTGCATGAAAGAAGAACTGCCGCGAAAAGTAATGCGATATTGCTGCGGAAAATCATAGCATTATTTTTTAAATGATATCAAATAGTACTACCAAAAACATTGCCACACCGACAACAAAATTGAAACCGGTACCGTAAAGAAATCCGACGAATGCGCCTTTGGTGGAACTCCAGGCTTTCTGTCTGTCATTCCGGTCGTGAAGAAGTTCCCCGATAAACACGCCCGCAAACATTCCGATCAGAAATCCGAACGGAACCGGAATAAATAACATGCCTGCAATTGTTCCGATTACAGAGCCGATGCTTCCCCATCTTGTTCCGCCGTATTTTCGGTTTGTTTTGGCCGGAATTACGTAATTCAGAATTCCTGACACCAGAGTAAGAAAAGCGAAAATCCAGATGTAGACCATGCTGAGCGGAGCATCTGTTCCGAATTTATAAATAATCAGTCCTCCTAAACTTAACCCGAGTCCCGGAAGAATCGGTAAGAAAGTTCCCACGATCCCCAAAATTAGAAGAATGAGGCTGAACAGAATGATGAGGTTATTATCCACAATAAATCTTTTGCTAAAATTAAGTAAAAAACTTTCACGCAGTTATACCCAGTAAATTCGCATTGTTTGGTGCTGAATTCTGATTCGAATACTGAGAAAGTTATTATATAAATTCATGAAATTCTTGCAGACTGATGTGAACAAAACAGATATAAAATATTTTGTTTTAAGGGAGGTTGACTGTAAATTTTGCAGCACCGCAGATCGTTTCTTTGGAATTTTACTCGCAATTCCAGGCATTGTTATGCTTCCGGAAAAACGGACGGTTCCCGTAGGCGTGATTAATTTGTTAATTTTGCGGAATGGAGAAGGAACTTCAACAGACCAAAGATTTTCTGCAGGAACTCAGCAACATGATTCATTATTTCATCAGGGATAATGTTTCGGACAACTGGGTTTTTATGGTTCTGGTAAAAGTACTTTTGCTGGGCGTACTGCTTTTTGTGCTGGATTTTATTCTGAAAATGATAATCGGTTTGATTTTCAGAGTCTTTTCTGATGAAGAAAAATATCCGGTTTTCAAATCCATCCATACTTCGAAGATTACGCATTCCATTGCGCATCTGATTACACTTTTTTTTGCGGCGCTCGCTATTCAGCCTTTTTTCAAATACCGGCATAATAAATCGTTCGCACTTTTCGAAACACTGGTAGAACTTGGCTTTGTAATCGTAATTGGCGGACTTGCACTGCGCTTTCTGAAGGCAATTAAGAATTATTTTACTTATAAAAAAGATTTTTACCGGATTGTGGCGCTGAACGCTGTTTCCCAAACCATCAAAACCTTTGGTGTTTTTGTTCTTACGGTTATTGCGATCAGTATCATGTTCGGAATCAGCGGGACCACTATTCTTGGTAGTTTGGGTGCGATCACCGCTGTTCTTGTGCTGGTTTTCCGGGATACCATCCTTGGATTTATGACGGGAATTCATGTGGCGACTTCAAGAAGCATGAAGGTTGGCGACTGGATCGGAATTCCGAAATACACGCTGGAAGGAACCATTGAGGAAATCAATCTGATCACCACAAAAATTCAGAATTTCGATAAAACCATCTCCACGATTCCCACGTACGATTTGCTTTCCACCGAAGTGAAAAATATCCAGGTAATGTCGGAAAGCAATACGCGCCGGATTAAAAGATCGATCATTTTCAATATCAATTCTTTCCGCTTTCTGAACAGGGAAATGATGGAGAAACTTTCTTCAATAAATCTCGTACGCGATTATCTGCAGGAGCAGCTTAAGCTTATTGGCGACGACAGAGCAAATACAGATAATTCGGAACTGCTCATTAATGGCCGTCAGCTGACGAACATTGGAGTTTTCCGGAAATACGTTTTCAATTACCTGAAATCAAACGAGCATATCAGTCAGGACGCAACTTTGCTGGTTCGCCAGCTCGAAAATACTTCACAGGGGATGCCATTGGAAATTTACTGTTTCACGAATGATTCCACCTGGGAAAACTACGAAGAGATTCAGTCGGATATTTTTGATCATCTTTTGGTAGCTTCCAAAGAATTCGAACTGGAAATCGTGCAGTTCACTTTTAAAGTATAAAGCCACTAACCATTTTTTAATTATTCGGCCTCACAGTATGACAAAACTTAGTGTAAACATCAATAAAATAGCTACTTTGCGCAATGCAAGAGGCGGAGAACTGCCGAGCGTTACAGAAGCTGCGGTAAAAATTCAGGAATTTGGCGGACAGGGAATTACGATTCATCCGAGACCCGACGAAAGGCATATTACCCGAAAAGATGTTTACGATCTGAAACCTTTGGTGTACACCGAATTCAATATTGAAGGAAATCCGCACCGTCCGTTTATCGATATGGTTCTGGAAGTGAAACCCGAACAGGTAACTTTGGTTCCTGATGCTGATGACGCCATCACTTCCAACGCAGGTTGGGACTGCAGAAAACATCAGGATTTTCTGAAAGAAGTGATTGCTGAATTTAAAAATGCAGGAATCCGTACGTCGATTTTCCTTGATCCGGAACCGGAAATGGTGGAATACGCAGCTTCAACCGGAACCGACAGAATTGAACTCTATACTGAAGCTTACGCCAAGGAATATTCACAAAATAAGGAAGCCGCAATCAAACCTTATTACGAAACGGCATTAAAAGCAACTGGATTTAATCTAGGAATCAACGCAGGCCACGATTTGAGTCTGGAAAACCTGAAATATTTCGCGGATAACATTCCGAATCTTCTGGAAGTTTCCATTGGTCATGCTTTAATATCGGAAGCTTTATATTTGGGTATGGAAAATACGGTTCAGGCTTACCTGAAGCGTTTGGCAAAGTGGTAATGCGAAATACTGACAATAGAAAAATGACAAACATTCTTCATTCAAAAATATACGGCGAAGACAAATCGGGAACGCCGCTGCTGGTTTTTCACGGACTTTTTGGAATGCTCGATAACTGGGGTTCTTTTGGAAAGGAATTCGGTGAATATTTTCCTGTTCACCTGATCGATCTACGCAATCACGGAAAGAGTTTTCATTCCGAAGAGATGTCTCATGATGATCTTGCGCACGACATTACGCATTATATGGACCATCACGGAATCGAAAAAGCCAACATGCTCGGACATTCGCTTGGCGGAAAAGCGGTGATGCAGTTTGCTATAAAATATCCGGTAAAAGTTGAAAAACTGATTGTAGTAGATATAGCACCAAAAGCTTATCCGCCACATCATCAGGGAGTTTTTAAAGCACTGGAATCCGTTGATCTTTCAGAAGTAAAATCACGCGGCGATGTAGAAGATCTGCTGAAAAGTTATATTCCTGATACGGCAACGGTACAGTTTTTAGCGAAAAGTCTGTACTGGAAAGGAGATGGTGAGCAGAAAAAACTCGCGTGGCGTTTCAATCTGAAAACTTTATCAGAAAAATATGATCAGTTTGTTTCCAACGCCATTAAATTCGGGATTTATACGGGACCGACTTTGTTCATAGCGGGCGCGAAATCCAATTATATTCTGCCGCAGGACGAATTTCAGATTAAGCAACAGTTCCCAAGTTATAATCTGGTAAAAATCCCGGCTGCCGCACACTGGGTGCAGGCCGAAAACCCCGATGATTTCAATATCGAAGCCAAAAATTTTCTTCTGGATACCAAATCGACGTAGCGAATTTGTGTTAAATTTTTATAAATTTTTCCATAACATTATGCATGGGATAAAATTTTTTATAATTTAGTGGTCGCAATCATATCATGTATATGGTTGCATTGAAGATACCAAAACGATTGATTTTGTGCGGAAAATTTGCAATTTTCGCTCGTTTGTTCAAAAAATATTCATTTTGTAAAAAAACTTGTTTTATATTTGAATATCTGAAGGACAGTCTTCTATAATAATTAAAACCCTAATCTTTAAATATTAATCTTATGGCTAACAAAAAATTAAACAAGCCTTTCTTTGCAAAATTCCTGGAAAACCAGATGAAAGAAACTGACAAAGTAAAAGGCGGTGCAGGTGATATTACATCTCCTTCAAAAGATCTAATCGTAAAACCGACTAAACCAACGCTTGACACACATCATACGATGAAGTATCCTTCTGATGGTGATGAGCATACAATCTAACCCAAAAAATTTATAAAAATGTCAAAAAAAATGAAAAAGCCTTTCTTCGCTGCATTTCTTGAAAATCAGCTGAATGAAACGAAAAATGTAAAAGGTGGTGCGTCCGCACGCGATACGACCGGAAGAGGTATGGACAGCGTTACAGCTCCTTCCCGTGACCAGATGCAGACAATGAAATATCCATCCGACAGTGATGAAACAGTGAAAATGTAAAATGTAAATTTTATATTTACCGGAGGAAGCTGAAAAGTTTCCTCCTTTTTAATGGCTTTTATTCATGATTTTGGTGCTTACGCATTCCGCGGATTTCTACAATGTTGACATTTTCTTTAACTATCTGCAGCAAAAAGGGATTTCGTATTTCCGGTTGAATACAGATCACATTGGCGATTCACAGCAGATTGCGCAGTTTTCTGACGGCTCTTTTTCGCTTACCGACGAAAACGGAAATTCGGTGCACAGCAGCAGTTTTACCGGAGTGTGGCACCGTAAAACCTGGTCTGTAAAAATTCCTGACGATCTCGATGCAGATTTCGCAGATCTTTTTTCGAATGAATACGGCTATCTGCGCAATAATCTGTATGCTGGAATCGCTCATCTTCCCTGGATCAATCCGCTGGAAGCAGATTATTTTATACAGCGCAACAAACTCTATCAGCTTCGTGCAGCAAAGGAAGCCGGGCTTCAGGTTCCGGAAACACTGTTCACGAATAATGCCCCCGAAATAAAGAAATTCCTCAAAAAGACCGGTGCTGAAAATGCTGTAGCGAAACTTCACGGACCGAACGGACAGTCGATGTCCGGTGAAGCACTAACGGAAACGCTGCTGATCAGCGCAGAAAAAGACCATGATTTCGACGGGATTATTTATTGTCCTATGATCATTCAGCCTTATATTGAAAAGGAGTACGAATTACGAATTGCCTGTGTAGACGGAAAATGTTTTGCCGGAAAAATTAAAAATCAGGAAAATACAGACTGGCGTACGATGCAGGGAAATATTTGGGAATCCTACGAAGTGCCTCAGAAAATAGCCGCAAAAATAAAAGTGCTGATGAACCGGTTCGGACTGGTGACCGGCGCGCTTGATTTTATAAAAGGAACAGACGGAAATTACTGGTTTCTGGAAGTAAATCCTCAGGGAGAATGGGGAATGCTGCAGAAAGAACTCAACTATCCAATAGCGGAAGCGATAGCCGATGCACTAATAAAAAAGATAAATAAAAAATGAATAAAATACTGATTATCACGCATACCGAAGACAATTATTCGATAGAAAAAGTAACGGAGCATGTTGTGAACAACAATTGGCAGACAATACGGCTCAATGTGGACGAGTATCCTATGAAAAGCAGCCTGTCTTCTGTTTACAAAAACGGAAACTGGGAAAGCTGGCTGCAGACGGAGAACGAAAAAATCAGAATTGATAATGTCGATGCAGTTTGGTATCGTCGTGCTTATAATATCGGAAGCGGGCTGAGAGAAGAACTCGAACCAAAATTTTTTGGCGCTGCTATGGGTGAAATCAGGGCGACACTTTTCGGTTTTCTGGAATCTTTCGACTGCTATACGCTCGGGAAACCAAGTGTTTACCGTAGAATCGACAGCAAAGAAGAACAGTTAAAAATTGCTGAAAAAATAGGTTTCAGAATTCCGGAAACCTGCATCACGAATAATCCGGATGAGGTACGGAGCTTCATC
Organism: Bacteroidota bacterium; assembly: GCA_023460855.1. Taxonomy (GTDB): domain Bacteria; phylum Bacteroidota; class Bacteroidia; order Flavobacteriales; family Weeksellaceae; genus JAEWOS01. Next base: position 78,913 of record JAEWOS010000003.1, on the reverse strand, counting down.
AAATCAATTCAGGGGGAGGCAATCTGCAAAATGCAGTCGGGTTTTGCGATCTATGAAGGTGATGTGGAAAATGTGGTCTTTACGAATGTTGTGTCAGAAGAAAATCTTGATGAACTCGATTCGCTGCAATACTGTCCGATGAAGTTTCAGCGTAAACTCGATAAACAGCGCGAACTTCGGATTACGGTTGTCGGCAGAAAAATATTTCCTTTCGAAATCGATTCGCAACAGTTCGAAGACGCAAAAGTTGACTGGCGTAAAGACGGCGTGAATATTCTTCAGGACTGGGTTCCAACCGAACTGCCTACAGAAATCACCGATAAAATTCATCAGTTGCTCGATATTTACAACGTGGATTATGGCGCAATTGATATGATTCTGGAACCGGACGGAACTTACTATTTCATTGAAATAAACGGAGCAGGCGAATTCTTCTGGCTCGACAATCTTACGGAAGGAAACCAGATTTCAAAGGCTATCGCTGATTTGCTTTGCGGAAAAATTGAACGTAGAGAAAATTCCATTTTCAAATAGTATTTGTGGGGAAAACCGTTTATTACAGACAGCTCGATTCTATGGACTGCGGACCGTCATGTCTGCGGATTGTCTGTAAGTATTACGGTAAAGAATTTTCTGCGGATTATCTGAGAAACCTCACACTGCAGTCGAGAACGGGAGTGAGTTTTCATGATCTGATCAGAGCTTCTGGAGAACTGGGATTCGAAAGTCTTGCCGTAGAAATTCCATTCGAAAAACTCATGCAGGAAGCTCCCAAACCCTGCATTCTGCACTGGCGCAAGGAACATTTTGTAGTGCTGGTTCCGCAAAAAAACCAGGAAAAAATCATTGTAGCCGATCCGGAATTTGGCAAACTTGAACTCACCGAAGAGGAATTTAAGAGCAACTGGCTGGACGAAGATGGTCTAGGAAGAGCATTATTGCTGAATCCGACGCCGGAATTTTTTGCAAAGAAGGAAATAAAAAATAAAAGCGGTTTTCATTTTCTTTTCAGTTATCTGAAGCCGTACCGGAAATCCATTCTCTGGGTTTCGCTCACTTTGCTGGTAACGAGTTTGATTACGCTGGTTTTTCCATTTCTCACCCAGAATCTTGTTGATAAAGGGATCAACAACAGCGACAAAAATCTGGTCGTGCTGATCATCCTTTCGCAGATCGTCCTTTTTTTGGGCAACAGTTTTATGGATTTGGTCCGGAGCTGGATCATGCTGAAAGTGAACACGGAAGTCAACATTAAACTGATCAGCGATTTTATTGACAAACTGATCAAACTGCCCGTTGCTTATTTTGATTCGAAGAAAGTCGGCGATATTCAGCAGCGTATTCTCGACCATCACCGGATCAGTTCTTTTTTGTCGACAAATACGCTTTCCATTTTTTTCTCGTTCATCAATCTCATCGTGTTTTCGGTAGTTTTGGCTACTTATGATCTGCTCATCCTGCTGATTTTCTTTGTGCTGAGTTTTCTTGCAATTGGCTGGATACTTTTGTTTCTTAATAAGCGAAAGGTGCTTGATCAAAAGGAATTTATTCTGAACAGCAAAAACCAGAATATTCTGAATGAGATGATTTCCGGAATGGCAGAAATTAAAATCAATCAGTCCGAGAATTTTCAGCGCACCAAATGGGAAGATCTGCAGCAGGAGCTCTTTCAAAGAAATAAAAAATTACTGATTCTTACGCAGTATCAGATGATTGGTTCGGGCTTTATTTCACAACTCAAAAATATTCTGATTTCCGGAGTGTCGGCTTTTGCCGTAATCGATGGCGATTTAACCCTTGGGATGATGCTCGCGATCAGTTTTATTGTCGGGCAGATGAATTCGCCGTTCGATCAGTTGCTGTATTTTATTCAGATTACGCAGGATGCCGGATTGAGTCTGGAAAGAATCGCGGAAGTGCACAGCAAGCCCATTGAAAATATTGAAGAAGATCATCACAAAACAAATTTTAATCAGGATATTGTCATCGAGAATCTTGATTTTGGCTATGGAGATTTCAAAATTCTGAAAAATCTGAATGCACGCATTCCTGCGGGAAAAGTTACAGCGCTCGTTGGTGAAAGCGGGAGCGGAAAAACAACCCTTTTCAAACTTCTGCTAAGGTTTTACGAACCGGATATGGGCCAGATTTTACTGGGAAATCAAAAACTTTCAGAAATTTCGCTGAACAGCTGGCGCAATGCCACCGGAACAGTGATGCAGGAAGGTTATATTTTCTCGGAAAGCATTCAGAAAAATATCACTTTGCAGGTTGAAAATGCGGACGAAGACCGACTGAACTATGCGTTAAAAGTTGCAAACCTGGAAACTCTGGTTTCTTCATTGCCTTTGGGAATACAGACCGAAATCGGAAATAACGGTATCAGTTTAAGCACAGGCCAAAAACAGCGTGTTCTTATTGCTAGGGCAGTGTATAAAGATCCTGATTTTTTTCTGCTGGATGAAGCAACCAGTGCATTGGATGCAAGAAATGAAAGGGAAATAATGGAGAATTTATTTTCTTTTTTCCGTAACAGAACGGTACTCATTGTTGCGCACAGGTTAAGTACCATCCGGAATGCCGATCAGATTCTGGTAATGCACGATGGTGTAATCGCAGAACAGGGAACTCACGATGAACTGCTGCAGAAACAGGGGGTTTATTTTAATCTGGTTAACAACCAGTTAATGTAGTTCTGCGGTTTTTATATAAACATTTTTCTTGTTGCCCATTGCTCTTTTTGTGTTAAATAATTTTAACAAATACTTAAATTTTGAGAAATACCATTCGTTTTACTTATCAATAATTTCGCAGGAATTAAATTAGAAAGTAAAATGAGAAGATTGGTATGTTCGGTGTTGTTGTGCGCAGGCATGATGGCATTTGCGCAGACGGGCACGGTTACAGGTCGCATCAACGATCAGAACGAAATCGCGCTTCCCGGTGCAAAAATTATTCTAAATCCAGGAAATATTTATACGGTTTCCGATTCCGATGGAAATTACGTATTTCTGAATGTTCCTGCAGGAAATTACACCATGACGGTTGATTATATCGGTTATGGAACTTCCACTTATGATGTATCGGTTTCCGATTCAGGAAGTATTACCCAAAATATTGTTCTCGATCCCAGAAAGGTTCAGATGCAGACCGTTAATATCATCGGTTTCGGGCGTCAGAGCCAGGCGAGAGCTTTGAACACGCAGAAAAACAATCCGAATATCACAAACGTGGTTTCTTCCGATCAGATCGGTAAATTTCCTGATGCAAATATCGGTGATGCACTGAAAAGAGTACCCGGAATTACCATGCAGAACGACCAGGGCGAAGCGAGAAATATCATCGTGAGAGGTCTTGCTTCCGAACTGAACTCTGTTACTTTGAATGGTAACAGAATTCCATCCGCTGAAGGTGATAACCGTAAAGTTCAGATGGACCTTATTCCTTCAGACATGATTCAGCTGATTGAAGTGAACAAGACATTGACTTCAGATATGGACGGAGATGCAATTGGTGGCTCCGTTGAACTGAAAACACGTACAGCGCCAAATAAAGAAAGGGTATCGTTAACAACAGGTTCCGGATATAACGGAATTCGAGACAGATTCGCCTTCACCAACTCATTCATGTATGGAAACCGCTTTGCGAACGGAAAAATCGGTTTGGTTTTGAACGGTTCCTATAATAACAACGACTATGGATCTGATAATGTGGAAGGCGCATGGACGCAGGATGATGACGGAAGAATTTATCTGGAAGAACTGGACATCCGTAAGTACGATGTAAAAAGAGAAAGAAAAAGTATCGGAGCAAATATGGATTTTGTCCTGAGCGACAAACACCGTTTGAATCTGAACGCGATCTACAACTGGCGTGATGACTGGGAAAACCGTTACCGTTTAACTTATACCGATATCGAACCAGATGGAAACGGATTTATTGGTAAAATAAGAAGACAGACAAAAGGCGGTATCAACGACAGACTGAATGATGGTGCACGTCTGGAAAGACAGATCATGCAGAATTATTCCATAGGTGGTGATCACATCCTTGGAACGACAATCGATATGGACTGGGGCGTATCTTACTCCAAAGCGGAAGAACAGCGTCCAAATGAAAGATATATACGTTACGAAACGGAAGACGAAGTTGCTTTAGGACCGCTTCTTGGCGGAACGAGACTGCCGTTTTTTTCACTGCCGGCGCAGCCAGATTTCACGACTTACGAACTGGATGAACTTACAGAACAGCAGGGAAATACGTATGAAGATGAAATTACGGGCCGACTCAATTTCAGATTTCCGCTTTCAGTGATTGAAGGTCAGAAAGGACGTTTGAGAATCGGTGGTAAAGCCAGAATTAAGTCGAAAGAACGTTCAATTGATTTCTATGAATACGCACCGTTGTTTTCTTCAATGGACACTTTTGCAGGAGTTCAGCACGTATTTTATGGTGGAGAAAACTGGAATCCTAACTCCAATTATGTTCCGGGCCATTTCACTTCCCACACTTATCTTGGTAACCTCGATTTAAATAACGGGTCACTTTTCGAGAAAGAGGAAGTTCCTTCGGAATTTCTTGCGCAGAATTACAGCGCGAAAGAAAATATCTATGCAGGTTACATCAGATGGGATCAGAATTTCACGGAAAATTTCTCCGTAATCCTTGGAGCCAGAGTTGAAAACACCGTAACAACTTATACCGGAAATATCATTGAAGACGAAGACAATCTGGAAGGAAACAGAACGGTTGAAAACAATTATACCAATATTCTTCCAAGTTTCGCACTGAAATACACCCCGGTTCAGAATCTCGTGCTTCGTGCTGCGTTCTCCACTGCACTTGCGAGACCAAACTATTATCAGCTTTCACCTTATATCAGTGTAATTCCGGGTGATAACGATATTTCTGCAGGAAACCCGAATCTGAAGGCAACTTATGCCTACAATTATGATATCATGGGTGAATATTATTTCAGAAATGTCGGGATTTTATCCGCAGGTGCATTTTACAAAAAACTGAACGACTTTATTTATGTATACAGAGATGCAACCTACAATTCCGATAATTTCGCACAGGATTTCCCGGATGTTCCAAACACGCTGAATCCGGGTGAAAATTATACATTCCTCACGACCAGAAACGGTGAGACGGTAGATGTGTACGGTGTTGAGGTAGCTTTACAGCGCCAGCTGGATTTCCTTCCGGGATTTGCTAAAAATTTCAACATCTATACCAACTACACTTTTACAAAATCTGAAGCGAAAGGTATCTACAATGAAGATGGTGAAATGAGAACCGGACTGATGCTTCCTGGTACTGCTCCGCATATGTTTAACGCATCGCTTTCATGGGAAAATCCTAAATTTTCTGCCAGAATTTCCCTGAATCATGCCGCTGCTTACCTGGATGAACTCGGTGGTGACGATTTCGAAGACCGTTACTACGACAAGCAGACCTTCCTGGATTTCAACGCATCTTACGCGATTAAAGACTGGATGAGAATTTTCTTCGAGGCAAACAACCTTACCAACCAGCCTTTGAGATATTATCAGGGAATTGCAGACAGAACAATGCAGATGGAATACTATGAGCCGCGTTTCTCTTTCGGTCTGAAATTCGATTTTTAATTTCTTAATTCTTAATTTTATAGTTTCTGAACCGGATTGGTTTCCTTTCCGGTTCTTTTTTTATTGATATGAAAAATTCAAAATATTTATTTCTTACAGCAGCAGCGTTTTTATTCACCGGATGTGCGGTAATCGAAAAATTTGATGATCCTTTCCGTGGCGAACGTCTGAAACCTGCAGTGGTAACCGAAAAAACCAATCACGATACCGATGATCCTGCAATCTGGCATCATCCAACCGATTATTCAAAATCGCTGATTGTCGGAACTGATAAAGATACTGAAGGCGGACTTTTTGTATACGATCTGAACGGAAAAATAGTTAATAAAGTCCTGAACCTGAAAAGACCGAACAATGTTGATATTCAGTACGGATTGCCTTTCAAAGGCGGAAAAGTGGACATCGCTGTAATCACCGAACGCGAACTTAACCGAATCATGATTTATTCGCTTCCGGACATGACGGAAATCGGTTCGATTCCTGTTTTTGAAGGTGAAGCACAAAATGCTCCGATGGGAATAGCACTGTACAAAAATCCGTCAAACGGAGAAATTCACGCGATTGTCGGAAGAAAGGAAGGTCCGTCCGGAACATATTTATGGCAGTATAAACTTGCTGAAAACAATGGAAGAGTGGAAGGTGAAGTAGTTCGTAAATTCGGGGAATATAGCAATAAGAAAGAAATTGAAGCGATTGTTGTTGATCATGAACTTGGTTATATCTATTATTCGGATGAGCAGTTCGGCATTCACAAATATTACGCAGATCCGGCAAAAGGAAATGAGGAACTGGCGCTTTTCGGTCAGAACGATTTCAAGGAAGATATGGAAGGAATTTCCATTTACGATACCGGAAACGGAAACGGCTACATCCTGATTTCCAATCAGCAGGCGAATACATTCAATGTGTACCGCAGAGAAGGCGATTCCGGAAATCCGCATCTTCACACTAAGATTGCTGAAATTCCGACATCCACTAAATTCTCCGACGGTAGCGAAGTAACAAGCAAAAATATGGGAATCCGCTTTCCAAAAGGTGTTTTCGTAGCGATGAGCGAAGGAAAAACCTTTCATTATTATGACTGGCGCGAATTCCAGAAAATTATTGACGCAGCAGCGCAGTAACGAGTTTTATAAATACTTACCGAACCTCACCGATTCTTATTGGTGGGGTTTTTTCTTATCTTTGTGTTCTATTCAGATTTATGGTTTTTGTAACCGGAGCAACCGGAATTCTTGGAAGGGTAATCGTTTTGGAATTACTGAAACGGGGCAAAAATGTCCTTGCAGCGAAACGGAAAACCAGTAATCTTCAGGAAGTCCTTCATTCATTTACATTCTATACCGAAAATCCGCAGGAGCAGTTCGATAAAATCCTTTGGATTGACGTTGATTTTGAGGATATGGATTCGCTCGAACGTGCACTGATTGGTGTGGAGGAAGTTTATCACTGCGCAGCGAAAGTCAGTTTTCATCCCGCGAAAAGAGCAGAAATGTTCCAAACGAACATTGAAGGGACAAAGAATCTGCTTTACGCCTGCGAAAATTCATCTGTGAAAAAACTGCTGTTTGTAAGTTCCATGGCGGTTTTTGATGGTTTAAATGAGGAAGGTCTGGTTGATGAAAATTCTGATTTTAATCCGAAGCTCGATCATTCAGATTATGCCGTTTCGAAGCACCTTTCGGAAATGGAAGTGTGGCGTGCTTCAGCAGAAGGTCTTGATGTAGTGATTATTAATCCCGGAATCATTATCGGCAGCGGAAACTGGAACAGCAGCAGCGGCGAACTTTTCAGCAGTTTTGAAACTTATCCGTATTCTATGAGCGGCACCGCTTCTTATGTAGATGTACGTGATGTTGCCAGAATTGCTGTAGATCTGATGGAAGCGCAGGTTTTCGGTGAACGCTTTATCCTGATTTCAGAAACGAGAAAATACAGCGATACTGCAGATTATGTGCGAAACAGGCTTGGCTTGAAGCCTTCAAAAATACTGCCGGCTTCTGTGTTGAAAATGGGGTATGTTGCCAATGTACTTTTCGGCTGGCTGGTGCCGAAACTCAGAATGATGAACAAAGTGAATCTCGACTCCGTAACATCGGTGAATTACGTTTCGAATAAAAAAATCCGTGAACGCCTGGATTTTGAATTTATTCCGGTAGAGGAAAGCATCGATTTTCATATTAAGAATTATATCAAAGACAAAAAATAAATCAGCGACAGGAAATAACTCTTAGTGGCTGGTCAAAACAAATGAATATTACCCAATTTCTCAATACCAACACAGAAAAACATCCGGAAAAAGCAGCGATCGGATTCAAAAAGGAAGATGAGTGGAAAGATCTGAACTGGAAAGATTTCCGCCGCATGGTTTTTAAAACGGCAAATGCGCTGAAAAATGCCGGAATTTCTGCGAATGATAAACTCGCTATTTATTCGGATAATTCTGCGGAATGGATCGTTTTCGATCTGGCTGCGCTTGCTCTGGGATCAGTTACAGTTCCGATTTACGCAACCAACAACCGCGAACAGGCAGAGTATATTGTGAACGATGCCGAAACGAAAATGATTCTGGTCGGAGATCAGGACCAGTATGATGCGGCCTACGAAATGATTCAGAGCAATGCTTTTCTGGAGAAAATTATTGTGGCGAAAAAGAGAGTCTGGATCAAAAAAGACCGTTCGGAATATCTGGAAGATTTCATTAAAAAATCAGATGATCGTTTTGAAATAGTTGAGAAAGACGATGATGAACTGGCTACACTGATTTACACTTCTGGTACAACCGGAGTTCCGAAAGGCGTAATGTTAACGCACGGAAATTTCTGGAAATGTTTCGATGCACATTTTGAGTTTTTCAAATTCAAGAATTTTGAAAATGAACATTCTCTCGCGTTTCTTCCGTTGACGCACGTTTTCGAAAGAAGCTGGACTTTACTTTCATTGTACGGCGGCGCAAAAGTTACCTTCAACGAAAATACAAAGTCAATTGCCCACACTTTAACGGAAGTGAAACCGACGATGATGTGCGCTGTTCCTAGGTTTTATCAGAAAATTTATGCCGGAATCAACGAAATGATAGCAACCGGTTCCCCAACAAAACAGAAAATTTTTAACTGGGCAATGAAAGTCGGAACTGAAGTTTCGGAACTGAAAAGAAAAGGAAAAAGCATTCCTTTTGGTTTGGGCTTGAAAATGTCTTTGGCGGATAAACTCGTCTTTGGAAAAATAAAAAATAAACTCGGCGGAAATCTTTGGTTCATGCCTTGTGGCGGTGCTTCGCTGTCTCCGGAAGTAACGAGATTTTTCGATGCAATGGGAATTCACATCACGGTTGGTTACGGTCTAACTGAAACTACTGCAACGCTCACTGCTTTTCCTTTTGTGAATTTCGAACACGGAACTGCAGGTGTAACTTTAGGCGATACACAGATTAAAATTGGTGAGAACGACGAAATTCTTGCGAAAGGAAGCGGAATTATGAAAGGTTACTACAAAAAACCTGAAGAAACTGCCGCAGTTTTCACGGATGACGGTTGGTTTAGAACCGGCGATGCCGGAAAATTTGATGAGAAGGGAAATCTTACCATTACCGACAGAATCAAGGATCTGATGAAGACTTCCAACGGAAAATATGTGACGCCTCAACCGATTGAAAATCTGCTTTCCAATAATCAGCACATTACTCAGGCGATGGTAGTTGCCGAAGGAAAACCTTTCGTAACAGCTTTGATTATTCCGAATTTTGAGGCGCTGAAAGAACAGCTTCCGAAACTGAATATTCCGTTTACAAGCTGGGATGAAATTGTGAAAATGGACAAGATCAAAGAGTTTTACAATCAGAAAATTGATGAAATTCAGAAAAGTCTGTCCGGTTTTGAAAAAGTGAAGAAGTTCACGTTAATGCCTGCAGAATTCGAAGTTGGAACTGGAGAAATCACCCCGACTTTAAAAATCAAACGGAATATTGTCGCTGCAAAATATGCGGAATTGATTGATCAAATGTACGCACACCAATAAAAAAGACAGAAATGAGAGAAGAGGATTTTTTTGGAAATCAGGATTTTATAACCCGCAGCACAACAGTGTCAGCAGTTTGTCCGTCCAATATTGCACTGATAAAATACTGGGGTAAATACGAAAATCAGATTCCTGCCAATCCGAGTATTTCTTATACCCTCAATCACTGTTATACAAATACGGTAATGAAGTTTTCGGCAGGTGAAACTTTTGCAGTGACCACTTTGCTTGCCGGTGTTGAAGAGGTGCGTTTTGCAGAGAAAATTCAAAGGTATTTCCGGAATATTGAAAAATACATCCCGTGGATTTTGCAGGGAAGTTTTGAGATAAGAACGAGAAATTCTTTTCCGCACAGTTCCGGAATTGCAAGTTCGGCATCCGGTTTTGGAGCAATCGCAAAGTGTCTGACGGAACTGGATGGGCAGTTCAGGAATTTTGTGGATTCAAGAGAATTTATGACGCTCAAATCTTCTTTTTTGGCGAGGTTGGGAAGCGGAAGTGCGTGCAGAAGTCTGTACAACGGTTTGGTTGTTTGGGGCGAAACTCCTGAAGTTGAGGGAAGTTCTAATTTGTTTGCTGTTCAGTATCCAAATGAAGAAATTCATCCGGTTTTCAAAAATTTCAACGACTGGGTTTTGCTGATTCATGAAGGTCAGAAATCCGTAAGTTCTACTGTTGGTCACGGTTTGATGAACACCAATCCTTATGCGGAAAGACGTTTTCAGGAAGCTCGGGAAAATTTTGTTCCGATGAAAGAAATCCTGAAATCCGGCGATATGAACCGTTTCATCACACTGGTTGAACACGAAGCTTTAACGCTTCACGCGATGATGATGATGAGCGAACCTGCGTTTATTCTGATGAAAACCGGAACCATGGAAGTCATCAACAAAATCTGGAAATTCCGTGAAGAAACCGGTTTGCCATTATTTTTTACGCTTGATGCAGGCGCGAATGTTCATCTGCTATTTCCAAATAACGGCGACGAAGAACAAATCAAAACTTTTATTGAAGCAGAATTGCTGCAGCACACGCAGAACGGTGGAGTAGTGAAGGATGAAATGATATTTTAAACAGGACGAAAGTTCTGTTTTTTTATTCCGTCGCGAATTCTTCCCGATTTTCCGTGACTTCTTTTTTGCCTTCTTCAATCAGCTCATCGGCTTCCTTCGATTCCTCTGCAGTTGCGGTTTTCACATCGCTTTCCTGTTCGTTATCGGTTTTGTTGAGGTGAAACTCACAATAAATTGGGAAATGATCCGAGCCGAAATATTCAAGTGTTTTCAGTTCATCGATGAACACTTCCTTACTGTGAAAAAATAAATCCAGAGGAACACGGAAAAACCAGTATTTCGCATGAAAAGTGGACAGAATTCCTCTTCCGATTCTGCCGTCAATCAAACCGCTCGTTTTGCGGAAGAGAATAGATGTTGTTGACCACGCAACCGTGTTGAAATCGCCAATCACAACGGTCGGCCGGTTTCTCTCTTTTATTTTTTTTGCGATGCTCAGCAAATCTCCGTCGCGTTCTTTGGAAGTGCTTTCTTCGGTCGGACTTGGCGGCGGTGGATGAACTGCAAAAACTTCAAATTCAAAACCGCCTTCTGTTTGGAAAAGCACTTCAATAGTAGGAATATCATCGGCGACAAAAAAATGTGTCTTGATTTCTGCAGGTTCAAACTTTGAATAGAAATGCATTCCGTAGGTATTTTCCAGCGTTTCTTTATGCGAAAACGGATAGTCTTGTTCGAGTTTTTGGTTGGCCTGTTCCCAATCAGAATTGCTTTCGAAGGTGACAAAAATATCCGGCTGATATTTTTCAATAATCTTGTGAAACCTTTGATAATCGGTATTGAACTGATAGATATTCGCAGAAATAATGCTGATTTTTTCTGAGGATTGTCCGGATTTTGAAACTTTATTTTTCCGGTAAAATTTAGTATAACGAATGAGAAGATAAGCGTGATACACCATCAAACCAACCTGAATCGCAGTAACCGTCCAGAAAACTGCGGTATGTTCAACCAGAAAAAAAGATGCGGCAACAATTGCAGATTGCAGAATAAGAATCTGAATTTTCATGAATTCCGGGACGCGGAAAACCCAATGCTGGTTCCGGATAAACGGCAAAACGCTGAGTAAAATAAGAAGCCCGGAAACGAGATAAATGGCTGTTTGCATAGTTGGTGTCCCAAATGTACAGATGATTATTAATTTATCTGAACTAAATTCGTCGTTCTGTTTTCTTCCGGTTCAACCAAAAAAAAGCTCCCGATCCGGAAGCTTTTGTATTTGGAATGTTCAATTTACAAAACCCCAACTTTTTGCATGCACTCTTTCATTTTTTCGTATGTTCGTTCAATATCGTGATCGAGCCCGATCGAAAAACGGATTAGTCCCGGTGAAAGTCCCATCGATTTCTGTTCGTCTTCCGGAATTTCCGATGAGGTAGAAGTACCTGAAGCAGAGAACAAGGTTTTGTAGAAGCCAAGGCTTACCGCAAGATAGCCCAGGTTTTCATTCTGCATCATTTCCATCAGCTTATTGGCTTTTTCCACGGTTTCTACATCGAGGGCAATCAGTCCGCCGAAACCGTATTCTTCATGCATCATATTTTTGAAAAGTTCATGCTGCGGATGACTTTCCAATCCCGGATATTTCACTTTCAGTCCGTCTTCTTCCCATTTTTGAGCGAGGAAAAGTGCGTTTTCACTGTGTTTCTTAATCCGGATATGCAGTGTCCGCAGGTTTTTCAGAATACTTGCTGCGCGCAGACTGTCCATCGTTGGTCCCAAAAGCATGCAGGCTCCGGAATTCACGCTTTTTGTAGCATCGATAAATTCCCGTGTTCCGCAATAAACGCCACCGACAGTATCGCTGCTTCCGTTGATAAATTTTGTAAGACTGTGAATGGTTACATCTGCACCGAGCAATTTCGGCGAAATTGACAGCGGTGAAAAGGTATTGTCTACGATTAAAAGCAGATTGTGCTTCTTACAGATTTTTGAAAGCGCTTCCAGATCTGCAACTTCAAGCAATGGGTTGCTTACAGATTCACAGTAAATCACTTTGGTTTTGTCCGTGATTGCGGCTTCAACTTTTTCGAGATCCGTGATGTCCACAAAACTGGTTTCTATCTGATATTTAGGCAGAAAATTTTTCAGAAAAGCATACGTTCCGCCGTAAATGGTGCGGCTCGAAATAATGTGATCGCCCGTACTGCAAATCTCCAAAAGTGTGGATGTAATTGCGCCCATTCCAGAAGCTGTAACATTGGCAGTTTCTGTACCTTCCATTTTTGCAAGAGCTTCTGCAAGATAAAGATTGCTCGGCGATGAATGCCGGGAATACAGATAACAGCCTTCCGCATTGCCTTCAAAAGTGTCAAACATTTTTTTTGCGGACAGAAAGGTGTAGGTTGAACTGTCCGATATTGAAGGGTTTACGCCACCGAATTCACCGAAATACTGTAAATCCTGGATTTCGTTTGCGGCATTGAATTTTTCCATAAAGCAAATAATTTGTCGATGAATTTCGTGAATTATAAAATCATTATCAATGATTTCAGGCATATTTAGATTTTAAATCTACTTAAGCTGTGTTTATTAGATAAAATTTCTATTTTTGATTCGTTAATTTGATAATTACCAAAAATAATTCAAATGGTTCTCGATGATACAGATCAGAAACTTCTGGTGTTGCTGCAAAATAATTCCAAGCTGACTTCTAAACAGCTGGCTGCTGAACTACATCTTTCGGTGACGGCGATTTTTGAGCGGGTAAAGAAATTAGAGAAAACCGGTATCATCAGCAAATACGTCGCTCTTGCAGATAAAACTAAAATCGGACGTGATTTTATCGTGCTCTGCCATATCAAACTCGATCAGCACAGAAAAGAATACATCTCACAGTTTGAAAAAGAAATCGTTCAGTTTCCGGAAATTCTGGAGTGTTTCCACGTGAGCGGCGATTACGACTACATCGTGAAAATCTGCGTAAAAGACATCAAGGAATACCGCGAGTTTATGGTAACGAAACTGACCAGTCTGAAGCATATCGCAAGTACACAGAGTTCTTTTTCGATTAAAGAAGTAAAGAATTCTACCGTGATTTTTCCGCAGTGATGCGGCAACATCAATTAACATCAATTTTGTTATTAACAGCCTTCTTCCCGGCAATTTTACTATCTTTAAATATTAATTCATAAAAAACAGATTCCAGTTTATGGCTACCAATAAAGTAAGAAAAGAAAGCGATCTTTTGGGTGAACTGCTGGTTCCGGAAGATGCATATTTCGGGGTGCAGACGCAGCGTGCTATTGAAAATTTCAGAATTTCCGGACAATTATTATCAGGATATCCCGAGTTTATCCGTGCGCTTGCTTATGTAAAAAAAGCGGCAGCGAAAACCAATCACCAGCTGAAACTTCTCGATAAAGAAATGTATGATCTGATTGCCGAAAGCTGTGATCAAATCATTAATGGTGAATTTCATGATCAGTTTCCGATTGATATGATTCAGGGCGGAGCCGGAACTTCTGTAAATATGAATGCAAATGAAGTAATCGCTAATCTCGTGCTAGAAAAAATGGGTAAGAAGAAAGGCGATTATCAGTTCTGTTCTCCAAACGACCACATCAATCTTTCACAGTCAACCAACGATGCGTATCCTACAGCCATAAAACTTGGTCTGCTTTATATGAATACGATTCTGGTTAATAAACTAAAAGAGATAGTTAAAGCTTTCCGCAAAAAAGGAAAAGAATTCCGCAGTGTTTTGAAAATGGGAAGGACACAGCTTCAGGATGCAGTTCCAATGACTCTCGGTCAGGAATTTGAGGCTTTTGCCGCAACTCTTGAAGAAGAAATCGAGAAACTTAATAACAATGCGAAACTTTTTGTAGAAATAAACATGGGTGCAACCGCAATCGGAACAGGGTTAAATGCGCCTGTCGGTTATGCGGATCTGTGTGCAAAGAATCTGGCTAAAATGACCGGCTTTACATTTGTTTCCGCGCCAAATTTAGTGGAAGCAACACCGGACACGGGTTCCTACGTTATATATTCGTCGGCGATGAAAAGGATGGCGGTGAAACTGTCGAAAATCTGTAATGATTTAAGGCTGCTTTCTTCAGGTCCGAGAGCCGGATTTTTTGAAATTAATCTGCCGCCAATGCAGCCCGGAAGTTCTATTATGCCGGGGAAAGTAAATCCTGTGATTCCGGAAGTGGTGAACCAGGTTTGCTATAAAGTCATCGGTAATGATCTTACTGTTACTTTTGCCGCCGAAGCCGGACAGTTGCAGCTCAATGTAATGGAACCGGTTTTGTCTCATGCGATAATGGAAAACATTGTATTTCTGTGTAATGCGCTCGATACGTTGAGGGAAAAATGCGTCGTAGGAATCACAGCGAACAAGGAAGTCTGCCTGAACATGGTGAAAAACAGCATCGGAATTGTTACCGCGCTGAATCCGTTCATTGGGTATAAAAATTCCAGCAAAATAGCGAAGGAAGCGCTTGCAACAGGTAAAAGTGTTTATGATCTGGTTCTCGAACAAAAACTGCTTACCCAAAAGGAACTGGATGAAATCCTCGATCCTAAAAATATGCTGAAACCGCATTAATCCTGCATGAAGAAAATAAAAAAAGCTGCAACTGCGCTTAAAAATATCGCTGCGAAACCCGCGCTGCTCAATCTCGTTCTCGAGGAAAACGAGCATCATCTTGCAGAACTCAATAAGAAGTACAAAAATTTACAAAGTCTGCCTCAGATAGAGTTTGCAGATCTGGATGAAGAATTTGACGGAACGGTGGAGACTTTTCTGCTGGACGGGAGTTCTTTGCCGACAGATCTGGCCTTGCTAAAAACACTGGCACAGGGAAAAAATTCGTACTTCGAAATCGGAACATGGCGTGGTGAAAGCGTCTGGAATGTCGCCAAACATATTTCCGACTGTACTACGTTTAATTTGCCGAAGGAAGAAATAGATCAACTCGGAATGCCGAAAAAATATGCCGAACTGCACGGCTTTCTGTCAAAGAGAAATCCCGCAATTAAACATCTCACGGGAAATTCCTCAGTTTTTGATTTCGAAAGTTTAGGCCGCAAATATGATTTCATTTTCATCGACGGCGATCACAGTTATGAGATGGTGAAAAACGATACGGAAAAAGTTTTTGGTTCGCTGGTGCATGAAAATTCGGTTGTAGTGTGGCATGATTACGCGCACAATCCGGAGAAAATACGTTACGAAGTGCTGCGCGGAATTATGGACGGAACACCTTCAATGTTTCATCAGAATTTGTATCATGTAGCAAATACATTATGTGCAGTTTTTCTGCCGGGTAATTTTCAAACCAAGAAATTTGAAAGTCCAAAAACCCCGGAGCATTTGTTTGAAGTCACAATCGGCATAAAAGAAAACTGGTGAAATTTCTCATCATCATTCCGGCGCACAACGAAGAACTGAGCATCAAGTGGTGCCTGCAATCACTTTTCCGGCAGACTTTCCGGAATTTTGAGGTAATAATAGTGAATGATGGTTCCTCTGATAAAACTAAAGAGTTAGTTGAAAATTTTATTGCAGATAAAGAGAAGTTTAAGCTGATTGATCTGCCAAAGTCTGTACATGAACCGGGTGCGAAAGTGGTGCGGACTTTTAATAAAGGCCTTGAACAGACAGATGTTTCTGCGTTTGATATCATTTGTAAGTTCGATGCCGACATTATTTTTCCGGAAAATTATCTCGCGGAAATCAACAGGATTTTTGAGCAAAATCCGAAGGCGGGAATGGTTTCCGGACTCGTAAGAATCGCGCATAAAGACTACACGGTCAAATTTGATGATTCGCTCCTCAGTTTCTCTGACGAACAGAACTGGGTTTTCGAAAATATATCTTCACGGAATCATGTTCGGGGTCCTGTAAAATCGTACAGAACGAAATGTTTCGAAGAAATGAACGGCTTAAGACCTGTTCTTGGCTGGGATAATATTGATGTGATGCTTGCAAAAATGAAAGGGTGGGAGGTGATCACAATCAAGAATGTCTGGGTAAAACACCTTCGTCCAACAGCATTCAAATATAAAAATGAAAAGGCAAGAAAACTTGGCGTTTATTTTTATAACATAGGTCTGAGTTTTCCGCTTGCGGCAGTCTCTTCCGCTAAGTCGGCGGCGAAAAACGGCTCCCTTACTGAATTTTTTGTTTCGATGAATTCGTACCTGAGTCAAAAAGAGCCTTTACAGCTTTCCCCGGAAGAAATATCACATATCCGTAAACTGCGCTGGGCAGAAATGTTCAGGAAGGTTTCCGGTAAGAAATGATGTAGGAAAAAACAAAACGCACTCAAAGGAGTACGCTTTGCAATAAGAGCGGCAGTCAATTATTTACAGAAATCAGGAATTTCCGGAAGTAGCCGCTCCTTTGTATTCGTTATTATTCCGCAGTGTTCGGCACTTTTACGGCAACTTCATACAGGTTTCCTGCCATCAGAAATTTTATTCTTTCGCGGGTGGTAACGGTATTCACTTCGCCATTTTTCAGAATAATAATCCGGTCGCCGGTTGCAATGTTCTGGTCTGCAAGCCAGTCTTCAGGAGCAACGTCATTTTCGAGTTCTTTTTGGGTTTCAAGAATTTCCTGCGCCATATCCTGAAAACGCTCGTCATCGGAATACAATACTTCATATTCCCGATCCAGTCCCACGCGAAAAGTTCTGCGGTCGGCAATAAGATTTGCGTCGGTATTTGGTGTAGGATTGTCGGAGCCGTCGGTAAAACCCACTTCGAGTATTTCTCCGCCTTTTTCGGCCGCATACTGTTCCACATCCTCGAATTTCTCAAAATTGGTTACTACCGTATATTCATCAAAAACATACTCCTGCAGTCTTTCCTTGTTTTCCATTACAGTTTATTTTTTATCGTTAATTTCTTCTTTCACTTCGTGCCACTCGTTGTCTTTCAGGTTTCCTTCGAGCTTTTCAACTTTCAGCATCTGGCGCAATATTCCGAATCCGGTCATGTAAAGATTCGCAATCCATACCAGTGCAAAAAACGCGATTATATAACCTCTCCAGTCATCGTATCCCAGCTTAAAACCGGTGAGTAAAATGATGAAAAGCGTTACATAGTGGCTGAAGCAGTACTCACAGGTAAAGAGATAGAAAAATTTCCGCTCATAGATCGTGCGGCATTCTTTCGATTTCTTCACACAGTATTCACGCGGTTCCCGGAATATTTCCTCATGGGTAACGGTCCACGCAATACACGCAACAGGAAGTGCGAGAAGCAATAAATTTACGACCTGATGTGTGAGTTCCATTACTTAGCAAATTTAAAGTGTGGCTCAATTTTTCGTTTTACAAAATTATTTGGGTTTCGTATACAATTTTTTTAAGCCGGTGATTAAAACATTAATTTCTTTAAATTGTCACTGGATTCTTGTCATGGAAAAGAACGGATAGAGAAAAATGTAATATGTCTGAAGAATGCTGTTCAACAGAGCAAAATCACGATAAAAAACCGGAAATTCACCACGGTCATGATCACAGTCACGGTCACGATCATACACATGACCTTGAAGGAAAAACCACGTTTCAGCTGTTTTTTCCGTCCGTTATTTCATTTGTTCTGCTGATTTCTGGACTTGCGCTTGATTTCTGGCTGAAACCGGACTGGTTTTCAGGCTGGATTCGTTTGGTCTGGTATATTGCGGCATATATTCCGGTTGGGTTTCCGGTGATCAGAGAAGCTTATCACAGCATCCGTTACAGCGATTTTTTTTCGGAATTTCTGCTCATGACCATTGCGACAGTCGGAGCTTTTGCCATCGGCGAATATCCGGAAGGTGTTGCGGTGATGCTGTTTTATTCTGTGGGAGAAGTTTTTCAGACTTTGGCGGTGAATAAGGCGCAGAAAAACATCAAGTCACTGCTCGATCAGCGTCCGGATGAAGTGACCATTCTTGAAAACAATCAGCCGAAAACCATTAAAGCAGAAAATGCGCAGATTGGACAAATTGTTCAACTGAAGCCCGGAGAGAAACTCGCTTTGGACGGTGAACTGTTGTCTGAAAATTCTTCGTTTAACACTGCAGCTTTAACCGGCGAAAGTAAACCCGACACAAAGAAAAAAGGTGATCTGGTTCTCGCAGGAATGATTAACCTGAATACGGTTTCAGAAGTGAAAATCAATACGGAATACAAAGATTCCAAGCTTTCGAAAATCCTGGAGCTGGTTCAGAATGCAACTTCGCAAAAAGCGCCGACGGAACTGTTCATCCGGAAATTTGCAAAAATTTACACACCGATTGTCGTTTTCCTTGCCATAGCAATTATGTTGCTGCCTTACTTTTTTGTAGAAAATTACATTTTCCGCGACTGGCTTTACCGCGCGCTGATTTTTCTGGTGATTTCCTGTCCGTGTGCTTTGGTGATATCAATTCCGCTTGGTTATTTTGGAGGAATCGGAGCGGGAAGTCGTAACGGAATTCTGTTTAAAGGAAGTAATTTTCTGGATGTTTTAGCGAATATCAAAAATGTCGTGATGGACAAGACCGGAACGATGACGGAAGGCGTTTTCGAAGTTCAGAAAGTCTTTATTGAAGAAGGTTTCAACGGGGATGAAATCCTGAAATATTTAAATCTGCTCGAAAGCAAATCCACACATCCAATCGCAACTGCAGTTCATGAATTTGTGGGTGATGTTGATCACACCATTCATCTGGAAAATGTAGAAGAAATAGCCGGTCATGGTTTGAAGGGAACGATTGCGGGAAAAGAGATTCTTGCGGGAAATTTTAAACTCCTGGAAAAATTCGGAATTCAGCATCACATCATTCACGAAAATGTATCCGATACGCTGATCGCAATTGTCATTGACAGAAAATTTGCAGGTTATCTCACCATTTCAGATAAAATTAAATCGGATGCAGCCGAAACAGTCAAAAAACTCAAAAATCTTGGCGTTAAAACCACGATGCTTAGCGGAGACAAGCATTCGGTGGTGCAGGAAGTTGCACGGGCAATTGGAATTCAGAATTACTTTGGAGATTTGCTGCCCGAAGACAAGGTAAACAAAGTAAAGGAAATCAAAAACAGGAATGAATCCGTTGCGTTTGTGGGCGACGGCGTAAATGACGCTCCTGTCGTGGCTTTAAGCGATGTCGGAATTGCAATGGGCGGTTTGGGAAGCGATGCCACGATTGAAACGGCAGATGTGGTGATTCAGGATGACAGGCCTTCGAAAATTCCTGTAGCCATTAAAATCGGCAAAGAGACGAAGAAAATTGTATGGCAGAATATTATCCTGGCATTTGGCGTAAAAGCGATAGTTCTGATTCTGGGTGCAGGCGGTTTGGCAACAATGTGGGAAGCCGTTTTTGCCGATGTTGGTGTTGCACTGCTTGCGGTTTTAAATGCAGTTCGGATACAGAATATGAAATTCCCGTGAAGCTTTAGTTTTTCTAAATTTGAAAAAAGAAAAATTATGAACGCTACAGAATATTTCGACCAACTTCTTTCTGAAATTCCCGGCGCAGTTCCCGGAAAAATGTTCGGTGCACTCTGCGCTAAAATGCCTAACGGAAAAGCCGGAATGATGCTGAAGGACGAAACTTTGCTCGTGAAAATCCCTGAAGAAATGGCTAAAAAAGAAGGTTTTCCGGTTTTTACACCGATGGAAAACCGTCCGATGAAAGGTTGGTATGAAATCGCTTTCTCACAGAAAGACGACTGGAAAAAATTTGCAGAACTTTCCTGTTCTGAAGTGGCGGAACTGGAGCCGAACAAAAAGAAAAAGCAATGAATAAAAACGAAATTCTTGAAATAAACGACCTGATGAAATCTCTCGAAAATGATATTGCAGAGATGGAATCGTTCAACCAAAAGCTAGAAGAAATCAGCGAAAAGAAAGAAAAACTGGAGCAGTTCTACGAAGAAAAGTGGATGGATTATTACGAAAGTTCTGAAGAATTTTCAGAGGAAAACCTGGAGATTCTGAATCAGGATTCGTTGTGGAATGCTTTGGCTGACTGTGACATGGCAGCAAGAAACCTCATCAAAACAGCGGCAACAATAATTTAGATCAGCAATAATCTAGCTATTCAATAAAATTACGTACAATTTGCCTTTGAACAAGCTGGATTTTTCAGCTTCCCTGTTTACTTCAAATTCCGTATTTTTAGGCAAATTTTAAAAATGAAGAAACAAATACTGATCGCAGGATTCTTTTTGAGTTCGGCATTGGCTTTTGCCCAGCAATACGGAGGAATGTGGATTCCAACAGAGGTGAATGAAAAAGAAATGAAGGAAATGGGCATGAAGATTTCGGCCAAACAAATTTTCGATCCTTCAAAACCAAGTATTAAAGATGCCGTTGTGCAGTTTGACGGCGGATGTACTGCAGAAATTATTTCTCCGAAAGGACTTTTACTGACGAATCACCATTGCGGTTACGACAATATTCAGAGTCATTCAACAGTTGAAAACGATCTTTTAACAAACGGTTTCTGGGCGAAAAATATGGGTGAAGAACTTCCGAATCCCGGCGTTACCGTTGATTTTATTGTAGATATTAAAGACGTGACTTCTCAGGTTCTGAACGGTCAGAATTTAACTGATGCTCAGATCAAAACCAATATCGATGCAGTTACAAAAACATTTTCCATAACTCCCGATCAGAAAGTTTCCATCAAACCGATGTATTACGGAAACAAGTATTATGCTTACATCATAGAAACTTACAAAGACGTCCGTTTGGTTGGTGCGCCGCCAAGTTCGATCGGAAAGTTTGGTTCAGATACCGATAACTGGGTGTTTCCGCGTCATACCGGAGATTTTGCGATGTTCAGAATTTATGCGGATAAAAACAATAAACCGGCAGAATATTCGAAAGACAACATTCCATTCAAACCAAAATACTCGCTTCCGGTTTCCATTAAAGAGAAAAAAGAAGGAGATTTTACTTTCGTATTTGGTTTTCCGGGAAGAACACAGGAATATCTTCCTTCCATTGCGGTTGAAAAAATCATGACTGAAACTGATCCCGCAATGATCGGAATCCGTGAAGTGGCTTTAAAAACGCTTGACGAAAAAATGCGTGCAGACGCCGCAACAAGAATTAAATACGCTTCGAAATACGCTTCTGTAGCCAATTACTGGAAAAAATGGAAAGGCGAAGTGGAAGGTTTACAAAAATCCAATGCGGTCGGTAAAAAGAAACAGTATGAAGCAATGCTGGTTTCCAAGAATCCGGCAGTGAAAACTACTTTGGATAACCTAAACCGACTGTACAACGAACAGGCGCCTTATGCGTTGAACCGTTCGTACTACGGCGAAACGGTGAGAAATGCGGAAACTTTCATGCTTGCCAATCAGTATTACAATTTGGTTCAGGCGATTGATGCCGGAAAAATGGATGCGAGAACACTGAATTCTTTTAAAGACAGACTTGCGGGATTCTACAAAAACTACGATGGAACGCTGGATGCGGTTGTTACCGGAAAACTGCTTTCGCTTTATGTGAACAAAAATCCGGATCAGTTTATTCCGGCCGGTTTTTCACAGTATAAAAATGAAGCTTTAGCACTGCAGACGATTGAGAATATGTCGAAAAATTCAGTGATGACCGGAAGAGGAAGTCTGAACGGAGCGACTGTTTATTCGGACATTGATAAAGTTTTTGCTGATCAGAATGCACTGGCTCAGAATCTGAAGAACGATCCTTTGCTGAAACTTTTCGGACAGTTCCGAGAGCATTACCTGAAAACTACAGAAAGTAAATTCACTTCTCTGCAGTCGCAGATTGACGAGAATCAGAAAACGTATATGGCTCAGCAAATGGCAACGGACAAAGACCGTAAATTCTTTCCGGATGCCAATTCGACGCTTCGTGTAACTTACGGAAAAGTGGCGGGTTCGAACCCGAAAGATGCGCTTTACTATGGTTATCAGACTCACCTTTCCGGTGTGATGGAAAAATACGTTCCGGGTGATTATGAATTCGACGTTCCGAAAAAACTGATTGATCTATACAACAAGAAAGATTACGGAATCTACAAAAACTCTAACGGAGATGTTCCGGTGAACTTCACAGCTACGAATCATACAACGGGTGGAAATTCAGGTTCTCCGGCGCTTGATGCGCACGGAAATCTTATCGGGCTGAACTTCGACAGACAGTGGGAAGGAACGATGAGCGACATCAATTTTGATCCGAGGTTCTCCAGAAACATCATGGTAGACACGAAATATATTCTGTTCATCGTTGACAAATTTGCCAATGCAAAATGGCTGATTGATGAAATGAAAATTGTGAAATAGATTCAAGAGCCGAGAGCCGAGAATAAAGACCGAAAAAATCCGCAGATTGCTCTGCGGATTTTTTATTGAGGGTCATTTCGAGGTCGAAATTAAATCCTGCTTTTTACTATTTGGCTTTTTTTTCCTCCTTTACTTCCTTCCACTGCATTACTTTTGGCCAGTAATCGGTAATAAACTGAGAAGTAACTGAATTTTTTCTTCCGAAATTATCATTAAACCAATTGAAAACCTCAGCTTTTGAAACGGTAGCCGGACCATAAAAAATAGTTCTTCTGCGGTACAGCTCTTCGTTGTAAGTATCATCAAGTAATCCGTCAAACCCTGTAATTTCCATAAAATTCGGGTAATGCCGGTAATATACATATCCGGTATAAGCCTGTGCATTTTTCACGGTTTTATCAACCAACGGCATATTTTGATATAAACTGTCTGCAATTGGGCTTTTCGCCAGGTCAAAACCCAGATCGTCTTTTTTTACATAATGAAATGCAGCATCCCATTTACCGTCAAGAACAGGCTGAAGTGCACTGAAATTAGAAGTCGACTGCAGGTCTGGAACTGCTTCCATATTCAGCAGCACATTTGCTACTCTTCCCGGAAAATTTTCGAAGATCTTTGCTCCGGCAGGTTTTACAGTAAAACCCATTACTCCAAAATCGTGTTTCAGTGAATGGGCTGAATTCAGTATCACGAAATATTTACGTCTCTTTTCACCTTTGGCTTCCAGTTCTTTTATTTTTGAAGTGATGTTTGCTGCCATTACACTGTCGCGTCCCACCATACTTTCCCTGTTCCGTATATTTTTCGTTACATCTTCTTTCGTGAGAATTTTATTCCAGTCAACAGCCATATCTGTCGGATGCAGCGATATTTTGCTTTTTGCCGGAAGCGTGGAGTTAATTTTATACAGGCCTGTAAGGAGATAATGATAATTGTAGGAGTCCCAAAGCGGATACCACGTAGAATTGCGCTGAATTTCGATTGCTTTTTTGCGGCTTTCATCTTCAGTCAGATTTTTGCTGTGCAGAAAATCATTGATCGGCTTATCGAAATTGGAACCACCCATTTCTACGAAAATATGTCCGGATTTTTCCCGTAAACGCGGATCTTGGAACACATCGAGAAGCAGTTCGTACTGCGTCTGTTCGTTATGCATTCTTTCCGCAAAAATAACGATGTCATAGCGGTCGAAAAGACTGATGAGGTAATCTTTTGCAGATGTATTCTGCGTTTTCAAGAAATTCACGTACGGTTTAATTTCTGCGTGCTGCGCTGAAAATAAAGCCGGAAAAACAAAGGTTAAGAGCAGGATAAGATGTTTCATAAGTCAGTTTTATTTAAGTGTTTTTTTTTGATTATTATCGCTAATTTTTTAGGAAATCCTTTTCCGAGACGAGTCCGGGCTTGCCTTCGTAAACCCACTGAATGTTTCTGAAATATTTTCGAAAAACACGGTTTACATCCTGCAGGTTCACAGATTTGAGATTTTGGTAATATTCGGGGAAACTCCTGAATCCGCCATTGAACAGTTCATATTCCGCAAGTCTTTCAGCGACGGCAGAATTGCCATAGGAATTTACCAGATAAAGAATATTTGCACCGCGGTACGGAATTGTCCGCAGCTGGTCAGCAGTGAAACCGTTTTTCAATCTGTCATCGATGAGCTGATGTGTGAGTTCCATTACTTTCGCAGGATCGATGGAACTGACAACAAGCGCAGCATGATTGATGAAGCCATGACGAATTTCGCAACCCGGATAATAGGAGAGGCCATTTTCTTCGTTGATTAATGCATTGAAATCCCGTTCGAAAAGCCAGGATGCAGCGATAAATGCCTTTCTGTCTGCAGATTTTCCTTCCGGAGCATTGATATAACCATTGATATAATTAGTTGCGCTTTCACGGTTGTTCTGGTAAAAACGGCTCTTATCAGTATTGATTTTTTCACTGTTATATACAGCTTTTTTCCCATCAGGAATTTTACTTATTAACGTCTTGATACTGTTTTTCATCTCAGGAGTAATACTGCCAACTACAACAATCATCACGTTGTTACGGTTAAAATGGCTTTGCCAGTATGTCTGTACCTGTTTTGGAGTTAATTTTTCGATAGTTTTCTTAGTCCCGGTAACTGAAATTTTCTCACTTGTACCGGCGAAAACGTTCTGCCTGGCAAAATCCATGATGGACTGTTCCGGACTTGCCTGTGTATCATCAATTTGCAGAATTTTCAGATTTTTCATTCGTTCAAAATCATCGGTATTAAAATCCGGTTTCAGAAGCGCATCAGTGTAAAGCGGCCATACCTCATTAAAGTCAGAGTTAATAAAATCCAGTGTGAAAGAAGAATAACCGGAACCGGCCATTCCGTACATACGCGCATTTAAAGACTGCAGTTTGTCTTTGATTTCCTTTTTCGGTTTTCTGCCGGCACCACATTCTGAAAGTGCAGTGAGAGCAAAATCTTCAATTCCGGCATCTTTTTCGGAATATTTTTGTACACCTCCTTTTAATATGTTTTTAATGACTACCACATCATTTTCAACCGGATAATAAATAACCTTAACACCGTTGATCAGTTCTTCGTATGGAGAGATTGACTGGGAGAAGTACAGATTTGTAAGCAATAAACTCAGAAATATTAAATATTTTTTCATGGTCAGTCTATTTAAAATTAACGAAAAACGTTTCCGGTCGGTACTGTTTGTTATGCTCTGTACTTATGATCATTCCGGCAGCGTAGGGTTTTGAGCTCAGGTATTTCTGTACAAAATCTTCAATGTCGGCAAGCTGTATTTCAGTGATTTTCTGTTCCATCGAAAAATAATCCTGCAGTCCGGCAGTTGCCCAGTAATTGGTAATCGGCATAGAAATCGAGAGCGGTCTTTCAGAAAGTCTTTTTGTACCTCTTACAAGCGAAGCTTTTGCATTTGCAAGCTGTTGCTCCGTAAAAAAACCTTTTTGGCCGATCTGTGTGAATATTTGTCTCACTGCTTCATCCGTTTCTTTCATTTTGTCGGCATTTGGAAGAACTCCCAGATACATTGAACCGGGGAAATAATTGAATGATGAACCCACGTAAATATCTGCAGCAAAACCGGAGTCCAGCAACGTTTTCGACAGCGGAGAACTGCTCTGCATCAGCATTTCGGCCAGAAGATTTCCTGCGTAAACTCCTTTTCGGTCTTTTTCAAAGCCGGCAGTTTGCCATTTATACAGTATGTTCGGAGTTTTGGAAAGGTCGTTTACTTCAATGAAATATTCGGTCTGCTTCATCGGCATGAATTCCTTTACCGGATATTTCTGAAAAATATTGAAAGTGGAGGGTTTCCATTTCGAAAAAATCCGCTCAGCCTTTTCCATCGCCTCCTCATGATTGATTTCGCCGGTAATTACCAGGATAGCGTTGTTCGGATAATAGTATTTCTTCCGGATGGTTTCGAGTTTATCCGGTGTTGCTGTAAGGATGATGTCCCGTTCTCCGCCGGTGTTTTTCTGGTAGTAATTATCTCCCCAAAGTTTTTGGTTTACTTTTTTCCACAGAATTGCGGAAGGATCACTTTCATACATAAGAAATTCGCCTTCAACGGTTTTTCTTTCTTTAAGTAAATCCTCCATGTTGAAAACGGGTTCGCGCATTGCAGCATCAAGATATACAAGGCTTTCTTCAAGTTTGTCCGGAAAAGACGGCGTGATATAACGCACCAGCTCTTCCCTTGCCTGTCCGCCCGGAAAAATACCGTTCTCATTTTCGTATTCGGCGAGTTCTTTTCTGGTTGGATATTTTTTATTGGCCTGAAAAAACATGTGCTCATACAAATGTGATAAACCGGTAAAGTCGTTATCCTCAGTCATCGCGCCATTTTTCAGTGCTATTTGTGCAACTACCTGTGGAAGCTGATGGTTAACAACCGTAATAACTTCCAGACCGTTGGAAAGTTTTCGGTACCTGAAGTTCTCAGGCATATTCTACTGCGCATTCAGTGAAAATGAGGTCAGTAACAGTATGAAAAAGGTGGTGAACGTAGTTTTCATATCTGGTAAATACAATTAACTATTGAGGCTGAAAATCCGGATGGCCGGTTTGCCATAAAAGAAAGGCAACTTCTCTTGCGATCGTTTTCATGCCTTCGTCCATTGGTGAAGCTCCAAAATGTCCGCTTTTCATTTCCGTAAACATCAGTTGTGGATTTCCTGAGTTATCCGCGCTCTGAACTGCTGCAGCATATTTTGCCGGCTGCCACACAATCACTCGTGGATCGTTGTAACCTGCAGTAATATACTGAGCTGGATATTTTGTGCCGGGTTTCACATGGTGATAAGCATCGACATCAAAAAGATAAGAAGCTTCCTCTTTTTTCTCTAAAGTACCATATTCACCGATTACAGGAGTTGGGTTTGGCGTAAACTCTCCTCGAAGCGGATTAAGTAAACCCACCTTAACCAAAGCCGCTCGGAATAAATCCGGACGGTAAGTCATTAATTTCCCAACAAGCAGACCACCGGCACTTGCGCCTTCTGCAGTAAGCTTTTGAGGTGATGTATATTTATTTTTAACAAGCCATTCCGCAGCAGCTTCCCAGTCTTTCCAGCTGTTTGATTTTTTTTGCAGCATTCCTTCGGTATGCCATTCTTCGCCTTTTTATCCGCCTCCTCTAACATGTGGAACTGCCAGGATTACACCAAGTTCATAGAGGTATGCTGGGTATTTCATTTGCGGACTAATGCTCGTTCCGAAAGAACCATATCCGTACATAAAGCAGATATTGCTTCCGTCTTTCCTAAGAAAACGGTTGTCGTAAACAAGCGATAACGGAACCATTACGCCGTCATGGGACGGTATTTCCACTTCTTCAACCGTAAGAAATTTATTTTCCGGGATTTTGTTTTCGGAATAAAACCATCCTTTTTCCAGTTTCTTTTTATCCAGATTATAACTGTAGGTTGAAGAAAAATCAGTCCACGAACTTGCCATCACAGTAGCATCATTGGTGTCCGAACCTAAAGGTGTAACTCTGATTATTCCGTTTAAAGGAAACTTAAGCTCTTCTGTTTTGCCTGTTTTGGTGTGATATCGAATGTTTCTTGATTCCAGACCATTTTTAGTAATCTGAATAACAAAATAGTCTTTTGCTTTACTCAGATTTGATATTTTCCATCCTGCAGGCGGTGAGTACAGCGTTGCTGCAGCTGTGGAGGCATCCGCTTTTTTTCTGCTGAATTCGTAAAACGGACTGTTCCTGGTAGTAAGAAAATAAAAATACCCTTCAGACAAATGAACTGAAAAGATTTTCTCTTGCAGATTCACCACGCTTTTCCAGGCGGTATTTTTGTTAAACAGACCGGTTTTCGGTTTATAGAAAACACTGGATGCAGGATTTTCATCCAGAACATACATATAAAAATTTTGCGGATCATCATACGGAATCTGCATCATAATTGAGAGTTCTTCATTGTAGTGAAGTTCCGGATTTCCTGCTGCCGATGCAATGGTAATATCTGATTCCACGGGCAGTCCGGGAACGTGCAGTCTTAACTGTCCGCCGTAAAAATTATCCCCGTGCACATCGTCACTGTTTACCGACTGATAAGAAATGTACTGTACGCCATTAATTTTGGTAAATCCAGCAAAGCGTCCGGATATTTCGTCCGGCAGCATCTTCAGGGTTTTCATGTCATACAGACGGATTTTTCCGCTTTCTTTTCCTGCTTCCGAAATACTAAAGACCGCATAATTTCCATCGTCACTCAGTGTAAAGTCGCTTATTCTGTGAACTTTCCCTTCAATATACTTTTCCGGATCGAACAGCA
Source organism: Bacteroidota bacterium (assembly GCA_023460855.1). Taxonomy (GTDB): domain Bacteria; phylum Bacteroidota; class Bacteroidia; order Flavobacteriales; family Weeksellaceae; genus JAEWOS01. The sequence continues at coordinate 50,134 of JAEWOS010000003.1, read as the reverse complement.
GTTTTTCGTTTCCTGATTTCTTATCCCTGAAATATGTTTTAGACATATTTTCTCCGGGATTCAGCTTATTGTAAACAGCATAAGAATCGTTGCCGGTAATTCTGTTGTACATAGTTCCAATTTCAAAAAATCCGTCCTTCAGGGATTTGAATATTTTATCCTGATTGGGGATTTTATCCATCACATCTGTTGTTAATTTATTCTGAACGGAAAGCCAATTTACAAATTCAGGATCTTTCACATCTTCCATCCAGCGGTAATCATCTTTGATTACTTTTCCCCAAATGGTATCGTAAACCGGTTTTTTTGGAGCGGAGGGATAGCTCCATTTCTGAGCGGAAAGCGGAAGTGCTATCAGTGCGATTAAAACCGAAATAATAGAAGTTTTCATTCAGGGATAATTTTATTGGTTATCATTTTTCGGCTGAAAATCGGGCTGACCGGTTTGCCAGAGAATAAAAGACAGTTCATCCACCTTGTCCATAAGTGCATCATCAAGCGTATTTCCCTGTCCATGACCCGCACCAAAATTTACATACAGAAAAACAGGATTTTTTGATCTGTTTTCAGCCTGCATTCTTGCAGCAAATTTCCCCGGAAAATAACTGGCAACACGTGGATCATTAAAGCCCGTTTTGATGAGTTGAGCCGGATATTTTTCATTGTTTTTGATATGATGAAACGCGTCCATTTCAAAAAGTGCTTGGAATTCATCTTTTTTGGTTACCGTGCCAAACTCCGGGATGTTTGCGGGGCCGTACGGCGAAAATTCCAGCCGCAGCATATTCAGAGCTCCGACATTGGGAACTGCCACTTTATAAAGATCAGGCCTTTCGGTTATCGCTCTTCCGATAAGCATTCCGCCGGCGCTTGTACCCCAGACTGCCAGTTTTTCCGGGGAGGTATATTTATTATTGATCAGCCATTGCGCAGAGGCATTAAAATCTTTCCAGGAATTTCGCTTTGTAGATTTTTTTCCTGCCAGATACCACTCATTTCCTTTCTCGCTTCCACCGCGCACATGGGCCGTTGCCAGGATAAATCCACGATTGAGAAGCGGGAGAAACTGTTCCCTGAAAACCGGAGCCTGCGAATAACCATATGCGCCGTACGCTGTAAGATATACGCCGTTACTTCCGTCTTTTTTCAGTAGTTTTTTGTTATAGCTAAAGGCTCAGCGGAACCATTTCTCCGTCATGAGAAGGAATCTCAAATTCTTCAATAACAATATCATCGAGACCCGCGTATTGTGATGTTACAGAAAACGGACTGTCACTGATTTGTTTTTTGCGTGGATCATAACTGATGAAATTTAAGGGAGCATTCCAGCCCGAATTTGTGAGCAGCACTTCGTCGTCACTTTTATTAACGCCAGGCAAACCTGAAAAGGAATACAGGTTTCCGCGGTAATTGCCTTTTAGTTCCGAAATTTTTCCATTTCTGAATGCATACAGAAAAATTCTGGTTGTTGTCTCGTACTTACTTCTTGTAAATACCAGATAATCGTTATTCTGCGAAATGAAATCCGCAGGCATCGACCATTCCGAATTTCCTTCGGCAATCACATCGGCATTTGCGATATCGGGTGATCTGAATGTGGTTCGGATCAGCTTAAAATACGGATTCCCTTTGGTAGTTGAAAGATAAACGGAATTGTCGTGTGCAAAGAAAGCGCGAACTTCTTCAGAATCTCCGGCGAGTTTCTTCCAGTTGATTTTATTCTTTTTCAGCTCGGATTTAGGCGCATAGTAAAGATTCAGATTACGTTCCGTAGCCTGAGCTTTTAAAATCATATAAGGTGAATTTTTAAAAGTGTAAACCAGTGGCTGCGCTTCCGGTTTAATGCTGAGTTCGGGATATTTCTCAACGCTTACAAGTATAAGGTCCTGAGATAGATCTGTTCCAATGACGTGAAGTTTACACGGGTTATTGAGCCGCGCATTATTGTTGTGAATATCTGAAGAACTCCTCGATGTATAAATTACCTCGGACCTGCTGCCCTCTACGAAATTCGCGCCGGTTACATTCGGAATAATGTCAGGAAGTATTTTTCCGGTAGCGGTTTCCATGAATTTCAGATCCCCGACTTCGGAACCGCCTTCAGACAGAAGCAATGCAACCATGCTTCCGTCCTCATTCATGGCGGTTTTGAACCCGAATTTTTTTCCGTCGACATGTTTTGCACCATCAAATAGCAGTTTCTCTTTTCCGTTGCCGTCATTCATGTAAAGTTTGAACGACTGCTCTGCCGGATTCCTTTTGCTGTAGAAATATTTTCCTCCCGCTTTTCCAACCGGTAAGATCACCGCTGCACGCATTCCGTCGATTTCTTTAAGTTCTTTCAGCAATTGATCCCGGCCTGGAATTTTCGCGAGTTCATTTTTCGTGAATTTTGCCTGTGTTTGGAACCATTCCACCACGTTTTCATTCTTCATGTCTTCCATCCAGCGATAATCATCTTTGATTACTTTTCCCCAAATGGTATCGTAAACCGGTTGCTTAGGTGTTTCGGGATAGTTCCAGTTTTGTGCAATGGCGGCGAAACCTGATAACACAAAGGCTAAAAAGAGAAGATTTTTTTTCATGTCTGAAGCATGTAAGATTGATGAGTGAGATTTAGTGTAAGCCAATCCTCTGTAAGAAATCAAGAACAGTAACTCTTATTGCCTGTTTTGCAGCCTCGCTTTCTTTTTCCTGCGCAGTTGAATTTTGCGTTTCCTGTGCGGACAAATCATAAATCTGATACGTTTGTCTGGATGCTTCCTGTGCGGTGTTTCCTACAGCAATCTGCTTAACGTCCTGTTCATTAAGGTCGATTGTGACAGACTGCGGCAGAAAGAGAAAGACCAAACAAAAAAGAAAAATGGTTTTCATGGTTAGTGTTTTTAGTTATTGTTTGCATAGCAAATTTAGTAAACACTATCATAAATTTTTTCAGGAAAATCACCCTTTTTTACATTAAAACATCTTCTTTTTAAGAAATAATTCAGTTTTGAGCAGTTTTATCGTCGGTAATGCGAATAATATTCACCAATTAAAGTTGCTGTTAATTTGCTGAAACCCTTCGGAAAAACTTTCAGCCTTCAGTTGTGGAATAGTGATGCGTTCTTAAGATGTAATTCAAAATGAAAATTCTTAATTTGGTAGTTCTCTTTGTAAATATGCCGTACAAATTACATAAACAGTACCGTTTGCCGGAGTTCGACTACTCCTCAAACAACGCCTATTTCATCACGATCTGCACTAAAGAGCGCGCTCATTACTTCGGTGAAATCAGTGGAGAGGAGATGTTTTACACCGATATCGGACTTTATGCTACAGAACTATTGGAATCTGCCGGCAGCAAAATAAGTCATTTGAAAATAAGCAGCTTCATAGTGATGCCCAATCATATTCATTTTCTTGCTATCATCAACAATCCCGAACATGAGAATGTAGAATGTGACAGAGGAATTCATCCATTAATTCCGAAATCTATATCTTCCTTTACCAATCATTTTAAAGGAAAAGTGAAACGCTGGTGCAATGAAAATGACTACGTTTTTTTTGAATGGCAGGCTCGATTTCACGACCGGATTGTTCGCGACAGAAATGAATATTTTGCAATACAGAATTATATTCAGAACAATGTCGCGACCTGGGCGGAAGATCCGGAGAATGAACTGAATACCAACTTCAAAAGGTGATTTAAAATTCAGGAACATACCTTTTAGTATGTTCTGTTTTCTGCCTGTTTTTGAACGCGCCTCCAGGCGCGCTCCTACACCCATCTCCTAATATCCGAAAACCTCCTCTAGACTCAATTCCTCAAATTTCCCCATCTTGCCTACGGCTTTCCTATCCACATTCTCACGCTTGCCAAGCAGTGCCACATTATAATCGACGGGTTTTATTTTTTGGTTGTAGAAGGCGGTCAGTTCCGGAAGCTCCAGCGCTTTCACTTCTTTGTACATATTTTTCCGCAAATCGAAATCTATTCCGAGTTTCTTTAGCCGGAGCTGATTGAAAAATATATTGGTTCGGGTAATTCTTCCGGCTGCAAGCTGTTTCAGGGCGGCGTCTCGTGAACTTTTAAACTGTATCTCGTATTGCGGTAGCTCGCTCATGAGTTCATTCATCGTTTCTACGGCGATGCCGAGTTTATCGGGCTGTGTTCCAATGTAGGTGGTTATGTAATCCGGATGTTGCAGTTCCGGATTAGCCTGATATGCAGCGTATGCAGAATAGGCGAGACTTTTGCTTTCGCGGATTTCCTGAAAAACGATGGAAGATAGTCCGCTTCCGAAATACTCGTTGAAGACATTTATTTTACCGAAATCACGCGTATCCACTTCATTTCCCCGTCCAATTTTCGACATTTCCATCTGCACCATATCGTAATCCACGAAATACACTTTCCCGCCGGTTTCCGGTTCGGGATATGATTTCTTTTGCGGGATTTCAAATTTCTGTTCGTGAATGAAACTGTCAGCGATTCCCCTGAAATTATTCAAGTCACTTCCGTAATAGAAGATTTCATACGGATAGCTGAATATATTCTTCATCTTTCCGGTGAGGTCTTCACATTGAATTTCCAGGAGTCTTTCCTTCGGAATAACGTCTCTTGCCCTGGAATCCGGACCGTATTTCGCGTAATTCTGCAAAGCTTTCATGATGCGACCTTTGTCTTTTTTGGCTACATCGCGGTTTTCAAGGATGGTCTGTACGTATTTTTGGTAAACTTCCTGATCGGCGACGGCGTTTTCGATCCAGTGATGCAACAGTTCCAGACCGTTTTTCAGATTTTCTTCGAGGGCTGTTATGGAAATAATCAGCTGATCTGCAGAGGTCTTAAAATCGTGGGAAACCCCGGATTTATAAAATTCCTGCTTGAGTTCTTCGGCGGAGTAGCGGTTTGTTCCCAGATATTGTAAAACCTGTGTTGCAAGACCGAGTTCTTTATCGTGATCACTACCGAAAGGAAAAATATAGTGAACCTGGGCAATTTCGTTGTATCTGTTTTGCACGAAACTCACTTTTTTGCCTTTTAAATCTTCGGTTTTGATCTCTTTTTCGAAATCGATAAACTGTGGTTCGATCGGTTCGGATTCCGTTGCAAGAATTTCCTTCAGAAAATCTGACTTCTCTTCACGGTTGAGTTGTACCGGTGTAATTCCGGGATTTTCCACGCGAATCAGGTTTTCATTCACACCTTTTTCTTTATAGACTACCACGTAATTTTCTTTGAAAAAATCATTGGCGAATTTCACGATGTCTTCTTTGGTCACATTTTGAAAACGGTCCATTTCTTCGAGTTCATCTTTCCAGCTTTGCTTCCTGATGAAGGTCTGATAGAGATTTGTTGCCAGTCCGTCGGCGGTTTCCAGACCTTTCATACGCTGCAGTTTCATATCATTGATGATTGCGGGCAGCATCCAGTCGGGAAAATCACCTTTCTTAATTTTTTCAATTTCTTCGAGCAGCATCTGCACGCCCTGTTCCAGAGTCTGTTCTTCTTTCGGAACAATCAGCGCCGAAATATATCCGTACTGATTGAGTCCCATGGAATATGCGCCTGCGTATAGCGCTTTCTGACTGTTGTTAATATTCAGATCGAGTAGTCCGGCTTCACCTTTGTTGCTCAGAATACTTGCTGTAAGGTCCGCCAGAAGCCACTCATCACTTCCGTAGCTGTCTGTTCTCCAGGCAATCTGAACTCTTGGCGCGGTCGGACTTTTAACCGTTCTGCTGCTTATTTTTTCGAGTGGTTTCTCTTCAATTTTTGGTCTGGGCGGCAATTCACGGTATTCAAATTTCCCAAAATATTCATCGACGAGCTTGATGGTTTCGTCAAACTGAAGGTCGCCAACGAGAACCATTGCGTAATTATTCGGGACGTAAAATTCTTCAAAATATCTGTAAATAGCCTTCATTGAAGGGTTTTTCAGATGTTCTGCTTTGCCGAGTGTTGTCTGCTGACCGTTTGGATGTGCCGGAAAAAGAAGTTCCATCAGCGCATAATTCACAAGTCGTGCATCGTTATCCTGCGCTCTGTTGAATTCCTCGTAAACGCTTTCCAGTTCTGTATGAAAAAGCCTGAGCACCATTTCGGAGAAGCGTTCCTGCTCAATTTTCAGCCATTTTTCAAGTTCATTGTTTGGGATATTGTTTTTATAAACTGTTTCGTCAAACCAGGTATGTGCGTTGGTGCCGGTTGCGCCGAGTGCCGAAATGCATTTATCGTATTCGTTGGCAATAGCAAACTTACTTGCGTCCTGAGAAAGTACATCAATCTTTTTATAGATTTCCTTTTTCTTTTCCGGATTTTGTTCTGCTTTGTGAATTTCAAACAGTTCAGCAATCCCATCAAGCAGTTTTTTTTCTATCGGCCAGTTACTGGTTCCGATTCTGGAAGTTCCTTTGAACATCATATGCTCGAGATAATGAGCAAGGCCGGTATTATCCGACGGATCATTGTTGCTGCCGGTTCGTACCGGAATATAGGTCTGGATTTTCGGCGCGTCAAAATTTTGCGCGAGATAGACTTTCAGTCCGTTGTTTAAAGTATAAATTCGGACGTTATTGTCGTCGTCTGTTATAGTTTCGTAGGTATAGCCATTACTGTCTGTAATTTGCTGAACGGTATGTCTTTTCAAGTATTGTTTAATTTTTTGTTGAATGTTAATATTAGGTTCCTTACAAAAGGGATAATTATTAAGAGCAAAATTTCGGCCATTATTCTCTAATTACGTTCAATTAAAGTATTGGTATCTATATAATATATTATTATCTTTTAAATCAATATTTTATGGTAATTAATTAAAGTGGAATTTAACCGATATATAAATATCTTATTTTATGCATTCTCAGGCTGTTGACGAATGTGAATAGCTTGCAGTTCATCAATCCACCTTCTTCGCTACGGTGTTTGGGTTTACTGTTTAATTTTGCAAACGGGAAATCTAAATCTATAAATCCAGCGTACCTGTTACATTCGGATTCAAAAATCTGCCACCGGGATAATGTGCTGTATAATCCAGATTCAGCCAGATTCTGTCTTCGCCGTCTACATGAAAATAGAGGTTTTTTCTGTCTACAGCATTAGGAAATAAATCATTACTGATAATGTAATCGATGTCTTCCAAATCCTGTCTTGAATCGATCAGAATTTCCGGATAAATATGTCCGGTTGTTCTTACCAGCCGCACTTTTCCTCCAATTGCTTTAATACATGCAGCCAGTAAAATAGAGTAGTCGTCACAATCGCCCATGAGCGATTTTCCGTTTGCTGCATTATTAATTGTTTCACTGGCTGTCGCAAAATATTCTTCACCTACCGGATCGCTTACGTAATACCACCTTTGTTTTACTTCTTTAAAGATCGCAAAACTCTGGATTATGGTTCTGTACTTGAAATATTTACCGGCGTCAAAATTGCTGTTTTCAATTGCATTATGAGCGAAATTTCTCACTATAGGATCATTGTAATCGATTGCCTGAAGGATTTCCTCACTGCGCTGAAACGGTCTTAAGCGTGAAACTGAAATTTCTGCGAGTTCCGGACTTCTGCTCAGGGAATTGGTTACCGATTTATAATCGAAAAGCAGATCGGAAAAGCCATATTTATCAGATAATGTTCCAATTCCTAAAAATAATAAAAGGCATCCGAGACTGATTAGTATGAAGTTTTGAAATCTCCTGAAAATAATGCCCAGAACAGATGTGATTGCAATAAGCGACGCAATTTTCCAGATGCTGGTAAAGTCCTCATCAACAGGAATATACTGATTGAGTATAATAACAAGCGGAAAGGCAATGAGTAAAGCCAGAAGATAGATCACAGCCCACGAAATGGCTTTTTTTTCTTCGCTTTCATCAATTTTCGTGTAGATAGACCGGTCATCGAATCGCAATTCTTTATGGCAGTTATTACAGGTAAACTCAACGTGTTTTCCTTTTGGAATTCTGATTTGGCTGTCGCATTCAGGACACCGGACCACGATCTTCTCACTCATGCCATTTTTTTTAATGTGCTTCCAGCCAGTTATCGCCAACGCCAACTTCCACCAGTAGCGGAACCTGAGTTTCCACGGCATTTTCCATTTCCTCCTTAATCATTTTGGAAGCGGCTTCTATTTCATCTGCCGGAGCTTCAAATACGAGTTCATCATGAACCTGCAGCAGCATTTTTGTTTCCAACTTCATTTCCGTCAGTTTACGGTCGATATTGATCATCGCAATTTTAATGATATCCGCAGCACTTCCCTGAATCGGTGCATTCACGGCAACTCTTTCCGCTACACCACGCACTACAAAATTATTGGAATTGATGTCTTTCAAATGGCGTTTTCTGTGCAGCAGCGTTTCCACATAACCGATTTCCCGGGCTTTTTTCACCTGATTCTGCATCCAGTCTTTCAACTTCGGATAGGTTTTGTAATATTCCTCAATCATCTGTTTTGCTTCCGTACGCGAAAGTCCAGTCTGTTCTGCAAGTCCGAATGCGCCCTGACCATAAACGATTCCAAAATTCACCGTCTTTGCCTGTGAACGCTGTGTTTTCGTAACTTCTTCCAGAGGAATTCCGAAGAGTTTGGAAGCAGTAGAGGAGTGGATGTCTTCGCCGTTCTGAAAAGCCTGAATCATGTTGGTTTCGTCTGAAATTTCGGCAATCAGCCGGAGTTCGATCTGGGAGTAGTCGGCGGAAATGATCTTCTTTCCCTCATCCGATTTAAATGCTCCGCGAATCTGTTGTCCGCGCAAAGTACGGATCGGAATATTCTGCAGATTGGGATTCACTGACGCAAGTCTTCCGGTTGCTGCTGTTGTCTGCGAAAAATTGGTATGTACGCGGTTGTCGTCCTTGTCAATCTGCGCAGGAAGTGCATCGACGTAAGTTGATTTGAGTTTCTGATACGTGCGGTATTCTAAAATTAACGGAATAATTTCGTGTTTCGATGCCAGTTTCTGCAGTACGTCTTCCGAAGTCTGGAACTGCCCTGTTTTTGTTTTCTTGGCTTTGGGATCCAGCTGCATTTTCTCGAACAATATTTCTCCAAGTTGCCTTGGCGAATTCATATTAAATTCTGCTTCAGCAAGTTCGAAAATCCTGGTTTCCAGATTTTTCAGGTCGTTTTCCAGATCTTTGCTTTCTCTGGACAGCCAGCCTTCATCAAGTGAAATTCCCTCAAGTTCCATTTTCGCGAGAACTTCCATCAAAGGCATTTCGATTTTATAGAAAAGATCTTCCAGGTTTTCTTTCTTCATCTGCGGCGCAAAAAGCTGGTACAGCTGAAAAGTAACATCAGCATCTTCGGCAGCGTATTGTGTGGCTTCAGCAATGGCAACATCTCTGAAACTTCCCTGATTTTTTCCTTTTTTTCCAATTAAAGTTTCAATGGAAACAGGTTTGTAATTCAGGTACATTTCGGAAAGATAGTCCATTCCGTGTCTTCCGTCAGGATTCAACAGGTAATGCGCAATCATCGTGTCGAACAGTATTCCTTTAAACTCGATTCCGTAAAGAGTAAGGATTTTATAATCGAATTTCAGGTTGTGTGCGATTTTCATCACGGTTTCCTGCGCGAAAAACGGTTTGAAAATCTCCAGTGTTGCCAAAGCTTCTTCCCGGTTTTCGGAAAGCGGGACATAATACGCGAGACCTTTCCGGTAACTAAAACTCATTCCGACAAGTTCCGCTTCCATTTCATTCAGAGAAGTTGTTTCCGTGTCGAACGCTACAGCCTGCTGTTTGAGCAGATTTCCAACCAAAATTTGCTGGGCTTTTTCTGTATCGACAAACTGGTACAGATGATCGTTATCCTGAACGGTGGATTTTGTAGAAGTTGCCTGTTCAAGCTGCTCAAAATTGGCAAATAGATCGAGCTGAACTGCCTGTTGCGCAGAGCTGTGCTGATTTTTGGAATCTGCAGCAGGAAGCGCTGCCACGCCATTTTCTTTTCCTTCGTTAAAGGCGCGGTATAAATTTTCATACAGCCTGCGGAATTCCAGTTCATCGAAAACGGTGCGGATTTTTTCGTAATCCGGATCTTCGAGATCGTACTGGTCTTCATCAAAAGCAATCGGTACATCACAGATAATTGTGGCCAGTTTCTTTGAAAGAATTCCGCGTTCTGCAGTTGCCTCAACTTTTTCCTTCAGTTTTCCTTTCAGCTGGTCTGTATTGGCGAGCAGATTTTCGATGCTTCCGTATTCTTTCAGGAATTTCATTGCCGTTTTTTCACCAACACCTTCAAGTCCGGGTATATTATCCACGGCATCGCCCATCATTGCGAGAAAATCGATCACCTGCTTCGGATCTTCAATATCATATTTAGCTTTGATTTCCTCAATACCTAAAATCTCGACATCACCGCCTTTGAGTCCGGGTTTATAAATTTTGATGTTTTCGGTAACGAGCTGTCCGAAATCTTTATCGGGCGTCACCATAAACACTTTGTAGTTCTGTTCTTCTGCTTTGCATGCAATTGTGGCGATAACATCATCCGCTTCATAGCCTTCAACGCCGAGATTCGGGATTCCCATCGCTTCAAGAATCCGGTGAATGTACGGAACGGCATTGAGTATTGCTTCAGGTGTTTCCACCCGGTTTGCTTTATAATCGGCAAAATCATCGTTACGAACGTTGGTCCGGCCTACATCAAATACTACTGCGAGATGCGTAGGTTTTTCACGTCGGATCAGTTCGATCAGTGAATTGGTAAATCCAAAAATTGCGGAAGTGTCAAAACCCTGCGAAGTAAGCCTTGGATTGCGTATCAGTGCGTAATATCCGCGAAAAATCATTGCATATGCATCGATCAGAAAAAGCCGTTTATCTTTAATTTCAGACATAACACAAAGGTAATGATTTGCATATAAGAAACGGTTTCGCATCAAAATATAAATATGGTGTACCATCGCAAAAAGGCAGCTCACAAAAAAAACTTATCTTTAATATTGAGATTACATTATTTATGAAAATAACTGAATTGGCAAAGGAGCTCGGAGTTACCACGCAGAGCATGAAGCAGTTTATTGAAGATTTTGACCTGGAACTTTCTGAATGTCTCACTTCAACACTCGAAGTAAAAGAGGATTTCGAAAAATTTGCAAGGGATAACGTGAAATTTCTGAGGAATTATGAAAAGGATCTCGTGAAAGAGAAGACAGTTACCGATATCGCTGCAGAAATCAATCAGCCTGAAGCAAAAGTGGAGGAGGTGATCCGAAAACAGAAACCGGCACTGCTGGAATCCGGAATTTACCGTTCCACCGTTTCCAGTTTTGGAGTGGATAACCAGCTCGGCGGAGATTATCATTTTGTATATGATTATTTCGGAAAAAAAACTCCGCTCGCAAAACGCGATTTCATTGGTTACCGCGATCTTTTTTTCTATATCTCTGAAATGCTGAATCCTTTCATCGACGAGCAACAGGAAAAGGATTGGGGCATTTACAAACCTGCCGGAATCATACTGTACGGACCGAAAGGCAGCGGAAAAATTTTCTGGGCGCGCAAAATCGCGGAGATTATCGGTTTTGAATTCAAGGAAGTGAAAAATTCTTATCTCGGAACTTCTTTTATCAACGGAGAGAAGACGGATTTCAATGATTTCCTGACCGGAATGATGAAGGAAGATAAAGTTTTATTGTTTCTGGAAGATTTTGACCGGATTGCACAGGAACGTTCAAGTCAGCAGACACAGTATTCCGAAAATGAGAAAACAAAAGAAATAATACTGCACAGCATTCACCGTTTTGTTAACGAAGATTTGCTGATGGTGGTTGCAGCCGACAATTTACTGGGTATGGACAGCGAAGTTTTTGCACCGGGAAGGTTCGACGTAAAAATACCGGTTTTTCCGCCAAACCGCGACGAACGGTCGCAAATGATTCTGCGTTACCTCACAAAAGATCTGGAAGACGATTCCGTACTTATGCAGATTCTGCGATTCAATGGTGCAGATCATAAACCTTTCTGGATTGGATATTCCGATAAAATGAAACTGTTCAGCAATACGATGGTGATTGATTTTACCCAAAGCGTAAAAAAACGGCTGCGGAATTATTATCTGAAGGTGAAAAATCCGAATTTTAAAATCGAAAATTCTCTGCTGGACAGCAGTCTGCTCGAAGCTTCCGGAAAACTCACAGATGAATATCTGAAATCAGTGCAGCAGTTTATTTATGAAGTTTCAGCAAGCGACTATGATGTTTTTGCCCCGCGAATTGAAAGACTTAAAAAGGAACTTAATGCGTATGCAGTAAAAGAAAAGCCGCGACGGGCAATTGGTTTCACGAAAGAAGAAAGAGAGAAAGAAAACAAGGATGAAAATAAAAAGTAATCATCCGTCGTGTTAGATTTTTATAAAAAAGTAATCCCGCCTCAAAATGAAGCGGGATTATTTATACCGGAATTTCCGGATTATTTTGCGAATCTAACAGCCATTTTTCTGTCAGCTTCTCTTGCTTCATCACTTGCAGTTTCTGCAACCGTTGCGAATTCTTCACCATAACCTTCAGCGCCGATTACCTGAGAACCTACACCAAGGGAAGTAAGTCTCTGCTGGATATAATCAGCTCTCGCCTGAGAAAGTTGCTTGTTAGCAGCATCATCACCTTTTTTGTCGGTGTAACCTCCAATTTTGATTTTAGCATTTGGATAAGCTTTCAGAATTGCAGCAAGGTTTTCAAGCTGACCAACAGATTCAGGTGTAATTACGTCAGATTTTCCAAATTCGAAATTAACGTTATCGAAGTTATACCAGGTATCTTTCAGAGCATCATCTGTTGCGTTGTCATAGCTTCCGCCTTTTAGATAATCAATCATTCTGGATTCCATTCCACCGGCATAACCCTGGATCGGAGTTCCGTTCAGATCGATATCTGTAGTAGTTCTGTTTCCGTCAATAGTAGCGGTAGTATCTGCGATAATTGCAGTAGTATCAGTAACGTAATCTACAGAATCTACGGTAGTTGTAGTTGCAGTAGTATCTTTGTTGCCGCACTGCTTCCAAAGAAGGTAACCAAGACCCAGAAGAAGGATTAAAGGCAATAACCATTTCCAGATTGAACCTCCGCCATTGTTGTCATTTCTGTCAACATTTACGTGTGTTTCACCTGCTCTGTGAACTTCTACTTTAGGCTCGTCGTGACGAACATTTCCAGTAGCTGTTCTTACAGTATCATCACCGCCAAACCAGTTTCCAAGACCTAAGGAAGCCAGGGAAAGCCCTGCAGGAAGAAGGGTAGATACAATTCCTTTCTGATCGCTCAGTAAAGAACTGATTCCGGATCTGTCCAGATTGTTTTCTGCAGCATATTTTCCAACTGAACCCAGTGTTGCACCAGTTACCATATTCAGAAGTGAATTGGCACTGCCGTTTCCGATACCTGCAAAACTGGATATAGAGTTAACCAAACCGGCTACTTTGTCTCCAAAGATTGCAGAAAGCACTGTAGAAATCAGTGAATTGTTGGTAGTGTTACCTAAAAGGTTACCAAGAAGTCCATTGTTGTGAGCACCGGTCAAAGAATCCAGTACAGTCGGGTTGCTTGCATTGTTCGCAAGTCCGCCAACAACTGCAGGCAAAAGACCGCTGATTGCTTTGGAAATTCCTGATTCGCTTTCACCAAAATTCGTAGATGCCTGCGAAACGAGCGCAGGACCAAGTTGACCCTTAATCAGATCAATGATGTTTAGTGACATAGTAGTTTATTTTTAAATTGTTAACTGAAGCAAATGTATACAATTTCGTAACACGCTTAGGTGTCAGCGTATAATTTTATAATAATTACTCCGAAATCCTGAAATAAACTTAGTAAGCTTTTGCGAAAATTACCCGGCGCTTTGAAGTTTTGCCCGTAATCATCGAAATTCCTTCTTCCTCTTTGGCATCTAAAGGAATGCATCTGATCGTTGCTTTAGTCTCTTCTTTAATCTGTTCCTCTTCCTCTTCACTGCCATCCCAGTGCGCAGAAATGAATCCGCCTTTTTCCTCAAGAACAGTTTTGAATTCTTCGTAGGAATTCACCTCGGTAATGTTATTATTACGAAACGTAAACGCACGGTCATATATATTCTTCTGAATCTGCTGAAGAAGATCTTCAATATAATTTTCAATATTTTCAAGCGGCTGCACATCTTTGGTCAGCGTATCTCTTCTTGCGATTTCCACTGTTTTGTTTTCGAGATCGCGCGCGCCCATTGCTATTCTTACCGGTACTCCTTTCAGTTCATATTCCGCGAATTTCCAGCCTGGTTTGTTTTGATCGTCATCATCGAATTTTACAGAAATTCCTTTGGACTTCAGTTTCACCATCAGTTCATTGGCTACCTCACCGATTTGCTTAAGCTGTTCTGCTCCTTTAAAAATTGGCACGATCACCACCTGAATCGGAGCAAGCGTTGGCGGAAGCACCAGTCCGTTATCATCGGAATGTGCCATAATCAGTGCTCCCATAAGCCTTGTAGAAACGCCCCATGAAGTTGCCCATGCAAATTCAGTTTTTCCTTCGCGGTTTGTGAATTTTACGTCAAATGCTTCTGCAAAATTCTGTCCCAGGAAATGCGAAGTTCCTGCCTGCAGCGCTTTTCCATCCTGCATAAGGGCTTCTATACAATAAGTTTCTTCTGCTCCGGCAAATCTTTCGGAAGGGGTTTTGATGCCTTTAATTACAGGAACAGCCATGAAATTCTCCGCGAATTCTGCATATACGTCCAGCATTTTTTCAGTTTCCTCCACGGCCTCTTCCCTTGTGGCGTGTGCAGTATGACCTTCCTGCCACAAGAATTCTGCTGTACGCAGAAAAAGTCTGGTGCGCATTTCCCAGCGAACCACATTTGCCCACTGGTTGATGAGAATAGGTAAATCGCGGTAGGACTGAATCCAGGATTTATAGGTGTTCCAGATAATTGCTTCGGAAGTAGGTCTTACAATCAGCTCTTCTTCAAGTTTTGCTTCGGGATCCACAATGAGTTTTTGAGGATTATCCGGATCGGTTTTAAGACGGTAGTGTGTTACAACTGCACATTCTTTTGCAAAGCCTTCTGCATTTTTCTCTTCAGCTTCAAAAAGGCTTTTGGGAACGAATAGCGGGAAATAAGCATTTTGGTGTCCTGTTTCTTTGAATTTGCGGTCCAGTTCATCGCGCATTTTCTCCCAGATGGCATATCCGTAAGGTTTGATTACCATACATCCGCGCACCCCGGAATTTTCAGCCAGATCTGCTTTCACCACCAGTTCATTATACCATTTACTGTAATCTTCGCTTCTCGTTGTAAGTTTTGCCATCTATTTAGTGATAATTATTTTTTCCTGATATTCCTTTTAACTTTTTTACCTTTCTGCTATCCAAATTAAAAATGTATTTTTACGTGTTAAACATTGATAATTGGTACAGTTTTAGCTCAATAAGGTGCAAAGATATTTAAAAAATAAATCTCAATTTACTATGAAAAAAAATATATTCAACCAGTTGTCAGAACGCTTCATCAGTAAAGCGGTACTGGCAGTTTCAGGCAGTATGATTCTGATGTCCTGCGGTGCTCACGTTGGTGGCTATAGCGAGACAGACGGCGTTTACTATGATCCTGAAACAGATACACTTCCTGAAGGGGTTGTCGTTCAGAATAACGGCAATCAGGTCGGAGGTTATTATGATTATTACGAAAACAGCGTTATCGACAACAGCCGTCTTCATCAGTACGAGCAGGAAAATAAATACAGCCAGTGGAACGGAAACGATTCCGACTGGGGTCTTTATGCCGGTGAAGAAACCAATATTTATGATAATTCCTGGGGCGCATGGGGTCCATGGGGATATCCATATTGGGGTTCCGGGCTTGGTATGGGCTGGGGCTGGGGTTCCGGCTTCGGTATGGGAATGGGCATGAACTGGGGCTGGGGCTACGGATCATGGTTCGGCTACAATCCTTATATGAGCTGGGGATGGGGAGGATATAATCCTTATATGTTCGGATACAGCCCATTCTGGAATTATTATTCACCACTTTATTACGGTTACGGCGCTTACGGATATAATCCATATTATTATGGCGGAAATTATCCGCGCTACCAAAGAAGCGGTACTGTTGGGAGAGGATTTAATTCTTACATGAACAACGGTTCGCCTTTCGGAAACAGAGTAGGAACCAACAGTGGCTTCCGCAACGGTATTGTGAATTCTCAGGTACAGCAGGCACGCGGTTTTTCTAATCCGTCACAGAATGTCAATCAGAATTCTGCCATTACTCCAAGAAGAAGCTACAGAAATCCGAATTCGACTATTCAGCAGCAACAGACAAGGCCTCGTGCAATTCCAAGATATAACAACAGCGTACAGCAGCAACAGCAGCGTCCATCGAACAGCGGTTTTAGAAATAACAGCGGCGTGAGAGGAAACAGCGGTGGCTTTAACAGCGGTTCATCTGGAGGAGGATTCAGAGGTGGTTCTTCAGGCTCAAGATCCGGAGGATTCAGATAATTATAATTAATTAGCAAAACTAGAAATGATAAAAAGATCTTTAGCTGTTTTGAGTGTGGCAGCAGTTTTCTTCGCTAAGGCGCAGGATGTTTCCACAATCAGAAATGCAGTAGATGTGTACTCAGATAAATCAATCGGCGCATCAGCGAAATTTGATGCGATGGCAGGTTCAAACGGAGCGTTGGGAGGTGAAGCAACTTCACTTCTTACCAATCCGGCCGGATTGGGAGTGGCGATTGCCAGCAATCTTACCGGTACGCTGGGAATCAGCAGCTACGAAAATACGTCGACGATGGCATCCGCTTCCAGTTCTTATACCAACAGAGCTGGCTCACTGAAAAATCTTTCGGCCCTGATTGCTTTTCAGCCTGAAAATCCGGAAAGTCCGGTGAAGTTTGTAAATGTTGGATTTAATTTGAGTAACAGGACGCTGGACGATTATATTGAAACACCAGGGAACTCAAATATTGTCATTCAAAAAAGTCTGCTGGATGTTACGAACAATCCGGTGACCGGAAATCTTACTTTGCAACGGCATGCATATGATCGTGTCGGTCTTTTAAGCGATGTAGGAGTAGGAGTTGGTGCCAATATCCAAAACCGGTTTTATATTGGTGGTGGTCTTAAGTTTAAAGGAATTTCCCTTGAACAGTATGATACGGCACAGTTTCATCTGGATCTGGATAACACAGTAGATAATTACTACAAACAGTATACGCCTTACTCCGAAGAATCCAGCGGAATTGCGCTGAATATTGGTGTAATCGGTAAAGTAAGTAATATGGTGCGTTTAGGTGCAGCGCTTGAAACGCCAACGTGGTGGACTATCGAAAGACTTTACAGCGATTATTACACCGATTCTGCCGGATATATGAGCGTGGAAACACTCGCAGAAAACCGCAGGTTCAGAACACCGCTAACTGCAACTTTGAGTGCAGCCGTTGTACCTAATAAGAATTTTGCACTGAACGTGGATTATGTTGTAGGTCTGACCAAACCACAGTATACGGTTTATGGCGATGCCGAGACAGAACTGAACAATTTCTTCAACGACTATTATATGAACACCCATGAATTTAAAGTGGGAGCAGAGTACAGGATCGCAGGTTTCAGATTAAGAGGAGGTTTCGCGCATGCGACCAGTCCATTAGACGGAATTTCTGTTTCTGCTTACTCCGGTTCCGGTTCTACAGGTGAGTTCGGATTTGAGAATCTGATCGCGTCCAAACGAAATACTTTCGGACTCGGTCTTGGTTACGACTGGAAGAAATTTTTCCTCGATGTAACGTACCAGAATCAGCAGTCAACTTACAGCAACCCGTTCCTTTATGGACAGGTGATGAATGCTTCTCCTTACTATTCTTCAGGTTATCATTCGGGAAACTTCGATGTTTCTGCAACGAATTATGCGGTTTCCGAAGTTAAGAACGTGAGAAATAATGTGATGCTGGGTTTAGGATTTAAATTCTAGTAGCAACTAACACTAGACATAAAAGGCCGCAATAAATTGCGGCTTTTTGTATTTAATGATGATGCGTAGTATGTAAAAGAACAGCAGCAACCACTCCGAGAATAACCAGGCCAATCTTTGTCCAGTCTGTATTGTGGTTTTTATTGCTTTCGAAAATAATTACTGAAGAAATATGGAGGAAAATACCACCGACAATAGCCAGAAAATACGGCGTCCATTCCGGATTAAAATATTTTCCTGTATAAATTCCAAGTGGTGATGCGAGCGCGAACAGCGTGATCACCAGCCACGAACTCGCCTGAAATTTCCGGTGACGGAACAAAAAAGCACCAAGAATAAATGAAATCGGGATGTTGTGGATCACGATTCCCTGAAGATAGCCCGAAAAAACTTCTGTTTCGTTGGCCAGAGGAATTCCTTCAATAAAAGCATGAATAAACATTCCGATAATCAGGGCAACAGGAAGAATGTCTTTCTCGGAATGATGATGGTAATGGCCGTGCTCGAAACCTTTCGTCATATTTTCCAGAAGCATTTGCAGCAGAACGCCGCCAATTACCCACAATCCAAGATTCTTACTTTCTTCATGATAAATCTGCGGAAAAATCTCCGTAAGGCATATTGTAATCATAAACCCGGCACTGATGATCAACAGATGCTTAGCGATTTTCTGCTGACCGCCGAAAAAACGTCCGAATAATACGCCTACCAGAACGCTGGCTATAAGAATAATTGAAATCACGGCGGTATTTATATTTGCGATTCCTTCACCAGAACCATAATGCAGCGTGGTGAAGTTTCAGGATCGAATTCATGTAAATGATAATCTCCGAAGATGCGTTTCACAGAAAACTGATTTGTACGGGCAAATTCTTCAATTTCTTCATGCGAATGAAGCTTTACCTGCTCATAAAAGTGGTATTCTTCACCGTCATCTGCAAAAATGATGTCCTTGATTACATGATGGTTTTCAATCCGTTTTCTGATGTCGAATTTTATTTCGCCGCGGATAATATCCTGTTGCGGAACCAGGGTGTTTTTTACGTACTGCTCATTGAGAAAATCCAGTACAAAAATTCCACCCGGTTTCAGCACATTATAAACGGATTTGAATACGGCATCATCTTCTTCGTGACTTTCAAAATAACCGAAACTCGTAAAAAGATTTACCACTACTTCCACGGGCTTACTGTCAATCGGTTCGCGCATATCATGAACTTCAAATTTCAGATAAGGAATTCCGTCCTTTTCAAATTCCTGATTGTGAGCGATGCTTTCTTCGGACAGATCCAGTCCCAGAACGCTGTATCCGAGTTTATTTAAGAAAACGGAATGTCGCCCTTTTCCGCAGGCGAGGTCTATGATTTCTGAATTTTTTGGAATTTCCAACGTGGAAACCAGGTTGGAAATAAAATTTTCCGCTTCCGCATAATCGCGGTTTTGGTACAGCAGATGATAATAAGGGGTGTTAAACCACGTTTTGAACCAGGCCATTTGGCAAAATTATGTATTTTGCGCGGAATTCATCACTTACAACGCGGTAGTTTCTGCTATGCCTGAGTAAAAAGTTAACTTTGCAAAATGACAGATCCAGATAATTTAAAAATTCAGATCAAAACGTTTTTCGGACTGGAGAATATTCTGGCCGAAGAAGTGAAAAAACTGGGCGGAAGAGATGTTGAGGTAAAAAACCGGGCGGTGAACTGCGTTGGTGATCTCGGTTTTCTGTACAAAGTGAATTACTCGGCGCGGACGGCCGTTAAGGTTCTGGTTCCCATTTTCGAGTTTGAGGCTGCAAATGAATACAAATTCTACAACCGGCTGTCGAAATTCAACTGGGAAGATTATCTCGATATCAGTCAGACATTTTCAATCGATTCTACGGTTTATTCGGATAATTTTAAGCATTCGCAGTTTATTAGTCTTAAAATGAAGGACGCGATTGCCGATTATTTCCGCAATAAATTCGGTCACCGGCCAAACGTAGATCCTAAAAATGCCGATATCAAATTCAATCTGCATATCGACCGTAACCAAATTACCATTGCGCTGGATTCTTCCGGAGATCCGCTGTTTAAACGCGGCTATCGCAAAGAACAGGGCGAAGCTCCGCTGAATGAGGTTCTGGCTTCCGGAATGCTGCAGGTTGCAGGCTGGGACGGAAAAGGAAATTTTCTGGATCCGATGTGCGGTAGCGGAACGCTGCTGATTGAAGCCGCCATGATTGCGCTAAACATGCCTGCGCAGATTTTCAGGAAGAGATTTGCATTTCAGAACTGGAAGAATTATGATGAAGACCTTTTCAGGAAAATAAAGGAATTCAGAGTTAACAGAATATCAGATTTCGATGGAAAAATCACGGGTTATGATATCGATTCGAGAATGCTGAACGCTGCGAAAATAAATATAGAAGCAGCAGAACTGGAAGAAGTGATTGAAGTTCGGAAACAGAATTTTTTCGGGTCTGAGAAGGAACACTTTCCGTTGCTGATGGTTTTCAATCCGCCTTACGACGAAAGAATTGCAATTAACGATGCCGATTTCTACAAAAAAATAGGGGATACCTTTAAAAGCGGATATCCAAATACTTTGGCGTGGCTTATTTCTTCAGATTTGGAAGCGGTAAAAAAAATCGGTCTGCGGCCTTCACGAAAAATCAAACTGTTTAACGGCAAACTGGAGACGAGATTTCTGCAGTATGAGATGTATGAAGGAAGCAAGAAAACACACAAAACTGAAAAATAATTGGGTTCTGTAAGATATAATCCTGAGTTTTTTGAAACTTTTTCCAAGCAGCAGAAAGAAGGATGAAAGCACTGAACATTTTAAAAACCTGAAATGAGGCCAACCATTTCTATTGTCATCGCAATTTTTAACCGGAAAGATGAACTTTTCGAGCTGCTGAATTCGCTTTCACATCAAACAGATAAAGATTTTGAGGTGATTGTTGTGGACGACGGTTCCAAGATTGATTTGCGGCCGACCATCGAAATGTTTGAAGAAATGTTGGATATTCAGTTTTTCCGAAAGACCAATTCCGGTCCCGGACTTTCACGCAATTACGGAGCGAGACGTGCTAAAAATGACTGGCTGGTTTTTGTGGATTCCGATGTGATTGTGGAAGAGGATTATATTGAAAACATCAAAAAAAATATTGCCGAAATTCCGTGTGATGCTTTTGGCGGAGCTGATAAGGCGCACCGCGGTTTCAACCTGATGCAGAAAGCTATTTCATATTCGATGACTTCGGTTTTTACCACGGGGGGAATTCGCGGAAACAAAAGTGCGGTCACCAAATTTCAGCCAAGAAGTTTCAATATGGGTGTGAGAAAGTCTGCGTTTGAACAGGTTGGCGGTTTTTCCGAAATGCGCATCGGCGAAGATCCCGATTTATCGATGACACTCTGGGAACAGGGATTCACCACTGCTTTTTTTGATGATATTGGTGTTTACCATAAACGCAGAACAGATTTTGGGAAATTCTCGAAACAGGTCTATCAGTTTGGTTGTGCAAGGTCAATTCTTAATCAGCGTCATCCGAAATACGTGAAACCGACCTTCGCATTTCCTTCACTATTTCTCATCGGTTATTTTTTAGGGGTTGTGGAATACTTTTTTTTCCAGCGAAGCTTCATACTGATGCTCTACGGCCTTTATACTGTGCTGTTACTGATTCATGCACTCATCAAAACCAAAAATATCAGCATCGCCGCAATGGCAGTTATTTCCGCTTATATTCAAATGTTCTCCTATGGTTACGGATTTCTGAAGTCATGGTTTTTGCTGAATATTTTGAGAGAAAAACCTGAGGATGCTTTTCCTGGACACTTTTATAACAACAGATGACTGAAAAGATTTTAAAACGTGAACCGTGGATCAGGATTGCCTGTCTGGTCATTATTGCGGCATCAGTTTTCATGCGGGATCTGAATGAGAAAATTATTCTGCTGATTCCGGGGATCGCCGGTCTTTTGCTGCTGGCTGTTCTGAAGAAACAAAAGGCGCTTGTGATCATTTTCATTTTACTTCTGCTGATTGCTGTCGGCGGTGTATTTTATGCAAACGGCGAATGGGATGTTAATGAACTTTTTAACACTCCTTAACAGCTCATTTGTACCATTATTGCAGATTAAAATCAACATTAAATAAATGAAATTATGAAAGACAGAAAATTAGCCGGTCTTTGGATTGATAATTCCAAAGCTGTGGTAGCGAAAAATCACGATGATCAGAATGCTTTTAAATTTTTTCTGTGCAGCCCGATAAAACATGAGGCTCAGCACGGAAATTCAAATGAAAATACGGCGCACAATTCAGCTCAGACTACGAAAGCGAAGTTTTTCAAGGAAATTGAGCATATGATTACAAACAGCACCGAACTTTTTCTTACAGGTCCGGGAACGATTCAGGAAGAATTAAAACGACACCTTAACGATACGGCGCAGTATAAAAATTTAAAAATCAGCCTCGACAGCTCACAGCAAATGAGTGACGAGCAGGTTTTGAATACTGTGAAAGCGCATTTCGGCGAATAGAAATCAAAAATTTATATAGAGTCCCATCCTCGGTTTTCCCGGATGGGATTTTTCGTGTTTGTAAAACTTACATAAAAAAAAGCCGCTTCAAAAAGAAACGGCCTGTATTTTAGAATTGTAATCGAATCTAGTAATCTGCAGCGTAAGCAGTTTCTTCACCAATATGCCATGTAAGACCAAAACGAAGGGTATTGTCCAGTGCAGTATTGATTTTCGAAGTATTGATCAGGTAAGAAACGTCCAGCGAGAATGCGTTGTATTTCAGACCCAGACCTGCAGTTGCAAAATTTCTTGCTCCCTGTACTTCACTTTCGTGGAAATAACCGCCTCTTACGAAGAATGCGTTGTCATAGGAATATTCCAGCGCACCGGAATACATGATGCTTTTTTCGTTGCTGAAAGATTTTCCGATTCCTTCGATCACTCCAACATTCGGAACTTCGTAAATCGGCTCACCTGTTCTCGTTCTTCGTCCGGAATCTTCAGCTCCGGGAGCCAGAATTTTTGAAGCTTCAGCGCTGATTCCTACTTTGCTGTTATTGTCGATGAAAACGTTGTATCCAGCACCCAGCCTTGCCATTGAAGGAAGGTAGGATCTGGAATTATCATCACCGGTATAATCCAGTTTCGGACCTAAGTTCTGAAGTGCGAAACCTGCCGTAACGCTGTTTTCCATACCTCCGAGACCCGAAAAAGGTTCACTTGCGTAGTAACCGGAAATATCCAAAGCAAAACTATTTGCGGCTTTCAGTGTGGTATCGGTGTTAAAACCTCCGGAAAGATCCGAACGGATGTAACGTCCTGTAACCGCCAACGAGAATGGATCAAAAAGACGAAGTGCATAAGCTACGTCAATTGCGAATTCATTAGGTTTTGCGGTACCTTCACTGGCTATAACACCCGGTGAAACATATCTGGTAAGATCCACAGCACCCATATTGAAATAATAAATACTGGCAGAGATTGTAGAACGCTCTTCTTCACCCAGAAATCTGTAATAGGAGCCATAAAGCAGGAAAACATCATTGGTAAGTTTTCCCATGTACGGTGTATAGTTAACACCGACTGCAGAAGTACTTCTGCTGAAAGGATATTTTGCCGCGTTCCAGAACTGTGAGTAAACGTCTGCGGAAGTAGCAACACCCTGGTCTCCCATACCTCCGGATCTCGCATCCGGCGCAACGCGCAGGAAAGGTGCACCGGTAAGAACCGGTCTGAACTGCGCTGATGCAGTGAAACAAATTCCAAGCCCAAGTCCTAAAAGCAGTTTCTTCTTTATATCCATATCATCAATTTTAACGTCCAAATATATAAATTAATTTTAAATTTTTTACTTCAGCATCACCATTTTTTCGGCAGCTGTAGCCCCTCCTTTGCATTTTTCCTGATTTTGGCTCCGTGCATAAACCTTGAAAATATAGGTTCCTTTCGCTACAGTATCTCCGAAGTCATCTTTTCCGTCCCATTCAATCGCCTGTCTTGGCGTTCTGTATCCTTCAAAGAAAGGTTCTCCGGAAACCGACTGGCTCATGGTGCGCACCAGTTTTCCGGTTATGGTGAAAATCTGCACATTTACGTCAACTATATCATCGCAGTTATGCTCGAACTGGATATAGGTTTTATTGGTAAAAGGATTCGGCCAGTTCAGAAGTCTGTTAATAACCATTTGCTGGTCACCTTCTTCTTTTACAATAAATCTGAGCGTTTCGGTGGTTGAATTATTGTTGATATCCCACACTTTGAAGGTAAGCGTATGCTCACCCGGCGCCAGATTTCGAAACGGATAGGAAACATACCCTTTCTGGTAATTTTTTAAAGTAGGCTCACTGCAGCCGAGACCGTCACCCGGATTGTAAAAATCGTTCAGAACAATAGTATTGATAATTTCACCGTCGAGATAAACAGTGATATCATGCCCGATTCCAGCTCCTGTTGAATTAATTCCGGTATCATCTGTAATACACGCAAGCAGCATAGGATCGCGGTCTGTGATACCTCCGTCTGCAAAATGCACATTGTTCATGTACAGTTTTACGCGTGGTGGTTCGTTGTCGTTAATTCCGTTCGGATTGATATCCCCGATCTGAATGGCAGAATTGTTGAAAACATCTTCCTGGTTGTTGTGTGCGTACACGAGCATTCTTCCCGTTCCCACAGTGTAGTTGATGTTGTACGGTACATAAAATTCTACGGTGAAAAGTCCATCCACCACATTTCCTGTGGCTTTTATAATGGCATTTCCTTCCTCAGTGTAAGTGAGCACCGGATTGAGAATTCCGTCATTATTCAGGGTTGTTTTGTTCAGTCTTTTATCAAAGATATTCACTGTTACTTCTCCATTGAAGCCGGTATTAAGTGTTCCGTTCGGCAGATTTACCTGTCCCTGAATCTGCACAAAATCCAGTGCTCTCATGAGACCCGGAACCGGAGTGACAATACTGTTCACAACTGCCTGTCTTTTTGGCCGCGACAGTTTCATCGCGGGATCTCCAAGAACATTTACCTTGAAATGATCATTTGCCGGTCCGTGAATTCTTTTGGCTTCAAGGAAAGTTTTCCCTACCGAAAGAAAATCGTCGCCATGCAGTTCGAAAAGCTCATCAAGATAGGTTTCAGTAAAACGTTCAGCGTAATTGATGAAAATTGCGCGGCTTGAAGTAATCATGTTTGCTGCTCCTCCGGTTGGAAACTTGATCACCTGTTCTCCGGCAGATGCAGTATTCGGTTCGTCCCATAATGTAAATTCACACGTGATGGTAGTGATCAGCGGAAAACGGCTGTAGATGTTGTTGTAGTTGTTCATGGCCTGAATTTCCTGCAGTGTGAAAACACGTTCCTGAGCCCAGCCATTTATTCCGCCATGCCCGAAATACAGCATGAAAAGTGAATTGGAAAGGTCGTTGGTAATTGCCTGGTTCACTTGCGGATATCGCGGACCACCTGCAGAACTCTGCTGAACAAACGAATCCAGATACAGTTTGCGGATATTATACTCCGGTTTGTCGGTTGTTCCTTCAAAAATATTTACAATAGCATCATTTACAATCGTGTGAAAAGGAATTGCAGTGCTCGTCTCATTGTGATCGTCATCCGCCACGTAATCCATTTTCATTCTCCAGACACCAAAAGGTGTGGACTGTCCCGGTTTGCTGTTGTAGTAGGCCAGAGTTTTATCGACCATCACCGTGGCTTCCTGCAAAGTTGCAGCAGGAAGTCTTCCAACCGGAATATCCGGAATAATACC
The DNA here is from genome assembly GCA_023460855.1 of Bacteroidota bacterium. Classification (GTDB taxonomy): domain Bacteria; phylum Bacteroidota; class Bacteroidia; order Flavobacteriales; family Weeksellaceae; genus JAEWOS01. The sequence goes on along the minus strand of JAEWOS010000003.1, from coordinate 24,417 downwards.
CAAGAGATTGGAGTTTACCTGCGGTTCAGTCATCACAATGTAATCGTCCATTACAAAGGAGGAAACATAATTACCGCTTTCCTCACTCTGATAAGCCGGTACGATATTGGAGTTGTTGGTAACCCGGTTTTTAAAATCGTAGCTTGCATCACCAAGGATGAAAACGTACTGCAATTCACCTGCGGGTCTGTTCAGTTCGGTAATGAAATCCCTGAGCGCAGTTAAATCCTGTCCGCCACTGCTGTATTCATTGTAAATCTGGCCAATATCGACCACCTGCGTAGTCAAATTGGTATTGTTCTGGTGATAATTTGCTATACGCTGCGCCTGTCCCATAAGTGAAGGAACAGTGAGTACTAAATAATCAATATTCTGCAGCGCCTGCAAATTCTGGCTTTGAACCGGCCCGACATAAGTTGGCGAAAATGCAGCATCTGCACGGAAAGCGACAAATTCATTGTTAAAAACCGTATAATCTGCCCGGTATCCGAAATCGAATACAGAATTGTTTCCTGATTTATTCACACGTCTTTTGGCGTTCGTAATGTCAGAGACATCCCAAATCTGCTCCAATGTACTGCTGTTGGAGACTGAAAATCCATGAAGTGTTCCGGATCCAGTTACGATAGCGAAATCCCGGAAGTTCATTTGGTCTCCTGTGAACGTCAGGTTTTCTTTGTACTGAACTTCGGCGTAATCAAAATAAAAAGTGGCGTTCGGATTGGCGCCGATATTCGGATTAAAGTTGAATGTCAGTGTATTACCCTGCATATTTGTAGAAATCCCGTTATATAGCACTGGAGAGTATTCTACATTCCCGCCAATGGAAGCATTGTACGGATTCTGGCTGTTGAGATCAATTGCAATGTTTGCCGCGTTGGCGTTATAGGCGATTACTTTAGCCCGGTAACGGATTTCATCTCCGGGCTGAACCGGCGATTTGGTGGTAAATGTTACAGCCTTTGGCGCAATAAACGGAGTATCGTCCACCCAGGTTCTGCCCAGTTTCATCAGGTTTGCCTCGTCCTCGTTAATGAACTGGTAATCGTCGTATCTTGTAATGAGATTTGCCGGAAGTATTTCGTCCTGGGTCTGAACTCTTTTTCCAGGCCCGTTATCAAAACTGATGAAATAATACGAGAAATCTTCATAAATATTTTTCAGATGCTGCGCGGGATCACTTCTGGTTTCCTGTCTCTTAATACCTCCGCCGTTGCCGTTGTCATACAAATTATAACCGTGCGGACCCTGAGCGTAAAACAGTGCATAATCTCCGTCATTCCAGACACCGTCACTTTCTCCCACAACTTCGATTGCGTTTTCCTGCAGTGCGTCATAACGAATATCCTGATTGTTCTCCGGAAGCATAATTCCTCCGTTACCGTACACTCTCAGGTTTTGCGGGTTCACGCCGGCAACGTTGATGCCGTTGCTGGAAAGAAAATCCTTTGTTATTTTGAAAATTCCCGATCTGTCCACTTTTATTTTGTGAAAAGTTCCGGCGGAAAGCGGATTGTTGGTGGTGCCAACCTTTTCCCCGTAAGTAGGATTGGAGGCTGGTTTCGTAACGATTGCGAATGAAGAAAGCCTTAGAATCTGATTGCCTGATTTCTTGAAAGTAGCCACTGAAATGTTTGCGAAACGCTCATTTTTTACTGTGGAATAAGAAATCGAAATTTCGTCTTTTTCCGTTAGTGCATGTCTGTTCAGCTGAAAAAGTTCTGCTTCAGGAACAGGGTTCCAAACCAGATTTTCAACAGCGATGCTGTTTTCGGCTACGGCAATTTTACGGTGCAGAAAAATATTATTCTGTGCAAAGGAAAATTCGTGTGTCGCAAAATAAGGGAGCGTAAATTTGTACGTGCCAAAATCCTGAATTCGCCCCTGCTGCCATTCAATAGTGGTGGTTTGTGCATGAAAAAAAATTGCGGTAAATGTCAGGAAAAACAATGCCTGCAAACGTCTGATCATAAGGTATTTTTTCGGAGATACAAATTAAACGAATTTTTCAAAGAAATGATATGATGCAATAAAATTAAGTTGTTATCGTTTGAAAAAATCAATAATTTCTCTTGATTAATTGAGAAATTTATTTTTTCTTTGTGCTTTGAAAATATTTTTACATACTATGAAAAAACTAAAGTTGTTTTCATTATTAGCGTTAGGTTCTACCTTGGCACTTACCAGCTGCGGAGGTTCAGGTGTCAATAAAGGTGGTGGTACAAAAGGTTTTGTTAGTAAGACCGGATGGAAGCCTAATGACTCCAAAGGATGGTTCTTCGCTGGTAAGCAGCAGAACATGAAAGGATGGCCAGGAATGGTGTATGTTGAGGGAGGAACTTTTACAATGGGCCTTGTTAAGGATGATGTAATGCATGATTGGAATAACTCACCCCGCAGAATGCAGGTTAGTTCTTTTTATATCGGCGAAACAGAAATTACAAACTACGAATATCGTGAATACCTGACCTGGCTGAAGTATGTTTTCCCACCGGCTGATCCAACTTACCGTGAAATCTACAACGGTGCGCTTCCGGATACTTTGCTTTGGAACAACCAGCTTTCCAGAAATGATTTTAATGAAACATATCTGAGATCTCCGCAGTTCGATTACTATCCTGTGGTAGGTGTTACCTGGAGCCAGGCAAACAAGTACTGCGACTGGCTGACTGACAGAGCAAACGAAAAAGCGCTGATGGATGCAGGTATTATCGATAAAGATTTTTATATCAACGAGTCCAACAACATGGGCGGTGCAGCATTCAACATGGATAAATTCAAAGCGAATGATCCGGAACTGAAGGCTTACATCAACGACCAGAGAATGGCTCAGAAAACAGGTATGAAATCTGCCAACCAAAGAATTATTGCAGCGAACGGTGCTCCTAATTCTGCAATGGTTACCAAGTTCCGTCTTCCTACTGAAGTAGAGTGGGAATTTGCAGCTCTTGGTATGGCAAAGAACAGAGTTTATAACCTGTATACAGAAAAACCACCAATGGTTCAGGAACTTCGTGGCGAAAAAGGAAGGAACGAGGGAATGTTCCTTGAAAACTTCAAATATGGCCGTGGTGACTATTCCGGTCCTGCAGGATGGAAAAATGACGGATCTGCCAGAACATCTGATGTGAAGCAGTATCCTTCAAACGATATCGGTATCTACGGTATGTACGGAAACGTTTCTGAATGGGTTGCTGATATCTACAGACCGATCATCGATTCTGAATATAACGACTTCAACTACTACAGAGGAAATGCTCCACAGAAAATTCTGAGAAACGGTGACGGTTCTTATGCGAAAGTGGATACTGAAACTGTAAGATACGATACACTTGCTGATGGACGTCTGATCTACAAGAATCTTCCTGGCCAGTTCCAGAGAGAAACTATTGCAGACTTCGGTAACTTCAGGGATGGTGACAGACAGTCCTCTCTTGATTACAGAACACAGTCCGACAGTGCAGATGGTTACAATATGTACAACGGACCTAGAACCAACTTCGTTGTTGATGCGAGAGGAAACGTAATTCTGGAAAATGACCGTGGAGCAAGAACTTCCGCAATCTCAAACGATATCAGAGTTGTAAAAGGCGGTTCATGGCAGGATACAGCTTACTGGCTGGATCCGGGACAGAGAAGATACAAGAAAGAGCACAGTGCTGCAGGCTGGATTGGTTTCCGTGTAGCGCAGGATGCAAGTGATAACGACAAAGGAAGAACAAGAAGATAATTTGTGTTCTGTATGATATAAATCCTTCCGGTTACGGAAGGATTTTTTATTTTTGAACCCATGGAAATCGAATCATTTTATCACAGGTTTGAAAACTTTCGTGAAGCGGTAATCGACAGCAGAAAAGTTCAGCAGGGAGATATTTTCTTTGCATTTTCGGGAGAGAATTTCAATGCAGCAACTCAGGCTTCACAGGCAGTGGAAGATGGTGCCTTGGCAGTGATTGTTGAAGATACTGATTTCGCTGATCCGTCACGAAATATTTTCTTTGTTCCTTCTACGCTGAAATTCCTGCAGCAACTTGCGAAATACCACAGAAAGCAATTATCGATTCCATTTATCGGGCTTACCGGAAGCAACGGCAAAACCACAACCAAAGAGCTTATTCATGCAGTGCTCTCTCAGAAATATAATGTTCAGTTCACATTCGGAAACCTGAACAATCATATCGGCGTTCCAATGACTGTACTGTCTGTGAAATCCCATCATAACCTGGCGGTGATCGAAATGGGTGCCAATCACCAGCAGGAAATTGCTGCCCTGTGTGAAATTGCCGCACCAGATTACGGCTATATCACGAACTTCGGAAAGGCACATCTGGAAGGCTTCGGCGGAATAGAAGGGGTGATTAAAGGCAAGTCGGAACTGTACGATTATTTGAAAAATAACGGCAAAACGGTCTTAATTAATCAGGCAGATGATCTTCAGAAAAAACAATCCGAAGGAATGAATTCTGTCATTAGTTTCGGTTCCGAGAATGCAGACTACTTCTTTCGGAAAACAGACCGCGCTCATTTTGTAGGTATTGATTTCGGAGAAATCAGCTGTATCAGTCAGCTTACCGGCTCCTATAATTTTTCCAATCTTTCTGCGGCCGCTGCATTCGGACTTCATTTTGGTGTAGAACCGGACCTGATCTGCAGAGCAATTACTGAGTATGTTCCTACAAATATGCGTTCGCAGGTGGTGCGCCGGAACGGGAGAACCATGGTTCTAGATACCTACAACGCCAACCCGAGTTCAATGAATGAGGCACTACGGAATTTTGTAGATTTTGAAGGCAGCAAAACGGTGATTTTAGGTGATATGCTGGAACTCGGTGATCAGAGTGGTGCGGAACATACCTCAATTCTGAACCTCACCCAAGATCTGGGATTCGATAACGTAATTACCGTGGGCGAAAATTTTTTCGAAGCAAATCCTGGAGGTAACCGGTTCCGGAATACTGCCGAAGTTCAGGAATATCTTCAGGAAAATCCGCTTAAAACTGACAATCTGCTGCTGAAAGGATCGCGTGGAATTGCTCTTGAAAAATTACTGGATATTCTATCAAAATAAATACTATTTTTGTATTGTATAAATAATAATTTAGGAATGAAAAAAGTATTTTCAGTTCTGGCAATTGCAGCATTCAGTCTGACTTTTGCACAGCAAACACCAAAGAAATCTTGTTGCGCAGACAGCAAGAAACATTGTAATATGGGCGAAAAAAAGACGGCGAAAGCCTGTGATATGAAGGATCACAAAAACTGCACATCACAGTGCACTGCTACAGCCAAAAAGAGCAGCGGTAAAAAAGCTGCTTAATGATTAAACCACTCGGAAAAGAGTGGTTTTTTTTATTTACCGCGGTGAAGATAGCGGGAGAGTTTTATTCCCAGGTCCGTCCATACCACTTTCGAATTCGCATTTCGTTGCAGATGGTATCCTGCATCGTTGAGTTCTGAAAGAATAGAGTCAATATTTCCGCCGTTTACAAATTCGGAGAAATTTGTCCAGCGAAAACTGTTGGCTTCAATTTTCTTGTAAACCATTTCCGGAAGCTGATAATTCTCGAGCAGCGCAAGCCGGAACATTTCTGCACAGTAATCCAGAAAATTTTTCTGTTTCTCCCTGTTCCAGGTGGCAATATTTCTTGCCCACAATACGATATTGCTCAGGATCTCCGGTTTCTTTTTTACCTGTACCGCAAAGCGAACCCATTGAACGTACAGTTCTTCAAATTCATTTCCGAACTCGTCTCCTAAAAGTTTCACGGCTTCATTTACGTCGCCCTGAGCTTTTGCTACTGCTGCCTCGATTTTGCTTTCCTCTGCCTGGAAATTTTTTGTCAGATATTCCCGCAAATCTTCATCAGAGGGACGACTTACTTCCACAATCTGCGTGCGCGACAGTATTGTAGGCAACATCACTTCGGTATCTTCAGCAGTAAGTATGATGATGGTTTTTTCAGGCGGTTCTTCAAGAAATTTCAAAAGTTTGTTGGCTGCTTTTTCGTTCATTTTGTCAGCGCGCCAGATGATCAGTACTTTCGATCCTCCTTCAAAACTCTTGAGTGCAAACCGGCTGCTTAGATCTTCTACTTCATCAACCGAAATGATTAGTTGTTTGTTTTCGGATTCCAGAAGCGCGTTCCAGTTTTCGTAAGAAGAATATGGGTTTTCCAGCACCATTTCTCTGAACTGCGGGAAAAAACGTTTGCTCAGCGAATTGTTTTTTTCTGAATAAACCGGAAACGAAAAATGAAGATCGAGGTGATTGAGATGCTCAACTTTGGATGCCGCCTGTGGATTTTCCTGCATAAAAATCTCTTTAACATAAGCGAGCACGAGTGGTAAAGTTCCAAAACCTTCTTTTCCGGTAAAAAGCTGGGCATGGCTTACTCTGTTGTCGGCAACGCTTTTTTTCAGCTGCTCTTTCAGGAAGTGGTGCCCGGAAATATCATTCCAGTTCATGAGTCAAATATAAGGATTTTACGTCTGAGCAAACAGTGCTGCTTTCTGATTAATGGCTCTTTAAAATACGCAATGCCTTAACAAACTTTAACCCCGCAAATATTTTCGCAGTTCATTATTAATTAAGATATTTGCCCATTATTTTTTACATGACGGGAATGAGAAAAATCTTAGCGTTGACTCTTATCACATCAGGCTTCTGCCTTTACGGGCAATCCATCGGAAACTCACCTTATGCTTCGTTTGGAATTGGAGATGTGAAGTACGACAATGCTTTGGACCAACAGGCGATGGGCGGTGTAGGAACTGCTTTTATTTCAGATTTTAATAACAATTTCAACTTCAGTAATCCTGCTGCCAACGAAAATCTGCAACTCACCACTGTAAAAGTGGAGGGAACCAATGAAAATAATTTTTTCAGATCCGATTACAATTCCTATAAAGGAGATAAATCATCTACATACCTCTCCAATCTTTCACTGGCATTTCCGTTATCACCCAAATTTAAATTCGGGGTCGGTTATCAGCCATACAGTTCGAAAAGATATGATATCGTTACGAGTTCCACTGACGGAGCCGGGATTATCACAGCCAACACATTTCGCGGTGAAGGATCGGTAAATATGATTCAGGCGGCACTTTCTTACCAGATTCGTCCGGAACTGGGAGTAGGTATCCGCGCAAATTATTTCTTCGGAAATGTTAAAGATCTGCAGGAAGTTGGTGTGTCAAACGCTGAGTTTATCAATGGTTTTGAAACGCGTAACAGAATCAGAAACCTGAATATGACGCTCGGAACAACTTATCAGAAAAAATACGATAACGACCGCAAACTTACGGTGGGAGCGACAGCAACTCTGGGTAATACCAGCCGAATGGAAACTACGTATACCAACTCCACTTACCTGTACAGCGGGAATAACAAAATTTTGGAAACGGTTATTGATACACAGACCAGCGAATCGCGAAATCTGATTCCATTCGGATTTTCTGCGGGCGCAGGTTACGGTCATAATCTGAGATGGTTTGCAGGTGCACAGCTTGATTACAAAAAAGGTGAGACCATACAGTTTCTCGGCGATCCTTTTACGATGAATGATTCTTTCAAAATTTCAGCAGGAGGCTGGGTTTTACCGAATGCAAATAATTTTCGCAGCTATTTCGACAGAATTGTATACAAATACGGTGCTTATTACGAAAAAGGCAGCCTTTTCCTGAACGACCGTAACATCAATAGATATGCGGTAACCTTTGGCGCATTATTTCCGTACAAAAACAGCGGCGTGGGAAATATGAGCGGTCTTGATGTCGGAGTGGAAATCGGGAAACGCGGAACGCTGGAAAATAACCTGATTAACCAGACGTTCGTTAATCTTCGCGTAGGAATTAACTTTAGCGATAAGTGGTTCCGTAAAGTACTTTATGATTAAAAAATTCGCAAATAACAAAAGACTTAGAAATATAGCCTTCCTTCTTGGTTGTGCTATATTTTTTGTTTCGTGCGAAGAGGATCTCGCGAGTATAGACGCCTCAAGAAAAACCAAGATCTTTCCCACACAGATTATTCACAACGCGAAAATTGTTCAACGTGATTCCGGTTACGTAAAAATGCGCGCATCAGCTCCATTAATTGAAAAATTTGAACTGATCGATACACCGTATGTTGTCGCAAGAAAAGGCGTTAATATCGAATTTTACGACAAGAAAAAGCCGGATGTTCCGGGAAAAATCACTGCGAAATTTGCCCGGTTTACCGAAATGAAAAAGTTTTATGAAGCGCGCGGCGACGTCCGCATCGTGACCAATGAAGGGCAGCAGTTTGCAATGCAGACTGTTTACTGGGATCAGGGAAAAAGAGAAATCTACAGCAATGATACTGTCTATGTTACGGATAAAGACGGCTCCACGCTGGTTTCTACAGAAGGAATGTGGGCGAAAGACGATTTTTCGCATTATATTTTTTACAACAATTCCGGCGATATGAATGTCAAGAAAATTCCGGCGGCCGGACAATAAAAACGAGCTATGGATCAATGGTTCGCAATCGGTTTAATGTCGGGGACGAGTCTGGACGGACTTGATATTTGTTACTCAGCATTCTCTCAGAATCCTGATTCTTCCTGGAATTTCGAAATACTAGTCACTGAAACGGTTTCATATCCTGAATCCTGGGAACATAAATTGAAAACTGCCACTTCTGTTTCTGCCGCTGATCTTTTGGCCCTGAACTCGGAATATGGCTTTTACCTTGGTCAACAGGTTGCTGATTTTATAAACCGCCATAAACTGCAGCAAATAGATGTTATTGCTTCGCATGGACATACTGTTTTTCATCAGCCTGAACGTAAATTTACCGTGCAAATTGGAGACGGACGCGCCATCAAAATTTTGAACAATTATCCGGTGGTGTACGATTTTCGGAGTAATGATGTTTTGCTCGGCGGAAACGGCGCTCCTTTAGTTCCGATTGGCGACCGTTTCCTTTTCGGAGAATTTGATGCCTGTTTAAATCTCGGCGGCTTTTCCAATATTTCTACAGAAAAAGACGGAAAGAGAATCGCTTTTGACATTTGTCCGGTCAATATCGTTCTGAATCATCACGCCAAAAAACTGGGTAAAAAATATGATAAAGGAGGTAAAATAGCGCAAACCGGCGAAATTGATGCAGCAGTTCTGCGACAGCTAAATGATCTCCGTTTTTATTCGCAACAAGGACCAAAATCGCTCGGAACGGAATGGCTTGAAAAGGAAGTTGATCCCCTGCTTTCAGGAATTGCGCCGGAGACAGCTCTCGCAACCTTTACGGAACATGCCGCAGAAAAAATTGCTGACGAATTTAAACGTCTGAAACTTCGAAACGTATTGGTAACGGGTGGCGGAGCTTATAATGATTTACTGATCAGTAAAATTTCAGAAAAATCACACACAGAAATCATCATCCCGGAGTCATCGATTATTGAATATAAAGAAGCGCTGATTTTCGCATTCATGGGCATTCTGCGCATTAACAATATCAATAACGTTCTTTCTTCTGCAACGGGAAGTTCACACGATCACTGCAGCGGCTTGCTGGTATAAAGCCCTGCAAAAATCCGGTCATTTATATAATCTCGATATTGTGGAGCACGTGCTGTTTTCCGCTTAAAATTCTTTTCAATTCGTTAAATTTGCATCTTTAGCTAAAGAAAATGGAAGAAGAAAAAAAGTCCCTCAATTTTATCGAACAGATAATTGAAGATGATTTAAAAAACGGATTGAAAAGAGAAGACCTGCGCTTCAGATTTCCGCCTGAGCCGAACGGTTACCTGCATATTGGCCACACCAAAGCGATCTGTATTAATTTTGGACTTGGCGAGCAGTATAATGCGCCTGTAAACCTTCGTTTTGATGATACCAATCCGGAAAAAGAAGAACAGGAATATGTCGATGCGATCAAGAAAGATGTGGAATGGCTCGGCTTCAAATGGGATAAGGAACTGTATGCTTCTGATTATTTTGATCAGCTTTATGAATGGGCTGTGCAGATGATTCGTGACGGAAAAGCGTACGTTGATGAGCAGTCTTCCGAAGATATTACTGAACAGCGTAAAAATCCGACAGAACCCGGCGTTGAATCACCTTACAGAAACAGACCGGTTGAAGAATCGCTGGATTTATTCGAAAGAATGAAAAACGGCGAATTTGATGAAGGTGCAATGTCGCTGCGTGCGAAAATCGACATGGCTTCTCCGAATATGAATATGCGCGATCCCGTGATGTACAGAATTCTGAAAAGACCGCATCACAGAACCGGTGACAAATGGAAAATTTATCCGATGTATGACTGGGCGCATGGAGAAAGCGATTATCTCGAGCAGATTTCTCACTCTTTGTGTTCTCTCGAATTTGAAAATCACCGTCCGCTTTACAACTGGTATCTCGATCAGGTTTATGATGAAGGTAACGTACGAAATAAGCAACGAGAATTTGCTAGGATGAATGTTGCCTACATGATTACCTCTAAACGTAAATTGCTGAAACTCGTAAACGAAGGTGTTGTAAATGGTTGGGACGATCCAAGAATGCCGACAATTTCCGGACTGCGAAGAAAAGGTTATACACCTGCTTCCATCAGAAATTTTATAGAAAGAGTAGGTGTTGCAAAAAGAGAAAACTTAATTGAAATCCAGCTGCTGGAATTTTTCGTGCGTGAAGACCTGAACAAAGTTGCGAAAAGGATGATGGTGGTGATGGATCCGGTAAAACTCGTAATCGAAAATTATCCCGAAGATCAGGAAGAATGGCTCGAAACGGAAAACAATCCCGAAGATGAAAATACAGGGACCAGAAAAATACCTTTTTCGCGAGAAATTTATATCGAAAGAGAAGATTTCAAAGAAGAAGCAAACAACAAATTTTTCAGGCTGAAACTTGGTGGGGAAGTGCGCCTGAAGTCCGGCTATATCATCAAAGCTGAACGTGTTGAAAAGGATGAAAATGGTGAAATCACGACGATTTTTGCTACATATGATCCGAAATCGAAATCAGGAAGCGGAACTGAAGAAAGTCTGCGAAAAGTAAAAGGCACCCTGCACTGGGTTTCCGCGAAGCATGCAATTCCTGCAGAAGTGAGAATTTATGACAGGTTATTTACGGTGGAACAGCCGGATGCAGAAAAAGATACCGATTTCCTTGAATATCTGAATCCCGATTCACTGTCTGTTGTGCAGGCTTTCGCAGAACCGGCTCTCGCCGAAGTAGAGGTTGGCGAACCGCTGCAGTTTCAGCGTATCGGATATTTTACAAAAGATCAGGATTCCACAGATGAAAAAATGGTTTTCAACAGAACCGTTACGCTTAAAGATTCCTACAAACCCGAATAAAGTGACAATTTTGGAACAAATCGCCGCGATCATCGTAAAATGTTCGCGGCTTTTCTTTTTAGTTTTGTAGCTGCATAACCGTTTTGAGAAAAATAATCCTTCCCTTCGCCGTTTTTACATCATGTTTTTGGTCCGCACAGGAAACAGACAGCACTGCGCTTATTTCAGAAGTAATTATTGATGCCTACAAAAAGCCGCAGAAACTGATCAGCTCTACAAAATCGGTTTCCGTCTCTTCCGCTGTCACAAAGCAACAGAACGCTCCCGACCGGATGCTGGAAAGCATCAATCTTCTTCCCGGTGCAAAAATGGAGGAAAGATCGCCCGGAAGTTACAGGCTTTCTGTGCGCGGCAGTACTTTGCGATCACCGTTTGGCGTAAGAAATATAAAAATTTATCTGGACGATTTCGTTTTTTCTGATGCAGCCGGAGGTTCATATCTGAATGTGATGGATCCCGGTTTAATTGAGAGAACCGAAATTTATAAAGGTCCGGAAGGTGGCGATTTTGGAGCGGTAACCGGTGGAACCGTTTTATTTCAAACAAATTCCAGGGATGAAAAATCTGTGGAATTAACCGGCGGAAGCTACGGACTTTTTAAAGAGCAGATCAAATACGGAGATCAGTTAGGTAATCATAATTTTCAGTTTTTTCAGAGTTTCAGCACTACGCAATCATACCGCGAACAGTCGGCCATGCAGCGGGCGAATTTTTTTGTGAAAGACGCATGGAGTTACAATGACAGAAACAGGCTGAATTTCATGCTTTTTTACAGCAACATGGATTATGAAACGCCGGGCGGACTCAATTTCTTGCAAATGCAGACCAACCGAAAAATGGCAAGACAGGCTACGGCAACACTTCCCGGAGCAGTGGAACAGGATGCCGGAATCAAAACCGATTTTGTGATTGCCGGAATTTCACATCACGCTGAACTCAATGAAAACTGGTCGCACTTTGCAGCCTTTCAGTCGACGTTTGTCGGGTTGAAAAATCCGTTCATCACCAACTACGAAAAGCGGCAGGAAAATAATTTTGCACTCAGAACACATCTTAATTACGAAACAGCCAGTGAGAACTGGTTTCTGCAGTCGAGGCTGGGATTTGAAGGTGCGCTGAACGATGCATGGATCCGGAATTTTGATCATGATGACAGAACGATTGGTAATCCGCAGAATTTTGATGATATCAGTACAGAAAGCGGCTTAGTTTTCTTTTCCCAGAAAGCCAATTACCGCAATAAACTTTTTATCGATGCAGCCATTAGTATCAACATGATGGCATATCACTGGAACAGAATACTTCCGGAACAGGCGTCCGGGAAAATAAATTTTGGAAAAAAGCTGTTGCCGGATTTTGGCATTTCTTATATGATTGCCGATGGATTGTCTGTCCGTGGTAAAATAGGCAAGGGAAGTTCGGCGCCGACTTTAGAGGAAATTCGTTCTTCCAACCAGCAGATTAATACAGAACTTGGGCCCGAGTTTGGCTGGAATAAAGAAATAGGTATCAGAAAACAGTTTTCTAATGTGCTTTTTGCAGAAGTGAGTGCCTTTGATTTCCGCCTTCAGGACGCAATTGTTCGCCAGCAGGACGCTGGTGGAAATGATTACTTTGTAAATGCAGGCAGCACAGTTCAGCGCGGGCTGGAACTAATGCTGGAAACCAGGAAATTCAACCTGAATAATCCTGTTCTTAGTGCGGTACAGCTAATGGTTTCAGCACATCTTTACGATTTTAAATATGCCGATTACGTCAAAGACGGAGACGATTTTTCCGGCAACAAAATTCCCGGGATCGGTGCGAAGAGTTTCCAGGGTGTGGTTTCGGCGGAGCTCTTCGACAGAATTCATGTGGATTTCGCCAATTTCTACCTCCCGGTATTTGCGCTGAATGATGCGAATACCGTTTTTTCTGAAGAGACGTGGCTTGCAAATTTGGGATTCCGCTATCAATTTACACTAGGTAAAGCAAATGCCGCAGTCTATTTCCGGATCAACAATCTTTACAACACGAAACATGTGCTGGGATACGACATCAATGCTTTTGGCGGAAGATATTACAATCCTTCTGCAGAAAGGAATTTCAGCGCAGGAGTGTCCATGCGTTTCTAATTTTCGCTGCAAAAACCGGAAGTCTATGAAAAAATTAATCTTTCTCACGATTCTCTCCGTTTCAACAATTTTCTTGGAAAGTTGCATGAAAAAATCCGGTGCGGCTGAGGTTTTCGCAGATACCATTAACACCGAAAAAACGAGGCGTGAAGAACCTGTCCGACAATTGAACAGGGAAGAAATCCTTAAAAACCGGAACCGTGAAATTGTCCAAAAAATTAAAGACGGAAGATTCTCAGAACTCGCGGAAGACATCCACCTTGAAAAGGGAATCAGGTTTTCGATGTATGCTTATGTTTCAGCTGAGGACAAGGTGTTTTCAGCTGAGGATTACCGGAAATATGTAGAAACTCCGGTGAGATTTACCTGGGGGAAAACCGATGGGGAAGGCAGAGATTTGGTTTTAAATATCAGCGAATATCTCAAAACCTGGGTTTTTAAACGTGATTTCTCCAACGCGATAGTTACGGTGAATGAATTTCAGGGACACGGAAATTCCCTGAACAATTTGCAGGAACAGTATCCTGAAGCTGATTTTACGGAAAACTATATTGCAGGAAGTGAAAAATATTCCGGGATGGACTGGAATTCACTTCGACTTGTTTTTGAGGAGTTTAATGGTAAGTTTTATCTGGTTGCAGTCATCAACGATCAATGGACCATCTGATTAATCTGCATCCTCATATTTGTCGGAAATCGCATTCAGTTTTCTCAGCAGCGACATACGTTCTGCGTTGGACTGTTCCAGTTTCTGCAGGAGGCTGTGAATAATTTCGAGTCCGGGCATATTAACTTCCAGATCATAATGCCAGTTTGCAAACCGTTCGAAAGCCGGAAGTTCTTCGTACAGCAGATAATGAACTTCGTTTTCCGTTTGGGTTTTCAGAAGTCCGTATTCCACCAGTTCATCAAAAAACTGCAGTTCTATTTTGTATATTTTTACGAGTTCCTCGCGTGAAATTCTGTCGTTCATTTTAGGAATTTTTCAGTTGTTGGAAAAGTTCTTTCTGCTGTTCTGTAAGGTTTTGCGGCAGTTTCACTTCATACGTCACGAAAAGGTCGCCGTGCTGTCCTTCTTTTTTATAAACCGGAAATCCTTTGCCTTTCAGCCGTACTGTGGTGCCGTTCTGGGTTTCGGGTTTTACTTTCAGTTTCACACTGCTGTCCAGCGTTTGGATGTTTACGTCTCCCCCTAAAACTGCCGTGTACAGATCGATACTAACCGTTGTTTTAAGATCATCGCCGATTCTTTCAAACGCAGGATCTCCCGTAATATTGAAAGTGATGTATAAATCGCCTTGCGGACCACCGTTGAAACCGGGCTGTCCGTGGCCTTTCAGTTTGATTTGCTGTCCGTCGTAAACCCCTGCCGGAATTGTGATGCGGACTTTTTTTCCGTTGATATCGAAAGTCTGCTGATGTGTTTTTGCAGCATCACGCAGATTCAGTGTAAGTTCGGCATGTACATCCTGTCCTTTAAATTTTCCTGAAGCACTTCCGCGGGAACTGCGCCCGAATCCGCCACCGCCGCCAAACATACTCTGGAAAAAGTCGGAGTAATCTTCACCTTCCCCGAAATCGCCGCCAAAACCGCCAAAACCTCCGGATTGCTGATATTGCTGCTGTTGCTGCTGCCTCGCTTTTTCATATTCTTCACCATGCTTCCAGTTTTCGCCGTACTTGTCGTATTTCGCTCTGTTTTCGGCATTGCTCAGCACTTCATTCGCTTCATTTAATTCCTTAAACCTTTTCTCAGCTTCCTTATCACCGGGATTCATGTCGGGATGATATTTCCGTGCCAGTTTTCGGTAGGCTTTTTTTATTTCGTCAGCAGTGGCTGTTTTTTCGAGTCCAAGAATTTTATAATAGTCTATGAATGCCATAAAGAAGAATTGTCGTAAACCAAATTTAAAAATTTAACAGCGAAAATGAAAACCGGTTTTCTTCCGAACAGATTATTTGGAAATCCGGTTTGTTTTTCAATATTTTAGATTTTAAATTAATGTGAAAAATCGTTACGAATTTCTCGGCAGTTCAAAACAGAATTCTGAACCTTTTCCTTCCGTGCTTTCCACTTTTTTGCTTCCGCCGGAACGCTTGATGATTTCGTTTGAAATATGCAAACCCAGTCCCATTCCTTCGTAACTGTGCAGATCATCGTCGGTAGCACGGTAAAACTGATCAAAGATTTTCTTGAGGTGCTCCTTTTTCATGCCGATGCCAAAATCTTTCACCCGGAATCTCACATGATTTTTTCGGGTAACTTCGGTGTATATCTTTACACGATCACTCTCCGGCGAATATTTCACGGCGTTGGAAATAAAATTAATCATGACCTGCGAAATGCGTCCGCGGTCTGCTTCTATGAGTCCTGTATTTCCGAGCTTAAGTTCCAGAGTGTGATGGTCAGTCGACATTTGCATCATCTGAACTACTTCAGATGCGAGTTCATCAAAATCGAACAAAGATTTCTGAAGCGTGAGCTGTCCGTTCTGAATTCTTGTTACGTCCACCAGATCAGTGACCAGATTATTGAGTCGGTTAACCTGTTCCGACATATTTTTTGCGAATGAAAGTACTTTTTGGTTGTCATCAGTGTTCAGCATTCGCTCCATGGCCTGCGCGTAAAGTTTAATGCTCGTAAGTGGCGTTTTGAGCTCATGGCTGGTAATTCCGATAAAATCGTCTTTGTGTTTCTGAAACATCTTGAAATCCTGAATATCCGTATTGGATCCGAACCATTTAAGAACTTTCCCGCTGCTGTCTTTCAGCGGTATGGCTCGCACGAGAAACCAGCGATATGGTGCGGATTTACCGTGGCCTTTCATGCGGTATTCAATTTCATATTCGTCACCGGTTTCCACACTTTTCTGCCATGTTTCTTCGGCATATTCCCGGTCATCCGGATGCAGATGTTCGCGCCATTTATCCAGCGAAACTGTTTTTTTGTTCCAGCCGGTAAATTCATACCATTTCTCGTTATAGTAATCCGTATTTCCGTGGCGGTCTGCCGTCCATAAAATCTGCGGAATGGAATCGGCGAGCATTCTGAAATTCTGGTCGCTCTGGTATAATTTTTTTCTCAGCAGAACTTCTTCGGTAACTTCATAACCAACACTGATAATCATGCGTTCTTCCCCTTCAAAATCTACGGGTGTAAAGCGGTATGAAACGTATTTGGGTTTCCTGCTTCCGGGCAGTTCAAGTCTGTATTCAGGCAGTTTTGTGGTCTTTCCGGATTCGAAAGCTTCTCGAAGTGTATCCAGAAATTCAGTTCCTGCAACTTCCGGATACAGTTCCAATAGCGTGTTTCCTTTCCTTTCGCTGTCTCCTTCCCATAATTCAGAGATGGCGCTGTTGCTGAGTTCCATCACCAGTTCTTCTCCGCGAAGAATACTGATGGACATGGGCATTGCTGCAATAAACTGTTTCAGTCTTTCCTCATTCTTGGAAATAAGCTGATTTTCAAGGGTTTGCGCAGTAACGTCCAGCCCCATACTTAGGATTGATTCCACCTTACCGTCCGCTGTGCGAAGCGGTTTGTAAAAATGATTGAAAAACCTTTCATCCTTTTTGCCTTCTTTTTCCAAAACTATTTTTGCGCCGTCTTTGCGGTAAGGTTTTCCAGTTTTCAATACTTCCCGCAGCTTGCTGCTGTTTGCCTGGTTCCGGATTTCGGGAATCGCGTCTTCCAGCTTCATGCCTTCAACTTCATAATCTTTTCCCCAGAGTTTTTTTGCGCTTTCATTGATGATTTCGATAATCAGATCTTCGCCAGTATAAACCGCGATGGGCACTTCGGAAAGCATGATCAGCTCACGTAGTTTTCTTTCGCTTTCGGCAAGTTTTTTTCTGGATATTATCTGTTCGGTTACATCTGTAGCAGTAATGATTACTCCGGTAATTGTGTTATGCTGATCTTTCAACGGTGTATAGGTATAGTCGTAGTAAGCAGTCTTTGTTTTTCCGTTTTCAGAATGGGTGAATTCCTCACCATAACCCATATGAGAAACTCCTTCGTGCAGCACTTCGTACAACATTTTTTCGTGAAGAGAACCGCTAAAAGATTCAACCACTTCAGACATGGCGGAACCGATCTGCTCATCTGTGAGATTCAGAAAATCCAGCATGTGTTTATTAGATGCCGTTAGAATCAGATCTTCACCTTTTACTACGCAGATCGCAAAGGGTGCATCAGTAAACAGGGTAATTAAAGTATCACTGCTGATGTTCTGGAACTGTCGGTGCATGGTTCAGGTAGTTTCCGCAAAATTAAAGGCTTTATAAACAAAAAGTTTATCACGATTGCGATAAACTTTTGTAGAATAATGTGCTGCAGTAAAGAGTTATTCTGTAGCCCGTATGATGAAATAATTTTTCTTGCCTTTTTGAAGTAACAGAAATTTTCCGTCAATAAAATCCTGTTCTTTTGCTGTAAAAGTTTCGTCAACTTTTTGTTTATTCACAGAAATCGATTTGCCCTTCAGCTCGCGTTGCGCTTCACTTTTTGATTTTAGAAAACCGGATTTTTCCGTCAGTAAATCTGTAATGGCAGCACCGATAATCTCTGTCTTCGAAGTTTCTTTTTGCGGAACGCCGTCGAAAATTTCGAGGAATGTATTTTCGTCGAGTTCGATGAGATCTTCAGCGGTTGATTTTCCGAAAAGAATCTCCGATGCCTTTACCGCTTTGCGGTGCTCTTCTTCGCCATGAACCCATACTGTAACTTCTTCCGCGAGTTTTTTCTGCAATTTTCTTTCATGCGGAGCCTGCTGATGTTCAGCGATCAAAGCTTCAATTTCTTCCTGGGTGAGAAATGTATAATATTTGATGAATCTTTCCGCATCGTGGTCTGTTGCATTAAGCCAGAACTGATAGAATTTGTACGGGGAAGTTCTGTTTTTATCGAGCCAGTAATTTTCGCCGCTTTCAGATTTGCCGAATTTGGAACCGTCCGCTTTGGTAATCAGAATTGATGTAAGTGCAAATGCTTCTCCCTGAACTTTTCTGCGGATAAGTTCCGTTCCCGTAGTGATATTTCCCCACTGATCAGAAGCGCCCATCTGAAGTTTTACGCCATTATTCTTATAAAGATGCAGAAAATCATATCCCTGCAGTAGCTGATAGGTGAACTCAGTAAAACTCATTCCCTCTGTGCCGCCTTCACCTGTAATCCGCTTCTTTACGGAATCTTTGGCCATCATATAATTGACCGTAATATTTTTACCGATATCGCGCACGAAATCCAGAAAACTGAACTCCTTCATCCAGTCGTAATTGTTTACGAGTTCCGCTCTGTTATTTTCGCTGCCTTCAAAATTAAGAAAGCGTGAAAGCTGCTGCTTAAGACACTCTACATAATGGGTGAGCGTTTCTTCTGTTAGAAGATTTCTTTCAGCAGATTTACCGGACGGATCGCCGATCATTCCCGTTGCGCCACCTACCAAAGCGATCGGTTTGTGACCGTGCTGCTGGAAATGTGCCAGAATTTTGATCTGTACCAGACTGCCGATATGCAACGAATCTGCTGTAGGATCAAATCCAATATATCCAACGGTCATCTCTTTGTTAAGTTGCTCGTCCGTACCGGGCATCATATCAGCATACAAACCGCGCCATTTCAGTTCTTCAATAAAGGAATTCATCTGCAAAAAATTTCGTGCAAAGATAGGGATTATTGGCAGTTCTGAAATCCGGAGTTACGGATTCTGTTCCCTGTTCAGTTTCGCATTTTCAGCCTGAATTCTTTTGTAAACGCGCATACTCAGAAATATTGAAAATTCATAGAGCAGAAGCAGCGGAAAGGCTGCAGCGAGCATACTGAAAACATCTGCAGGTGTAATAATGGCCGCTACAACCATTATCAATACGATAGCGTGCCTTCTGTAAGTTTTAAGGAAAGCAGGTGTGAGAATTTCAATTGCTGTCAGCACATACACAATAACAGGAAAAAGAAATACCAGTCCCATTCCGAGCACAACCTGCAGGAAAAGCGTTGTGTAATCCGAAAGATCGAAAAGCTGCGTAATATTTTCCGAAATGGAGAAAACCATTCCAAAATTGATCGCAAGTGGCAGAATTAAAAAGTATCCCACCATGATTCCGATCAGAAAAAGAATCCACAGGAAATTGACATAAAATGCAGAATTCTTTCTTTCTTTCGGCATCAGTGCCGGAGCGATAAAGCGCCAGAGTTCCCAAACAATATAGGGAAAAGCCAGAACGACGCCTCCGAAAATAGATACCTGCATCATCACATTGAACTGCTGCAGGAGCTTCTTCTGCTGCACCTGGAAATCACCGGGAATATGAAAACTTTCGGTTCCGAGATATTCCGTTGTAAAGTAATTGAGCACACGGAAAGTGACAAAATCATTTCTGGTTGGTCCGAAAAAGAGCACATCCATAATCCATTCGATATTGACACCTACGATTATGGCACCGACAACAATAGCAATGATAGACCTTATTAAATGGCCGCGCAGTTCACCAATGTGCCCCCAAAAGGACATTTCTTTTTCGTCGCTCACTTTATTGCTTCGTAAATTTTTGAAGTTGCGAAATTACGGAAAATCAAAATGAAAATCTGAACGGATTTTCGGCGAAGTCCTAGATTATTCCCTCATCAAGCAGGCGGTGAATGTCGATAATCCCAAAATAACTCCCGCTGTTCGTAACGATAAGCTGTCCGATGTTCTTATCCTTGAGGATTTTCATGGCGTCTTTCGCAAGGGAGTCTTTTTCAATGGTCTTCGGATTTTTGCTCATAATATCCCGTGCAAGTACAGCCGAAACATCTTCGTTATGCATCAGCATCCTTCTTAAATCGCCGTCCGTAATAACACCGACGGGAATTCCGTTTTCTGTTACTGCGGTTACACCGTGCATCGAAGCACTGATGGAAATAATGACGTCACGAATATTCGAGTTTTCAGAAACTTCCGGTTTATGTGAGGACAGAAACTGCTCTACTTTGGCGGTCAGGTTTTTTCCCAGATTTCCGCCGGGATGGAATTTTGCAAAATCCCGGTCTCTAAAACCGTTAAGTTCCATCAGGCAAATCGCAAGTGCATCACCCAACGCCATTTGAACCGTTGTGGAACTTGTTGGTGCGAGTTTATTGGGGCAGGCTTCTTTCTCAACTTTCGTATCCAGTACAATATCTGCGGTTTCTGCAAGTTTGCTCTGTGCGTTTCCGGTCATCGCAATCAGCGCAGAAGAATATTCCTTGAGAAAAGGAGCGAGATTTACAATTTCCGGAGAGTTTCCAGAGTTCGAAATGCACAGCACGACATCCTGTTTCTGAATTACGCCGAGGTCGCCATGAATAGCTTCAGCTGCGTGCAGAAACTGCGACGGTGTTCCGGTAGAGTTCAGCGTGGCCACAATTTTATTGGCAACATGAGCCGATTTACCAATGCCTACAACGATCAGTTTTCCGGTTGCAGAATTGATTTGATTTACCGCATTCTCAAAGTTGTGATCGAGACGGTCCTTTAAGCGGCTGAGTTCCGAAATTTCAATATCCAGTGCGTTTTTTGCCAGGGTGATAATGCTTGAATTTTGCAAAGCGTAACAATTTTATGCGGAATTTTTTGTTTTTAAGTAAATTAAAATTCTGATATTAATTTCTTAACTTTGGGTGAGATGCAAATTTACTAAACATTAGCAGATGAATACAAAAAACATCGACCTGTCGCAGGAACTGAAGAAATTCTTTGGGTTTTCCACCTTTAAAGGGCAGCAGGACGAGATCATCACGACACTTATGTCGGGCAAGGATGTATTCGTTCTCATGCCTACTGGCGGCGGTAAATCGTTATGTTACCAGCTTCCGGCATTAATTTCTGAAGGAACGGCCATTGTGGTTTCTCCGCTGATTGCACTGATGAAGAATCAGGTTGATGCTGTAAACGGACTGTCTTCCAAAGAAGGTGTGGCACATGTACTGAACTCATCACTTAATAAAACACAGACCAACCAGGTCTTCAGCGATATTAAAAACGGCAGGACGAAACTGCTCTATGTAGCTCCCGAATCACTGATTAAAGAAGAATACCTCGAATTTCTGCGCGAAGTAAAAATCTCCTTTGTTGCAATAGATGAAGCACACTGTATTTCTGAATGGGGACACGATTTCCGTCCCGAATACAGAAATCTGAAACTGATTATTGATAAGATTGCGGAAGTTCCGGTAATTGCGCTTACGGCTACAGCTACGCCAAAAGTACAGGACGATATACAGAAAACGCTCGGAATGAATAATGCGGTTGTTTTCAAGTCCAGTTTCAACAGACCGAATCTGTATTATGAAGTAAGGCCGAAGGTGAACATCGATAAAGAAATTGTCCGTTTTATTAATCAGAGAAAAGGTAAATCCGGAATTGTTTACTGTTTGAGCAGGAGAAAAGTAGAGGAATTCGCACAGCTGCTTCAGGTTAACGGAATCAATGCCCTTCCTTATCACGCCGGGCTCGATCAGAAAACACGCGTTGCCAATCAGGACAAATTTCTGATGGAAGAAGCCGACGTAATCGTTGCAACCATCGCTTTTGGAATGGGGATCGACAAGCCGGATGTCCGTTTCGTGATCCACTATGATTTTCCGAAATCGCTGGAAAGTTATTATCAGGAAACCGGACGCGCGGGAAGAGACGGCGGCGAAGGTTACTGCCTCGCTTTTTACGATCCGAAAGATATTGAGAAACTCGAGAAATTTCTCGCACAAAAGCCTGTTTCGGAACGGGAAATCGGTCTGCAGCTTTTAAATGAAGTTGTGGGTTATGCTGAAACTTCTATGAGCAGAAGACAGTACATTCTCTATTATTTCGGCGAGCAGTTCGATCCTGTAAACGGCGACGGAGCACAGATGTGCGATAATTCACAAAATCCGCCAAAGCTTCGTGATGCTACAAACGATTTGCGGACAGTGCTCGATGTTGTAAAAAAACTCGAAGAAAAATTCCGTGCAAAAGATTTGATTAATATTATTGTCGGGAAGGAAAGTTCCGTTACCAAATCTTACCGGCTGGAAACTCATAAACTTTTCGGAATCGGTAAGCACGAGAGCGACAATTACTGGAAAACCATTATCAGGCAGGCTACGGTTCAGAATTTCCTGTTTAAAGACATTGAAACGTACGGAGTGCTGAAAATTTCAGCCAAAGGACACGACTTCCTTGAAGGCAGATTCACCGATGCATTTCTCATTGCGGAAGACCGGCATTATGATCTGGATCAGCTAAAATCCGACAGCAGCAAGTCCGAAGTTCAGTCCGGTGGCGGTCTCGATCAGGAACTTTTCAGCCAGCTGAAAGAACTTCGTAAGAAAGTAGCTAAGAAAAGCGGAATTCCGCCTTACACTGTTTTCATGGATCCGAGCCTGGAAGATATGACGGTTCATTATCCGGTTACGGTAGAGGAAATTGCCAAAATTTACGGCGTCGGTGAAGGCAAAGCGAAAAAATTCGGGAAAGATTTTGCAGATTATATTGCGAAGTACGTTCAGGAAAACAATATTGAGCGCATGCAGGATATGGTGCTGAAGCAGGTTGCAAATAAATCCAGCCACAAGGTTTTCATCATTCAGAATACGGATAAAAAAATCGACCTGGAAGATATCGCGAAAGCGAAACACCTTTCTATGGCAGAGCTTTTAAAGGAAATGGAGGCAATCGTTTATCAGGGAACGAAGCTGAATATCGACTATTATA
The DNA here is from genome assembly GCA_023460855.1 of Bacteroidota bacterium. Classification (GTDB taxonomy): domain Bacteria; phylum Bacteroidota; class Bacteroidia; order Flavobacteriales; family Weeksellaceae; genus JAEWOS01. Next base: position 1,263 of record JAEWOS010000003.1, on the reverse strand, counting down.
TTGAAGAAAATTTCGATGAAGATATCGTGGAGGAGTTCATGGAGTTTATGGGCGAGTCGGAAAGCGACAGCATGAAGGTGATTACCGATGAATTCGGAGATGACTTAAGCGATGAGGAACTGCGCATGCTCAGAATTAAATTTATTTCTGATGTTGCCAATTAATTTTAATTAAAAATGAAATATACACTGATATTTTTGCTGGCTTTTACCGGTATTGCACATGCACAAACGATAGATTATTCAGATCCTGCGCTGTATAATAATGAAAAGGCTGTGGAAATTAATCCTGAATTACCAAAAAAATCAATTTCCCTTACCTGTTCTTCAACCGTACATCCTTTGGTGATTATAAATGGCGAGAAAGTTTCCAGGGCTGACTTTAATCTGCTGGACGAGAAAAAAATAAAATCGGTGACCGTATTGAAGAGCGCTGAAGCCCTGGAAAAATATGGTGAACAAGGTCAGTTTGGTGTCATCATCATCAGCGCCGCTAAGAATTGGAAGCTGAACCGAAAAGAGGCAAAGAAAATTAACAGACTGCCGTTAATTGCGAGTGATAAACGGTAAATTTGCCGTAACAAATTCAGGAAAGTCACATGTATTTTGTGGCTTTCTTTTTTAACACATTTATGAAGAAAATAGCTGTTATTTTCATAATTCCCGATCTGGAAACAGGTGGTGCGGAAAGAATCGTAACCACCATTGCAAACCATCTTCCGCGCGAAAAGTTCGAGCCTAAGATCATGCTTTTGCGTAAAGAAGGCGGTTACCTGGATTTTCTGAAGCCTGATGTGGAAGTAATTGATCTTAAAACCCAGCGAATACGGAACGGATTAAAGCCCATTCTAACAGAGATCAGAAGAAGAAAACCCGATATTGTTTTCAGCGGATTTGGTGAAGTGAACGCCTATCTCTCAATGTTCCTGAAATTTTTCCCTAGAACAAAATTCATAGCGCGCGAAACCAATGTCGTTTCCCAACACGTCACGCGGAAGGAAATCCGTTTTTTCTACAAATTCTACAACAATTACGACCGGATTATCTGTCAAAGCGACGATATGCTGAATGATTTGAAAGCGAATTTCAGAATCAAGGACGAAAAACTCATCAAAATAAATAATCCTGTCGATTTTGAGTTTATTGACCAAAAACTGCAGGAATCTTTTCAACCGGAGAGTTTCAGCACCAATTACAAAAATGTTGTTGCGATCGGAAATCTTTCGGCCAGGAAAGGCTTTGACAATTTGCTGAAAGTTTTTTC
>JAEWOS010000002.1 GCA_023460855.1 Bacteroidota bacterium | reverse complement strand
GGGAAGAAAAGGAGATGTTCAATCTTTTGATTTCTGTAAATGGTGTCGGAGCTGTTTCAGCTTTAATTTTACTTTCCTCACTCACTTTACCGGAAATTGCCGGCGGAATTCAAAGCGGCAACAGCGGATTGCTGCAGAAGGTAAAAGGAATCGGGGCAAAAACCGCCGAACGAATCATCGTGGATTTACGGGACAAGGTGACAAAATTCAGTGCTTCGGACGAGCATATTTCAGGCTTTGCAGACAATAAAGTAAAGGAAGAATCGTTAACTGCGTTAGAGGTTTTGGGTATCGCCAGAAAAATGAGCGAGAAAATTGCAGACCGCGTATTGAAGCAGAATCCTGAGATTTCCGTTGAAGATTTGGTAAAGCAAATTTTAAAAAATATTTGACAGATTGGCAAAGAATATCCATTTTACACATAAAATTCTTGCGCTGCTGCTTCTTTGCATCACTTTTATCAGCACCGCAGCTCAGACTCAGCCACAGGACAGTGTCATCATCAGGCAGGATTACGAATTACCGGATCCTACTGTCTATGAAGGGTTATATGATATCCAGACCGGGCTGTACTATGTTTACCCAAAGATTGGAAACCTGATTACCGGAAATCCTGTTGCAATGACCGTTGCCGAATATCAGGCATTTATGAAGGAGCAGGCAATGCGCCAGTATTATAAGGACAAATCTGATGCCTACAGTTCGCTTTTTCGCAGGGATACAGAAGAAGCCCGCAGACGCGGACTGATTCCGTCGCTGAATGTCCGCAATAAATTTTTCGAAACAGTTTTCGGAGGATCTACGATCGAGATTATACCTACAGGTTATGCTTCTTTTGATTTAGCCGGGCTTTACCAGAAAATTGATAATCCGCTGATTCTGCCTCAGAACCGTACCAGTTTTAATTTTGATATTGAACAGCGGATTCAGCTGGGACTTTTAGGGAAAGTAGGTGAAAACCTCCAGCTGAAAGCCAATTACGATACCCAAAGCGGTTTCGCATTTGAGAACAGGATGAATCTGGTGTGGCAGGCAAAAGGAACCTGGCGCGATCTGCAGACCAAAGGTCTCAATGATCCTACAACAGGAGGTGAAGATAAACTCATTAAACGTGTGGAATTCGGTAATGTTAATATGCCGCTTTCTACCAGTCTGATTCGAGGTTCGGAATCGCTCTTTGGTTTGAAAACTGAATTTCAGGCAGGAAAAACATATGGAACCCTCGTGCTTTCGCAGCAACAGGGTGAAGCGAGAAATATTGTAGTTCAGGGTGGAGGCGTAATGTCCACTTTCAAGATTAATGCAATTGATTACGAAGACAATCAGCACTACTTTGTCGGACATTATTTCGTGGATAATTATGATACTGCATTACTCAATTATCCTCAGATTAATTCCAGAATCAACATCAATAGAATGGAAGTCTGGATTCTGGATCAGGGTAACGGGAGTTTAACAAATCAGAAAAGTATTGTCGGAGTGCGGGACCTTGGAGATGGTGTCGGTTTGCCGGATAATTCGCAGAATAATCTGTATGCAGCTGTAAATGGGCTCGGTCCGGGATTAAGAGATGCTAATACCGCTTACAACACAATTAACGGTCAGGTTTTGCCCAATGCTACCGGAGGTACTGTGCCTTATGCAGACGGTGAAAATTTTATATTCAACAGAAAAGCGAGAAGGCTTACAGCTACAGAATTTACCTATCATCCGCAACTGGGGTATATTTCCCTTAATCAGCGGCTGAATGATAATCAGTTACTTGCGGTATCGTATTCTTACACGGTTAACGGTTCCAATACGGTTTACAAAGTCGGTGAATTTGCTGAGGAAAGCCCGGTACTGATTACCAAGGTTCTGAAGCCGAATTCCAATGTGAAGACGAGTTCTCCAATGTGGGATCTGATGATGAAAAACATCTACGCGCTGAATGCCATGCAGCTGAATCCGGACGGTTTTATGCTGAATGTTTATTACCGTGATCCACAGACAGGTGGAAAAGTAAACTACCTTCCAAATACACCGGTTCAGGACACCAACCTATTGAAATTACTGAACTGGGACAGATTGAATGTCAACAACGACCTTCAGTCCAGCGGTGGTTCTCTCGGAGACGGAATTTTTGACTTTGTGCCGCAGATTACAGTGAGACCGGATGAAGGAAAACTGATGTTCACCAAGGTTCAGCCTTTCGGTAGCTATATGGCAAGTGTGCTCGGTTCCAATAATCCGCAGTATGTTTTTGATGAACTGTACACGCAGCAGAAACAGGTGGCATCGCAGAATAATCTTGCTTTGCGGTATACGATGGAAGGACGTTTTAAAGGAACTGCCGGACAGGGAATTTCTCTGGGAGCTTTTAACGTTCCGCAGGGATCAGTAAAAGTAACCGCAAACGGTGTCCAGCTGACGGAAGGTGTAGATTATACCGTAGATTATATGCTTGGGTCGGTTACCATCATCAATGAACAGGTAAAACAGAGCGGACAGGCGATTAATATTTCTCTTGAAAACCAGCTGACATTCAATACCCAGCGGAAAAGATTTTTCGGACTGAATCTGGAAAGAAGGTTCAGTGAGAATTTCATTATTGGCGCAACAGCAGTAAACTATGCTGAAACACCGCTCACCCAGAAAGTAAATTTCGGCCAGGAAGCCGTGAACAACAGTATGTTTGGTGTAAATGTGCTTTACAATGATCAGATTCAGGCATTAACGAGGCTCACAGATAAAATTCCACTGGTTGACACAGAGGCGCCGTCCAATCTGAATTTCAGAATGGAAGCAGCTTATCTTTTACCTGGGCTGCATAAAGCTACGGATAATCAGACGTACATTGACGATTTCGAGCAGACCACATCCAAAATATCGCTGAAAGAACCGATTGCATGGTCGCTTGCTTCAAAACCGGAAAAGAACCCTAATGATCCTGTGTTTGCCGCTTCCGGTCTCAACGATAACCTGCTTCACGGAAACGGAAGAGGTTTATTGAGCTGGTACACGATCGATCCGCGCTTCTGGGGAGTTGGCGGAAATCCACCGGACGGAATTGATGCCAATGCTGTTTCCAACCATGCTTCAAGGCGTGTCATGGTGGAAGAGCTTTTCAATACACGTGATCTTGTTGCTGGAGAGCAGATTTTCACCAATACATTCGATATTTCATATTATCCGTCTCAAAGAGGACCTTATAATGTTAATACCAATCCGGAAAGCACGCAGCAGCGCTGGGCAGGTTTGATGAGGCCGATTTCGGTATCCAATTTCGTGAATTCCAACATTGAATATGTGGAATTCTGGATGATGGATCCGTACGCTGACGGAAACACACTCGGTGCTAATCCAAGGTTACTTCTGCATTTGGGAAATGTTTCGGAAGATGTGCTGAAGGACGGACTGATGCAGTACGAAAACGGATTGCCGACAGCTTCTGTTCCGTCATCCACAACAGATTCCAATTGGGGTGTTCAGCCAAAACAGCCGCCGATTCTGTACGCTTTTTCTTCAGAAGGAGCCGAACGTACGACTCAGGATGCAGGTTACGACGGACTTGAAAGTGCTGCCGAAGGATCAAAGTTCAATACGGGTTTTGTAAATCCTGTCACGGGAATTGCCGATCCTGCTGCGGATGATTTCCTGTTTTATCTGAGCGATCAGTTTCAGGGTGCTCTGGCTTCAAGCGTGGTAGAGCGTTACCGTTATTTCAGAAATCCGGAAGGAAACTCAAAAAGCAATTCACTTGAGGTTGCATCACAGACTCCGGATGCGGAAGATGTAAACCGCGACTATAATCTTGATCAGGGCGAAAATTACAATCAGTATGAAATCTTGCTGGATCAGGCGAATCTTACTTTAGGGAACAACCATATCGTTGACGAAAAAACCGTAGAAGCACAATTTGAGGATGGAACAAAAGGAAATGTAAAATGGTACCTTTTCCGTATTCCTGTTACCGATTATGTGGCTAATGCCGGTGATAATGATGCATCAATTCTTAATAATGTGCGGTTTGCAAGAATGTTACTTACCGGTTTTGATAATACTTCAACACTGAGATTCGCAACATTTGACCTGATCCGTTCTGACTGGAGAAAATACGGAAGACAGATTTTCAGCCAGACAGTTCCGGCAACTCAGGAAGGTACAGGAACACCTTCGGATGAAAACAGAAATTTTGAAGTAGGAAGTGTCAATCTGGAAGAAAATGGCCAGAATATGCCTCCTTATGTAGTGCCGCCGGGAATTGAACGCCAGATTCTTTCAGGTCCTGCAGGAGCGCAAAGACAAAATGAAGCGTCCCTTTATTTAAAAGTCAGAAATCTCACTAACGAAGCACGCGGTGTATTCAAAAATACGAGCCTCGATATGCGCCGTTACAAAAAAATGCGGATGTATGTTCATGCACAGGACCTCACTACAAGAGGCGGTGTTACTTATGATCCGAATACAAAGTTTTTCATCAGGTTCGGAAGCGACGCAACGGATAATTACTACGAATACGAAATGTCGCTGAAATACACGGATAGAAGTGCAACTTCGCCGCTCGATATCTGGCCTTCCGAAAACGAGATCGATTTCGAAATTCAGAATTTTGTTGATCTCAAAATCCGGCGCGATCAGAATGCTTCTGGAAATATACTTGGAAGATATACCGATGCAGAATTCGGCAGCAGCGATAAAAGAATTTTCATCAAAGGACGTCCAAGTTTAGGAAATGTGACAACCGTGATGGTCGGAATCCGAAATGAGGAAACCCGCGCAAAAGATGTTATTCTATGGGTGAATGAATTACGTCTCGCGGAAGTTGAAAATGAAGGGGCTTATGCAGGAAATGCAAGTCTTAACTTCAATCTTGGTGATTTTGCCCAGGTAAATACCAATGCCGCATATTCTTCCGTTGGATTTGGAAATATTGATTCGAGACCGGCAGAAAGGACGCAGTCGACACAGTCGGCTTTCAATGTTACCACCGCAGTGAATGTGGACAAGTTCTTACCGGAAAAATCAGGGGTGAAAATTCCGCTTAACTATTCTTATTCGCAGACGATAGATGATCCGAAGTTCAATCCGCTTGATACCGATGTGGAATTCAGCAAAGCTGCAAATAAAGAAGAACTGAAAGAAGTAGCGCGAACTTATACACAGCAGAGAAGTATCGGCGTGGTAAACGTGCGGAAAGAACGGGTAAATCCGGAAAAAAGACAGCGTTTTTACGATGTCGAAAACCTGTCGCTTACAATGGTTTACAACGATGATTATTTCAGGGATATCTATACCAAAAGAAATTACACGCAATATCTTAGAGGTAACCTTGATTATAACTTCACGTTCAAGCCGTGGGTGCTGAAACCTTTCGAAAAAATGGTAAGTGACACCGCAAAATCTGCCAAATATCTGCAGTGGGTGAAGGAATTCAATTTCAATCCGGTTCCTACAAGATTTTCATTCCGTACGGAAATCGACAGAAGCTATAACGAGTTACAGTTTCGGAATATTGAGGCGATTCTGAACGGAAACGCTGGACAGGATTTCCCGATTATCCGCAACAGAAATTTCTACTTCGGCTGGCAATGGGGGCTTGGATTTAATTTCACTCGGTCACTGAAACTTGAAGTGAATTCGGCAATGCGCACCTTGAACGACAATCTGGATGTAAATACCATGGATACCAATTCCATTTTTCAGAATGCATTTCGCGCCGGCCGACCGGTACTTTATAATCACAGGATTCAGCTGAACTACAAATTGCCGTTTGAATATTTACCGTATTTAGATTTCATTACTGCGGAATTGGGTTATGGAATGACGTATAACTGGAATCAGCGTTCTACAGCCATGCTTGCAAGTCCAGTCGGAAGTTTGGGAGGAGTGGGTCAAAACACCAATAATATTATAGCCACAGGAACGATGAACTTCCCGGATCTCTTCGGAAAGATGAAATATTTTCAGACCATTGAAGAGAAAAAAGCAGGAAGAAAACGTGAGCTCGATTCCTTGAATCAGGTTTATACGGCACAATGGGAGAAGAAACGTTTCAATTTCAAGAAATATAAATTCAAGAATAAGCTTACGGTGATGCAGACGATTGCGTCTTCGCTGGCATCTTTGCAGACTTTGAATTTCGATTATACCGAAACCAATGGAACTGTTTTGCCGGGTCTTCTTTCAGCACCGAATGCTTTTGGCTACGGACAGACTCTGGGCGGACCAACTGCAGGATTCTTACTGGGTTCGCAGGCGGATATCAGAAGAACAGTTCTGGAACAGGGCTGGATCAGTACGTCAGAATTTATGAATGATCCTTATATTCAGATGCGGAACCGGCGTTTTGATGTCGGGCTGCAGATTATGCCGATAAATGACCTGCGTATCGATCTGAATCTACTCCATACTTACACACGGAATTTTTCTCAGGCCGGCTTCAATAATCCACAAAATTTAGGATTCGTGAATCATGATTTTGCTTTTGCACAGGACATGTTTACATTTTCCAACACAACCTGGATGTTCAGAACGGCATTCAAGGATGGATCGCAGGTCTACCAAAATCTGGTGGCAAATACACAGCTGATTTCGCAACAGGCCGGAACTACTCCTCTAGGAAATGGCTTTACAGACGGAAACAGTATTGCAAATGCTTACGTTCTGATTCCTGCATTCCGGGCAGCTGTTGAAGGGAAAGCTCCCGAAGGAAAACTCGCGGATGCTAAGAAAACAGGTTTCCCGCTGCCAAACTGGAGGCTGGTATATTCCGGGCTGCGAAATATTCCTTATATCAACGGTTATTTCTCAAAACTCGATATTCTGCATAATTATAATGCAACCTACACCGGGACAAATATTCAGTCGAACATCGATTTCTATAACAATACGCTGAGAGATATCAATGGAGATTTCGTAAATCCTTTTGTGTTCCAGCAGGTTGGTTATGTCGAAGCATTTGCGCCGCTGATTGGTATTGATCTAACGATGAGAAATAATTTCCAGATACGTGCACATTATAACAGAGACCGGATGTATATGCTTGGACTAGTGAATCACACGCTTACGGAAGATTTCGGAACAGAATATGTCGCAGGTATCGGATATATCATCAAGAATTTCCGCTTCGGTAATTTTGGTCCGCGTGGCAGAAGATCAGCAAGTGATTTGAATATCCGTGGTGATTTTGCTTTGCGCGACAGCCGTACCACCATCAGTAATATTTTGTTGAATGACTCGCAGGTGACCGGTGGGCAGCGACTGATGACTATTAAACTGTCTGCAGACTATAATTTTTCTCAGAATGTGAATGTGAAGCTTTTTTACGACCAGATGATGACGAGATATAAGATTTCAACTGCTTTTCCACTTTCTACAATCCGAGCCGGAATTTCTGCAACGTTTACCTTTGGTGCTGATGGAAATTTTTAATCGTATTTTTATTTGCGTACTCAATTTCTTTATTTACTTTTGAAAAAATAAAATTTAACAATGAATACACCGTCAGAATTAAAGTACACGAAAGATCACGAGTGGATCAGGCTGGAAGGTAACACCGCAACAATTGGAATTACAGATTATGCTCAGGGAGAATTGGGCGATATCGTTTTTGTTGATGTGGATACGGTAGACGATGATTTGAATGCAGGTGAAGTTTTTGGCAGTGTTGAAGCGGTGAAAACAGTTTCTGATCTTTATCTGCCTCTTGCCGGTAAAGTGGTGGAATTCAATGCAGCGCTGGAAGACCAGCCGGAACTTTTGAATTCTGATCCTTATGGTGAAGGCTGGATAATTAAACTGCAGATTGCTGACGAAGCAGATCAGTCAGAACTGTTGAGTGCTGAAGATTATCAGGCGACGCTTGGATAAAATTTCGAAGATATTTAAAAAGATTTTGCCCATTTATTGGGCATTTCTTACTTATATGCTTCTAAAACCCGGAACGGAAACGCAGGATTACTGGTTTTTGTTTTCAGGTATAGATAAGGCAATTCATATTTCCATTTTTGTGCTGCTCGGATTTGTGTTCGTTGCTGCTTTTCCGAAAATTACGTTTCGTAATTTCTTTTATATCACGATGATTTATGCCGTAGCTACTGAAATCCTTCAGGAAGAGATGCGACTGGGAAGAACGATGGAGTTATGGGATCTTGTTGCAGATTTTGTAGGGCTTATTTTAGGATACTATCTGTATCGTATCCTTGCCAGAATGTGGCTGCCTGTACAATCTTAGTATCATTTCATTATTGTTTTCTTATAGAAAAGTACTGCATTTGATTAGTCTGTGTTCATGTGCAAAAACTTTTTTTTTTCTTATAATCTCCACACTTTCAGCTGGTTTAACATAATAATTATCCACATGGTTTTAAGTTGAGTTAGATTTTGTTTGGAAATGATGTCAATAAGTATTTATCTTTGCGGTCCCTTTTGGGGGGAGCAGGAGATAGGGTCGCGGTCCTCGTTAAATTTTACAAAAATAAATTTGGATCGTGTAATATTTTTTTCTTACCTTTGCAGTCCGGTTTTTAAGAAACCAGCGCAGGGGATTAGGATTTGAGATGGCGGCTTTAGGGCATAAA
>JAEWOS010000001.1 GCA_023460855.1 Bacteroidota bacterium | reverse complement strand
TTATTTAACGGCCAGTATTACAGATATAACCGTAAATCCCGACCATTATATGAATAAAAGATTATTTGTTTTCCTGTTTGCAGCTGCGTTTTCTGTTTCAGGTTTGAAAGCTCAGCGACATGAACTTGGTGTACGTTTTGGTATGAGCAATCTGGTTGGCGATATAGGCCGCACAAATTATTTACTTCAGGGACCAATCGGTCCGATGTCCGAAATGGGGTTCCCTGGCTATGGAGGAATTTTGTACAGAATGAACTTTAATCCGTACCAGACGCTTCGTTTCGATTTAGGATACAGCCATATTCAGTTTGACGACAGGGTTGCGAAAGAGGAATACCGCCGCAACAGACAGATGTGGGGAACCAATAATTTACTGGAAGCAAGTGCAGTTTTCGAGTATTACTTTTTTCCGGTGAACAACGAGCAGAGAAGAGGTATGCTGAGTCCGTATGTTTTCCTCGGGGTTGGTGCAATGATGCATGATGTAACCCAGGCAAATATGCACCACGATTTCAAGCGTGATGCAAACGGTGTCGCTATTGCTCCGGCTAATGAACTGGATTTTAACAGCACGGTAACCTATGAAAGCGGCCGTAAAATAACAGGATTTGTTCCGGCAGGAATCGGGTTGAAATATAAATTCAATTACAACTGGGCTATTTCCGGTGAGGTAATGATACGCCCTACGCTTGCCGATCAGCTGGATTACAGCGAAATCAGTGAAAAAGATATTAAATCCACATACAATTCCGAAATTCTTGCTCCCGGCACAAGTCAGTCTTTGTTGCAGACGGGTATTTATTACTCCGTGTCCAAGGACCGCGAAGCTGAATTTTATCAGAACAGAAAAGTCGGTGATATTAAAAGCACAGACTGGGTTAACAGTGTAACGCTGGGCTTAACTTACTCATTTGGTAGGCCGCCGTGTTATTGCGAAGATTAGTATGTCCGAAATAAAAGATAAAATAGACCCTGCTAAACTTCCGCAGCATGTCGCAATAATAATGGACGGTAACGGAAGATGGGCAAAATCAAGAGGACAGGAAAGAACTTATGGTCACCGCAGTGCTGTACAGGCAGTTCGCAATGCCATCAACGCCTGCAACGAAATTCATATTCCTTACCTCACGCTGTACACTTTTTCTTCAGAAAACTGGAACAGACCGGATGATGAAGTAAGTACACTGATGAACCTGCTTGCAGAAACGCTTTTAGCTGAGGCAGAAGAAATTTTCACCAAAGGCCTTCGTCTGCATGTAATTGGAGAAGTTGATAAGCTGCCGGATCTGGTTCGCGATCAGTTAATGCAGGTAGTGGAGCTTACAGCCAAAAATACGAAAGGCAACCTCATACTTGCGCTTAGTTACGGCTCGCAGAAGGAAATAGTAAGAGCCGTAAAGCGGATCAGCGAAAAAGTGAAAAATGGTGAACTTAATGTGGAAGATATTAATGAAGAAATATTTGAAAAACATCTGTATACTAAAGATTTCCCCCCTGTAGATTTATTGATAAGAACAAGCGGAGAAGTGAGGATAAGTAATTTCCTTCTCTGGCAGATCGCTTATGCAGAAATGCAGTTTCTGGATGTGCTGTGGCCGGATTTTGAGAAAGATACTTTCTTCCGGTGTATCGCAGATTATCAGGATAAGGAAAGAAGATACGGTAAAACCAGCGAGCAGATCGCAGGGAGCAAATAAAAATAGAAAAGTAGAAAAATATAATGAAGTTTAAGCTAATCCCTATCGTAATGTTTGTAGCTGCGGCACATTTTTATGGCCAGGTTACACCACAGGGAAATTCGCAGGATAACGAACCTGTATATTCGCAAAATCAGGCAGGAAGCTATATCCTGAAAGATATTGTAGTAGACGGCGTAAAGAAATATTCTGCAGCTCAAATTCTGCGTTTCACTGGTTTATCCAAAAACGAGCAGGTTGATATTCCGGGCCAAAAGATCAGCAATGCCATTAAAAGGCTTTGGGAAACGAATTCATTTTCAAAAGTTGAAGTGTACGTACAGGATGTGGATGGCCAGTCGGTTATTCTGCGTTTCCTGCTTGAGGATCTGAAGGAACTCGGCGAAGTGAAATTCACAGGAAAAGGCGTTAGTAAATCAAAAAGTGAGAAACTCGCGAAAGATCACAACCTGAAACCTGGGGTGAAAATTACCCAAAACCTGATAACGACGCTTAAAACCAACGTTCCTAAAGAATATCAGAAAAAGGGATTTGCAGATGCAAAAATCAATATCGTTCCGAAGCCGAATGTAAAAGATCCTAATCTTCAGGACTGGACCATTGAAGTTGATAAGGGCAAGAAAATCAAAATCAACCATATCGAATTCGAAGGTAATAACAGCATTACTGACAGCAAACTACGGAGAAAAGCATTCAAGGATACCAAACAAAAGCGTTTTACGCCCGGTTCTATTCTGAAGCCTTCGAAATTTATTCCGGAGAAATACGAAGAAGACAAACAAAACCTGATCAGCTATTACAACTCGCTCGGTTTTCGCGATGCACGTATTGTTTCAGATTCTGTCTGGAGAGCCAAGAACAGAAATTATGAAATTAATGTAGAGCTGGAAGAAGGGAAGAAATATTATATCGGTGACATTGCGTTTACCGGAAATACTGCTTTCCCAACGGATTATCTGGAACGGGTTCTCGGATACAAAACGGGTGATATTTACGATGCGGTAGGATTCAATCAGAAAGTAGGAATCGATGGTGGAAAGGATGATGATTCCGATATCAAATCCATCTATATGAACAACGGATACCTGTTTTCCAATGTTACTCCTGTAGAAAAATCGGTAGACGGAGATTCCATCAATCTTGAAATACGAATTACCGAAGGAGAAAAAGCAACCTGGAACCGGGTAACCTGGAGCGGAAACACTACAACGCACGACCATGTCGTTCTGCGTTCACTGAGAACGAAGCCGGGAAGTCTTTTCGCAAAGTCTGCAATCAAGAGAACATATTACGATCTTGCTTCGATGCAGTTTTTTGATCCGCAACAAATAAAATATGATATTCAGCCAAACCAGCAGGACAATACGGTAGATGCACACTGGACTCTGGTTGAAAAAGGTTCTTCGCAGGTTCAGCTGCAGGCCGGTTATGGAGGAAACAGTTTTATCGGAACACTGGGGCTTACGTTTAATAATTTTTCTTTGAGGAATTTTCTGAAATTCAAGGATTTCAATCCGGTTCCACAGGGTGACGGGCAAATGCTTTCCATTCAGGCACAGGCAGGTCAGTTTTTCCAGAATTACGGGATTTCCTTTATGGAGCCATGGCTTTTCGGAACAAGGCCTACAGCACTTTCTGTTGGTGTAAACCAGTCACTGGTGAAATACACCGATATGAACAATGATCCGATGAAGTTGAATATTTTCTCAGCGAATTTAGGTTTGAACCGTTTGTTGAGATGGCCGGATGATTATTTTTCACTGTACACAGGACTTCAATATCAGACGTATAATTTCTCCAACTATCCGTTTCAGTTCGGAACAGAGCAGGTTCGTTACGGTAATGCCAATAACCTGAACCTCAACCTTGCCCTAAGCAGAAAATCAGCAGGAATTGACCCGATTTTCCCTACCTCCGGATCGGATATGGAACTTTCACTGAAGCTTACGCCGCCGTATTCCCTGTTCAGCAAAAAGGACTACAGCAACATTTCCAATATGGAAAAGTATAAGTGGATGGAATTCTATAAAGCTAAAATGAGATGGGATCTGTACAATGAAATCGTAGGGAAACTCGTTTTGAGAACTACAGCTGAAATGGGCTTCATGAACGGATACAACCGTGAGCTTGGAGCGCCGCCATTCGAAAGATTTTATGTAGGTGGTGTTGGTCTTTTTGGAGGAAGATTTGACGGTCGTGAACTTATTCCGCTTCGTGGTTACGAGAATGCAACCTCAGACGGTGGACAGTACAGCGATATTACTGCATTAGGCGGAGGTACTATTTACAACAGATTTGCGTTAGAATTTAGATACCCAATTTCCATGTCGCAAACTGCGAAGATTTTTGCGCTCACTTTTGTAGAAGGTGGTAATACCTGGAATAACTGGGGAAGCTATAATCCTTTCCAGCTGAAACGTTCTGCAGGTTTGGGTGTTAGAGTCTATATGGGAGCATTTGGTTTATTAGGTTTTGACTTTGCATATGGTTTCGATACACCTACTTACGGAACAGAAAAGTCCGGTTGGAAAACACATTTCTTAATGAACCAACCATTATAAAACAATGAAAATTTTTAAAATATTTTTAACTTTCACACTCTTTTTTACAGCACTTTCTGTAAATGCTCAAAAAATCGGTGTGGTGGATACAGAATATATTCTGGGAAAAATGCCCCAGTATAAAGAAGCAGAAAACAGACTGAATCAGCAGATTGCAACGTGGCAAACCGAAATAGCAAACCTGCAGTCGGAGTATGAAAAGAAGAGAGCCGCTTTCGACAGTGAGAAGATTTTACTGGTAGGCGATCAGCTGAAGCAGCGCGAAAAAGAAGTACTGGATCTCGAGAAAAATATCAAGACGACGCTTGGCTTAAGATTCGGAACAAACGGAGAAATCGCAAAGCTCAGAGCAAACCTTACTCAGCCGTTTCAGGATCAGATCTGGGATGCCATCAAAACAATGTCCGAAAAGAACGGTCTGGGCATAGTTCTTGATAACAGCGTGAACAATGTACTCTTCCTGCAGAAAAGATATGACTATACAGAAAAAGTACTGGATATTTTAACGAAAGGCTCAGCGCCGGCAAAGAAATCTTCAAAATAAAAAATTTAACCTTTTAAGAAAGGCTTAATCCAACAACAAATAAAAATTATACGAACTTCAATTATGAAAAAAATTAGTGTATTCTTTACAGCGGTATTATTGTTTTTAGCTGTAGGTGTGGCAAAAGCTCAGAAATTTGCAACAATGGACGTAGCAGCAGTGCTTAGTGCAATGCCGGATAAGAAAAAAGTAGATGATCAGCTTAAGGCTTATGCAGATGGTAAGGAAGCTGAAATCAAAAAGCAGGCACAATCTGCGCAGACGCTTTACGAAAAGTATGCAAAAGAAGCTGCCACGCAAACTGCAGAAACCAACAAAACCAGAGAAGCTGAAATGCAGAAACTGGCACAGAATCTTGAAACAATGAGAAACACTGCAATGCAGGATCTTAAGAAGAGAGAAGATGCAGCATATGCGCCAATCGAGAAAAAATTCAATGATGCAGTTTCTAAAGTTGCAAAAGCAAACGGTTGGGATTATATTATCGATGCCAACAGTACCATCTTTGTTTACAAAGGAGGTCCGGATGCAACATCTTTGGTAAGAAAAGAATTAGGATTGTAATCAATCAGTTTTTATAACACAGGCCATCTCTTTGTGAGATGGTTTTTTATTTTTGCAGAATGGAGAAAGAAGTGTCAACAATTGTAAAAGTGCGTTTCAATGATTGCGATCCCATCGGTCATCTCAATAATACGAAGTATATCGATTATATGCTTAATGCGCGTGAGGATCATGTTGAATCTCATTACGGATTCACCTATGAGGAATATACACGCAGAACAGGCTGCACGTGGATTACCATTCAGAATGAAATTGCGTATCTGAAGGAAGTAAGGTATAATGCCAGAGTGAAGATCAGTAGTAAAACGATTTCTATTTCGGACAGAATTTCGAAAGTGGAAATTTTGATGATGAATGAAGAAGGCACGCAGGTTCATGCGGTACTTTGGATGACGATCATATATTTTAATATGAAAACCCGCAGATCGGAAGTTCATCCGCCGGAAACCAAAGACTTATTTGAGAGTTTTCTGGTAGATCTGGAACAGGATGATTTCCAGAGCAGGGTTCAGTTTTTACGAAATCAGAATAAAAAAGCAACCGCATGATGAGAAAAGAAAAAATATTGGTAGCCGGTGCTAATGGTCAGCTTGGGCAGTGTTTAAAAAAAATCGCTGTTGATTTCGAAAATAGCTTCGAATTTGTTTTCACGAATTCCACGGAAATGGATATCACCGACAGCAGTGCGGTTGAAGAAGTTTTTGAAGACGTAAAACCTGCGTACTGTATTAATGCATCTGCTTACACAGCTGTGGATTTAGCCGAACAGGAACCTGAAAAGGCTTTCGCCGTAAATGCAGAAGGAGTTGGAAATCTTGCGGAAGCGTGCGCCGAAAATCGCACCGTTTTTATCCATGTTTCCACCGATTATGTCTTCGATGGGGATACTGGTCTGCCTTATTCCGAAGATGATTTTACGAATCCGCTTGGTGTTTACGGACAGTCAAAACTCGCAGGTGAGGAACTTGCAATGGAAAATTGTGCGCGAACCATTATTCTGAGAACGTCCTGGCTTTATTCAGAGTTCAACAAGAATTTTGTAAAAACAATGATGAATCTGTTCAAAACCAAACCGGAGCTTGGCGTGGTGAACGATCAGTTTGGTCAGCCAACCAATGCGAATGATCTTGCGTTGGCAATTCTGCAGATAATCGAAAATCCGGATAAAGAATTCGGTGTTTTTCATTTTTCAAATTATCCGGAAGCAACCTGGTTTGAATTTGCCTCGAAAATTGCACAGCTTTCTGAATCAGACGTAAAAATTAATCCGATAACTACAGATCAGTTTCCTACTCCGGCCAAAAGACCGGTACGGAGTACGATGTGCCTGGACAAAATTGAAGAAGTTTATGGCGTCGAGCCGCGCAACTGGCAGAACAGCCTCGAAGATTGTTTGAATACCTTGAAAGAATCATCTGATGCTTAAGAATATATTTTTGGCTGTAACGCTAATATTCACGTCGTTTTGCTGGGGGCAAAAGGTTGTTTTTCACCACATGGAAAAGGTCCATGATAATGCGGACAAAATTTTTTACCGGCTTCCTGCTGATTTTTCGGGTGGCGAATATTTAGCAGAACTCGAAGTTCAGGGATTCAGTAACGATGATGTCGATGTGTTCTCTAAAGTTTATGCGAAAGCGAAAGAGATCGGTGCAAACGCTTTTTCGTATTCCGCAATTCCTTCTGTGGATGGGTCTGATCAGAAATTCGATCCCTGGAATTACCGTCTTAAACTGTATTATGTTCCTGCACGGGAAATTCCTGTTTATAAAAATGTAGTTATAATACTTGGTGCTCCGGCTACAGATTCCAAAGTGACAATTAACCGCAGGTCTGTAAATTTACCGGCAAGATCCTATTTTTCATACCCGCTGTCTGTGGGAGAATCTTATCGCATTGGTTCCGGGAAATTGTTGGGCTCGTCAGTTCAATTGATGGGAAAAGAAAGTGAGCCAGTGCAGTATTTTCAAATTAATGGTGCTTCTGTTAAAGGAGAAGGTGGATTTTTGAATATTAAATCCGGCGATATTGTGCTTTTAGAGCGATCTTTTGCTGATTTTCTCACAGTAATTTACCAAAAAATACGCATGTAATTAGGCTGATACTTAATGTTGGAAATTTTTATTTCCGGTATAACATCCACAATATCAGCTTGTTTAATTTGGTGGTTATCCACATGGTTTTAAGTTGAGTTAGATTTTGTTTGGAAATGATGTCAATAAGTATTTATCTTTGCGGTCCCTTTTGGGGGGAGCAGAAGATAGGGTTACGGTCCTCGTTAAATTTTACAAAAATAAATTTGGATCGTGTAATATTTTTTTCTTACCTTTGCAGTCCGGTTTTTAAGAAACCAGCGCAGGGGATTAGGATTTGAGATGGCGGCTTTAGGGCATAAA